>JAWKOY010000020.1:0-252280 GCA_041390945.1 Chloroflexota bacterium
CGCAAGTTCATTTCCACTGTATTCCACACATCCTTACCTTAGAGGAGGTTTTCATGACAACAGAACGCAAGTTCAAAGTCACTTACTCAACTCTGGCTAGCCCCGATCCCCTGCTTCATCAACTTTACGATGAGGCCGTGGAGCGTGTGCGGGCTAATGCGGGGCAAACTTTCCCCATGTTTATCAACGGTCAGGAGCGAACGGCCGAGACAACCTTCGCCAAGGTCACTCCCGTTGATACCAACATGGTAATGGCTTACTTTCAGAAGGGCACCGAGCAGGACGCCAACGACGCGGTAGCCGCAGCCAAGGCTGCTTTCCCCGGCTGGCGGGATACTCCCTGGCAGGAGCGCGTTGCTATTTTACGTCGCGCGGCCGATCTGATCAGTGAGCGTCTTTTTGACATGGGTGCAGTGATGAGCCTCGAAGTCGGCAAGAATCGGCTTGAGGCATTGGGCGATGTCGAAGAAACGGCCGATCTCATCCGTTACAACTGCGATGCCATGGAGGCCAACGAAGGGTTCTCTCGCGGCCTCAAGAACGAAAGCGAACACCATCACAACCGCAGTGTCCTCAAACCATATGGGGTCTGGGTAGTTATTTCGCCGTTCAACTTCCCCGGTGCGCTGGCCGGTGGCCCCAGTAGCGCGGCCCTTGTCGCGGGCAATACGGTCGTTTTCAAGCCTGCCACCGACACGCCGTATACCGGCTGGCTTCTGACAACCGCCTTTCGTGATGCAGGTATTCCTGACGGCGTCTTTAACTTCGTCACCGGCGGCGGCCGCTCAGTTGGGCAAACGCTGGTAGATCATCCCGATGTAGCCGGTATTACTTTTACCGGCAGTTACGACGTCGGCATGAACATCCTCCGCAACTTCGTTCAGGGACGCTATCCGCGTCCGTGCGTCGCTGAGATGGGCGGCAAGAACCCGACCATCGTCAGTAACAAGGCTGACCTGGATAAGGCCGCATTGGGCTGTATGCGTTCCGCCTTCGGATTGCAGGGCCAGAAATGTTCGTCGCTTTCCCGCATCTATGTCCATAAAGATGTCAAGGATGAGTTTACGAAGAAGCTTGCCGACCTAACCTCGCAGATCAACGTTGGCGACCCCACCGACAAGGACAACTTCATGGGGCCGGTCATCAACAAGAGCAGTTATGAAGACTACAAACGCTTTGTAGACATGCTTAGCGAGAACAGCAACATCGTGTATGGTGGCGAGCTACTGGAAGGCAACGGTTACTTCGTCGCGCCGACCATCGTCGATGATGCGCCGGAAGACCATCCGCTCTGGAAACAGGAGATGTTCCTGCCCATCGTCATGATCGAGTCCTTTGATGATTTCGATGAGGCCATGAGGAAGGCCAACGACGTCGAATATGGCCTGACGGCCGGATTCTTCAGCGAAGATGACGACGAAATTCAATGGTTCCTCGACAATATCGAGGCCGGTGTTGTCTACGTCAACCGTGCCAGCGGAGCCACGACCGGCGCATGGCCGGGATATCAATCATTTGGCGGATGGAAGGGCAGCGGTTCAACCGGAAAAGCTGCCGGCAGTTTCTATTACGTTCAGCAGTATATGCACGAACAAAGTCAAACTGTTATTGACTAACTCTTTTCAACACGGCCGGATGGTGAGCACGCTTGCCATCCGGCTTTTCTTTCCCATTGAGCCAGCCTATGCCCTCTACCAATAAATTACTGAGCATGCACGACGCCGTGCACCGCTACGTCCATGACGGGGGTACGGTAGCCATCGAAGGGTTCACCGCCTTCATTGGATTTGCGGCGGCCCATGAGATTATCCGCCAGCATAAAAAAGACCTTGTGCTCTGCCGCCTTACGCCGGATCTGATTTATGATCAGATGATCGCCGCCGGTGTCGCCCGCAAGCTCATCTTCAGTTACCTGGGCAATCCCGGCGTCGGCAGCCTGCACTGCATTCGCCGTGCAATTGAAAAAGGCATCCCCCACCCGCTGGAGATTGAGGAGTACTCCCACTTCGGTATGGTCGGCCGTTACCTGGCCGGGGCCAGCAAGCTGCCGTTCTTCCCCTTGCAGAGCTATACCGGCTAGCGATATGCCGTCGGTTAATCCACTCATTCGTTTTGTTGAAAGCCCGTATGGTGAGGGGGTCCATTGCTGTTGTGCCGCCGCTCAATCCTGATGTCGCCTTTATCCACGCCCAGCGTGCGGATGCGTAAGGCAATACCCATCTATGGGGATTGTTGGGAACGCAAAAGGAAGTGGCTTTGCATCACGCCATGTCGTCGTGGTAGTTGAGGAAATTGTAGACGAAGACGTCATCCGGCGTGATCCAAACCGGACACTCATTCCCGGACTCATCGTGGATGCAGTCGTTCATGAACCATATGGCGCCCATCCCAGCTATGTTCCGGGGTTATTATGACCGCGATAACGCCTTTTATCTGGACTGGGAGAAGTTCTCACGCGAGCAGGATTCAACCGGAAGAATGGCTACGCGAATGGGTGTATGAGGTCACCGGACCGTGCAGCATACCTCGCCAAATTAGGGCAGGAACGAATTGATGGCCTTGCGCCGGGGAGCTTGCCCGCCGAACCTGTAAATTACGGCCGTTACGACTAACCGAGAGGAGATACCATGACCCAACCAGACGCTTTCGGCCGTGATTACCTAAGACTGGCCCTATCCATCGATCGTCATTTCCCCGGATACGTTGACGCATACTACGGGCCGTCAGAAATCAAAGAGGCTGTCAACTCGGCCGAGTTACCGTCCACTCCCGTACTCCGGGAACTGGTTAGCCAGTTACAGGCATCCGTGCCCGATGGGGATCCGGCACGCAGTCGCTACCTTCAGGTAACCCTGGACTCCATGACCTGTATGCTTGACCTTATTGATGGCATTGAGGTCGATTACGTGGATGAAGTTCGGCGTCTATACAATGTT
Organism: Chloroflexota bacterium; assembly: GCA_041390945.1. Taxonomy (GTDB): domain Bacteria; phylum Chloroflexota; class Anaerolineae; order Promineifilales; family Promineifilaceae; genus Promineifilum. The sequence goes on from JAWKOY010000020.1 coordinate 2,937, forward strand.
CACCCGGAGCCGGTTAGCGAAGACGCCTTCCTTGAAGCCCACAATATGCTGGACAATGCCCTGCCGCCCGGACCGTCGCTCACTGAGCGGATGAACCAACATCGGCAGCTTTTCGAAATTGATCCTGAGGACGCTTTGTCCTTGATTGATTTGGCACAGGCCGAAACACGCAATCGAACGACTGGCCTTGTTTCGCTACCCGACGACGAGTCAGTTGAAGTCCGGCTAACCAGCAATCAGCCATGGGGCGCATACAACTGGTACCTGGGCAGCGGCCGATCCCTGATCGAGTTCAATACGGATATTCCGTTATCCGGCGCCGCCCTGCTGGGAACATTTGCCCATGAAGGATACCCCGGCCATCATACGGAAGCATTGCTCAAGGAAGAAGCGCTGTACAACCAGCGTGGGTATGCCGAGCAGTCGGCCATGATTTTGCTCTCGCCGGCGGCCGTTATTGCCGAGGGTATTGCCACCACTGCGCTGGAGATGATCTTCCCGGAAGGAAGCGGTTATGCGTGGACCAGGGATGTGCTATTACCGGCCGCAGGTCTTAACGGTGCCGCGCGGGAAGCGACCGAACAGAGCCAGGCAATTGGTAATGCGCTGCGCCAATTGCGGTATGTCACCGGAAATGCTGCGATCTTTTACCATTCCGGCCGTTTGTCCCGCGCGAACAAACGATTGACTACATCAAGACCTACGGTCTGAGCACCCCGCCAGAGCCGAGAAAAAGTTTCAACTTCCTGTCACACCCGCTCTATCGCGCATACGTGTTCACCTATACATCCGGATATGATCTCATTATGCAGCAGGATGATCCGCAACGTGTTTTTGTGAAGCTGCTGACTGAACAGGTCTTGCCTTCAGAACTGGCGGCCAATATTGACCATGAGTAACATTGATACAACGTCCGTAACATCTTCTGAGCGAATGATTGTGGGGGCATCCCGCGCATTGGAAGGCAGCCGGGTTGTCTTTGTCGGCGTGGGACTACCCAATATTGCCTGCAACCTGGCTCGTCGCAGTCACTCCCCGGATATGGAACTGGTTTACGAAAGCGGTGTATTCGGCGCACAACCGGCCCGACTGCCCCTTTCCATTGGCGACCCCACTCTGGTCAGCGGGGCCACGTCGGTCGTCAGCATGGCCGACCTGTTTATGCTCTATCTGCAAGGTGGGCTAATTGATGTGGCCTTGTTAGGTGGCGCACAGATTGACCGCTTTGGCAACCTGAATACTACTGTGATAGGCGACTATGCCTCCCCCAAGGTCCGGCTGCCCGGCTCCGGCGGGGCGTGCGAAATTGCCATCAACGCCAAGCGTATCTTTATGATCATGCGTCTCTCCAGGCGGGCATTTGTGGACAAACTCGATTTCCTGACCAGCGGCGGCCACCTGACCGGCCCCGGCGCTCGTGAAGCAGCCGGTATGCCCGGCGCAGGACCGGATCTAGTAATTACCGACAAGGCGCTGTTTAGTTTTGATAATCCGCCAAAAGAGATGATGCTGATTGAACTGGCGCCAGGTCAAACGGTAGAGAATGTTCAGGCAGAAGTGGGCTGGCCGCTTCGCGTGGCGGATGATGTCCGCGAAATGACTCCGCCACAGGCTGATGAGTTGGCTATTATCCGCGAAGAACTTGACCCGGAAGGTCTTTATCGCTAAAGGTCGTCCATGCGCATTGTCCGAACACTCCTCGTCATCCTTGGAGGTTCTGATTCTGGGAGCAATCGCCGCCGGCCTGATTTCGACGGCCGCAGCAACAAGCCGTAATGCCGCGACTGATGAGGCACTGGCAGCCCTGAATTCAGATGAAACAGTCACTGTCACTCAGGTCGGGGACCACGATTGGTACGTATTCACACCGACCGGCCCCCCACCAACAACCGGATACATCCTGTATCCCGGTGGCTGGGTAGATCCCCGCGCCTATGCCTCTCTGGCCCGAACGATCGCCGCAGACGGGTTTCTGGTTGTCCTTGATCCGGCACCATTCAACCTGGCCGTCGCCGATATCAATTCAGCCAGTCAAATCATTGAGGCGTTTCCAGACATCGAATCATGGGCCATTGGTGGGCATTCGTTGGGTGGCGCGATGGCTGCCCAGTTCGTCGCGGCTAACCCGAATATGGTAGACGGCCTTGTGCTGTACGCCGCTTACCCGGCGCAACGTACAGATCTATCAGATTTTCCCATCCGAGTAACATCAATCTATGGGAATGAGGATGGTGTAGCGGATATGGGCGAGGTATTGGCAAGCGCGGATAGACTCCCCCAGACACAAGCTTCGTCCTTATTCAGGGTGCAAATCATACTCAATTCGGTTCATACGGCACCGGATTACAAAATGGCGACAACCGGCGTCCATTTCGGCCCGGGAACAACGGCGACTGACGGCCGCCGCAACCGTGGATTTACTCTTGAAGCTCAACAATTAGTAGACTGACAATTCAATTTGGGCGAGGATCTCATGCAATACTCCCATCCACACGGCAACGTGTTCTATCGTTCAATGGACCATCCCCGGCCGATGATCTCTCACGGTCAGGGGATTTATCTCTACGACAATACCGGCAAACAGTATATTGACGGCTCAGGAGGGCCGATGGTCGTCAATGTTGGTCATGGCCGCCAGGAGATCGTCGAGGCAATGACCCGGCAAGCGGAGTCTGCGGCCTATATCCATGCGCGTATGTTTACCAGTGAAGCGATTGAGACATACGCCACCGAGCTGGCTTCCATAGTCCCGATTCCGGATGCCCGGTTTTACTTCCTGGGCAGTGGGTCAGAGGTTGTTGAGGGAGCCATCAAACTGGCCCGGCAGATCCAGATGGCGCGCGGTGAACACAAGCGGCACCTGATCCTGTCCCGTTGGCAAAGCTATCACGGCATGACACTGGGTGCGTTAGCTGTCAGCGGCCGTCCGTCAATGAGAACGCCCTACCTGAGCATGCTGCACGACATGCCCCATATCCCGACCCCATACACCTACCGGTATCCCCTGAGCGGTGCCGAATTAGCCGGGCGACTGGAAGAAATGATTTTAGCCTGTGGCCCGGAAAACGTAGCCGGATTTATTGCCGAGCCAATCAGCGGCGCAACGCTGGGAGGAGCATTACCACCGGATGATTATTGGCCGTTGGTTCGGGAGATATATGTGACCGCTATGGCGTTTTGCTGATTACCGATGAGGTTCTGGTTGGGCTGGGGCGCACTGGTTCCTGGTGGGCCATCAACCATTGGCAGGTAACCCCGGATATTCTGATCACATCGAAAGGCGCAGCCGGGGTTACTTCCCCACGGGATTCATTGCTGCCAAGGGAGACGATGTTGAACAGCTACGGCAGTCTCTCGGCGACTTCAATCACGGAGGTACATTCAGCCACCACGCCGTCGGGGCAGCAGCCGGCCTGGCAACGTTGCGAATCCTCACTGGCGAGGATCTGATTGAAAACTCGGCCACGGTCGGCCGATCACTGGGCGACCAACTGGTTGAAGCGCTAGGCACACATCCTAATGTTGGCGACATTCGCGGCCGGGGACTATTCTGGGGTGTCGAGTTGGTCGCTGATAGGGAAACCAGGGAGCCGTTCCCGGCTAAAAGGAAGTTGGCTCTGGAAGTTTGGCAGCGGGCCTTTGATCTGGGGTTGATTAGTTATTATTCGCAAGGATGCGTTGACGGGAAGCGGGGTGATGTCGATCCGATGCTCGGCCCGCCGCTGATCATCAACGAGGATCAATGCCGAGATGGTTGCCCTGTTACAGGAAGCCATCAATCAAACATTTGAGACGATGTAGTCGAGGACGGGCCTAATTCGGCCGAACCAGAACTTTACGGATTCCGGGCTGAGCGGCATATTCAAATGCGGCCAGCGCTTCATTGAGGGGGTACTCCGCGTTAATAAGCGGTCGAATGCGGACTACACTTGTGGCTTTGTCCCCGGCCAGCGCTGCTTGTTCCAGCAGGCGCAAGGCTGGTGCAAACGGACCACAGCGCGAGCCAACCACGGTGACCTCACCTACTACGAGCTTGGTAAGATTGAGGTTGGCGTTTCCGGCAAAGGTGGATTTGAGGACCAGCGTGCCCTGTGGTCGGACAATGCGCAAGGCATGAGAAAAACCGGCGTCGTTGCCAGTCGCCTCAACAACCAGGTCGAAGCTGTTATCGGCCGCATTCTCAATCAGATCGGTTGCCAGACCCAGATTGGCCGGTAGCGACAGCGATTCCGCTCGACGGCCGAAGACAATCACCTTGCTACCGCTTAATGCCAAAACTTGGGCGACCAGCAGCCCCAATCGTCCCGGACCGACTACAGCAATTCGTGCCGTTGGTCGAACCGGAATCTGTTCACGAATGCGTAGAGCAGCCGCCAGAGGTTCGGTAAAAACGGCTAGCTCATCAGGAATTGACTGCGGCACCGGCAGCAAATTGCTTACCGGCAGGACGGCGTAGTCGGCAAAAATACCGTCCTTGTTGATGATGCCCAGAACCGTACGATTCGGGCAATGCTCCGGTCCGTTCGCCAGACACTCGTTGCACTCCCCACAGCCGATGTTGATTGTGCCAACCACACGACGGCCGACCCAGTTCTCATCTTCGGTTGACCCTGTTCGCTCTACAACTCCAACGAATTCATGCCCCAAGATTCCACTGAATCCAGCATAGCCTCGCACGATTTCCAGATCAGTCGAGCAAATACCGCACAGCGATATACGGATGAGCGTTTCACCCGGGGCAGGCTCAGGGATCGGCACATCCCGGCGAAGGGTCAGTTTGCCGGAATCTACAAACAGGGCTTGCATCTAAGCACTATCAGGCCGGTTGACCATTCAACAGAGGAATGTCGCCGTTCTCCCATGAAACCAACAGCGGTACAGCAATAAAGATAGAGCTATACGTACCGCTCAAGAGGCCGACCAGAAGGGTGGCAATGAACGGTTTGATGGACACACCGCCGAAGAGAAGAATAGCAACCATGATAAACATGGCACTCAATTGGGTGACGAGTGAACGGTGAATAGTCTCCAGGATGGAACGATTGGCGATTGTCTCCAGACTCTCCGACGGCCGACGGGCGATATTTTCACGCATCCGGTCGAAGAGAACGATGGTATCCTGGAGCGAGAAGCCGACAACGGTCAGGACTGCCGTCAGGAACAAGGCGTCTACTTCCCAACCCAGAACCAAACCGGTAATGGCTGCAAATCCCATGACGACAAATAGATCATGGAATAGAGCCGCTACAGCACTCGCGCCATAGCGGAAGGGGTTCGGTACCTGACGAAAAACGACAATGATGTAGAAGAGAATAACTACCGCCGCAACAAGGACGGCCACGATAGCGGCTCGTGTTACCTCGTTACCGATTGACGGGCTAACGCTTGTGACCAGGCTGGTGTTGGGGACAAGCGGTGCAATCTGCTCGCCCAACGCTTGCTGAATTGCCAGACCGACTCCAGGCTCAACATACTCGCCGCGAATCTGCCAGGCGTTCTCCAGCCCTTCACCGCGCAAAGCGATGATGGATGGGTTGGCGATGCCAAATTGGGCAAAGACATCGCGGATCTCATTTTCAGTAACCGGCTCGGTAAACTGAATCTCAAAACGGGTACCGCTACGGAAATCCACACCCATGCGGAATGGTGCGCCGGTGAGGAAATAGGATACGAGCATGGCAATAATGCCTAGTGTGATCAGTATCCCCGAAAAGATAAAGTAGTATCGCCGGTTTTCAATAATGTGAAATACAAAGGACATGGTTACGCCTTCATCCTGTATACAGAGAAGTTCAAACTAAAACCTGAATTTACTGAGCGCCCAAGAGCCACGGCTGTTCATTCAACCACTTGGCATTGCCGCCCAATACCAATCGTACCAATGTACGCGTGACCAGGACGGCCGTAAACATACTGATGATCACACCAATCGCCAGAGTGATTGCAAAGCCTTCCACGGAACTGGCACCAAAGTTTCGGCCGAATGTCCACAAGATAAAGGAAATAACAATCGTGGCAACATTGGAGTCACGAATGGATGACCACGCTCGACTAAAGCCCGTATCAATGGCGTCGGACAGATGCGCCCCGCGCCTGATTTCTTCTTTTATTCGCTCAAACACCAGCACATTCGCATCAACAGCCATACCGGTTGAAAGCAAGAAACCGGTGATTGCCGGCAGTGTCAGCGTAACGGAAAGACCTTTGAACACAGCGAAGCTGATCAGTACATAGATGATCAAGGCAATATCTGCCAGCAAGCCTGGGAGCCGATAGTAAATAAGCATGAACAGGAGCACAGCAATAACACCAATAATGCCTGCGCGAATACTGGCGTCAATGGATTGCTCACCTAGCGTCGCACCAATTTGACGCGTACTTTCAATCCGCAACGGCACCGGCAAGCTACCGTATTTAAGCTGCAACGCCAGCTTCTGTGCTTCGTCCAAGTAAACTGACCGGATATCTGGCCGGAGCCCTCAATAACATCGTTGATAACGGGGCTGGAGATGACCTCTTTGTCCAGTACAATCGTCAGGAATTTGCCGACGTTGTTTCCGGTATGTTCGGCAAAAATATCGCTGGCCTCATCAGTCAGCACAAAGTCAACGAAAAACTGGCCGTACTGATCTGACCCAACCGTCGCGTCGCGCAGTCCCGCACCGGTCATCACAGTGGGATAGGTTGGCGCTGGGGATTCGATCGTCGAGGTCAGTGGTTGGCCCGGTAAAAATTCACAGCGTGACGGTTCATCACTGAGTGACGTACGAATACACGTCCCTTCAGGTAATGATGTATCGCCGGTATCCACAAACTCCAGCAACGCCGTTTCCTGGATCAGCGATATAGCCTCCTCAGGATCATCCACACCAGGCAACTCAACCAGAATACGGCGGTCGCCCTCAACCTGAACCAGTGGCTCGGTAACACCCAGGGCATTCACACGTCGGTCCACGACCTGACGAGAGGTATCCATCTGGGCAGCCGTGATATCCTGGTCAGGCGGCACGTCCGCCTCAAGGAGTACCTGCAGCCCGCCTTGTAAGTCCAAGCCTAATCGAATAGGGAAATTGGGGCTGGTTACTATCCAGACACCCCCGGCCACAACCAGTAGAATTACTATTAACCAGATCAAATCACTACGTCGCATATTACTTCCATTCCGCAAGCCGATTTCACCGGCAAGTTATTCAAACAAACAGTGCATTATATACCTACAGATTGATGCTGCAACCACCGAAACCAGATATTAATGCGTGTGACAGAGGCTATGGTCCTTGTCGCTTCCCCTGTCAGCCGATACCCGGCATGTTTAATTCAACCCGGTAGCCTGCACCACCAGCCAGATTGTATACCCCAGCCCCACAAGCGCTGTTGCGACGACAAGTCCGGGTGAGCGAGGCTGAGACGGGCCACGCCACAACCGATGTAACAGGGCCGGTAAGGGGATAAACCCGAAGGGCACCAGATAAGCCGGTACACCTTTGAGGAGATAGAACGTTCCTGCACCAACCAGCAAAGTCAGCGTTACACCCACCAGCAGTCTGTAGGTAATTTGGCGACCGGCAACTGTAGCAAAGGTTCGACCGGTCGTTTCATCCAGGTCAAAATCGCGTAGCTGCTGCTCCAACTGGGCCGAGAGCGAACTCAGGAACAGAGCAACCAGAATGAATCCGTCGAGGAGCGTTGGGGTCACATTCATTAGCAGCAAAGCGGCCACATAGGGGTAGGACTCAACGAAGACGGCGTGGCTCACCAAATCCAGACCGGGGCGTTCCTTGAGACGAATGGGCGGCGCCGAGTATGCCCAGGCGGCAAATGCTCCAATGGTAACAACCAGCCAACCGGTCCAACCATATCCCGTAATGACCAAAATAATGAAGAGGATGAGAGCAGTTGCGACCAACCAAAACCATCTACGCGGCGTCTCGTTGTCGGCAAAGTAGTTACCGTCTGCCTTCTGCGAAACCAGCCGATCTTGCGGAGCATCGAAGTAATCGTTAATAGCAAACGCCAACCAGTACGCGCTGCCGATTACCAGTACGAGCGGGAGCGTTTCCAAAGCAAGTTGAGCGTGAACCAGTAGTGCGGCCACCACGATTGCCATCGCCACAACCCACGCGTCCAGATGATTCACCAGCAACCTGGATGTTTTCCTCATAGCCATAAATCCGAATTGTAGACAGGCTAAACGCTATAGGCACCCACCGAATATGCTGTTTAGCACATTCATTCGCCCTACCTCAACGTGAATTTAACCACCGCTTCACGCAGCCCGGTACCGGCCTATGGTAAAAATTAGTCACAGAGATTGGAACATTCATCAGGTTCAGGAGGATGGCTTCAGGCTACCGGAAGTCAAACAGGAGGGGAAAACGTATTGACCGTATTGTATCGTTACTCACAAACAGTATTGGTATAACGCCCGGCGATATTCGCCCGGAGCATCGCATCATGGGAAGCTGAATTGACTTGCGAGATGAGTTCGGCATCCTCTGATAGCACATGATAACAAGGTGGTAAGACAAGGAGAACTCACATGAACAAAGCTAAACTAGCGATCATTCTGGGCGTGCTCTTGGTGATTGGCCTCACTGCCAGCGCTTTCGCCGAGTTGGTCGTGACTTATACCTCGTCCGATGATGCGTACAGCGAGTACACCCCGGATCGAAGTAAAGACGCCTCAGCGAGCCTGATTGACAACGGTGATTTCACCGTTTGGGGCACTGACCTGGGTCCGTCCGATCCATGGGTATTCTGGCGGGATAACAAGGCCGGATGGACGGCCGGTCGCCTGAATGAATTTGACCTCGCACTGCCGGCCAACCCTGAAGGCATCAACAACGCCATGGGCTGGTTCATTCAAAATTCCGGTGCAACGGAAGGCGGCTATTACGCCGGTGCGCATCAGCAATTGACGCGCATCCCGGCCCCAGGCCATTACTACGTTTCGATCAGCGCGACCGCATTCGAAGACGGCCGAACCGGCCCCTACAATAGCATGGCCTGGTACGCAATCAGCGACGAGGAAAATCCGGGAATGGTCACCGATTGGAGAGAGCTCTATCCTGACCAGTACGTTTGCGATAACGGCGACGAGGTTTGTAACTATGTCGGCCGTGATGAGACGGTACAGATCAACCCCGGACAGTACTTCCACATTATGGTTGGCCGTAAGTTCCCTGAATTCTTCGGCTGGACAATGTTTGTCATAGACGATGTCAGTATCGTCGCTGCCGACGGCACGACCGATACGTCCAATGGTTTCTTCAACTGGTGCAACGCCAGCCCTGAAGACATCAAGTTCCATGGCGATGAGGCTTGCAACAGTTTCACAGAAATCCACTGGGATGCCGAAACTGTTCGCTAATACGTAACATTTTCCGAAAGTAAAGGTGGCCGGGTTTTCCGGCCACCTCTCCCCCACTATCTACTACCCGGAGGCTCGGTCCAATGTCGTCACAATCCAATTCGGCATATAGCCCTGTACGCCGCATCTATCCGGGTATTCTGTTTTCCGCCTTGATTGCCCTCTCTCTGTTAACTTCCTGCACCAGAGCAGAAGTAAGTTCAGTCATTGCCACCGTGGCTGTAGAATTGCAGTCCACTCTGGAACCGCTCAGCGCAACAGTGGCGGCCGGAGGCCAGATGACACGCGAGTCTTTGGCTCCGTCCTCAACCGCTGTATCTGAAAACGCCGCTGCCGCTCCCGTTAGCACGAGTGAGCCGGCTTCCTCGGCCGTAGCGACTGTCCCCCCTCTGCCTTCCTCAACGCTTCCGGCAGAACCAACGACATTGCCGACATCTACAGCGCTGCCGACCGCGACGCCGCAACCATCACCAACACCTATACCCTCGCCAACACCGGAGCCATCACCCACGCCCCTGGCGGAGGAAATTGTCTCCGGTGGAAGTACGATGGTGCTCGTACCCGGCGGCTTCTTCATGATGGGCGCAGACGCAGAATCCATGCTGGCTGAATGTAGCACGTTCAGTGGTGCCAGTTGCGACCCCGCGTGGTTTGCGGCCTCCGAACCTGAGCACGCGGTATTGGTCGCTCCCTATTACATTGACCAATTTGAAGTGACCAATCTGGATTACCTGACCTTCCTCAATGCCGGTGCTGAAGAAATCTTCGATTGCGGAGAAGCAGACTGCATCTCCACCGACGAGAGCCAGATTCAACTAACGGATGGAAGCGGCTACCAGATTGAACCGGAGCTAGCCATGAACCCGGTTGCCGGTGTGACCTGGTACGGGGCAAATGCTTTCTGCGAATGGCGCGGGTCCCGGCTCCCCACAGAAGCAGAGTGGGAAAAAGCAGCCATATGGAATCCCGACGAATGGGCATCCGCCATCTACCCGTGGGGAAACGCCTTCGACGGGACATTGGTCAACTTCTGCGACGCGCAATGTGATGCGCCGCAAGCCAATCGCAACTACATTGATGGGTTCGCTGCAGCAGCTCCGGTCGGCAGTTTCCCGGACGGCCGTAGCGCCTATAACGCTTACGATATGGGAGGCAATCTCTGGGAGTGGGTCGGGGATTGGTATAGCGACAACTATTACAGTAGTTCTGAACCCGCAAATCCATCCGGCCCGGATGAGGGTACAGCAAAGGTCGTTCGTGGTGGTTCGTGGTTTGACACAGGCAACTTCGCCAGTGGCGTAATTCGCTTCCCCTCACCGCAGGGCAACGCCGACAAAACAATCGGTTTTCGCTGCGCGACTTCGGCCCCTTAAGTCCCTTCTTCTCAATCGCCGCTGGCTAAGACGCGAAGCGCCGCTTCGTCAATCACTGGCACGTCCAGTGATTCCGCTTTGGCTAGCTTGCTCCCGGCCGCTTCCCCGGCAACCAGATAGTCTGTATTCTTGCTCACAGAACCGGTGACCTTACCGCCGTTAGCCTTGATGAAGTCTGCGGCTTCATCGCGCGACCAGGTTGGCAGCGTGCCGGTGAGGACGAAGGTCAGGCCCGTCAGGAGTTGCTCGCTCTGCGGAAGGCTGTCTTGTTGTTCGGCCGTAAAATGCAATCCTGCTGCACGCAGCCTCTCCAGCATGTCCCGGTTCTTTTCCTTGCCAAACCAGGTCACAATTGATTGGGCAATCTGTGGTCCGACGCCCTCAATCCCCTGCAACTCTTCCAATGACGCCTCACCCACAGCATCAATGCTACCCAGTTCATTAATGAGCAATGTCGAGACCACGCCGCCAACAAACCGAATTCCCAATGCAGTTAACAATCGCTCCGGCGGCTGGTTTTTACTGGCCTCAACACCAGCCAGCAGGTTATCGACTTTCTTGTCGCGAAAACCTTCAATCTGCAAGAGATCATCCCGCTTTAGGTAATAGATATCAGCCACATCATGAATCAGTCCCAGTTCGTACAGCAATGCGGCCGTTTGCGTCCCGAAGCCATCAACATCCATTGCCGAACGGCTGACAAAATACTCCACCCGTCGCACAACCTGGGCCGGGCAAGCCGGGTTCTCGCAATACATGGCGACTTCCCCCGGCAACTGTACAGCCGGCTCACCACAGGCCGGACAAACTGTCGGCCGTTCAATCGGCTGTTCCGACCCGTTTCGCAGATCCGCAACAGGTCCCACGATATAGGGGATCACATCCCCGGCTCGTTTGACGATAACCCGATCGCCGATACGAATATCCTTGCGTTCGATCTCGTCGTAATTATGAAGTGTCGCATTGCGCACGATGACGCCGCCAATCTCGACCGGCTCCAGTTCGGCGGTGGGGGCGAGGATGCCTGTTCGGCCGACGTTGACTTCCACACCTAGTAGAGTTGTTGTCTTTTCCTGGGCCGGGAACTTGAGCGCGATTGACCCGCGTGGATCTTTTCCTACATACCCCAGACTATCTGCCAAAATGCGATCATTGATCTTGACGACGATGCCGTCTACTTCGTAGTTGATCTGGTTGCGTTTAATAATCCAGTCCTGATAGGTTTCAACCACTTCATCCAGATTGCGGCAGAAACGATTATCAGGCGACACCGGAAACCGAGCTTCTGTAAGAACGCCAGTCGTTCCCATTGAGTGTCGGGAACAGTGCCGCCATCCCAGATAATCAGATCGTAGCAGTAAAGGCGCAGCGGCCGTTCGGCCGTCTTGGCGGGGTCCAACTGGCGCAGCGATCCCGCGGCCGTATTGCGCGGGTTCATGTAAGCGGGTTCGCCCGCTTCCAGACGCTTCCGGTTCAACTCCTCAAACATATCCAGTGGGAAAAATACCTCACCACGCACAACCAGGTAATCCGGTGGGACTATCGCTTCATCCGGATCAACCGGAATCCGCAAGGGGAGCGTCTTGAGTGTTCGCAGGTTAGTCGTAATCCCCTCGCCAACGCTGCCATCACCCCGTGTTGCCCCTTGCTCAAAGCGGCCGTTGCGATAGGTCAGCACGACTGTAAGTCCGTCCAGCTTCGGTTCGACCACGTACTCCAGGTCCATATTTTCGGACGGCAACAGGCGGTCGGTTCTGGTTTGCCAGGCCCGCAGGTCTTCTTCATTGAAGGCATTCATCAAACTCAGAATGGGTGCCGGATGGGGAACCTTCTCAAACGCCTCCAATGGCGGCGCACCGGCGATTTGGGTTGGGGAATCAGGGGTAATCAGATCAGGATGTTCAGTTTCCAGCGCCAGCAGTTCCCGGTACAGGGCATCATACTCACCATCACTAATAACCGGTGCATCCAAAACATGATAGCGATAGAGATGGTAGCGTAGCTCTTCACGCAGCGCCTTGGCGCGTTCCTCAGGATTCATGTTGCCCTCGCATGGTTTGGTTTAGCTGACCTGGATAAACCCTATGGCCCGGCTGCCGGAACCAGAAAGTCACCAGCCGCCCATCCTTCAGTGCCATCGGTCAAGCGGATCTGCCACCATTGTAACGAATCAGCGTCGGTTGGCCCGTCCAGCACATAAACCTTGGACCCTTCCGAAGCGACAACGATACGGACCGTCCGCGTACTGGGGCCGTTACGCACCGTCAGCCCCACACCGCCGGTATCGGCCACTGTCGCATAATAACCGACCGTTAACTCTGGCGGCGCGACCGATACATCAATTGTCGGCTGGGGGGTTGTGGTAGGCAAGACCGTAGGCGTCGGCCGCAATACGGTTGGCGTGCTGGTCGGCTGCGGCGGCGCTGTCAGAACCAGGATGGTCGGCTCCTGAGCGACGGCCGTTTCCTCCGGTGGTTGGGACAAGAAAGACATCAGCCAGATGAAAGCTCCAACCAGCAGAACAAGGCTCAGGGCTACACCCAATCCCAACCATAGCCAGGGGACCGGCTCTCGTGTATCGCTTTGTTTATCGCTATTCATACTTAAGTTCCCACCGATTGGGTGTGGTTGGAGTCTATGCTGAGCGCAACCAGCGTCATATCGTCAAACAGTGGTGTGTCGCCCATCCAATTATGAACAGATGTCAAAACAGATTGCACTACATCCTCAGCGTTTGTTGATTCAATTGATTGCAAGGCAATGTTTAGTCGCTCGTTCCCATACGCCTCACCCAGATGGTTGTGGGCATCAGGAACGCCATCACTCATCATCAACAGTGCCTCGCCTGCCTCTAATGTCACTGAGTACTCCTCTAGTTCCAGACCGTCCAACATCCCCAGGAACCGCCCATCACCGGGTAGTGGTTGAGGTAAACGGCCGGAGTGCAACACTATCGGCCGATCTTGAGCGGCACGAACATAGCGGAGTTCGCCGGTCCGATGAGTCAGCACGCCGTAGAAAGCCGTGACAAACACATCGTTGTATGCTCCGTCATCAGCCCCACCAATCGCCATCAGACCCTGATGAACACGTAAAGCTACCGCTGACGGTGACAGGGCATGTTGAGATTCCTGGAAGAACAGCGTGCGGGTCACGGCCATAAACAATGCCGCCTGTAACCCCTTGTCCGCCACATCAGCCAGGAGAATTGCGACGTGATCGTCGTCGACTTCATGAATGTCGTACAGATCCCCGCCGACCATGCGGGCTGTATCCAAATACGCAGCAAACGAAAGGCCCTTGATGTTGGGCAGTGAGCCGGGTAGTAGCCGGCGCTGAACGTCGGCCGCCAGTTCCATCTCGCGTTCCAGACGTTCTTTTTCAATAAGCTGGGCCTGGGCTGCCTGCAACTCCCGATAGGCCTTCTCGAGCAATGTGTTTTTTTGGCGTAAAGACTCAATCGTCCGGCTGTCCAGTTGCCGGAAGGATCCCAACACGCGTTGAACAATATTCAGGACAAGCGCCGGGTGGTTATTGACGAGAGTAGCGAAGCCATCCTCGTCTACTTCCAGGACAACGACATCTGTGTGGGCCTTTACCGTAGCAAAGCGGGGGCTGTCATCCAGTAACCCCATCTCGCCAAAATAGGATGAGGGGCCGAGTTTATTGAGTTCCTGGAGGTTCCCATCTTCATCTATTCGGGTGACTGTGGTTACGCCATCTTCAATGACGTAGAAACAATGTTCAACCTGCCCCTGTTCTGCCAGAACATGCCCGGCCGGATATGCCTGCCGTTTTCCCACAGACCGAACGGCCGAGAGAAGTGTCTGGTCCATCGGTAAAGCATTGTCGGGCTGGTCGGTCATCATGGAAGGCTGCATGAAAGACAAAGATCAGTTACTTGTCAGAAACGTAGGTGATAAGGTCTTCAATCGACCAGGTATTGACAACATCGGCCGCTGTTGCCCAACCGCGCTGGGCCGTCGCCACGCCAAAATGCCGATTATCAAAATCGCCGGGCCGGTGAGCATCGGTGTTTATAGCCAGCTTGACGCCTAATTCAACGGCACGGCGCACATGAACATCACGCAAGTCCAGGCGTTGCCAATGAGCGTTAATCTCCAGAATGGTCCCGGTTCGCGCTGCTGCCGCAAAGATGGCATCCATGTCGAGATCGGCGCCGGGTCTGTCCGGGAGTAATCGCCCGGTCGGATGTGCGATCATGTCTACATGGGGGTTCTCAATCGCGTTCAGCATACGCTGGGTCACCTGCTCACGGGGCTGGCTCAATGAAGTATGCAAACTGGCAATGACGAAGTCCAGTTCACTCAGGACATCGTCCGGGAAATCCAGAGAGCCGTCAGCACGAATCTCCATCTCTGTCCCGTGCAGCACCCTGAAATCCGGTCCCATCTCACGATCTGCCGCGCGCACTTCTTTAGCCTGCTCACGCAGACGCTCAACAGACAGGCCGTTGGTAATCCCCAGACTGGCTGAATGGTCGGTAATCACACAGGCAACCATAATACCGCTGGCCTGTGCCGCGCGCGCCATATCCAGGACACTGAGTGTCCCGTCAGACCAGGTCGTATGCATGTGGAGATCGGACCGAATGTCCTCGGCTGAACGACATCAGGCATTCCGCCAGGCAGCTTCTATCTCACCGATCTTCCCGCAATGTGGGAATAATGGGCAGGCCAAGCGTTTTGTAGACCGACTCCTCATCTACACAGAGGATTTCCGGGTCCCCGTTTTCCGGCGTAAACGCATGCTCATTCAAGCTCAGCCCCTGCTTAAGCGCCAGCTCCCGCAGGCGGACGTTGTGGGCCATGCTGCCCGTGAAATACGAGAGCAGCGTTCCCCATCGTTCTAGCGGCAGGATGCGTAAGTCCACACCTAACCCACTATGGAGCGTCACACGCGACTTGGTCGGACCGGCGGCGTTGACGCTTTCCACGCTATCCATCGCCCGGAAATACCCATTATCGGTTCGGCCGCATCAACATCCGCCGCAACCAGCAGGTCTACGTCACCAATCGTATCGCGCATTCGCCGCAACGAACCGCCAACGGCCGTGCGCTTGACGCCGGGAAGTTGGGCTAACTCAGCCAATATTTCCTGGGCAATCGGCCAGGCAACCCCTAACGGCGTACGATCATCCCCATGGCGACTGAGCGCTTCGATGGCGGCCGACAGCTTGGCTTCGGATTTGGCTCCAAGACCCGGCAGATCGCGTAAGCGACCCTCGCGCGCAGCGACCGTCAGTTGGTCCAGCGTCTCAATGCCCAGGGTGTCATATATCTGTTTGACCCGTTTTGGCCCCAACCCTTCCACACGCAGCATATCCACCAGACTGGGAGGATTTCCTGCGCCAATTTGTCGTAGAACTCCAGCTTGCCGGTGGTGAGCATCTCCTCAATCTTGGCGGCCAGCGTATCCCCGACAGCCGGGATCTCGGTCAGTTTTCCTCAGCATAAATCTGATTGATGTCGCGACCCAGCGCATCAATGCTCTCCGCAGCACGCCGGTAGGCCAGTACGCGGTGGATATTGTCCCCCGAATCGCCAGCATATCGGCAATCCGGGTAAATGTGTCAGCTACCTCTCGGTTTTTCACGCAAGGTATTATAGCGTGTGCCGCATTTTGGGGCAGCGAGGTTGCAGTAGTCTTATGAAAGGCCACATCGAAGAAAATGAGGATAGACACAAGATAACGTAGGAATCACGTCTCAAGCTAACGGTGGCAGATTAAGCCCCCGAAATGTCACTATATTGACACTTTATACTGTATTTTACTTGTCTTTTTATATTTGCGTGCTATCTTTAAATATTCAATATGGGAGTGTTCGTCGATTAGCTCCCACCCAACAGTTTTAGTGGAGAAAAGGAGAAAGAGATGAAGAATCGTCAGTTATTGCTTCTGGGTCTCTTGATGGTCATCGCCCTGATGGCTGCTGCCTGTACCGGTGGCGGAGCTGTTCAGGACGCTGTCGAACAAGCTGCACCCACCCTACAGGCTGCGGCCGAGGAACTGGCTCCGACAGTCCAGGCGGCCGTTGAAGAAGTTGCTCCGACCGTTCAGGCAGCCGTAGAAGAGGTTGCCCCGACCGTTGCAGCAGCGGCTACCGAAGTTGCCGGTGGCGAAGAGGCCATGGCCGATTTTGAGCCAATGGTGGTATCCGCTCCGGACTGTGACTATGGTGGTTTGTTCCAGGAGATCGCCGCTCTGGATGAGCACACCGTTCAGTTCTCAATGTGCGCGCCTGATCCGGCCTTCCCCTCCAAGGTGGCTTTCACCTCATTCGCCATCCAGCCTTCCGAGTATCTGGAAGCAACTGGGGGCACGGGTGATCTCTTGGAAGCCCCGATTGGAACCGGCCCGTACATGGTTGATACTTGGAATCGTGGTGAGGAACTGGTCTTCAAGAGTAACCCCGATTATTGGGGTGACACAGCCATTGCCGATACGTTGGTCTTCCGTTGGCAGTCGGAATCGGCCGCGCGCCTTCTGGAACTCCAGTCCGGCACGGTTGACGGTATTGACAACCCCGGTCCCGATGACTTCGGGACGATTGGTGACGACCCGAACCTTCAGCTTCTGGAACGTCCGGCGTTGAATATCTTCTATGTTGGTATGAACAATACCTACGCTCCGTTTGATGATGTTCGCGTCCGTCAGGCGATTGCCATGAGCATTGACCGGGCACGCATCGTTGACAACTTCTATCCCCCGGGATCCGAGGTTGCTTCTCACTTCACCCCCTGCGCCATCCCGAATGGGTGCGTTGGTGATGACTGGTACGAGTTCGACCCGGAGGCAGGTCGTGCATTGTTGGCCGAAGCCGGCTACCCGGATGGGTTCGAGACTGAAATTGCCTACCGCGACGTGGTCCGTTCCTATCTGCCGGATCCCAACATCGTTGCCCAGGACATTCAGGCACAGTTGAAGGAAAACCTGAACATTGATGCCACCATCAATGTTATGGAATCCGGTGCCTTCCTGGACGCAGCCGACAGTGGTTCGCTGTCCGGTCTCCACCTCCTGGGTTGGGGTGCTGACTATCCGGATCAGACCAACTTCCTGGACTATCACTTTGGCGCCGGCGCTTCTGCCCAGTTCGGTGATAAGTTCGACGATCTCACCAGCACGCTGCAAGAAGCCGCTTCTCTGGCCGGTGATGATGCACGCGCACCGCTCTACGAGCAGGCCAACAACCTGATCAAAGAGTTGGTCCCGATGATCCCGATCGCCCACGGCGGTTCCGGTGCGGCATATCTGGCTAGCGTGCAGAATGCACACGTCAGCCCGTTAGGCAATGAGTACTTCGCCGTAATGGATCCGGGTAAGGACACCTTCGTCTGGATGCAGAACGCCGAGCCAATCAGTCTGTATTGCGCTGATGAGACAGATGGTGAATCACTGCGTGCCTGCGAGCAGGTTACTGAGGCTCTGTTGGCTTACGAAATCGGTGGCACGGCTGTAAAGCCGGCACTGGCTACCAGTTGTGATCCCAATGAAGACTTGACAGTCTGGACCTGCACCCTGCGTGAAGGTGTGACCTTCCACGACGGATCTGCGTTCGATGCCAATGACGTAGTGGCTACCTTCGACGTTCAGTGGGATGCAGCAAATCCGCTGCATGTCGGCAACACCAGGGCCTTCACCTATTTCTCGGCGTTATGGGGTGGTTTCCTCAACGCACCGGCTGAGTAAATGTTCAATTGACAAGAGGGATGCCTGTCTTCGGATGGGCACCCTCTTGCCGAAAAGGTGCGAGGCAGGATAGCCAGTATGTCGCTATCCTGCCTTGTCCAACAGTACCGAGTCTTTTACACCGGGGCACAAGACACCTCATGATTCAATATACGCTTCGTCGCCTGGTGGCTGCCATCCCCGTTATTCTGGGCGTGCTCATCGTCACGTTTGCCCTGGCCCGGGCCATCCCCGGTGACCCGTGTACAGCGATGCTGGGCGAGAAAGCGACGCCTGAAATCTGTGCCAAATTCAACCAGGAACGCGGCCTCGATCAACCAATTACAACCCAGTTTTTTATCTTTGCCGGCGACATGGTTCGTGGCGATTTCGGGGATTCCATTCGCTTCAAACGACCCGTTAGCGAAATCCTGATTGAACGGTTACCACAAACAATCGAGTTGGGGATTGCGGCTCTGACAATTGCCGTTATGATCGGTATTCCCCTGGGTATTATTTCCGCCCTAAAGCGAAATTCAGCGGTTGATGTAGCAACAATGATTGGCGCCAATATTGGCGTGTCTATGCCGGTCTTTTGGCTAGGGCTGATGCTGGCCTATGTGTTCGCCCTCCTTCTCAAGGACACACCGTTCCAGTTACCACCCAGCGGCCGGCTAACGGCCGGTGTAAACCCCATCCCATTTTATGAGGTTTATGGCTGGCAAATAGTTGACGGAACTTTCAAAGCAAGCCTCTTCGAGTTCCTGAGCAATTTTTACATCTTCAATTCGATTATTACCGGAGATTGGGCAGTGCTGGGAGACACTGTCCGGCACCTGATTTTGCCGGCCGTCGCCCTGGCAACCATCCCGTTAGCAATTATCGCGCGCATGACACGTTCGGCCATGCTGGAGGTGCTGGGACTGGATTACGTTCGGACCGCAAAAGCGAAAGGACTGACACAATCGCAGGTGGTCATGAAGCACGCCTTTCGCAATGCCCTCCTGCCCATCGTCACCATTGTCGGCCTTCAGCTTGGGCTGGTTCTAAGCGGGGCCATTCTTACAGAAACGATCTTCGGCCTGTCCGGAGTTGGCCGCAGCCTGTACGAAGCCATCACTGCCCGTGACTACCCCATTATTCAGGGTTTTGTCGTCGTCATTGCTGTCGGTTATGTACTGGTCAATCTGGCGGTTGACCTGTCCTATGCAATTCTGGACCCTCGAATTCGGTTGGATTAAGTTATGTCAATTGCTAGCGAGACAGACGGTAACCCAATCGAGCCAATGCCGGATCCCCAATCATCCGTAGCCGAGCTCATTCTTGACGATCCCACAGCCGGAACCATTGGCGATTTCAAGTCAAATAGTTTGTGGCGGTTGACAATCCGGAGATTGTTCCAACAGCGCTCGGCCGTTGTCGGTATGATCCTGATCGCCATGCTCGTCCTTTCGGCCGTATTCGCCCCGCTCATCGCTCCCTACGACCCCCAGCAGGTTCTCATCGGCGTGGAGGACGTACGCAAACGAGAAAGCCCCTGTATCCACCTTCTGGGCTGCCCGGAAGACCAACCACAGCACATCATGGGTATTGACGGGAACGTTCGCGACCAATTTAGCCGCATCATCTACGGGACCCGTGTTTCGTTGCTGGTGGGTTTCGTGACTGTGGCCTTTGCCGTTATCATGGGCACCTTGCTTGGTGCGATTGCCGGATTCCTGGGCGGTGCGACTGATAACATTATCATGCGCATCCTGGACGTCGTCCTGGCTTTCCCGTTTTTGCTTTTGGCAATCGCCATTGTCAGCGTGCTCGGTCCCGGACTGACCAACGCCATGCTGGCGATCGCGGTCATCAGCATACCGATTTATGCCCGTGTTGTTCGCGCCAGTGTGTTGTCCATCCGTGAGATGGATTTTGTTGAAGCATCCCGCGCCTTGGGAGCCAGTAACTGGCAAATCCTGTTCGGCCGTATTTTACCGAACGCCCTGCCCCCGCTGATTGTTGTGGCGACGTTGGGAATTGCCACGGCTATTCTGGATACGGCCGCTCTGTCATTCATCGGCCTGGGTGCGCAGCCACCGACGCCGGAGTGGGGTTCAATGCTGGCTATCGAACGCAATCAGGTGTTTACAGCGCCGCACCTCGTCTTCCTGCCCGGCCTGGCGATTATGATCACCGTACTGGCGTTTAACTTACTGGGTGACGGACTGCGAGATGCATTGGACCCACGATTGGTCCATGGAGTGGTAATAACTAGAGCAAACTATCTGCGACAGTTTCAGAAAAAGCAACAGCGCGATCAGGGAATTCCTGATCGCGCTGTTTTTAGTTCAGTATATATTTTGTTGAAATGCTATGGTGTTTCGCCTTCATATGGCTCGACATCTGTCGCTTCCGGTCCCTTGTTAGTCTCCTCAACATCATAGAGAATCCATTGACCCTCATCAAGGGTTCCCGGATCAACGGCCGAGTTAGAGCCGTGGAAGAATATTTCTTCACCGGCCCCGCGCACAACAAAGCCATACCCCTTCTTCGTATTAAACCACTTGAGCATCCCGATATACTTGCCGGTTTGCGGATCGATCTGAATCGTTTCCGGGCCAACGATCTCCTGTTGCGGTGATTCACGCCGATCCGAACCACGATCAACCGGTTCGGAAGGAGCACTCATATCCAGATCATTCAGGGATGACGGTTCAACCGGCAGCCCTGCTTCGCTCAATCGGCGCTGCATCTCAACTGTAAAGATAAAACGTTTCCCGTCCTCAGCTTCAACCCATTCGTCACGAAAGTTCATTTTGCCACTCCAACGGCTCGCTACGACGATTTGGCCTTCGTCTACTTCGCCTTCTGTTTCTTGGTATTCTTACGGTCTCTATTATTCACATTTCCACCAACCGGGACAACGCCTGTCACCCGGTTGCGTAGAGCCAGGGCCAGCACGACCGCAGGCTTTACAGCCCGGCCGCCCATGGTCACATCTCTCAAGTATAGCTTCTTCGTGGTGCCATTGCTGGTCGTTATTATCAGATTACTTCGATTTGTTACAACCGTTGCTGTAACCACCTCAGTCGCGCCTTTCGGTAATCGGACATTGATAACTCCCTGACCGTATCGGTTTTGCAGTGGGTAATCGTCAACCGGTGTGGCCTTCGCCATACCGTTATCAGTAATACTCAGAAGGTGGGCGTCCGGTTGCACAATATCGGCCGCCGTCACACCATCCTCTTCGCTGCCCAACTTGACGCCCAGGACTCCGGCCGCCGGGAGCCCCATCGGCCGTACGCTGTCTTCCTTAAACCGAATCGCCATACCGGCGGCCGTCGCCAGGAAGATTTCGTCATCACCGGAGGTTTGCATCGCCCACCCCAGGGAATCATCCTCAGCAACGTTCATCACAACGAATGATTCCGAGGTAATACCCGGCAAGTCACTCAGCCGGATACGTTTGACAACACCACCAATCGTCGCCAGGAAGAGGTATGCTTCGTCATCTTCCTCACTATCATCGTCCGACAGGGCCAGTGCCGCAACAAGATGTTCATCTTTTCGCAAGGCCGAAAAAGCTGACCAGTGGCTACCATCACCGATATCGTCTGCTTCCGGTAACTGGAATACAGGTACACCAATCGCCTGTCCGCTGGCCGAAAACAGATACAAGACATCTCTCGTGCTGGCCTTCAGTATAGCAATTGGGAGTTCAGCAGGTTTGCGGGCAATGTTGATCTCGGCCGATGAGCTGGTCCGGCTGATGGTTCCCTGCTCGCCGACCTGGACCCAAACATCTTCGTCCGGCATCAAACCACCCGCTGCACCATTCTCTGAATGGCTACCGGAAATAATCTGAGTGCGTCGTTTGTCCCCGAATTTTTCACTGACCGCGATCAGTTCCTCTTTAACAGCCTCGCGCATCAGTTGGGGTTTGGACAATAATTTTTCCAGGCTCTTGATGAGTGCAATTTTCTCTTTGTACTCCTCCTGTAACAGCCTTCGTTCCATCCCGGCTAAACGCCGTAACCTTGTGTCAAGAACCGCCTGAGCCTGGATTTCCGACAGCTTAAACCGCTTCATCAGATTATCGCGCGCCGTATCCACTGTCCGTGAGCGCCGGATGATATCTATAACCTCATCCAGGTTATCCAGAGCAATCAGCAGGCCTTCCAGAATATGGGCCCGTTGACGGGCCTTTTCCAGATCATACTCACTGCGGCGGCGAATGACCTCTAACCGGTGCTCCAGGTAAACGCGGAGCGCCTGCTTCAGGGTCAATACACGCGGCTCGTTATCGACCAGGGCCAGCAAGGCAATGCTGAATGTGGACTTGAGCGGTGTCAGGCGATACAGGTCTTCCAGAACAGCGTCGGCTTCCACATTTCGCGTCATCTCGATAATAATGCGCAAACCGTGCCGATCAGATTCATCCCGCAGGTCAGTTAATCCCTCGATCTTGCCGTCCCGGTGGAGATCGGCAATCCGGCCCATCAGGTTGTTCTTGTTCACCTGATAGGGCAGCTCAGTAATAACCAGGCGGGATTTGTTGCGGCCCATCTGTTCGATATGGACCTTGGCCCGGACGGTAATTCGCCCGCGTCCGGTGGCGTACGCGGTAGCCAACGCATCGGAGTCTTCGTTGCCGTCCCGATGCCGATAAACAATCCCACCTGTGGGGAAGTCCGGCCCCTGAATGAACTTCATCAGGTCTGAGACGCTGATATCATCAAGACGCTTCCAGTTATCGATCATATAGACCAGTGCCGCGACAACCTCACCGAGGTTGTGCGGGGGGATACTGGTCGCCATACCGACAGCAATACCGGATGAACCATTGACCAACAGGTTCGGTGTGGTCGCGGGCAGTACCGTCGGTTGCGTCAACGACTCGTCAAAGTTCGGCCCAAAGTCAACCGTGTCTTTGCCAATGTCCGCCAGCAGATCGTAGCCCATCTGCGACATGCGCGCTTCGGTGTAACGCATGGCCGCGGCATTGTCGCCGTCAATGGACCCGAAGTTACCCTGCCCGTCCACGAGCATGTAGCGCATGGAGAAATCCTGGGCCATGCGCACCATCGCATCATAAACGGCCGAGTCGCCGTGAGGATGGTACTTACCCAGCACCTCACCGACCACCCTGGCCGACTTCTTGAACGATCCATCGGGGCGAAGGCCCATATCATACATGGCGTAGAGAATACGCCGCTGCACAGGTTTGAGTCCGTCGCGGGCATCAGGCAGCGCCCGTGACACAATAACGCTCATGGCGTAACTGAGATACGACTCGCGCATCTCACCTTCAATATTGATTTGCTTAACTAATCCGACTTCCATGTTTCCTGGGGTAGTAAGCGATAGCGGCTTACTGAAATATTTGTTCTATGACGCGCAACTATAGGCGAAGCACGCGCCCTTGTCAATCTGAGCTTTTTACACAGTTTAATTTCTATACAGATTCAAGAATTAGTACTTATTGACGCTCCTCCCTCACGATCTATACTGAGGGTAGTTCTGGCGGGTTTCTTAGTCAAGAGGGAGCTATCGTTATGCGTTTCGCCCACAAGCTACTGATCGGTAGCTTACTCTTTCTGGCAAGCGGGTGTCAGCAACCGGGATCTGAGGGAATTGCAGCGACTCCGGAGGTCAACGACAGTTCTCTTCCGTCGCTTACAGCAATCTCCCATCTGGAGGACTCGCCAGATGCAGCACATACCCCCGACCAATCCAGCCCATCAACACCGACAAAAGACATCGCCATCACACAAACTGCAATCCCAACTGAGACAGCTTCACCCATAACTCCGCAGGTTACTCCCGGCGCGAATTGGGCGACTTATCACAACACCTATTACGGCTTCTCTTTCCGTTATCCGTCTGAATCGTGGACGCTGATTGAGCATCCTCAAGGGGATAATCACTCCCTTTCTCTTGCCTACAAGGAAATGGCAATTGCCCTGCGAATCAAATTCAAACAGCTTGGTGAGGGCACAGATCTTCAGCTTTATGGTGGGGCTGCCGGGGATTTCGTTCCTCAAGGAACCGTGCCGTTTTTGGGTGAAGCAGTGGAGCGAACGGCGAGAATCTACAACGATGTTGTGCAAGCGGTACATTACAATTACACGGCTGCGATCCCGCGTGACGATCTTCTCTTCAGTTTGGCTCTCGTGTCCAACCGGGACCCTGATCAGGGCGCAATCATACCGGACAACGTACAGGCAGAGGCTGATGCCATTCTGACTACATTCATGCTGGATGCCGGAACTTCTTTCATAGCCACGCCGGAGTCTTTGTCGCTAGGGTCGGCTGCCGTCCTCTTTTATCAAGACGGCCGTCTGGCGCGTGCGGATGTGCCCGCTGGTAACATCGTGTCCTCCATACCTGTCACCGGTGTCGGCGAAGACCCCAAAGCCCACTTTGATACCAATCCACCTCAGGTTTCCCCCGACGGCCGTTGGCTAGTTGAATATTCCGCGATGGACGAGGCAACGAGCCGCTGGCAACTGTTTGAGGCTACCACCGGTAGCCTCATCGCCACAGGCAGCGGTCAATCCCGCCTTTCACCCACCTGGTCGCCAAATAACGTAGCCTTCGCCTTTCTGGGTCAGAACGGGCTATGTGTTTACTCGTTGGAGTCAGCTTCTGAGGCATGCAGTCAGATTCCCACTTACGACGGGACAGTACTCGACCCGGGGGTTGTTGAAGGCTTGATTGGCGCTGCCTGGTCGCCTGATGGAAGGCACATCGTTCTGGTCCAGACCGATACAAGTGACCCGTGCTGCACCGTCTGGCTTTCTGCACTGGACGGTAGCAAAGCATTTGATATTGGCACATATACACTACCCACCCACGCCGACACCGCAGAGATGATCGAGTGGACCGCAGACGGCCGACTGTTGATAAAAACCATCGAGCCGGATATGGGTTCTCGGCTCTACTCCCTGACGGAGGATCAGCAGACCATTACCTATACGGAACCGGTTAAGGACGTTTCGGCCGACGGCCGATGGATACTGTATCGCTCTGGCAAAGTCGGTGATATAGATGGATCGATGATCTACGAGCTCCCCACAAATGAAGTCTGCCTGCAAGCGGCCCTTGATAACCGCAACTGGGCCTGGTCACCGGATGGGGAATGGTTGGCTTTCCTGTTGAATTGCACTGCGTCGGCCGAGGAAAGCCGGTTGTATGTCCTAAATGCAGCAACGGGTGATGTGCATTGGGGAAAAGTATTATCTAAACCGGTCGGGGCATTCTCTCCGCTGAACCGCCTTTTCTGGTCACCTGATGGGGCTTATCTACTTCTGGACACGGCCCCCGATTCCACACAGCCCCTGTCCCCCATTTGGCAACTGGTAGCTGACGGATCGGATGAGCTAGACGTGTTGGCAGAAAATGGCTATCTGGTGAATGTTGTTCCGCAATGGGCGGGGAAATAGGTCGAACGGGGGCTCTGCCGTTCACTCACAGAAGCTACCACACCTCAGGCGCTTCAACGTATATCTCGCCATTCTCAACCTTCACCTCGTAGGTAGGGATGGCTTCAATGGCCGGAAGTGCGGTCGGTTTGCCGGTGCGAATGTCAAATCGGCCGCCATGACGGGGACACTCTACTTCACAACCAATGAGGTCGGCGTCCTCTAATGGACCGCCATCGTGGCTGCACAAATCGGCAATGCAGTAGTACGTGCCGTTTGCATTGAAGATGATGACCATCTCCTCTTCCAGGTCCACCCAGAGGCGCTCCCCCGGCTTGATGTCATCCACACTGGCTACGCGAATAAATTCGGTCATGGATGCAAGACGTCTGAATCCGGGATGCCGTAAGCCCCGGCTTTCAATACTTTAAGTGACAGGAGGGCACACTTAACGCGCGCCATGCTCAGAGGTACACCAATGAGTTCTAACAATTGTTCTTTGGGAAAAGCCTTGACGTCGTCAAGTGTTAGACCCTTAACCTCTTCAGTCAGCAGGGACGCGGAGGCCTGGCTGATGGCGCAGCCATCACCGCTCCAGGCGATCTCGGCCACACGGCCGTCATCGTCCAGACGCACATCAATACGAATGACGTCGCCGCAAAGGGGATTATCATCTTCATAGGTGAAGTTGGGGTCCTCTAATTCGCCATAGTTCAGCGGGTGTTCGTATAAGTCAATGATCTGTTCGCGGTAGATCCCGGGGTCCATGAGGACGGCTCCTTTCCTCGCACCAAGAGTATGATCGGTCGAGTGTGCTTATAGTCTAAACACCTCGCGAACACGGTGCAAGCTGCGTGTCAGTGCGTCGATCTCTTCGGTTGTGGTGTGTAAATAGAAGCTGGCCCGCGCCGAGGCAGAGATGCCCAGTTTCTGATGCAGGGGCATGGCGCAGTGGTGTCCGGCGCGGATAGCAATGCCGTCCTTGTCCAATATTTCGGCGATATCGTGGGGGTGTACACCGTCAAGCGTGAAGGAGGTCAGGCCCCCATGCTGTGCGCCACGTGGTCCCAGAATGGTCAGCCCCGGTATCTCGCTTAGCGATTCCATGGCGTAGTTCGTAATAAACTGCTCATGGGCATGGACATCATCCATACCGATTTCAGTGAGATAGCGAACGGCCGTTCCCAGACCAATCGCCTCGGCAATGCGCGGGGTACCGGCCTCAAACTTCCACGGCAATTCATTCCAGGTGGAACCTTCCAAGGTCACCCGGCGGATCATATCGCCGCCACCCATGAACGGCGGCATGGCTTCCAGCAGTTCCCGGCGTGCCCACAGCACCCCAACGCCGGTCGGGCCACACATCTTGTGGGAAGAAAAGGCTATGAAATCCGCGTCCATGTCCTGAACGTCCACGCGCATATGGGGCACGGCCTGGGCTGCATCCACCATGACCAGGGCACCGGCCGCGTGTCCGGCATCCACCAGGTCTCGCACCGGGTTTACGGTGCCCAGCACATTGGAAACGGCCGTGAACGAGAACAGCTTTGTCCGCGGCGTCAAATAACTATTTAGTTGGGTGAGGTCGAGCAAGCCCTCCGAGGTAAAGGGCAGGTAACGGATAACCGCCCCAATCTGCTCGGCAATGAGCTGCCAGGGCACAATATTGGCATGGTGCTCCATCTCCGTCAGGAGTATTTCATCCCCCGGTCGCAGGTTGGTTCGCACCCAGGTATTTGCCACCAGGTTGAATCCTTCGGTGGCATTGCCGACAAAGATAACCTCAGCATCATCGGCCGCATTGATGAAACGGGCAATATCCGCTCGCGCACCTTCATAAGCAGAGGTAGCTTCCTCACTCAGCCGGTGAACCCCCCGATGAACGTTGGCATGGTAGCGATGGTAGTAGTCATCCATCGCCTCAATAACCACCTGTGGCTTTTGGGACGAAGCGGCGCTATCCAGATAGATTAGCGGGACGCCCGGATAAACTTCTATGGACAGAATTGGGAAGTCTGCCCGAACACGCTCAACGTTCAACATATGGTTCAGTTCTTTGATGGGTTTTCGATGGGTACGCCAACCAGATTGCCCCATTCAGTCCAGGAGCCATCATAGTTGCGGACGTTAGGATAGCCCAAAAGGTAGGTCAGTACAAACCAGGTATGGGAGCTGCGCTCACCGATACGGCAGTAGGCAATGACGCTATCTTGAGGCGAAAGGCCCTGCGCTTCTTCATACAGCCCTCGCAGCTCATCAACCGGTCGGAAGGTGCCGTCCTCAGCTACAGCCTTGCTCCAGGGAACGTTGACAGCGCCCTTGATATGACCGCCGCGCAGTGCCCCTTCCTGGGGCGAGCCGGGCATATGCAGCAACTCGCCACTATATTCCTGCGGGCTGCGCACATCGACCAGCGGCTGGTCAGCCATCACGTGTTGCAAGACCTGGTCACGAAAAGCACGGATCTTGTAATCAGTTCGGGATGCAGGCGTATAAGTGGTGGCGGGAAATGACGGTTTCTCTGTGGTCAGTTCACGCCCTTCATCAATCCACTTCTGACGGCCACCGTCCATAATTCGGCAGTCGGAATGGCCGAATAACTTGAAAACCCAGAATGCGTAGGTTGCCCACCAGTTGTTTTTGTCCCCATAGAATATGACGGTGGTGTCGTTACTGATACCGTTGCGCGACATGAGCGCAGCAAACTGTTCCTCATTCAGATAGTCTCGGCGGATAGCATCGTTCAGATCGGCAACCCAATCAATATGCACAGCATTGGGGATATGGCCTGTGCTGTAAAGCAGCACATCCTCATTCGATTCCACCAAGCGGACGGTGTCTGTGTCGTTCAGGTGGTCGGCAACCCACTGCGTGCTGA
Source organism: Chloroflexota bacterium (assembly GCA_041390945.1). Taxonomy (GTDB): domain Bacteria; phylum Chloroflexota; class Anaerolineae; order Promineifilales; family Promineifilaceae; genus Promineifilum. The sequence continues at coordinate 31,659 of JAWKOY010000020.1, forward strand.
CCAAAACTTCGGGTGAGAATATTCATTCGTAGCCATTTTTGTCTCCTTTTGTTATGAGACGACAACCGCCGGTTGCCTTGCCCATGCACTCGTTCGGAAACGTGCGCCAGGCGTGACAACCGGCGGGAGAATGGTTTCTGTGGTTGGCAGGAAAATCGCCGGGCCGGAAAGACTAGTTCGCTAGCCCACCTTTTCCAGAATGCGATCAAAGATTCGAGTGCGGACTCCCTCAAACGGGATGCGTTCCATGACCGGGTCAAAGAAACCCTGAATCACCATGCGAACAGCATCGGGGTGAGATATTCCGCGACTCATGAGGTAGAAAACTTCTTCCTCATCCAGCTTACCCACAGTGGAAGCGTGGGTACATCGAACATCGTCAGCCTGAATCTCCAGGCCGGGAATTGAATCCGCGCGCGAGTCCCGATCCAGCATCAGGTTACGGTTGGCCTGAAAGCCGTCAATGCGCTGGGAACCGGGCAATGCCTTAATCATGCCCTGCCATACGGAGCGAGACTTGTCCTTCAGTGCGCCCTTGTAAAGCAGGTCGCTGGTTGTATCCGGTGCATTATGGTTCTGCTCGGTATCAAGATCAACATGCTGTCGGCCGTTGGTGAAGAATATACCCGACATGCGGACCCAGCCGCCGGGACCGTCCAGCTCTGAAGTCTGGAAGGCCTTGGTCAGGCGAGTTCCCATAACGCTGGTAATCCAGTCCAGCCGGGCATCCCGGCCAATACGGCCACGTTCATGGTTGAATTGCCAGACGTTTTTCCCGAAATCCTGCAAGGATGCATAATGCAAGCTTCCTGAATCGCGCACGAGCAGTTCAATGACACCGTTGTGAAGAGCCTGCCCTTCACCGTCCACCGGTGAGGCATACTCGTCAATGAAGGTCGCCTCGGAATTCGGTTCCACGACAACCAGCGTGTGGGTAAAGGTTCGGCCGTTGGTGGCCCACAACGCACTATGCAAGGGAGCTGCTGCGGTAACGCCCTTCGGGACGTACAGGAAAACCCCGCCACGCCAGAAAGCGCCGTGCAGCGCAGCAAACTTGCCGTCTGTGGGTAGCACAGATTCAGTCATAAAGTGCTTGCGCACCAGTTCGCCGTGTTCCTGAACGGCCGTGTGCATATCACAGAAAATGACACCCTGTTCCTTCAGGGCATCACTCAGGGCATATTCCTTGGTGATCCCGTTGACCTGAACCAACACCCCACCGGGGACGTCATCCGTCAATTGGGCACCCAGGTAATCCGGCACATCTGCGCCACTCGTGGCATTGCCGTTCAGCGATGGGCCAAACTCATCAATCTTGAACCGGCGAATATCTGTGCGACGCCACGCCTCCTCACGATTGGAAGGTATGGGCAGGCTTTCATAGACATCAAACGCCTGGAGGCGCTTTTCCAGCATCCATTCCGGCTCGTTCAAAGCGGCCGATAACTCCCGGACCGCGTCACGTGTAAAATGGGCTAACTCAGCCAATGGAACCCTCCATCTGAAGCTGGATGAGACGGTTCATTTCGATGGCGTACTCCATCGGCAGTTCCTTGACCAGCGGCTCGATAAATCCGTTCACGATCATGGCGTTTGCCTGATCCTCACGGATACCGCGACTCATCAGATAAAACAGTTGCTCTTCGCCGACCTTGCTGACTGACGCCTCATGACCGACGGTAACGTCCTGTTCGTTAATCTCAATATACGGATAGGTATCCGAACGACTGTGCTCGTCCAGCAGCAGGGCATCACAGACCACATTGGAACGGCAATTCACCGCGCCGTCAGCGATTTTGAGTAACCCACGGTACGAAGAACGGCCGCCGGCCTTGCTGATGGATTTGGAGATAATTCGGCTTGTGGTATTGGGAGCCTGATGGACAACCTTGCCCCCCGCGTCCTGATGCTGATCCTTCCCGGCAAAGGCAATGGACAGGATTTCTCCGTGTGCGCCTTCCCCGGTCAGGTAAACAGCCGGGTACTTCATGGTCACCTTGGAACCGAGGTTGCCGTCAACCCATTCCATGGTGGCGTTTTCCTCGGCCACAGAACGCTTGGTCACCAGGTTGTAGACGTTATTGGACCAGTTCTGAATGGTCGTATAACGGCAACGGCCGCCTTTCTTTACAATGATCTCCACCACGGCTGCATGCAGTGAGTCGGAGGAGTAAATCGGGGCCGTACATCCTTCCACGTAGTGACAATAAGCACCCTCATCAATGATGATCAAGGTACGCTCAAACTGACCGACATTCTTGGCATTAATGCGGAAGTAAGCCTGTAAGGGCATTTCGACATGTACACCCGGCGGTACGTAGATGAAGCTACCACCGGACCAGACGGCCGTATTCAGCGCTGCAAATTTGTTGTCGTTGTAGGGGATAATGGTCGAGAAGTATTCCTTAACCAGTTCCGGGTACTGGGCCAAACCGTCGTCCATACCCAGGAAAACAACACCCTTCGATTCAAGATCCTGCTTGATGTTATGGTAGACCACCTCAGACTCATACTGGGCAGCCACACCGGACAGGAATTTTTGCTCTGCTTCGGGAATACCAAGCTTGTTGAAGGTATCCTTGATGTAGCCGGGAACATCTTCCCAGTCATCGCCCTGTCGTTCGCTGGGCTTGATATAGTAGAAGATATTCTCAAAATCAATACCGGACAGATCCGCACCCCAGTCGGGCATCGGCCGTTCCAGGAAATGCTGGTACGCCTTCAGGCGCAGATCCAGCATCCACTCCGGTTCGTTCTTTCGCGCCGAGATCGCCCGGATGACATCTTCATTCAAACCACGTTCGGCTTTATAGACGTAGTCCTCGGCATCGGCGAAGCCGTACTTGGTAGCGTAGTCCTCATTAACTCCGGCGACAATTTCCTCTTCAGACAGGTCTTGTTCAGTGATCAGGTCAGCCATCAGGAAGTCACCTCCTCGGCGCTGCCGTATTTCTCACGCAGCCAATCGTACCCGCTTTCTTCGAGGTGCAAGGCCAGTTCGGGGCCGCCACTCTCCACGATACGGCCGTCCAGCATAATGTGGACATAGTCCGGCTTGATATAGTTCAAAATACGCTGGTAATGGGTAATAACCAACATACCCATGTCGTTTATATCCCGCAGGCGATTGGCGCCTTCAGCGACAATGCGCAAGGCATCAATGTCGAGGCCGGAGTCCGTTTCATCCATAATGGCGATCTTGGGGTCCAGCATTGCCATCTGCAGGATTTCGGCACGCTTCTTCTCGCCACCGGAAAAGCCTTCGTTCAGGTAACGACCGGCAAATTTCTGGTCGATACCCAACAGGTCCATTTTCTCGCGTAACAAGCGACGGAATTCCGGAATGGAAATACCCGGATCTTCCGGGTTAATAGCCTGCCGGCGGCTGTTGATTGCCTGGCGCAGGAACTTGGCAAGCGTAACGCCGGGGACTGATACCGGATATTGAAAGGCCAGAAACAGACCGGCGCGTGAACGCTCATCAGCGTCCATATCTAGCAAATCCTCGCCGCCGAAGATTGCCTGCCCTGCGGTGGGTTCGTAAGCCGGATGTCCGGCCAGTGTATAAGCAAGTGTACTCTTTCCGGAACCATTAGGACCCATCAATGCGTGGATTTCCCCCTGCTTAACAAGCAGGTCAATGCCTTTCAGAATTCGGTTTTCACCGACGTCGGCATGCAGGTTCTTGATTTCCAAAGCAGCAGTCATTTTGTAATTTACTCCTGTGACGCCGGGGGCGTTAGGTGGTGTGGTTTACTCTGATTAGTCAGGCAGGATTATAACATAGCCCCCTAGAAGCGTCAATAAATATCATAAAAATGATAAAAATGTTCGAAATTGACACCCCCTTGCCTGATTGCTATAATCGCCACGAGTATGAGTGCGTGCCGATGACTAACTATTGGACTTATACAGGCACCACTTGGGCGAGGAACTAAACGGTGAGCGAACAAAGAAAGCAGAGTACGCGAGAAGTTATTCTGCATACAATTAAGCTATCTCCCCAAATTGCCGTTGAGGCATTGGCCGAAGCGGCCGATGTTTCACCCGTTACCGTGCGTCACCATCTCAATGCCTTGCAGGCTGATGGGCTAATCGAGGCTGAAAGCGTTCGGCGCAAGGTCGGCCGTCCTTACTACGTCTACTCGATCAGCGAGCGCGGGCAGGAGCTTTTCCCAAGCGTTACGTTCGTCTGACCAGCCGGTTACTGACCGAGATGAAGGATCGCCTTCCGGAAGGCGTAATCGGGGAAGTCTTTCAGGGTGTTGTCGACTCCGTACTGGAAGAACATCGCGGCGAGTTTGAGCACCTGGAGATAGAAAAACGTCTGGATTACCTGGTGAAACTCCTTACAGAGGAGGGTTTCCTGTCCAAGTGGGAACAAACTGAGGATGGGTACACCCTGATCGAGTACAGTTGCCCCTATATCTCAGTCGGCAACAACCATGCCGAGATTTGTCACTTTGACAAACAATTGATACTGGGTGTACTTGAGGTTCCTGTACAGCAACAGAGTTGTATGCTGAATGGTGAGGCTTGTTGCCAGTTCACTGTTGAGAATGTTGCGGAGCCGGAGTTGGCACTAGAACTGGTTGCTGGGTAACCCTTATAGAAAAACCAACAAGAGGTTGATGATGATTGCGAACAAGGAAGAAGAACTGCTTGAGACCCTACGGTCGGTCTACGATCCCGAAATCGGGTTAAACATCATTGAACTGGGCCTGGTACGCAATATAGACATCAAACCTGAGGAAGAGCAGGCCACCATCACGATGATTCTAACCACACCGTTTTGCCCCTATGGACCACAGCTCATTGAGCAGGTTCGCATTGTGGGCAACTCGGTAATGCCGGGTGGCGTGAACGTGGATATTGGTACGGAACTTTGGGATCCTTCGATGATGGAAGAAGGGGCCGGTGGTGACTGGGGGCTGTTCTAGTCGTCACCGATGATTCAGTTGTTGCTCAGCGCCTCCACCAGATTTGATGGAGGCGCTTTTTATTGCTCGCTATTCGGCAACGTGGATCAGGCGAGCGCCTGTTACCTTGATCAAATCCCTGACCGGGACCTTGAGGTTGATTCCCCGCTTCCCGGCGCTCACATAGACAGCATCATGGGTTTTGGCGCTCTCATCCAGATAAACAGTAAATCCCCGATTGAGTAACGCCAGAGCCGATATTCCCCCCACCTGCAAGCCGGTCATCTCCTCGGCTTCACGGTGGGCGGCCATGCGTACCTTCTTGGCCTTCAATGCGGCGGCCAGTTGCTTGAGATCCAGTTGGCGATTGGCCGGAACCATCACCAGCAAGGGCTTCTGTCCCGCAGCAGGAGGATTTACCACCAGCGTCTTGAAGACCAGTTCAGGCTCCACACCCAACAGCTCCGCAATTTGCTCCGCATCATGCATATCGTCGGGGAAGGTCACCACCTCATAGGGCACTTTCTTCCCTTCCAACACCTTCATGGCAAGCGTCTTTTCTACAGTCATAACAAATATAGATATCCGAAAAGCCTCAGAGTGAAATACAATTATCCTGTTGCTGAAAGAGATCGGCTTCTTCCTGAGGGCAATCTCGGCCGATTCCAGCCTATGAATTATATCATTGACCAAAGTATGAAGGAGACTCCATGAGCATTTCCACCCCTGAATGGGTTAAGGACGCTGTTTTCTACCAGATTTTCCCCGACCGCTTTGCCCGCAGTGAGGAAGCGGCCGATGCGTTGCCAATGGCCCGGCGTGAACCGTTTGATAACTGGGGTAGCGTCCCGACACCCTATAGTTACCAGGGTGGCAATTTACAGGGCATCATTGACCACCTGGATTACCTGCGCGATATGGGTATCACTGCGCTCTACCTCAATCCCATATTCAGCGCCGGATCAAACCATCGCTATAACACGTTTGATTACTTTCAGATTGACCCAATCCTGGGAACAAACGAAACATTCGACCGGCTTCTTGCCGAGGCCCACCGACGGGATATTCGCATTGTTCTTGATGGCGTCTTTAACCATGTCGGCCGAGGATTCTACCCGTTTGCCCATGTGATGGAATGGGGATCCCACTCCCCGTATGTGGACTGGTTCCACGTTCAGGACTGGCCGATTGCTCCCTATGGACCGGGGTCGGCTAACTATACCGGCTGGGAGGGAATTTCCTCCTTACCCAAACTCAACACCGACAATCAACAAGTCCGCGAGTTCATCTTCGATGTGGCAACCTTCTGGTTAAACAAGGGGATTGATGGCTGGCGGTTGGATGTCCCCTATGAGATAGACGACGATTCATTTTGGCAGGAATTCCGCCAACGATGCAAAGCCATCAACCCGGAAGCCTATATCGTCGGCGAACTATGGTTCCCTGCCCAACGCTGGTTGGCAGGCGATCAATTTGACGGGCAGATGAACTATCTGCTTACGCGGGCTGTGTTTGGTTACATGATTGGCGACGCGCTTGACAGAGCCCAAACGCGACCCATGGGCTATGGTGAAATGCCCACGTTGACAGCCGTTGAATTTGGGGCAGAGTTGGACAAGGTATTTAACTCGCTATACGAAGCCCCGATTGTGCAAGCCCAACTCAATATGCTGGGCAGCCACGATACCCCCCGCCTGCTCACCCTGGCGAATGACGATGTCAACACGGTCAAGCTGGCCTTCCTGTGCCAGATGACGGTCCCTGGCGCGCCAAACATTTACTACGGCGATGAAATTGGTCTTGTCGGCCGCAATGACCCCTTCTGCCGTGGTGCCTTCCCCTGGATGATCAGGAACAATGGGATATGGACTTGATGAACACTGTCAAGCAGTTGATAGCCATCCGCCATGATCATATTGCCTTGCGGCGCGGTGACTTTGAAGTGTTGGCCGCAACCAACGAAGCTATCGCCTATAAGCGACAATTCGGGGATAACATAGCGCTGGTCGCCTTTAATATGAGCGATTTGCCGCAAACTCTCTCTGCCTGAAGCCCAGCTCCCCCACTTCACGAAGTATCAGTCATTTCCCAGGAGATAGCGACGGTATCCGGCAGCCCGGCACTGGAGCTTGCTGCGCGAAGCGGCCGTTTATGGCTCAGTTTAATCTGATACGCGGGTCCGTTTTCTGATGATTCTCCAATCCCCAAACTCTCACGGTGTGGTTATAATCATCAATTAGATAATAGTTTAATGGGAGACATGATGGCGACTATCTGTATTGAAGGCCCGTCGGCATTTACCGAGCTGGCGGCCGATTGGGACAGCCTGGCCCAACGGGGCGCGACTGACACACCGTTCCAAACACTAGCCTACCAAAAATCGTGGTGGACCAATCTCCATCCGGCCGATGCCCGGCTGTATACATTTGTAACACGGGATGATGCTGGCGAGCTTAGAGGAATCGCCTCCTTGTATCATCACGGAGACAGCCTGCACTTTAATGGCTGCGTCGAAGAGACAGATTATCTTGACCTCATTGCTGCCCAGGAAGATGTGGCCTGGGTGTGGTCCGAGGTGATGGCCTGTCTGGAGGCTTGCGAATTACCTCCCTGGACAAACATTGAACTGTGCAATATACCGGAAGCATCCCCAACACGAGAAGCCCTGAAAACAATCGCTACAGAGCGCAACTATTCAACCGAAGAAGATATTATCGAGGTCTGCCCGATCATTAACCTACCGGGAACGTATGATGACTATCTGGACAGCCTGGACAGCAAACAGCGTCGCGAGCTTAACCGGAAGATGCGGCGAGCAAGTGCCGCAGATGTTACAAATACTGTCGTTGGACCGGATGAAGATATTCACGCAGCGGTTGACGAGTTCCTGAACCTGCTACAAAAAAGTACATTTGAAAAACGCGACTGGCTAAACGATGGCCGACGAGCTGTCTTTCATGAAGTGGCGGAGGCAGCGCAAGCGGCCGGTACACTGCAACTGATGTTTTCGGCCGTTGATGGGGATCAGGCAGCCGGTCTGTTTAACTTTGATTACAACAACAGAATTTGGGTGTACAACTCCGGTCTGGACCCCAGCAAGTACAATGCCCTTGGCCTGGGAGTTGTGTTGACTGCGGCCTCTATTGAAAAAGCTATTTCGGACGGCAGAAAGACGTTTGATTTCCTTCGTGGCAATGAGGGCTATAAGTACCGGTTTGGTGCCAAGGACACAAATATTTACCGCCTGACCCTGTCGAAACGTCCTTCGGCCTAAGTGCACTAATCATGGACCACCTGCTTTTCAATGACTTACCTGACACAGATTGGCAAGCCTATATCAAGGACCTGCCGATTAAACGTGTGGCAATGCTCAGCGTCCATACCTGCCCACTGGCTATGCTGGGCGGCAAGAAGACTGGGGGCATGAATGTCTACGTCCGCGACTTTGCAACAGAGCTGGCGCGACAGGGTATTCAGGTAGATGTTTTCACACGATCTCAGGATGATTGTGTACCTACCCTGAACCACGATCTAGGTTGTGGCGCACGGGTCATCCACGTACCGGCCGGCCCGGAAGCGCCGATCCCTGTAGCTGAGGTTGGAGATTATCTGGACGAATTCACCGCGAATGTCGTTGCCTTTGCCAAACATGAGGGAATTCAATATGACCTGATCCACAGCCATTACTGGTTGTCGGGTCTGGTAGCCGAGAAGTTGCGGAATGCATGGGGAGGCGGTATTCCCATTGTCCATATGTTCCACACGCTGGGTCATATGAAGAACCGCATTGCCCTCCTGCCGTCTGAGCGAGCGCCCCAAGAACGAATTGACGGTGAGTCACACGTTATCGCCATCGCCGATCGGATTGTGGCGGCAACGCCGGCCGAACAGGCCCAGCTCAACTGGCTGTATGGTGCAGACATGGACAAAGTAGTCGTTGTTCCGCCGGGAGTCGACCTGAAACGATTCCATCCGATCCCGGCCGACATCGCCAAGAAACGCGTTGGTATTTCATGCGGCGATAAAGTTATCCTGTTTGCCGGTCGAATCGAACCGCTCAAGGGAATTGACACCCTCCTCCAGGCAATGGCTATGATCAAGTCAAGCTATCCTGAAGTCGTTAAAGATACCTGTGTTGCCATTGTCGGCGGCGACCCCTGGGCAGACGACCCCGATCAGGAAATGGCCCGGTTACAGACATTGCGCGAAGAACTGGAGATCCACGATGTCGTGACATTCCTGGGGGCCAAGGATCAGGAGATATTGCCCAACTATTATGCGGCGGCCGAAATGGTGATTATGCCCTCGCACTACGAGAGCTTCGGCATGGTCGCGCTGGAAGCCATGGCGATGGCCCGGCCGGTAATCGCCTCCGAGGTTGGCGGTCTGGCATATCTGGTCCGTGATGGATACAACGGCTTTCATGTACCCAGCCGTGATCCGCAAGCACTCGCTGGTCGCATCTTTGAACTGCTGACGAACGAACCGTGTCGGGTCGCAATGAGCGCCAACGCTCGCGACTATGCCCATTCCTTCGATTGGGCCAACATCGTCCACCGGATGTTGTTGGTCTATGCAGCAGCAGCCGAATATACCCCCGCTCTCGAACCCACACTCCACCTGACTGACGGACTGCACTAAATCCGACAACTTGCGAAGAATGTCACCGCTGCTGGGTGACATGTATCACTAGCCACCCGGTTCCCCGTGTTGTACTGTGTTATCAGGAGGCGTTTTATCTGGAGTGCTCAGCTATTCCTGCTGGGACTTCAAAACTGTGTGGCGAACCAGGGTTGTTCGCCGTTTGGAGGTCGGTGCAATGAAAGCTCAGTTTCAGAAACAATCATTTGATGAGACAGGTTTCTTTGCCCACATCGTTGGCCTACTGGCAATCATCACGGCCGCGCTTTATGTTCGGGCAATCCTCAGTGGCGGATTTCTCGCGGTCGCACCAATTGCATCTTCGAGTCTGGAAACAGGCGTTATCCTGGCTGTGCTTCTGGCAATTGGCGCGGTTGCGTTGCTGGCTGCCTGGCGCTGGGAGTGGATTGGAGGGCTGGCGGCTCTCTTGTGCTCTGTCATTGTCGCCATCATGGCAGCCAATTTTGTGGAGCGTGGCCCTCTTTTTGCCGCATTTATCTATGGCTCACCACTGGCAATTGCCGGGGGGCTATACCTGATTCACGCCTGGCAGCGGCGAGCCAAAGAAGCTACTGTCTGAACGCAGCGATCGTCCTTTCAGCAATGGCTTGAGGCGAATCGTCCGTCGCCAGGACTTCAAACACGGCGCTACCCAACGCGTCCATCATCGCATCAGTAGCCGCAACCGGGAACGTTTCGGCTCGCTCCAGTTCCTGGCCGACAAACGAAAAATACGGATCTGATTCCGAAAAGGTAGCCACCACATCACGACGTGGTGGCAAGACACGGCTGACGGCCGTCCACGCCTCAAGATTTTCGCTTTCGGTAAGGTATAAAAGGAGTTCCGTAGCCACCGCCTGACGGGGAGCTTCCGGTGTGGTAACTGACCAGAGCCAGGCATTAGTCAGGGGAACCAACGGTCCATTTGGTCCCGGCACAGCCGCAAACCCGCGCCCCGCCTGTCCAATGGGTGTATCACCCTCCAGCAACGCCCGTTCCCCTAACAAGTAATCAGATCGTGTCCAGACGTGATTACTGGCACCCAGTTGATAAAGTTGCCAGGCCTCTTCCAGAGACTTCAACTGATGACTTTGCAACAGGTTGGGTTTTCCTGCGGCAATGTTTTCCAGCGCACTAACCAATGGGTCAAGCTCCAGATCGGGCTGGCCGGCTTCATTGACAAGACTTCCACCTTCTGCCAAATAATACTGTAATCCAAACAATGCCCCTTCACGGCTATCAGCCGGCAACAATAACGTATTTTCCGTGCCGGAAATAAACTGCGACCAGCGCAACGGCACTGTTTCGGTAACCAGATCCGAGGCGTAAACCAGATGGCTCAAATCAGTGATGGCGAATGGGTAGCCAAGGATACCGGAGTCCATCTGGGCATATGCAGTACTGGCCGGGTAGAAGTCGACCAAACTAGCCTCGTCAATAAAGGGATCTAAAGGATATACCAGTTCTTGCACTGCCGGTTCCGCTAAATCTTCCGCAGGCAACGCAATCAGATCCGGCAGTATTCCCGGTGCTACCGGCTGACCGGTCCGCAAATAACTGATAATCCCCCCTGGACCATCTATTGACTTGCGTTCAACGACAATCTCCAGTTCCGGGTAGCGAGTATTAAAGGCCTGAATTTGGTTGGCTAACACTTCGGCCGAAGCCTGGGTGCGAGCCCCAATCTCCGGCGGTATCCACACACGTAACTGCGATACAGGTTGAGTCACCGTGACTGGTTGGTCAATTTGCGGAACGGTGGGTGCGGCCGCAGTTGCCGATACCGTAGCAGTAGGAGTCGGTGTCGGCTGCGCCTCATTTCCCAGTTGGAGGATGTCACAGGCAGCCGCCAACGCCATAACAGGAATGACAAGTACAACGAGAATCAAAAGCCTTCGCAAGTAAGTCATTTTGCCAGCAGTATATCACTTTTGACCCTCACTGCCTTATCTCAACTCCGCCGGTCAATTCGCCCGCTTGCCTTCCAACCTTCCCCGCGCTATGCTTGGGGTCATGGCATACCTGAATGGGTTCACGAATCAGATCGTTATCCTGCACATGCTGGCATCCGATACGCGACGTGATTCTACAGGTGTGCCCGGCGCTTGATTTTTATGTAAAGTCAAACGTCGTTACGTCAGGTTATTCAGCCGGGGCACACAAATGCTCCGGCTTTTTTATTTTGCATCACATTTAGGAACAAACATGGCTGAAGTACTGACCAATCTGGACAAAATTGCCGTAAGCCTTGCCGGGCGGCCGATCTTGCACGATCTCAGTTGGGAGATCCAGCGTAACCAGCGAATTGGGCTTGTCGGACCAAACGGCGCGGGCAAGTCCACCCTGCTCAGGGTACTGTCGCAGGACCTGGAACCGGATGAGGGCAACATCTACCGCCTGCCTAATTTGACGTGCGCCCGGTTGGAACAAGAGCCTGCCCTACCACCGGGACGAACCGTCCTGGCGGAGGCAATGACGGCCGTACCGGAATTGGCCGACATTGAACTCAAGCTGGAAGCACTGGCGGACAGCATGTCAGAACCCAAAGTCTACGAAGACCCGGCACTCCTTGAGAGGCATTTGAAGAAGCAGGATCGTCTGCTTCAGGAATTCGAAAGGCTGGATGGCCCCAGCTATGAGAGCCGGATCAAGGAGACGCTTGTGGCGCTGGGATTCAACCATGACACCTGGCAATGGCAAATCGAACATTTAAGTGGCGGTCAACAGAAGCTGATTATGCTGACGAAACTGCTTGTTCTTCGGCCGCAGCTTCTGCTGCTGGACGAACCAGATAACCACCTCGATCTCGCCGCCAAACGCCGCCTCGAACAGGTTATCAATAGCTACGAAGGCTGTGTGGTGATCATCTCCCACGATCGCTACCTGTTAGATGAGGTAGCGACCAATATCGCGGAACTGGACGCCGGGAAAATCACCCTCTACCAGGGTAACTATACGGCCTATTCCACTGAACGGGAGATACGCCGGCTGCGCCAGCAACAGCTCTATGCCGCCCAACAAAAGGAAATCGCCCGCATTGAAGCGGCCATTGCCCGTTTTGAGTTGTGGGCATCCCTGGTTGTCAACGAACGCCACATCCGGCAGGCCCGTAGCCGGCAAAAGATGCTGGACAAGATGGATAAAATCGAGAAGGTTGCCGAAGCACGAAAGATGCAACTGGAATTGGCCGGCTGGCGGGGAAGCAACAAGGTTTTGGAGCTAAACGAAGTTGGCAAAACATTTGAAAATGGTTACACCACCTTCGATCACCTGAACCAAACCATCTGGCATGGTGAGCGCGTGGGGTTGGTCGGGCCGAACGGCGCTGGGAAATCTGTATTGCTCAAACTCATCCTCAACCCTGAGGATGTCACCAATGGTGAAATTCGTGTTGGCCCCAGTATCAAGATTGGCTATTACGCCCAGCAGCAAGAAACATTGGACCCCAACAAAGACCTGATCGCTACCGTGCGGGAAGTTGCCCCTCTAAGCCGGGAAGCGGCCGTTGTATTCCTCCTGCGTTTTCTCTTTAGCTACGACCAGATGCAGCAGCCGGTAGGCAAGCTCAGTGGTGGGGAGCGCAGCCGCCTGCAACTGGCCCGGCTGGTCCTGCAACGGCCAAACCTGCTTGTCCTTGATGAACCTACCAACAATCTGGACATTGCCGCAATCGAAGTCCTGGAACAAACGCTGGACGAATTTGTGGGGACGGTTCTCGTCATCTCGCATGACCGCTACTTCCTGGACAAAGTTGTCGACCGCATCATTGAATTGAAAGATGGGGATCTGTCAGAGTATCTTGGAGGGTACACCGACTATCTTGAAGAAAGAGGGTATGCAGAATAATGCCGGTTGGAAGCGTAGATCCTGCGTAAAGCATCTCCCGGATAATTGATATACCAGAAGAAATAGAGTCGGGATGTTGGTTACAGATTGCGTTTCCGATTGGAATGGCTAACATTGAATGCTGGCCTGGTGTTCCATGGTGCCGATGTGCCGGAAACATCCGGCGAGAATCAAGTCTGCATGACCACTCCATCTACACAACGATCGACACCACCCCCACCGGAGACGGGTTCGGAAGCCCCCCCCCGGATGCGCCTCCTGCTCTGGGGTATTTTGGGGCTGCTTGTCGTTGCCGGGCTTATTGCGGCAGGATGGATGGTTTATATGTCACTCCATCAGGGACGGCCGCTTTACCCTAGTTTCCCGACTGCGGTTCCGGCCCCCAGTGTGAGCAACTCGGTGCCGGAAGAGATCACATTTGCGGCTCTCAATGAAAACCCGGCCAACTATATGAACAGGCTAATTCAGGCTACTGGTGACTACACACTGCTCGATCTGCCCAACTGCCGACCATATGCAGGCCCCCAGATAGAATGGAGCCTGGTGGCCGACAATCTTCAATTGAACGCCGTAGGCTATGAAAACATCCTGCGTCTGGCTGAACCGGGCATGGCGATGACCGTGGTCGGTGTTTGGCAGCTCTACAGCGGGCCGGTTGGTTGCGGCAAGGAACCGCCGGATGGCGTGGTTTGGTATCTGGATGTGGTTAAGATTGTAGAGCCGAACCCGCTGCTTGGCGGATCCGGGTCAGGGCCCCAGGTAACATTCGTCCCCGGCGAACCAACAGTTCCCGTACAGACGGTCCAACCCATTCAACCAACAATGACCATTGCCGTAACGGATGGCATCACCGACACGGTTAATTCATCGCCAACACCCACGCTTGATATAACGACACCACTGCCGGGTAACACTCCTACCGGTGAACCGACAACCCTGCCGCTTACGCCGTTGGCTACGCCCGGCACTCCGGAAACACCGTTACCTACTGAAGAAGGAACACCCCCCCCGGACGCGACACTGACAGCAACCATTGACCCCAATGCCACGCCAACTGAGGCGTCAGGAGAAACAGCAACGCCGGGCTTGCCAACCAACACGCCCCCATCAGGCGGATATCCGGAACCCTCACCATCACCCACAACAGGAGGGTATCCGTAGTGAGCGATATGGGAAGTGGAACGTTCACCCCGATCACCGAATCTCCTCCAACTCCAGCCCCTGAAGCATTATGCTTTGCATTCAGTCGTTTCGAGTTGCTGGTTCATGATGAGTACCCTTTGGTCAGCGTTCCTACAATCGAAAATCTGGAGGATGCCGATCTGCTTCCTGCACGCATACATTTCCTCGGTTATTGGCATACTTCAGAAGGAGAAATACCCTGTTACACGGCCGAACTAAATGATGCAGTAGCGATAGCACCGGAAGGGACTGTTTTTCTGGGATTACGTACCCTCTTTAATCGTGGAAATGAAGACCTTTTTCAAATCGCGGGGCAGGCCGTACAGGTCACCGATTGGGATCGAACACACCAGTTTTGCAGCCGCTGCGGAACCCCAACGCAGGATCAACCGCATGAACGGGCCAAGGTTTGCCCCAATTGCGGCCTGATTAGTTATCCCCGGTTGTCTCCAGCGATGATCGTCCGGGTTCAACGCGTCAATTCACATGGCGAGCGTGAAATTCTTCTGGCCCGTAATCGGCGCTTTCCCAACGGGCTGTTCAGTATTCTGGCCGGATTCGTTGAGCCGGGCGAAACACTCGAAGAATGTGTAGCCAGAGGTTGACGAAGAGGTTGGGGTTGATGGTACGCAATATTCGCTATGCAGGCAGTCAACCATGGCCCTTTCCTCACTCATTAATGGTCGCATTCACGGCCGATCATAAATGGGGGTGAGATAACTCGTGGACAAAAACGAACTGGATGAGGCATACTGGTTTACAGTCGGATCACTACCCAACACACCGCCGCCACCCAGCATCGCCAATCGCCTCATTCAGGCATGGGTAACCGAGAACAAGTAAACAACATCCAAGCAGCTTACCGGGCAATATTTACGGATTAACCGGATTGAGATAAAATTCAGGTAGCCGCTAATTTTGATACAACGGTCTGCAATATAACCCCAAGCAGACAAGACCAAACAGCATATACATCAGGCCGAGAAACATGCTGAGCAGGTCTGTTGGGAGGGGCACCATTACACAGAGGGAGTTGTGAGAAATATTCTGGTGACCGGTGGGGCGGCTTCATCGGCTCTAACTTTGTTCAATACATGCTGTCCAAATATGATGAGTTAGGGGTCATTGTCTATGACAAGCTGACCTATGCCGGTAACCTGGATAATCTCATTCCGGTTACCGAGGATCCACGTTACCACTTTATTCATGGAGACATCTGTGACAAGGTGGGCGTTGGGACAGCCATTCAAGACCACAACATCGATACCATTGTCAACTCTGCGGCCGAGACCCATGTTGATCGGTCCATCATGGACCCGGACGCCTTTATCCAGACCAGCGTCTATGGCACATACGTCTTGCTGGAGGCAGCAAGAGAGCATGAGTTGGAACGCTTTCACCAGATTTCAACCGATGAAGTCTACGGTCACATTCCCATGGGACAATCCAGCAAGGAAACAGACAAGGTTGATCCCCGTAGCCCCTACGCTGCTAGCAAGGCTGGAGCGGACTTGATGGTTCATGCCTATTTCATCACCCACAACCTTCCTGTCACCATCACCAGAGGCTCCAACAACATCGGGCCGTACCAATATCCGGGAAAAGGTCATCCCCTCTTCGCGACCAACGCCATTGATTTCGAACCACTCCCCGTATACGGGGACGGCCGCTCAGATGCGCGAATACCAGTATGTAACGGATCACTGTGAGGCCATTGATCTGGTGCTGCACAAGGGTGAACTGGGAGAAATCTACAATATAGGCACCGGCATCGAAGTCGAAAACATGACCATGGTCGAAATACTTCTGGATACACTGGATCGTCCGCGAGATTTAATTCGTCATGTCACTGACCGTCCGGGACATGACCGGCGCTACAGCCTGGATATCGGCAAAATCACTGATTTGGGATGGGCCCCTCGCCATTCACCGGAGGAAGCAATCGCCAAAACGGCCGAGTGGTACCGCGACAACGAATGGTGGTGGCGCAAAATAAAGAGTGGCGAATTCCGCCACTATTATGAAAAACAGTACGGCGAGCGACTACGGACGGCCGTCGAGTAAGTATTAGCAGAACTTGCATTGCCTTATTTTAGGAGAACTGAAACATGAGTGATCAATCGAAGGGTTTGGCCGGCATCGTCGTAGCTGATACGAGTTCCAGCTACGTTGACGGTCAACAGGGTATTCTGATTTATCGTGGTTACGCCATCCAGGACCTCGGTGCCTATGCGTCTTTTGAAGAGGTCGTTTACCTTCTATGGTATGGTGACTTGCCCAACGCCGAGCAATTGGCTGAATTTGATGCCCGGTTAAAAGCCAACCGCGATATTCCGGCAGACCTGTTGGATCTGATGCGTGATTATCCCAAAGATGCTGAACCAATGGCTGTTCTGCGGACGGCCGTAAGCTCTTTGGGCATGTACGATCCGACAGCCGATGATGTCAGCCTGGATGCGGCGCGGGCCAAGGCGTTGGCGCTCACAGCCAGTATGCCCACCATCGTAGCTGCCTGGGAGCGGATCCGCTATGGCAATGAGCCGATTGCTCCTGATCCTGATCTCGGTCATGCCGCTAACTTCCTCTACATGCTTGACGGCGAGGAACCCAACCCCGATGCAGTCGCTGCTCTGAATGCCTACCTTGTCATGCTGGCCGACCACGGTTTCAATGCATCCACATTTGCCGCACGGGTTACTACCGGTACCGGCTCAGATTTGTACTCAGCCATCACCAGTGCCGTCGGCACTTTGAAAGGGCCGTCCCACGGTGGTGCTGCCCAACGAGCCATGGAGCAATTCGTGGAAGCCGGTGAAGCAACAAGCGTCGCGGATTGGTATAACAATGCCCGCGCTACTGACCGCCGGATAATGGGTATCGGCCATCGTGTTTACAAGGTCGAAGACCCGCGCGCCCGGATTTTACGCCCGCTGGCTGAGAAATACGCTTCAAGTGGCGGGGAGAGTAAGTGGTACGATATCGCCTACGAGATCGAACAGTTAAGCCGCCAGGATGACTTCTTCATTGAGCGAAAGCTGTTTGCCAACGTAGATTACTACTCGGCCGTCGTGCTCTATTCCATTGGCCTGCCGATGGATCAATTTACCTGCGTCTTCGCGATCAGCCGTGTTGCCGGTTGGACAACCCATGTGCTGGAACAGTTGGCAGATAACCGTCTTATTCGCCCCAAAGCCAATTACGTGGGCGAGATGGATAAACCATTCGTGATAATCGCGGAGCGCAATTAGCCAGATTCCCCAACCTCAATCAAAAATAAGAACTAGCCGAAACGCATTCCGCTTTCGGCTAGTTTTCTTATAATGCGGTTCTATGAGCCGATACATTCTCCCTCTCATTCTGTTTGCTGCCCTCCTCAGTAGCTGCACTCCTACAACAAGCGATATAACTATCACACCTGTTACCGGAGAATCTGTGCAGCCGGAGCCAACCGGAGCGCTCCCGACTATCCCGCCGCCTCAACAAGTCGAAGCGGCGGCCACCCAGACTTTTGTTCCTGTGGTGCAGTCCGATGAACCCGGCGAGGCGACACCCACACCTGATTTATCCGCACCGACTGAAACACCTCAGCCGACAGCTACACCACGAACACCCATCAGCAGTATCCGCGTAGAACCGGTCCTTGCCGGTGGGCTGGATAGGCCCCTCTACCTTACTCACGCATTTGATGATCGGATGTTTGTGGTCGAACAGCCCGGGCGCATTCGTATCATTGAGAATGGGCAACTCGTAGACCAACCTTTCCTGGACATTCAGGATCGGGTTGGCTCGGTAGGAAACGAGCAGGGTTTGTTAAGCGTTGCCTTTCATCCGCAATATGCGCAGGAAGGCACGAATGGATTCGGTAAATTTTATGTAAATTACACCGATTATTCCGGAAACTCCCACATCTCGCGCTTCTCAGTCAGCCCCGACAATCCCGATATCGCTGACAAATCAAGTGAAGTCGTCTTATTGACAGTTCAGCAACCTTATACCAACCATAATGGCGGGATGCTTGCCTTTGGTCCGGACGGATATCTTTATGCCGGATTCGGGGACGGCGGTGACCAGGGGGATCCACAAAACAACGGCCAGACACCCGCCACCTTGCTGGGTACCCTACTTCGGTTGGATGTGGGCGATGGAGGCGATGCCTACAGTATCCCGGCCGACAATCCCTTTGTTGAACAATCCGCAGCCAGAAGCGAGGTATGGGCTTATGGGCTTCGCAATCCATGGCGATTTAGTTTCGATCGCGTAACCGGAGATCTATATATTGCCGACGTCGGCCAGAATCAGTGGGAAGAGATCAATTTCCAACCACAGAACAGTACCGGCGGGGAAAATTATGGCTGGAACCTTATGGAAGGGTTGCACTGCTACGCAACAGACCCTTGCGATCCAGCCGGCCTTGTTTTGCCGATAACGGAATACGGGCATGACCAGGGTTGTTCTGTCACCGGTGGATATGTGTATCGTGGGCAGGCTTACCCGGAAATGATCGGTAATTACTTCTTCGCAGATTATTGCACCGGAATAATCTGGCGAACTTACCCGGATGGAACCGGCGGCTGGGAAACCGTCCAGGTACTTGATAGCGATCTGGTGCTCACTTCATTTGGCGAGGATGTGAACGGGGAACTGTATGCGCTGGACCGTACAACCGGTGGCGTGTACCGGGTCATACCGGGAAACTAGCCCGCAACTGAGGTCTTGATCTTAGGTGGGTCAGTCTGCGCGAACGTAGACTGACCCGTTTTCTTCCAGCGATTCATACCGCTTTAGGCGGTAATATTCATCTTCAGGCCAGAGGATATTACCGTTGCGAATATCAAAACAGTATCCGTGATCGGGGCAGATTAACTTCCAGCGGCTGACAGCACCCTCACCCAAATCGGCCGCCGCATGGGGGCAAAAGGCATCAATAGCGATGACTTCACCTTCCCAGCGGGTAAGCAGAATACGTTGTTTGCCAATCCAGGCACGAAACAACTCCCCTTCCTGTACTGCATTACTATCCGCAATCCGAACTAACTCACCTGCGCTCTTGGTTCGACCTCTTGCCACAACCTCATCCTCATAACGCCACCTGATTCAGTTGGTGGTAATTTCAGCGAGCAAGGTTTGAATAGCAGCCTCTGCTTCTGCGGCCGACTGCTCGTGAAACTCGCCGATATGTTTATAGCGGATGTGACCCTCCTTATCAATGAGGTAAGTCGTCGGCCAGTAGCGCTGGCTGTAAGCCCGCCATGTGCGGCCTTCGTTGTCCAGGGCAACCGGATAGGCGATCTCGAACTGCTGGGTAGCCTCAACTACATTGTCATACTCACGCTCGTACGCAAACTCCGGGTAGTGAATGCTGATTACCTGAAAATTGTCTCCAGCATAGCTGTCGTGCCATTGGCGCACATAAGGAATAACACGCCGGCAGTTAATGCACCCGAATGTCCAGAATTCCAGCAGAACCACTTTGCCGCGCTGCGAATCCAAGGTCAATGGCTCATCACTGTTAATCCAGGTGTCGTTGGTGATCTCCGGTGCAGGCCCGGCATCGACCAGCTCAATCATCGGAACTGAAGCAGGTACCGTTGGGATAGGAGTCTCGACTGTAGAAGGCGTTGTAGCAGCCGAAGCCTCTGTTCCGGATAGTTGCGGACTACAGGCAATTAGGAGGGCGCTCATTAAAACAATAAATATGAGGATGAGGTAGGTTTTCATGTGTAACAGAATGCCAAACCTGTACGCTAATATCAATTACGCTGCGCTTACAAGACCCTTACAGAATACTCTTTCGCCCTCTTGTCCATGGTCGCAGTGCGTTCTTGCCTGCGGTTCGCTATAATTGCCCGTCAATGATGATTACCGAAGTTAGATCATTCCCGGTCAATGCAACCGTTGTGCAACGCAGTACTCTGTTCGCTCTGGCTAATATCGGCGCAACGCTTCAGACATATGATGAAGAAAGTGGCGTCATTGTGGCAACGGTGTCCAGTTTGCTGGGGATGCGCAAGCAAGAAGTGGTGGCGCGCATTCGCGGCTTTGACCAGACCAGCCAGATTGAGGTAGATGCGCCTGATGTAGAAAAAGCTCAGGAATTGCTCCGCCTGATTTCAACGTATGTACGCGACGGCGGACGGGTTCACGCTAACGCGACCATCCAGTGGGTTGATCTGGCGCGCCAACAGGCAACAAGAGCAAAACGGCAGGAAGTACTGACCAAAGCCAAGTCGCTGATTGGTAGCCCGAATGTGTCCACGACAACATTGCCCGAAGTCATATCACCACCGGACACATCCCTGACCACGGTGGACGAAAACGATCCGGCCCAACCAGTGGACGTTTCTACCACGAAGGTTGCCATACCCGATAACCCCGGCGTGCTGGTTAAGAACCGCCAGAATATGCTCATTGAACTAAAGGTAGACCCGCATGTGTTTACCGACCGGTCAGCCTATCTGATCAGTTGTTCGGTTTGCCAGGCTACGGCATTACGGGGCAGCAGCTATTGCCCCAACTGCGGACGGCCGTTAACGATTGAAGCCGTCCAACCGGAACTTCGGGAGGGCGCGGAGAAATCCGCCAATCGTAGCCTGATGTGGGGATTGGCAGGGGTTGCCTTTAATGTTGTGCCATTCCTGGTGCTTATCCTACCCGCATTGCTGGGTGATCGTTCTATCCCCTTACTGGACAGCATCGAATCATCCTTAACACCCATAAATTTGGCGCTGGTTGGGCTTCTTGGGCTGCTGCCCGCTCTGGTTAGCGGCCTGCTGGCCCTGCGCCAGGCCCAACGCGGCTCCTGGTACTAAACCTGTCGGCTGCTCTGTCCCAAAACGGCCGGGGCAGCGTCACGCTTGGTAACGCGCTTGGCTGGCTATCCATTTATCTGATTATTGGTTGGATACTGCTCATATTAATCTCCCTGCTCTAGCCACAACGTGCTGGGTGAGTTTAGGCTGGGAAACCGGTCGGTTTGATAGGGGGTCTCTATGACCCTGAGGTACAATTGCGAACATGGCTGAAAATCATAACGGTTCATCACCGACTCAATCTTCACAATCTGAACGACTGGAACTGACTCCGGTTAATTATGGTGGGCAGGCCGTCATCGAAGGCGTAATGATGCGCGGCTCGCGCGCGCTATCCGTTGCTGTCCGCAACCCGGCCGGCGATATTGTCATCCACACCGAACCACTGGATCCTCGTATTTACGGTGGCGGGTTGGCAAAGATACCCTTTGTGCGTGGCGTCACCTTGCTGTGGGACGCTCTGGGCCTGGGTATCAAGAGCCTCATGTTCTCAGCTAACGTAGCACTTGAAGAAGAATCAGAACCTGGTGAAGAACCGTCGAAAGTGTTTGAGGGGCCGGCTGAATGGACAATGGTGGCCTTTTCTCTCGCCATGTCGATTCTCATCTTCTTCGTATTGCCCACGTTTCTCGCCAGCCTCATTGAGCGATGGCTGGGATTAACAGACAGGTCATTTCTCGTGAACCTTATTGAAGGTCTAATCCGTCTGGCGCTGCTGGTTGGGTATATCTGGGGCATTGGCTTCATGCCTGATATCAAGCGGTTGTTTGGCTATCATGGTGCGGAGCACAAGACAATCAATGCCTACGAGGCTGGGGCCGAACTCACACCGGAATCAGTGGCCCGCTTCCCGCTGGAACACCCGCGTTGTGGGACTGCGTTCTTACTGACCGTTGTGGTTATCTCGATCCTGCTTTACAGTTTTCTGCCTCCTCTGCCCTTGCTGGCGCGGATTGCTTCCCGACTGATCCTACTACCGGTCGTCGCCGGCATTGCCTATGAGTTTCTTCGCTTCTCGGCCAAACACCAGGACAACGCCCTGATCCGGTTGATTACCAAGCCCAATCTCGCGTTGCAACGGTTAACGACCCGCGAGCCGGAAATGTCCATGCTGGAAGTCGCCATTGCCGCCTTTGAGCAGGTTCTAGCCTACGAGCAATCTACAATCGTTGTACCGGAAGATAATACAGTCCTGGAACATGCGCCGGTGACTACTATCAGTAGTTCGTAATACCTGAAAGACAAGCGCCAGCCAACGATTCGCAGCCCGATTTCCCCACTTGCCGCGACATTAATGCCTGCTTGAAATGACCTCAATCAATCACCATGTCGCTGTAGAAGTGCCGGCAACGTCCGCCAACCTGGGACCGGGTTTTGACTGCCTGGGGATTGCTCTCAATCTCTATAACACCGTCAAGATGACCGTGACCGGTGAGCTCCAGCCGGAACGGCCGAACGACGGACCCACGCTTACCATTCAGGTGAGCGGTGTGGATGCAAACAAAATTCCACGCGACACAAGCAACTTGGTCTACCAGACCGCAACCCTGGTATTTGAACGCGCCGGTTTGTGGCCGGCACAATTAACCATCGAGCAGGAGGGTCAGGTACCGGTTGGTAGTGGATTAGGCAGCAGTTCGGCTGCTGTGGTCGCCGGTCTGTTTGCCGCCAATACCTTAACAGGCAACACACTAACCCGTCACGAACTTCTGCGAATGGCGGCCGCTATTGAGGGCCACCCGGATAATGTCGCTCCGGCAATTCTTGGTGGCCTTGTGCTGGGGGTGATGTCCGGTGTCGAGGACGGCGACCAAACTCTGGCACTGGAATGCCTCCGGACGCCCCTGCTGAAAGCCGTCGTTGCGCTGCCGGAATTCCACTTCCCCACCCTGGAAGCCCGATCTGTTTTGCCGGACACAGTGGCCCGACGGGATGCCATTCACAATGCCGGCCGCGTGGCGCTGCTTGTACATGCCCTGACGACCGGCAACTATGGCTGCCTCCGCACAGCAATGGACGATAAGCTGCACCAACCTTATCGCCTCCCCCTGATACCCGGTGCGACGGAAGCGATGGCGGCCGCTTATGAAGCAGGGGCTGCCGGGGTTGCGCTCAGTGGCGCCGGACCCAGTCTGATTGCTTTCGCCCCGGAGAACCATACAGCCATCGCTGGAGCGATGGCGGCCGCTTTCGCCGACGCCGGGCTGCCCTCTCGAACATGGAGTTTGGAGGTGGAACCCCAGGGTGCTCACTTACTATGAGTCCGCAAAGTCACCATCCCAACACCACTGTCCTGTGTCGCCTGACATAGCGTAATTTGCTAAACTCTCAAGGGTTGCCGCCTGAAAACAGGGGCAGCTATCCTCGATTACTACCTTCGAAGGAGACTGGAATGGATAAGGAAACAATGTTGGATTGGTACCGTCAGATGGTGCTAATCCGTAGATTCGAGCAGAAATGTGCTGAACTTTATCAGCTTGGAAAGATTGGCGGCTTCCTGCATCTCTACATCGGGCAGGAAGCTGTAGCCGTTGGCTCAATCAATGCCCGACGTGAAGGCGATCATGTGATCACCGCCTACCGTGACCATGCTCACGCCCTGGTTACCGGTTCCGACCCCAAATATCTCATGGCGGAACTGATGGGAAAGGCAACCGGTGTCAGCAAGGGCAAGGGCGGCTCCATGCATCTGGCCGAAAGACAGAATAATTACTGGGGAGGCTATGCCGTTGTGGGGGGGCACATTCCTCTGGGAACCGGTATTGCCCTCGCCGAGAAGTACAATGAGACTGATTCGGTAACGCTATGCTATATGGGTGACGGCTCAACCAACATCGGCTATTTCCACGAGGCGCTCAACATGGCCGGCGTGTGGGACCTCCCGATCATTTACATCGTTGAGAATAATCAGTACGGTATGGGCACTTCAGTGGCACGTGCCTCCGCTGCACCGGATATGGTCACCAAAGCCCTGGCCTATGACATGCCTGCCTGGAAGGTAAACGGTATGGAAGCGCTGGAAGTCTATGAAGCTGTGGGCAAGGCCATCGAAGGAATTCAGGCCGGTGAGGGTCCGCAATTCCTGGAAGTGATCACCTACCGATTTGAAGGCCACAGCATGGGTGATCCTCTGCGTTACCGCACCAAGGATGAAGTAGAGAAATGGCGCGAGGATGATCCGATTGGCATCCAGGAACGACTAATTCTGGAGAAGTACGATGGGACCCGTGATGAACTGGAACTGATTGACGATAGCGTGGAGCAAACAATCGAAGAGGCTGTCGAGTTCGCAGAGCAATCCCCCTTCCCGCCACCGGAAGCCTTGTTCGAGGGCATCTACGTAGACAATTAGGCAAACGAACAAGAACTTTCGATAGCAAATAAAATTCGACAGCATCAGGAGTGAACATGGCACATATAACCATGCGACAAGCAATAACCGACGCGCTTCACGAGGAGATGATTCGTGATGAAAGCGTCTTCATTATGGGAGAGGAAGTCGGCGTTTGGGGTGGCACGTATGCCGTAACCCGCGGCTTCTACGACGAGTTCGGACCGCGACGGGTTCGTGACACACCAATTTCTGAAATGGCGATCGGCGGTGTAGCCGTTGGCGCGGCCATGAATGGCACGCGACCGGTAGCGGAGTTCATGACGATTAACTTCGCCTTTCTGGCCCTGGACGCAATCGTCAACCATGCCGCCAAGATTCATTATATGTTTGGCGAACAATTCACCGTCCCGGTGGTCTTCCGTGCCCCCGGTGGTGGTGGACGTCAGTTGGGTGCCACCCACAGCCATACGCCTGACGTCATCTTTGCCCACTTTCCCGGCTTGAAGGTCGTTTCACCCAGTACACCCTATGACGCCAAAGGCTTGCTGAAAGCCAGCATTCGTACGGATGATCCGGTGTTGTTTATTGAGCACCACACTCTCTACCAGATTCGGGGCGAAGTTCCTGAGGAAGACTACACTGTGCCTATCGGCGTGTCAGATGTAAAGCGTGAGGGGACGGATGTGACCCTGGTTGGCTATGCCCAAGGGTTGCAGGTGGCCCTTCAGGCCGCCGATGAACTGGCGAAAGAAGGTGTGGAAGCCGAAGTGGTTGACCTCCGCACATTACGGCCGCTGGACATGGGTCCGGTACTCGAATCATTCAAGAAAACGTTCAAGGCCGTCATCGTAGAGGAAGGTTTCAGGTCATACGGCATCGGTGCGGAAATTGCGGCTCGCCTGCAAGAAGAAGCATTTGATTATCTTGATGCGCCAATTAAACGAGTGGCCCAGTACGAAGTGCCATTACCGTATTCACGCGAGTTGGAACAGTCAGCCTTGATCAACAAGGACCGTGTGATTGAAGCAGTGAAGGAGATTCTCTAGATGGCTGATTACATTGTCATGCCCAAGTTGGGTTTTGATATGCGCGAAGGTGTCCTCAATAACTGGATCAAGCAGATTGGCGACACTATGGAAAAAGGCGAAGTGGTTGCCGAAATCGAATCGGATAAGGCAACGCTTGAACTGGAAACCCAGGTGGCAGGAACCCTGCTACACGTCCTGCACAACGCCGGTGATGTTGTCCCTGTCGGCGCCAATCTAGCCATTGTCGGTACAGAGGGCGAAGATATCAGCGGACTCATCACCGATGGAAGCAGCAATGGCACAGCAGCAAAGGCTGAATCAAGTGAGCCGGCTGCTTCGGCGGAACCTGCTACGGCGCCGGTTACGGCCCCGACAACCACCGCCCCAACGGCCGATACAAGTGAGTTTCCCGGTGGAGTCAAAGCGACGCCTGTCGCCCGCCGTGTGGCTGAAGAACAAGGTGTTAGCCTGGCCGGTGTGTCAGGATCCGGCCCCGACGGCCGTATTCGCAAGGCCGACGTCGAAGCGTTCCTGACCGGAGCGCAAGCCAGAGTTGCCCCAATGCCGGTTTCTACAACACCTGTACCGGTCGGTCCCGACACGACCGAAATTGAGACAACACGCCTCCGTCAGGCCATCGCCCGGAGAATGACGGAAAGCAAGACCACCATCCCTCACTTCTATGTCACTTCTGATATAGACATGGGTGAAGTCCTGGCGTTGCGCAAGCAGATCAATGCCTCTCTTCCTGATGACCAGAAGATCAGTGTCAACGACATCATCGTGAAGGCTGCGGGGCTGACTGTACGGGACTTCCCGAATCTCAATGCTGCTTTTGCCGGGGACAAGATCATTCGCCACAATCGAATCAACATTGGCTCGGCCGTTGCGGTAGAAGGCGGCTTGTTGACCGTCGTGCAAAAAGATACGGACATCTCAACCCTGTCGAAGATTGCGGCCGACCACAAAGCCATGATCGGTCGTGCCCGCGAGGGCAAAATCCGGCCGGATGATGTTGAAGGCGGTACCTTCACAGTCAGCAACCTTGGCGCTTTTGACGTGGATCATTTCATCGCCATCATCAATCCACCGGAAGCGGCAATCCTGGCTGTCGGCTCAGCGGCCCAGGTCCCGGTGGTCGTTGACGGTCAATTAGCAATCGGAACAAGGATGAAGGCAACCATTTCGGCCGATCATCGCGTTAGCGACGGTGCTGAGGCGGCGAAGTTCATGCAATCTTTTAAGGCCCTGTTGGAAAATCCCCTGCGCCTTCTGATATGATTGGGATTCAAGAGGTGACAAGTCTCGGTCACTTATGTATACTTGAGTCTCAATAGACCGTACACAAAAGGGGTAGTGGCATGGCCCTAATACTCGTCATTGACGACGACGAACTGGTTTCGCGCACATTGCAGCGGGCCTTAAAAATGTATGACCACCAGGTCATGACGGCCAACAGCGGCATCGAAGGGTTACAGTTAGCTCGCCGTCATCGGCCGGATCTGTTCATTCTGGACATTATGATGCCCGGTGTGGATGGTTACCAGGTGTGTCGGCAGATTCGAGGGGATCCATTGCTACAGGACCTGCCGGTCTTATTTTTGACAGCCAAGGCAAAAGACGAAGACAAAATCGAAGGCTTCCGTGCCGGTGGTGACGATTACCTGGTCAAGCCTTTCAATATGCAGGAGCTTGAATTGCGCGTCAAGGCTATCCTGCGTCGTGCTGTACCGGAGAAAACCGAGCCGGAGATTGCTAACGAGGTAGTGGTCGGGAATGTCGTGCTGGACTGCCGGACATTCAAGGTAAGTTCACCACACGACACAGTGCTTCTGACCAATGTTCAGTTCGATTTGTTGTACCATCTGATGACTCACGCGGACCAGGTCTTCAACAGCCAACAACTGTTGCAGGATGTCTGGGATTATCCGCGCGATACCGGTAGCCCGGAACTGGTGAGAGCCCATATCAAGAACCTTCGCGAAAAGGTTGAGCCGGTGCCGAGCGACCCACTTTATATCAAAACGATTCAAGGACACGGGTATACCTTCTCCTCTGAGGCAACAAAGTGACCCCGGAACGAGTTTCCGCTGAAGATCATCTTCAGCTCGAAGAACAGCCGGATGGGGTGATAGATGAATCTATCACCCTTGCGGCGCAGCGTATTTTTCCGGCCACAACTGTGGGAAGCGACCCACCCCGGCCGCACGCATCCTTGTCGTCGATGATGAAACCGAGATCGCTGAGTCCCTGCGCGATTTTTTGACGCGCAAAGAGGGCTACAGCGTCACCATCACTCCCAACGGCCAAAGAGCAATCGAATATCTTGAAGAAACGGCTGGTACACCGGATTCGGTGGATCTGGTGTTGCTCGACATGCGTATGCCCGGATTGTCCGGCCTGGATGTATTGGCCTGGATTCGTAGTCATCCCGAACTCAGCTATACACGTGTCGTTCTGCTCACGGCAGCAGCCAGTAACGAAGAGAAAGTACAGGCGCTATCAGCCGGTGCGGATGACTACATCACCAAACCATACTACATGCAGGAATTGCTGGCGCGTGTCAAGACCATTCTTCGTACCCAGCAACTGGAAAAGCAGCTCCATCGCCAGAGTCGGCAGTTGGCGGCGCTCAACCGGGTGGGGCAAATGGTTGCGGCCACACTTGAAACAAGTGAGGTATATGCTGCGGCCGTTCGTGGTGTGGATGCCGTTCTGGAAACCGAACTGGCAGCGGTATTGATTGTCGAAGGCGGCCGTCTTCATTGCCAGCATGTTCGTCATTTTCGTGGCGCAATGCCGGCCCATGTCTTCCCCTCTGTGGATCAGGGACAGGGCATTCTGGGTCGAACGTGGAGCGAGCAGCAAACTTTTTGTCTGAACAACCCGGAGGAAGACGAACGCTATGATCCGGCTCAGGATTCACCAATCGGCTTTCGTGTCCGTTCAATTCTGGCTACACCACTAACCGTTCGTGGCCGGCCGGTCGGCGTTCTGACTGCCTACAATAAGCGAGACGGCCACTTTAGCGATGTAGACCTGGATCTGTTCGCCTCCTTAGCCAGTTCAGTCAGTGAAGCAATTGAAAATGCCTGGCTCTTCCAACGCATTCGCTTGCGGCAACAAGATTTGCTGGAAGGCCGCAACACCTTGCAGGCACTGATTGACGGCATTCCCCACCCCATCTACACCATCAGTGATGAATGGAAGCTGGTAGCCGTCAACAAGAGCAAGGCTGATGAGTTGAACACAACACCGGAGGCATTAGCCGGGCAGGTGTGCTACCGAGTTTTCTACCAACGCCGCCAACCGTGCGAGCACTGCTCCGTGGCAATCACATTAGCCGAGAAACAGGAACAACATTGGCCGGTTCGCTGGTTGGGCGAAGACCACCTGCCGCGTGAGTGGGAGGTCAGTGGCTACCCAATCCCGGGCAAGCAGGTCAGTTCCGCACGTGCGGTTGTCGTTTGGCAGGATAAAACCGAGGAACGACGCCTTGAGAATTCGCTGATGCAGGCGGGGAAACTGGCCGCCATCGGCCAATTAGCGGCCGGTGTTGCTCACGAGATCAATAACCCGTTGACCGCTATTAATGCCAACGCCCAGATGCTCAAGATGTTTATCCCGGTTGAGGATGAGAATTACGAGGCCGTAGATCTCATCAGCCGTGCGGGTGAGCGAGCTGCCAAGGTTGTTCGCGGGTTACTGGATTTTGCCCGGCAGGAACAATATTCATTTGCGCTCGGTAGCGTCAACGAGTCCATCGAAGAAGCGCTGGAACTGGTCAATTACCAGTTACAATCCACCAATATCTCCGTCGAAACGAATTTGGGTGTCCAATTGCCGCCTATTGTCGCCAGTTGGGAGCATCTGAAAAGCGTGTGGCTTAACCTGATCCTCAATGCCCGTGACGCTGTCCAGCATTTGGAGGATTCACGTCGAATTGAAATATCCACCCGGCTGCTGCGGGAAAATGATGTCGTACAGGTATTGGTTTACGATAACGGTAAAGGCATGTCGGCCGCAGAAACGGCCCATATCTTCGAACCATTCTACACAACAAAAGGACCCGGCCAGGGGACCGGTCTGGGTCTGGCAACCTGTCATCGGATTGTTGAACAACACGGTGGTGAAATCAGTGTTGTGAGCAAGCCAAATGAGGGTACAACCTTCCTGATCCTTCTCCCTCTTGTCCAATCAGAAAAAGAGCAAAGCTCCGACAATCAGGCAGGCACTGCCTCACAAAGCTACCCCTCTCTAACAATATAAATCAGACCATCCGGGTTATACTATATCCCTAGTATTATTGCGGATGCCTGTGTATAGTACATAACCGTGCATAAAGACACTGAATTAGGCGATATTAATATTGGTGATGTTCTGCGGTTAGCCTTGCCGCTGAATACACTGTTGTTAGGTGGCGGTGCACAAGCCCGTCGCCATGTGAACTGGGTTGCGCTACTCACGAGTTGGGATGATGTGGAGTTGCAGGCCAAGCCCAACGACCTGCTCCTTATCCCGGAAGCCCTGCAACAGGAACTGACTGCTGATACAGCCCGTGCCAAGCTGACGCCCCTGGTCAATTTGCCAGTGGCGGGTGTTTTGTTCTTCAATACCGTAGACGAAAACCTGTCCTCACTGTTTGACGAGTTGGATCTGCCGGTGCTCATTGCCCCGTCGTCAACCAGCATGCGCGATATTCATCAGGCAATTACATTGCTTTTGCTCGACCGGCAAACAGCTACGAGCGAGCGGGCCATGCAGTTGTATCGGCAGCTCTCAGAGATGTCTCGTGAAGGGCAAGGCCTGGATGCCATGACCGAGGTCATGAGCAAATTGACCGGCAATATCATTGTTGTTCAGGACAAACGCATGGAGGTCCAGGCTATCAGTTGGCCCAGCAACACCACTGTAGACCGGGAAGCCCTCGTTCGGGCACTCCAGCAACGTGAAGACCTGCCACCCGTGCTGCTGAATCGCAAGGCTGCTGCTCGCGCGCGGCAAAGTTACTGGCAGCAGCTTCTGCCCATTGAAGGCATGGGTCGCCTGATCAGCCCCATCGTCTCCGGGGACAGGGCCCGCGGGTATCTGTCTGTCGTTGGTCCGGCCAGCGATCTCGACCTGTTGGACAGCCTGACGGTAGAGCATGGCGCAGCCGCATGTGCCCTGGAGATGGCTAAGGCCAAAGCCGTTAGCGAAGCCAAGAAAGCCCTACGCGGTGATTTTCTGGAAGGGTTGTTGGCAGGCACATTACCACGAAAAGAGATTGACCGGTTGGAAGGGCGATTGGATCACGACACGCGAGAACCGCATGCTGTTCTGACCATCGCCTGGGATGACGCCGACGCACCCAGTATGCGTCGCCTGGAGACCTCACTGCATTGGGTACTGACCAATCATCCCCGCCCCGCTCTGGTACACATTTTCGGCAATCAGCACATCGTTGTCTTCCAGGCTCTCAAATCGCAAGAGGATATGGAAAGCGCTCACCAACTGGGTCGTCGCCTTATCGAACAGGTAGAATCCGAGTTCCCCGGTGCCAATATCTATATCGGTGTGAGCGGGCCGGCCCGAACACTTTTGGATTGGCAACAAGCCTATGAAGAGTCACTCCAGGCCATGCAATTGGCCCAGCGACTCAAAATCGGCAATCAGGTTGTCGAGTTCAAAAGCCTTGGTGTATACAAGCTTCTGTATGAGCTGGAAGGTCAGGCTGTCGTTCGGCGCTTTGCGGATGAAATTATGAGCCCTCTCGTCGAATACGATTCCCAAAATAGGGGAAGCCTTGTCAAGACAGTGGAAGCCTATTTCAACCATCACGGCAACATCAGCCAAACGGCCGAATCGCTCTTCGTTCACCGCAACACATTGCTCTATCGCATGGAACGCATCCAGGAGCTGACCCAAATGCAAATGGACGAAGCCAACATGCGCCTCGCACTACATCTCGCCCTGAAACTCTGGCAACTTCGCCCGGAAGAAGAACGTTAGCGGCAGTTCACCCCTACGATTGTGAAGAATATACAAATAGATTGGCTGCTATTCTGGTAACTTACCCGTAGATTCGCCCTCTGGATGCAAGTATACTGTCTTCAGGCTTGCGCTAGAGTGCGCGGTTCAGTGGGAAATAGTGGGAACCAGAGGGGACGGTATTCGAGAGAAGACCGTCCCCTTTGGCTTCTGGTGCTCTGTACCGTTCATTTCCTGAGATGAACTCCACCTCACATCTGCCTTTTGTGCAGTTTATACAAAACAACCTGCATTCCTTTGGCTATTTATACATAGCGCCTTTAGGATCCCCTCTCTATACTGCTAATCATTAAACGTGTGGACAAATCGTCTGTGAGTAGCAAAATCATTTCAAATCACACCGGTCTTATTATTAGCCTTCTTATTAGCCTGGTCCTTATTGAGCATAAGGACTCAATGGTTGTTGGGTAAGGGGCACAGACTGGTAGATGGCTCCACAGGATTAGGAAAGTAACTGAAACCGCCCAACAGGGCGGTTTTTTTGTTTTAATTTTCGAGGAGAAGACACATGAGCGAGATGAAGACAGGCGGGCAGATCATCTGGGAAAGTCTGATTCATGAAGGGGTCGATGTGGTCTTCGGATTGCCGGGCGGAGCCATCCTGCCGACATACGACGACCTGTACAAATATGACTATCCCATTCACCATGTTCTGGTAACCCACGAGCATGGGGCGCATCCCATATGGCGGATGGGTATGCTCGGGCAACGGGACGGGTCGGCGTTTGTATCGCCACCTCCGGTCCCGGAGCGACGAATCTAATCACCGGGCTGGGAACGGCGTACATGGATTCCACACCTATCGTCGCCATCACCGGACAGGTCTCAACAAGCCTGTTGGGTCGAGACGGCTTTCAGGAAGCGGACATCCGCGCAATCAGTATGCCGGTTACCAAGCACAACTATTTGATTACCGATATCAAGGATCTGCCGGATGCGTTGAAAGAGGCGTTTTACATTGCCAGAACGGGACGTCCCGGCCCTGTCCTGGTAGATATTTGTAAGGATGTTCAACAGGACTCCATGATGTGGGAATATCCGCAAGCGGTCCATCTGCCGGGCTATCATCCGTCCGTCCTCACACCGGACGCCGACACAGTGACGCGGGCCGCGACGTTGCTGAACGAAGCCCAACGGCCGGTTATTATTTCCGGCCAGGGTGTTTCCATCGCCCATGCCGAAGCTGAGTTGCGTCAACTGGCTGAAAAGGCCAACATCCCGGTAGCCACCAGCCTTCTGGGTGTCGGCACATTCCCGGCCACCCACCCTCTCTCAATTAGCTGGGGGGGTATGCATGGTGAGGCGTATTGCAACTATGCACTTCAGGAATGTGACGTTCTGTTTGCCATCGGTGCCCGCCTGGACGACCGGCTGACCGGTGCATTCAGCACCTTCGCTCCGAAAGCGAAGATCATCCATGTGGATTTGGACCCAGCCGAAATGGGCAAGAACCTCACCATTGATACACCTGTTGTCGGCGACGCACTGATGACCCTACGTGCGCTTCTGCCCCAGGTCGAGCCCAACGAACACCCGGCATGGTTAGCCCAAATCAACGAATGGCGAGACGACACAGTTGACCGTGACATTCTCTCTCAAGAGACAGACGAACTGGTTGCGCCATTTGTCATACAGCAACTGTGGCATGCCACCAATCAGGGCGATTGCATTGTTGTAACCGACGTCGGCCAGCACCAGATGTGGGAGGCCCAATATTTCCGCCACACCAAGCCCCGATCCCTGCTGACCTCCGGTGGGCTGGGCACAATGGGTTACGCGCTGCCGTCAGCCATTGGCGCTCAGATGGGTCGCCAGGACGAAGAAACCTGGGTAATTGCCGGTGACGGCGGGTTCCAAATGACCATGTCGGAACTTTCCACAATCGTGCAGGAACGACTACCCATCAAAATCGCCATTATCAACAATGGCTACCTGGGCATGGTTCGCCAATGGCAGGATGTGTTCTACAACAAGCGTTATGTGGGCACGCCGCTGTTCAATCCCGATTTCGTCAAGCTCGCTGAAGCCTATGGCATCCCCGGCCGGGCCGTTACCCAAAAGACAGATGTTTACGAAGCTATCCGGGAAGCCCAGGCTACTGAAGGTCCATTCCTGTTAGATTTTCAGGTCGAAGAGTTCACCAACGTTTACCCGATGGTCGCTCCCGGCAAGAGCAATGCTGATATGATCCGCCGTAATCGTGCGGCCGATATGGAGGACAACCACTAATGACTAATCAAACCCATAAACGCCGCACGCTTGTTGCCTGGCTGGAAGACAAGCCCGGCGTCCTCAGTAGAGTCACAGGGCTGTTTAGCCGCCGCAACTTCAATATTGAAAGTCTGGCCGTGGGCCACAGCGAACAGGCCGGAGTTAGCCGGATGACCTTTGTCGTGCGCGGAACTGATCGCGAGTTGAATCAGGTAGCCACTCAACTGGACAAGCTCATTAACGTCGTCGGCATTGAGGATGTGACCGAGGAACCGACAGTAATCCGCGAAATGGCATTGATAAAAGTGAACGCTCCGGGTAATGTTCGGGGCGAGATTTTACAGCTTGTGGACATCTTCCGCGCCCACGTTGTTGACGTCAGTATGGATGCGGTCATCGTCCAGATTGTTGGGCCGGAAGACCGGGTGGATTCTCTCATCCGGCTTCTGGATAACTTCGGCATTCTGGAAATGGTTCGTACCGGACGGGTCGCAATGGTACGCGGGTCAGAAAGTCATGCAGCGGAAACAGTAAATGAATCCGTCCTTGCCGTAGCCAACGGCAACGGACACTTAAATTAGGAGAATCGTTTTGGCAACAATCTACTATGACAATGATGCTGATGCCGGCCTGTTGGCGGGAAAGAAAGTAGCCATTATCGGCTACGGCAGTCAGGGACACGCCCACGCCCAGAATCTGCGGGATTCCGGTGTAGATGTCCGGGTCGGACTCTATGAAGGGAGTGGATCCTGGGCCAAGGCTGAAGCCGACGGGCTAAAGGTCATGAATACGGCCGATGCCGCCCGCGAGGCCGATATCATCATGATCCTGACCCCCGATACCTCCCAGTCAGCCATTTATCGCGAACAAATTGCCCCCAACCTCGAACCCGGCAACATGCTCATGTTCGGTCACGGATTCAACATTCGCTACGGGCAAATCGTCCCGCCTGAGGACGTGGATGTAACCATGATCGCCCCCAAAGCACCGGGGCACCGCGTGCGCGAGCTGTATGTGGAAGGCATGGGAACGCCGGGACTGCTGGCTGTTCATCAGGACGCAACCGGTAATGCCCAGGCTATGGCCCTGGCCTATGGTAAGGGCATCGGCTGTACCCGCGCCGGTGTCATTGAAACAACCTTCCAGGAAGAAACCGAGACCGATCTCTTCGGCGAGCAGGTCATTCTCTGCGGCGGCGTTAGCCACCTGATCGAATCGGCGTTTAATACACTGGTAGAAGCGGGGTATCAGCCGGAGATCGCTTACTTTGAATGCCTCCACGAACTCAAGCTTATTGTGGACCTTATTTACCAGGGCGGCCTAAACTACATGCGTTACAGCGTCAGCGATACGGCTGAGTACGGCGACTACCACCGCCGGACCGCGAATCGTCACGGATGGGACTCGCGTCGCCATGGGTGAAATACTCTCCGAGATTCAGTCCGGTGCCTTCGCTGAAGGCTGGATTGACGAGAATGCAAACGGCCGTCCGTGGTTTGACCAGCAACGAGCGGATGCACGTGGAACACAAATCGAAAAGGTCGGGAAGGATTTGCGCGGCATGATGCCCTTCCTGAATGCCAAAGAAGTTTAGACGGAGTAAGAAAGAACATGACCCAGCAGAACACACCAGACGACGGCATTGCCCAAGACACGGTATTGATCTTGACACGACATTGCGCGACGGCGAGCAATCGCCGGGAGCGACGTTAAATGTCGAAGAAAAGCTTGAGATAGCGCGGCAGCTTTCGCGACTTGGTGGACATCTGCGAGGCCGGGTTTCCCATCGCATCACCGGGGGACTTCGAGGCCGTCCGGCGAATTGCGGAAGAAGTCGGCCCGCTAACCGAAGGACGCAAGAATGGTCAGCCGATGGTAATTGCCGGGCTGGCCCGTGCAGCGGAGGAAGACATCAAGCGTGCCTATGACGCGGTCAAGGTAGCCCCACGCCACCGGATACACACGTTTCTGGCGACCAGTGATATACACCTGAAGCACAAACTGCGAATTGATCGCGAGGAATGTATCGATCAGGTTATCAAGGCCGTCACATACGCTAAAAGTCTCTGTGATGATGTGGAATTTTCCCCGAAGATGCCGGACGATCTGACCCGGACTTCCTGGTACAGGTTCTGGGTGAAGCAATCAAGGCCGGAGCGACTACGCTCAACATCCCCGATACGGTTGGTTACACCACACCGGAGGAATTTGGCTGGCTCATCAAATACCTGATTGAGAAAACGCCCGGCTCTGATAAAGCGGTGTGGTCCGTACACTGCCACAATGACCTGGGGATGGCGACAGCCAATACGCTGGCCGGCGTCCGCAATGGTGCCCGCCAGGTGGAAGTCACCATCAACGGCATCGGTGAACGGGCGGGCAACACAGCGTTGGAAGAGGTTGTGATGGCCCTGACTACGCGACCGCAGGTGTTTGGAGTTGACACCAACATCGACACTACCCAGATTTCGCGCACCAGCCACATGGTCATGGTCTATACCGGGATGGCCGTCCAGCCCAACAAGGCCATTGTCGGTGCCAATGCCTTTGCCCACGAAGCAGGCATTCACCAGGACGGCATGCTCAAGCATCACCTGACCTACGAAATCATGCGGCCGGAAACTGTTGGGCTCAACAACTCCCGTCTGGTTCTGGGCAAACATTCCGGCCGGCATGCGTTTCGTGTGCGGTTGAATGACATGGGTTATGATGATCTGAGCGACGAGGAAGTAGCCACCGCCTTCAAGCGATTCAAGAAACTGGCCGACAAAAAGAAGATCGTGACTGACGCTGATATTGAAGCGATTATCGCTGATGAGGTCTATCAACCGCCGATGATCTGGCAGTTGAACCACATCCAGGTGTCGTGCGGTGACCATAGTATGCCCACCGCTTCAGTCAGCCTGACCGGACCGGACGGGGAGATATGTGAAGATGCGGCCATCGGTACCGGTCCGGTAGATGCCGTCTACGAAGCTATCAACCGCATCGTCGGCGTCAAGAATGATCTGATTGAGTTCAGCATCAATGCCGTGACTGAAGGCATGGACGCCATTGCGGAAACGACCGTCCGTATCCAGCCCCACTCCGAGGAGACACCCTACACCGTCAATCCGCAAACAAACAGGCCCGTATTCCGAACCTATAGCGGACACGGCGCCAGCACCGATATTGTTGTTGCCAGTGCCCGCGCCTACATGAGTGCGCTGAACAAGCTCCTGGCCGCGCCTGATAGCAAGACGGCCGCACCCGCACCGAGTAACGGATCTATCCGGGTTGAGACCGCCTCATAGACGCAGATACAGCTTAGATATCAACCCATCTTGCAACGAGTGACAGGTAATGCCTGATTCAAGTCCAGCACAAGACACCATCTGGCAAGGCGAATCTCTCGCCCGGCATTACCTCGA
The DNA here is from genome assembly GCA_041390945.1 of Chloroflexota bacterium. Taxonomy (GTDB): domain Bacteria; phylum Chloroflexota; class Anaerolineae; order Promineifilales; family Promineifilaceae; genus Promineifilum. The sequence continues at coordinate 69,069 of JAWKOY010000020.1, forward strand.
CGGCGTTCGCGGAGCGATCCCCCTGGCGAGGGAACAGATAGATTACATATTACGCCTGATCGCTGCCGCTCGACCTGAGGTTCAATCAATCCTCGATCTGGGATGTGGTGACGGAATTCTTGGACACGCGATCCTGGACTATTTTGCTGAGGATCAACCATCGGCCGTATTGGCTGACTTTTCCGAGACGATGCTGGAAGCAGCGCGGCAGCGACTTTCAGGGTATGAACGCGTAGCTATCGTCGAAGTAGATTATGCAGATGATGGGTGGACTTCAATCGTTACCGAAGCAGCGGGGTTCCCTTTTGATGTCATCGTATCAGGGTACTCAATCCACCATCAACCGGATGACATGAAGCGGCGAATCTACGAACAGATTTACCGAATGCTCCAACCGGGAGGCATCTTTCTCAATCTGGAGCATGTGGCGTCTCCCACAAGATGGGGCGCGGACCTTTTTTCTGAATTATTCATTGATTCACTGTATGCCTATAATCAACGAATCGGCGGTATAGAAAGCCGGGAATCATTAGCCAGAGCGCATTACGAACGAGCTGATGAGGAAGCCAATATTCTCTCGTTGGTGACAACACAATGTGACTGGCTGACTGAGATCGGTTTCACCAATGTAGATTGTTACTTCAAAATATTCGAGCTGGCCCTGTTCGGAGGAACCAAACCAACTGACCACGCCAGCGGAGGAAACTAAACATATATGCCAACGTCGGAACCACAAACCATCCTTGACAAAATCTGGCGCGACCATGTTGTCGTGGCCGAACCGGGCAGCCCGGCCGTCCTCTATATCGATCTCCACCTCGTCCATGAAGTGACATCTCCCCAGGCGTTTCAGGGTCTGCGGGATCGTGGGTTGACCGTCCGCCGCCCGGATCATACCGTCGCGACCATAGACCACAGCGTACCGACCACGCCAATTGGTGTGCCGATTGTGGATCAGATGGCGGCCCAGCAGATTGCCACGCTGGAGAAAAACTGCCGTGATTTCGGCATTCCGTTGCTCGGTCTGGAAAGCGACCATCGCGGAATCGTCCATGTCATTGGCCCGGAGCTGGGGCTAACCCAACCCGGCATGACAATCGTCTGTGGAGACAGTCACACAGCGACCCATGGGGCATTTGGTGCACTGGCCTTCGGCATCGGCACGAGTGAGGTTGAACACGTCCTGGCTACCCAGTGCCTGCTGCAAACCAAGCCCAAAACCTTTGCCGTCAATGTCGAGGGGAAATTGCGACCCGGTGTCACGGCCAAGGATATCATCCTCTCTCTCCTCGCAAAGATCGGTGTTGGTGGTGGAACCGGGCATGTATTTGAATATCGCGGCCCGGCCATCGAAGCCCTTTCGATAGAGGAGCGAATGACCATCTGCAATATGAGCATCGAAGGCGGCGCGCGTGCCGGGCTGGTCGCACCGGATGACAACACATTCAACTATATCGCCGGGCGGCCGTTTGCCCCTCAGGGTGCGGAATGGGATGAAGCTGTGGCCTACTGGCGAACCTTACCCACTGATGAAGGCGCGCAGTTCGACCGGTCGGTTACACTTAATGCCAGCGAGATGGAACCGATGATTACTTACGGAACCAACCCCGGCATGGGTATCTCCATCACCACTCCGATTCCTGACCCGCAGCAGGTGACCGACCTGACGCAGCGTCATTCACTGGAGAAGTCACTGGCCTATATGGACCTGCAACCGGGACGGCCGTTGTTGGGGCATCCGGTAGATGTTGTCTTCATCGGCAGTTGTACCAATTCGCGTATCAGCGATCTTCGTCTGGCGGCCGACTTGATGCGCGGACACAGGATCAAGGATGGTGTGCGGGTCATGGTTGTACCGGGCTCACAAGACGTTAAACGACAGGCCGAAGTTGAAGGACTGGATACGGTGTTCAAGGAAGCCGGGGCGGAATGGCGCGAGGCAGGATGCAGCATGTGCATCGCCATGAACGGCGATCAACTTCAACCCGGACAGTACGCTGTCAGTACCAGTAATCGCAATTTCGAGGGTCGGCAGGGAAAGGGCGGGCGCACCTTCCTGGCAAGCCCCCTGACCGCGGCTGCAGCAGCCATCACCGGTGAGATCACCGATGTGCGCGAGTTCGTAGCCAGTTAATAACACAGGAGCATTCGCATGGAACCTATTACGGCAATGACCAGCACACTGATCACCCTACCTATAGACAACATTGACACGGATCAGATCATCCCTGCCCGCTTCCTGAAGACAACAAAGAAAACAGGTCTCGGAAAGAACCTGTTTGCGGATTGGCGTTACCTGCCGGACGGTGACGAGAACCCCGACTTCGCGCTGAATAAGCCGGAGGTAGCAGGAGCCGGAGTCTTGATTGCCGGGGACAATTTTGGGTGCGGCTCCAGCCGTGAACATGCTCCCTGGTCATTGATGGACTATGGCTTTCGGGCGATCGTCAGCACGTCCTTCGCCGACATCTTCCGCAACAATGCATTGAAAAACGGTCTACTGCCTATCGTGGTAGATTCAGATACCCTGCAACAACTTCATAGTCTGGCCGCCGAGGACCCCACGACAACAGTAACCGTTGATCTGGCACAGCAACAGTTAATCCTGCCGGATGGCCGGGCTGTTGAATTTCCTATCGACGGATTCAGCAAGACCTGTCTCCTGGAAGGAATTGACCAGTTGGGGTACCTTGCCAAGCAGGACCCGGACATCGTGGCTTATGAAGAAGCCCGACCCGGACGAGTGAATTCAAAACTCCATCCACTATCATGACCCAAATCTACCTGTACGATACGACGCTGCGTGACGGGACCCAACGAGAGGGCATATCCCTCTCCCTTGATGATAAATTGAAGATTGCTCAACGCCTGGACGATCTAGGCGTTCATTACATCGAAGGCGGGTGGCCGGGTTCCAATCCCAAGGATGTGGAGTTCTTTCGGCGTGCGCCATCCCTGGGTCTGAAGCAGGCCAAGATAACAGCCTTCGGCAGCGCGGCGCAAAAACTCGCGACCGGAGAACGATCCCAATCTTCGCGCCCTGATTGATGCTAATACGCCGGTCGTCACTATCGTCGGTAAAAGCTGGGAACTACATGTAACCGGCGTTCTGGAAACCTCAATGGAGGAGAACTTGGCGATGATTGCCGAGAGCGTCGCCTACTGCAAAGCCCAGGGTCGTGAAGTCATTTATGATGCCGAGCACTTTTTCGATGGCTATAAGGACGATCCGGAGTACGCATTGGCGACTTTGCAGGCGGCCGTTCATGCCGGGGCAGACAGCGTCGTCCTCTGCGACACAAACGGAGGATCCCTACCCTGGCAGATCACCGAAATCACGGCCGATGTCACCAACCGGTTAGGAGCCGGTGCCCAAATCGGCATCCATACTCACGATGACTCCGGCTGCGGGGTTGCCAATACATTAGCGGCCGTTATGACCGGGGCCACCCAGGTACAGGGAACGATTAACGGGTATGGGGAGCGAGTCGCCAACGCCAACCTCTGCACGATCATTCCTGATCTCCAGCTGAAGATGGGGTACGCCTGCTTACCTCCAGACAGGTTAACCAAGCTCACCGAGGCCTCCACGGTATATGAGCTGAGCTGGCAAACCTGACGCATGACGATCACTTCCCGTTTGTCGGCAGCAGCGCCTTCGCCCACAAGGCGGCCTGCAGCCGCCATGCTCAAACATCCGCAGAGTTACCAGCATATTGATCCGACAACGGTCGGCAATGAGCAACGTAGTGTCGTCTCGGAATTATCCGGTCGAGGCAACCTCATTGACAAGGCAGCGCAATTTAACCTTGATGCCGACCATCTTGATATTAGCGGCGTCCTGACTCAAATTAAGGATTTGGAGTCACATGGCTTCACGTTTGAGGGAGCAGAAGCTTCCGTCGAACTCATGCTACGACGGACGCATCCTGCTTACGTCCCGTCCTTCGAGATGATCGATTATTCCGTTACTGTTCAGCGACGAAGAGGCCGGGGGCTAATGGCCGAGGCAACCGTCAAAGTTCGGGTTGGTCCTCAAATTATGCATACAGTGGCGGAAGGCAACGGTCCGGTCAATGCCCTGGATGCAGCCTTGCGCAAGGCTCTGGTGGGCGTCTATCCGCAAATCAAGGCCGTCAAGCTGGAAGACTACAAGGTCCGCATCCTTGATGGGGAAGACAATACAGCCGCACCACGCGCGTCCCGATTGATTCGCGGGACGGCAACCGTCACTGGTCCACCGTCGGGGCCAGTCCCAACATCATTGACGCCAGTTGGCGCGCGCTGTCCGACAGTATGGAATTCGCGCTTCTGGATAACTAGATACCAATGACGCTTCATCCCTCTGCTCAAAGGTGGCCGATGCCGCAGCACAGCGCGACCTGGATATCCATATTGTCACCTTTGCTGAATCCACGTACAGCCGCGAAGTTGCCGCCGCTATCGGCTGCGAGGTCGGTCAAATCGTCAAAGCCTGGTCTTTTCCGTTGCCGATCAGCCGGTGATGGCCCTGGTGTCCGGGACCAATCAGTTGGATACCCGCAAGCTGGCGGCGCTATTGTCCGTCGGTCGTAAAAGGTTAAGCGAGCTGACGCCGAAATGGTTCGTGCCGCAACCGGTTTCGCCATTGTGGTATCCCACCGTTCGGACATGCAACGGATATGCCGGTTTACATTGACCAGGACCTCACCCGATACGAACAGATTTGGGCCGCTGCCGGCACGCCCAATACCGTCTTTGAAATCACCCCGGCCAAGCTCATTGAGGTTAGTAGCGGAATCGTTGCTGACCTGGCCGATGAATCATAGGAACAATCATGGAGCAACCATCGCCCTTTTACCCGGAGACGGGATCGGTCCCGAAGTCGGCTGAAGCCCAAAAAGTACTGGATGTCGTCGCAGACCGGTTTGGTCACACATTCACCTACAACGAAGCTCAGATAGGCGGCATCGCTATAGATGAAACCGGCACTCCCCTTCCCGAGGAAACGCTTGGCGCTTGCCTGGAAAGCAACGGTGTTTTGCTGGTGCGGTCGGCGGACCGAAGTGGAGTGATCCCAAAGCGCCGGTCCGGCCGGAACAGGGCCTCCTCCGCTTGCGGAAGGAACTGGGAGTTTCGCCAATTTACGGCCGGTGACGGTACTGGATGCGTTGATCGATGCCAGCCCATTGCGACCGGAGCGCGTGCGTGGTGTGGACATCATGATTGTGCGCGAACTGACTGGCGGGCTTTATTTCGGTCAACCGCAGGGGCGTGATGTTGTGGATGGGCAGCGAACCGGTGTGGACACCATGCGCTACGCTGAAAACGAGATTCGGCGCGTTCTGGAAGTCGGGTTCGAGTTGGCCCGGCAACGGCGCGGCAAACTAACTTCGGTCGACAAAGCCAATGTCCTGGCTTCCTCCCGGCTTTGGCGTGAGATCGCTCACGAAACGGCCGCCGAGTACCGGATGTTGAGTGCGAAGACATTCTTGTTGACGCCTGCGCCATGTACCTGATCAACCGGCCGGGTGACTTCGACGTGATCGTCACGGAAAATATGTTTGGCGATATTCTGTCCGATGAAGCATCCATGATCACCAGCTCTGGGGATGCTCCCTCAGCCTCCATTGGTACGCCGGGCCAACCAGGTCTATACGAACCCATTCACGGCTCTGCCCCGGATATTGCCGGGCGAGGTATCGCCAATCCGCTGGCGACCATTCTGAGTGCGGCCATGTTGTTGCGGTTGAGTCTGGGTTTGGCAGAAGAAGCGGCCGTTGTGGAAGCGGCCGTAAGCGCTGCCCTACAGAACGGCTATCGCACGGCCGATATTGCCGCTCCGGGAGAGACACCGGTAAGCACGGCCGAGATGGGCAATCAGGTAGCGGCAGCCGTGAACGGCTAGAATCACAGCCGTCGTGCGGGCTTGGAACCACGCTTCGTATTAGTTCCTGATGGCTGATTAATTGTTACAATAAGTGGTTATGACCAATTCAGATATCCTCATTGTAGGCGGTGGCATTGTGGGACTGGCGACCGCTTATTCCATTTGCCAACGCTACCCGGACAGGCACATTACCCTGCTCGAAAAAGAAAAGACGCTGGCCGCCCATCAGACCGGCCGCAACTCCGGTGTGTTGCATTCCGGCATCTATTACAAGCCCGGTTCCCTGAAAGCAGTCAACTGCCGCACCGGCAAGCAGATGATGGAAGATTTCTGCATCCAGTATGACATTCCGTTCAAGCATGTCGGGAAAGTCATCGTGGCTACAGATGAATCCGAGATACCACGAATGGACACGCTGTATGAGCGTGGGCAGGCCAACGGCGTACAGTGCGAAAAAATCGGCCGCGAACGATTGCTGGAACTGGAACCCCACGTCTGGAACGGCATTGCCGCGATTCATGTCCCGGAATCGGGTATCGTAGATTACTCACAGGTTTGCGAGAAACTTGCCGATCTCCTGCGTGAGCATGGGCATTCGATTGTTCTGGGAGCAGAGGTGAAAGAGATTCAGGAGAGTGGTGGCGAAGTTACGGCCAAAGTTACCACAGCCGGAGAGTATACGGCATTGTATCTGGTTAACTGTGCCGGACTGCACTCCGATCGGGTAACACAGATGGCTACCGGTGACTCACCGGCAATGATCATCCTTTCGTGGTGAGTACTTTGAATTAGTCCCGGAAGCATGGCATCTGTGCAATGCGCTTATCTACCCTGTACCTGATCCGGGTTTCCCCTTTCTCGGCGTTCACTTCACGCGCATGATTAGTGGCGGCGTGGAGTGCGGGCCCAATGCGGTACTGGCCTTTGCCCGCGAAGGGTACCATCTGACTGACGTCAACGGGAAGGAACTGTGGGAGGTGCTGAGCTATCCGGGATTCCGAAAGCTGGCCTCCCGTTACTGGCAAACGGGGCTGGGCGAAATGTGGCGCTCGGCCAGCAAGTCGGCATTTGTGACCGCGCTCCAGCGGCTCATCCCTGAAATTCGCAGCGAGCATTTAGAGGCTGCCCCGGCCGGTATTCGGGCTCAGGCCCTGGCACCGGATGGCGCGCTGCTTGATGACTTCGCGTTCCATGATAGCGCGCGCATCGTTAATGTTGTAAATGCCCCCTCCCCGGCGGCCACATCAGCATTGAGTATTGGCGAGATGATTGTTGACAATCTTGAAGACCATTTTTAGGAAGTACGTTCCATGACCGAACAATTAAACAAATACAGCCGGCACATCACCCAACCGAAGGTTCAGGGAGCTTCCCAGGCCATGCTCTACGGCACCGGCCTGACCGAAGCGGATATGGACAAGCCCCAGATCGGAATTGCCTCCATGTGGTATGACGGCAATACCTGTAATATGCATTTGGGTGATCTGGCAGCCATTGTCAAAGAAGGCGTCGCCGACAGCGACATGGTCGGTATGCGCTTCAACACCATCGGGGTCAGTGACGGCATCTCCATGGGCACAGACGGTATGAGCTACTCGTTACAATCACGGGAGATCATCGCCGATTCCATTGAGACGGCCATGAGCGCCCACTGGTATGATGGACTGATTGCTATCCCCGGCTGCGACAAAAATATGCCCGGCTGTATTATGGCTATGGGCCGTCTCGACCGGCCGGCCATCATGGTTTATGGAGGCACAATCCGTGCCGGTTGCACGCCGGAGTACCCGCAACTGGATGTAGTGTCCGCCTTCCAGAGTTACGGTGCCTACCTTGCCGGGACGATCACCGAGGCACAGCGACGGGAGATTGTACGCCATAGTTGCCCCGGTCCCGGTGCCTGTGGCGGTATGTATACGGCCAATACGATGGCTAGCGCCATCGAAGCGTTGGGAATGAGCCTGCCCTATAGTTCGTCATCCCCGGCGGAATCGGCCGAAAAGGTGGAGGAGTGCCGACACGCCGGAGCGGCCGCGCGGCTGCTGTTAGAGCGCGACATCAAACCCAGCGACATTATGACCCGCGCCGCTTTCGAGAACGCCATGACCATCGTTATGGCTCTGGGAGGATCAACCAATGCGGTCCTGCATCTTATCGCTATCGCTCGTTCAGTTGGCGTGCCTTTGACCATTGATGACTTCCAGACCATCAGTAACCGGGTGCCGCTCCTGGCTGATCTCAAGCCCAGCGGCCGGTATGTGATGGAAGATTTGCAGGCGGTGGGCGGCACACCGGCCATCATGAAATACCTGCTGGAGAATGGATTACTCAACGGCGACTGCCTGACCGTGACCGGAAAGACCGTACGCGAAAACCTGGCCGATGTGCCGGAGTTGGCCGACGGTCAGGAGATCATTCGGCCATTGGATAATCCCATCAAACCCACAGGGCACATCGAGATTCTGCGCGGCAACCTGGCCCCGGAAGGGGCTGTCGCCAAGATCACCGGCAAGGAAGGGGAGTTGTTCACGGGCCCGGCACGCGTCTATGATTCTGAAGAAGCGATGGTTGCAGGGCTGGAAAACAATGAAATCCAGAAAGGCGAGGTTGTCATTATCCGATTTGAAGGGCCAAAAGGTGGCCCCGGTATGCCGGAGATGTTGACGCCGACCTCGGCCATTATGGGTGCAGGACTGGGTAAGGATGTGGCCCTGCTGACTGACGGCCGTTTCTCCGGTGGCTCGCATGGCTTTATCGTCGGCCACATCACCCCTGAGGCTCAGGAAGGCGGTCCGATAGCCCTTGTCGAAAATGGCGATATCGTGACCATAGACGGGGTGAAGCGTCAGATTGAGGTTGCGGTTAGTGATGAGGAGATGGCAACGCGTCGCCGCCAATGGACACCGCCTGCTTACAAAGCGACACGAGGAACGCTGTTCAAGTACATTCGTAACGTCAAATCGGCCTCTAACGGCTGTGTGACGGACGAAGCGTAGTCATCACACCGACATAACATTACTTGGCTGATCTTGCGTCAAATCCAAGCGAATAACTTATACCGGCACTGGGATAATTAATTCTCAGTGCCGGTTTGATCCGGCTTCCTGTCACCCCTCCTGTATTCTGGTTGCGACCCTGAAATCTGCTACAATTACGGCGCATTGTGACAAAGCACACAACCGGAGGAAGAAGCTAATGCTTTTGAAACGACTCATCCTGGCTGTCATCTCATTTGGCGTGGCCTTTGGTATTACTGTCCTCATCACCAAGCTGATCGGCACCACACCGGCCGAATTTGGGGCGGTCTATATGATCTTCACAACCCTCTCCATCGGTCTGGCGATCGGTATTTGGTTGGACAAGTTCATGGGGACCGAAATTCTTCCCAAATAACCGGATAAACCACATTTACAGCAACCTGTCTTGAGCCATCAGGGACGAGACGTATTTACGAGCGGAGGGGCAATGACCGCGCAGATTATTGATGGGAAAGCAATTGCGGCCAAAGTCCGCGGTGAGGTAAAGCAAACCGTTGATCGGATGCGAATCGAGAACAACTACACACCGGGACTAGCCACGGTGTTAGTTGGCGATGATCCGGCATCTTCCACATATGTTCGCAGCAAGCAGCGTGCATGCGACGAGCTGGGGATTCGATCCATTGGCTATGAGCTGCCGGCGGATATCTCGCAAGAAGATTTGTTGGCTGTCGTTACCGAACTCAATAGCGATCCGACTGTAAACGGAATCCTTGTCCAACTCCCTCTCCCCAAACACATTGACGAAGAAACAATCCTAAACGCTATTAGCCTCGAAAAAGATGTTGACGGATTTCACCCAATCAACATCGGCCGTCTGGCCATGAAAGGCCGCGACCCGCTGTTCATCCCCTGCACGCCTCACGGTTGTATTGTTCTGCTGGATGAAAGCGGTGTTCCCATTGATGGCGCCGAAGCCGTTGTGGTAGGCCGGTCAAACATCGTTGGCCTGCCGGTAGCTATGCTCCTCCAAAAACGCAACGCAACTGTCACTATTTGTCACAGCCGCACCCGTGATCTGACCGAACACCTGAAGAACGCCGATATCGTCATTGCCGCAATCGGCCGTCCGGAAATGATCACCGGTGACATGCTCAAGCCCGGTGCCGCGGTAATTGACGTCGGCATCAATCGGAAACCGGACCCCACGGCCAAGCGTGGCTATCGTCTGGTAGGCGACGTGGACTTTGAGTCCGCCAGTGAGGTAGCCGGGGCGATTACGCCGGTTCCTCGTGGTGTCGGCCCCATGACCATCACCATGCTGATGAAGAATACGTTACGTGCGGCCGAAATTGCGTTGTCCAAGCAGGAGGGCTAGCTCCCCCAATCTCACTACTGGCAGGTCCGATAATCAGTCCTTTATCCATGAGCGCCTCCCAATCGCAGGATTCATTCTGGCATGGTCGCCCCGTGCTGATAACGGGCTGCAATGGATTTGTCGGCTCCTGGCTCAGTGCGGCCTTGGTAGAACGGGGCGCACGTATCGTCGGCCTCTTTCGCACCCAAGACCCTGAATCAGAACTGGTCCGCTCCGGGCTTATCAATCAAATTACGGCCGTGTATGGTGAATTAGCCGACTATCCCCTGCTGGAACAAACACTGGCTGAATACGAGATAGACACGGTCTTCCACCTAGCCGGGCAAACCATTGTCGGTGTTGCCAATCGCTCCCCGTTATCCACATATGAAACCAACGTCAGGGGGACTTGGCTTCTCCTGGAAGCAATCCGCCATACTGAATCCATCCGCAGTGTTGTTGTTGCTAGCAGTGAGAAAGCTTACGGCGAACCGGTAGAGTTACCCTACCTGGAAACCCATCCCCTGCAAGCCCATTTTCCCTATGCCGTATCCAAGAGCTGCGCAGACCTTATCGCACAATCCTATGCAGCCACTTACAATCTGCCAATCGCCATTACACGCTGCTCCAACCTTTATGGGGGTGGGGATTTGAATTGGGATCGTTTACTGCCGGGCACGATTCGCAGCGTACTTAACGGCGAGCAGCCGGTTATTCGTTCCGACGGCAGCTTCAAACGGGACTACCTTTACGTGGCAGATGCGGTCGAAGCGTACCTGACTATCGCCCGACATGCCGGAGAACCGGGTGTTTGCGGGCAGCCATTTAACTTTGGCGTTGGCGTTCCGGCTACTGCTCTGGAAGCCGTTAAGACTGTAATCGCCGTATCTGATAGACCGGATCTAACCCCGATCATCCTGGATGAGGTTGTCAATGAAATACAGGATGAGTACCTCAGCCCCCGGCGGGCCATGGAAGTTCTGGGATGGGAACCGCGATACAGTCTGGAACTTGGTGTCATTGAGACAATGGCCTGGTATCGCGACTATCTGGCGCAATAGGTAACTGATGCGACTGCTGGTAACCGGCGCAACCGGGTTTGTTGGACGGTCGCTCGTTCCGGCGCTTCTTCCCGACCACGATCTGACACTGCTGCTGCGCGAGGAGTATGCCGGCGGCAAACTCCTACCTCCCCCACTGGACAAGCTGAGGTCCGCCTATGGCACAGTCTACGCCGATCTGCGTAATTACAACCTGACATCACGCGCCGTACGCGACACTAAACCGGAGGCTGTCATTCATCTGGCCGCCGCCGGTGTCACGGATCCGTTTCTGCCCGTCAATACCGCGCTCAGTCACAATGTTACCGGAACACTGAATCTCGCCCGTGCCTGCTTTCAGAATGGGGGAAGCTCCCAACAACTCATTATTGCCCGAACACCGGGTGAATTAACTGCGCTCAATGTCTATGCGGCCAGTAAAGCGGCCGCCTGGTCGTTTTGCCAAATGTACGCTCGCACGGCAGGTTGGCCCATTCGTGGAGCCATGATTTTTCAGGCTTACGGGCCCAATCAATCCCCGCATTTGTTGGTTGCCGCAGCACTACGTGCGGCGCTGGCCGGTGAACAGTTCCCTATGACTATGGGAAGCCAAGCCAAGGATTGGGTCTATATCGCCGATGTGGTAGCCGGAATCCGTGCCCTGCTTGATGCCGATGTTTCTCCCGGCACGACGGTTGACCTCGGCACGGGAACCCTCACCTCAGTCTTACGAGTCGTCGAGATGCTTTATGAGCTGGTGGGGCGCGGGGGGCACCCTCTCCCCGGCGCATTGCCCAGCCGTCCGGGTGAGACGCCGCAGCCTGCGGCCGATGTTACCACCACGCTTGAGCAAATCGATTGGCAAGCACATATTTTGTTGGAAGACGGCCTGAGGATGTTGGTAGAAAATGCCATACAAGAGAAAACATAGTTCATGAGTGAATTGCCTGTACCAATTGAGCAGCTTGTGGAAGTAGCAGAATTAGCCGCCCGAACCGCATGTGAGGTAGCAACCAGTCGCCTCACGGCCAAGCGGGATGTCAACTTCAAGGGCTACCGGGACATTGTAACGGATGCCGATATTGCCGCGCAGGCGTCAATCGCCGCGACAATCCGCAACCACTTCCCGGACCATGGATTCCTGACTGAAGAAGATGACCTAACCTTGCCTACGACAGGTCCGGTGATCTGGATCATCGATCCCGTTGACGGTACAACAAATTACAGTCGCCAACTCCCCGTATTCTGTACGTCCATTGCCGCCGCAATACAAAGCCCGGATGGTGTACCCCAACTTGTTGCCGCGGCTATTTATGATCCGTTGCGTGACGAAATGTTCAGCAGTGGCAAAGGCCTCGGATCCAGGCTCAATGACCGTCCGATTCAGGTAAGTGCGATCAGCAGTTTGGCTGATGCAGCGTTTGGTATTGACTTCGGTAATAGTGACGAAGTACGCCATTCCACCTTTGAGGCTGCCCGGCAACTGGCAAATGAAGTTAACACCGTTCGCGCCTTCGGTTCGGCCGCTTTGGGGTTGGCCTGGGTTGCCGCCGGTCGTTTGGATATCTATTACAATGCCGCTCTTAAACCCTGGGATATTGCTGCCGGACAGCTAATTATTGAGGAAGCCGGTGGCCGGCTGAGTATCCCTGGGAGCGCCTCCTGGAAAATGGATACCCATGATTATCCCGTATTGAGTAGTAATAATTCCCTCCACGAAACCTTACTTGTAACCTTCCAGCCATAAAATGCATTTGTGAAAACTTTGTCAATCGTGTCTATTCTGACTACAATCCCCGATTGGCGCGTCGAATGAGCGCAGCGTTGTGCAAGCAGGTATTCATCTGATGAGATGGCCCCACTTCAATCATGTATTCTTCGACTGTGACTCGACCCTGACCAGCGTCGAAGGTATTGACATTCTGGCTGAAACTGCCGGGAAGAAGTGGCGTGTGGAACAATTGACCCAGGCCGCAATGGATGGGGCGCTCCCGCTTGAGGATGTCTACGCCAAGCGGCTTCAGGCAGTCAAACCTACTCGCAGCCAGGTACAGGATATTCGACGGGCCTACAAACGCCATGTGGTTGAGGACGCATCCCGTGTCATCACCGCTTTACAGGCAATGGGTCACCATGTCTACGTCATCAGTGGCGGTCTTGCCGAACCGGTTGAGGAATTTGCTGTCTATTTGGGTATTCCCCGTGAACGCGTCCGCGCCGTGGGAATCACCTACAACGAACTGGCCGGTCGTTGGTGGGAACATACCAGTGAACGACAGCACACCTATCTCGATTATCAGGCTGGAGCCTTGACCGTCAGCGACGGCAAGGCCAATATCGTCACAGAATTGCGCGGGGATCAACCCGGTCGCGCGCTATTAATCGGTGATGGTAGTAGTGATCTCATGGCTGGCCCAGCCGTTGACCTGTTTGTTGGCTATGGCGGTGTCGTTACTCGACAAAAGGTTTTGGCCGAAGCGCCCGTATATATTCACAGTCGTAGTCTAGCCCCCCTCTTACCCATTGCCGGCGGCCCGGCAGCAATGCGTATGCTGCAAAAGTGGCCCATGCCGTATCAAACTCTCGCGACCAAAGCTACATACCTTATCAGGACAGGAGCGTTAACGTTTCAAGATGAGCAACTCGAATCAAGGTTCAGGGCAGCATTCCTCGCCCCGGACCGACCAACACATTAGATTATTCATTCCGGGTCCGACCGAGGTCAGTCCGGATATATTGGATGCCCAGGCGCAATGGATGATCGGCCACCGCATGCCGGAATGCGCCGATCTGATTGCCAGCATCCAGACCAAGCTGCCGAAAGTCTTTTTCACCGAGCAGACTGTATTGATTACAGCATCATCCGGTACCGGCCTGTGGGAAGCCGCTGTTCGCAACTGTGTGAACAAGAAAGCTCTCAATTGCGTCAACGGCGCATTCTCGGATCGCTTCCGCGAGGTTACAGAGCTGAATGGTAAAGACAATGAGGTTCTCTCCGTAGAATGGGGTCAACCCATCCTGCCGGGACCCGTTGTTGAACGGCTGGCAACCGGCGAGTTCGATGCAGTAACGATTGTCCACAACGAAACCAGCACGGGTGTCACCAGCCCCATTCAGGAGATTGCAGCGGCCATTCGCGCCCTGCCGAATGGCAATGACATCGCTGATCCTTGTGGATTCCGTCAGTCACCTTCGGCGCACGGATCGAAATGGATGCTCGGGACCTTGACGTAGTCCTGTCGTCCAGTTCAAAGGCCTTTGCCTTGCCACCGGGGCTGGCCTTCTGTGCCGTCTCCGACCGGGCGATGGAAAAGGCCAAGACTGTGCCAAACCGCGGCTACTACTTTGACTTCCTGACGCTGGCGAAATCCATGGCTAAAAACCAGACACCGGCCACACCGGCCGTATCGCTACTTTACGCACTCGATCTCCAGTTGGACAAGATGATGGCCGAGGGTATGGAAGCGCGTTTTGCGCGTCACATGGCTCTACGTGATATGACTCTGGCCTGGGCCAAGGGTCATGGATTCGAGATCTATGCGGCCGAGGATATGAATCACCGACCGTTTCCAACATCGCCAATAATCTGTCCCTTGACATTGGCGCACTTAATAAATACTTACGCACGCAAGGCATGATCATCTCCAACGGTTATGGTGATCTCAAGGGTAAAGCTTTCCGTATCGCCCATGGGCGACACAACAGCGTCTGACATGGAAACGCTGTTCGCAGCAATGGACGAATTCCCTGGCCGCCGAAAGTTAGCCCGAAGGAAATACAGACAATGTATCGCATTCTTCTTTCCGACAAACTGGGCGCCGAAGGGCTGGCACTCCTCGATCAGTACTCTGACGTCAGCTATGACCACAAGCCGGGTCTTCCCAAAGAGGAACTCCTGGCAATCATTGAGTGAATACGACGGCCTGATTGTCCGTAGTGGTACCAAGGTAACGGCCGTGTTCTTGAGGCGACTAAACCTGAAGGTTGTCGGCCGGGCCGGCATGGGTGTGGATAACATAGATATCCCTGCAGCGACGCAACGGGGCGTTGTGGTGATGAATACACCCGGCGCAAACAGTGTAGCGACGGCCGAACTGGCAATGGGTCTTATGCTGGCAACCAGCCGAAATATCCTCAGGCCCATGCTTCCCTCGGTGCCGGTGAATGGCGGCGGAGCGAATTTGCCGGCCAGCAGTTGCTGGGTAAAACCCTGGGTATCATCGGGTTTGGGCGAATCGGCCGTCTGGTTGCCCAATTCGCGCAAAAGCATTCGACATGGAAATATTGGCGTATGATCCCTATGTGTCCGAGGAAATCGGCAAGTGATATGGGGGTGACGCTCGTGGAGTTGGAGGACCTGCTTCGTCAATCAGACTACATCACACTCCACACGGCGTTCTCACCTGAATCAGCCAAGATGATCAATGCTGAAAGTATCGCCATGATGAAAGACGGCGCGATCCTTATCAATGATGCCCGCGGCAAGCTGGTGGACGAAGAGGCTCTGGCTGACGCGCTCAAGAGTGGTAAGCTCAAAGCCGCTGGGATTGATGTCTATAGCTCTGAACCGCCGGCTGCTGATAACCCCTGATGGGGCTACCAAATGTCGTTCATACGCCTCATCAGAGCCAGCTCCATCGAAGCAGCACGCGAGGTTGGCATACAGATTGTGAAACAAGTGGTTTCCAGCCCTGCGTGGAAGAGTTCACAAATGCGGTGAACATGCCTTATGACGTCCCCGATAGTTTCGGCAATATCCAGCCCTACATGGAACTGGCTGAGAAGCTGGGTCATCTCCACGCCGGATTGGCCGAGAACAAGATCGAGCGTCTTGAGATCGAAGTTCAGGGAGATATGGTCAGCAAGCTCGTTCGGGCCCTTGCCGCCGGTCTGCTGAAAGGTGTTTTGTCAGCCGACCCGGACCTGGCCGGCGTGGAAATTAACTATATTAACGCCCGGCCCTCGCCGCCGAAGCGCGGACTGTCCACAACCCAGGCGATTGGGATCAATGGCCTGGATTACTCCAATCTGGTCGCCTGCCGCGCCAAATGGAAAGGCGGTCATCGGTTGTTAGCCGGTGTGTTGTTCGGAGGGATAGAGCCGCGCATCGTCCAGGTGGACGAGTTCCGCCTGGAAGCTCGCCCGGAAGGAACCGTCTTGATCATGCAGAATCATGACGTGCCCGGCGTTGTCGGCGAGGTCGGTTCGTTGTTGGCCGAATACAAAGTGAACATCGGTGAATGGCGGTTGGGACGTGATAAACCGGGTGGCGATGCCATGTCATTCATCAATCTGGACGGTGATCCACCGCAAGAAGCCCTACAGGCATTAAGCAAGGTTGATGCGGTTACCCAGGCAAAAGTAGTCAGTCTATAAGTTCAGCCGACCCATTGGTAAATGAAAAACGCGCCATTCGAGGCGCGTTTTTGTTTTCGTGTCAGTCCTTGGGGTAAATCCTGACTTTGCGGAATCGTCCTTCTCCGGAACTTTCCGTATAGACATCCGGTGAATCACGCAAGGCCATATGGATGATGCGTCGTTCATACGATGACATCGGCTCCAGACTTACCGGCTGACCCCGACGTACAGCCTTATCGGCCATCCGTTCGGCCAGACGTGTCAAGGCCTGTTGCCGGCGCTCACGATACCCTTCTATATCCAGCACAAAGTACGCCCGGCGTTGTAGCCGGTGAGCGACCATCAGGCGACTGATAAATTGCAGGGCATCCAGGGTCTCGCCGCGCGAACCAATCAGGATTCCGAGGTCATCTCCGGTTATCTCAATGACGTTAACCTGTTCTCCGGTAAAGATCATCCGGCTCAGAAAGTTCAGCCGATAAATTGGCCGAGACATGCATCTGGGCTAACAACTCAGTCAGAATCTCCAGAGTTATCTCGCGTTCAGCTACCAGATCGATATCGGGAGTTTCCCTTTCAGTAACCTGTTTCTCTGCAACTGAGGATTCCTTACTAACCACTTCATCCTGACTTGAGTCTTCTGCAACTTCTTCAGTAGGTGCTGCGGCAATCGGAGCCCGTGATGACCGGCGTTGCCTCTTCTGTAACTGGAGCCTGACCGGATTCGGCCGAAAGTGGCTTCAACCGAACGACTGCCTCGCGACTACCGATACCCAAAAGTCCTCGACTACCTTCGTCAACGACCTCGATTTCTACCTCGTCGCGAGATAAAGCTAGCATTTGCAGTCCGTCGGCAATGGCTGCCTCGACCGACACGCCGCGTGTTTCTATTTCTCGCATAATCTGTGCTCGCCTAATGAATTACCGTTTAGCTGACCGGCGCTTCCGATTCTTTGACTGACCCGACCCATTACCGGATTGTTTATTCGTTGACTTGGCGGCCTTGCTGCTGCCGGTGCCATTCGGGCTCGTTGTAATAACCGGTTTTGCCGCTTCCCGTTCGGCTCTTTCTTTAGCCATAATATTGCGCGTATACCACCCCTGGGCAATACCGATGAGGTTAGCCAGGATAAAGTAAATCGAAAGACCAGATGGGAATTGCAGGGAGAAGAAGCCGAACATCAACGGCATCGTATACTGCATGGATTGTGTCATCGCCGCAGCCGGATTCTCATCCTGGCCGCTCTTGTTTTTCTGCGTGGGCGGCGACATCAACTTCTGCTGGATGAACATGCTACCGGCCACGAGCACCGGCAAGATGAAATATGGATCCGGCTGGCTCAAGTTCAGCCAGGCAAACGTATTGTCAATCGGTACCAGCTTCTGAAGATCAATAAAAGAGTAGACTCGAGGCACCAGTTCAAACAGGGATTGCGGTGTGGAGCCTAACGAAATGATAATAGCCCGATAAAGGCCGATGAGGATAGGAAACTGGATTAATGTCGGTAAACAACCTGTCAGGGAGTCAGCCGGATTATATCCAATCTTCTGAAACTCCTCCTGCATCTTCTGCGGGTTATCTTTGTACTTCTTTTGAATCGCCTGAATTTGCGGCTGGATCTCCTGCGTTTGGAGCATAGAGCGTTGCTGCCGAATATTCAGCGGGAGCGTCAATAACCGGACCAAAATGGTGAAGAACGTCAGCGCCAGGATGAAGTTGTTGCCGAGCAGATCATAAAAGACCAGCAGGGCATTGATCATTGGGTCGACGATAAATGTATTCCACATAATAGTGTATCTCGCGAGAGTCCCTACGACGTAGCCGGCGGTACGTAGCGCCAAAGCTCACTACCGCTTTCCAGGTCATAGCCAATCAACAGTGCATCCGAACCCTGCAGGGCAACCACCACAGAGTTGCCTAATACTACCGGTGTCGTCCATAAGGGAACCGGCGTTGTTATGGTCCAAACCTGTTCACCATCAGTAGCTGAATAAGCCGTCAGCGACCCAGTTGTGGCATCACTCGTTGTCTGGGAAGCAACATAGATCATGTTATTCGCAAGGATTGGTGCAGCCTGTATCACACCGGCTGTATCCACATCCCAGATGGACTCGCCCGTTTCGGCATTCACAGCATGAATATCACCGGCGATATCCCCAAAGTATAACCGACCGTCTTCACCTAGCGCCGGAGCGCCCCAGATCGCATCATTGGCGGCCGCCGACCATTGCTCAGCGCCGGTCTCTATATCCAGCGCATGGACACTACCGTCAAAACTGGTGACATACAACAATTGCCCGTTTAGGACAGGACGACTGGCTAATGCACCATTAAGTGGCGTGGTCCAAACCAACTCGCCTGTTTCAGCATCCAGTGCGTACATGGACCAGTCCATTGATGCCACATACACAACGCCGTCACGATAAGCCGGTTGTCCCCAAACAGCGTGACCAATCTTATAGTCCCACAATTTGGTTCCGTTTGTACGATCCAGCGCGAAAATATGATTATCGGCCGTGCCCATGAAGACCTTGTCGCCTTCCTGCAGCGCCGGGGCGACAATCTTGTCTGTTGCGGCAGTGGTATTGGTCCATAGACTCGGAGGGGTGCCGCTATCCGTGTCCTCCAGTGCATAAATACTGACAGTTACACGGGGCGATAAAAACCCACCAGCCTGACCATAATTACCGAAGACAACCTGGCCGTCCTCGTTATTCGGTGCTGCATAGAACAGAACCGCGCTATTGGGTTCAGCCGGGAAAGTCCAGTTTACCTGCTGTGTTTCCGGATCGTAGGCCAATACCTCCGGACCATTTGCCAGATATACCTTTTGACCGTCTGTTGACAGTCCGGCGAAGCTTCCGGTGCTGATCCGGCTTCCGCAGGCAGTCAACAACAATGCGACTGCCGCGAGTGCGAACAATACAAACGGCCGGGAATACGGCCGATGCAACTTACCCAAGGAATTTACCTCCGTCACGGAACGGGATCATAACCACCCGGATTCCAGGGATGGCAGCGGGCAATACGTTTAACTGCCATCCACCCTCCCTTGAAAAAGCCATATTTGTCAATGGCTTCATACCCGTAATGGGAGCACGACGGAGTGAAGCGACAACTGGGTGGCAAGACCCGGGAAAAAGTCATTTGATAAAAGCGGATGAAAGCCAGAGCGATGTATTTCATTTAGACAACGCAACTCCCCACGTTATGATTCAGACGTCCGGCATATGCCCGCGCGAGTAAATAACACATCCAGTCCGGCTTCCAGTTCCTGGTAAGTAGCAACGGCCGCATCCGGACGGGCGATCACCACGCAATCCCTATCCGGTAAAAGATCGGGTAGCTGGTGGCGAACAACTTCACGGAGGCGGCGTTTTACTCGGTTTCGCTGGACAGCTCCACCCACCCTGCGACCGGCCACAAAGGCGAATCGGCTGGGGCTGGGCGAGTTTTCGCTCGATGGATGTGTGTATACGAGCAAGGTGATCAATGGATGGTGCCAGCGCCGTCCTTCTTGCCTAACACGCTTCAATTCGGCGGAGCGTCGCAAGCGGTGACGCGACGGCAGCATACTGCACTAGGCAGCCATCATCATAATGATGGTGATCTGACTACTTGCCGCCACCGTACCGCTTCACTGAGCGATAGGCGGTAGCCGATGTGCCGTTCCAATTGATACGCTTGCCATGATTATTCATGGAAACGCTGAGCGAATGACGACCACGTGCACGGCGACGCTTCAAAACATCACGACCGGCACGGGTGGACATACGCTTACGAAAACCGTGGACGCGCATACGGCGTCGAATCTTGGGCTGATAAGTACGTTTTGGCATTGCAACACTCTCCGAAAAAAGCAGGGCATTCGCCCTGCAGATTCATCAATCTTTGAACTGCACCGGTATTATTCAATATATCGGCACAGCAAAACAGGCCCAACCGGGCAAGTTGGCATTATACAGCAAACTCCCGGTGCGGGCAACAAGATCTGATGTAGTTTTCCTCTGTAAACGGTGGCTTTACCTGCCACTCACCTTTTGAGGCTCCCTGACCTCTCAATATTCTTCTACGCGGCGGATATCGGCTCCCAATCCGCGTAATTTCTCGTCAATGCGCTCATAGCCCCGATCGATCTGCTGGATATTATGAATGGTGCTCGTCCCCTTAGCGCAAAGTGCAGCCAGTACAAGAGCCATACCGGCCCGAATGTCAGGGCTAGGCACCCCAGCCGGATTAGCATGGAGACGTCGGCCCTGAACCAGAACACGATGTGGGTCACAAAGGACAATGCTGGCTCCCATGAATATCAGATTATCCACAAAGAAGAACCGGCTCTCATACATCCGGTCATGGAGCAGCACCGAACCGGTTGACTGCGTGGCAATGACCACCGCAATACTCATCAGGTCCGGCGGGAAGCCGGGCCAGGGCATCGGCTTCATCTCCAGAATTCGGCCGCCCAGTGCGGACTGGATAGCCATGTCCTGCCCGGCCGCACAACAATATCTTCACCCTCCACATTCCAGCGAACGCCCAGTCTGTTATAAACCAGCCGGATCATGCCCAACGTTTCCGGCTGTGCATTTGAATCCGCACACAACCACCGGTAACAGCCGCAGCGCCAATGAAGCTGCCCACCTCAGTAAAGTCCGATCCAATACGGAACTCCGTTCCGTGCAGACGATCCACCCCGGAAATCGTCAAGCGGTTACTGCCGATCCCTTCGATCTTGGCCCCCATCTGGTTCAGAAAACGACACAGATCCTGAACGTGTGGCTCGCAGGCAGCGTTGTGAATAACGGTTTCTCCCTTAGCCAGAACAGCCGCCATGACAGCGTTCTCTGTGGCTGTCACGCTGGCCTCAGCCAGGAGCAGGTAACCGGCCCCCTGCAAGCCGTGAGGGGCTTCAAATTCAAATACGCCACGTTGGGACATGCTAACGGCTGCTCCCAATGCCGATAATGCTTGAACATGGGTATCCAGCGGACGGCCGCCGATAACGTCACCACCGGGCACCGGTAGCGCAATTCGGCCCAGTCGGGCCAGCATCGGCCCGGCAAATACGAAGGAGGCTCTGGTTCGGGCAGCCAGTTCCGGGTCCAATGCTGTTTTCTCAATATTGTTGGCATGTACACGCCAGCTCCCCACATCCAGTGGGGTTATTTCCACACCCAGGTCCCGCATTAACAGGATCGTATTTTCAACATCCAAAATGCGGGGGATATTTTTGAGTATTACAGGTTCGTCGGTTAATAGACAGGCGGGGAGTAGTTTTAGGGCTGCATTCTTGTTACCACTGGCGACCACCGTGCCTTCCAGTGGAGTGCCGCCCTCTATCGTAAATTTAGCCATCATTCGTTTCCTCATTGGCCGGCTCGGCGTAACCGGCTGACCACCTGATTCTATCAGCCGTCAGGCATTCGCAAAATGCAGGCGATTATCCTTAATTCAATGCCTACCGGAAATTTGCAATGTTATAATGCCTTCCATGAACATCGTTCCCACACCTCTCTATACGCGACAATCAGGTGCATCTAATGAGGGGGCGGCCCTTGTACTGCTTCACGGTGCCGGGGCGTCCGGTGTTGTTTGGCCCGATGCGCTGTTCAACCTGCCGGGCATACAAACGATGGCCCTGGATTTACCGGGCCACGGACAATCCCCACCTCCCGGTCGTCGCACGGTTAGTCATTACGTAGATGCCGTCGCAGGATACCTGGGCCACATGGCATCCACGGAGTTTGTGGTCGCCGGGCATTCAATGGGTGGCGCCATTGCACTGGAGCTGGCAAGTCGTAATCTGCCTGGTTTGCGCGGAGTGGTACTCCTGGGGTCGAGCAATCGAATGCCCGTCAGCAGCTCCTTGTTCGCGCTCCTGAGTGAAGACTATGAGCAGGCGGTATCACTGGTTACGCATCTGAGCTTCAGTGCCGATGCGGCAACAGAGTCGCGGGAGTTGGCAGCTAATACCATGCGACAGTGTGGTCAATGGATTACCACCGGCGACTTCATTGCCTGTAACCAATACGACATGACGGCCGAATTACCGCATCTCCCGCTACCCATTCTTGTTATTAGCGGTACGGCCGACCGGATGATCCCTCACCGGTTTAGCGCAGCAACCGCCGAAGCATTACCAAAGGCCCGGCTGGTTTCTATCGAAGGTGCAGGCCATTACGTGATGCTTGAAGCCCCGGATGCAGTTGCCGGGAGCATTGCTGAGTTCATACAGTAACGGGAGTTCCGGAATATCCATGGCCTGTCAAGCCAGCGTTTCGTGCAGTAAGGGCGCAATCGCCCGCAGCGCCTGCCCCCTGTGGCTGATCTGGTGCTTTTCCTCTGCTGATAACTGAGCCATGGTCACACCTTGCCCAGGCAGAAAAAACACGGGATCATATCCGAATCCGCCACCACCCGCCGGCTCAAGAGCAATCTCCCCTTCACAAACGCCGGAGGACGTTCCCACAATCTCACCATCCGGTCCGGCCAGGGCAATGGTGCAGCGAAACCGCGCTGTGCGCACGTCTGGTTCGACTGCTTCCAATTCGGCCAGCAGATGACGGTATCGCTCCTCCGGCGTCAATCCGGGTCCACCGTAGCGTGCAGTCAGCACACCGGGACGGCCGTCGAGTGCATCCACCTCCAACCCGGAATCATCCGCCAGGGTAAACAATCCAGACTGCTGGGCATAGGCCACAGCCTTTAGCTCGGCGTTTTCCTGAAAGGTCTGGCCGGTCTCCTCCACCTCGTCACGAATTCCGGCCGAGTCCAGCGTGAGCCAGGTAATGTCCAATCCCGGCAGCATTTCGGCATATTCCTGCACCTTGCCGGGGTTATGGGTAGCAACCAGGAGGGTTATCTTCTTATTCATCAATTAATACACCCCATATATAGTGGGTTTACAGCGTGCCGCCCTGTATAGGTGTGCTATACTCATGGGCATCTCCCAGACTGGAGGGTTTAACATGAAACCGTCACGCCTACGATTTAATTTCGGCTACTTGCTGGAAGCCGATTTTGGCACCATTCGGACCATAGAACTGGATTATCCTGAGGTCAAAATCGACGAGGACGTGACTCTGACGCCGTTGCGTGGTTGGTTTAACGCCACTCGTACAACCGAAGGGATTTACATTGACGGTCAGCTATACAGCACCCTGACAACCACATGTGTGCGTTGTTTGGAAGACGCAATTATCCCCATAACGATCAACCTCGACGAACTGTTCTATTACCCACCATATACAGCGCCGGAAGGGGAAGCATTTATCGGGGAAGACGGCTTCCTGGACCTGACCCCCATGGTGCGGGACCTGAGTCTCCTGGAGGTGCCTATCAACCCTCTATGCCAGCCTGACTGCCAAGGTTTATGCCAGGAATGCGGCCGGAACCTGAATCTGGGGACCTGTAATTGTTCAGATGATAATGTTGATCCGCGTCTGGCTGCCTTGCAGCAGCTATTAATACAAGAAGACGACGAGTGAGCCGGGCCAAGCGCTGATAGCTGCCCGGCTAATCGGCGTCAAGTGAATAAACTCGACTCATGTTTTACGACACAGCTAAAGTAGAAATTACCAGCGGCGACGGCGGCGACGGTATGATTAGTTTCCGCCGGGAAAAATATGTCCCCTATGGCGGCCCGAACGGTGGCGACGGCGGTCATGGCGGCAATGTGTATGCCGTCACATCTACCCACCGCAACAGCCTCATCGCCTATCACAATCAAAAACATTATCGGGCAGAGGACGGCAAGCACGGTACCACTCAGGCCAAGACCGGCAGGTCCGGCAAGTCAATCTACCTGGAAGTTCCCCTAGGCACGATCATTCGCAATGCCGAAACGGATGAACTCCTGGCGGATATGACCGAACCCGACCAGGAAGTGATGCTACTGGAAGGCGGCCGTCCCGGACGCGGCAACATCCATTTTGCTACCAGCCGCAACCAGGCGCCACGCATTGCCGAACGCGGCGAGCCGGGGAAATCCATTTGGATCACCATGGAGCTGAAGCTCATTGCCGACGTCGGCATCGTCGGTGTACCCAATGCCGGGAAGTCAACACTCCTCTCTGTTGTTAGCGCCGCCAAGCCCAAGATTGCCAACTATCCCTTCACCACACTCCAGCCCAATCTCGGCGTTGTCACACTTGATGATTACGAAACGATGGTGCTGGCCGACATTCCCGGCCTCATTGAAGGAGCGGCCGAAGGTGTGGGATTGGGGCACGAATTCCTGCGCCATGTCGAGCGGACACGGGTGATCATTCACCTGTTGGATGGCGCGTCGCTCGACCCGATTGAAGAGTGGCGCATGATAAACACTGAACTGGAGATGTACAGTCCCAAGCTGGCGAATAAACCCCATTGGTCGTGCTCAACAAAATAGACCTGCCGGATGCCAGGCATGGGAATCCCTGATACGGGAGGCGGTCTCCGGACGGCTATCCGTTGATGTCTATCGGCCGTCACCGGGAAAAATGTACGCGAGATGCTCTATCAGGTCAAAACCGTGCTCGGTAGTGCCCCCCACCTGAGCCCCTCTTTGAGGATGAAGAAATCGTCATTCGCCCGCCGGAGAGTGAGGAGCCATTTACGATCACACGTGAGGGTGACGGATGGCGGGTATCCGGGGAAAACATTGAACGTATTGCCTCAATGACCTACTTCGAATTCGATGAGCCGCTCATGCGCTTCCAGCAAATCCTGGAGCGTACTGGTATTACCGCCGCGCTGGAAGAAGCGGCGTCACGCTGGGAAGACACCGTCTACATCGGTGACCACGAACTTGAATGGGGCGAATAACGACAGATGATCCGGCAGTGGCTGATGCGTTGCAATTAGTCCGCGACCTAATCCTGACTGATGACGCATTGGTGTCTGCCCGCTTTAGCGGGGCACAGCATGATACTACCATCCCCTGAAGCAGGTTGCCGTTCGGCCAGATCCTGATCCGCGACCGGAAACATCTCCAGTTTGTCACATCTGATGGCATACAGGACATTACCCAAAACTATAGTTTGTCGAGGCAGGGGATCGCTGGATGAACTACTCATCGTGCCAGTCAAGAGCATTGTTGTCGAAATGGCTGACCGCACTGTGCTACGTGTGCAGTTTACCAGAAGGGACGGCCAATCATCCATCAGAACCAACGGGATAACGAAATACCACTGGTTCTGACCCATGATCGTCCCAAGAATTTGATCCTGACCGGCGAACAATCCGCGCTCTTCCTTCGTGAACTGGGCATCATGACGGCCGATGGCCACATTCGCGCCAATCAACGGCGAAAGTTTCGGCAGATTAATGAATTCCTGCGACTGTTGGAAGAATCCGGGCAAATAACATCACCCGGCGATCGGCCGCTGCGGGTAGTCGATCTGGGTTGTGGCAATGCGGCACTTACTTTTGCCACACTTCACTATCTCTCGAGTTAAACCGTCAACCACGCTCGTTGGTGTTGATGTCAAGACTCATCTCTTAAGAGAAACTTTAACGCCACTGCCCAGAAACTCTGGCGGAGGGTCTGTCATTTTGAGGTTGGGCAAATTGAGCAGTATACCCCCGATGAACCGCCTGATATCGTTCTGGCGCTCCATGCTTACGACGGCGGCAACCGATGATGCGTGGCTCAGGGTGTCCGTTGGGGCAGCAAGCTTATTCTGGTACTCCCTGCTGCCATCATCATCTGCAAGCTCAGCTCTCCTCTTCGAGACTCCATGCATTTGATGGGTATTACGGCACGCCATCCTGGAAGAATCGGTGATATCCTGACCGATGCCTTATCACAAATCTGCAAAATGTGGCTATCGCACAGGGTCGTCGAATTTGTACCGGTTGACACCGCCGAAGAACCTGATGATCCGGGCTTCTGTTTCGATCGACCCGTTCCAGCCACAATCAGCGATCAGAACGCCCGCTTTGCTGAAAGATGAATGGCGCGGGTCACGCCGTATCTGGAAGACCTATTGGCGCCCAAACTGCAACCACTTCTTGCATCCGCATCCAGTTAACAATTCACCAGAAGAACAAACATGGGACCAACACGATTGTTGATAACGGCCGATTCCTTACCTCAACCCCATCCAGCCAACGGCCAGTGGCAGTTCTGATCGAAGGCAACCGCATTGCCGCCATTGGCGAAGATTCTGATCTCCTGAACTTGCGGCAGGAAGTGGATGAATGGGTCGATCTTGGCGGGCGCAGCGTCCTGCCGGGGTTGGTGGATGCCCACGTACATTTCCAGGGATTCTCGCTCGGCCTACAACGCGTCAACCTCAGCGAAGGCAACGACCAGAGAGGAAGCAATTGCAGGTTGCGGCTTTCGTCCATAAGCAGGCCACACCGGGTCAGTGGCTGCAAGGTCGTGGCTGGTCGCAAGACAACTGGACAGATCCGCCTTCCCCACAGCGGCCGATCTGGATATCCAGACATCGGTTTCGTCTATCCCATCGCAGCGGTCATGCTATCTGGGTCAACAGCGTGGCACTGAAGCAAAGCAATATCACTGCGGCCACACCGGACCCACCCGGACAAATCCAGCGCGATGAAGCGGGTCAGCCGACCGGCATCCTGTTTGAGAACGCCATAGACCTGGTCAGAAGTCCACATCCCAGCCCACAGTGGAAGATATTGCTGCCGCCATGCGACATGCCCAACAGGTGTGCTGGCAGGCCGGATTGACGGGCATCCACGACTTCGATGGCCGAGCCTGTTTTATAGCTGCAGCAACTGCATAATGCCGGAGAGTTGGGATTACGCGTCGTCAAGAATATCCCCGTTGCACGCCTGGAACATGCTCTGGAGGTTGGTTTACGGTGTGGTTTCGGCAATGACTGGCTGCGAATCGGCGGTGTCAAAATATTTGCCGACGGTGCACTCGGCTCGCGTACAGCGGCGATGATCGAACCCTATGACGGCGAGCCTGACAACCGCGGTATCGTCGTCACCGATAAGGAAGAAATGCTGGAAAAGGCACTGGCGGCCAGTCGCGGCGCACTCAGCGTTACGGTGCATGCCATTGGCGACCGGGCCAATCACGATGTCCTTGACGTCTTTGATCTTTGCAGCAGGATGAGTTGACACGCAACGGCCCCCGACTGCGGCACCGCATTGAGCATGTCAAATTCTTCACCCCAGTGATATACCGGTTGGCCCAACTGGGTGTCATTGCCAGCATGCAGCCCATCCTGCCACAGCCGACATGCACATGGCTGATCGCTATTGGGGAGACCGCCGCCCACTTTAGTTACGCCTTCCGTTATGCAGGAAAGTGGCGCGCTCGTTGTGTTCGGCTCTGACGCCCCGGTGGAATCCATTGAACCCTTGTGGGAATACATGCCGCGGTCGCAGGCAACGACCGGACGGAACACCGGGTGTAGACGGCTGGTACCCGGAACAGCGATTGACGCTGGAAGAAACGATTCGCGCCTTCTCGCTGGCGGCGGCCGAAACGAGTGGGCAGGCGAACAAACTGGGGTCGCTGGCCGTCGGCAAACTGGCTGATATGACTATTGTGGATCAGGATCCTGGTCGCGCTTCCGGTAAAGGCGCTGCACGAAGCAACAGTCGGCGCGACAATGGTGGATGGTAGGTTCCGGTACCGGACGTTCTAGCGCAATGCGTTAAACAGCGCCTTCCTTGGTTTCCGCTACAAGCTGGTCCACAACCGCCATCAATGCCACATCGCGGTTATCGTCTCCCCCGTGGGCCAGATGAGTTTCTACCTGCCGGTCGGCACTGGTTCCCCCTCGCAGAATCTCGTTGACGTATTCCACTTCGGCACAGCTACCCAAATCATCAACAACATCATCCAGTAACTCAAGCAGCTCTTCCATTAAGACGGAGAAGGGAACTTCTTCCTCGATCCCGAAGTCAACAAGGTCGCCATGAATACCGTAGCGCACGGCTCGCCATTTATTTTCGGTAATATGCACATGACGATACCGACGCCATGACATGTTTTGCTGGCGCAACTTAATCATCTTGGCGCATATGGCCTGGAACAGGGCAGCAAGACACACCGCTTCTTCCACCCTTGTACAAATGTCCGTGATACGGAACTCCAGTGTACCGTACAGGGGATGCGGCCGAATGTCCCACCAGATTTTGGCGGTCTTGTCCCGTTTACCGAATGACCCCGCGCTCCAGAGTCGTCTCAAAACTCTTATAGTCATTCCAGGAGAGGAAGGAATGGGGGATGCCGGTACGCGGCATCGCCTCAAAGATCACACTGCGATAGGGACTTGAGGCCCGTATTTTGACCATGCCAGAAGGGGAGCTGGTAGACAGCGCCAGTAAATGCGGAATGAAATAGCGTGCCTGATTCATGACATCAATCATGAGTTCGCGTGATGCCTGATCATCGCCAAAGCCCACATGGACGTGCATCCCAAAGATCAACAACTGTTTCGCCACAGCCTGCATGTCATCCAGGAGTTCGCGATAGCGTGTCCCTTCAGTAATGATCTGATCTTCCCAATTGGCGAAGGGGTGCGTTGAAGCGGCAGCAATCCACAGGCCATTCTCTCCGGCAAGCTCAATAACCTCGCGGCGCATTCGCACTACTTCACTACGAATCTCCGTGATATTGCGGCAAACCACACTCCCCATCTCCACCTGAGACTGCATCATCTCCGGTTTCAGATTAAGTTGTTTGGGGCGGGAAGTGTCCTGAACGATAAGTTCAGATACGTAAGCACGAAGGTTGCGGGTCTCCGGATCAATGATCTGATATTCCTCTTCAACCCCAAGCGTGAGTGGTTGCTGCGGTACGGCCATGGTGTTCTCTCCTCAACTACCTGCGTCAACACAAGGCCCCAAGTAAAGTACCCAGAGCGCCAATAAACCTGTTATTCAGATGAGCAACGGACGAATGCTACCCTGCTTTGGGGGAGGATTATACTCACATTCAGGTAGTCACCAAAGAACAGGGCGAAGCAGGAAGTTAAGCGGGGAAATATGCTGTGCCCACGCGGATAAAACTCACGTGGGCACAGTCGTACACAGGAGAGTGGGCTACCCGACCAGGTTACGCATATATTCGACGAGCAATCGCACACCGAAGCCTGTTCCGCCAACCGGGCCGTATTCGCCAGGTTTGTCGCTCAGGCCCACACCGGCAATATCCAGATGGGCCCACGGATAATCGGTGAACTCTCGCAGAAAGACGGCCGATGTTCCGACACCACCCATCCGGCCACCACTATTCATCATATCAGCCACGTCGGAATCAATGGTCCGGCGATAATCCTCATATAACGGCAACGGCCAAAGCCGTTCGTGGGTAACATCCGCAGCCGCCAGCAGATTATCCCGCAGCGTGTCGTTGTTGGAGAAAATCCCGGCGGCCACTCCCTTCCCCAGCGCGACAACGCAGGCACCGGTTAGGGTTGCCAGATCAATGACATAAACCGGATCAAACTGCTGAGCGTAGACAAGCGCATCAGCCAGAACCATACGCCCTTCGGCATCGGTACTGATAATCTCAATGGTCTTGCCGTTGCTGGCCGTGATGACGTCCGCCGGACGATAGGCATTGGCATCAGGCATGTTTTCCGTGCAGGGAGTGATACCGATTACATGCAGTGGGAGGTCCAGCGCGGCGATGGCTTTCATCGCGCCGATAACGGCCGCAGCCCCACCCATATCCCCCTTCATCGTCCACATGCCCTGTGTGGGTTTGATGGAAATGCCGCCGGTATCAAAGGTAATACCTTTCCCAACCAGCGCAATCGTCGGCAGGTCTGTCCGGTCGCCGTTGTGTTCCAGCACAATGAACTTCGGCTCTTCACCCGCACCGGCCGCAACCGCCAGAAATGCCCCCATCTTGCGTTCTGCTGCCCAGGCCCGATCACCTACGGTAATTGACAATCCATGCTCCCTGGCAATCTCTTCAGCCACTTCGGCCATCCGGGTTGGCGTCGCCATATTCGGCGGCAAATTAACCAAGTCGCGGGCCTGGACGACACCGGCGGCAATTGCCTCTGCTGTAGTCACTGCGGATTGGATCGCGTCTATCTTGTCAGCGTTGTATTCCACGATGGTGAACGATTCCACTTCATTCACCTGTTCAGGCTTGGCTTTCGGAGCATCGAACTCGTATAAAGCCAGCAGCGTCGCCTCCATGGTTGCCTGGGCAGCGCTCGCCACATCCATTCCACCTATACCGGCACCATGGACAATCGTAGCTACGTTCTTGGCCCCCAAAGCCCGTGCCTTGCGGGCACCAGTGGCGGCCGCCCGACGCACACCTTCCAAATCAAACTTGTCGGCCTCACCCAGACCGACAACCAAAACCCGCCTGGCCGTAACTTGCCCACGCGGATACAACACCGTTACCTCACCCGCTTTCCCCTTGGCATCACCGTCGGCGATCACATCACTGATAGCACCACCGAGGGCCTGATCCACGGCCCCGGTTGCACCGCTAGGTGTTGTTACACCGGCAAAAAGGTTAACGATGATGGTATCGGCCGCTGTATCCTGAATACTTCCCTGCTCAACTGTGACTCGCATTTTATTCTCCGTTCACTTGGAATTGATCCGGCAGCGATTCCGCTGTACGGCTGTTGACTTTGCTCCATTGTAGCCGGATATTACGCAATTAGACAAAGGTCTAATACGAGGTTATGCTCTGTAAATCAGACTGGTAATAACAGGCACGGAGGTGCTTCTATGGACTTACTGATCATTGGTGGGACACGGTTTCTTGGTCGGGCAATTGTTGACGCGGCGCTGGAGCGAGGCCACACTCTCACCCTGTTTAACCGGGGCCAATCAAATCCTGGGTTGTATCCTGATCTGGAGCACATCGTAGGCGATCGTGACGGTGGTTTGGAAGCTCTGGACGGCCGCCGATGGGACGCCGTTATTGATACCTGTGGCTATGTGCCGCGCATTGTAGGGGCTTCAGCCAAATACCTTTCCCCGGTCATTGACCATTACACCTTCATCTCAACCATGTCGGTCTACGCCGATCCTTCGCAAGTTGGAATCAATGAGGACGGCGAACTGTGTGTGCTGGATGACCCAACCACAGAGGATGTGACCGGAGGGTCCTATGGGGGCCTGAAAGTCCTTTGCGAGGAAGCGGTTACTGAGACAATGAACGGCCGTGCGCTTCTCGTGCGCTCCGGGCTGATTGTCGGCCCACACGATCTCTCGGATCGATTCTCATATTGGCCGTATCGTGTGGCACGCGGCGGGGACATTCTGGCCCCCGGTGAACCGGATGCGGCCGTCCAGTTCATTGATGTCCGTGACATTGCCGGTTGGGTGGTGGAGGCAACGGAACAGCGCCTGACAGGACCTTACAATGTAACCGGTCCGAACGAACCGTTGACAATGGGCCAATTCCTGGCTGAATGTCAGGCAGTTGTTGATGCACCGTCAACCCTCACTTGGGTGGACGATGCCTTTCTGCTTGAGCATGAAGTACAACCGTACCTGGAGATGCCGCTGTGGGTGCCGGCTGAATCAGCCGGATTCAGCACTTTCGACCTGTCCAAGGCCCAGGCAACCGGCCTACAGACACGACCTCTGACCGAAACCATTACTGACACTCTGGATTGGCTGGGAACGCGGCCGTCTGATCATGCCTGGCGTGGTGGTCTCTCACCGGAACGCGAGTCAGAATTATTAGCAGCGTGGCGAGCAGCTAACGCCCTTTAATCATCAGGATTAAGCCAACTTAATACGCGGTAGCCACCTTCCCGCCGGACCCAGGTTTTTACATGGCGGACGGTTGGCCGGGTTTCGTATGGCTGATCTACTGAGCCGATTGAATGAACGACTCCAGTCCGCACCCCCATTACGACGATTACCGTCGCCATGTAGATGAGCTTGTTGCCGCTGCGCTAGCGGCCGCAGACCCGGAAAGCGCAGTCCTGCGCCATCTGTCCCGCAAGGGGAATATGCTGCAAATCGGTCATGCGCCCGGCGGTCACCTCATCGACCTCGATCGTTCCTCCGTATATCTGGTCAGCACCGGCAAAGCGGCCGTTCCGATGGCCCGCGCGGCGCTCAAGGTACTGGGAACCCGGCTGGCCGGGGGCGTGATTATCACCAAGGAAAGCAATCGTGACTGGTTGGCGGAGACGCGAGGATGGCCGGTGGAAGTCCTCCTGGGGGGACATCCGCTTACCAACGAAGCCAGTCTGAAATCAACCCAGGCGGCGGTAGATATGCTCGCCAAGGCCGGTCCGGAGGACATCGTCCTGTGTCTGATCTCCGGCGGTACTTCGGCGCTCCTCTCGCAGCCCATGCTTTCGCTCAAAGACTTTCGCAAGCTCATCAATCTGCTGCTCAAAAGCGGCTGTACCATCAATGAGCTCAATACCGTTCGACGCTCACTGGACCGAATTAAGGCCGGGGGATTGGCACGGGCAGCGTACCCGGCGGCCGTCTACAGCCTGATTCTCAGCGATGTCATCGGCAATCCGTTAGCCGATATTGGTAGCGGCCCTACCGTCATTCAACAGGCCGACCCTGTGGCTGAGGTGGTATCCATCCTCGGCCGTTATGATATTGCCCGGCAAATGGAACGAGAGGAGTGGCAACGCCTATCCGACGCACTTAAACAGGCACAATTTGCCCGTTCCGGCCCGGAACCCGGTGTCCATAATATGCTGGTTGGTGATGTCCGGCAGGCAGCAACGGCCACTCTGGTTCGGGCCATTCAACTGGGGTTTATCGGCCAGCTACTGACGTCCCATATGGAGGGAGAAGCAAAGGTTGTTGGCCGTCTGGCCGGGGCAATCGCCAGGGATGCACCTCCCGGTTATTGCTATGTATTGGGTGGGGAAACCACCGTGACGATTCGCGGCCAGGGTAAGGGCGGCCGAAATCTGGAAACTGCACTGTCCGCAGCCCTCAGCTTACACGGGCAACAACGAACCGTGGTCATAAGCTTTGCCACCGACGGCGAGGACGGGCCAACTCCGGCAGCGGGTGCCCTGGTGACGGGAGAAACGGTTGCCCTGGCCCAGTCCCGCAATCTCAACGCACGACTTTACCTGGATAACAACGACAGCTACACTTTCTTTGCCGGACTCGATTCGGCAATTAAGGGGCGGGTTCCACCCCATTTGATCGTTACCGGCCCAACCGGTACGAACCTTAATGACGTGCTGATCATCCTGACCTACGCTCAAGACTAATCAAATCCACTAACCACAGGTAATAAAATGACCATTAAATTTGGTACTGACGGCTGGCGAGCCATTATTAGCGACACGTTCACCTTTGCTAATTTGCGTCTGGTGGCGCAGGCAATCGCCGACTATATCCATGAGGAAGACAGCCAGGACCCCTCAGTCGTTATCGGCTTCGATACGCGCTTTCTCTCGGATCGCTATGCCCTGGAAACAGCCCGTGTGATGGCCGGGAACGGCATTCAGACCTGGCTGGCGCGAGCCGATACCCCTACCCCAGCGATCAGCTATTCAGTTGTCCACAAACAGGCCACGGCCGGCATCATGATTACCGCCAGCCATAATCCGCCGCGCTACAACGGCGTCAAGCTGAAGGCGGCCTATGGTGGCAGCGCCAGTCCTGATCAGAACCGGCGCGTCGAAAAAATACTGGATCACAACCAGCAACAAGGATACGAGCCGAATTTGACGGACCTGGATGAGGCAATTCGCAATGGGCGCGTCGTGAAGTTCGATCCGGCCTGGGCCTATTATGAGCACCTGACCACGCTGGCTGATCTGGACATCATCTCCGGCGGTGAGCTGCGGGCCGTCGCCGACGGGATGTATGGTGCCGGGCGGCGGGCTATCAGTGAAGTGCTGATGCGCACGCGATCCCATATCCTCAATATTCGTGACGAGATGAACCCCGGCTTCGGCGGAATTCACCCCGAACCCATTGCCAAATATCTGGGGTTGTTGATCTCGACCATTCAGGCGGTCACTTCGATGTGGGGTTGGCAACAGACGGTGATGCTGATCGCATAGGGGCTGTAGACGCGCTGGGACAGTTTGTAGACCCGCATCGCATTTATAGTCTGATCCTGCACTATTTACTGGAGAAACGGGGTGGCGCGGTCGGGTTGTACGCACGGTGTCCACAACCGGCATGGTTGACCGCATCGCGGCCGAATACGGGTTACCCGTCACCGAAACACCGGTAGGCTTCAACCACATTGCTGATCTGATGCTAACGGATGATGTGCTGATGGGCGGTGAGGAGTCGGGCGGAATCAGTGTCAAGGGGCACATCCCTGAGGGCGATGGCGTGCTTATGGCGCTACTCCTCAT
The DNA here is from genome assembly GCA_041390945.1 of Chloroflexota bacterium. Taxonomy (GTDB): domain Bacteria; phylum Chloroflexota; class Anaerolineae; order Promineifilales; family Promineifilaceae; genus Promineifilum. Next base: position 103,935 of record JAWKOY010000020.1, read on the forward strand.
GGAAGTGATCGCCAGCGCGGGCAAGCCCCTGCATCTTCTGGTTGAGTTGCTATCCACTTACGGCCCGGCGCAGTATGCCCGGACTGATCTCAAACTGGTTCGTCCGGGTACTAAGGCGGATTTGGTCAAGAAACTCACGAATACCGCCCCGGACGCCATTCGTTAAGGTTGCCTTGTCGAATATCCAGACCACGGACGGTATCAAGTATTATCTGGATGACGACAGTTGGTTACTCATCCGACCGTCGGGTACAGAACCGGTTCTGCGAGTATACGCCGAAGCGCCAAACGATGAACGTGTCCGCGCCCTGCTCGACTTTGGCGAAGCCATTGCCGAAGCAGAGCGCTAGACCAGAAGCCTTTTACCAGTTTGCCTGAGCGAAGCGGGAAATGATCCGCGCCGTATGGCGGGTGCCGTTGATCAGTCCCCCACGCGAATGTTCTCATTGGGGGCATGAGCACGGCCGTCCGGGTAACCCACACCGGCCGAAACGACCGGCAGTCCAAGAACGTTGATGAACGGATAGTTCGGCCCACTGCCGCCGATCAGCGGCTCAACAATCGGCTCCACACCATACACATCCTGTGCGGCATCAATAGTCAGCTTCACAAACGGGTTATCCGGATCAACGCGTGCCGGGCGCACACCTCCCAGCAATCGTATTTCTATATCAGCAAACCCTTCAGCATCCAGATGGGCACGTAGTTTGGCGACGATCTCCTCCGGTGTCTGGTTCGGTACCAGGCGGAAATCGACCTTCGCCATCGCCTTCGCCGGTAACACAGTCTTGGGTCCGGGACCCTGATACCCGGAGTCCAGTCCGCAAATGGTACAGGTTGGTTCAAAACGCACGCGGCGCAACTCAACCCCACCCGTCATCCCCTTGAGGAATCCGTTCAGCCCGTACGCGTTCTGGAGCTTGGCTGCGTCATCAGGGTGGCGGCCAATGTTTCCAGATCCGTTCGGACGCCGGAACAACATTATCTGTAGAAACCGGGAATGCGGATGCGTTCGTCCTCTCCCTTCAACGTGTTCAGCGCCCAGACCAGTCGCCAGGCGGCATTGGGGAAAATGGAACCACCCAGGCCGGAGTGGGCATCCATTGAGGCTGTCTCTGCCCATAATTCCACATAGCACAAGCCACGCATCCCCAGTGTCTGGGTCGGCCGTCCCTCGAAATCTACCGATCCAAACTCCCAGATACAGGCATCGGCCGCCAGCTTCTCCTGATTCTTCTCGATAAAGGCGGGGATACTCGGACTGCCGATTTCCTCCTCCCCTTCGATGACAAACTTCACGTTGCAGGGCAGTTCCCCATAAGCATCACGGACGGCCGCCAATGCCGCCAGCCGGGCAATGATATGACCCTTGTCATCGGTCACACCACGGGCTACAAAACGATCATCCACCCGGGTGAGCTCGAATGGCGGCGAATCCCAGAGTTCAACGGTTCGGGCGGCTGGACGTCATAGTGGAGGTAGAACAACATTGTCCGGTCATTGGCACTACTACCTTCTCCATAAACAACCGGATTTCCATCAGTCGGCATAATCTCGGCCGAAAATCCTTGTTCCCGGAGCATGGTCGCCACCAGATCAGCGCACTCGCCTATCCCAATACCCTGCGCCGAGATACTGGGTTGGGCACGCATATTCGGCCGAGCTGCTCCATCCAATAGTCGAGATTAACCTCGATATATTCATCCATTGCGCTTCACGCGCTGCATCTGTCATCAGACATTGTTGCTCCTATTCATAAAAGTAAGGATTGGTTTGCTAGCAGCCTGGCTGTTATACGACACCAGGTCAGGGCAACACCAAGTGGGCATTGTTTGCCAGTTCAAGCAGTGTCGTGCCGTCTATGAGCGTAATTGGTTTATCAGCCGCGCCACTCGCGCATGCTCTGAGATGTCGGCCGTTGATACCAGGAAGGCATGGGCTACGCGCTCATGGATCATCGTACCGTATAGTTCACGGACAATGTCCGGTCCGACTGTCGAGCGATATCGCTTGCACTGAACAATGGCCTGTTTCCCGTTGCCGTTTACAACCTCCAGGGTCTACTCCCAGGTCACCGCTGCGTCCCCGACACGCACTGTACAGCCGCGAGTGCGGAATAACTCGGCCGAGAATTGCTCAAATTCGGCCGGTGATAACACTGCTGCAACTCTTCAATGTTGGCAATTGTCGGAAGGGGACGAACGAATACGCCACCATTGATACATAGCGATAAGCCATAGTAAGCCTACTGTTGCAGCGGCCGAAAAGGTCAGTAGGTTGAGCAAATCTTTGATGATGGAGGGCAATCGATCAAAGGCAATAGGCGAGCCGATATAGCGCCAATAGAGCCAGGCTACAAGCAGAATCGTTGCCCCAAGTAACAATAGGATCAGACGGAGAAACCGTCCATGACTGGATTGGACTCCTTCACCTCCAAGGTGAGCTGAGGGCATTCGTTTGCTGGCCGAAAAAGTCGTTAGCATGTTCAGGTCTGCTACTGTGGGCTACCGGAAGCCATGTGTTTTAATGCCGGCTAATTCTAAGGGAGCACCGGCAATCAGACAATTAAGAGTTGTTCGCAGGGGTCGTCATGTTATCATTGCCGCCAATGATAACCAAAAGACAGTTGGGGCTTATCTTTATCGGACTGGGGGTAGCGGCCGTTGCCGGGAGTTTTATTGTTGATTTAGTCGGAGCAGGCCAGTTCCAGGGAATCGGTCCGGCTCAACAACGTATCCTGCTTGTGGCCGGTCTGGTCATCCTGGTTGGCCTGACGCTCTTACCCCTCGGCAATCGCCCTGCCTGAGGTAGCTATTATTTTCCTGCATTTAACCGGATTGAGTATATCCCGTGACGAGTAGCAATACCCAAACAATTCCCTCGCCGACCACCCCACTCACGACCTCGCAGAAGGTCGTTACCTGGGTGCCGAAAGTATTGGTCGGTTTGGCTGTGCTGATCTTTGTTGGCTATCTTTTGGTTTATGTCTACTACGCCGTCCAACTGTTTCGCTTTCCGTTTGATTACGATCAGGGCGAAGGCTTTGAATTAATGGACACCATCCTGTTCAGTCAGGGTGAATGGCCGTACCGGGGTAACGATAGTTACCCCTTTTACTCTTCCAACTATCCCCCCTTGTTTCACGTACTGGCCGTGCCCCTCGTCTGGATATTTGGCCCCCAGTACTGGACCGGCCGGCTGTTGTCATTTGTTGGCACGCTAATCACCGCCGGGGCCATCGGGTATGCCGTCCAAAGGGGAGGACGGCGCTGGTGGTTGTCGGTTCTCTCCGGGCTGGCTTTTCTGGCGTCCAACTATGTCTATCATGTTGGCGCGTTGTTTCGGCAGCATATGTTCATGGTCATGCTGGAAACACTGGCAGTCGTCCTGTTGGCCGTCACCATTGACCAGGAAGAGAAGGACGGCCGCAAACGGCCGTGGCAACTACTCGGTGTCATGGTGCTGCTCCTGGCCGCAGGCTACACGAAGCAGCTTGCATACACGACCGTGATTGCCGTGTTCATCTTCCTGTTCCTGCGCGAACCTCTACGCGCCATTAAGTGGGCCATCCCCTTCGGGCTGGTAACCGGGCTCATTTTTCTGGGCATTAACCAGGCCACGGACGGACAATGGATGCTTAACGCCATTACGGCCAATCTCAACCCATTCGTGCCCGGTCAGGCGGAGGGGCTGTATCGTCAATGGTTTAGCCTCCACATCGTTCTGACTCTGGCCGCAGCAGCTTATGCCCTCTACCAATTGTACTTTGAACGACTATCAGTCTATGCCATCTGGTTTGTGGTGGCAGTCATCAATGGCGTGACGGCCGGCAAGTGGGGCGCCGGCGAATCCTACTTTGCAACAGCCATCGCTGCCAGCTGCATCCTGTCCGGGCTGGCCTTTAGCCGGTTGATCACCTGGGCGGCGAACGATCCCGGCCCAACCGGAACACGGCATTTTGGGCCTCAGTGGCCCTGCCATCCGTCATCGCGCTTCTGTACCTTTCCAGGCTTACCGGGTCTTCCACCTACCCACGCATACGCCAACCCTGGCGCGTATTGCCACGGCTCTGGGCTATCCCGGTGGAATCATGATCGCCCCGCAGACCTCATGCTCAGCCCCGCGCGATCCGGAAGCGATCCCCTACGTGGATTCAGCCGGTGTATCGTTGCTGGGACGGCCGCCGAATGACGCCGATACGCAGGCCGGACAGGAGATTGCCGCCTTGATTGCGCAGGGGAATACGGCCGCTTTCAGCGAGGAAGCCGGGTTCAACCTGTACGTCGGACGTGATGTGATTACCAATCCGACACAGTTACTCAACCTGTATCAGAATAATGCGTAGACTTAACCGAGATGTAACCATGCTGGACGAGCAGGCTTTTGATACCGTTGTCCTGCGTGCGCAATTTTACCCGCCGCCGGTCCTCGATATGATTGGTCAGCGTTACGAGACGCAACACCTTGTCCAGATGAACGGCTTTGTATACTGCATCATGCTACCACGATGAGCACCTACCGCATTGATCTCCGGTTTTCAACGGGCCGCTTGACCTGTTGCTCCATCTCATTGAACGTGATGAGTTGGACATTACGGCATTTCGTTGTCGCAGGTTACCGCACAGTATTTGGGCCAGATTGAGCAAATGCGGGAAGAGCGTCGTTGAGGAATTGATTGATTTTCTGAGCGTTGGCGCGCGACTGGTCCTGATCAAAAGCCGGGCCCTGCTGCCCGCACACCTGCCCTGCCGGGAGCCGAAGAAGAGGAGAGGACCCCGGTGAAGCGTTAGTGCGACAGTTGCGGACATATAAGCGCTTCAAGGAAGCGGCTGCCTGGTTGGAGGATCGCATCAACGCCGGATTACGCACCTATCTGCGGGTTGCGCCACCACCGCGCATTGAAGGCCGGTTGGACATGACCGGCATCTCGACGGATACGCTGCTGTTTGCCATGCAGGATGTACTGACCCGAACGATCCTCACGAGAGGACAGTGTCCGTATTCTCCAACCCCGACGCCTGACCATTGAGGACCAACTTTCCCATTTCCGAACAAGCCTCTCGTCACGGCGAACCCTATTCTTCAATGACGTGCTTTCCGGTGCGGACCAATCCGAAGTCGCTCTGACGTTACTGGCCCTACTGGAACTGATCAAACGCCGGGAGGCACGCGCATCCCAGGCTTATTTATTCGGGCCAATCCAGGTTTCAGCCGAAGACCCCGGCAGCTTTGTTGTTGATGATGAAAACCTGTGGGATTCGTAGCCGCAATTAGGGTTCTTCGCTACGCTGCCGCAAGTAGCGCAAGGCCAGATATACCAACCCGCCAACAGCCACGATAGGCAACAGATACCGTATGGCAAAGGACCCTGCAAATCGCAGGATGAACAGGACTGTCATCGCCACAATCCAGATCAATATCCAGCGCGAATAGCGCTCAGACTGTATCTCCCCCAAGATAGACCGCTTGCTCTGAGCCTTCCGGCAAGCCCGAGGTTCCCCACCCGCAGCGGTTGATTATCAAGAGACCATTGACAACCACACGCCTCGCATTGATAAGCATTGGACATCCGGCCGTCCCCGTTTCGGAATCAATCCGGCGCATGATTCGACCGCCACAATGATCACAGTCGAAGCCGCTATCAATCCAGGTTGTCTGAGTCTCAATCATGATATAGGGATATTAACCCAGCCACTTGGCCGGACCAAGCCACCCGGTATTTCTTAACTAAAAAGGCTGCGCTTCGGTTATGTTAACTTGTGGTGCATGACTCGCACCCACCCTCGCAATTGAATGGCGCTCAGAATCGTCGCGGTCACAACTCGCGGATACTTGTCTTCATAGAACTTGCGATAAAAGATGCTCATCGCCCGGACCGATTCCTGAGCAACACGCACTCTCGTTTCCTTGGGGGGCTTGGCAATGTCGGCCGATTCCTTTCGTAAACCGGAACTGGCTCCCTTGTAATGCAGGACTTCCACCAGCGGATAATAGATGATCTCGTATCCTGCTTCATGAATACGGTAGCAATGATCAATATCCTCACCGTAGAAAAAATACGTCTCGTCCCAGCCACCCAGTGCACGATCAAGGGCACGGGGCATCATCATAGGACCCGGCAATAACCGGGACCGGATGAACAGCATCAAAGTCCTCATAGGATCGGAAATAGCCATCAAACTCCGGCTTGCCCGGAAACAACTTGTTCAAGCCGCTGAAATGGCAGGCGGCATTCCACGGTGTGGAAGCCACGATGGTTGTCCGGGTCGCGTTCGCCGTTCGGATATACCAGCCGCACGGTTAATGCCCCTACGTCAGGATGATTACGCATATAGGCTAGCGGCTCCGCCAACGACTGGGAACCCACCCTGGTATCGGAATTGAGAAAGAGCAGGAAGTCGCCTCGAGCAACGGCCGATCCACGATTGTTTGCCGCCGAAAACCCCAGATTGTCAGACATTGCCAATAGCCGGACGTCGGGATATTTGTCAGCGACCATCGCCGTACTGCCGTCGTGCGAGGCGTTATCCACCACAATCACCTCCCTCCCACCCGGCGGTGGTTCGGCCGCCTGGATAGAGGCCAGGCAATCATCAAGGAGCTGACAGGTGTTGTAGGAAACAATAATGACGGACAAATCCATAACTCAAATGTACCAGCAGAGACGCACCGTGGCTTGCGCCCCGGCTTAAACGCTTGTTAACAGACCTTTATTGCACTCTTAACAGGTCGTTTACCGGCGCTTAAAACCATACCCTAGACTGAAAAGGGCGCAGTCCACATAAGACGGCCCTTATCTGCAATGCCCATCATACGGATCAGCAGAGGATCAAGTCATGCACATTCTCGTAACTAATGATGACGGTGTCACGGCGCCGGGCCTGCTGGCTCTGGCCCAGGCTATGCGCGCATTCGGGGATGTCAGCATCCTTGCTCCCGACCATGATTGGTCCGGTGGTGGTCATGTCAAGACACTCGGCAACGGCCGTTGCGCGTTCGGCGCTTACGGCTGGCTGATGGCACTGACGCGCTGACCAGCGACGGTGCCCCGTCTGATTGTGTTGCCCTGGCTGTTATGGGACTGATGCAAGACAAGATTGACCTGATTGTGTCGGGCATCAATCCTGCTCCCAACCTGGGCCACGATGTAACTTATTCCGGCACGGTAACGGCCGTCATGGAAGGGATTATCTGGGGCATTCCCGGCGTAGCCATTTCCATGGAAGCCCAGGACAGTGATAGCGACGACCTGGACTATACGACGGCCGTGCAGGTGGCGTCGCGGTTGTGACCCAGGTCATGGCCTGCCAAATTCAACCTTTCTCAATGTCAGATTGCCTGATGTCAAGGCAAGCGAACTAAAGGGTATCTTGCCCACACGCCAGGGACTTCGTGTCTATCATGATCGTCTGGACAAGCGGCGTGATCCTCGCGGGCAGGACTACTACTGGATTGGCGGCGATCGGCCGACAGGGGTACCCAAGAAGGGCACAGATGTTGGGGCACTGGCCGCCGGTTATGCCTCAGTTACACCGTTACAGCTAGACCTCACCGCTTATACCATTCTGGATGAAATGCGGGAATGGACGTGGGATATCTGAAGTGGCGGCAAGCGCAAAATGGGAGCCATGCCTAAGCCGGTTTAGTTGCGGCAGGCAGGAGAAGAAAATCATGGTCGAGCTGGTTCAGGAAGAAAACGAACGCCTCAAGGAAGAGTTGGCCGGATTACGTCAGGCCATCTTGCAGGTAGACCCCAGCATACTGCTGGACGGCCGATTTGAGCAGATGATCACCACACCGATAACAGTGATCGCTGTAGCCCGCGAACTCATCTCGCAAATACCCGAAATACGACAGGCTGGTTTGATGGTCGTTGAAAACGCCTGATTGATCTGATCAGTATGTGGGTGGCGTAGGGTTGCCCACAAACCACGTGACATAGACAAATACACTCGATTAGCGTCGCAGCGATGTAGAGTGCATAAGCCACGCGCATAAATGCCTTGTAGTTATTAAAGCGCAGGGGTTTGATCATCAGTCCATTGCCACGCAGGGTGAACCGAATAACCCGAAGATCAGGGCAGCAGCACCCACCGCAGCATGGATTCGGGTGACGGTAATAGCGATTGGCGGCAGACCTGAGCCGGATTATCCGGTGGCGCGACAAAGTCTCGAAAGGGGGAGCACCATCAGCCACAGGACCAAGATTGCGTTAACAACCGCGCCTGTCGTTTGGAACCAGCGGTGAGCGGTATAGCTACCGCGTACCGCCAGCACTGCTTAACAGTGAATATCAACGCAACCAACAGGCTCACCAGCAACGTCATATCGGCGGCGAAGTTGGCACTTGTGCCCAGAAACCCCGGTTGGTGAAGCAATTCAGTCATCTTCTACCTCCACTATTAACTCAACGGCCGAACCCAAAACCTAATCTGCTAATGCGAGATAATTTTGCTCAGGAACAACTTTGTCCGTTCATGTTCAGGTGTTGAAAACAGTTTATCCGGTGAGTCCGTCTCAACAATACAGCCCTTATCCATAAACACCACCCGATCGGCCGCTGAACGTGCAAACCCCATCTCATGGGTTACAACAACCATGGTCATCCCGGCGCGAGCCGAGTCCAGCATTACATCCAGAACTTCCTTGATCATCTCCGGGTCTAACGCGCTCGTCGGCTCATCAAAGAGCATAATCTTAGGATTCATTGCCAGCGAACAGGCAATCGCCACGCGCTGCTGCTGACCGCCGGATAGCTGCCGTGGGAAAGCGTTCGCCTTTTCCGGGATACCGACGCGCTGGAGTTGCTCCATGGCAACTGTTTCCGCTTCGTCCCGGCTCCGTTTGCGCACCAGTCGCTGGGCCAGGACGACGTTATCAAGCACGCTCAAGTGCCCAAACAGATTAAACTGCTGGAAGACCATGCCCACTTCGGCGCGAACCTCGTTGATATCCGTTTCTTTGTCTTCCAGGTGAATGCCGTCCACATAAACGGCGCCCATCGTCGGGACTTCCAGGTGGTTGATACAGCGCAATACGGTGCTCTTGCCGGAACCGCTTGGCCCTACGATGACGACAACTTCGCCTGTTTTGACGCGCAAGTCAAAACCGCAAACCGCAGCGACATCGCCAAAGTACTTGTGGAGACCTTCTATGACAATAATGTCTTCAGCCATCGGGTTACTTGCCATCTTGCTTTAACCGCCTTTCGTACCAACGCAAAATCAGGCTGAGCGCGATGGTCATGCTCAAATAAAGAAATGTCAGTACGAGATAGCTTTCGCGAAACCGGAACGTACTACCGGCATACAGACGCGCCTGTTGCGTAATGTCACGCACAGCCAGCACAGAGACAAGAGAGGAATCCTTGAGCATGGCGATGAAGTCGTTGCCTAACGCAGGCAGCACATTACGAATCGCCTGGGGCAGGATTACATGCCGCATGGCCTGACGACTGTTCAACCCCAGGGAACGGGCCGCTTCCATCTGGCCGTGAGGAACAGATTCAATTCCGGCCCGGAACACCTCGGCCAGGAAGGCGCCATAGATGATTGCCAGGGAAATGATAGCCCGCGTGGGGTTGGAGATAACCTGGTTGGCGAGACCGAGGGTGTCGCTTACGGTAGGCACAAGGACCAGAGCCACGGTAAAAATAAGCACCAACGTTGGCACGCCACGGATGAACTCAATATAGGTTATCGCAACATTGCGGATCACCACATTCCCACTAATCCGCCCCAACCCGGCCAACAAACCGATGAGCAAGGCCACAGCAAACGCCACCAGCGTGACATAGATCGTCATGCTGAGGCCACGGCCGATGAACGCGGCGAGATCGCCCGCAAGCAGGTCACTAAAACTACCTAACCCACCCTTAATAAAATTGAATGCGCGATTGTAGTCGGGGTTCGTAATGATGAGAGCCAGCATGATAGCCAGGAAGCCAATAATGGCTACCAGCCACCAGGGGAAGGCACGTGCGTTGAAACGCCCCTCAGACTGCTGGGTCATTCGTTCAGCATCTACGGCCATGAGAACTCCTTTGTATGAATGCTGCTATGCCGACAAGATTCTGGGGTGGAAATAATACATCAGGTCTCGGCAACCAAAAAATGCCAGACTGATCACACTAACATGATCAGCCTGGCATTTCAAAAGGGGGCAAAGTTAAACTAGCCTACCCTTCAAGGTCATCATACGTGATGGTGAATTGGTCCGAGAAGTACTGCTGTGCCAATTGCTCCATCGTACCGTTGGCCTGCAAGACCAACAGAGCTGCGTTAATCGGCTCGACCAGATCGCTTCCCTTGGGGAAGATAAAGCCCAGTTGATCGCTTGACAACGATTCGCCAATCAGTTTGAGTTGATCGGCATTAACGCCAACATATCCCTGACCGGCCGTTTCATCAATGATCACGGCGTCCACATCACCGGCAATCAAAGCCTGAACCGCGAACGGGAACTGCTCAAAAGCTTGGATGCGCTCGGCCGGGAGAAGGGCCGAGACCGTCTCAAAGTTGGTCGTACCGGTTTGCGTTCCAACGACAAGGTCCGGATTGTTAATGAATTCGTCAATGGTGGTGTAACGATCCTCATCAATGCGCGCCAGGAAACGCTGTTCGATGTTGATATATCCCATTGAGAAATCAACGATCTCCGCACGATCATCGGTAATCGTAATGCCGTCTGCAGCCATATCATACTGACCGTCGGCCACAGCCTGGATCATTCCCTCCCAGGCCGCCTCGACAAACGTCGGGGTGCAGTTCAACAACTCGCACATGGCGTTGATCGCATCATAGTCCCAGCCGGCCGGTTCGCCGGTCTGCGGGTCAATGTAATTGAACGGCAGGTAGGCGTTCTCAACCGCAACGGTGATCTCGCGGCCACCCAGGTCAGGCAGGGACACGGTCCCACCGGGCTCCTGCGCCTCGGAGGGTTCGGCCTCTGTGGGGACATCGCTTTCTTCCATGGCGGCTTCGCCGTCGGATTGCTCAACAACTTCACCGGTTTGTTCGGCCGACTCTTCAACCTGGCTCCCCTGACCACCACAGGCAGCCAGAGCAAAGGCCAAGAGCAGCAACAGAACTAATCCAAATTTAGACAGATACTTCATTTGCTTCTTCTCCTTAGACTAAAAACGAATGAGCCGCATCCTTGAGAAACCCGATAACGGCGTTGGTGAGTTTCTCTAATGAAGGATCGGCTTGCTTATTTCGTCGAATTATAGCAAACGACAACCAAGTCTGTAAATCTTTTGCCGAGAATAGCCCTACAAGGCAACCGGCGCCTGCTTTGTCCGGCAATGAGCAGATTCGATAATGCATAGAATTTGCTCCACTGCCTTCTCCGATTCATCCTGGGGATTAACCACGCAATAGTCGAACTCATCCATGCGTTTCATCTCGGCACGAGCAGTGGCTATGCGCAATGCCAGCCCTTCGGCCGAATCGGATTTGCGCTGCGTCAACCGCTGGACAAGCACTTCCTCCGACCTTGTCCGCAGAAACACAGAGATTGCTTCCGGGATAAGCTTGCGTACAGTAGCAGCCCCCTGGACGTCCACACGCAAAATGACATCTCGTCCGCTGTCTAATGCTCCGCGAATCTGGGCTTTCGGAATACCCTTGTAGTCATTATAGACAACCGCGTATTCCAGTAATTCATTTGCCTCAATCATGCGAGCAAACTCATCGTTAGTAACGAAAATGTAGTCACGGCCGTCTATTTCGCCCGCACGAGGATCACGCGTTGTAGCAGTTACTACAAAATGGAAGCTGTCCGGACGGCGGCGCAAAAGCTCGCGTGCAATGGTGTCTTTACCAACTCCGGATGGCCCGGAGAGGATGAGTACGATGGGATGGGTTTGGCATTCGTAGGTTTCAGTATCCATAATTATGAGTAGAGAAAGTCAGTGTCCGGCTTGCCCTGCATAGACCCGACTTAATATAATGATTTTACCAGTATTGGGATTTTCATTCGAGTTGAGTAAAAGAGATGCCAATCTACGATTACACCTGTGCAGCCTGTGGACGTCGCGTATCCATCTTCCTGAGCTATAACGACTATGACTCAGCTCAGCCAGTCTGTACCCATTGCGGCAGCAATGATCTCCATAGGCGGGTCGGTCGAGTAACTGTATCCCGGTCTGAATCATCCCGTCTGGATTCGCTCATGGATAGCAGCAGTCTGGCCGGGTTGGACGAGGATGATCCGCGTGCCCTGGGTCAGTTCATGCGCCAGATGGGGCAGGAAATGGGAGAAGACTTGGGTGATGAGTTCGGGGAGGTGGTCAGTCGGCTGGAGAGTGGGGAATCCCCCGAAGCCATAGAGCGCGCCATGCCGGATCTCGGAAACGAAGGCGGCTTATTCGCTGACGAGTAAATCTTTCGGCGGGGCTGCGGCAGTCAAACGAGCTTCGACGATTTGACGCAGATCCATCTGAACCGCCTCAACGGACCGGTCGGCGTCAACAATCACCCATCGCTCAGGGCTTTGGGCCGCGAGCGCATGATAGCCTTGCCGCACACGGTTGTGAAACTCAAGCGTTTCCAGATCGAGGCGATTCATCTCCTCACCCTGATCCCGACGTCGGGCCAAACCGGCGGCCACATCCAGGTCGAGAAACAGCGTTAAATCCGGAACCAGCCCACCCGTCGCCAGTTGTGTCAGGGTCTTGAGTTGCGTCAGATCCAATCCTCGTCCATAGCCTTGATAGGCAAGTGTGCTGTCAGCATACCTGTCCAGCAAGATAGTCTTGCCGGCTGCTAGCGTAGGACGAATCAGTTGTTCGACCAGTTGGGCACGGGATGCGGAGTACAACAGCACCTCCGCCATGGGGGTCATCTCGGTGTTTTGGGTATCGTGCAGTACCTGTCGCACCTGGTCGCCAATAGACGTTCCCCCCGGTTCCCGTGAGGTGACAACCCCATATCCCTGGCCGTTAAGGTATTCGGCCAACAGGGACATCTGTGTAGACTTGCCGGATCCCTCCGGTCCCTCAAATGTGATGAACAAGCCCACAGTTAGTCGTTATTGCGACGGGTATTGAAGACCCGAACATGGCGATACGGTTCTTGGCCGTAACTATGGGATACAAGATTGGCCTGCCGCACCATCTGATGCTGGTAACGGCGTACGGCCGAACTGACCGGGTTGAGATCCACACTGGGTTGACCGGCCTGAACAAGAGCAATAGCCTGCTCAGTCTCCGAAATAGCTTGCTCAAAAGGGTCTGATGGGGACACCTCTAGCCCAAGCGCCTCAATGAGGAAGCGTTCCATCTGGCTTACCGTATTGGCGCGTAATACATAAACCGACACGTTGTGGTGTTCAGCATCACTCATCAACCGGCGGCGTTTGCGATAGTAGCTCTTGAGCGTCACCAAAACATCCGCCTCCGGCATGTTCTCAACAATGACCACTTTAATGCCCAGTTGTCTGGCGGCTTGATACAGTCGGTTGCGGGCCACACCATATGGAAAGACCTTGATGGTTTTTGCCCCATCGCCATTTGTTCCATTACTGACCGCCGGGGTTCCATTCTTTTCGTTTACCGGTGCTCTTACCGAAAGCGCGTTCCTGTTTTGTCCCCCGTCAGGCGCAATTGGTTCAGAAGTCCGAACAGCAGGACCACCCGCCCGTATCTCTCGTCCGCCACGCCCTTCCCGGCCGTTTCTGGTTCCACGACGACCGGTTACCGCAGCAGACGTCACAATGAGCATCTGTGGCTCAATGTGAATGTCTCCATCTCCATCCCGGGAGCGTAATTCGACAGAAGCCGGTTCGCCCCGCAACATAGCGTCCACTGGAAGACGTGACATCGCGGTGTACCAGCAGACGCTGACGATCCTGCATTTCGATCAATACATCAAACGTAGGCGGCGCCTTGCGCTCCAGAACTGTCTTTGTGTTCCCCGGCGGCGGGCTTCCTCATCAGAAAGGGTAACGCTGTCGATTCCACCGACGAGGTCGGAGAGCGTTGGGTTCAGAAGCAAATTCTCCAGCGTATTACCATGGGCAGTACCGATCAGTTGCACACCACGTTCGTTGATTGTCCGGGCAGCCTCGGCTTCCCGCTCACGGCCGATCTCGTCAATGACAATAACTTCCGGGTTGTGATTTTCAACCGCCTCGATCATCGTCTCATGTTGATGAGACGGTTTCGGCACCTGCATGCGGCGCGCACGGCCGACCGCCGGGTGCGGGATGTCCCCGTCTCCGCCAATTTCGTTGCTCGTATCTACAATGATGACCCGTTTATTGTAGGCCAAAATACGCGCCATCTCGCGCAGCATCGTAGTCTTACCCACACCGGGGCGACCCAGGATCAGGATACTGTGTCCTTCCCCGATGATGTCATCAATAATTTCTACAGTGCCCTGTACGGCACGGCCAACACGGCAGGTCAGGCCAACCACCTGCTGATGACGGTTATAGATGCCGGAAATACGGTGCAGGGTTCGGGCAATACCAGCGCGATTATCGTCGTCAAAATCACCGATACTGCTGACCACCTGGTCAATTTCTTCCCGGCTGACCTCACTTTCGCGCAGGGTAACTTCGCCGCTAACATAACGGGCAGTCGGCACCCGGCCCAGATCAAGCACGATCTCCAGGAGTTCGTCCTCGTTACCGTTCTCTTCTACTCGTTCGCGAATACTGTAAGGTAAAACGGACAGCAGGGTCCGTAAATCTTCGTGAGTTTGTGATGATGTCATTTAGTACAGCACTTTTTCACGCCGCTCTTTCGACTGCTTACCATTACCGTGCTTTTGATGCTTGTAATGGCGCACAAAGGGCGACGACACCGGTATTCTATTCGGATCCATCACGGCGCTTGATTCAGGCGCTCCTTTTGCAATGTGCTGAACCGTGTGTTTGACCATGACCGCCTGGCTGGCCCACAACTGGAATCCATTCTTTTCCAGTGCGCTGGGCAACCAGCTCTCATAGCGCCGGATACAACAATATACGACCTCAATATCTCTCTGGAATGCCATGTTGACTGCCGCCGCTACGATGTCGCCGGCATCCATCTCGGCATCGGGGTGAATAAAAACCGCAGCCAGGTTGACGCCGGACCGTGATGGGCATGGACAAAGCCGCAAGTTCACCACGATCTCGCAATACCCAGGTGTCGCCATCAAGCATGAGAGGCATGGGTTCAACCAACTGGACCAAACGCGGCACCATATTAGCATACAGCAACTGGACGTCCCAATCATCATCCTGTTGCGCCGCTCCAGGGTCAACAACTGATCTTCTGCTGGCGGGGTATCCTCGCGGCTCACTCTCCAGATATCCTGTCGGTGTACACCGCAAAGCCCGCCTGGCGGAGCAACGTCAGTTCCGGTGCCAGTTCATCAACCTCAGCTACAACGCTATGAACGCCCCGTTGACCGGCATCCATGATGGCATGCTCCAGCAAGGCCAGCCACATGGTCGTTTGAGCTTCGCTGCGATCACCATCATTAACGCCGAAGTTGTCATTCGGGGTAGCGCAACGCGGGCTAAGGTAGAGAACGTAGGCCTGGGGACTTGTGGAAAGGATGCGCAGTTGGACAAAGCCTGAGCTTTCGCCATTCTCCTGCTTCCAGACATAGGTTGGAAACTCCCCCACCACCATGCTCATCAAAGCATCGCGAAGTGGATGGAGATCATCAACTAGTGCGGAAACGGCATGTAAGGCAACGCCCTGCGTGCCAAGGCGTCTGACCAGGGCCAGATCGCGTAGATCGAACGGCCGTACCATTGACGCTAGTTTATCAACCCGCTTTCAGCTTCGCAAGCAGGTCCGGGTTCTCTTTTCGGGAACAACATGTCGTTAATCCTAAACATATCCAACGTTCATGTTATAATTCACAAACAACGAATTACCCACTTTACTGAAGGAGTTGTCGGCATGGCATCATTTGTATTGACGGTGCGCGAGTCGATCCGGTACCGTGGCCGAAGCGGGCAATATAGCTGGCTGGCCCATCGGCTTTCCGGTCTCGCCATTCTTGCATTCCTGGTTATCCATGTCTGGGATACCGCTAATGCTTACTTCTGGCCCCAAGCCTACGCCTGGTCTCTGGCAATTTTCAAGGTCCCCCTGTTTGGCCTCGGAGAAATCGGGGTGATGGCCGCTGTGTTGTACCATGCCTTTAACGGCATACGTATTACGCTACTCGACTTCAAACCGGAGTGGTGGAAGTACCAACGGACCAGCGCCATCATCGTTTGGGTGTTGTTCTTCCTGGCATTCATCCCGGCGGCATATCTAATGATCAGCAGCATGATTGGTCATTGTTCTGAGTTAGCGAGTGTTGGCTCTAGCTGCTGGACTATTCCCCGGTTTAGCGACTTCGCGCAATACGCGCGGTAAGGCAGGAGAAAATCATGGCAGCAATTACAAGCCCCAACATAGAAGGCGTTACCGTTCGTCGTGTCGAGGTCCAATCGAATCGTGAACGGTACGGTTATTTATTTATGCGGCTGTCCGGCGTGGCCCTGCTGGTTTTGGCTGTAGGCCATATGGTCATCCAGCATATCGTCAACAGCTCTACAAATTTGACAATTCAGTTCGTGGCCGAGCAATGGAGCACATGGGGATGGAAAGCGTACGATATTATGCTGCTCTGGATGGCGATCCCGCATGGTATCAACGGTCTGCGAAACATTCTCCTTGATTACATTCACAGCCCCGGTCTCAGCCGCGTCGTTTCCGGGCTGCTCACCCTGTTTATTATTGCGACCGTTATTTGGGCAACGATCGGCATGGTCCTTTTTGATTCCGCCCCTTTCAAATAGGGTCGCAAAGAAATAGACAGGAATTTCTGTATTACCGAACAGTTCTAACGACGAGAAGGCATTGATGAAGATTCATACTTTTGACGCAGTAATCGTTGGCGCGGGCGGCGCAGGATTGATGGCAGCCCTATACGCCAGCAAGACGGCCAACGTCGCCGTCATCTCCAAACTCTATCCAACCCGTTCCCATACCGGGGCAGCTCAGGGTGGCATCGGCGCTGCGCTGGGTAACCTTGAAGAAGACCATTGGGAATGGCACGCGTATGATACGGTGAAAGGGTCCGACTACCTGGCCGATCAGGATGCGGTAGACATCCTTTGCAAGGAAGCCATTGATACAGTCATCGAACTGGAGCACATGGGTCTGCCGTTTGATCGTCTACCCAGCGGCCGTATTTCACAGCGCCGGTTCGGCGGGCATACGAATAATGAAACCGGTAAGCCGGTTACCCGCGCCTGCCATGCGGCCGATCGCACCGGCCACATGATCCTCCAGACGTTGTACCAGCAGTGCATCAAGAATGACGTCAACTTCTTTGACGAATATCATGTGGTCGATCTTATCCGTGTCGGCGACACCATTCGCGGGGTGGTTGCCTATGAAATCGCCACCGGAGAGATGCACGTCTTTCACAGCAAAGCAGTCCTTTTCGCCACAGGTGGTTGGGGACGTTGCTGGAAAGTCACTTCCAACGCCCATTCGTTAACCGGTGACGGCGCTGCCATTTGTCTGCGGCGTGGTGTCCCTTTGCAGGATATGGAGTTTTTCCAGTTCCACCCAACCGGTATTTTCAAGCTGGGCATCCTCATTACGGAAGGTGTTCGTGGTGAAGGCGGGGTGTTGATCAATGGCGAGGGCGAGCGATTCATGGAACGATACGCTCCCACCATCAAGGACCTTGCCAGTCGAGATGTCGTCAGCCGGGCCATTTTCCTGGAAGTTCAGGCCGGACGCGGCGTCAACGGCGGCAACTATGTCCATCTGGACATCACCCCGGAAACAGTCAACAAGTATTTTGAGCAAGCCGGTGAATCGCGTCGCATCGACCGGGATTATATTGAGGCGAAGCTGCCGGACATTGCCGATTTCACCCGGACCTACCTGGGGGTTGATCCGGTGACTGACCCGATGCCGGTGCAGCCAACGGCGCATTATGCCATGGGTGGTATCCCCACCAATAATGATGGCGTCGTTACCATTGACGCTGACCGCAATCCGTTACATGGGTTGTACGCAGCCGGTGAAGCAGCGTGTGTTTCGGTCCATGGCGCGAATCGTCTGGGTACGAACTCGCTGGTTGATCTGGTTGTTTTCGGCCGCCGGGCCGGCAAGCATATGGCTGAATATTGCCAACAAGCTGAACTGCTCCCCCTGCCCAACGGAGCCGGGGAAGAAGTCATGGCCGAATTCGATCGCATTCGGAACGGTTCGGGTGGGGTCAAGCCCTATGAATTGCGCAATAGAATGCAGGAGTTGATGACCAGTAATGTTGGTGTCTTCCGCACCGAAGAATTGCTGACCAAGGCTGTCGAACAGCTACACGAGTTGCGCGAAGAATATAGCACCCAGCTACAAATTGATGACAAAGGCACACAGTTCAACACCGATCTCCTGGAGGCCTGGGAGTTAGGGTGTCTACTGGAGTTGGCCGATGTCACCGCTACATCAGCCCTGGCCCGCAAAGAAAGCCGTGGCGGACATGCGCGCGATGATTTTCCGGAGCGCGAAGACGCCGATTGGCTGAAACATACACTTTGCTACCAGTCAGAGAATGGGTTCAAGCTTGATTACAAGCCGGTCATTCTTGGGCGCTATGAACCGAAGAAGCGCGTTTATTAATCTTTAGGAGACCAACATGCAAGCCACTCTTCGCATAAGGCGATTCAATCCTGAGACTGACAAGAAACCATGGTGGGGTGAATATAAGTTGGATGGGGTAAACCCCAATGACTCCATTCTCGACTTGTTGCACCGGGTTAAATGGGAACAAGACGGGACACTATCCTTACGCCGATCCTGCGCCCATGGTGTTTGCGGCTCCGATGCCATGCGCATCAATGGGGCTAACGCGCTTGCCTGTAAAACCCTGGTGGCCCGTCTTGCTAACGGCAAGGATTCCGTCAAGATACAGGTCGAACCCATCCTGGGTATGCCCATTGAGAAAGACCTGATTGTGGACATGGAACCGTTCTTCGACCATTACCGCTCGGTCATGCCTTACTTCATCAACGATTCGGAACCACCGGCGGACGGCCGTGAACGCCTGCAATCCCAGGAAGATCGGGCCCGGTTTGATGATACAACCAAGTGTATTCTCTGCGCCGCGTGTACTTCCTCCTGCCCCAGCTTCTGGGCCGACGGCCGTTATATCGGGCCGGCCGCCATTGTACAGGCGCACCGCTTTATCTATGATTCGCGGGACCAGGGCGCTGACAAGCGACTCAAGGTCACCGGTGACACATTTGGTGTCTGGAAATGCCGTACCATTTTCAACTGCACCAATGCCTGCCCCCGCGAAATTGAAGTAACGAAGGCTATTGCCGAAGTCAAAATGGCAATCACCTCCGACAAGGTCTGATAGACGATCGTTCTCGGCAACAAAAAACGGCCCGGAAGCATATTCCGGGCCGTTTTGTTTATGGTTGTAATTAAGGCTGCTGTCAAAACATCAGACAGCAAAAGGTTCCAGGGTCGTCAGCGTCACGTCCTCCAGAACAGCACGGCTGGGGACAAGTTGCTGGTCCGCACCGGGATTCTCCAGAAGGACCTCGCCTCTAACAATGACCGATTCCCCAAACGTAAAATCACCAGTTACCCGGAGACGATCGCAATCAATCAGGGACGGCGCGCCGGAGGCAAACCGCTCATCCAGGTCGGCAACCAGACGGTAGTAGTCCGGGTCAAGCGCGACATCCGGCGGCACATCGGCCCGTTCCGGTGACAATACCACGCGGTAATCTTCAGTCAGCAGGTATGCATCTGACCGAATCGCCAGGAGATCGTCTGTACGTTTGACCGGGGCAAAACGGGACCGCGGCACACGAATCGCCTGTGCCCCATCGAACACAGAGATGGCCGAACCCATGGCGGTCTCCAACTGGTAAACCGGGGTTGAGGAAAGATCGCGGGGATCAACCGATTTGCTGTTACGAATTAGGGGCAGGTGGAGTCGGTAGTCTCGCTCAACCAGTATCTCCTTCAGCGAAGGAAGATGGAGCCAGAGGTTATTCGTGTTGAAGTACCGGTAACGGTCAATATCCTGAAATGCCTCAACATCATCTTTCGGACACTGGGCCAGCTCACGGAGAATCAGGCGGCCGTCTTTCTGTCTCGCCAGATGCCCGCCCTTGCGGTCGGCCGGCATCCGATCGGCCACTTCCATCAGGAACGGCGCACCACTCCGGGCAAAGAAGCCGAGGATGCTTGTATCCAGGACAGCCCCAAGGTTGTCGGCGTTGGAGACGAACGCGTACTCCACACCCCGGTCAAGCAACTGATCCAGCATACCGCTGGTCACGAGCGCCGTATAAATATCCCCATGTCCCGGCGGGCACCACTCCAGGTCCGGATCGGCCGGCCACTCCGCAGGCGATAGATCCGCCTGGGTAACCTTCGGTTCCTTATGCTGCAAAAAGCTGAGTGGCAGACCATCGTTCAGGTCTGGATATTGTTGCAAACGATCCAGAGAGTCGTTCTCCGTCACGTAGCTGTTCATCAACACCAACGGCACACCGGCGTCAAGCGCCTGGTGAGCAATGATATCCAGGAATGTAAGTTCATTTTTGACAACCAGAAGGGATTTGGCCTTGCGGAGTCCCATGCTTGTTCCCAGGCCGCCGTTGAGCTTGATAATGACCGCCCGCGACATGGCATTGGCACCAATTTCACCTACCTGACTGTCAAGCGTTTCCGCATCAGGAAGATCATGGACCGGGCAAATATCATCCTCGGTAATGAGACCTTCGTCCCCGTGGCGCAGCCGGTCATAGTAAAAAGCAAAGTTGTCGATGAAGATAGACGGTAGTCCGGCGCTGCTCATGCGCTCGGCGAACGGTTCAAACTGTTTATCGTACTGATTCATCCAAGAGTTTCCCCACCAGTGCTAAATTCAGTGGTATTGGACTATACCGCATCCGACTTAAGATGCGACTTACTACACAAACTATGAAGCTTTCTTTGGCCGCAGGACAAGTAATGCCGCCACGCCAAACCCGCCCAGTATCAGCAGAACCCAGATGATAGCCTGGCTGATCTGGCTCTGACGCGGATCCGCTGTCTTGTAGCCTTGAAGCCAGGATTGCTCAACGGCCGAGGGCGAGGATTGTAACACAGCATCAAATGCTGCCTCACATGTGTCCCCGCCGACAAACCGGGCAGCCAACTCATTGATTGAGTCAGCCCCGTACTTATCAGCTATGGCCGCAACCAGCGCGCCGCTTTCTGCCTGGGCAAGGACCGCCTCGGCTTCCCCGGTTGGGAATCCCTCACAGAGTTGAGCAAGTGATATCGTCTCCCCGGACTCAACTGCGTCGGCAAGTAACGCTGCCGAACGGGCATCCGTTTCTCCTGCAGCAACTCCGCTCAGTCCACTGCGTAGCCATTGGGGAATATTCTTGTACGCCTCGCCATACGCCTGATACAGCAGCAAATCCGTCACTTCACGGCCGATCCCGGTTGCCAACTCTTCCTCAGCCGTGGCTTCATTAACCACCGTCACCAGGGCCACACCCAATTCGGGGTAGGTCTGCCCCGGCTGCCACTCCTGCCCGGCCAGCCGCATGGCGGACCCAAGATCGGCCGAAGAAGGGTAGATAAAGACACTAAAGGGTTGGACTTCCTCCAGCGAAATAAACGGTGCCAGCCGGTCCAGTACATCCAGCACCGTGTCAAAAGCCGCATCACCGACGGCCGGATTTTCACCTGTCCATTGAATATTAACCACGCCGCCACCTTCCGGGTCGGCCTTGGATAGCCACTGCCAGGAGAATTGATCATCCACGTAGCTTATCGTTCGCTCCGGCACCCGAAGCGTTGCCCCATCCGCGCGCTCCAGCTCCCACCAATAAGCCACAGAACTGAACGGCGGTAACTTTGTCTGGGTCAAATCCAGTGAATAGCTAACGTCTATATCTTCTCCGGGCTGGATGGGTATCTCCACAGAGTAAGCATCGGTTGAGGTATGAGGGCGGAAATACAGGGTCACGCGCGCCACTTCGCCCAGATTGCTGGCGCGTAGGTGGAAGCGCATGGCCTGACCATAGGCGTAATCGGCCGTAGACTGGAGCTGTGTCTCCGACTGGGCCAGGACAGGTCGAGCAGCCATGATTGCCATCACAACCAGGGCTATCCATAACCCTACGTGTTGAAACCTTTTACGCATTCGCATTAGAGTCCCAGCAAAGAGATCACGGCCGTCAGGGTAATCGGGCTGAACAACGTAGCCAGAGCCACAATAGCCGCGACTGTGCCTGTGGGTAAACCAAATTCTGTCGCCAGCACAATGTTGATAACGGCCGTAGGCATGCTGGCTTCAATGATGGATGTACTCCGGATCATCCCCTGCAAGCCGATCACACCGGCAATCAGGACCGCGATCAAGGGACCAATCAACAATCTCATTCCTACAGCCGGCCAAACCATCCCATTTGACTGTCCCGGTTGCAGGCCGGCGATCTGCATCCCCAGGATCAACAACATAACCGGTATCGCCCCCGAACCGGCCAGACTGATACCAGCCAGCAGTGGTTCCGGTAACTGGATGCGCAATCCATAGATAATAACAGCCAACACCGCCGCATAAAAAGCCGGGACGCGCAGAATCCGCGCCCCGGTCTGTCGCCACGTCAAATGCCCCATGGAGGCAATCGCAATCCCCACCGAGTAAACCAGCAGCGTGCTGACAACATAGTAGACAACAGCCCGCGACAACCCCTCCTCACCATATCTCAGATGATTCAGAGTCAATCCATAATTACCGCCGTTGACAAACATAACCACCAGTATGAAGGCGGCCGTCTCGGCACGACTTAGTCGCAACAAACGGGTGGCCCCATAGGCCAGAACGCCCATAGTTGCCACAACCAGAATGGTGAAAAGTGCAATACTGCCCAACTCCCCAATCGGTAACTCCGAGCTTACCAGCGAAGAGAAGACCAGACAGGGGCTTAGCACATTAAAGACGATACTGTTTAGTGTCCTAACATCGAGTTCAAACCGGCGTTGCAGGAGGAAGCCGAGAGCAGCGACCAGGAAAATCGGGAAAATGTTCCGCGTGAGGATGGCGACGATCTGATTCAACGGTTGACTACGCCATCAGCTCATCATTGTCGTCGAAGATAACATCATCCAGGGTGTCTTCATCCAGATCGTAATCACCCTCAAGGGAGAGCAAATCAAACTCTCCCATTGCCCAATCCATTTCCTCCAATGCCTCGTCTACTGCATCATGCAGGTCAGCATAATCCTCATCTTCAGCCAGTTGGGAAAGGAATTGGTGTGCATCATCCCCACCAATTTGCCCCAGAGCCAGGATAGCCGCTTCCGCTACCTCACGCTCAGGATCACTGCTCATGTCTATCAGGTCCTGGACGGCCTGCTTGCTGCCGATGGAACCGGCGGCGCGAGCAGCTTCCGCTCGCATGTCCGGGTCCGTGTTGGCTAATTCTTCCAGGACAATAGGCAGCCATTGCGAATCGGCCGAGTTGCCCATGGCAAAAAGCGCGCTCAACTGGAAATCGGTCGACCCATTGTCATAGGCATCCTGAATATGCTTTGTGATCCCCGGTTCGTGGGTGGCGGCAGCCACAGCTTCCAACGCTGCTCGTCGCACCTCGTCCGCCGTGTCCTTTTCATCCAGGGAAGCAAGCAATGCCGCAACGGCCGCCCTGGTATGACGTTCGTCCAGTTGCCCCCACTCTGTCAGGAGAATGTAATGGGCCAATGCGCGAGCGGCCGAAGCCCGCACCGCGATGGACTCGTCCGTTTGCAACATCACAATAATTGGCGCGATCAGGGATGTATCCGTTGAATCCCAAACACCTTCCAGAGCCGCCTGCCGGATCTCCGGCGTCGCATCCGTGAACATGAAAGCAAAGGCCGGGCCGAAGTCTACAATGTAGGTATCTTCAGCCAGTTCGGACATGTGCTTGACCATGGTAACGCGACGCTCCAAATCAGCAGAAGCCCACTCCCGCTTGAAATGAGCCATCTCATCGGCCGACATATCGGACAGCCGATACAGATGGTGAATAGGCACATTTTCTCCGGCAAACAGGTGGTCCATGACCGTTTCAAAGGGAACCTGCTCGGTATTATTTTCTTCGGGAAGTAATTCGTCGTATCCGTTCATATTCTTTTTCTATTTTCTTTAGTCTATTGTCTATATTGTAACTAACAAATATCTGTAGCCGAAATTCCAGGATGTCGGAAAGACAAAGCGCCCACTGGAATGGGGCGCTTCAAAATCCATCAGAGTCGGTCCGCCGGACCGAAGATACTTTACTGCATGGGAATGATTGGATTGATGATGTCCTGGACAATCAACAACGCCATTAGCCCCAGCATCACCAACATACCGATAGCGTGGACCATACCTTCGCGTTCCGGTTCGATGCGGCGACCGCGCACTGCTTCCAACAACACAAACATGATCCGGCCGCCGTCCAGCGCCGGGATGGGCAGCAGGTTTGTCAAACCTAACGCCACGCTGATAAAAGCAGCGATGGACAATATCGGATAGGCATTACCACTTGTTGCCGAGGATTCGGCCGCCTGTCCGGCAATCTGGCTAATGCCCACAATACTAACCGGACGGGCTTCCTGTGCCGTAATCTCGCCATTGATCAACATGGATGGGAGACGGGCATAGAGCGAAATATAGTCCCACAGGAAACTGAACGAGCCACCAATTGCCTCAATGGGACTGGAGCTTATGCGTTCACCATTGGTCGCGTTCGTCAAGGCGACTCCCAGTGGACCCTCAACAGCCGGATCAAACTCGCCGGGCAGTCGGGGGACAATCGTGAGATTTATTTCCTGGCCGTCCCGTTTAATCAGCAGGTCAACCGGCTGACCGGCGTTCTCGTATACGGTATTCACCAGGGCATTGGAATTATCCACTTTCTCGCCATTAATCTGCATAATGGCATCACCAGCCATCAACCCGGCCTCCATAGCAGGAGAGTTGGGTTCAACGCTATTAACCGCAATAGCCGGTGGACCGATAACCAATGCCAGCCAAAACAGGAAGAGCGCGAAAATAAAGTTTGCCAACGGACCGGCACCCAGCACGAACAGTCGTGCCTTTTTGATGCTGAGGCCAACCCGCCCGGCACGTCGGGATCATCCTCTCCCGCCGGGCGAACAAACCCACCGACAGGTATCCAGTTGACCGAGTAGATAGTTCCATTGCGCTCGGCAATTTTGAACATGCGCGGCGGTAGACCAAATCCGAATTCATCTACTTTGATCTTGCTGAGCTTGGCAGCCCAAAAGTGACCCAGCTCGTGGATGATCACGATGGGGGTCAGGATTATAAAGAAACCGCCGATTGCCCAGAGAATTGAAATGTTACCCATAAGTAAATGTGTCCTTTCGCGCAGGTCTAACCCAAACTGTTACCAACAGGAAACAGCCGTTCCACGCCAATAATAAATTATATGCACCGGATAGCGTGTGTAGCAACCCCCTGGGTCCCATCTAACAGCATTCTAACAGGGTAGACGTCATCACCTCACCATTGACTCATGAGCAAATGCCCATTTTCACGACACGTATATTGACAATACCCCGGTCCATGCTATGCTGAACTCACTGGCGAAAAAGCCAGACATGGAGACGCCAGCGTCTCCGGGGCAGAATAGCGCATGGACCCCGTCCCGTATGGCCGGGGTTGACGAGGTGGAGGTTCTTCACCGCAAGGTGAAGCTAAGGATAAGGCTAGCGCCGTCATCCGAAAATCGACAGATCAGCGGATGCCTCCCAGGGTTGACCACACTCTGTTCTTTTGCCCCTTCGAGAAAGCTTTGTGTCCAAACCGGCTCAGGTAACTGGCCGACAACACACAGGCACGTGGTCAGTAGCAACTTATTGAAGGGGCGTCCCCGATCACTAAATCCAATTGGGAACGCCGCATGGGGCTAGATGCCATGGGTGTCGCCTGGTTTTTCACCGGCGCCCAGTGTCATTCAGCCCAACCAGTACGGAGGTACAACTATGTGCGGTATTGTTGGCTATCTTGGTGACCGTTCGGCTCAGCAGGTCGTGGTACAGGGATTAAAGCGGTTGGAATATCGCGGGTATGACTCGGCCGGAGTCGCCGTCCTTGAACAAAACGGCCACATTTCCCTCAGACGCGACGTCGGTAAACTGTCCAATCTGGAGCAGTTACTCGTCAGTTCCCCCCTGACAGGCCACATCGGAATCGGTCATACGCGCTGGGCAACCCACGGCGCACCGTCCGAACGCAACGCCCACCCCCACATCAGCATGAACGGCAACGTTGTGCTGGTTCACAATGGTATTGTCGAGAATTACAGCGTCCTGCGTGACGAATTGATGGCTGAGGGCGTAGAGTTTCGTTCTGAAACGGATACGGAGGTGATCGTCCAGTTGGTTGAGCGCCACTTGGAAGCCGGTCTTAATCTGGAAACGGCCGTTCGCCGGACGCTCAACATGCTGGAAGGCGCGAATGCGGTTGTCGTCATGAGCGCAGTTTACCCAGAGGAACTGGTCTGTGCCCGTATCGGCAATGCCGGTGGGATCACGATCGGCGTTGGTGAGGACGAAATGTTTATCGCCTCCGACATCCCGGCTATCCTCGAATATACGCGAACAATGATCTTTCTGGAGAGCCGGCAAATGGGCATCGTGACCCGTGATTCATTCCGGCTAACCGATCTGGACGACAATCCCGTTGAGGCAGAGCTACAACCTGTCGCCTGGGACCCGGTAAGTGCTGTCAAGGGTGAATACAAGCACTTCATGCAAAAAGAAATATTTGAGCAACCACGCGCCCTGATTGACACTATCGGTGGGCGGGTTGACTTCGAGTCGGGTCAGATTGATCTGGCCGAGATGGAACTAACCAGTGAATTAGCCAATCGTCTGAACAAACTCTATATCGTGGCCTGTGGCACCAGCTACTATGCCGGTCTGGTGGGCAAGTTCCTGATTGAAACACTGGCGCGACTGCCGGTGGAGGTTGAATACGCCTCTGAATTCCGCTACTACGATCCGATTATCACCCCGAACACAGCCGTCCTGTCGATCACGCAGTCGGGCGAAACGGCCGACACCCTGGCTGCCAGTGAGCTGGCCCGCGAGCAAGGCGCGATCTTGTGGACCATCGTGAATGCTGTCGGCAGTCAATCCATGCGGCTGGCCGACGGCCACATTGCCATGCACGCCGGGTTGGAGATCGGCGTCGCCAGCACAAAAGCATTTACTACGTCAATCGCTGATTTGTATATGCTGGCCTGTACGCTGGGCGAATTGCGCGGAACGCTGACCACGGCCGACCAGCAACGACTGGCGGCCGATCTGGCTCATCTTCCCGCGCTGGCCGGTCAGGTACTGGACAACGATGAAACCTACCAGGAATTAGCCAATGAATTTTTCCGGGCCAACGATTTCCTGTTCTTGGGCCGTGGTATCAATTACCCCATTGCTTTGGAAGGGCGCTCAAACTCAAGGAGATCAGCTATATCCACGCCGAAGGGTACCCGGCCGGGGAGATGAAGCACGGGCCAATTGCGCTGATAGATGAATCAATGCCGGTACTGGCGATTGTTACAGCCGACAGCCTGTATGACAAAATGATCAGCCAGGTCCAGCAGGCCAAAGCCCGCGGTGGGGTGGTCATTGCCCTGGCGACGGAAGGGGATGAGTTTATCCGCAACGAGGCGGATTACGTGATTTATGTACCGGAGGCGCCGCCGTTGCTGGCTCCCATCATCAACGTCATCCCTCTCCAGTTGCTGAGCTATCATATCGCTGTTCGACGGGGATGCGACGTGGACCAGCCGCGCAATCTGGCTAAAAGCGTGACGGTCGAATAACGACCAGACTGACTACAGGTCTCAGGCCAGGTCTCGTTCCGCCAAGGATAATCGGGCCGGCCTGAGGCCTGCTTCCTGCAAGACCTCAACCGCCAAATCCAGATTAGAACCTAACTGGTTAATGTGGTGGGCGTCGGAGTCGACAACAACATGACGGCCGCCTTCCTCTGCAAACCAGCTTAACATGGTTGCCAGAGCCGATCGCCAGTTCGGGGTATGATCAAGCAGGCGCATGTTTAGTTCCAGGGCAATTCCCCGCCAGGCAACAGTGGACAAGGTATCACGAACAAGCGGCTCAAGGGTCAATGGATCAAACGGTGCACCCAGCAACGTCCCCCGCCACAATATCCGGTCAAAGTGGGCAAGGATATCAATCGGCCCAAACCCGGAAACCAGATTCCTTAGCTCAAGGAAATAATCAGCATAAACCGTTTGTGGGTCTCGGCCTTCAAAACAAACAGGATCATGGATATTCTCGCCGTACAGCCAATGCAGTGAGGCGATCCGTACATCCATTGGGAACCGGTTCAGGAAAGCCGTTGCTTCCGGTAAATGTTGGTGGGGGTTACCCATCTCAACACCACTCAGCAAGGTCAGGCCCATCGGCGCGAATTTCTGCCGGCAATCCGACATTTCTTGCAGATATTCCCGGCCCGGGCAAAACCGTCCCATCCGGGCTGCCATTCGGCATGATCCGTTATCGCAATCGTATCCAGCCCCAAGGCTAAAGCCCGCCAACACATTGCTTCAATGCTTGACCGGCCATCGGGGCTGATAGGTTGAGTGCATATGGTAATCAGTTGTAATTGTCATTGTTTCGGTCATCAGGTTAATTAGAGCGAACACATGCCGCGGCGTCAACCCGATTGGGTTAAGATGTTGTAAAGCTCCGGTTAACCCAGATTAACAATGAAAGTATGTCGCTCTTTGTTCAATAGAAGATCTTGTGGCTATAATGCGAGAGAGGTACCCAAACCACTCACCAGAGGAGAATCGGCAATGACCAACCTACACGGCAAGAACGTCCTGATCACCGGTTGCGCCAGCGGCATAGGACGACTTATCGCCCAGAAAGCGGCCGTTCGGGGGGCTAATGTTATCCTCTGGGACATCAACACGGAGGGACTGGACAAGCTGTCTTCGCAGTTGCGGCAATGGGGCTACGACGCCCATTGCTACCGCTGCGACCTCAGCAACCGTGAAGACATCCAGCGAACGGCCGAACAGGTGCTGCAAGATCATGGTGTTGTGGACGTTGTCGTTAATAACGCCGGCATTGTATCCGGGAAGCCGTTCCTCGAATTATCGGACCAGGAGATCGAACGGACCCTGCAGGTCAATACGCTGGCCCTCTTCTGGACCAACAGGGCCTTTCTCCCGGCCATGCTGGAAAAAGGTGAAGGTCATCTGGTCACCATCGCTTCTGCGGGCGGGTTGCTGGGAGCATCCAAGTTAACCGACTACACAGCCAGTAAGTTTGCGGCCGTTGGATTTGACGAAGTCTTGCGAATGGAACTTGCCCGAAGCGGCAGCAAGATTCAAACGACCGTCATTTGCCCGTACTATACGGACACAGGCATGTTCAAAGGCGTCCAATCGCGCTTTTCCTGGCTGCTACCCATTCTGAAACCGGAGAATGTCGCCGGCGAAGTAATCAACGCGATTGAGAAGAATCGCAAGCGCGTCTTGCTGCCTTCAACCGTTTACCTGCTCTACCCGTTACGATTGCTGCCGGTCCCCCTCTTCGACACCTTCATTGATATATTGGGCATCCCCGCTACCACCGACCAGTTCGTAGGGCGTCATGGCTAATGGCAGAACCGGGAGTCGGAGCGTTAGTCCTCTACAAAAATCAGCCGGCGCTGATCCGGAAAATCGGCCGTAAACTCGACATCCTCCTGCCGGATGGGCAGACCGTCAGCGTCCGTCCCAAGGATATCAACCTACTTCATCCGGGACCGCTCACGTCCCTGGCGAATTTGGCTCCCCGCAATGGTGAACCTCTTGTTGCCTGGGAGCTACTCCAGGGTGAAACCTTCTCCCTGGAAACGCTCAGCGATTTGATTTACGGTGAATACACCCCCTCAACCGCCTGGGCCGCCTGGCAACTCGTAGAGGACGGACTGCTATTCCGTGGATCGCCGGAGGCGATTGAAGCCAACGACGCCGCCACGCGCAATGCCATTCACGCCAAACGGGAAGCGCGCGCCGCCGAAGAAGCCGCCTGGAGTGCATTCCAGTCACATATTGCAGCGGCTGAGATAATGCCGGAGGACGGCCGATATTGGGCCGAGATCGAGGCTGTGGCCCTCGGCCAAAGCGACCGCAGCCGCGCCCTGGAGCTTCTGGGTTTAAGCCAATCGCCCGAAGCTGCGCATGAATTGTTATTGAAGGCCAGTTACTGGAATGAAATGGTCAATCCATACCCGGCACGAGCCGGTGTAATTACTACCCACCCCGAAACTGAATTGCCGGACCTGCCCGACGAACCACGACTGGACCTGACCCATCTCACTGCGCTGGCGATAGATGATGAAGGCAGCACCGATCCCGATGATGCGATCAGCTACGACGATGGCTGGCTGTGGGTCCATGTCGCTGATGCGGCCGCCCTGGTCCCACCCGACAGCGAGGCTGATCTGGAGGCACGCTCGCGGGCAGCCAATCTCTATTTGCCTGAAGGTACCATTCCCATGTTGCCGCGCGAGGCAACCGAACGGTTGGGGTTAGGGCTGGAAGAAACCTCTCCGGCTCTGTCGTTTGCCGTTAGACTGGAGGACGATGGCCGAATTGGCGATCTGAGGATCGAGCCAAGTTGGGTCCGTGTCACACGGCTGTCATACGAGGAAGCGCAAACCCGGCTTGACTCCAAACCGCTGTCATCACTGGCCGCTTTGTCTGACCGCTTACGCGACCGGCGAATTGCCCGCAACTCAGTGGAGATCGATCTCCCTGAAGTGCGCGTTCGCGTTGAGGAGAATGGTGAGGTGACGATCCGTCCGTTGCCGTCGCTTCGCAGCCGGGATGTTGTGCGCGAGGCTATGCTGGTCATCGGTGAGGCTGTTGCCCAATACGCCGGTACCCACGATATTCCTTTACCGTATTCAGCCCAGGATGCTCCCTACGAGTTTGATCTGGCGTTGGTCGGACCGGCAGGTATGTTCGCCCGACGGCGTGCCATGCAGCGCAGTCGCCAACAAACGACTCCGGCCCCTCATTCCGGTCTGGGGCTGGAGCAGTATGTGCAGGCAACCAGCCCCCTGCGCCGGTACCTCGATCTGGTCGTACACCAACAGTTGCGCGCACATCTGCGGGGTGAGCCGGTACTGGATAGCAGCGAAATATTGTTGCGAATCGGCTCAGTTGGGGATCAGGCGATGGCCGTGCGCACAGCCGAACGCCTGTCAATCAGCCATTGGACGTGCGTCTATCTTCTTCAGCATTCGGATTGGCAGGGCGAAGGAATCATTGTGGAAGATCGCAATAGTCAATTTACGATTCTCATTCCTGAATTGGGGACAGAAGCCCACCAACGACTGAAGAAAGGGGCTGCTCTGAATGCACCGGTCAATCTGAAAGTAACCAGTGTCAATCTTCCACTACGCGAAGCATCCTTCCGAGTTAGTCTCTAGAGGACATGGAGCGTTGCGTAACGCCTGGTTAAACAGGATCATCAAGGTAATTACCCGGTGATGAGTTCAGACGGTAAATGATTAACCCGATTGGTGTACTGGATCGCTCCAAACTCATTGTCGATAAACAGGCGGTTGATGCCCGTGTTGCTCAGTCCTAGCCAGATTGGACCCAGTAAGGGTATTTCCTCGCCGCCTTCACTTTCAATTCCGCCCAATACCGTAACCAAAAGCGCCTGGAAGAACCCACCGTGAGAAACAATGGCAACCCGATCTTCCGTGCCCCCGTGTCGTTCTATAAGTTCATTCCAGACACGGCGTGCTCGCGGATAGGCTTCCTCAACCCGTTCAGGCGGCCGATTCCACCACCCCTCATCCCCCAGTTCTTCCGGCAAGACCAGGGCGGGGAACTCACGAATGAAATAATCGCGGTTGGGTCCGGCAACGCCACGCTCTTCACCAGTGACGACATCAATCTCATGCAGACCGCCTCGCTCATGGATGTCAGGCCAGGCAATGAGAGGCAATCCCGTCGCCTCGGCAATGTAACCGGCAGTGGCCACCGAGCGGATCATCAGGCTGGTGTAAAGATGGGTCAGGCCATATCCGCCACGATTGTGCCGCCGGGCAAAATAGTTCGGCTCGTCGTGAGGATCACCTGTCGCCAAATGTTCGGCCAGCAATGCTGCTTGCTGATGCCCAAGCTCGGTCAGTGGTGGGTCCGGTAATCGGCCGTCATTGGATCTTGTCCTGGCCCAGATGGCATTATTCTCAGATTGAGCATGTCGAATGATGTATAGTTCCATAAGTGCATGTCCGGAGGGCAAATCGCCCGGAGGATCATAGCACACTTACACGGAGGCGTGCAGTTGGATTCGCGGGATTCACCTGATTGCCGGTTGCTTCAGAATTATTCCACAGGTGCGATATTGAGGTCCGCCAACGAACAGCCGGCCAACTGTGAGCATAAGTCATGACATACAGAATCTGTGGTCCCGGCCAGAAGAATTCTGTAACGCGCATTATCCATGCTGAGAGAGTAGGTTTCAGTACAGGCGAGGACAGGTTCTCCCATTGCACTTTCCTGGCCGATCAGCTCCGGTCCGGCGCAGGCCAGCAACGTTTCCGGATCAAGCAGTTGTTCCAGATTGGCAACGGCCACAACACCGGCCGATAACGGCCGATCGCGGTGGCTGTACAGACGAAGTTGGGCTGCACCGGCATCCTGATAACAGGCGGCAATCTGGTCTACGGTGGCAATGGCTCCGGCCAGTTTGGGTTGGGCCGCCACAAGCGCAGCCCCTTCAGCCAGCGCGCCGATGTAGGTGGACAGTGATTGGCTGTCTACCTGCTGATACTCAGCCAGGTCCGGCAGTATACCGGCCACCGGCGGTTCGCTATCCTGCAATACTGTGCGCCGGGCCAACAAAAAAGCCAGCACACTTATGATCACCAACGTTGTTACTAGCCGAGCCAATCGTCTCATAGATCGCTACCTCCACATATCGGGTAGATCCTAAGACGCCGTAGCCCGCCGGGAAGTTCCCGGATACACGTGCTAAATCGGCGGGAACAGCAAGTCTTGTTGAGCAATAAGGATGAGGATACCCACCACACAAATTGCCAGAATCGTATAGTAGATTTTCCCGGCCGTTGATCCGGTGTCCGGCCGCACCCACACCAAAACGGCCGAGATGACAATAGCGATTCCCAACAGAAGCAGGAAGAACGGAATCCACAAGATAGGTGCAGCAGAGCCGGGAATGCTCAGGGCAGTAGCATACGTCAGGTCAAACAACGCGCTGCCGATGAAGCCCATTAAACCGGCAGCAAAGACAAACGTCAGCGCACCAAAGACAAGAACCAGGATACGGCTAATCCAGCGCAAGCGTCGGGAATCCACGCTGTACTCCTGCCTGGTGTTGCGAATGGCGCGGATGATTAACACCAGAGGCCAAATCACAAAAGCCGATAGCACAATCAACAGTAATAACCCGCCGATACCTGCGCTTGCGATGAATCCCGTGTCCAGGTTATTGACTGCCGCCATCATGGGCAAGGTAATTGCATCCGGTGGGAGGGCATCCACCGGGCTTACGCCGGCAATACAACCCGTATCCGGGGTGGTGGAGGGATCATCAAGGAATGATTGCATGATCACATTAATGCAGTCACTCTGGAAAGCCACACCGTGACTGGCAGTCGGATCGAGGACAGTATAGGCATGGGTCAGGTCAACGGCCGCGGCCTGGGCAAAGGCCGGCGGGGTAATGGGATCGAACCGCCCCGATAACAGGAGTGTGGGAATGTCACTGGACACCGGATCATCGACCTCATCAGGCAACAGATCAACGGGCCAGAGGCGGCAGGCGTCAAGATAAGATTGCAAATCCTCACGGGCTGTTTCGGCGATGACGGGACGAAGCCCATCAAGTGATAAGAGAGCGGGGTCGAAGTCAGCGTCCTCAGCACAAATAACCGAGTAATACATGCCTTCACTAACCGATTGATCGAATACAAACAGCGGCCACATCGCTTCCACGTAGCTAAAGTCACCGGATTCCATATCGGAAACAATCTTGGGGAATACGGCGTACATGCGAGCGACGTAGAGCAGTTGGTACATAATGGAACGCAACGTTGTCCCGTCAACCAGGGCATCGTAAGATTCGCCGGTTTCCGAGTCTGTGATGGTTATGGTAGTCGGCGATTCGTTTAGCTGATCAATGAGATTAAAGTACCGTTGTTCCAGATTGGGGTAGGCTTCCCGGCAGGATGGATCTTCTTCACAATAAGCAAAGACCTCGTCATAGACACGGTTTTCGCTGCTGGCTACTTCCTCAATGAAATTGATGTCTGTTGGCGCCACGCTATCCAGAATGACCGAACGCAGACCTTCCGGGTGTTCGCGCATCAGATGCAGACCCAATAAGGTCCCATAGGACACGCCGTAGAAATTGTATTCGTCATACCCCAGGGCTTCGCGAATGGACTCCACATCGGCCGCATTCTGGAGGCTGTTAAACGCGGAAACATCTATGCCTTCCGAGACCAGCCGATCATAGCAGGCACTCAGGGCCTGTTCGTAAAGCTGATCACCTTCATCCCCTTCTGTCGCGAGCACCTCCGGTAGAACATCAAACGTCTCAGAACAGGATAGGTCCGGTTCACTGTATTCTGTTCCGCGTTGATTGAAGATGACCAGATCGCGGTCGATCGCAATCGGATTGTTCGGGGTCAACAGTGTAAACACACCAAACGCATCACCGCCCGGCCCGCCCTGGGCCAGAAACACCGGGTCCGGTTGGGCGTTGGCCGCTGTTGCCCGATGAATGGCAACAGGCAAACGAAGCGTCTCTCCATCCGGGTTTTCATGACGCACAGGCACCGTGACATACCCACACTCAAAACCCAGCCCTTCGCCATCCAATTCCGACAGCCCCAGATCAACACCCGCAAACATGCAGGGAGCCGGCTCAAAGGTCGGCTCGAACGACTGCGCCAAAGCCGAACCACGCGTTGCGCCGAACAGCATCAGGGCAAGAGCCGCCATGCCTACGAGTAAAATGGGGGTGCGAAGGGTGCCCTTAAGAGATGTATCCATCGAATTGTCCTTTGAATGCCTGGCTATGGAGCCTGATATCTATACGCACATTCCGGCTACTTACTACGAAATGCTACCCCAAAAGTGGCATACAGCGTATTGAAGATTAGAATTAGCCGACCGAGCCGAACGCAAGGAGCGCAAAATGAAGTACGACATCGTGTTTGAGGGCGGTGGGGCTAAAGGAATGGTCTTCGTCGGCGCATTGGCCGAGTTTAGCGCACGGGGGCACGAATACGGCCGTTTGCTGGGAACGTCTGCCGGGGCCATTGCCGCCACTTTCGTCGCGGCCGGCTATACAGTTGACGAAATGCGCCTTGCCCTGAGTGAAACCGACGCTACCGGTCGGCCGATGTTTGCATCCTTTATGGAGCGCCCCCACCCCTTCACCCGTGAAGAGATTAACGATTCGGCTGTCAACGCTGCCTTGAAGCATATTGATATCACCGCCCTGCCCAACTTCATTGAGGATCGTGTTGACCAACTGATCCTCGGCCTCATGGTACGTGACCCGCTTATTTACTTCATGTCCCTCATGGAACGCGGTGGCTGGTACTCAACAGAAAAGTTTATGGCCTGGATGAGCGCCAAGCTGGATCAGGGTCGAAGTAACGGCCGTCGTGTGCGCTTCAGCAAGATGAACTTTCAGGAGTTCTACGCCGCGACCGGCTATGAACTGTCCCTGGTTGCGGCCGATACGACCGGTCATTCACTGCTTGTCCTGAACCACATGACCGCGCCGCAATGCCTATCGTCTGGTGTGCGCATGTCCATGAGCTTGCCGCTGGTTTGGGAAGAAGTGTTGTGGCAAGAATCATGGGGACCCTATTTGGGTCATGACCTCACTAATCACCGAATTGTGGACGGGGGCTGCTGTCCAATTTCCCGATTGAGTTATTCATCTCGCAAGACCCTTATGTGACAACCATGATGGGTGAACCAACCGGAGCTGACATATTGGGCTTGCTCATCGACGAATCATTGCCGGTCGAGGGTGAAGAAACGCTGCCTCCACCACGATTAGGAAACGATCTCCTCGACATGGCGTACCGGAGCGTCTGAGGGCATTGGTCGATACCGCTACCCAGGCGCATGACAAAATGGTTATTGAGAATTTCGAACAGATCGTCTGCCGGTTACCGGCCAGAGGTATGGCACGACGGAATTCGGCATGTCCCCGGAACGACGCGACGCGTTGATTGCTGCCGGGCAAAAAGCAACGGCCGACTACTTTGATGCTCAATCACTGGAAGTAAAAGGTCCCGATCTGGAAGCAATGGCGCGAACCATGTCCCATGTAGATGACCTGGCCCGCAGCCTCATATCCCCCTGATTCGGTTTCGGGTTACGAATCAGCGGCCGTGTCTGAGCGACGGCCATACCAGGATCGACCAAGCGCTACAGCCAGAAGCACCAGCAGCCCCAAAGTAATCAGTCCACCAATCCAGTAAATCGTTGGATGGTACGTCCACTCGACCAGATGCTCCCCGGCCGGAACGCAAACTGCGCGCATGGAGGTGTAGGCAGTCAGAATCTCCACCGGTTGGTCGTCTACAGTCACCTGCCAACCGGGATAGGCATTCTCGGCTAGAATGTGCAGCGCCGGGTTCCCGGTAACAACGCGAATGACCCAATGGGTAGGTGTGTGTTCCAAAACTTCCGCCGTCCCCGGTTCGGATGCAACAGGACCGACTTCGCAGGATGGTGGCTCCGAAAGGATAACGGTTGTCGTGGGATCAAAAGTCGGATCATGAATGCGGTCGATCGCCGCCGCGCCGTCCGGGATCACCTCGTATCCGGAAACCACGCGGGCCAGCGGTAAGGTGCGGGTACGCTCATAGAGCCAGGCCGATCCCTGCTGCCCAACAAGAGTAAGCGGGCGGTCTCCGGATGTGAAGTCATCAAGCGGTCCCCCGGCCAGTACATAGCGAGCGCCCAGCACATCATACGCCGACGAGCGCGGATCCGGGACTGAGGATGCCAGCGCGATGTGGGCTTCCGGTTCCAGCGAATCGTACCCAAAAATGCTGGGGATACCGACCTGCATAGCCCCGTTCTGGCTGAACAACGGAATACCCCAGGGTAAAACCCGGCCGTCAATCGAATCGCCGAGAAGCACCTTGGCATCAGTCCAGACAGGGTCCGGTGCGGCCGATTCCAGGCGTACAAATTTGAACGCAAAGAACCACATGTCGGCCGCTACAAGAATGATCAACCCGGCCCCAAGCATCGCCCGCCGGGTTTGCGCCGACAGCTTCAAATCGCTGCCTGTGGTCCGTTCGGGGGTTCCCCGGAGATAGAGCCAGATCAGACCGCCGCCAATCAGCACTACTGCCAGCGCCAGCGAGTAGCCGCCGATCTGCTGCCACAAACGGCCGCTGGTGTCGGTTGGATGAACGGCCATGAAAACCGCCCCGGTTGCGGCCAGCGCTGCAACCAGAGCAATCGCCAGCACAAGCACTGAGGTAGGCCAGTAAACCCGGAGTTGAGAGTTGCGGGTATCCTGAGGGTCTGCCGCCATTGGGACAGGGTGTGAGCTAATAAGGCCAGGGACGCAAACAGGAAAAAGAACGCTGCCCGACCCGGCGCGCGAACCAGCCGGAACGGCGGCAGGAACTCGTAGGCCAGCTCATACAACACCCCGTACTTCCCCAGCGCCAGCCACAATCCGAAGACAATCACCAGGATATAGAAGACGGACAGCCGCGACGGCTTCGCAGGGCCAGGATGATGCCCAGAACCGCCAGAACACCTGCGTAATAGGTCAACTCTTCAAATGTGGGCACACTCCAGTACCCGACCTGCAACGGTTCGCCGAAGAATTCAGGGATGAGCAAGGTAATGGGTGCGCCGGCGGCAAGGAGTAATCAGTAGCAAAAGGCATAATCCGCCTCGGCCACACGGGAAGATGACAGACTAAACTGAAGGAACGGAGCTAACTGAACGGCCGATAGAGCCAGGCCACCAGCAAGCATAACAACCATTTGGCGGATAATCAGTCCACGCTTTCCCGGAGAAGTGATAAACAGGTAAAGAGCAAAGGCTCCCCACAGCATGGCAATATAGAGGAACGAGGGGATATGACCGGCCAGGATAGACAAGCCAACCGGGACCGAGGCAATCAGTGCCGCTGTCCATGTCCCCCGCTTAACACTCCAGGCAAGCCCCAGCAGGATCCAGGGTGTCCACGCGTCTACTGCATAGACGGCGCTATGCCCAGCCCAGAGACGCCCGGCCAATAACCCACTAAAAGCAAATCCGACTGCCGCCAACATTGAGGGCAGCCATTTGGCCCCCATGAAGCGGACAAACAGGTACATCCCCACACCGGATAGCCAGATATGGAAGATCATGTACCAACTGACACCGACATTGGTCGGAACGATCAGGTTGATCCAGGATGGAGGATAAAAGGTACTTTGCTGTGGCTGGGCCATAAAGGGGTACCCACCAAAGAGATTCGGCTCCCACACCGGCAAACGCCCCTCACGTAACGCAGTCCGTACGGCATCATAGTATGGATAGTAGTAGCCGACCATATCATGGCCGCCGAGGACCAAACCGGCGGAGGGCCAGAGCGCGCGTGCCATAAAGACAAGCGTCAACGCGGCCAGTACCACCATGGCCGTCCCCAGTGGATGGCGTTTAATCCAACTCATCGGGCAGTAACCCTCCGGGGACCAATCATCGGTGTGGCTTCTCCATGAGTATTCATTCGCCTAGAGAAAGAGTTGCCAGAGGAATGGCATCGCCAATGCGCTCCAATGTCGGTAAATAATAGAAACCTGTGGTGATTGTGTAACTGCCCGGCGCGAGGTCCGACGGCAACTCCACCAATACCTGGTCCACAACCACTTCTCCCGGACGCCACTCAGTTGTCGGATAGCCTGCCGGCGGCCGATCCGTCTGGGCTACAACCTGCCCCTGATCATCTTCCACGTGAACAAACACGGTTAAGTCTCTATCCTGCTCTCGAAGCACATGCCAGCTTAATGTCACCAGCAGGGAGTCGGCCGTTTGGTCAATATCCCATCCGGTTAATTGAAAGTCTTCGCCTATTGTGACCGGAGTGGGGCTCATGGGCCAGTTCCGTTCCCCCTCGCCTTCAACTTCAAAAGGCGTATAGCCGTCCTGTTCAGAACCCGGAACCCCGATTGGGAATAACTCTGATAGACGTTCGACAATAGAAAGTTCATCGGGCCGGAGCAGGTACAGCACAGGTTGCTGCGGGAACCCGGCCGGTATCAGGGTCTCACCTTCACTAAAACTGCGAAGGCGATCCGGGTCTTGCAGGGCAAAGTAAATCGTCGCCATTTCTTCCTGCGTCGGCGTCAGGTACAGGGCTGCATCAGAGGGCTGGGATGCCGCAAACAACCCCATCTGCCAATCAGCCTGATAGAAGTCGTGGGGAAGATCGGGCAGGTTAGCATAGGTCACAAAGTAGTCCCGTGTTGTCCAGTACAGGCTGGGCAGAAACAGGATTGCCAGCGCAACGGGTGTTACCCATTGAGGCATGGTCGGCCGAATCAGCCGGTCTAACAGCCCGGTTGCTCCCAGCGCGACCAGCATAGCAGCCGGCGGGGCAGCACCAACCAGACGGCCGAAGTGGGGCGCGTCCCCGCTGAGGATGCTGGGCAGCAGCATCACTCCCAGCCAGATCAGGAGAAACGCCGTTTCCGGCTTGCGCCACCGCCAGGCGGCGATTACCAGACCGACGACGAACAGAATCCGCTGAATGATGTCCAGGTACGGCCGTCCCGGCAGATTGTGGCGCAGGTGAGTCTCACCTTGCCAGAAGAAGCCGCCGATGACCCGGCCCACATTCAGGAGCCATGTCATGGCCGGGTTGCCGGGTATTATCCCGGCCCCCCGATTGGCGACATAGGCCAGACGGAAGGAAAAATAGTATGGGTAATGGTAGAAGAAAATCAGTAAAGGCAGGGCGGTGATAAAGGCAACCACCGCCATAACGCCCATGCCGGATAGATGTGTCCTGAGAGAAGGCCTGTCGAACAGCGACAGGTACAGGCCAAAGCCGACATACAACAGGGGCAATAAACGGCTGCAGCGTAGGTGTACACACCCACTCCCAGAAAAAATCCGGAGACAGCGAACCATAGAAAGGCATGTCGCCCCTCGCTTCGCCACGCTTTCAAAAACCATACACCGACAGCGTTGCACAGGGCACGAACAACATGGCCCGTATCCCGAATCGGCTGAAATGCACCGCCGGGTACAACACCGCCAGCGTAAATGCGGCCAACACCGGCAGCAACCATGGTGAGAACCGATTCTTTGTTACTTCCCCAAGTAAGGCGTACGCCGCAAGGAA
Source organism: Chloroflexota bacterium (assembly GCA_041390945.1). Lineage (GTDB taxonomy): Bacteria > Chloroflexota > Anaerolineae > Promineifilales > Promineifilaceae > Promineifilum. Next base: position 144,355 of record JAWKOY010000020.1, read on the forward strand.
AGTGGTCAGGACGGCCAGAACCCCGGCCGCCGCCGGAACCGCCCGAACGGCAAAGGGCGTCGCTCCGGCCAGGGCAATGGACAAAGCCATCAGATAAACGTGCAACGGCTCCCGTCCATAGTTTCCTTCAAAGAATACGGGGAACTTCGTGGGGTTTGCCGGTCGAGTAGCGTGGGCATCCTGGGTATAGAGTTCCCATCCCTCGTAGAACTGCGGGAATTCCTTGCCCTGCAGAAGGGACAGGGCATCCAGTCCGTTGTAGGCCTCGTCGTGGTAGAGGCCGGGCGGCAAATCCCCCAATCGCCAGAATCGCAACGCTGCTGCCAGCAACAGGATGATGAGGAGCGCCAGGGCAGGCCAACTATGCCGGCGAGTAAGCATGGTGGGAAATTATCTCTGGAAGGAGCCTACGGTACAAGACGGACAGTGAAACTCCAAACCGGGTCCGGGGTTGGTTCTGGTTTGGAGCTTCGGATACTTATTCTTCGCTGACGGAATCACCGTTCTCGGCCGCCACCGGCATCGGCTCGCCCAATTGATAGCGCAGATACGCTTCCATGAAGCCATCCAGACGGCCGTCCAGAACCGCTTGGGCGTTACCAACCTCGTAATCGGTCCGGTGGTCTTTAACCATCTTGTACGGATGGAGGACATACGAACGAATCTGGCTTCCCCAGGCAGCATCCACATCCTCACCCTTCAGGGCAGCGATCTCGGCGTCCTGTTTACGGCGCTCCAGATCAAACAACTGCGCCTTGAGAACATTCATGGCTACCTGCATATTCTGGGTCAGTGAGCGTTGGTTCTGGCAGGAGACAACGATGCCGCTGGGAATGTGGGTGATGCGTACGGCCGTTTCGTTCTTCTGGACATGTTGGCCGCCTGCACCACTGGCCCGGAACCTGTCAATGCGCAGGTCCTTCTCGTCAATGTCGATCTCAATTTCCTGAGCAACATCCGGCCAGACTTCGACCTTGGCGAATGACGTATGACGCCGACTGGAGGAATCGTAAGGAGAAATGCGCACCAGCCGGTGAACCCCCCGCTCAGACTGAAGCCAGCCATAGGCGTAGTTGCCTGAGATGGACATGGTTGTTGATTTGATGCCGGCCTCATCGCCGGGGCTTTCGTCGAGGATCTCCACCTTCATGCGATGCGCCTCAGCCCAGCGAATGAACATGCGTTGTAGCATTTGGGCCCAATCCTGTGCTTCGGTGCCCCCTGCTCCGGCATGAATGGCGAAGATCGCATCTTCATCGTCATAGTCACCGGACATCAATGTCTGGAACTCCAGTTCATTGACCTGCCGGCTGAGTCGGTCAGCCTCAGTCGCCAACTCATCAGCCAGTGATTCATCGCCAAGCTCGGCCAGTTCCAGATTGTCAGATAGCTGCTGGGTGATTTCCTGCCACACGCCAACCTGCTCGCGCAGGCGTGTCAACTCGCGCATAACCTTTTGCCCGGCCGCCGGATCGTTCCAAAAATCAGGGTCGGCCGTTTGTTCCTCTAGTTCAGCAATACGGGCTTCCTTGCTGGCGATGTCAAAGACGCCTCCGGAGCTGGGTGATGACGTCGTTCATTTCCTGCAGGTGATTGATGATCTCTTCCATGATCGCTTTGTCGTCCTTTAGTTCGTTTTGATTAGCGTAGAAATCGTTCAGGCGGCTTGCTCAAACAATCCGTCGATAAAGACATCGGGGTCAAAGGGGGCCAGGTCCTGAATACCTTCGCCCGTGCCGATGAACCGCACCGGCAGGCCTAGCTCGCGGTAAATGGCGAAGACCATCCCACCCTTGGCAGTGCTGTCCAGCTTGGTCAACACTACACCGGAGACATGGACCGACTCCTTGAATTTCTGAGCCTGAGTCAGGGCATTTTGTCCGGTTGGCGCATCCAGCACCAACAAGACCTCATGAGGGGCGGCATGGACGCTTTTGTTGCACACCCCATAAATCTTCTCCAACTCTTTCATCAGGTTGAACTTGGTATGCAACCGTCCGGCCGTGTCAATAAACAGCAGGTCGTAACCACGTGCCCGTGCAGCGCGAATGCCGTCATAGGCTGTAGCGGCCGGGTCACCACCGGGTTGACCGGCAATGATGGGCACGTCGGCCCGATTGGACCAGACTTCAAGCTGATCAATTGCTGCCGCCCGAAATGTATCGGCCGCAGCCAGCATGACCTTGCGACCCTGCTTCTTGTAATAATTCGCCAGCTTCCCCAATGGAAGTTGTCTTGCCGGAGCCGTTTACGCCAACGACCATGGCGACAGTCAGCAACCGCGGTTCCTCCAGGTTGAATGTCGGTGAATCAACCAGGATGGCCCGTAGCTCTTCCTTTAATGCTCCCAACAACTGGTCGGCCGTTATCAGACCTTCAGCCCGTACCCGGTCGCGAAGATTATCGACAATGTACAGGGTCGTGGGTACGCCGACATCAGCCTGGATCAGGAGTGCTTCCAGATCGTCCCATGTTTCATCGGTGATGTCTCCTGCGCCGAGCACTGAAGCAATCTGCCCGAAAACAGATTGGCGTGTACGCGTCAGTGAATCGCGAATACTCTTAAACAATGCAGCCTCTCAATTTTGTTGTCATCTTGTGGAGTGTCAGGCATCGGTTACAACTATCAGCTATCGAGATCAACCGAAACGGCGATAATCTCACCGTCTTCGGTCAGTTGCTCAACCTTAAGCTGGGCATTATCTAACAGTTGATTGCAATATTCGGTCAACTGCTGACCCCGTTCAAACAGGGCAATTGATGCCTCCAGGGTCAGGTTCCCGGCCTCCAACTGAGTAATCGTAGCTTCCAGCTCGACCAGCGCCTCTTCAAACGATAGGTTTTCCAACACTTGCTCAGTCATACGTTCACCGGATGTGTGTACTCCAAACAGCAATAATAGCAATCGTGGTCGTCTTATCCAAACGGCCGTTAGCAATCACCAAGACATTGCAGTCAACTATATATCAGTATACGAGAGGCGTCTCGAATGAAACGCCTCTCGTCCTAGCAGTAGCCGGGGGTTACAGATTGGTCAATTGGCTACTGTTTGCGGGGCAGACAGGAGATCGCCCGGCTGCTTGGAACGGCGAATGGCAACGGCCAGCAAGCCAATCAACAGGACGATCACCACAACGGATACCAGGTTAAACCCCTTATACTGAACAATGATCGGCGCTATGATCAGGCTCACGAGATTGACTACCTTGATCATGGGGTTGAGCGCCGGACCGGCCGTATCCTTCAGCGGGTCACCGACGGTATCACCAACGACACTGGCTTTGTGTCGCTCCGAACCCTTGCCGGTGTTGGCTTCCAGATCGCGTGGCTCGTCCTCAATCAGTTTCTTGGCATTGTCCCAGGCGCCACCGGTATTAGACATGAACACAGCCAGGGCCATACCGGACACGATAATTCCGGCCTGGAATCCGCCAAGTGCTTCCACCTGCAAGAGCAGACCTATCATAACCGGCGTGACGACAGCCAGAATGGCAAGATTGATGAGATCACGTTGGGCGGCCGTTGTCGAGATTGTGACGGCTTGGGCATAGTCGGGTTTGACCGTGCCCTCCAGGACACCTGGTATACGGAACTGCCGGCGGACCTCCTCAACCATCTGCCCGGCAGCTCGCCCCACGGCGCGAATAGCCAGTGATGAGAATAGCCATGGCAGCGCCCCGCCAAGCAAGATACCGACAAATACAATCGGCTCCGAAGCCCGGATGCCGGAGGCAAGCGCCTCTGGATCAATCACCGAAACGTCTGCAATGAATGAGCCAAAGAGGGCAACAGCGGCAATGACCGCTGAGCCAATGGCAATGCCCTTAGTGATCGCCTTGGTCGTGTTCCCCACCGCATCCAGATCAGCCATAATCTGACGTGCTTCCGGCTCCAGTCCGGCCATCTCACCGATGCCGTTGGCATTGTCGGCAATGGGGCCGAACGAGTCCATGGCAACATTATTGCCGGTGAGCGTCAACATACCGATGCCGGTCATGGCAACGCCGTATAGCACAAACGTGAACTGGATGAAGCTCTCTGAAAAACCTCTAGCGGGGTCTACGTAGGCGGTCACATCCAGACCGGTGTAGATAAGGATGGCCGCTACGATTGTGATCGCAATCACAACAATGGACCAGACGGCCGATTCATAGCCGTTCGCCAAACCATACAGGATCGTGGTAGCCGGACCACCGGATGTTGCATTGCGAATCTCCTTCACCGGCCGGTAGTGGGTTCCGGTGAAGTAGTCGGTCAGCCGGTCAATTACAATAGCCAGGCCGACACCGGCCGCTGTAGACAGGAACGGCCGCCACCAACCGCCGGGAACATCTTGCATATAGAACAGTGCAATCCCACCGAACAGCACAACAGATATGACGGCTGAGGTCAGGAAGCCACGGAAGATAGCCTGCATGGCGTTGCCGGATCCTTGTGCATCGCTGCGAACCATGTAGGTACCGACAATTGAAGCCAATACACCAATGCCGCGCACCAGCAATGGATACAGGATCCACTCGTTGTGTCCGGTGATTGCCGCCAGGGCAACACCCAGGATCAAGCCGGAAACAATGGTCACCTCGTAGGACTCAAAAATATCGGCGGCCATACCGGCGCAATCACCGACATTATCACCTACCAGATCGGCAATAACGGCCGCGTTTCGCGGATCGTCTTCCGGCATATCCTGTTCGACCTTACCGACCAGATCCGCGCCAACATCAGCCGCCTTGGTGTATATACCACCACCCACGCGCATAAAGAGCGCCACCAGCGTGCCGCCAAAGCCGAAGCCCAGTAGGGCGTCCGGGGCGGCAGCGCCAAACAAAATGAAGATAATTGTTCCCCCCAACAATCCCAGACCGTCGGTGAGCATTCCGGTAATGGTTCCGGAACGATAGCCGATCCGCAGAGCTTCGCTGAAGCTGTTGCGTGCAGCAGCGGCCACGCGCACATTGCCCTCTACGGCCATGCGCATACCCAACTGCCCAACCAGCAATGAGAATGAAGCCCCCATCACAAACGCAAGGGCACGGCCGATGCCGACAACCAGTCGAATCTGACTTTCGTCCAGGCTGCTAAATCGATTCATTGCCGCCTGTGACGGCTCCACGATATAGACACTCAGGAATAACACGACCGTCAGAATGAGAATAAACGGTAGAATCGTGCGTAACTGCCGCGTCAGATAAGCGTTTGCCCCCTGCCGGATTGCCTCCCATACCTCTTGCATTAACTCATTGCCTTTCTCCTCACGGATGATCTGATTCCGCAAGAACCAGGCGTAGGCCAAACCCACAAACGCGATGATTAAAACTACCCAAACTGCAAAAGTCTCAAACGAACTCAAACCCAACGTACCCATAACTTTGATAGTACCTCCATACGCTTATTAGGATTTACAAAATTGGGGTTGCGACTTGCATCAGCAGACTTCGGTATAAGAAGCCAAATCACCAAATCTTTCTCCGAGAACACATACCAAGCCATAGGCCTCGACGAAGTCTGCTGCGACAAAACAGGTTGTTATCGGGTCAATCATTGTATATTATGACCTAATTCATTCAGGAATCATAGTGCACTTTGTCACATATTCTTAGCGTCTTTCTTGTCATAACTAAGTTTGACATAGATTGTGCAAAACGTTACAATCCCGCGACCTTGGTGGGGCAGTCGTTTCCCGCCCTATTCCTGTTACTCAATCGCCGCCTCTTTCAGAGCGGCGTTTATCTAACGACAACTCATGGAGGCATTGCAAGGTTCAATGGAAGAAACACTTACTGCTGCCCAGGCATTAAACCCTGGGCTACCTCTAGTCTGGTGGCTGGGGCTCGTGGCGGCAATTGTAGCCCTGGTGTTCGCCTACATCTTTTCACATCAAGTCAACCGTGTGTCTGAAGGCACACCCGAAATGGTTGAAATTGCCCAGGCCGTTCGCGAAGGCGCCTGGGCATACCTACGCCAGCAATACCGTGTAGTAGGGCTGGTCTTTGCCATTCTGTTTGTTCTTTTCCTGGTGATGGCCTTCCTGCATTTACAAAACCCGGTTGTGCCGTTTGCTTTTCTGACCGGTGGTATTTTCTCGGCGCTATGCGGGTACTTCGGCATGAAAGCCGCGACCAATGCCTCGGCGCGCACCGCTTACGCGGCCAGCCAAAGCCTGAACAGTGGATTGCAGGTAGCCCTTCGGGCCGGAGCCGTCATGGGTATGGTTGTAGTTGGCTTCGCCCTGCTGGACATTTCGCTGTGGTTCCTGCTGCTCTACTATGTCTTCCCGGTCATTTTCCCGGATAGCATCATCAGTGTTGCCAACCCATTGCCGGTCATTACCGCGACCATGCTGAGCTTCGGCATGGGCGCTTCAACCCAAGCCCTGTTTGCCCGTGTCGGCGGTGGCATCTACACCAAGGCGGCCGATGTCGGTGCGGATCTGGTCGGCAAGGTTGAAGCCGGTATCCCCGAAGACGATCCCCGTAATCCGGCCACCATCGCCGACAATGTGGGTGATAACGTGGGCGACGTCGCGGGTATGGGCGCTGACCTGTACGAGTCCTACGCCGGCTCTATTTTGGCTACTTCTGCGCTGGGAGTTGCGGCCGTTGCCACCGCCGGTGCCGCCTTCGCCGGTGACATGGCGATCATGGATTTGCAGTTGCGATATATCGCTGCACCCATCGGTCTTTCGGCTATCGGTGTATTCCTCTCTATTCTGGGTATCTACGCCGTTCGTACGAGCGAAGATGCGACACAAGGGCAACTGATCAATGCACTTAGCCGCGGATTGTATTTGAGTTCCATCGGCATCATCGTCCTGGCGCTTCCGTTGCTGTATTTCTTGGGGTTGCCTAACTGGTTTGCTATATGGGTATCCGTTCTGGTTGGCCTCATCGTCGGCATTGTGGTGGGTAAGTCAACTGAGTACTATACCTCCCACGCCTTCAAGCCCACTCAGGGTATCGCCCTTCAGGCCGACACCAGTTCTGCAACCGGGCTGATCGAAGGTCTTGCCGTAGGTATGGAATCCGGCGGACTGCCCGTTGCGGCCGTATCCATCGGTATCGCCATTAGTTTCTACATTGTTGGTGGGTTCGATAATATCCAGATGGGCCTGTACGGTGTGGGCATTGCCGCCGTCGGTATGCTGTCTACTTTGGGCTTTACACTGGCGACAGATGCCTACGGGCCGATCGCCGACAACGCCGGTGGTAACGCCGAAATGGCCGGGCTGGATAGTGAAGTCCGTCGCCGGACTGACCAGTTGATGCTGTCGGTAACACAACGGCAGCAATCGGCAAGGGCTTTGCCATCGGATCGGCCGCCCTGACCTCGCTGGCCTTGTTAGCTGCTTACCTCGAGGAAATCCGGCTGGTACTGGCTGAATTGCAGGGCGTAGAAACATTGCAGATCGCGGGGCGCACCGTTGAGGTCGCCACGATGACCATCACCGACTTCCTGGCTTACTACAACATTAACCTGTTCAATCCGGCCGTGCTGGTCGGCCTGTTTGCCGGGGCTGCGACATGCTTCTACTTCTCAGCCATGACAATGCGTGCCGTTGGCCGTGCCGCCGGTGGTATGGTAGAAGAAGTACGCCGCCAGTTCCGCGAGGATCCCGGTATTCTCGAAGGCACCTCCAAACCCGATTATGCACGCTGTGTTGAGATCAGCACCGCCTCCGCTCAGCGAGAGATGATCGCTCCGGCATTGGTGGGAATTGGTATTCCCATTGTCATCGGTATCATCTTTGGGGTGGCCGGTGTACTTGGGCTATTGGCCGGCGGCCTCGCTACCGGGTTTGTTCTTGCGCTCATGATGTCCAACGCAGGCGGTGCCTGGGATAACGCCAAGAAATATATTGAGGAAGGACAGCACGGCGGCAAGGTTCGAAGCCCATCGCGCCGCTGTTGTGGGTGACACCGTCGGCGATCCGTTCAAGGACACCGCCGGGCCCTCGCTCAACATTCTCATTAAACTCATGGCAATGGTGTCCGTTGTTTTTGCCGGTCTGATCGTCTTCTTTAGCAACGGCCAGGGCTTGCTATACATGCTGGTCAGTCACTAATCCGAACCGTTTCGATACGTACAGCGAACGGCCGTCGGCAAAACACCGACGGCCGTTTTTTGTTGGATACCCGGCAACCTCACCATGCATCATGTAAATGTTTTGCGACTGCCGCAGCATGACTATAATCACTTGGGGATTCCACCACAGAAGCAAGCAATGACTACCATCCTGACATATGCTCCGGCCATAAAACATACACGTGCCCACCACCCCGAAAGCCACCGACGGATGCTGTCAATTCTGCCGATGTTGGAACGAGCCGGCATCCTGGATCAGGTTGAGCAACTGGAGCCGATTCCGGCAACTGTCGAACAACTACGCCGCGCCCACACACCTGAACTAATTGAATTCGTCAGCCAGGTATCCACCCGTGGTGGAGGGTTGCTGGACCACGGTGACACCTACGCCACAGCCGAAACGTTTGAACTGGCGAGATTAGCTGCCGGTGCCGCATCCGCAATGGTCGATGAGATTATGACGGGCCGGGCTGACAATGGCTTTGCTCTCATCCGCCCACCAGGACATCATGCTGAGACTGATCACGTCAGCGGCTTTTGTATTTTCAACAATGTGGCGGTTGCCGCACGGCATGCCCAGGCCGTGCACGGCGCACAGCGCGTTGCCATCGTTGACCTGGATGTCCACCACGGTAACGGAACGCAGGACATTTTCTATCATGATGATTCAGTCCTGTTTAGCTCGCTACACCTGTTTGCTCCCTACTTCTATCCCGGCATTGGCGGATTGATGAAACGGGTACCGGGCCAGGTGAAGGATATACACTCAATGTCCCCCTCCCCCCCGGAGTTGGTGACACCGGGTACCAGCGCGTCTTGGATGAGGTGGTCATTCCCGCTATTGAGTGCTTCAGGCCTGATTTGATGCTGGTATCCATTGGCTTCGATGCCCATTGGCTTGATCCTTTAGCCATGGCTAGTCTGAGTCTGACCGGATATACAAAACTGGTCCGACAGCTTAAAAAACAGCCGAAATCCTTTGCGACGGCCGAATCGGGTTTATCCTAGAAGGTGGATACCATCTTGATGTGCTGGTAAACGGCATCACCAACGTATTCCAGGTATTACTTGATAGCGATAAGATCATGGATCCCTTTGGGAAAGTTGCCGAGCCGGAGCAATCTATCGAAGAATTATTATTCCAACTGAAACGCCTACACTTGTCAAATTGAGGGGATTCCGCATAATATCCCTAGTTGACCATAATACGCCAATCTCCGGGAGAGCAGCGTTGTATATGGCGCGTCAGATATATGCGAAGAGTTCGTCGGTGAATTACTGACGCGAAGGAAGATGTTATGAGCGAGCAGGACAATATTCAATCCGATAGTGAAGATGTCCCACGCGACATGACCTCGGATGAGTTGGATGAGGCTTTGCGTTGGCTAGAGGAAATTGCCGGTAAGCAGGGCAAAAGCCTTGACGGGCTGGTTTCACTGGATGAAGCGGCTTTGGAAGATTCCCCTTTCAAGGGGCTGTTTGACAGCGACGAGCAGGAACTGCCAGACTGGCTACGCGAAGTACCTGGCTTGAGCGATCCCGGTGATGAGAATGCCGAAGGTGAAAGTCGCCTGGATTGGTTGGCACGAATGGCTAGCCGCGAATCGGTAGAGGAACTACCTACTCTGGAATGGCGACGTCTGACCGAGATGGAGGATGATGACCTGGTAGATGCTATGCCGGAAACGGCCGCCGCCATTGCCGGCTTGCCCGCAACAGAAGAACCTGAGGAGGTTACTCCCCCACCGGAAGAACCGGAGGAGGCTCCTCCGGCCATTGTCGCATTAATGACCGAAATGGCCGAAGAAGAAGCAGTCGCGGTAGAAGCCGAAGTGGAAGAAACGGATTTGGCTGCGCCAACGCCTCCCATCGAAAGCGAGATTTTTGAAGAGGTGGAAGTTGAAGTCGTCACACCGGAAATCTCTCTCGTTGAGGAATTACCTGCTCAACCGGAAGAAATTGAAGCGGCCGTATTTGAGGTTGAACCGGCTACGAACACCACCCCTGAAGACCTTGATGCCGCTATGGCCTGGTTGGAGGAACTGGCCGCCAGTCAGGATGCCCCGATTGAAGACCTGCCCAGCGTCGCCGATCGGGCACTGGCTTCAAAACTTATCGCCGAAGCGGCCTCCAACATGCCTCCGGGTGAAGGCCTGGATATTTCGCAGTTGGGGATTGCCATGTCGGGCATCTATGTTGGTGAAACAAAGCTGGCCTCAACCGGCCCCCTGGTAGGCGAAGGCCCAGCCGATGAGACACCCGATAGCGCACTCCACGCCGAGGTGAACCTGGCAACGGAGACTGACGGTGACGAAGTAATTGATGAAGTCATTGAAGACGTTGAGGTCGTCGCGGAACTGGAGACAGGGTATAGCGTCGTTGAAGAAGTGGTCTTTGAAGAAATAATCGTTGAAGAAACCGTTCTTGAGGACCCTCACTGATGAAACGGACGATCAACAAGAACTGCCGGTGGAGCCACTAATGATCACGACCGTTCCGAAAACCTTACCGGAATTGCTGACTTCTCTGGACCAAATGGCGATTCCGGTCACGACCTCACTAGACGAGATTGGGTCGCTGCTCGCCGCAGATGATACGCTGGTCAAGATCACTCCCTTCTCACTAGAATCCACCCTTGATTGGTTAGAAGGGAAAGCGACCGGTCAGCCAATGGCCGACACCCTGGATGCCTCACTGGTGAATGCCATGCCCGACGATCCAGATGAGGCACAGGTTTGGCTGGAGCAAATGGCCGGAGAGGTAGAAACGGTGACCAACGGTGACATTTCCGCCACGGTTGCCGAGGTGGCAACTGCACTGGATCTTACCGAGGCCGATCTGCTGGACATGCCGGAAGACCCGGATGCCGCAATTGCCTGGATCGAAAGCCTGGCCGCCAAACGCGAACGCGGCGATTCCTAAATATCGAAGCTTGGCGCAGGCACACAGCACCATATCACCACAGCACTTATACAATCTAGGTTGTCGGCGAATCCTCTAAGCGTGAGGAAGGTTGCCGCCTGACAGATTATTGAGTATTAAACAATTGGAGTTAAAAAGTGATGGAAAGAACACTTGTTTTGATTAAACCGGATGGCGTACAGCGTGGGCTTATTATGGCGAGATCATTCACCGTTTGGAACGACGCGGATTAAAACTACAGGGTATGAAGTTCATGCAGATGTCTGATGAGCTGGCCCAGACCCATTATGGCGCCCACCGGGAACGACCGTTTTTCCAGGGTCTGGTTGAATACATTACCTCCGGCCCCATTGTCGCCATGGTGTGGGAGGGCAAGGATGCGATTCAGGTTGTGCGCACAACAATGGGTACGACCAATGCTGCCAATGCCGCACCGGGCACCATCCGGGGAGACTATGCAGTGGAAACGGCCGCAATCTCGTTCACGGCTCAGATGGGCCGGAAAGTGCAGCCAATGAAGTATCCCTGTTCTTCTCTGAAGATGAGCTAATTACCTGGGACCGAAGCACTGATGGCTGGATCCGCGAATAACCTACGATCGAGTCTACTGCATACGCAAGACAACACGGCCGTCATGCCATAGCGATTCCAGATCATAATACTCACGGGTTCGCGGCAGAAAGAAGTGGGCAACCACATCTCCGAAGTCGAGTAGCACCCACCCATTAGCCGGCTCGCCCTCCGTTCCCAGAGGGGATGTGCCGGCATTTTGTTTGGCTGTGCCCAGAGCCGACTGCGAGAGTGCTCTTAGTTGTGGTTCCGTTTCACCGGTACAAAGCAGGAAATAATCAGCGAAGACGGCCTGATCGCGAATGTCCAGGAGAAGTATATCGCTCCCCTTCTTCTCCACCACCGCGTCGACCAACAGATGAGCCAGTTCCAATCCTTCCAGATAACACCTCCACGCCTAATGGATATTTGTTCGCATTGTAACACGAACAATTGATCGTATCCACCGCCCCGGCAAATCACCAGGGGCAGACAAAGTGCTATGGTTCGGCTGTAGGTTCCGGTTCCGGTAAAGGCGGTAATTCAGTTGAGTAAGCGTAATTGGGAATTTGCTCCACGACACGACGGAACGCCTCTCGCAATGTGGTATCAGTGTTGAAGTAGCCGCTAAGCATTTCCTGAAGCACGATTGAAACGGTCAGGTCCTCATACAGCTTCGTTACGAGTGCGCCATACCCCTGCCAGATGCCCCACCGGGGGGCCGAGGCAATTCCGTCGCGCAACTGTGCCACCACATCAGCCCCGTAAATATCACTCAGGCTAACATCCGCACCCGGTAGAGGTTGGGTGCCCCAGGCATCAATGTACTGTCGCGGGCTGTCAGCCGTGCCCAGCAACATGGGAACCTTGCGCTCCGGATCCACGCTCAGCCACTGTTCGTAGCCTTCTTGCAGCCAGTACTCGGCAAAAGCGATGGCGGCCTCACGGTCCGCCACAGAGGTGATTCCCAGATTGGTCAGGTTGCCGAATCCCACCGGGGTTGCAGACGCATTCGCCCCGGAAAGTTGCGTCAATATCCCTGTATTTTGCGCCAGATAATCCGTCCCTCCGGATCCGGTGCACTCAGCACAGCCGGGTGACAGGGCTGGGTCCAGACCGGCCAGTGCCGGTAGTATGGACGGCGAGGTCATGATGATCGCTGTCTGGCCGTTCAGGAACGCATTACGCGCACTTGTATCCGTTTGGACTCCCGGTGGGCTGAACTGGTTGATCACTGAATAGTAATGCTTCAGTGCTTCATCACAGGAGTCATCCAGCAGGCGCACCTCTCCACTCTCATTAATCAAATCACAACCATTTGCCAGAGCCATCTGTTCAAACGCCTGATGGGTTGTGACAAGATTCGATTCAGTCGGCACAATGATGCCGGACACAAGTTGTTCCTGATCAAATGTCCCTTCAGCGGCGACCATCATGGAAGCGAAGTCATCCGGCGCAGATAGGTTGCGATCAGCCAGCCAGTCAGCACGATACAGCAAAAGCTGGTAGTACCCATGCAACGGAACAGCAGCCGGTACCGAGGCACCCGTCTCTACAAGCTCCAGTGCGGCCGGATCGAACTGACTTGCACCAACATCCGCCACCACCTCACCGGCAGCCGAAGCATCCAAAATCCCCCGTTCAGCCCATCCGGCTGTGTATTCCAGGGGGTGAACAACAATATCAGGCAGCGTTCCGGAGAGCACGGCCGTATTAACCAGTTCCGGCAGTAAAGAAGGGGATACCGATTGGACAGAAACGTTCGCCCCGGTCCGGCGGGTGAACTCGCCAACCAGGGACTGCATCATCTGCTCGTGTTCCGGGGACACTTCGTTAACCCAGACAGCCAGGTCTGAACCGGCAAGGTCCGGGAGATCATCACCAACCGTCAAAGACCCGGCCGGAGCCGGTGTTGCCGTCGGCGCAGCCAGGAAAAGAGAGCCGGATGTGGTTGGTTGGGGGATACCGGCTTCCGCTGTTGCCAGGCGTGGAGGATTGGTCAGGTCCAGTTGGCAGCCTGACATCACACCAGCGAGTATCACTAGGCCCATCGCCAGTAAGGAATATAGCCGTCCGGAAAGAGTTGTTGCTTTTGCTTTCATAAGTAACTTGTGCACAAGGCTGGCAATTCTACCGATGCAGTCAGTGTACGGCAATGACAGTGACAATGCTTCTTGTGAACGCTCATCTCGAACAGGTAGAGGCGAGCCGATTTTATTCTTTTCAATTCAACTTCGGACCGGCCTTTGTTACACTGGGCTATGACTGCATACGATTTACACATCGCGACTCATATTCAACAAGCCATTCAGAGAAAAATCGGTCGCGGTCTCCTGGAAAGCACCGTCATCACCCACGGGTTGCTTCTACCCACAAAATCAGGAAATTGCTTTTGTCGATGGAAAACGCTGTCCGCGACGGTGGGCATTATGCCGGCCACCATCGGAGTTGTCGGCGGCCGAATCATCGTCGGTATGAATGAGGATGAGATCGGCCATCTGGCCCAGGCCGCCGGAAATTCGGCTCGCAAGTGGCCAGCCGGCGCGATCTGCCCATCGCATTAGCTCAGGGGGAGGACGCCGGAACAACCGTCGCGGGTACGATGCTGATTTCTCTGCCCACATGGCGGGAATCGAGTTATTTGCCACCGGCGGGATCGGGGGTTCATCGTGGGCAACTTTGGATATCAGTGCTGATCGGCGCGGAGCCGGGCCAGACGCCGGTCACGGTTGTTTGTAGCGGCGCCAAGTCCATCCTGGACCTGCCTGCAACTCGTGAGGTCCTGGAGACTGAAGGAGTTACCGTTAGGGTACGGCACAGATACATTGCCCGCTTTCTTCGCCCTGGACTGTGGATTATCGGTAGATGTTCGCCTGGATTCCCCGGACGAAGTAGCGGCGCTTATTCAGGCTCGACGTTCACTGGGTTTGCAGAGCAGCACGCTTGTCACCGTCCCCATTCCCATTGAAGAAGCACTGGACCCCGATCTGGCTGAGGCGGCGATTGAACAGGCGACACAGGAAGCGGCCGAACAGGGGATTCATGGCCCGGCCAGCACACCATGGTTGCTGCGGGTAGTGGAGCGAATACCGGACGGCAAAAAGCTCGAAGTCCAACGCGGCCCTGCTGCGAAATAATGGATCGGTCGCGGCTCAAATTGCTGTGGCGCTTTCGGCCGCGCAACGCAGTTAACCCTACCCCACCCAACGCGTTGACAGGCTTCAGCCCTATCCGCTATAATGCAACGCAGTTGAGATAATCTAACAACAGAGATAGAGAAAAGTATGAAGAGAGCCGGGCATAGAGAGTTGGTGGGTGGTGTAAACCAACGCCGGGGTCTTCTGAAGTCCACTCTTGAGTTGCATCTGAACGCGCTTGATGCTTAGCGCCAAGGATAGCCGGTTGCGCCCGTTATCACGCGAATCAAGGTCAATGACAGCAGCGTTGTTGACAAAACCAGGTGGCACCACGGGGCCCCCTCGTCCTGGTAGACGAGGGGGCTTTTCTATTGACTGCGGAGGAAACGAAGAATGATTGATATCAATATCATACGCGAGAAGCCGGAATGGGTGAAAGAGCAGATGGTCAAGCTCACCGACACCGCACCCATTGACGAGATCCTAGCGGCCGATGAGCGTCGCCGGAATATTCTCCAGGAAGTTGAAGAGCCGGTGACGCCAACGTAATGGAAGCTCGAAACAGATCGGCCAGTCGATGGGCGCTCTGAAGAAAATGGGGGCTGACCTCAACAAGGCCAACGCCGGTCGGGAATGCGGGGCAATCAGTCGAGGCGCTGATGACCTGTATAAACGGCCTGCAATCAAATGTAGACGCAGCCAAAGAAGAAACCCGTGAAATAGGTGATCGCATTGCGGTGCTTTGAGGACGAATTACGCGAGGTAGAAGGTCGTTTTGATGAGCTGATGCTCTGGGTACCGAATATCCCCCACGAAAGCGTGCCGGTCGGCCCGGACGGTAAATGATAGCGCATAACATCGCTTATGAACCTCAGGGCGCGCCCCTGCCGGTATTCAACTTCGAACCAAAAGCCCATTGGGACCTGGGACCGGAATTGACATCATTGACTTCGACCGGGGCGTTACCCTGAGCGGTTCGCGCTTCTATGTTTTGCGCGGAGCCGGAGCCAGATTGGCAGCGCGGGCGCTCATCCAGTTCATGGGTTAACCCTCCACACCGAAAAGCACGGTTACACGGAGATCTACCCACCGTTCATGGTCCGGTCAGCAATGTATGTCGGTGCGGGGCAGCTTCCTGCTTGCCGACAATATCTATCGGGATGCAGAGGAAGATTTCATGTGGCTGGGAACGGCCGAAATCGCCCTGACTAACCTACACCGGATGAGGTTCTGGAAGAAGCCGACCTGCCGTTGAATTACGTGGCCTACACGCCCTGCTTAGACGGGAAAAGATGAGCGCCGGTCGGGATGTGCGCGGCATTAAGCGCGGCCATCAATTCGACAAGGTCGAGATGTACAAGTTTGTGAAGCCGGAAGAAAGCTATGAGCATCTGGAACTGCTTGTCAAGCACGCAACAGACGTCGCCGAAGCACTCGACCTACCCTACCGGATCCTAGAGATAGCAACAGGCGATCTGGGTTTTGCTGCCGCCAAGAAGTATGACGTCGAAATATGGGCGGCCGGATGTCAGGAGTGGCTGGAGGTCAGCTCGGCCAGCAACACCGAGTCCTTTCAGGCCCGCCGGGCTAATGTCCGCTACCGCCCGGCAGAGGGTGGCAAGCCACGGTATGTCCATACCTTGAATGCCAGTGGTCTGGCCTTGCCCCGCGTCATGATTGCCATCATGGAAAACAACCAGCAGGTTGACGGCTCACCTGTTGTGCCGGAGGTGCTGCGCCCCTACATGGGCGGGACCGAGGTTATTGAGGGGGTAACCCCTTACATCAATGGCGGGCTGCCATCCCTGTTAATCTTCCGGGGGTGGCAGCTCAATGCCACGCACTGGAAACTCATCCCCAGATTCGTAATAGCAGCCTCACTGTTGATGTATGGAATCTGAAGCGGATCGACTGACCCAGCCAGCAGGTCAAATTCCAGAGCACGCTCCCAATCCCGGTAAAAAGCGCCTCCGGTGCCGGATCAGGCAATAGCCCTCCTGTTCTTTCGCCGCTTCCAGGAGAGCCTCCACCGCCTGATGCGGATTAGCCTCCATGCTGGTCGCGGCGCGCACGTGCATCCGCACGCGCTTCTCCGTTCGTGTATAACTGGTGACAACACCTTGCAGCAGTTGGCCGTTCGGAACGATCAACTGTGACGCGTTGTCAACAGTCCTGACCTCAATTGTGCGTAGATTTAATTTCTCCCACAACACCGATGTTCATCAACCTCAATGACATCTCCAGGGGTCAGACTACGCTCGGTCAACAGGATAAAGCCGCTGATGAAATTATTGATCAACTCCTGCAAACCGAAGCCGATACCAACAGATAAACCACCGGCAATACTCGTCAGCGTGGATATGGGATGCCCATCAGGCTGAGACTCCAGCAAAAGACCGGCCACAACCAACCCATAACTGGTGAAAGTAGAAATCACCCTTTTGCTTTCGATTGAGTGATGGGTCAATGCCGGTACGGGGCAAAATATCATCACGTAGTAGCTGTTTAATGGATCGGCTGAGGAAGTAGAAGAGGAAAAATACACCAAGGCCCAGCAGCAGGGAACGAAGTGAAATCAGTATATTTCCACCGGCCTGGAAGGTATAGGCCGATATTATCCAGTAAGGTCAGACTTTGTAAGACAACCAAAGCCAGAATAACCAGCCGTAGAATGGTCATCCACGTCCGGGCCTGGGCGGGTTTCAGGTTGCGCTGGATGAATGTGGAGACACCGCGATAGATCGCCCATAAACCGAATAATGGTGCCACCCAATCTATAATGGCTGTCGGCTGGCCCGCCACTTCCAAAACGGCGCTGGCACCTGCGCCATCACCCACAACAGACCGGCAGCAGGACAACCTCGATAACGACCAGCACCTCGCGCACCCAGGCCAGGTTGTCCAACAGGATCATGTTGTTCAATCGCTGGATCATTGCCGCGACCGGCTTGCGGAGCAGGCGAGCCAGCAGCAGACCGATGAGAACGGCCGCTGCCAAGGCCCCCAACTGAATCAGCGTATCCAGAGCTGTGGAGTTGTTCTATCCACAACTGGATTTGCTCGATCATAACTTTTCTCTATCCCCAAACATTATTCACCACGGCATGCAGGATCTTGTGTACAAACCATGGAACGATAACCACACGCATAATTTACCGGCAATCCCAGATATTGGGAAGGATCAAGCGTATTTTCAATTTCCAATTCGTTGCGATATCGTCCGGTTCCACAGTCCTGCACAATGGAAAAATGAAGATGAACCTGTGGCGACTATCACAGCGAGTCCCCGTTGTAGTCTCCTGTATATCCGAGCAAGGTCCCCTGCTCCACGTAGACCTCCGAAATACCCGGCGGAAAAGCGTCTACAATGAAGCTGTTGCCCTCCCGATCAGCCATATGAGCATAATACAACCATATCTGTCGTCCGGGCTGCAATGGGTCGTCCGGCATGCCAGAAGAGGGCGCTGCGCCACTATCCACGCCGGATATAGCCGCTGTAGGGCCGCATAGACCGGTGTGATACCCGGTTCAGTATTGCTAAAGACATCAATACCATCTGATGAGGATTAGCTGCCGAATACGGCCCGTTCGGATCATCATATAATAAGCCGATATAACCAACAGATGGCAGTATGAATGGCGCGCCCGGACAGGTCTCGCTGAACTGTGACCAGTGATTGTCGAGCCTCCTCGTCACCGGTCGCCCAGGTCAGAAGATCCCCGGTTTGGGTGTTATTTAGATTACGACTGCAACCCAGCGGCTAAACAGGCTCACGGTTGTTACCAGCAACGCGATAGCAACGCCCCAACGAAATAACCGCTTCATCTGATGATAGTTCAAAACAAAAAAAGTCCGCCGAGCAGTTCTGCACGGCGGACTATATTACGGTTTATTCAATTCCTCGCGCATCCGTTATTGGACAGTTGGAGGGGATCAATTCCGGCGGCCTTAAGCGCTTTGTTGAAGGCAGACGTTGCCTTGGCATTTTCGATACGCGCCCGCCGAATCTGGTCAGGCGTCATATCGTCCGTGATCTCGGTCAATTCAGGCCGGGGGATTCCCAAAGATTCCGGGGTTGGCCCACTTGATTCAGCAGCCGGAGCAGGCGCAGACGGTGCTGCGGGAAGCTGGGGTTGCGGCCAGGCTTTCGGCTGCCTTATAGAATATGGCGCGGGGCAATTCCTTGGCTTGGGCCACCCATCGTCCACCTGTCGACGGCGTTTTTCCACCACACTTTCCGCGCCGTTTACTTCTGTAAGTTTCTCCGTCAGGTTACCGGGATTCCGATGGCCGAGTTCAACAACTGTGTCCACCCCGGTTTTTTCAAGGAGGATGGCGTACAGCTCACCCACGCCAGAATGCGGTACAAATCAGCATGATTGACCATTGTCAAACGGTTGATTCGTCCAACTTCGAGGCAGAGGCAATTTGCGCCCGGCCTTTGGGTGTTGCGCCCAGACGTAACAAATCAATGGTCGTCACACCCGCTGCCTGTAATTTCTCGGCAACCTCAGGGAGAATCTCCTTGATGGAGCCAATGGCGGCATTGAACTTGGCCGCCTCGTCTGCCGGAGCAGATTCAAGCCCGGCTTTCAGGACGCTCTCAATCTCGTCCTGCGCCGGCTCAACATCGTCAGCAGCGGATGTCGCGGCAACTACCGGTTCCGGCGCTCTGGTAACCGCTTCGGCCGCGACCGCAGCACCTGCAACCGCGCCGGCTTTCAGGCTTGCCGGATCAATACCGGCGGCCTTGAGTGCTTTGTTATAAGCTGAGTTTGCCTTGGCATTCGCCACTCGTGCTTTCCGGACATCCTCAGGAGACATGTCATCGGTTATCTCGATCAGGACCGGCGGTTCAACGCCAACCGGGGCAGCCGGGGCCTGTGCCGGTGCAGGGGCAGCCGCCGCCGCCGGAGCAGCAACCGGTGCCGCAGCAGCGGTAGCGCCGCCAGCAGCCTTCACAGCCTTGTTGTAAGCGGATTGGGCCTTGCATTGGCAATCCGCGCCTTGCGTACCTCTTCCGGTGACATACTGTCAGTTATTTCAATCAGCGTTGGCGGTTCGATACCAACAGGTACAGCCGGTGTAGCAGCCACCGGTGCCGTTGCGGCCGCAACAGGTGCGGCGGCCACAGCCGGAGCAGCACCCTGTTGGGCTGCCTTGGCCGCCTTCATGGCAGCGGAGCGCGCCTTGGCGTTCGCCGTGCGAGCCTTACGCACTTCCTCCGGTGACATATCGTCGGTAATCTCAATGACGGGGTAATCACGTCCTGCAACCAGTTCGATTTTACCGGTAGCCGCCGGGGCTACCGCAGCTGCCGCCGGAGCGGTCGCAGCCGCCACTGGTACACCGCCAGCCGGAATACCACTACGCGCGCCGTCCCAGCCATGAAAATGAGCAATACGAACGGCCGTCATTGGGTCGTTGGGCAACCCCTGACTGGCGGTCGCCAACCTGGAATCGCCATCGCTGCCGATCCCAAAGTTGCCGCCGCGCGGGAGCGCAGCCGCCGTACGGGCCGCCTCCAGGCGGGCCTCTTTCATTTGGGTTTCATAGTCAGCTTCCACCTTGATTTCGTGGCCCAGCGTGACGGCCGGATTGTAGGCCTTTTGTTCCTCGACCATCTCGGTCTTCGTATCCGTCACTACGGTATCAACACGCGTGAAGAGCCAGGCCAATAATCCACCCAGCAACATCACCAGCAAGATCACTCCAACTATGATCAAAATCGTCATACGGTCTATCCTTGCAATGTAAATAGGCTTTGCAAACGCGCGGTCATTATAGCGATTGTTCGGTATTTCTCAAAAACAAAACAGCCTGGGCGTAACCGACCGGGCTGTCACAAATAGAGTATGGGGAGTGTGCCGAAGGTGGGATTCGAACCCACATGAGGTTACCCTCACTACGCCCTGAACGTAGCGCGTCTGCCTGTTTCGCCACTTCGGCTGGGTAGACGGGTATTCTAGCAGGAACCGACCCAATGTCAATACTGCCGGCGGCCTGTCAACGCGGACGTTTCCTTCCCATTAACTACGACTGCCCACACCCCTGCACTTGCTTGACGCTCGTTCTCATAAAATGATATATTGGCGTTGTGTTTGCAATGGGGTCGTTTTATTGGGAGTGCTCACGATCCATTGACTACCAGTGAATGGGAAATCACCAGGTCTGAGGCTGTAATGTAGCCAAACCGTCAGCTTTTCAACAGCCGAATACCATTGCGAGGTAGGCTACCGATGCATACCAATCCGTTTCTCGCTGGTGTTTGTTCGCCCTTGTACTCTTGCTTCCGGCGGCATGCACACCAGTCGCAGATACTGAACTCACTATGGAGCAGGCGCTCGTTTCCAACTCGGCTCAGGTTGCCCTACCGGATGCCACCATTACGCCTGAACCGTACCCGCGCTATGGTGTCGTCTGGCCGACCAGCACCTATCCACCCGGCCCTTACCCGCCGCCGACAGCTACCCCCATGCCGGAGCTACCGGAACCGACCGAGTTGCCCGAACCGACCGCCCTGCCAATACCCACGCCACTGCCCACACCAATGGTAACGCCGATCCCTACAACTGCGCCGCCGATTATCCCTTTGCCGGAAGGAACAGAGCCGGAACCGTTTACCCTGTTCTACCGGGATGGGCAGGTCATTCGCTCATTGAGCAGTACCAAGGAGGCGAAAGCGGCCGTTTTCCTGGATCCGGTAGCCGAGTTTGGCTTGCACCTGATACCGGAAGGTGCATATTCACCATGGGGAACCTTATCACCAGACGGTCGCCAAATGGCTCTGTTACTAACAGAGAGCCCTGATGCGAAAATGTATCAAGCAACAGGCGCAAGACCGGGGATTTATATCCTTGACCGAGAAAGCCGGAAATTGCGCTTACTCGTCGAAAACGGTTTCGAACCAGTCTGGTCACCGGATGGGCAGCGGATTGCCTATCGTTCAGAAAGTGGTCACCTTTCGATCGTTGAGGTGGGGAGCGGGGATACGCGCATCGTTTATAAGGTTGACCGAACCAATAGTCCCCCCGAAAGTCCTCATAATGTTGAGGAGTTTACATGGGCTTCTGACAGCCAACGGTTGGCTATTATTGATGGCGTTGGTTTTGAATCAACCGAGTTGATTATTGTGAACAGCAACATAGTCGAACCGCCACGCTCTCTACTCAACACGCCTGACTTTCCGCGCATTTTTTCCCTCCAATGGTCTCCAATTGATGACCAAATTTTGTTCGTGTGGGATGGAAAAGGAAAAGATGGCTTACGGCCGCAAATAATCGACCAGAGTGGAAAAGTTAAGCAAGTATCTTCGGCACTACAGATATTCGGCAGCTCGCCGCATTGGTCGCCAGATGGGAGATGGATTCTTGTGTCTGGTGCTGCAGATTATGAAGCCCCTTCCACTCAAGCAGACTTGTGGTTAGTCGATCCTGTCGGGCACGTTACTAAACGCCTAACACATGATGACGGAGGCGATAATCCTACTAACTATCTCAATGATGCGTTCCCTGAATGGTCGCCTGACGGCACACAGATTGTTTATTTCAAGGAAAATGAAGTCTGGGTGTTCTCTCTTGCAGATGGGAGTAGACAACTCCTTATGCAGTATCCGTCCGACTCTGAAAAGCAACTACTGGTTAGCCGCTAGATTCTCACACTGAGGGGTATGTCATGATCCGTAGGCTTAGAACCCAACACACATTGTTTCGGTCGTGGATAGGAATACTGACATTAACTGCGACATTACTTCCGGCAGCATGCACACCAAACGCAGATACTGAACCCACTCTGGAGCAGGCACTCGTTTCCGACCCGGCTCAGGTCACCGTACCGGACGCTACCGTCACGCCTGAATCATATCCACGCTATGGCGTCGTCTAGCCGACCAGTACCTATCCACCCGGTCCGTACCCGCCGCCGACAGCTACCCCCATGCCGGAGCTACCGGAACCGACCGAGTTACCTGAACCAACTGTCCCACCAATTCCCACGCCGCTGCCCACACCGGTAGTCACGCCGATCCCTACGGCTGCGCCGCCGATTATCCCTTTGCCGGAAGGAGTAGAGCCGGAGCCGTTTACCCTGTTCTACCGGGATGGGCAGGTTATTCGTTCACTGAGCAGTACTGGGGAGACGGAAGCGGCCGTCTTCCTGGATCCGGTAGCCGAGTTTGGCTTGTACCCCGCACCGGAATATGCACCGCACCAGTTTCGGGATTGGGGAGACATCTCACCGGACGGCCGAATGGTAGCCCTGGCGTTGGCGGAAGTCCCGGAATCGGCCGACCCCAACTATGAAGAGTATTCAACGAATGTATATATCTTCAACCGGGAAGACGGTAAGTTGAGTCTATTGGCTAAGAATGCTGTCGAACCGGTCTGGTCACCGGACGGCAGTCGCCTGGCCTATCTCTCCAGTGAAAACTGGAGCCTCATGGTTGCGGACATTGAGAATGGGGAAATTATCGAGCTATACACACCAGACCGGACCTACGACAATCCCCATACTGTAAGAGGGCATACCTGGGCATCGGACAGCCGACGTCTGGCGCTCATTGACAACCTGCCACGACAGATGAGTGCCCTGATCCTCGTTGACACTGAGAAACCCAAAGCGGTTCACAATCTGACAGAGTTTACTTTGTATGAACTTGGCAATCCCCAATGGTCGCCAACTGATGATGTTATTGCCTTTACTTCATACGCGGGTGACGGAGGGGAAGGGCCACATCTATGGCGTATTAATCTGGAAACGGGTGAACAGCAACAGTTGAGTCGCTCCATCCGAATCCTTGGAAACGATCCGCAATGGTCGCCTGATGGTCAGTGGATCGGCGTAAGTGGGTTCGTGCCGTATGAAAGCGAATTTTCCTCATACGACATTTGGGTGGTCAATGCACCCAGTGGCGAAATTCGACGGCTTACAACAAGTAGTGACAGCATAGACCCGATATGGTCGCCGGACGGGATTGAAATCGTCTATATCAAGTCCCTACAAGAAGAGCAACGCGAAGTTTGGGTCACATCCCTAATGGACGGAACTCAACGCCGACTCGTTAGTGTAGGTAGACCATTTGATATCGGACTGGAAATCACCCATTAGCAGAGATTCGGGTAAACAGTGAGGTCGCTCCCTCAAGGTGACTAACGCTCGCCGGCCGCTTCCACAGCCAGTCGCCCGGCGGCGGCCAACACTTCGTCAGATTGTCCCTTGGCGTTAATCCAGCGGATACGGTAATTCCGGGCCAGATTATCCAGCGCCTGCCACAAGTCTGCGTTGGCAACCGGCTGGCCGTCCTTCTTCTGCCAGTTCCGGCGCTTCCAGCCGCGCATCCATTGGGTAATCCCCTGGTACACATAGTCAGAAGTCGTGTACACCTCAACCGTGCTGTTAATGGGAACCATCAGAAGCCCCTCAATGATGGCCGTCAGTTCCATCCGGTTGTTGGTGGTCGAGGCCACATGATCGGCCGTTGACTCCTGCCCATCGGCCGTCTCGTAGATCGCCGCCCAGCCACCCGGACCGGGGTTCCCCTTAACCGATGCCCGAACATAAAGTTTGGGGGTATCCGCGTCCGTAAACTGATCCGGCGTAATACTCAGTCGGGCATCCCGGGCCAGCCGGTCAACCCGTTCATTAAAGGGGTTACCGCTATGGCCCTCCACCCAATGCCATGCGATATCGTGCTTCTGCGCCAGAGAATTCAACTGCTGCCACAATTCCACATTCTGTACCGGCTTGCCTGCCTTGGTCTTCCAACCGCGACGCTCCCACTCCGGCAGGTATTCCGTGATGCCTTTGCGAACATACTGGGAGTCGGTATGAAACTCGACACTGCACGGCCGTGTCAGTGCAGCCAGCGCTTCAATGGCCGCCTGGAGTTCCATGCGGTTGTTGGTGGTATGGGCTTCGTGACCGGTCAGCACCTTTTCGTGGGCGCCGGACAGCAAAATAGCCGCCCACCCTCCGGTACCGGGATTGGGGTCCGCCCCACCGTCGCTATAGATGATAACCTTGTCGCGCTTCTCGGTAGCGATAATGCGGCCCGCCTACTCCTCGGCGATCTTGAGCATATCGGCCACATCCGTAACCTTGATACGCGGCCGATCGGCGGCTTTCCCCTGCGCAACCTCATAAGCATCCAGCTTCTGCCAATTGGCATAGGAGATGAAATCCGGTTGGTGGTCATGCACATCGGCCTCGGTTTCCTCAAGACTGGGCTGGGACGGTTGCAACACCTTGCCCGCCCGTGCATCTTCCAGCATCAACTCCACCGTTTCGGCCGAATCCGGTTTGTTCGTCCCAATGACACCCGACGGGCCGCGCTTGATCCAGCCGGCCGTATACAACCCGACAACCGGCTCCCGGGTATCGGAGTCTACAATGCGACCCTGGTCATTCAGGATGACCCCCCAGCGCTCGTGGAACGGTATGCCGGGCAAGGGGACGCCCCGATAGCCGATGGACCGGAAAACAATACCCACATCCAGGTACTCAGTCACATCTGTCGCTCTGGGCCGCAACGTGCCGGTATCGGTCTTGTATAACTCGTTGTGAACCAGTTCCATACCGGCGACATGCCCATTGTCGTCGCCGTCAATCCGGGTTGGTGAAACCAGGAACCGTAAATACAGCGTCTTGGATTTACCCGTTGGTTCTCGCGCTGATAACTCCTGAACGATCTCCACGTCGCGGACCGTATTGCGATCCGCGTCCGCTAATGACGCTTCACTTAATGGATCAAGAGCGGCTTCTTCAGGAAGAATGACAATATCGCAATCCTCCAACTCGCCGAGCTCCTTGATCTCTATCGGTGTAAACGCTGCCTGGGCCGGGCCGCGCCGCCCCAAAATATGAACCTCTTTCACATTACTCTTGCTCAAGGCTTCAATGGCGTAGTCGGCCATATCCGTTCTTGCCAACTCTTGCGGGGTAAGGCTGAGGATACGCGCTACATCAATGGCAACGTTGCCGATGCCTACAACGGCAACCTTCTCCTGCGTCAAATCAAACTGGCAATCATGAAAGTCGGGATGGCCGTTGTACCAGGCTACAAACTCTGTTGCGGGGTAACTGCCAACCAGATCCTCACCGGGGATATCCAGCATCCGATCCGTCTGTGCGCCGGTTGTGAAGATGATCTGATGATAATGTTTCTTCAAATCATCCAGGGTCATATCCGTACCGTACTCCACGTTGCCGTAGAAATGGAAGTTCGGTCTTTTGGCTGTCCGGTCAAATGCGGCCGTAACCGATTTGATCTTCTGATGATCCGGGGCAACACCATACCGCACCAGCCCGAATGGCGTGGGCAGCCGTTCGTACATGTCAACTTCAACAGCGAAGTCTTTCTCTTTCATCAGCCTTTCGGCCGCATAGAACCCGGCAGGGCCGGCACCAACAATGGCAACGTGTAACGGATTCGACTCGGTTCCAAGTGGGGACATTCTCTAGCTCTCCTCTCCTTCAGCCATCATCTGGGTTTCCAGCGTATCAGCCGCACCACGATATTCATCGCGTTGAGCTTTCAGGATATCACCAATGGAAACAATACCAATCAGACGGCCGTCTTCAACAATCGGCATATGACGGACACGATGCTCCAGCATCGTATTCGCCACAGCCATCACATCGTCCTGGGGCAGACCGATGATGACTTCACGCACCATGACCTGGTGTACCGGCTGCTCCAGGCTGGTCGTATCAGCCGCAAGGGCACGCATGATATCACGCTCGGTAACGATTCCGGACAACTCCCCATCGGCATCATACACGACCAGGGAACCAATCTCCTTGCTGACAAGCATGCTGATGGCTTCACTGACAAGTACGTCCGGAGCAATTGAAATGACAGGACCGCGCCGGGCAGCCAATATCTGGCGGACTTTCATGATGAACTCCCTTCCTGGTACCAGGACAAGACATGCAGGATCTATTAACGAACGTAGTATAAACCACAAAAGGGCGCAAGGGAAAATCCCTTGCGCCCTTCCTATTTATCAATAAGTCGGATGGACTCTTACTTCAGCGCATCACAGGCAGGGCAACTACCGTCAGGACGAATCATGGCGTAACCGGCCTGCGGATCACCTTCCGGATCATACTGGGTGAAGTCCACATTGAAGACAATCATCATGTCAACCTTGCCGCCGTTGATGGACAAATCACGTGCTTCGCGCAACCACTGGGCCTGCTCCGCAACCGACGTGCCGGATGCCCAGGAGAAGTTCGGCGGCAATGCGCTAAATCCGTCACCGGACAGGTAACCCAGTTCCGTTAGGCATACTCTTCCGTTCCCCACCGAACGTGTTGTAGTAAACATCAACAGTCGGTTGGTAGTACCAGCTATAGTGGGTACCGGCCGGATGCCCGGTGGAAACGGTGGGGGATGTCGCGCCGGCGTTAAAGTGGGCACCAATGCAATCCATATAATTGGCTGCACCAGCCGCGCGCATACCAGCAATATACCGGTTGTCCGCCCAGGCGTTGGTACCGTTGTCAAAGCCGGTCGGGGCCGGGGCACCGGAAATGACTACGGTATTGGGGCTGGCTGCCTTAATCGCATTATATGCCGGAGCCAGCATATTATTGACATACGAGGTCGGATCGATCTGCTCGGCCGGCCACTCGAAATCAATGTTCATCTCGTTCCAGACTTCAATCGGCGTCAGGTTGGTAACCGGCAACGCCACCCAGGAATTGGACAAACCCGTTGAAGTCAATGCCGTTTGCCGGCGGATACGCTTCCGCTCCGGTGATGGACAACAGAATCTTGAAGCCGCTGTCGTGGGCATCCTGAATTGTGCCGGACAGAATGGACGGGTCATCCCCTGGGGTCCACTTGTACTGAATCTTCACCCATTCCATGCCGACATCCTGCATCGTTTGCTTGTTGGCGAAGGTCTGGGTTTGCCCACCAAACTTGAAGCCTGTTATCGGTGCCGGCGGGGCGGTAGTCGGGACCGGCGCCGGAGTGGGCGACGGGGTTCCCGTCCCGCCCGGAATGACCAACACCTGTCCCACATAAATCAGATTGGGATTGACGATGTTGTTGGCTGCCACCAGGGCCGGAACAGTGGTGCCAAACCGGGCAGCTATTTGTGACAGCGTATCGCCTGGTTGGACGACGTAGGTTGCCGGGTTAACCGGCGGGGGCACCGGCGTCGGGCTCGGTCCCGTGCCATCCGGAACTTCCAACACCTGTCCCACATAGATAAGGTTGGGATTGGGTATGTTGTTGGCCTGGACGATGGCGTCCACACTGGTGTTAAATTGTCTTGAAATGCCCCACAATGTATCACCCGGCTGCACAATGTAGGTTGCCGCAGAAACCACGGCCGCGGTCAATAGCAGTAGGGCTGTTACTAACACTGGGACAGTCCAGCGCTGCTTTTTCATAATCTCACTCCTTATCACATCACTATGTCAACTTGCGCTACAGTGCATTGTAATGCTGATTAGAGAGGAACACAACATTAGCCCTCATTTTTTTTACATGCCGGGTTCCATAGAATGCGGCTTGGGACCCATATTCCTTACAAATTCGATATTTTTCGTCCGTTCGGTGTGCAATCAGGGTCATTTACTGATAGCATCAACAGCAATCTCCGAGAACACTCCCACCTCCTGAAGGAAAGGAATGAGATGACACACCAAATGGATTCCACTGCTACGGCATTGCAATACCACGATTCGATTCTGGATACTATCGGCCAAACACCCTTGGTACGCCTCAACTCTGTAACCAGCGGACTTTCCTGTCTGGTTCTGGCAAAGGTTGAATTTTTCAACCCCGGTGGATCGGTGAAGGACCGCATCGGCTGGCCCATCATCGAGGAAGCCGAGCGCAGCGGCCGTTTGCAGCCGGGGGGAACCATTGTCGAAGCCACATCAGGCAATACCGGCGTGGGACTGGCGATTGCCGCTGCCTTGCGTGGCTATCACTGCATCTTCGTCCTGCCGGACAAAATGTCACAGGAAAAGATTCTCCTCCTGCGCGCCTACGGTGCGCGCGTCGTGGTCACGCCGACGGCCGTCGAACCGGAAGACCCGCGCAGCTACTACTCCGTAGCGAGACGGCTTGTGGAAGAAACGCCGAACGCGATCCTTGCCAATCAATACGCCAACCCGGTGAACCCGGAAGCCCATTACCTCTCTACGGGTCCGGAAATCTGGGCACAGACCGGCGGCCGTATCACCCATTTCGTGGCCGGTATGGGAACCGGTGGGACCATTAGCGGCGTGGGCCGGTATCTCAAGGAGCAAAACCCGGCGATTCAGGTCGTTGGCGTGGACCCCTACGGGTCCATCCTCTACGAGCTTCACCGCTCCGGCGAATACACCGAGGCCGAGAGCTACAAGGTGGAAGGGGTTGGCGAAGATTTTCTACCCGACACGACAGATCTCAGCGTCATTGACGAGATCGTGCAGGTCACTGATCGCGAGTGCTTTCTCATGACACGGCGGCTGGTTCGTGAGGAGGGCATTTTCAGCGGGGGATCATCCGGGGCAGCCGTAGTCGGAGCGTTGAAATATGCTCACCAACACCAGCTAGGCCCCGATGATGTCATGGTCGTTATCCTGCCGGACGGCGGGTCTCGCTATCTGAGCAAGGTATTCGATGACGGCTGGATGCGCGAGAACGGTTTCCTCGATCAGGTATGGAGTGACATTCGGGCCGGGAACATTCAGGCATCAAACCCGAAACGGAGCTACACTTGGCCCGCCCGACGGATCGTCTGCTGGATGTAGTCGGCATACTAAAAGAACACAGCATCTCGCAATTACCGGTTGTGGATGCGGACGGCCGTTTGCATGGTATGGTGACCGAGATTGATTTGCTGAACCACATGCTCACCGCCGATCATGTCCATGATCCTGATGAAACCATTGAGGACATGATTGACCACGACGTGCCTGTGGTTGGTCCGAATACCGGCCTCGAAACACTTATGTCAATCTTCACCGATCAGGCGGCGGTCATCATTGTGGATGACGGTGAGGTGCAGGGTATCCTGACGAAGATAGACATCCTCGACTACCTGTCGTCGCAAATTCGCTAACCGTGCACAGGCCAACACAATTGGCT
The DNA here is from genome assembly GCA_041390945.1 of Chloroflexota bacterium. Classification (GTDB taxonomy): domain Bacteria; phylum Chloroflexota; class Anaerolineae; order Promineifilales; family Promineifilaceae; genus Promineifilum. The sequence goes on from JAWKOY010000020.1 coordinate 174,137, forward strand.
ATCATCGCGCCATCATGATCGCTGAAACCGCTGCTGCTCTACGAACGAATATTCAAAAGTAATCATCGGAAAATCCGATATTATTGACTTGGCCCTCATCGCCATCCTGTGCGAAGGCCATTTGCTTCTGGAAGATGTGCCCGGCACGGGCAAGACGACGCTGGCTAAAACCATTGCCGCCTCGCTTGGTTGCAGTTTTCATCGGGTACAGTTTACCCCGACCTCCTCCCGTCTGACTTAACCGGCATCTACTATTTCAACCAAAAGACCCAGGAGTTCGAGTTCCGGCCGGGGCCAATCATGTCGCAGATTCTACTGGCCGATGAGATCAACCGGGCTACCCCGCGTACACAGTCAGCCTTGCTGGAAGCCATGCAGGAGCGACAGGTGACGGTGGACATTGCTACCCACCGCCTCCCACGGCCGTTTCTGGTCATGGCAACGCAAAATCCTATCGAGTTGGAAGGAACCTTCCCCTGCCCGAAGCACAACTGGATCGATTCCTTATGAAGGTAGCTCTCGGTTACCCGGACGAAACCAGCGAAAATGATATGCTCCTGCGCTTTGAACGTACCGACCCGTTGGACACCCTGGAAAGCGTTGTCACACCGGAGGACATCCTGGCGATGCAGGAGGAGGTCCGAACTGTGCGCGTTGAGACGTCTGTTCGCCAGTATGTGGTTAACGTCTGTCGGGGCACACGGGAGCACGAGGATATCCTGCTGGGGGCCAGCCCACGGGCGACCATGGCCCTCTACCGGACAGCCCAGGCCCGCGCCGCCATTGAAGGCCGCGACTTCGTCATCCCGGACGATGTGAAAGAAATCGCGCCCTATGTATTGACCCACCGCCTCGTAGTCAATCCGCAAACACGTCTCCGTGGTCGCGAGCCGCAGGAAATCGTCCGCGATGTAATTAATACCGTTCCTGTGCCGGTCGACGGCGATTAGGTAGCGATCGGCCGTGCCCGCCACCAAGTCTTATGCCTGAGTCCTTTGAAGACCTGCAACTGGTTGTCCGCAATACGCAGCGGGAGAGTGCCCGGCTTGCCCGGCAAAACCTGATGCGGGCGGCCGTATCCGGGGAACCGGTGGACATGGCCGATGTGGCACGGCTGCGGGGACTGGTACTCCGCGAACGCGAGAACAGTATATTCAGTGACGCATGGGTACCTCTGGCGCTCATCTTCCTGCTTGTCGGATTCCTGGCCGGGCGCAATCCGGCCCTGCTGGCACTGGGATTTGTTCTGCTGCTTATTGTTGGGATCAGTACAATCTGGAAGAACCTGGCGCTTTGGGGCGTCACCTATGAGCGTGAATTCGACCGCACGCGTGTCTTCCCCGGCGAGCCGATTACGATGAATATTCGCGTGAAAACCACAAGGCATTGCCGTTAACCTGGCTGCGATTCCGCGACGAGATGCCCGTGCCGCCCAACTATGACGATCCCTTCATCGTGACGCAAAACGATCTGACCAACCGGTTCACCCTGCAAAACACCTATTCCATGCAGCGCCGGGAGCAAATCGAGCGTCAGGCAACACTGGCTATCGGTACGCGGGGCTTCTACCGATTGGGTCCGATTACTTACGAATCCGGCGACATTTTCACCTTGTTCACCGTTGAACGCGAGTATAAATATCTCGATACGCTGGTTGTCTACCCTCGCATCTTTCCCCTTGAAGACCTGGGCTCCCGGCCAAAGAACCGTTTGGCGAGGTTAAGGTGCATCAAAGCCTGTTTACCGACCCCATCAAGACACGCGGCATTCGCGACTACAGTCCCGGTGACCGTTTTCGTGACGTCCACTGGAAGGCAACCGCCCGGCGCGGAGAACTGCAAACGAAGATTTACGACCCGTCCACGGGCATGACCATGGCCGTCTTTCTCAATGTGGCGACGTTTCCCAAACACTGGATGGGCTTCGATCCCGACCTGTTGGAGCGTGCCGTCAGCGTAGCTGCCTCCGCCGCCAGCTATGCGGCCGATGTCGGCTGGGGAGTCGGCGTCTATGCCAATGGAGCTGTACCCAATTCAGACCAACCCATCCGGGTTCCGCCCGGCCGTTCCCCGGAACAGCTAACGCGCGTGCTGGAAGCGCTGGCGGCCGTTACCGAATTTGCCACCGGATCCATCGAGGTCATGTTGCTACGCGAAAGCGCGCAGCTTCCCTGGGTAGCGACCATGGTTCTGGTCACGGCCATTGTCACCGACGAAATCATGATCGCTCTCATGCGCTTGCAAGAGGCGGGACGCCGTGTGGTCCTCATCTCGCTGGATGAAGATCCGCCTCCTCAGCCACCCCACCAACCCCGCAGCGCACCCTTGCTTATTTATCATATCCCCCGGACCAATCCGGCCCTGCAAAGCGTGCAGTCTAGTTCATCGGCAACGGAAGCAGCCCTGCGCAATATTCCTACTCCGGAGCCGGTAGAGCTGGAGACGGTAGAACCGGCATAAACGTGATGATGAACGCAGGTACATTCCCGGTCGAATCTGCTTCAGTGGAACCGGTGGCGACGGGTCCCGGCCCTTTGTGGGCACGTATCCGCCATGATCTGGTCGACCTGAGCTTTGCCGTTCAGGAGGTTGCCTTGCTCACCCCGCTGGCCCTGGTTCTCATGAGTTGGGCCCGATTCTGGCCGCCGGTGCTGGTCGCTCTCTGGCTGTTGTTGTTGATGCTCGTCCCGTTTAACCTGCTGCGTCTGATGAGTGCCTTGCAGTGGGACCGCACTCGCCAGCGACGTGTGATGATCACGATGATGGTGTTGGCCGTCTTCCTGAGTTGGCGCACGCTACTTTACAGTCCGACTTCAGTCTTTGATCTGAGCTGGCTAGGCCAATTCGCAGCCAACCTGGCCGAGGGGGGAAATCTGGTCTGACGCGCGATCTCTCCGTTTTCCCGCTCACTATTCTGGCCTGGTGGCGGGAATGCGCCTGCAACCAAGCCCATGAATATCCACAATGCGGACTGCGGTTGCGGGTTGGCGGGCTGGTCATTGCTCCGATTGTAGCCTGGCTGGGGACGAGATTTCTGGACTTCAGTGTCGTGCCGTTCATCCTGTTGTTCTTTCTGGCTTCGCTGATGTCTGTCGCGCTTGTGCGTGCGGAACAGATCGAGGCTGATCGCGGCCTGGCCACGCCGCCACCCTGAATCCCTCTGGTTCCTGACCGTTCTGGTCGTGGGAGCAAAGCATGGTGCTGGGGCATGTTACGCAGCACTCAGTGGCGAATCCATATTTGACGTTCTAGCCTTACTCACCCCACTCTGGGGATAGCGCTCCAGTTCGGCGGGACAGTTATCGTCTTGACGGCGCTAGACTTGCTGGACCCCGCTTCTGAATGTGCTTACGATTATTCTCCAGTTTCTGGCCGGGATTCTGCGCAGCTCCTCCCGGGCGGCGTATCAGCCGGTGTTCAATTCCTGACGCAGGACTCGCTAGCCCCGATCGACGTCCCGACACCAGAGGCAGCAGAACCGTTCTTCACCGCCCCCGGACGGAACGGGCAAGGTGGTTACCGTAGCCATCATGCTGGGCCGATCCTTCTGGTTGCCTGGGGGCTAACCCGGCTACAGACAGTCCACCTTTGTGGCGCGCGAGAGCAAAACCCAGTGATCCGTTAAACAGAGACGATACCGGCGAACCGGGATTCATGGATCGTCTACTCCAGCGGTTAGGCATCTTTCAGCAGTGGCGGGCGGCCGCTTCTATCCGGCGCATCGCCGAGAGTATGTGCCGCGAAGCCGCTGCAGCCGGTTATCCGCGTCTGGAGGCGGAAACGCCTTACGAGTATTTAAAGACGTTGGCCCAGACCCGGCCTGCAAATTCCGGCTGATAGCCAACTCATCACTGAGGCATTTGTGCGCATCCGATACGAGAGCTGCCGGAGACGCAGGAAGAGTTGGACGCGATTCGGGCAGCCTGGCGGCGGCTGGATGTTAGCCGAGCCCCATCTGGCGATCACTCAACAGAAACCATGCCTACATTGAGAAGCGAGTAGAGTGAGTAGCCATTGGCAACGTCATCACGCATGGCTATAATACGGTTTCGATTTTCGGAGAGGTCGCATAGTCTGGTTCAGTGCGCACGATTGGAAATCGTGTACCTCGAAAGGGGTCGCGGGTTCGAATCCCGCCCTCTCCGCCAATTGTGATTCCTTGCAGCAAACTTCGGTAAGTGGCGTTCCGTTGCGGTTCAGTACGCCCCAATTTAGCGGGGCAGGTTCAACCGTAACCGTCGGGAAGCGCAAAGACACAACCTTGCGAGTATCCACGGCATAGAGATATTCCTCACCATCCATTAAATTACGAACAAAATATTCGGGAACGCCACGCAAGGACTCCAACGCCATCACTTCTCTCGACTCGCCCCTATTTTTCAAAACCCCTCGCGCTTCCGCGTCTGCACTTTTCGACTTTAGATTGCGCTTACAAGAACAACCATATGCCTTTCTCCGTGCCCGTCCCGTCTCAATTCGTCTACTGAGAGGAAGGCTTGATGTGCGCCTCGCGTGCTTTCCGGTCATTAACCAAAGCCAGAGTCTCCTTGGAGACAACTCGCTAATATTGCAAAAGTGCTATGTTCCAAATTGATAAATTGGAGAATAAAGTATGGATAAGAAACAGGCTACAGAATCTCGAAACTGCGCTTCTACCAATCTCCAGCACATTCTGATTGCGCAGGTACTGGCGAGTGATGAAAAGTCCGGCTGAATTGGAATCATTTTCACATCCTGATTCTGTAAAAAATAGCCCCAATATCCTGCCGTCAGAAATTAGCTCTACTTTTCGAAATTGTCTCGTTCCACCACTTCTAAACATCTCAAGTATCTTAAAGACAATGACTTGATAGCAACGACTGCTTCAAAAGACGATCTTCGCTCGTATGCTGTGGACCTTACCCCGCTTGCCGCAACCATTTTAGACAATATTTTTAAAGGGCAACGTGATAATGCAAGACTAGCACTCAGTGTGCTGACACAGGAAGAAGCGGAGAGATTTGTACAAATCTCGTGAAAAATTATTGCCGCTCTTGGCGACGAATCCCTGAAGAGGTATAGTTTCCATATAGAAACTATATTAACGATGGGGAAGTGATTTTAGACGTAAACTGAAGCAAGAATCCATGAAAGCGGCTGCTATCAATCAATTCGGTAGTGCAGATGAAATTAAGATCCAAAAACCTCCCGGTGCCAGATATTGATTCGGGGGAAGCGCTGATAAAAATCGAGTTTGCCGGTGTTGGATCCTGGGAGCCTTTCGAGCGTGAGGGTGGTTACGTAGCGATGCAGGGCACAAGTCCATCATTTCCATACATTCTCGGCTCTGAAGGAGCCGGCGTAATTGTCGCAGTTGGAGACGATGTTGATCGCTTCGAGGAAGGCGACTATGTATATGCTGCCGGGTTTCTCAATCCCAAGGGGGATTTTATGCTGAGTATGTCGCCATAAACGCCGATCTTGTTTCCCCCACAAATCAGTTAACCACCAAGCAGGCTGCAGCCATGCCGGGTGTTGGTCTTACCGCTTTGCGCGGTCTTGATGACACTTTATTAGCTAAAAAAGGGCGAGACAATTATGATTTTTGGTGCCAGTGAGCAATGGGGCATCTGGTTGTTCAGCTTGCCAAACGTATGGACGCTCGGGTGTTTGCCGCTGCCGCGGGTGCTGAAGAGGTCGAACTTGCCAAACGTATAGGAGCTGACGAGGTTGTAGACGGCTATAAAGACGACATAGTAAAGTTAGCTATGGCATTTGCGCCAAACGGCATTGACGCCGTTTTGCTTACTGTCGGGGTGAGGCGGCCGAACTCTCCTGAAGCTGTCCGTGCCGGAGGGCGAGTTGCTTACCCAACCGGCATCCACCCCGAGCCAACCGAGCATGACGAATTTGATATTCTCAACAACGGCGAGCCGGACCGCGAGCTTATTGGACGATTTAATGACCTGATTGGATCAGATCCGTTTGAGGTCTATATCTCACATACATTTGCACTTGATCAAGCAGCCAAAGCTCATCAAGCTCTTGAAGAACATCACAATGGCAAAATTGTGTTGAAAGTGGCTTAAATCAGGGAGTGGCGTAGATTAAGTCTTTTCGAAAAGGTTGATATTTCACTACCACAATCCACATAAAAACAAGCCGCCTCAGTGAGGCGGCTTGTTCTCATTCTTAATCAGGCGCGCGTTGGTGTTATCCGCCGCGGCGGCTGTTTCTACCCCCATCGCTTCGACAACAACCTCGGCCACGTCACGAACCTTCATCGCCTCGCCGCGCTCCCGGATTGGCACGTTCATCATGGTGGTCGCATTCGACAACCGACGGCCAGTACCTCGGCCCCGGTGTCCAGCTTCGCGGTAGCGATTGTTGTTCACTGTCTCAAAGCCTTCCTCTTCCTCTTTCCAGTATTGCGCGCCGCCGGCACCGCAGCAGAAAGAGTCCTTACCGTGACGCGGCATTTCCAGCAGCGTCACCCCGGCCTCGGCCAGCGCCTGGCGCGGCTCGTAGATGACGCCGTTCTGCCGCCCCAGATAGCAGGGATCGTGGAAGGTAGTCTTCTCCAATACCTTGTTATTGAGCCGGAGCATGCCCTTGCCGATCAGATCGGCGATGAGCTGTGTATGGTGAAAGACTTCGTAGTTGCCGCCCAGCTCGCCATATTCCTTGCCGATGGTTGTGAAGCAGTGGGGGCAACTGGTGACGATACGGCGCTCATTGGCTCCGACAGCGTTCAGTGTCTCAATATTGCCCATTGCCATTTCGTAGTACAGGTACTCATTACCGGCGCGGCGGGCGGAATCTCCGGTACAACTTTCCGCATCGCCCAGGACACCAAAGCTGACTCCGGCTTCGTGGAGAATGGTCGCCACAGCGCGAACTGTCTTTTGAGCGTCGGGGTTAAACGCCCCGGCACAACCGACCCACAACAGGTATTCGTAATCGGGATTCTCCTCAACAGTGGGCACCGCAAACGGTAACGGCTCGGCCCAGGCCATGCGGTCATCGGTGGACTGCCACGGATTACCCGTCCGTTCCATGCCTACAAAGGCACCCTTTAGCTGCTCCGGGAATTCGCTTTTCATCATGACCAGATCACGGCGAATGTCGATGATGTCAAGCATCGGGGCGTTGTCTACCGGGCATACTTCAATGCAGTGACCGCAAGCGGTGCAGGACCACACGGCGCTTTCGCTGATAGCGTACTCCAGCAACGGTATACTGTCTTCCCGTCCGTCAGCCAGATCAGCCATATTGTCGCGGATGTAGTACCGCTTGTTGATCTCCAATGCCGACGGGGATAGTTCCTTACCGGTGGTGTAGGCCGGACAGACTTCCTGGCACCGGTTACACATAATACAGGCAAACGGATCCACAATCCGCGTATCGGCCAGGTCAAACAGCGTATCGGCCCCAAACTGCTCAATGGATTCGTCCTCAAAATCCAGCGTGAACGGTTGCCCCAGATAGGTGCGGTCCGGGCTGGTCATGAAGTTGAACGGGCCCATGAATAGATGAGCGTGTTTGGTATAGGGGAAGTACGGCAGGAACAGGAAGATTAGCCCCAGTGCCAGCCACCAGCAGGCATGCCAACCCATTTCCAGCGTCTCCGGGGACAGACCCATCATGGAAAATCTGGCAATCGTTGAAGCAATCGGCTGCCAGGGGTCCAGCCCTTCGGCCGCTACCATAAACGACTGGCCCAGCAGCCGGGATCCGACATGGAACAAAATGAACAGGCCAACGATGAGAGAGTCAGTGCTGATCCCACCGGCGCGAACCTTGGGCATCAGCATGACATTATCACGAATGGAGAGCGCCGGGTCTTTGGCCCCAAAGCGCCGTATCAGAAAATACAGGACACCAATCAAAACCGACGCGGAGAAGAGATCAGCAGCCAGACGATAGACGTCACCGATGATATTGTTCTCCAGAAGATGAAAGCCGGGGATCAGTCCTTCAGCGATGTCAACAAGGTTGACCAGACCATAAAAGATGAAGCCAAAGGCAACGCCGTAATGAAAGAGCGATGTCAACTTGCGGTGACGGATAATGTCGCCCTGGCTGAATAAGGCGACAAGCCCTTCCCAGACGCGTCGCGGCAGATCCTCAAAGTTGAGGGAGCCCTGGCCGCGGTTTATAATGCGCCACATTTGCCCAAACGTATTCGCTGTCGCCATCAGGCAGATAGCAACGAGCAGGAAGAACATCAGTCGTTCAAAGTTTGATAGCATTTCATCTTCCTCGCTTGTTCAGGTTAATTCAGGGATAGGGGCAATTACCAGCTGATCTGGGACGATCAACAGTAAACCGCCCAAACAGTTCCCCGATCTCTGTTGGTGGAGGGCCGTCGCTTAGACCACCCTTAATGCGGACATTGTACCGCACTTTTTGACGCACTGCATTATAAACGATGCGGCAGACTTCGCTATAATACCGCCGATGCATTCAAACCCGAAACAAAAATGGCTGGGGCGAATAGTCGTGCTGGCCGCCGTCATACTCATGATTCTGGCTCTATGGCCGGATGCCCGTTCGCTCTATGATCTGACCGGTGAGGAAGAGCTCCCGGACAACTGGCCGGTATCGTCCATTGGCTCAATACGGCCGTACGCCCCCAACCCATCCTCGCGCCGGATGAAATAGCGGACAGTGCCTGGACCTACCCGGCCGTTTCCGCCTACGGCATCAACACATTTTTACAGCAGGAGGTAGAATCGGAGAAACGGGCACAGAGTCTGGATCTGATCCGGGATGCCGGTATGGTCTTCCTGCGGCAGGAGTTTCCCTGGGAAGACATTGAAATTCACGGCAAGGGTGATTTCATAGATCGACGCAATGACCCGGCCGGCATTGGCGCCTGGGCCAAGTATGACCAGATCATTGACATGGCGGCCGACCGCGATGTGGAGATCATCGCTCGGTTGAGCAATCCGCCCTCATGGACGCGCGCGCTGACGGATACCATCGGGACCAATGCCCCTCCGGACAATTTCAATGATTTCGGCGATTTTGCCGCCACTGTTGCCGAACGATATCAGGGTGACGTCACCTATTACCAATCTGGAATGAGCCTAACGGCAATGAAGAATGGGGCAAGCAGGATGTGGATCCGGAAGCCTACACGGAACTGCTCTGCAACGCCTATGGCCGGATCAAGGCAGTTGATCCCAGTGCCGTCATTCTGGCCGGAGCATTGACACCGACGGTTGCCAACAACGGCCGCAATATGAACGACCTCATCTTCCTGGAGCGAATGTACGCCGCCGGGGCCGGGGACTGTTTTGATATCATGTCGGCGCAGGGTACGGCCCTCTGGTCCAGGCCCCACCGATCAACGGTTACGGCCGACAGTCATCAACTACCCCCATAACCTGTTCCTGCGGGATGTGATGGTGCGTAATGGTGACGGCGATAAACCTATCTGGATCAGCGAGATGGGCTGGAACCGTCCCGGAGGGCATCTCGCCCGACTTTGGCCGTGTGACCGAAGAACAACAGGCGCGCTACGCCGTAGAAGCCTACCAACGGGCACAGGAACAGTGGCCGTGGCTGGGTGTCAATAACTACTGGTTTTTCAAGCGACCGGCTGACTGGGAAAAAGACCAGGCCTGGTACTACTTCCGCATGATGGAACCGGACTTCACCGCGTTGCCGGTCTACGATGCAGTTAGCGCCTATACTGCCCAAGGACAGGAACCTGCGTCGTGGGCTGGGTGGCACTATACCTGGATGCGCTGGCGGCCCACGCTCTTTCTGATCAGTTGCGCCATCCTTTTCTTCGCCCTGCTGCGCGCGCTGTGGCCCAGCCAACCCATTGAGCCTGATACGTTGTGACATCGAAAATTTTACCGGCGGCTGTTCTGGTTTTGCTGATCGCCTCCTTTCTGCGCTTTCATCAGCTAGACGCTCAATCGTTCTGGAACGACAGAGGGCAACAGTGCTCGTCTGGAGCGAACGCGATTGCCCAGATCATTGAGGGCACGGCCAGTGATGTGCATCCTCCCCTGTACTATCTGGTGCTCCATGCATGGCGCGAGGCGGCCGGGGACAGTGAATTTGGCTTACGGGCATTATCGGCACTGGCCGGCATTCTGACAGTTGCGGCGACGATAGCCCTGGCCCGATCAGTTTCGCGCAATCCTGTGGCCGTAGCGTTGATAGCCGGGCTGTTGGCGGCCGCAATCCATCTCTTGTTTACTATGCGCAAGAGACGCGCATGTATGCCCCGCTGGCCCTGCTGGCAGTTCTAAGTACGTGGGTGTTCTGGCAATGGGCAACAGACAACCGTAGTAGAGAGGACGCAGCCGAGCTGGCCTGGCCGGTGTCCTATACATTCCTGCTTCTGGCGGGTCTTTATACCCACTACTTCTTTCCAATCATCATTCTGGCTCATGGCATACTGGTTGCACTTTATCTGTTTGCGCCACAGCTATTTCCAAATACGATTGGACCACAAGCAGATCATCGTTGGCTGCGAATCACTCTGGGTTGGGGCAGTACGGCTGCCATAGCCGTGCTGGGTTATGTGGTGTGGGTACCGGTCTTCCTGCGGCAGATCGGTGGACGGGCCGGCACCTCACCGGACCTCATGGGCTTCCTGGCCGAAAGCGGAAAGTGGTTGGGGGTTGGCGACACGCTCCCGCTGCCCACGGCCACACTCCCCCTCATTGCCGGGGCCATCTTGATACTGCTGGGTATTCTGGTTTCGGCCAGAAAACGGGCCGTCTTGCCGTTGGTCATGACTGCTGTTCCGTTTGGTGGGAGCTTTCTTGTAGGGGCTACGGACCCGGCTTTTTTCAAATTTCTGCTGACAATCATCCCCTTCCTCTGCATCCTGGCCGCGCTGTCATGGCAATTAAAGGGATGGTTGCGTGTCATCCCCATGGTGTTGACGGTTGTCGTAATTGCCGGAAGCAGCCTATCCCTGCATGCCATGTATACCGACCCGGCCTATGCTCGTGCCGATTATCGGGGAATGGCGGCGCGCATTGCGACCGAGGCCCATCCCAACGCGGCGATTATTTTGGATGCACCCAATCAGTGGGAGGTGTTTACCTACTACCATCGTGACGGGGCACCGGTCTTTCCCCTACCGGAAGGGTCAGCCTGATCCGGCCATCCTTGAACCGGAACTGGCGTCGATTGCCGAGACCTATGATCGAATCTATGTTCTGTTCTGGGGTGATGCCCAACGAGACCCGCAGCATGTAGTGGAGCGCTGGCTGGATACCCACACCTTCAAGGCCGGAGAAGAATGGGTCGGGGATGTTCGCTTCGTCACCTATGCCGTTCCCAGTGGCGAATCCGGCCAATCTGTACCCGCCGGATATGCTTTTGAGGCGACAAACGATACAAGGCTGACCCTGGACTCATATGCCTACCAGCCACAGGCTGCCCAGCCGGGTGATATCGTTGAGCTGCAACTCCAGTGGTCGGCCGATACGGTGGTGGAGCAGCCCTACAAGGTCTTTGTCCATCTGATAGATAACGCCGGGAACGTAGTCGCACAACGGGACAGTGAGCCGGTGGGCGGCTCACGGCCAACAACCACCTGGGAAGCAGGTGAAACAATCATTGACAATTACGGACTGCTTATACCCTTGGGTACATCCCCCGGACAGTACCGGTTAATTGTCGGGCTGTATAATCCGTTCGAGCCGTCAATTCGCCTGCCGGTGACGATAAACGGGCAGGTGCTGGATGCTGCGCCTCTGGGAACAATCACAGTTCACTAACTGACAAACACATTCCCAAACAAGGAGTTTTCATGGCTATTCAACGATTACATCATGTGCAGGTTACAGTCCCCTCAGACAAAGAGGACGAAGCGCGAGACTTTTATTGTGGCGTCCTGGGCCTGGTCGAGTTTGACAAGCCGGACTCGCTGAAACCCCGTGGCGGCTTCTGGGTGCGGCTGGGCGATCAGGAATTACATGTCAGCCGGGAGGATGGGCCGGACCGAACGGCCACCAAGGCCCATGTCGCTTATCAGGTGGATGATCTGAAGGCGTGGCGATCTAAACTCGCTGAAGCTGGCCTTACCATCGGCCAGAGCGTCCCCATCCCCGGCTATGATCGGTTTGAGTGCCGCGACCCCTTCGGCAACCGTATAGAGTTCATTCAACCGAAAATTAGGTAGCTCAGCCCGTATCTTTACCCTGCCTTGTAAGGTTGGTGTCAACCCTAAAACAGCAAGACAGTTGTCTGCCTTTGCAGTAAAATAGCGACACCCTCGAATTCCCACGTATAAGGAGTTTTGCATGTTAGTCGGAGTGCCCAAGGAAATTAAAGACAACGAATATCGCGTTGCCATGACTCCCGCTGGTGTTCAACAGCTCATCGAACAGGGCCATCAGGTACTTGTCGAAACCAAAGCCGGAGACGGCAGTCGATTTACCGATGACCAGTACGCCAAGGTTGGCGCAAAGATCGTCCCCACTGCGGCCGATGCCTGGGGCGCGGAGATGGTCGTCAAGGTCAAGGAACCAATCAAGCCGGAATACGGCTTCCTTCGTGATGACTTGCTCCTGTTCACATATCTGCATCTGGCTGCGGAAGAAGCGCTAACCACCGCAATGGTCGAGTCCGGTGTGACCGGCATTGCCTACGAAACAGTGGAAGCACCGGACGGCAGCCTACCCCTCCTGACGCCAATGAGTGAAGTGGCCGGCCGGATGGCTGTCCAGGTTGGTGCCCACTACCTTGAACGCCCCCACTTTGGCCGGGGTATGTTGTTGGGTGGTGTAGCCGGTGTTCCCGGTGCCAATGTTGTTATCATCGGCGGTGGCGTCGTCGGCACCAATGCCGCCCACATCGCTCTGGGCATGGACGCCAACGTCACCATTCTGGATACCAACCTCGACAGGCTGCGCTTTCTGGAACACGTCCTGCACGGCCGTCTGACGACTGTCGCTTCAAACTCATATAACATCGCCGAAGCGGTCGCCAATGCTGACCTCGTTATCGGCGGGGTGCTCATCAAGGGTGCCCGCGCGCCGCGACTGGTGACCCGCGACATGATCAGCACCATGCGTGACGGCAGCGTCGTTGCCGATGTCGCCGTGGACCAGGGAGGATGTGTCGAGACGATCCACGCCACAACCCATTCCGATCCGACCTACATTATTGACGGTGTGGTCCATTATGGTGTCGCTAATATGCCCGGTGCGGTACCGCGCACCAGTACGTTGGCTCTTAGCAATGCAACCCTGCCCTACGTCCTGCGGCTGGCCCGCCTGGGTGCGGAAGAAGCCATGGCCGAAGATCCCGGTCTGGCGAAAGGCCTGAATACCTACCGGCATCAGGTTACCTACCAGGCAGTTGCGGATGCATTTGATATGACTTATGTTCCTTACGCTGCCTGATGTGTCAAAGCAAATTTCTGGGTAATTAACTTACACTGTGGAACTTATCGGCATAACCGCCAGGCTTTACTTCGTGGATGGCGTCGCGCAAGACACCGATGTCATCCCCGGCTTGCTGGCTCAAACGGCTCCACCCAAGAGCGCACGCGGTCGCGAACACGACTATCTGTTCGCTCACCTCAGCCTGTCCGGTCCACCGGACGAAGCGGCCGAATTGGCCGATAGCTTTGTTGCTACCCTAACCCAGGAGTTCTTTCACTCAACCGGCACAGTAACGGCCGCTTTGCGACGTGCTGTGCTGGATATGAACGAGCGCCTTCTGTATTACAATGTACAGAATCGGCGGGCGGTCGAGGGAGCATTGACGGCGGCCGTTTTGCATGGCGATGAGTTGTTTACCTTGCAGACCGGGGAAGCACTGGCCTACCTGGGGCACAATTTCGGCGTCGAACGATTACCCACCCAAACGACAGGAGCACCCACGCCGCTGGGCCGGAGTGCCGGACTGGATATCCGGTTTGCCTACCACCGGTTGCAGATCGGCGATATGCTGCTGTTGGCCGATCCCCGCCTGGCTTCCCTCAATGGCTCAACCCTCTCTCCGGTGTTGGTTGACTCCGAAATCGAAAGCGGTGTGGACGCGCTGGCCGAGGTCATCGATCAGGATACCGCTCGTCTTTTACTGGTCGAATTTGCGGACGAGATACCGGCGTCGCTGCCGGTCAAACTGGTTCCCAAACCAGCCAAACCGGCGACCAGACCTGCCCCGGTTCCGGTAAGCAAAGAACCCGCACCGGCCCCACCCACTGCAGGCCCTCAACGTGAAAGTGGATTGCCGCCCCTACGCACAACGGCCGCACCAGCCATTACGACCGCAACGGTCGAGACAAAAGCGCGGCAGGCGGCCGCCAGTTCGGCACGGGGTATGTCCAGTGCAACCGGCTGGCTCTCAGGCATGCTGGGTCAGCTAAACCCCACCTCTGACGACAAAGATGACGAGGAAACGAGTATTAGCTGGGCGTTACCCGCAGCTATTGCCCTGCTTATCCCCCTGATTGTGTCCGGGATCGTCCTCTCGGTTTACCTCCAGCGCGGCAACGTTGAGGAGCTGGGCCAGATCAAACAGGACATGGTAGAGCACATGGTCGTGGCAGAGGGAGCCGCCGACAGTCCTGAACAGAGCCGGGCGTCTTATGAGGCGGTCCTGGCGTTAGCGGCCGCGGCAGATGAGTTGCGGCCCGGAGACGGCGAGATCGCCCGCATGCGCTTTGAAGCCCGTGAGAACCTCGATCGCATGGACGGCGTCACTAGACTGACGGCCACCGCATTCGGTGAGTACGGCAAGGAAGCGACTCTCACCAATCTGGCCTTGCGCGATGCGGAAGGTGGATTTTACGTTCTGGATGAGACCGGTAACGAGGTCCTGTTTCGGGAAACAGATGAGAACTACGACACCATCAACAGTGATGATCCCCAGATCGTGGCCTATAACGGACAGGCGGTCGGGACGGAGATCATGGGACCGGTGCTGGATATGATCTGGCGCAGTGACGGTTCGGCCGAAACGCGCTCCGGTTTGACCATGCTCGACCGGACCGGTGTATTGTTTACCTACTACCCCAACCTTGGTGATATCCGTGCCGTGCCTCTGGGATTCAGCAGTAACTGGTTGAACCCGGTTGCCATCTCAACTTACGGCGGGCGCATTTACATTCTGGATAATGGGGCCGGTCAGATATGGAAGTATTACCCACAGGGAGAAGGCTTTATCCAGGACGAAACGGATATTGCCATTTCGCTTGATGAGGGTGCTGACCTGCAGCAGGCCGTTGATTTTGATCTCTATAGTGAGGATGGCAGTCTGGCGGTTCTTTACAGTGACGGCCGAATTCGCTATTACGATACCCGTTCCGGCCGAATTCAATGGGATGAGAACACGCTCCTGCAAAACGGGCTGACCACGCCATTTGTATCGCCAACAGCCGTTGAGTTGGTGGGACGTGGCCTTAACGCATCTATTTTTGTGTTAGACCCCGGCACCAGCCGGTTGGTTCAAATCAGTCGTGGAGGAACTGTGCTGGCCCAGTATCGGGCCCTGGATGATCAGGGGAATGAGCTATTGAGCCAGGCGACCGATTTTGGAGTGGCTGAATCCCCCTTCCGCCTGTTGCTGACAACAAGCACCCAGGTTTTCCGCGCCAGCCGCTAACAACCCATTTTACCGGCCAGTGAAAGCCGGTTCCCGTTTCTCCAGGAAAGCCATTACGCCTTCACGATTGTCCGCACTGCGTCCCGCCACATCCTGAAGATATGCTTCATAGGTCAGGGCTTCATCCAGCGTTTGGTCGAAACCCTGCATCATCGCGCGCTTGGTCAGGCCAAACGCCAAAGTCGGCCCGGATGCAAACTGCAAGGCCGTGGCCCATGATATCTCCATCAGTTGGGCGGCAGGTACAACGTAGTTAACCATCCCCCATTCCACAGCGCGCCCGGCCGGTATTTTCTCGGCCGTCATTGCCATCTCATAGGCGCGTGTGTAGCCGATGAGGCGTGGTAACAACCAATTGACGCCGCTATCAGGGATTAACCCTACACGACTGAAAGCCAGCATAAAACTGGCCTCGTCCGAGGCAATACGTATATCCGCAGCCAGGGCAATCCCACAGCCTGCCCCGGCAGCTACCCCATTGACTGCGGCAATGATCGGCTTCTCCAGTCCGACCATCATCTTAATGAGCTTGTGATACCCCTGACGCAAATGCTCACCGATGGAAATCTCACCGGCCTTCTCTACGATGGCACTCAAATCCTGACCGGACGAGAACCCACGTCCTGCTCCGGTGAGGAGAATACAGCGCACACTCTCATCCCGACCGGCCTGCTTCAATGCGGCTATGGTTTCGGCCGTCATGGCGTCGTTGAAGGCGTTGAGCTTGTCCGGGCGATTGAGCGTTACCAGGGCCACACCGTCACGCACGTCATACAGGATTGTCTCGAAGTCCATTACGCTGTCCGTCGCTGATCTAGATCAAGCCCAGATCATCTATATCTTCGTCATCTTCGTCTTCAAAATCATCATCTTCCCCATCAACATCATAGGGAAGGTTTACCCAGATATATAACATTTGGCCCTCGTCCACTTCGGTCAGGCGCAGGGCAACGACATCCACCTGCTGGCGCATGCGTAAATCGTCCGGGTAATCAAGGCGCACGGGGCGCCCCTCCTGCCAGGCCTGCTCGCAGCGCTCAACGATATCCGGGCCGTTCCCGGTTCGTAACTGGCACAAAGCGATATCGCCTTCATCCGGCCCTTCGTGGACGGATTGCACCCATACTTGCGGATTCGGCATGAACTCTGGGGTCGGACCCTCAATGATAGTAATTAATTCCGGTTCCATACCAAGATACTCCCGATGAGTAAAGTAGTAACGCCACTATATCCCTCTATCTTTCACCTTGTTGCGTGCTATTTCAAGCTCCTGTTTCGACAGTCGCCTTTCGATCTAGCTATGTGTCCAGCTTTCCAGTGCCGCCAACTGTTCCCGCGTGCCGAGTACAATCATCTCGTCGCCAACTTCCAGTTTCGTTGTAGCATCGGGCATAATGGCCGCGCTCGAGGCCAGGGTCGATACAGCGCCACCAGTGTAACCCCGGTCTTGCGCCGCACATCTGATTCACCCAAGATGACCCGCAAGCCGCGATCCGGGTTGAATGATCAACTCCTCGACCCATAGTTCCTGGCCGTTCTCCAGTGTGACCACATCGAAGAAATCGGTAACATGCGGCCGAAGCATGATGTTCGCCATATGACGGCCGCCAATTCGGTACGGTGAGACAACACGATCTGCTCCGGCCTGGCGCATCTTGCTCTCGTTTTCCGGGTTCATGCTGCGGGCCACAATATGTAATGACGGGTTCAGGGCGCGGGCCGACAGGACTATGAACAGATTCAGGGCATCATCCCCGGCACAAACCAGTACGCCGGAAGCCTGTTCTATCCTCGCCTCACGAAGTACATCGTCTTTCGATGCATCGCCGTTCAATACCAGGTGCCCTTCGGAGAGGGCCAGTTCAATCGCCTTTTCATCCTTCTCAATAACAAGAGCCGGGCGATCGTTTTGTTGCAGGCTGAGGGCAGCGCTGCGCCCCACACGGCCGTATCCACAAATGATGACGCGATTGCTTAAAATGCTTGATATTGTTATTCATGCGTTGCCTCGTCATGGCCGCCGATCCCGCCGGACATCACAAACTCAATTAGAGTACTGATGCTATATGCAAGGGTACCAACCCCCAGAATTAACAAAATGATCGTGAATATTTGACCTTGACCGACAGGGGTTGAACCTCGGCATATCCGGACCGTTGTCAGGGTGATAACTGTCATGTAGAGAGCGTCCAGGAACGTGAAATGCTCAATGAGCATGTAGCCCAGGACCCCAACAGTGAACAGCATCACGATGACGACCAGCGCAGCAAGCAGGCGTTCAGACGGTCTAAGTGCAAGAGGCCCCTCCCCATCATCCACAAACCAACCGCCGTTCATTGCCCGCAAGACCTGCCCCCGATAGCTCCCGCTGCTCCTCACGTATTGCTTCTGTCATGTCTACTGAAAACACCCAGTCGTCCCCGGTCGCGTGCTCAAATAAATTCGGGTTTGCGCGCAGGGCGAAAACGGTCGCGACAACATGATCGGTCCATCCTGATTGCAGGATAACCTGGCCGGGAACCGAAACAATCCCCAGCAATCGCTCCGGCATTGGCTGAGCAGCCATAGAGGGAGTCGCAGCGCGAACGGCCGAAGTTGCAGCCGATTCACCAATCCCCACCGGGGCAACGGGAAAGCCGCGTTTACCCTGAGCATCCGGTGGTAACCAGATCGCTCCATCTTTCCGCACCACCACCGCGAGCGCGGCAGGCAAGATATATCCGGGCTGACTCCAAAGTGCTTGTTGAAGCATAAACGATGTCGATTGACATTTGTCAAAGGTTGGCCCATTGGCACGTAATGCGTCAGCGATCATGGTCCGATACCAGACAGGGATGTCCATATCCGGCAAAGCAGCCGGTTCTGTAAAAGCCAGGGAGAGAATCTCGTCCCCATCCGGTTTCAGGACGCCTCCATCTGCATGACCGGTAAAGCATATGCTGAACTGCTGTACTTCATCCCCATTGGGATAAACAACGTCATATCGGGGATCTGAATAGACACCAAGGAGGCGCAGGGTGTTGGCCTCCAATCCGGTTTCCTCGCGCACTACGGCGGGCGCAGGTCAAAATATCTTCGCCGTACTCCAGAATTCCACCCGGCAACCCCCACCAGGGAAAATCGCTTCGCTGTTGCAGCAGGATGCGTCCGCCATCATCCAGCAGGACAATGGTGCTGTATACAAGAATTGTCTTCTGACGGGCCGGATTTGGTTACGCAGCCACTGACATAAGACATGCACACGGTGTTTGGTATTCCGCAAAAACCACTTCTTCGAGCAGGAGTTATTTCGCTTGTTGTCGTGGGCCGGTAACGATCAACAATTTGCCAGGTAAAGGCATACGGATGGCGATCATCTGCAGGTGCCCTTGGCCAAATGATTCCACCCACTCCCCCGGTTCTATCTGTAGAAAATAAACATCCCCCGCTTCAGTTGTTTCTACAAGTGTCAGGTACAGGCGATCAGCGACCGGCAATAGCTCCCGCTTCGAAGACCGCCCGCCGCCTACAATCATGATTTCGGCCGCATCCCCAACGGCATCCAGCGCTTCGTCCAATGAGTGAACAACAGTCGCTCCCGGTGCTTCATAACCGGCATCACGGGTGATAACGATATTGGGCCGATCAGCAGCGGCCGAAATCGGTCGGGAAACGACTCATACGTCTTGCGTCCGATGATACACGGCTTGCCGATAGTGTGTTCACGGAACCAGCCCATGTCGTCGGGCAATCGCCATGGTAACCCGCCGTCCCGGCCGATAAGCCTGTTTTCGTCCATGGCGGCAATGAAGGAAATGCGCGATTGGCCGACCATAAATATTGCCTACACAGCAATGGGAGCAGAGATGCGTGGATGACTCTGGTAATTACTCAGCTCAAAATCCTCGTAGCGAAACGCCAGGATATCGCTGACCGTCGGATTCAGGTGCATTACGGGTAAGGGGTAGGGATCGCGCGCGAGTTGCAACTGGGCTTGTTCCAAATGGTTCAGATAGAGATGCGCATCCCCGAAGGTGTGGACGAAGTCGCCGGGTTCATAACCGGTAACCTGAGCCATCATCATCGTCAATAAGGCATACGAAGCGATATTGAACGGTACCCCCAGGAAGATATCGGCGCTGCGCTGGTAGAGCTGGCAGGACAAACGGCCGTCAGCCACATAAAACTGAAACAACGTATGGCATGGAGGCAACGCCATCTTCTCCAGCTCGCCTACATTCCAGGCACTGACGATGAGGCGGCGGGAGTCCGGCGTGTGCTTAATCTGATCCACGACCTGAGTAATCTGATCTACGGTACGGCCGTCGGCCGCCGGCCAGGATCGCCACTGATAGCCATAGATTGGCCCCAGATCGCCCTGTTCATCAGCCCATTCATCCCAGATGGTAACCTTATTGTCATGGAGATAGCCTACATTTGTGTCACCCTGCAGGAACCACAGCAGTTCATGAATAATGGAACGCAGGTGCATTTTCTTGGTGGTCACCAGCGGGAAACCGGCCGACAGGTCAAAGCGCATCTGGTAACCGAAAACACGTACGGTGCCTACACCTGTGCGATCACCTTTCTGCACGCCGTTTTCCAGCACATGTTCCATCAGATCGAGATACTGTCTCATAGGGTGGTTACCTCCGTCACCGGCAGACTACGGCCGTTCCCGTTTTAGCGGGGACAGTATAGCAGTTTTCCACGGTTATATCTAAACGCAACCGGACCCAACCATGTCAGACTTTCTGGCGGGCATTCGGTAAAAACTATTTACCGGAGTGCTGCTTGTTCAGGAAGGCATACGACAGTAGAATTGACGGACATTGCGGGGCGGTGGCGAAATGGCAGACGCAGCGGACTTAAAATCCGCCGGGTTAACACCCATGTGGGTTCGAGTCCCACCCGCCCTACTCAGGGACCCTTCGGGGTCTTTGTTGTTGGGGCAACTCGCCGTCAATCGGGAACATTTGTGGCCGTACAGGCATGACGCCACAACCAGATGGAACACGCCACAGTGGGAACCAGTATGATCCATGTCCCAAACGGCGCGAGTACAAACCCAGCAAGCGGGGCGGGCAGCAAAACCCCCACAATCATTGTAATTAGCAAACACCCAGCGGCGACAGCACAACAAACCAGCGCGGAAACAGTGTCCGCCCACTGACTATTCCCACGGCCTGCCAGATGACGCTTCATATTGAGGGCCAGGATGGCGGACAGATCTCCTATCAAGAAATGCTCAACCAACAGTCGGTTTGCTGTTTCATAGAATACCGGATCCGTACTGCCGACCAGGGCCTTGCTGCGCCGACACCAAGAATGCCCAACTGGTATGTTGCTCCCAATCATCAACACCGCATAGGCAAGCAATACCATGGACAAGGGAAAGCCAGAATCCTGGTACGCCCACTCCCGACCCAATGCATGTAAAATGACATTGCATACAACGGGATAGAACCAACTGGCCGTTTGCGCCGTCATCACCATCCAATGAGGCTTAGCTGCCTGCAGTGCGGATCACCTCCCACACTGCAGGAGAAAAATATCCAAGGCCGCTTAATTCGATGAATATCCATAAACTGTATGGCTACGCCGTTCCAGAGGATCAATCAATATAGATACGCAATGCCCAGAATACGGATCCAACGACACTGCTTTGCTGTGACTTCACCAGCCGATACTTCCATCAAATGTCCTCTCGTTAGTGGTTTCTTTTTTTATATGGTCCGTCCGGTTCCATCCCTTTCGGTAAAACATGAACCGGCAGGGCTCCCATCTTGGCGAGCGTAACAGGTCGTCTGAAGACCATCTGCGTTTTATCTCTCAATGTGGATACCCTGTTAAATGTCGTGGTCACATCCCATCCGAGCCAGTTCAGGAATTGTCAATGCGGCGAGTTTGCAGTTGAAACAGTTATGAACCATGACCCGTAGGTCCAGTCCCCCAACAGTGAATTCATTCGGCCAGTTGGGTCGCCCAGAACATCGCCTTGTGGTGCTTCTCCAGAACGCTTCGAAGGGGTCTTCAAATTCAGCGAGTTTATCCGCCTGGTATAGATCATTCATAAGCACATCGGAACTATCCTGAATGGCCTTTTCGATAAATGGGTAAGCGTTCCTTTGCCGTTTTTTCTTTTCAAGACTCCTATACACGATTATCAGAGCCATCCATTGCATGAACCCCATTAATCCAAATTTACGCGCTACCAGGTTGAATCCCCTCCCGGTATTTCAAATAGGCTGGCACCATACGGAAAAAGGAACCAGCAACCAAACCCAATCCCCCTCAGTAACCCAATTCCCCAAACAGATCTTTGGCAAAGGTGAGAGTCAACTGCATATTCGCCGTGAGTGTCCAGGGAACAAAGGGGAAATTCTTCCCGTAGAAGGGCACCGTGTCAATCTGATCCAATGATAGTTTTTGACGTGTCATTTCAAAATTCCTTCTTGAGAGCCATATCACTCCTGTCTTTTATGTAGACGCTAAATGGGTTCATCCGCCAGTTTGGCAATGGACCTGACAAGCTCTTCGAGAGTATAGAAGTTCAACAACTGATCCCGCCCCCATGCCAGCAAGGGCGAATTAACAAACATCATTTTTCCAAGTTGCCGGGAACTTTCCTGGGCGGATTCCACTCGTTTGCGATGACGCTTTTCGTAGAGATCCAGAGCCTGCTCAACACGCTCAGTCCCTGTACGCGACAATTCATCGTTCAGAGCAGCAGCAGATTCCATTGCCATCGTAGCCCCTACGCCGGCCGTCGGGATAAACCCGGTAGCGGCATCTCCCAACAGGATGATCCGGCCCTTGCGCCAGACTGCGGAACGGCAATCATGAAAGTCCCAGTAGAACGGATCATCAGAGGAATCCGGCTTGAGCGTATTCCCGCTGGGAAGGACAGGATGTTCAAAACGCCTCATCACATCCTCGATAAATTTTTCCATGCTTACGTTCTTGGTCTTGGAAGTTGGGCCGCCTATGAAAATCCCCAGTCGATCCTTTACCGGATACAAGCCAAGAAACCTCCCAGCTCCCCAATACTCGGTGTAGGTATCCAATTGGGCTTCGCCAAGATCGTCCCAGAAAACCCATCCACCCCACCCGGTGCTCCAATAGGCGTATTCGTTTTCGCTAAGTATCGTGCGGCGCGTGTGCGAATGCAGGCCATCAGCGGCTACGACGAGATCAAAGTCACTCGATGACCCATCACTAAATTCGACTTCCACCACCTCACCACGCTGACGAAGCGCGGTTACTGTTGTTCCAAAGTGGATGGGTAAATCATCCAGCGCCTCAAGCAAGAGGCTAACCAGTTGTCCACGGCTTATACCCTGAATTGGACCATACCGTTTAGCTACGTCTTGTAGGCTGTACTCGCGGATGATTTTTCCTTTTCCATTCCCAATGTTGTAGTGATACATGGAAATGCTGTGGGCCATATATTTCTCGTGCAAGCCCAATCCGAACAGAACCCGCGCTCCCATCGGATAGAGCCCTAGCATGTATCCCAGATCGTCAAGCGAAAGCTCGCGTTCAATCACAAGCGGTTCCTCTCCACGCTGACGCATGAGTGCCGCCAGTGTCAGGCCGGCGATACCTGCACCGATGATCAAGGTGCGCATTCGTCGGGTGGTTGTTTTGCTGTTTTGATTCACCAATTTTCAGCTCCTTAGGTGATTTACCATTCATGACCGACCGGTCGGTCATGAATGGTGGCAAAAAATTTAAATAGGTGCCAGAAGGCCATCCAACAACAGTTCAATACTGGAGTGGATATGATGGCTCACATCCACCTTGCTTTCATCATAAGCTGACAACAAGATGGTTCCTTCGAAAATCGCGCCAACAGCGATAGCAACCTCTTCCGCGTTCACCGGGCGAAACTCACCCGTCTGGATTCCATGCCGGATAATGGACAGTAGCATATTCATATAACGCTGGAAATATTGCTGCAATGTCTGTTGGACCACCGGATTACGAAACGCCAGTGACAGGAACTCGTAGGTTATGGGTATCAACTGCCGCATCGCAGACGCATCGGCCGTAACGATATCGGCAAATCTCCTGATGCCTTCGGCTGCGGAAATTTGTGCGATAGCCAGTTCATCTATTTCCAGGAAATCGCGTTGGAAGATGTGATCCAATACGGCAATGATCAGATCATCCTTGCTCCGATAATACAAATAGAGCGTCCCCTTGCCCAGTCCGGTTTCATTGGCAATGTCACTCATACTGGCATTGTTGAAACCTTTCTTGGTGAAGACTTCCGTGGCGGCTTGCACAATTTGTTCTTGGCGTTCTTCGCTGACATCAGGACGTGGGGACATTGGCACAAATCCTCAATACTATACATGACCGACTGGTCAGTCATGTATAGTATATGATAGTTCCGCCATTTGTCAATGCAGCCTCCCTACTTATCCCGACAGGCAAAATCTCTTGCAATAAGTTTAGTGATAGAATTAGCTCGCGCTTCAGGTTTGCACGATTGCGGATAAATGTTCCCAACTGTTGAGGCCCTTAGGGGTGAAGTTTGATAAGTAATTGATGGATCAACCGGCCAGTCAACTTTCCATAATCTTGCAGAACGCTCTGGATGAATGCTCTGCAATTATTGGTCGGCCGTTGAAAGAATCCCGACTGGTCATCGGTGTCTCCGGAGGGCCGGACTCGCTGGCCCTGCTTCATGCACTCCGGCAGTTAGTTCCACCCGATAATCTTGTCGCTGCCCATCTTGATCACCAACTTCGACCCGAATCGGCCGAAGATGCCCTGTTTGTTCGAAGCCTGGCCGAAAGGTGGGGGGTGACATTTCAGGAGTCGGCCGTAGACGTGGCTGAACTGGCTCAAGCAAATCACCAGACCCTGGAAGAAGCAGGGCGTCATGCGCGCTACCGTTATCTGGCCGACACCGCACGCGCGACTGGAGCAACGGCCGTTCTGACCGGCCACCATGCTGACGACCAGGCGGAAACTGTCCTGATGCACATCCTGCGCGGCTCCGGCCTGGCCGGTTTGCAGGGCATGCTCCCGGCAGCACCGATGCCGGCCGATCTCGATATCTGGCTGGTCCGGCCCCTGCTGCATGCCGGTCGGGCCGATATTGATACCTACTGCCGGCAAAACGATCTGCATCCGCTTACGGATGTAACCAATACAGACACAACATATTTCCGCAACCGGCTGCGGCACGGGCTTCTGCCCATTCTGGAAACGTATAACCCACAGATCAAAACGAGGCTGGAGCATCTCGCATCCGTTGTTGCGGCTGACTATGCGCTGTTGTCTGAGCTTACGGCCGAGGCATACGCAGACCTGATGACCGGCAGTGGCTCCGGATGGGTAAGCCTCCGGCGACGGAGCTGGCAGTCCCTCCCGCCGGCGCTCCGCCGCAGCACGCTTCGTGCAGCTCTGGCTTATTGTGTTCCGCAACAACGGGACGTCGGATTTGTGCTTATTGAAGCAGCACGGGAAGCGGCCGAAGCCGAGGGAAGCGGCCGTCGAATCGAACTACCGGGCAACGTGACGCTCCATGTGACGGCCGAAGAGTTGTTCCTGACGGCCGATGATTCATTCCCGTCGTCATTCGGGCCGCAGCTATCTCACCCCCAACCCATCTCGCTGCCGGTACCGGGAGAAGCATCTCTGGGTGATGGCTGGGTACTAACGGCCGACTTCATTGACGGCGCTGATTTCCTGGAGATCATCGGCAATCCGGATCCGTGGACAGCCTACATTGTGGCGGATTCGGCCGAGTCGCTGGTCGTGCGCGGCCGTTCGGCCGGAGAGCGTATGCAGCCATTGGGAATGGATGGTCATTCAACACCGCTCAGGAAGTAATGGTGGATCGGAAGTTGCCGGCCCCTCTTCGTGCCCGCTGGCCCATTGTCGCCACGACTGACAGCCTTGTCTGGGTCGTGGGCCATGTCTTGGATCACCGCCATCAGGTTAGTCAAGGCGATCAATCAGTGGTCCGGTTACACTGTTACCAACGTGCCGGAAAACGTTAGAAAGCGCCTTCAACAGTCAGTATCTCTCCATTACAAACTTGGGAACGGCACATGCCCACTCCATTGTGATACGATACCGGGAAATTTCATGAGGAGTTTGGGGTATGCCAAAAGATTATGCCCTCCCTGCCGCCAACTGACGTTCGCCGGGCCGACCGCCAGGTTGATGACGAAGCGTGGATTCGCGCGTTTCTTCATACAACGCCGCTTGGGTTTCTGGCTACGGTCCATGAGGAACAGCCGTTCCTCAACTCGAATCTGTTCGTCTATGACGAGCGCCGCCACGTCATCTACATGCACACGGCTAACGTCGGCCGAACTCAGGCCAACATCGCTCATTACGGCAAGGTTTGCTTCAGCGCAGCTACAATGGGGCGCTTGCTGCCTGCCAAGGAGGCACTTGAATTCAGCGTTGAATACAGCAGTGTCGTTGTATTTGGGCAGGCTGTTTCCGTAGAAGACCGATCGAAGCTGAGGAGGCGCTACAGCAGCTACTGGACAAGTACGCACCCCATCTTCATCCCGGAGAGGATTATCGTCCCATAACGGCCGACGAACTCAAGCGAACCGGTGTATTGCGTATCAATATAGAGGCGTGGACAGGCAAGAAAAAGGAAGTTGCGGCCGATTTTCCCGGTGCATACCTCTATGATTCGTCAGGGACAGGAACGGCGTAAGGTTCATACGTTATCTTATGTCATGAAATCTCTTGAACTTGAGAACGAACTATGAGTGGATCAAATAACAGTACCATCTATGTCGTCGGTCATGTAAACCCGGATACAGACTCCATTGCTTCGGCGATGGGCTACGCCTGGTTATTACAGGATCAGGGGCATAATACCATCGCTGCGCGGGCGGGACAGCTTAACCCGCAAACGACCTGGGTGCTGAATCATCTAAAACTGGAACCGCCCATCCTATTGAACGACGCCTCCCCACGCTTCTCGACTATCGCCCACCGGTTCAATACCACATCCCCGGACAAGCCGGTACGCGAGGTATGGTCCATTGCCAACAAGACCGGCGGGGTTGCCCCCATCGTTGATTCCGACGGCAAGCCGTTTGGTCTGGTAACAGTCCTGAGTCTTTTCGATTTCCTGAGCCGTACCGTCGGCTCCCATCCCCGCCGGGAAGAAACGCGCATCGGTGACTTGCTCGACATGCCTTCGGCCGAAGCCTGTGACCGCGAGGTGCCGCAGTTTCAGGCCAGCAACCGGGTACGGGATGCGGTCAACCGGATTATGCGCGAAGAGCGAACCGAGTTCTGGGTCGTTGATGATAACGGCCGCTATGTCGGCATTTGCCGTCAGCGCGAAGCGCTGAATCCGCCGCGCCTCAAGCTCATCCTAGTTGACCACAACGAAGCCGGACAGGCAATCGGCGCGATCGAGGATGCCGATATCATTGAGATCCTGGATCATCATCGGCTGGGAAATCCATCCACCCGCGCTCCCATTCGGTTTACCGTTGATGTCGTCGGCAGCACCTGCACACTGGTTGCCGAACGGATCACCGAAGCCGGGTTAAGTGCCCCACCAGAGCTGGCCGGTCTTTTGCTGGCAGGCATCGTGTCCGACACCCTGATTCTTACCTCACCCACCACCACCCAACGGGATCACGAGGCGGCTGAACAGCTTGCCCGGTGGGCATTCGTCGTGGGCTCGCCTCTGGCCGAAGAGACAATCCAATCCTATGGCGAGATGGTTCTTAGTGCCGGTACCGGTTTATCTACCCGCGAGCCGGCCGATATTGTGAGTGCCGACCTAAAGCTGTATGAAGCCGGGGGCCTCCATTTCGGTATCGCCCAGGTCGAAGTCAGCACACTGGTTGAGCTTGATGAGTACCTTGAAGATACTACGAAATGCACTGATTGCCTTGCGCGACTCAAAGGGCTTGACTTCTGTATGCTCATGGTCACGGATGTGGTCCGTGGGTCCAGCCGGCTGCTGCTACCTCGATGTTCCGGCGTTGGGTGGGCTACCCTATTCCCTTCTGCCGGACGGGACCTTGCGCGCGCAAGGTGTTGTCTCGCGCAAAAGCAGCTCCTGCCAACGGTCCTGAGTGCGTTGGAGGTTAGGAGCCATCCCGTTACCGGTAACCGCCAACTGATTACCTGCTGATGCCTCCCCCCACGACGACCCCAATTCGGCCGGATGGGCAATTGCTTCCTGTCTGAACGATGACTGCCGGTTCCGCTTTCCCATGCAACCGGCTGTCGATGCCTGACCCACTGCCCGCGTTGCCAGGGTCCATTGGCAATTTCTCCCATCCACATGCAGCGTGAAAGCGCCTTGCCCGTGCTGCCATCACGCGCGATTAGCGGCCGTTTGCGGGCGCTCCTCGACAACATTCGCAGCATCCACAATGTCGGCTTCCCATGTTTCGTACGGCCGACGGCGCTGGCCTGGATCATCTCTATCTGTGCGGGATTACCGCCACACCGGAGCATCCCCGACTGGCTAAAGCCGCTTTAGGTGCACAGGGGTCCGTCAGTTGGAGTTACCATCCCAATGCTGTCGATCTGGCAGCAAGTCTGATTGAGGATGGATTTCAGCTATGGGGGCTTGAACGGCCGTCGGATGCAGCCGTTCCACTGTCTTTACCACCGGCTGTTTCCCACACCGAAAACGTGATCCTGGTCGTCGGAAATGAAAGGATCGGCATAGACCCGGCGTTGATGAATCTTTTGTAAGCGTATAATTACGCTGCCCATGATGGGAGAAAAGGGCTCGCTCAATGCGGCCGTTGCCTTTGGCATTGCTGTTTATACACTACGCTTCGGTCAGGAGCCTTCTTGACGCATGACACCATTCAGCCTATCATCCCGCGGAATCCACAGAATTTTGCCCAGTTCTTTATGAAAAAGAATAATTTGATTAGGCCGTGGCTTTGAATGCCCTGCAACTGAAGCATGCCCTGTCACAAACGGCTACAAAGCCAATATTTTCGGGAACCTGACGGCTACCCGTCGACCAATAAAATTAACGGAGATTACGTTCATCCACTATGCTAACCGCAATTACTAGTCTGGTGGTCATCGCCCTTTGTGTCTACGTCTTGACCATCCTCACGGATGAGTATTTTATCCCCAGTCTGGACGAGATTTCCAAACGGGCCAACATTCCTTCAAACGTAGCCGGAGCGTCGCTCATGGCGATGGGATCGTCCATGCCTGAGTTGACGATTGCCCTTATCGCGCTTTTTCTGTCAGTGGTGAACATAGCGATATCGGCGTTGGTAACATCGTCGGCTCGGCCGTATTTAACATCCTGGTCATTACCGGCGTCTCGGCCGTTATCCGGCCGGCAATAGTCGGCCGACGGGTGACCGCCCGTGACGGCATCTTCTATGTCTTGAGTATCGGACTGCTGCTGCAAGTTTTTCGGGATGGGCATGCAACCATTTCCGAAGCGCTTCTCTTCCTCGGTCTCTATGTAGCTTACCTTGTGGTCCTTTATCTTTGGCCGCGTTTCATGCCTGAACCATTACCCGAAGAGGAAGTGGTAACGGATGTACTGGAGCAGGAAATCGGTATTGAGGAGACGAAGACCGGTGTGTATTATCAGGTCACTCAGTTCATCAGTCGCGGGTTGGGGCTGCTAACCGGAGACCCCCACAAGAGCTACGGCCGCGCCTTCATCGTCGCGATCATCATCATTGTTGGAATAAGCTATTTGCTGGTGGAGAGTTCCGTTTTGCTAGCCGGAGCGATTGGCGTGCCGTCCATTCTGGTGGCCTTGACCATACTGGCGGCGGGCTCGTCAGCACCGGATATGATCGCCTCGGCACTCGTCGCCCGCGAAGGTCGCGGGGATATGGCAATCAGCAATGCCATTGGGTCCAATATTTTCGATATTACCATTGGTTTAGGGCTACCCTGGCTAATTGTTCTGCTTCTGCGCCCCGGTGTCGTTGAGATTGGCAATACGGGTCTGTGGGAATCGGCGTTAATCTTGTTGGGAACAGTAGTCATTCTGCTGATATTCATGACAACCGGTCGGCTTCTCAGCCGCATTGAGGGCGCAATTCTCATTGGCCTATATATCGCCTATGTGGTTTGGATTTGGTTTTCCAACCTCACCTGATCACTCAGCCGGAGGCGATTCATTCCGGCAGGCATCAATGGCAAGCGCCAGGCGATCCACACCTTCGCGAATCGCCTCATCCCGCAGGCCGCTGAAGCCCAGTATGATAGAGGCCGGTGGATTGTGTTCCAGGTGAAACCGTGCTCCCGGATAAACACGGACCCCTCTGACGGCCGCCTCATGTACAGCCTGGGCTTCTTCCAATCCCGGCTCCAGATAAACCAGGACGTGCAGCCCGGCTTCGACCGGCGAATAGCGCACCCGTTTGCCAAGCTTTTTCTCAAGCTCGCCAACCAGGATAGCCCGCTTGACTCCATATAGTCGGCGCAGCCGTCGTATGTGACGCTCGAAATGACCCTCGTTGATGAAGTCAGCCATCGCGGCCTGGGTGAGTGTTGGCGCGCCACGGTCTACCAGGTCCTTGGCGCGTACAAACGGGGGAACCAGCCAGTCCGGCAGGACCAGATAGCCCAGGCGTAGTGCCGGAAAAAGAACTTTGGAGAAGGTACCCAGATAAACCACCCGCCCCTGATCATCCAGTCCTTGTAATGCTGACTGCGAAAAGCCATCGTAGCGGAGGTCCCCGTCGTAATCATCCTCGACAATCACGGCTCGGTGGGCAGCGGCCCAGGCAATTAACTTGTGCCGCCGGGCCAGGGGCATTGTCCCTCCACGGGGAAACTGGTGGGCCGGGGTCACGAAGACCAGCTTCGCATCCCACTCCGCCGGGATCGTATCCACCGGCAAGCCATCATCATCCACCGGGAGGCCAAGCAGTTCGGCCTGATGCAGTTGAAAGATCGTGCGGGCATCCGGGTAACCCGGAGACTCCAGCAAGACATGATCTCCCGGCTGGAGCAATAATCGCGCCAGAATATCCAGTGCCTGTTGTGCGCCACTGACGATGATTACTTGATCCATCGTACAGCGAACGCCGCGCACATCATTCAGGTAACCAGCGAGTGCTTCCCGTAACGGCCGAAATCCTGCGGCCGATCCATACCGTGAAAGAACCGCATCATCTGTCGACAGGTATTGGGCCAGCAAACGACGCCAGACATCGTAGGGAAAATCCTCGGCAAACGGCCGTCCCAGACCGAAGTCTATTTCAATACGCCCTGCATCCTCACCAGCCGCCTGATCCTGTCCCAGATTCAACGCCAGCTTACCCCATGCAGTAAGTGTCTGGTTTGCCGGGAGCATTCCTTTTGAACGGCTATCTGACTTATTCAGATCCTGGGTGACATAGGTCCCGGAGCCGGAGCGCGACTCCACAAAACCCTCTGAAGCAAGCTGGTCATACGCCTGCGTTACGGTCACACGGGCCACACCGAGTTGTTGGGACAGCGTCCGGCTGGACGGCAAACGCGATCCCGGCAGTAAATCCCCAGTGAGAATCCGGTCACGCAAGTTGCGGTATAGCTGGCGATAAACCGGGGTCTCATCGTTCGGATTGATGGTTAGCGTCAGGGGCATATTGTCATTTTAACCCATTCCCACTATCATACGCCGTCAGTATGCCATACCAAAGTACAGAAAAGACACGTAAAAAGAAGGATGCCAAGCGGGCGGCCATGATGCAGGCAGCCGTAACGGTCTTCGCAGAGCAAGGTTATCACGCCTCCACGGTTCGTGACATTGTGTCTGCAGCCGATGTCGCAGTCGGTACCTTTTACTTCTACTTCCCCGACAAGGAAACGCTGTTTGTCCACCTGTTTGATGAAACGGCCGCATTCCTGCTGCAAACCATCCAGCAGGCGTTGAACAGCCGTAGGACGCTGCCGTTACAGATTGAAGCGGCCGTTAATGCCTACCTCAATGTAGCCGTGTATGAACCGGCTGTGGTGCAATTGGTGCTGGTGAGTGGTCCGGGTTCCATCCCCGCACTGGCCGAACGGCAGGCGGATTTTCGGGACAAGCTGGTTCGGGCCTGGCAAAAACCCCTAACCGAGGCTATGGAGCAGCAGAGCATTCCTGACCAGAATGTTCGCCGGACGGCCGAGGCACTGGTTGGGGCCATTGATGAAGTTATCTACAACGTCATAGCCCACTCCAACCCCGAACATGAAGGCCATCAGGCGCTGCGCGATCTGGTTCAATTTGCACTGCGAGCCACAGCCTATCGTCAGTCCGTTCCGACTGAATAGCTCCCCTTTCTCTTACAGTCCGGCAACTACATTCACGTGTGACCCACTGTTCGTTTTCGTCACTTCAATTCGTGCCGGAAAGGCATCACGCAGTTCGTCAATGTGAGTAATGACGAGAACACAGTCAAAATCCGATTGAATCGCATTGATCGCCTCAACCAGCCGCTGACGGCCCTCCGGGTCCTGACTGCCGAATCCTTCATCAATAACCAGTGTGCGCAACCGGGCACCGGCCCGATGAGCCAGAACCTGTGATAGCGCTAGCCGCACCGCGAAGTTGACCCGAAACTGTTCACCGCCGCTGTAGTTTTCATACGGCCGTTCCCCGGCGGAGTCGGCAATATGGATTTCCAATGTTTCCGCGGTTGCCTCCCGACTCTTCAGTTCGCGCTGTGTTTCAAAGGTCACCCGCATCGCGCCACCCGACAATCGGTCAAGTAACTGATTCGCCCGTTCTTCAATTTCAGGCAATGCGTGCTCGATAAGCAACGCCTGGACGCCATTTCGGCCACATGCTTCCTCCAGCATTTTTAACTGCTGAATACGACGATCCAGTTTCCGTTGGGTTTTTTCGAGTTCCTTCGTCTGCTGCCGCCGGTCCTCCAGGACATCCACTTTCTGTTTGGCAGCGCCAACAATCTGACTGGCCCGGGAAAGTTCTTCGCGTAAACGAATAACTTCGTCTTCGAGCGCGACCGGGTCAACGGCCGTTTCCTGTAAGGATTGCAGCGCAGCAAGTGCCGTTTCGTGTTGGGTCTTCTGTTCTGCCTGTTTGGCAAGCATTGCGGTCTGTTGGGAAGTGAACTCAGCCAGGGCTTCGCGAATCGGTTTGAGAGCAGCCTGTGCCTGACCCAGCGCCTGATGCCGTTCAGGTGCAGCAATCAGCGTTTGGCGTTGGACCCGCGCCGCTTCATGTTGATCCGGATCATATGCCAGGGCGTCCATTTCCTGCTGTAGCTCGGCCAGAAGACGCCGCTCCTCCAGGGCGAATTGATCTGACTCCAACTGGGTCGCGGCCGTTTCCATCTTCAAACGTCCCGCTGTTTCCCATTCATTCGTTTGACGCTCTATTTGCTCCAGCCGCGATTCCGCCCTGGTGATTTGTTGTCGCCTGGTGCGTATCGCCTCATCCAGCTCCGGCTTTTGCGCAAGCTCTTTTTGTAGCAGATCAAGTTGTGTCTGTGTCTCGGCTAGCGGTGGCTGCTTATCTAACCAGGTTTTGAGCTCCGAAATCCGGGCATCATTCCCAGACTCAGCCCACCCTTTAACCGCTTGGTCAATGGCTTCCAACCGAGCGACGGCCGTCGATACCTTCTGTTGTTCAGCTCTGTACTCCTGTTGCAGGCGGTCCCGCCGGGCAGCCAGATCGCCTTGCCCGCTTAACTGATCCTTTAGCCAGGTCTCTCGCTCGCGCGCCTGACGATACGCCTGCCGCTTCTGCTCCAATCCTTCTTCAAGCTGCTGCACTACGTCGTCGCGATGACTGGCAGTCAGCGGCTGCCCGCACAACGGACACTCTGCACCAGATTCTGATTTAAGCTGCTCAATGCGAGCTTTCTCCCGCTCCGCCTCCGCTTCCAGTTGCGTTCGCTGAGCGATCATTTGCTCACGTTCGGCCACCCAGCCGGCAGCCTGTTCACCTCGCTGTCCCAAATCGTCCAGGGTTTTTGAGAGTTCGACCACGCGAGCCTGCGCATTATCCAATGTAGACTGCACCTGCGGCCGTTCTGCTCGCGCAGCCTCAACACGCTCCAGTTCCCCTGACAGGCGCTGTAAATCCTGCTCAAACCGTTGGCGCTCTCCGGCCAGTCGTTGTGTCTCCATCTCCAGATCGCGTAACCGAGTCTCCTTTGTAGAGAGGGCCTTAGCCTGCTCTTCCAGGTCGGCCAAGTCGCGCTGCCAGCTTTCCAGATCAGAGCGCAAAGTCTCTTTCTCCACAGCCCCGGCAGCTACGGATTCTTCCTGCGCTTTCAATCCCTGAAGTTGTTGCTCCAGACGGGATCGTTCCGCTGCTATGCTTACCGTCAGCGGGTGTTGTTGTTGTTCCAGCTTGTGGGCCTTGTCAGCTAGCGACTGCCATTTCTGAAACGCTGCATCAGCCACGGACCAGGCCTTAAAATCAGCCTCAATCTGCGGCTCATCAGCTACCACTGTCTCATGCCGGGCCAACTCGCGGCTACGATCAGCAATGACCTGCTGCAGTCGTTCCAGATCACGTTGGGTGGCGAGTAGGTCTCTGGCGTATCCATCAGCCTGTTTCTCCTGCTGGTCGATCAGCTTCTGAATCTGTTGGGCCTGTTGCAGGAGTTGTTGCTTGTCATCCAGTCGCTTACCGGCAGACGCTGCCTGAGCCGTTGCCTCTTCCAG
Organism: Chloroflexota bacterium; assembly: GCA_041390945.1. Taxonomy (GTDB): domain Bacteria; phylum Chloroflexota; class Anaerolineae; order Promineifilales; family Promineifilaceae; genus Promineifilum. The sequence goes on from JAWKOY010000020.1 coordinate 208,309, forward strand.
TTGGCGTTGCCGTTCCTCAGCCTCGGCCAGCTCCGCAACCACTTCTTCCATCCGTCGGCCGATAACCTGGCTCTCTGTTTCCGTTTCCCGGCGCTCGCTTCCGGCAAGCTTACTGTACGCATCCCACTGGGTAACACCCAGAACCTCGGCCAGTATTTCCTTGCGCCTTCCCGGCGTTCGACTGGTAAATTCGTCCGCCTGCCCTTGCAGGAAGAAACTGGCGTTGACAAACACATCGTAATTCATGCGCAGAACGCGTTCAACGGCCACCTGCGTCTCACGGATTCGTGATTCTGTCAGGGAATGCCAGGTGATTTCTCTATCGCCCTCCTCGCCCACCTGGAACTCCAGCTCGGTTGACTTGTTAGCCCGTTTGCGCCGCCAAACACGATACGGCGCACCTTCCATGTCAAACAGGAATTCGACCTCAGCGCCTTCGTCGCTATTAGCCGCCGTATGAACGAGATCATCATCACTACGGACCCGGCTCTTGCCAAACAACGCCCAGGTCATGGCATCCAGTAACGAAGACTTACCGGCCCCGTTTGCGCCGGAGATGCAGGCCAGATGGACAGCCCGCAGATCCACGACCGCCTGTTCGCGGTAGCTGAGAAAGTTGGTTAACCGAATCTCCAAAGGGATCATGCTTCATCCACCTGATTATCAGCAGCCGTCGCCGGATCTGACCCGGAGAATTCAGGGGACAGAACTTCGCGGGCCAGGGTGATCAACTCATCACGCTCATCCACAGGCATTTCCTTCGTCTGCCAGTACAGGTCCAGCAATTCATAGGGCGACAAACTCTCCACAGCAACTGTGTCACCCAGCCGCGATCGCTTGGACAGCAACCGCTGCCGTACAATGCGTAACTCAAAGGCGTCTTTCAGTTGCTCGCGGATGGCTTCTTCATCCAGCAGAGGGTCCAGGTCCTGAGGATAAATCAGCGTAATACGGCAAATGGCGTCCTTCACCTTCTCCGGGGCCGGAAGTTGATTAAACACACTCTCCATAAAACGGGACGCATCCCGCACTTCGACTCTCAGGTCGAGAAACGGCCGTGTCTGCAAGGGAACAAACCGCCATGATGCCGCGCCATGTTCCACTTCGGCCAGGACATAGCCCTTCTTCTCACGTGCCTCACCAAAATCAATGCGCTCAATAGAACCCGCATAGACAACCGGCGGATGGTCGTTTAATGACTGGTGTTTATGAATATGGCCGAGAGCCACATAATCAAAATGGGGATTGCTGACAATCTTGCGGCTTAAGGTCAACTCCTGTCCCAGCATTACCTGACGCTCGCTGCCGAACTTGGCACCGGACACACTGGCATGAGCAGTGAAAATTAACGGTAAATCCGGGTCAGTCTGCTCAATAACATCCTCAATAGCACTCTCAACACGATTTTCGATCAGGGTGAAGATCTCCGCGGCTGTCAGCCCTGACACTTCATTGCGCGCCATGAATTTACTGCGCATCACCCAGGGCAGGCTGATAATCTGCACAGGAATGCCCAGTTCCTCCGGCCCCCAAACCTGAAGGCCGTCATCAGCAACGTGCATATGGGGTACTCCCAGCGTCTTGAATTCCTGGAGCGTATGAGCCCGGTTTTCCGCCGGGGCAATGTCGTGGTTGCCGATTAACAACAGGGTGGGAATCCCGGCTTCCGACAGGCGCATCATCCGCTTGCCCCACTCCCGCTGGAACGTCGGTTGCGGATTGCGGTCCTTATAGGCATCCCCGGCGAACAACACCAGATCAACCTTCTCTTCAATAGCCGCATCTACAATCTGATCTAGCGCATTGAGGAAATCGACAACGCGCTGCGGCAGACCGGTCACGGGATCATGACGGCCGTAATTCGCCATATCAATATGGGCATCGGCAAAGTGAAGCACACGGATGGGCATAGGCTTGCTCCGGTTGAAGTTGGGTTCAGCTTATTTCGTCAACAAGAGATTATAGTAATCGTTGGGGTCCGGCAGGTCCTTGGGGAAAAGACGCTCAACCAGGACGTAATAGCGACCCGGTTCCAGGGTAACATCCACCCACTTCTCGCCGCCAAAGAGCACATCCCCCTGACCACGTAATCGTTTCTGGCTATCGTAAACGAGAACGTTGAAATTGCTGTCGGACGGGATATTGGTCAGGCGAACACTGGCCCGGCCAAATTCAAACCAGTCGAAATAGTACGCGTTGTAGAACTGGTCTGATTCGGTAAATCGACCTGTAGCCGGTGCATTGAGAGCCAGCGGAGAGGCCGAATTCAAAAAGTTCGCTCCTCCTCCGGCCGTAGTAAACGGGATGAGGAGGCGATTAAACAACGGCACCTGATTCGGCGCCACATTGATACGCTTGAACGAGGAAATCACCCGACGCTCCGGGTAATCATTCCCGCCGAACACCCAGAGGTTGTTGCCGACAAACGCACCGACAGGCCAGGCCCGCGCCGGATCATTCGGCCGACCACCCAGACTGTAGCTACTATCCAGAAGTTTCCAACTGTTGGCAATCAGGTCGTATACCTCAGTCTCCGCCACCGCACCGGAAACATCAAGACCGCCAAAGATATACCAGTTACCATCCGGACCGATGGCGCTGGCGGCATTGTACCGCGGGAAGTTCAGGGGAGCTGTCGCTACCCAACCGCTACCCGTGTTGGGATTGTAACATTCAGCATCCGTCAGCAGGATGGTCACAGCGTTGCCATCAGCGTCCATTCCGGGAGTCAGGCCACCGGCCACACACAGACCGCGATTCCCACGACTTACCCAGGCGGCGGTGTGGGCATAGCGTGCCGTCGTCATCGGTGTCAGCGCCTGCCACTGCCCTGTACCCGGCGTAAACTTGTATGTTTCATCTACGACAATAGCGTCCGGGTCAATGGCCGGCTGACTGGCAAGACCACCAACCAGGTAATAGGATTGGCCGGATGGGTCGGCCACGGCTTCTGACCAGGCAAACGTCAGTCCATCCGGTAAGAGATTCGCTGGAATGGAGGGTGCGGTTGACCAGAAATCAGTCGCAATATCATAGACCCAATGGGTTCCGTCATAGGCAGTTGTGTTTCCGTTAAAGCCGCCGGGGACATATACCTTGCCGCCGATTTGAACGGCTGTTGTATTGGAATAACCACTGCCGGGCATGGATGCCAGGATTGACCACTGGCCGGTGTCAGCATGGTACCGTTGAACCTGGTTGGAAATTGTCGGGAAGGCCGTCAGGTTTTGTTGGCCGCCAATCAGATAGATCTCCGATCCCTGTTGGGCGACGGCATGACGGCTGATGCCGCCAAACGGGATATTGCCCACCTGCTCCCACTGCGTCTCCTTGCCGTTCATCACGGCCGAAAAAGCCAGGATCGCTTGAGGTGAAACCGCAGCCTGCCAGTCCGCCACCTCAATATAGTAGGTCTGGTTACGCACAGCCTGGAAGGAAACCTGTGACTGCAAGCTTAGGTAATCATCACTACACGCAATGGATAGCAAACTTTCGCAGCCGCCGGTATAGACCGCCAGGACTGTGTCGTAGTTAGTCCCGCGTGTTGTGATGGTCACTTGTCCGGTATCCGTTGCCACGTACCGGTACCAAATCGTACGATACCCTCGCTGGTTGTTAGGTGTCCCCCACATACACATCAGGCGGGGATCACTTTCCTGCTCCGTATATGGGTTGGTCAATGTGGCGCTACCGTCGGCCGTACTGAAGAAACTGAGCGTCAGGCCGGTCGCGTCCACACAAGTATCCGCCCCGGCGGCGGCTTCTATCGTCCGGGGGTCGCCGGGAACGGGTTCCAGGTCGTCAATCGAGACAACCCGTTCCAACCAGTTGGAGGGCGGATCGACAACCAACAACGGCGGCTGCTCTTCTTCCTGTGCCTGGCTATGGGATGCCCACCCCGCAGCAGCGGCGAAGAGGGCAAGAAAACCGATAAGGAACGCGAGAATTACCCTGGACATAGGGCGGTATGATAACAATCTTGGGCAGAATGGTCACGCATGGAGCTACCGTTGGCAACAGCTATTCAGAGGAAGCCAGATAATTACTCACAAACTACTGATTATCTCCAGACGGTAGAGGGCATCTGGAGATAATCAGTTCGAGTCGGAACGGGATAAAGGGTGCTACACTTTCGTCAACAAGAGCGTGACGCTGTTTCCACTAATATCAACCGTCTGCGAATAATCCGCACTGATCAACGGTTCCGGTACAAGCTCCGTTGCCAGTGTTTCCTGCTGGATGTAGGCGGCGTAGTTCATCAGAGCCAGGGCTACACTTTCATCGGCCGTGTAACCCAGTCGTATGCGGTCAGCAATGTCCAGCCCGGCATCCTTGCGCATGTTGTTGATGGTGCGTACCAGATCGCGAGCGTACCCTTCCTGGACCAGTTCCGGCGTGAGGGCTGTATCCACCGCAACCGTGACGCCTTTCTCACTGGCAACAGCCAACCCGCCGCGAGATTCCGTCTGGACCAGAACATCGTCATCCTCCAGAGACACGGTCTCCCCGTTCACGGAGAGTTCCAATGCTTCACCGGCCTGCAATTTTGCCGCAGCCAGGGCCGGGTCCAGTTCACCCAGCGCCTGACGAACCGCCGGGAAGTGCTGGCCCAGTTTAGGTCCCAGGACTCGATTGTTTGGCAGTAGCTTATAGTTCACCAACTCGCCGACTTCGGAGACGATCTCAATCTCCTTAACGTTGATTTCCTCGCTCAGAACGTCCGCCAGCTCGACCAGATCGTCCCGTTCCTGCTGGCTACCAACGAATACCTTAGCCTTTGCCAACGGCTGGCGAAGTTTCACATCGGCCGAACCACGCGCCGAACGTCCCAGGGCGGCCGTTGTGATCGCCAGACGCATTTTGTCCAGCAACCGTTGATCCAGCGTCGAAGCATCGGCCGACGGGTAAAGTTGGTGATGGACGCTCTGTGGCGCATCGGCATTGACACCACGCACCAAATTCTGGTACATGGATTCCGTCACAAACGGTACGAACGGCGCCAGTAACTTGATGTACTCAACCAGCACATGGTAGAGCGTTGCGTAAGCGGCCGATTTGTCATCGTCCGCTTCGCTCTTCCAGAACCGGCGACGCGAACGGCGCACATACCAGTTGGACAGATCATCCAGCAAGAGTTCAAGATTCATGGTCGCCCGTTCGGCATCGTACTTGTCGAGCGCCGCCCTGACGGCCAGAGTCGTTTCATTAAGCCGCTCCACAATACAGCGATCCATATGGGCATTGGCATCCACCGGGGATTGCGCGGCCATGCCGCTCCCGTCCGGTGTCCATCCGTCCAGTTGAGCATAAGTAACGAAGAAGGAGTAGACGTTCCAGAGCGGGATTAGGAACTGGCGGCGCGTTTCATCGCCACGGTTGTAGCCGAACAGCAGATTCTGCTCCGGCTTGCTGCCGGCGTAGAGCCAGCGCATCGTATCCGCACCCATCTGTTCGGCCGCTTCGTTGAACTCAATCGAATTGCCCCAGGATTTGTGCATCTCCCGGCCGTCTTCGGCGTAAAGTGTGGCGTAACCAAACAGGTTGCGGAACGGCGGTTCCTCGGCCAGGACCGTGCTCTGGGCCAACAAGCTATAGAACCAGTTACGAAACTGGCCGGGAAAACTTTCCGTGATGAGATCGGCCGGATACCACTTGTCCCAAAACTCGCGATTGGTGCGGTATTGCAACGTGCTCAGGGCCACAATACCGGCATCCAGCCAGGGATTGCCGACATCGGCCAGACGGGTCGCCTTGCCGCCGCAATGAGGGCAAGCGATCTTCACCGCGTCTACATAGGGCCGATGGGGTGTATGACCATCAAACTCATCCCACCCCTCGACGGCGCGTTCCTGCAATTCCTCTTTACTGCCGACAACCACAAACTCATTGCAGTCGTCACAGACCCAGATCGGCAAGGTCAATCCCCAGTAGCGCTTCTTGCTGATCATCCAGTCGTGCATATTGCGGAGCCAGTCCATCTCCCGATCACGGCCGAAACCGGGATACCAGTCAATCTGATCCACGCGGTCCATGATCTGGTACCGCAGGCTGGCTTCTTTTTCAGCAACCGTCAGTTCCTCGCGTGGCTTGTCGTAAACCGGGCCCATGCTGATGAACCATTCATCCACCAACCGGTAGACCAGCTCCGTACCGCAGCGCCAGCAATGGGGATAGCGGTGGGAGTAACGCTGCTTGCGATAAAGCAACCCTTTCTCACGCAGTGCGGTAAAGACATCATCAGCAACAGTGAGCACCTCGCGGCCGCTGAACCAGCCAAAGCCTTTCACATAAACGCCGTTTTCGTCCAGTGGCGCCACGACCGGTAGATCGAACTCCTTGCTAAGGCCAAAGTCCTCCGCGCCACAGCCGGGAGCGATATGGACAACTCCGGTTCCTTCCTCTGCGCCGACATCCTTCCAGGGCACAACATGGTGAGTATAGCTAGCGGCGGCAAATGCCTCCTGGCTGGCCGGCAACTCGTCGAATGGTCCGGCATATTCCCAGCCAACCATATCCATCCCCTTCAAACGGCCGACCACCTCATTGTCCTTGCCGATGAGCGTGTTCTTCATCGCGCCTTCGGCCAGGTAGTAGGTCCAGCCGTCCTCCGGGCTGACCACCCGCACATAATCCAGGTCCGGTCCGACGGCCGCAGCGACATTGCTGGAAAGCGTCCAGGGTGTCGTCGTCCATACCAGCAGGGCCTCGTTTTCACGGCCGACCAGCGGGAAGCGCAGGAAAACCGAGTCATGCGAGACTTCCTGGTAGCCGTCCGTCACAATCTCGTGCTGACTGATACCGGTGCCGCAGCGCGCGCACCAGGGCATCACGTCCCGACCCTTGTACAGCCAGCCGTTTTCGTGGCATTGCTTCAGGAAGCCCCAGATCTGGTAGTTGTTTTCATCGCTGAAGGTAAAGTAGGAGCCGCCCATTTGCGGCAATCCCAATTGACCGACAACCTGCTCAACCGTACCGGTCACCGGCCCCAGCGGGCCTTCAACGGTAACGACCTGGAGCGGATCCTCCTCAAGAAGATCGGCCAGCCGCCGCAGCTCATCAGGGTTATTCCAGTCCATCCAGTAACCCAGCCGTTTGGATTGTTCGGTCTGAACGGCCGCATAGCGCAGCACGCGCGCCTTGCAGAGCTTGACAAATTCAGCCAGCCCAAACGCCTCAATATCGCGCTTGGACTTGAAGCCCAGTTGCTTCTCGACTTCCACCTCAACCCACAGGCCCTGGCAGTCGAACCCGTTTTGCCAGCGTTCGTTCTTACCCTGCATGGCCTGATAGCGCTGGTAAAGGTCCTTATATGTCCGCCCCCAGGCATGGTGGACGCCCATCGGATTGTTGGCAGTTATCGGCCCGTCAATGAAACTGAAGATACCGTATTCCGGTTCGGTCTCGGCGCGCAGCCGGCGCAGTTCGTCAAACGACTGGTTCTCCGCCCAAAACTGCAACACATCCCGTTCGAGGGCGACAAAATCCACCTTGTTCGATACATCTTTAAAAGCCATGGTCAATGCCTTTTTCCGTCTAACTCAAATAAATCCTATTAATAAATAACCAGTTGTGTACTGATTGCGGACAGGCCGTCATCGCGCCAAACTTTCAGCGGCCAGCCATTTTCATGGAGCCACACCCGGCGCGCCTGTTCATCCCAGCGAATCTCATACCCACAGGCGTCATATGATTCGCCGGTTACGAAGAATGTGTACGGTTCATTCTCCTGCACGGAAACCTCTGTCCGGTACAGTGCCATTGCCTGTTCGGGTACGGCCGTGTCCTGATTCAGGGTAACGGCCGACGTAGGTTCGTCCGCACCGGCCAGTGGTCGTAACAGGGACAAACCGGCCGCCGAGGGGAACCAGAATGCAGAGGCATTCGACTCCTCCTCATAATCAGTCCCGTTAACGGTTCGCAGCGCCGTTAGCTGCTCGGTTTCCCAAACAACCGTCCCGGAGATCTCCAGACCGTCACCCCAGAAGCGATACTTCAATTGTTCCGGTCGGCCGTCAGGATTAAGCGTCATGTGATACAGCGTCGAGCGCCGTGACGGGGCCTGCTGTGCATCCAGATCGACTCGCAGGAACCGGTAGCCATCCACAGCGGCCGTCATCCGAAACTGTTCCACCGCGCCGGTTGGTTGACCGTCTCGCTCATAGCGCAACTGTCCCGCTGCGATGGGCTTCTCGTAACGTTGCTGGTGGATGATAAAGCGCATGATTCTCTGCTATCCAAGCGCCAGGTAAATACGCTTGTTGATCTTGCCCTTGCTCTTGTAATTCGTGACGCGAATACGGCCGACTTCACTGGTGTTGGCGACATGCGTGCCGCCGTCGGCCTGTAGGTCAAGTCCTTCCAGTTCCACTGTTCGCACTTCGGTAATCCCTTCAGGTAACAGGTTAATCTTGGTACGAATCAAATCGGGAATGGCGAACGCCTCTTCCCTCGGCAAAATGCGCACATGGGTCGGCCAGTGCTGCCTCGACTTCCTTGTTGATGGATTCCTCAATGGCGGCAACAAGGTCCTGGCTCATGGATTCAAACTCGAAATCCATGCGACCTTCCAGTGGTTCCATATTGCCGCCGGTCACCTGTGCGCCATAATCACGCCACACCACCCCACAGAGGATGTGCATGGCCGTATGGGTGCGCATCAGACTGTAGCGACGGTCCCAGTCCAGTTGACCGGTCACGTTCGTCCCAACCGGAGGAAGCTCACCGTCAATGAAGTGGACCGGCTGGCCGTTCACCTTCTTGACGGCCGTTACCGCCCAGGCCTGCTCACCGTTGGTCAAGCTTCCGGCATCACACGGTTGGCCGCCACCACCGGGATAAAATGCCGTTTGATCCAGCACCACGCCGTTGTCAACATGCTCGACAACAGTCGCCGGAAACTCTCTGAGATACGCATCGGTTACATACAACAGTTCACTCATCATTCTGCTCCCAAACAAAAACGCCCACGTCCACACATGGGACGAAGGCGCATAGTCTCCGCGGTACCACCCAGCTTCCGGGCCAATAACCCGGCGCTCATTCGACAACAAACATTGTCGCAATCCCGGTAACGAGGGATGACTACGGCCAGGTCTACTCAACCTCTACGGTTTTTCGGCTGGCGGCTCCTGAGGGATTTTCGGCCGGGAGCTTGTGCCTGACTTGCACCTACTCAGACTCGCTGACCAAACCGGTCCGGCGTACTCGTCTCAATCACTGCCTTTCGCTATTCAAGGTTCTAGTATAGTCACCGGGTTACCAAAGTCAACCTCGGCGCGCCTATCTAGAATTCGAGGATACGTTCCATTCGCTCACGAATTTGATCGCGGCGAGGAATCATCCCCTCCATCAACTCGGTGCTGAACGGCACCGGCACGGCCGGCGCACCCAGTCGTTCCACCGGTGCATCCAAGTCCAGAAACGCTTCGCTGACGATGGTTGAGGCGATCTCGGCCCCAAAGCCGCCAAACTCGATATCCTCATGGACGATGAGACACCGTGATGTCTTACGTACCGAAGCGAGAACGGTCTCCCTGTCCCAGGGCACAATCGTTCGCAAGTCAATAATCTCAATATCGGCCGATAGATCGGCCGCAGCCGTTTCGCAGCGCTCTACCATGGCGCCCCAGGTCACGACAGTCAGGTCGCTCCCTTCGCGAACGACCCTGGCCTGCCCAAAGGGCAACATGTAATCATCGCCCGGATACGGCCGTCTGGCCCAACCCGCATCCAGCATGGCCCGGTGCTCAAAGAAGTAGACCGGATCATTCCCGCGCAGCGCCGTACGCAACAAACCAACTGCATCTTCCGCATTAGACGGAAAGGCGACCTGCCAACCAACGGAGTGAGCCAGCGCCGCTTCGTCTGTGACGCTATGCCAGGGATCGCCAATCTTGCGATACCCACCGGGCAACCGAACTACCAGCGGCGCGGCAAAGCGGTTAGTCGTGCGCCAGCGGATCGTGCCGCAGTTGTGCATCTGCTCGGTCGCCGGATCGGCGTATTTACGAAACTGAATTTCGGGCACAGGCAACAGCCCCGCCAGCGCCATCCCAACCGACCGGCCAATGATGCCTTCTTCGGAGAGGCTGGTATCAAAAACCCGTTCCTCTCCATACTTGCTTTGCAGTCCCAGGGTGGCCGCGTGCACCCCACCTTTCAGACCAACATCCTCACCGAACAGGAGACAGCGCGGGTTCATCGCCAGTTCCACATCCAGTGTCCGGCGGATAGCTTCAATCATATTCACCCGGCGGGGATCGGCCGTCGACGGATGCGGAGATCCTTCGGGCAGGGTAATTCCCTCCACAAGAAGACCTCCCACTAATTGCGGTTTGCCCGGCACCGTAAAGACATGATCTGTCACTGTGGATCGGTCGGCCATGGGCTGGGCTTCGCTGACCGGCGTGCTTCAGTCACTTCGGCTTCAACGGATTCCCGTAACGATTCCCAGGCGGCTTCATCCATCAGGGCCGGAACCAGATAAGTTCGTAATGCTTCAATGGGGTCTTGCGCCCACTGGCAGCACGCCCTCTTCCGTCTTATAAGCCTGATTATCCACGCTGGAATGTCCTGAGAGTCGCGGCACCCGTAGACGCAGAAGTCCCGGCCCTGCGCCGGATCGCACATGGGCAACGGCCGTCTTGACCAGCTCAGCCGTTTTTGCCGGCTCGGTACCGCTGCCGTCCCAAACCGTCAACCCATGGAAAGGCCAGGCTTACGCTATGTCCCCGCCCGGAGTCTGAAGACGCCCTTGACCGAAATGGCGTAACTGTTATCTTCGATGACGAACAGGAGAGGGAGTTCAAGCGTTGTAGCCATGGTCATAGCCGACCAAAAGCCGTTGCTGGCGACAGACCCTTCCCCACCAAAGACGACAGCAATACTTTGGTCAGCCTTGCGTTCACCCAATTGACTGACGCGATAGCGAATGGCCTGGGCCCAACCCGCTGCCGGGGTATATTGAGAGCCCACATTGGCCGCCATGGGCAGGACCAGTGCCCGGTTGCGACGCGGTAGATTAAACACCACACCGACATCCCGGCCGTTGCTGATACTGCCCCTCACGGGCCATATCAGAGGCCAGTGCTTCTTCAAGTGTCAGGCCACTGCCCAGCATAAACGGCCGTGAGCGGTAATACACTGGCGGCGTCCATCGGTTCGGTCAGGAGCTGGCTGATCAGTAACTGGCCCAGTTCATGCCCGCGCGCCGAAAACTGGTAGGTTACCAGACCTTGTGGTAAGCTCATTCTCTTCCAATTGTCCATCATGCGTGACGCAAACGCCAGCCGAGCCACTTCCTGCCAATCGAATTCGGAGGTAACTTTGTCTCACGTGGTCTCTCCTAAGCACTGCAACATAGCGTTTTGCCCTTCATTTTGTAGCCTGATGACCGCGAATCGCCAAATCTGGATTTGAGTAGCCTTATTGTCCTTGTATTAACGGTCGGACCGCGCCATAATCGCCGGGCTTACGGGAACCAACCAGTTTTCGCCCATGGAAATCAAGGCTTGAAGGATATTACCTTAATATGAAACAGTTCAGCTCACATGATCGTTTCAGACCACCCCGGCGCTCCATCATAGTTGGAGTACTTCTTGCACTCTGCGCAGGTCTATTACTTCTGGTGCAAGCGTCCGCATTTGCTGGCGAGCCAGGCCCCTCACCCAATATTGTGGGGGAGAGGAAGCAGAACCCGGTGCGTGGCCGTTTCAGGTTGCCTTGATCCATGCCGGAGGTGATCCATATGATGACCAGTTTTGCGGCGGGTCCTTGATCAGTCCCTCATGGGTCGTAACGGCCGCACATTGTGTTGATGGAGATAATCCCGACGACATAGAAGTGCTGGCCGGCATCCACAATTTGAAGACCCCCGATCCCGGCTTTCAGCGAATCGCAATCGCCGATATCCACGTTCACCCGGCATACAATCCTGACACTGAAGATAGTGACATCGCTCTCATAAAACTGGCAACACAGGCGGCGTTCCGTGGTAGCCAGGGTGCTGTATTGCCGATAGGTGGTGTGGTTCCGGTAGATGCCGGAACGGGTGCACCGACGGGCACCATCGCCACAGTCATTGGCTGGGGTAATGTACGAGGTCAGCCGATCCCCGGTGGGATTGACTATCCGGATACCCTGCACCAAGTCGAGGTACCCATTATCTCCAATGCTGATTGTAACCAATCCTACTACAACGAGATCACACCGAACATGATCTGTGCCGGGTACGAAGAAGGCGGCAAAGATTCGTGTCAGGGAGACAGTGGTGGTCCGTTAGTTATAAAAACAATACAACACAAACCTGGCAACTGGCCGGTATTGCTGGGCTGGGGTTCAGGTTGCGCTTACCCCGGCTTTCCCGGCGTCTATACCCGTGTCTCACAGTTTAGCAATTGATAGCGGCTGAAACCGGGCTGGGCACAGCGACACCAACACCAGCACCGACAGCGACCGTCACGCCAACGTCCACACCGGTTACGGTAACCCCCACCCCAACCGTCAGCGTGCCCGTTACGCGTGGCATGTTCCTGCCGTCAGTCATGTATGGCTTCACTCCCACACCGGCTCCGACACAAACACCATCTCCTACACCACCACCGACCTCAAACCTGGTCAATGGGAATTTCGAAAAAGGACACGGTACGGGCTGGAAGGAATATTCCAATTACGGGTATGAGATTATCACCGCAGATCTCCCCACAAGGATTGCCGTCGCACAGTGGCAACTGGATCGCTTGGTTAGGTGGAGCGCCGAACGAGGTGTCGGCCATTGAACAGCAGGTTACCATATCGGCCGATAGACCGTATCTTACCTACTGGCTATGGGTCGGCTCAGGATTCATGTGGTGACGATATTGGTGGTACCGTCAACAATGAGGCAGTCGACGCATATTACCTGTGTGATCAAAACAATACCGGAGGGTGGATACGACGAAGCGTAAATCTGAGCGACTTCGCTGGTCAATCTGTGACGCTGGTATTTGTGGCCGAGACGAATGCAAACCAAGAACAGCAATATGTTCTTGGATGATGTTAGTCTATCCTCCAATAGTTATCTCACCGATGATGTGCTTCAGGCACCGGGAAATTTGGAAGGTTTCGATTCACCTAAACAACGATAACGTTTTTTGGAAAATAATGATTCTTAAGCTTCCCTACTTAAGCCAAGTTCACTATTCTCCTGTTAAACAGGCCACATGCGCTGGGTGAGATTTCATGCTACAGTATATATGCTGCTCAATATACTGCAGTCCAGTAAATATCATCTAGTAAAGAGACCAGTTGAAATGGCTGGCTAGTCACGTCATTGTCGGAACGGCACATGGTGCTGCTTATATCGCCTGTGTCTACTGCTCTAGTAGAACATGTAGAAGACAGGCGAACTTTGGTTCCAGAAAGAATAATCTGAACTAGTTTGCTCCCTGTTGGAGGGTAGATTCGAAATGCAATCTCAATCACCGAGTCAGACTACTTTTCCCCGCCGTCTACATGTACTGATAATTGTCCTAGGAGGCTGGTTATTGGCTGGCTTCTTCAGACCCGCACCTGCAGAGGCAGCAAACATCTCTGTGAGCACGGTAAGTGAGTTAATCACGGCTATCAATACAGCCAATAGTAATGAAGACTATACGGATACAATTATCCTCGATCCGGGAACATACGAGGCTAACTACCGTTGACAATTCCTCACTCAGCACGGGGGCGATAACGGTTTACCCGTCATCACCAGCGACATTGTTATTACAGTCTCCGGTGAAGGAACAACGGCCGAAATTCGTCCGTAGCGATAACGAAGGCATTCCTCCATTCCGTCTGTTTGAGATCGGCTACGATGGAAGCCTGAACTGGAAGACATTACACTTCGAAACGGTACGGCGCAGTGGGGCGGTGCCATTTACAATGCAGGCTCGCTCTATCTGGATCATACCATCCTGGAAGGAAATGTAGCTCAGGGTGAGAACGGAACCATTGCCACCGGCTGTGATGATGCACCTCAATGTGCTGGTGGTGGTGGTGGTGGGTGGCGGAATGGGTGGCGCGATCTTAACAACACCTACCTCTACATTACTATTTTCGATTCCACGCTTCAGAATAACAGCGCAAACGGTGGAGCAGGGGCCCGTGGTACTTACCCGGTATTTGGCGATTTCCCACGTCTACCGGCGGCAATGGGGGCGGCCCAAATGGTGGTGCCGGCTCATACGGATCGGCCACAGCCAATGTCGGCGGCTTTGGCAGCGGTGGTGGCGGCGGTGGCGGCCAAAACGGTGATGCCGGTGAGGGCGGTCATGGTGGGTTTGCCGGTGGCGGTGGCGGTGGCGGTGGACATCTTGCCGGTTGCGGTGGCAGTTGTTCCGGCTATGGTGATGCTGGCGGTTTTGCCGGTGGTGCCTGGCGGCAACGGTTATAACAGTGGCAGCGGCGGTGGTGGCGGTGGTGCCAGCCTCGGCAGGAGCGATTGCCAATCTCGGCCACATCAATATTTACCGCAGTACGCTGTCCGGGAATTCGGCCGATGGTGGACTGGGTGGCAACGGTAATGATCCCGAGGCTCTGGACAGGGTCTCGGTGGAGCCATTTACAGTGATGGGAGTTTTAACGAAGGCGGAACGATCAACATCACAAATTCTACAGTTTCGGGGAATAGTGCTACAGATAGTGGTGGCGGCATCTTCATGCGCAGTGACCTCCTCAACGCTCAATTCCTGACCCTGACGAATAACACGGCCGATAGTGATTTTAACCAAACAGGAAATGGTGGTGGCCTTGCCCTGGCGGGGTACCTGAGGTATATCTGGATCATTCAATAATTGCCGGCAATATGGACCTCTCGCCGACAGTCAAACAACCGGATTGTAGTGATGCAAACTGAAGAGATTTATGCATATTCAATTCACACCTTGTACGGCGAAGAAACCGGCTGTGAGTCGATTGTTGCCAGCGGCTCAGATAACAGCGCCGGAACCTCCGGCTTCCCATTAACCCTCAACTTGACTCATTAGCAGATAACGGCGGTCCTACTCATACGCACAAACTATCACCGAGCAGTCCGGCTATTGATGCCGGCGATGAAAGCGCCATCCCGGATGGTGAGAGCATACCTTACACAGACCAACGGGGAGCCGGTTATACACGTGTGATTTGGCAGTGCACCGGACCTGGGAGCGGTTGAGTATGATCCATCAGATGTGCTCCCCATTGCCCAAGACGATGTGTTTAACGTCCTGAGGGTGGCACACTAACCGGCAATGTTACGGTGGATAACGACAACGGTGCAGATGTTGTTCCGGCAGGATACCACGTTGAACTGGTCGGGGAAACAGGACTATTTGAGGATTCCAGTTTCCAACTGGATCCCAATGGAGATTTTACATACGTGCATAGTGGTGTTGAACCGGCAGGCGACGATTCGTTTGAATATGTCATACTGCCATCATCAGAAGGACCCACTGACGAGGCGCTGGTAACCATCCATGTCACGGCAGTCAATGATCCACCAACCATCTCGTCAGTTGAAGATTTGACGACATATGAGAACACTCCGGTCACACCAATCACCGTCACTGTGGGCGACGAAGAAACGCCACCGGGCGATCTGGTTGTTACGGCTTCGTCCAGCAATCAAACCCCGATCCCCAATGGCAACATAACTATTTCCTCCGGGGATGCAAGCGATCAGCGCATCATCACGATTACTCCTGCTCAAAACCAGACTGGCTCGGCAACAATCACCCTAACTGTTGATGATGAACCGATCGAGGTTGGGTTAGTGGCCGATCCCGTTGTTCAGGGACCGGATGATGTGTCAGAAACAAGTAGCACCACCTTTACAGTGGAAGTAATTGCGGCTGATGCAAACGACACACGGGACGAATCCATCCCCCTTCCCGAAAACACAGTTATTGAGGATACAGCACTCACTGAGACAGACCCCAACTGGTATGTCATTGATGTCACTACCCCCGGTTCAACCCTGACGGTTACCCTGACGAGCTCTGCTGACTACGATTTGTTCCTCTATGCGCCGGACATTGACGAAGAGACCGGGCAAATTCGGGACTTGGCGAACATCGTATCGCTAGGCCAACTGGGAAATATCGGTCAACTGGGAAATATCGGCCAACTGGGCAACATCGGTCAGCTAGGCAATATCGGTGAGCTCATAGACTTGGGACAATTGGGCAATATCGGCCAGTTGGGCAACATTGGTCAATTAGGCAATATCGGCCAGTTGGGCAATATTGGTCAACTCGGAAATATCGGTGACAGCGATATTTCCGGTACATTGGTCGGCATCTCGGCTACATCCGGCACAGGAAATGAAGAGATTGTTCATTATGTTCATGAGTTGACCGGACCTTACTACATAGGCGTTTTGCCATTCGGTCTGGCACCCATAGGAGAGCCATTCGAGTTGCAGGCGCAGGTCACAGTGGATGATCCGCTACCAACGATTGATGAGCCGCTGAACACGAACTTTCAAACACCAGCCACCAATAATTCAGTCGAAACGCTAATTCTGTGGGACAAGGCACGAATGGAGAGCCAATATCCCGGCGAGGCAAACGCACTGGAATCCAAGTTGGCTGAGCTAGGCACTGAGGTCAATGGTGTTGTCGTAGACCTTGATGACCTGGGGACCGGTCAGGGTAGTGCCCGCTACTATATCCGGGATGCCTACGCGCTATGGGATGCAAACGACAACATCGAAAATCCACAGGCGGCAAACTATGTTGCTCAGACGATCAAGGCCTACCTGTACGATGTCTTGCCCGCTTATCCAAATCTCCAGTACATGGTTCTGGTTGGTGGTGATGAGATAGTACCATCCCGGCGAATCACCGACGGCACGCTGGTGGCAAATCAGCGCCGCTATGCCGATCCGAATGATGACGGGAATTACAACGACAGCAAGACCCTGGACCCGGCAACGAAAGCTGCCTTTGAAAACCTGTATCTACTGACAGACGATTATTATGCAGCCCCATTGCCGTTAGTCTATGATGGACGAGAGATATTCCTGCCACAATATGGGTTGGGCCGTCTCGTGGAAACACCAACCGAGATCACCAATATGATTGACGTTTTCCTGAACGGGAACGAAGTACTCTACCCTGAATCGGCACTTGTCACCGGCTATGATTTCTTGATCGATCAAGCCACCGCAATTGTAGATGAGCTTGACGATCAGGGTATTCGCGGCCCTAATGTGACCACATTGATAGACGACACATGGGATGGTGCAGACTTCCGCAGTGAGGTCCTGCAAGCCACCCCCGGCAAGCGATTTGACCTAATCTCGCTCAACTCGCACTTTGACCACAACCTGTTCTATCCAAACGGCAATGCGACCGGCAGTAATCTGGTCTATGGCGATGAACTAAACCAAACAACACTGGACCTGGAAGCGGCGCTAGTCTTTTCGGTGGGTTGTCAATCCGGGTTGACGGCGGAGGATATCTATTATCCAATCAACCCAACCGCACCATTCCTTGGGGCTGACTGGGCCCAGATGTTTGCCCGTGGTGGAGCAGCCTTTATCGGCAATACCGGTTTTGGTTACGGGGACAGTGACCTGATTGCTTACTCCGAACTGCTCATGGTCAACTTCGTTGAGCAACTGGGTTACAACCCGACCGGCAATGCTGCGGGCAACCCCTCCATTGGCATGGCGCTCACACAGGCCAAGCAAGAATACTACAATAGCATCGCTGCCGGATCGCTAAGCGTTTACGACGAAAAGCTCCTGGCAGAAATGACGCTGTACGGCCTGCCCATGCAGCGTGTCCAACTGCCAAACCAGACGGACCAAAACCCCAGTGCAGCAAACGCTGCTCTGGCATCTGAAATCGAGCTTGAAACGCAACCCGGTCCAACCGACCTGGATAACGCTGTTGGCCTAAGCACAAATTCTGTCACTGCTACATCCGCGACGGCAACCACATTGAACCTGAGCTTCAATTACGAAGCCAATACATTGCCGCGAGGTACATACTACAACATCCAGGGTGAAGACGACCTGCACCGCACCGGCGGGCGACCGATCGAACCGCGCACCAGTCGCAATTTCGATTCAAGCACACAGGTGGTCCACGGAGCTTTATTATTGGGTGGAACGTTTACGGACAGTAACAGCAACTTCGATCCCGTGATTCAGAACATCATCTTTGAGGATACGTTGGGAGACCTGGGTGCGGGTACGCCGGAAAACCGGTTCAATGTGGACCAGTGGTATCCGGTCCATCCGGTCAGCATTAATCGCCTGCTTGATGTGGACGGAACGATCCGGCAACGTCTCGTCATCGTGCCCGGCCAATTCCTAGCCAGCACAACCGGCAATGCGGCAACCCGTGGCACACAAAGACTCTACGATGAGATGGAGGTAGCTGTCTACAAGTCTCCGCTTAGCGAGTTGGACTTTGTTGCCCCATCAATCTGGCAAGTACAGGCTACGCCGGGAAATAATCAGGAGATAACCTTCCGTATTCGTCTTGATGATGAATCCGAGGAAGGCAACGACAGTGGCATCATGCGAGTTGTGGTACTCTACCGGCATGTGAGCAGCAACTCCTGGACCCTGGTTGACTTGCCATATAACAATAGTACAGGTGTCGCACAGGACACGATTACCGTTCCGCAGGCTGGGCAATATGAGTACTTCGTCCAGGCAGTTGATGAGGCTGGTACAATGTAGCAGTAGCCGTTAACCGAGGTAAATACTTCACAGTAACGGCCCAGGAAGCCCCACCAGCGGCCGTCGATGTCTATGTCTCACCGGACAAGCCGGGGAAGACGACCGACGGCATCAGCTATAGCAGTGAGGATATCCTTGGATTCAATGGGACAGACTGGACACTATTTTTCGATGGTAGCGCCGACGCCGGACTCAGGAAGCAGCATGATATCAATGCCTTCGATGTACCTGACACCGGCAGCCTGATAGCTTATATGGTTTTGGGCAACAAAAAGAACTATGTCCCCGGAATCACAACAAAGGTATCCGGGTCGGATATCCTTGAGTGGGACGGCGACCACTTCAGCTTCTTCCTGGAAGGGGCCGACGTTGGTCTTACGACCGGCGGCGAAGCCATTGACGGCCTGGCTGTACTGGATGGTTCGGTATCGCCTGTAGGCTCAAGCTGTGAAGCGTATCTACTGATCAGTCTCAAGAGTGGCGGCAAAGTTCCCGGAATTCCCGGCCGTGTTCGCGGTGAAGATGTTCTAGGTTTATGCGTCACAAGTTCCGGTACCGATGGCTCCGGTATCTGGCACATGGTTCTGGATGGTTCGACCGTCGGCCTTAAGGCAAACTCAACGTACAGCCTTTCCGCCAGTGACGATGGGACACTACTGTACTTTACAACCAAGGCGGCAATCAAAGTACCGCCGGCTGTAGGCAGTTACTCAAAGGTATATACGTATAATACGCTAACGGGTGACTTTGGCGCGTTCATCTTCGATGCCAACGACGCAGGGTTAAAGGGTAAAGTAGACGGTCTGGATTACAATCCATCTCCATAGCTTTAGGTGACATGCCGATGCCTGCATAGCAGGTTTCACGGCGCCGACAGACATGTCATTTGTCATGTAAAAGAGGGTCTGAATGTCAGGCCCTCTTTTAGTATGTCGCGTGGTATACTGGGGTTGCTTGTCTTGGTTCCCAATTGTCTCCTGGAGCCGACGACATACGCCGGTTTCCCATCTGACCCATTTTCAATCTACCCACTGTTTATCTTGGAAAGGAGTGAGCCATCCATGACCGAGAACCTGAACCCATTTGCAATTGCTCAAGCGCAATTGGACGATGCGGCCGAAAGGCTGCAACTTGATCCTGCCATGCATGAATTTCTGCGTTGGCCGATGCGTGAATTTCACTTCACTGTCCCTGTAAAAATGGATAACGGAGTAACGCAAACTTTTCATGCCTATCGTGTCCAGTACAATGACGCCCGCGGGCCTGCCAAAGGTGGACTGCGATTCCATTGGGACGAGACCATAGATACGGTTCGTGCCCTGGCCGCCTGGATGACCTGGAAGACCGCTGTTGTTGATATCCCGTTAGGGGGCGGCAAGGGCGGTGTGACCTGTGACCCACGCGCTCTTTCACCGGGGGAATTAGAACGTCTATCACGGGGATTTATGCGGGGTGTCGCCCACCTGGTAGGTCTTACACAGGATGTTCCCGCACCGGATGTTTATACCACCCCTCAAATTATGGCCTGGATGATGGACGAGTACGAAGCGATAGCCGGTCATCATGAGCCGGGCGTTATCACAGGTAAGCCACTGCAACTAGGCGGATCGCAAGGGCGGGCTGATGCGACAGCTCGCGGAGGTATCTATACGCTACGCGAGGCGGCCAAGGTACTGGATGTGGACCTGCATGGAAAAACGGCCGCTATTCAAGGCTACGGCAACGCCGGAACCTACGCCCACCTACTGGCAGAGGAACTGCTTGGCATGAAGGTGATTGCAGTCAGCGATTCGCGCGGCGGGATTATTAACAAAAAGGGTCTACCGGCTAAGGAGACAGTTGCTTATAAGGCTAAGACCGGTGCAGTTAAGGGATTCCCGGATGCGGATGGAATAACAAACGAGGAACTGTTGGAGCTTGATGTCCTGGTCTCATTCCCATCTGCGCTAGAGAACGTGATTACAGAGCGAAATGCCGGCAGGATAAAAGCCAGATTCATTGCTGAGCTCGCCAATGGCCCTACAACCCCGGCAGCAGATGAAATCTTATATAACCAGGGCATCTACGTCATTCCGGATTTTCTGTGCAATGCGGGCGGTGTCACCGTATCGTACTTTGAAATGGTCCAGAACGCCTATCAGTATTATTGGCCGGAAGCCATGGTTCACGAACGTCTTGATGACAAGATGACCAGTGCTTTCCATGCCGTTCATGAGATGGCTCAGGCACACAAAGTGAATAATCGTGTGGCCGCTTACATGGTTGCCATTGAGCGTGTCGCCCAGGCTGTACAGTTACGAGGGTGGGTTTAGTGAGCCAGGGGCATGCTGGTATTACAGATTTGGTATGAGGTAGAGGGCGGGATCCCCGGTTAAAGCTTACTCGTTGCTGTGCCCCGCAATTCACGAGCCGCTTCCAGATCCCGCTCTGCACCAAGTAGTTGAAGGAGTGGTTCAGCTTCTTCCAGGTGCGCCAATGACTGCTCGGCATCACCCTGGGCCGCATAAAGCTGGGCCAGAAGGAGATGAGCCTGCGCGACGCCATATTCATCACTAACACCTTCGAGGATCTCCACAGCCTCCAGCAAGGCTTCTTCGGCGCGTTGTGAATTTTGCGCCATCAATTCAATTCGGCCGATCACCCGAAGTGCATGCCCGATTTCACCCTTCATGGCAAGCTCCGTGGCGATCTCTTCTGATTTCTGAATATAATCGCGGGCTGCGTCCAACTCTTCAATCGCGATGTTGGCCTCGGCAAAGCGCCTGTAAAGCTCCGGCAAGAAGTCACGTGCCTGCGCCTGATCAAACAGTTCCTGGCTGGCGTTGAGATGGTACAGGGCGTCACTTTGTTCACCACGCTTGACCTGCGTTGCGCCCAGATTGAGATGCAACAACCCCATGACATAGGGCGATTTGCCGATGCGTTCCTGCGTTTTCAGGGCACGTTCGTAAAAGTCCAGAGCTTCATCCAACCGACCCTGATTCAACGCGATACCACCCCGGTTGTTGTCTACAAATGATCGGTTGTAGGCATCACCCAACTGGTTAAAGATTTGACCGGCTTGCCGATAGAAATCCTCGGACTTTTTCCAGTCCCCACTATCGAAGTAGATATTCGCCAGGAGATTCAGCACGGTTGCCTGACCCGACAAATTTTCTGCCTCTCGATACAGATCCAGTGCCTCTTGCAGGTGTTCCAGAGCAGAATCTGTATTGCCTCGCAGCCGGTCGAGATGCCCAATCAAGCTGTGCGACCGGGCGACAATTGTCACGGCTCCCAATTCGCTGGCTGCGAGGAGGCTAGCCAGTGCCTGTTGGCGGGCATCACGATAGTTTCCCTGTCGGGCATTAATCAACCCGGCGAGGAGGCGCATCTCCAGTGAAGCCGGCGCCAGACGTTCTCCCAGTGCACCCAACCCGGAGTCGATCCACTCAAGGGCAGAATCATATTCCCCACGCATTTCAAATCCACGCGCGATCCACCGACACGCCTCAGCCTCAGCATCGGCATCCTGCATATCCTTCGCCAACCGGAGAGCCATCTCCAGATTCTCCGTTGACGCTTCAAGCTGCCCGGTATTGATCTGCAATTCACCCAAGGCGGCATAAATTTCCTGTCGCTCAGTAAGGGTATCTTCCGGCAGCAAGTGTTCCGCGCTAGTCAGGGCCTTCGAATAATGATCGATGCTTTGCAGATTAGCAAACAACGCTTTAGACCGTCGTCCGGCCAATAGCTGGTGGCGTAGGGCCAACCGCCAATCTTCGCCAAGAAACGCATGATAGGCTATTTGTTCGATAGCGTCCGGCATCTCTTGCAGGAGGACATTGGCAAGGGTGCAGTGAAGTTCACGCCGCTGGGTATACAACAGCGTTTCGTAGGACACCTCTTGTGTGACCTGTTGGCGAAAAGCGTATATCAGGGAATGAGTAGGTCGCTCCAATTCACGATCCCGCGTCACAAAATCACGGTGATCCAGCAACTCCATCTGCTTGCCCAGTACCTCGTCAGAGGGTCGTGCCGGATGAACCTGGGCCACCAGACCCAGCTCAAAGCTAAACCCGACAACACTGGCAACCTTCAGGGTTGGCTTGTGGGCCTCTGGGAGGCGATCAATACGAGCCAAAATAACGCCGTGAACGGAGTCCGGGATTCCCAGACTGACGGCATTCAGATCCGCGGAGGGGGCAACTACCCAGATGCCTCCCTCATAGACAAGCGCATTTGCGGCACGAAGCGAGCTGATCAGGCTTTCGGAAAGCCCCCACTCCCCACCGGTCTGAACCAATTGCTGGGACTCTCGCAATGAGTCAGTCAATTCCCGCACAAAGAACGGGTTACCTTGCGATTTAGCCTGAATGAGCAAGCGGGCGATTAACGATACCGATCCACCAAGCAAGTTTTCAAGTTGCTGGCCGACGGCATCAAGGCTTAAACCATGTAATTCGATTCGGTTGGATTCGAAGGAATCCGCCAAACTCGATAAGGAGCCGTCTTCATTTTCGAGTTCCGGTCGAACGGTGAGGAGAAGGACGATCGGTACATCCGCGATGTCACTCGCCAGCCCTTCAAGCAGATTTCGGGAAGCTTCATCCATCCAGTGCACATTGTCCACTACCAGCATCAACGGCTGGGAACCGGACCAATTTCGGATGATCTCAATAATAAACGCCAGCAACGCTTCCTGGCGCTGTTTGGGATCAAATGCAGCCGTGGTGGGGTTATCAGGAATAGGCAAGCCCAGGATGTCTTTCAGCAAAGGCAGTCGAATTGCCCACGACGGGTGCATGCTGGTTAGGGTGCTTTCCAACAGCAAAGCCTGCTCGACTTGAAAATCCTCCCGTGATTGATCACTCGGTGGGGCAACAAACAGACCAAAGATCTGATGCAGGAGTTGTTGCCACGGGTAGTACGCTGTAGATTGGGAGGTACGCTGGTTTGTGGCTATTGCCACCTGGTAACCATTGGCCGCTGCATGCTGTCTGAGTTCGGCAGCCAGATGGCTTTTACCCACACCAGCCGGGCCACTGATTACCATAATCTGGCCCTGTCCAGTTAGCCCTAAATCAAGGAAGTAATCCAGTTGTTGTAACTCAGTTTCCCGCCCAACCAATGGGGCTTCATAAAGCGAGGCTTGCCCGGTGGACCCTTCCACCTTATCCAGGAGTTCAGCAACGGGAACAGGTTCTACCCTACCCTTAACCGTCATGAACCCCAATTGTCGAAACCGGTAACTGTGTCCGGTTGCTTCGGCAATGCGACTACGAACAATTATTTCGCCCGGCGTCGCCTTGCCCATCAGACGGGCCGCCATGTTCACTTCGTTACCCATCACACCATAGGTATGGCGAATAGCTGCCCCGCACTCTCCGGCCCACACACGGCCGCTGCTCAGCCCGATCTGGACGGGATCAATATAGTCCAGATGGGCAGGCATATCTCGTAATTCGAGGGAAGCAGCGACGGCCCGTTCAGCATCATCGTCGTGGGCCACCGGCGCGCCGAAGCTGGCATACATATAGCTGCCCTTGTCGCCGATGGTTAGCTGAATCAGATAGCCCTCATGCCGGGCCAAAACTTCCTGCTGCCACCGGACGTAGGCGTCGAGCTTGGTCCCCGCATCTTCGTCGTTGTCGTAATCAATACCACTGAAGCGAGGAAATAATGACACGCTGGGGCGCAACTCTGCCAGGAAACGGCTACCGGAATGCAGCCGTTCATACACCGGCGGCAACGTCCAGGGACGTAATTCTTCCTCGGCCAGCGCCTCTGAGGGAATAGGCGGGTATGGCTTGGGATCAGGCAGTTGCATCAGACCGTTCACGACGGCAAACTGATCCCCCTTCTCATCATCAATTCGCCATTCGACGATCTGCAGAAGATTGTCTAATGGGTGAACGGCCGATTCATGGAGGACAACCTCCCCCTTCTCCGCGTGCTTCTCCGCACTGGCAACGTGATCCAGCGTGACCCCGGCGAGGACATCTATCAATTGGATATCGGGACGGCCGACGATAAATCGCCGGGCCGGACCAACGGCAACAGCGACCTTTATCGCCAGGGTAATCGGCATGCCGGCCGGGGTAAGCACGGTAGCAAATGGCTTCATTGCCTCTTGCATTGCCAGGGCGCAAGCCACTGCCCGGTGGCCGTTATCGCCATCCAGCCAGCAAGTGATCGAATCCCCGGCAAAGCCCATCACGCTCCCACCGTATTGATGGAGTTCAGCAATGAGTGCTTCGTAAACCGGGTTAATTTTGTTCAGGACTTCTTCTGCACCGCGTTGTGCGCCAAGCTCCTGAACCAGTGCTGCGGTAAGAGGAGTGAAGCCGGAGATGTCAGCAAATAAAACCGCCCCGGTCGTTCGATCCGGTAACGTCTCACCACGCGCCATTGCCAGGCGACGATCCATCGGGATGAAGGCGTAAAGTGAATCCATTTCGCGGTTTATTCAGGGTAGCCACTCAGGGCTATGGTTCGCTGGAGAGTCTGGGCTAGCCTCCCAGAGAGTATATGCACAGCGGGTCATTGCCGCAATGGGAACTTATCGAAATTGATAGATTTATTCGGATCGACGGGAAACAAAAAAGCCACCTACCCAATCGGGAGAACCCGGTCAGGTAGGCGGCCGATTGTAGTGTCAGGCGACTCTATCCACAGTTGCCGATGCTGTATTATGCTTCCATGGGCATAATCGCCCAGAGGACGGCATAGAGGAGAACGCCGCCAATCAAAAAGCCCAAAATAGACAGGACAACAAAAATGACACGGATCAATGTCGGGTCCACACCAAAATAAGCACCCAGGCCGGTGCAAACTCCGGCGATCATACGTCCTTTGTCAACTCGAACCAGTTTCTTTTCCATCGTAATTAGCCTCCACAAGACCGGGTTGTCTTGCACATGAATGTCTGCTTGTCTATCTATCAGTACGCAGATTAACAGGCTCGGTTTCAGCAATCGGCCGTTTTCGGCACATTGATGATCATCCGTCGAAACCATCCCAGCTAAAGTGTGTTCTAACTAGCGTGGTTACAGGCGACCATTTCTAATCTCTTGACAATACCAGTTATACCCCTACAATTTCTGGCAATTGTCTTGGCACGGCGTATAGATACTTTTCTCTTGCCGGTGACCCAGCCATGATCTTGTTGAAGCGGAAATTTAGAAAATTGACCTGCAGCCGCAAGATATTATCACGTTGTTGAAGGAGTAGTTGGTAATGAGCGATACTGAAGAAAAGATTCGTGTAATTATCGTAGATCTGCTTGGTGTAGATGAAGATAAGATCACGTTGGATTCACGCTTTCGTGAGGATCTTGAGGCTGACTCACTTGATCTCGTTGAATTGATTATGGCCTTTGAAGAAGAGTTTGAAGGCGAAATCTCAGACGAGGAAGCCCAAAAGATCACAACTGTCGGGGAAGCCGTAGACTATATCAATAGCCATATGCGCAACTAACGCCTGATCGGATTTTGTAACCTCCAACCAGGCTTGTTTTACCAGCCGCTGTTACTTTGAAGACACCGCCACAGGTGGCGGACTCAAAGTACAGTGGCTGGATTGTTTTCCCGACCGGGAAACAGTTGCCGCGCAACCACCAGCCCCACCAGAAAAAACCCGATACTGTTTAGCCACAGCCCCAGGCCGACGCCGATGGGCCGGCGCAGGATGTCGGCCACAATCGGCCGAACCGTGAAATACTGCCACAGGGGCAGGATGATTCCCAGCAGGCAGAGCACGAGAATAATCCACCCCACCCACCGCCGGGATGTTGCACCGGCAGGGACAAAAGCCACGCCGACGGCAACCACTACAACCAGCGCAATACCGATGAGACGGGCCAGCCATTCACTTTGCGGCTCGGACGTAATGGCGGCGACGGCCGGAAAAGCCAGCAAACTCACCAGAACAGCCAGGCCGCGAAAAGCCCAGGTCTTCCAGCTTCTGTTATCCCATCCGGCCGAGAGCAGGGCCATGATCAGGCCCAGCAAAATGGGCGGTAAATAGAACAGGTCGCGCGCGCTGCCCACACCCAGGAACTTGATCCACTCGCCCAGCTCGAAGCCGATGAGGCGCAGGCCCGCCGACGGGCCGGGCAGCCAGACGCTGAAGTACCCCACCAGAACGGCCGTCAGGCCGACCAGAAGCACGTACAGCCATACCTCCGACGGCCGATTGCCGGTTAGTCGCGCCATGTAGTATCCAGCCGGTCCAGATCACGGCGCTGGAGGCGGCGCTCACGGCGAGCCGCACCTTCGGCAAAGAGCTGCTTCTCCGCCTCTGTTTCACAGACAAGCGGCGGCACCCGTGTCGGTATCCCGTGCTCGTCCAGGGCCACATAGGCGAAATAGGCGGTGTTGGTATGGGTTACACGGCCGGTAATCACATCTTCGGCCGTTACCACGACGCGCGTCTCCAGCGAGGTGGTGCCGGTCCAGGTGACCTCGGCCTGCACAGTGAGCAGGTTGCCAATGTGGACGGGGGAGTGAAAGGTCATGGAGTCCACAGCCACCGTCACCACCGGCCGCCGGGCATGACGCACCCCAGCCATCCCCCGGCCTCGTCGCATAACTTCATGATTAGCCCACCATGGACATTACCCAATGTGTTGGCATCCGTAACGCCCATCACCTGGGTCAGCGTCACTTGTGAATCCTGTACCAGTCTACCGTTCATAGGTATTCCCTTCTATCTGTTCTTCCATTATCGTAAGTAAGAATCGCTTGTCGTCTTCGGTCAAGTCGGCCGTCAGCAGGAGATCGGGCCGCCGTTCCCAGGTTCGCCGGAGAGCAGCCTCCCGTCGCCAGCGTTCAATGTTGGCGGCATGCCCGCTGAGCAGGACCTCCGGCACCGGCCACACCCGATACACTTCCGGGTGGGTATAGTGCGGGCCTTCCAGAAGCCCGGTAGCGTGGCTGTCCTCGGCCGCCGCCCCTTCAGCGCCCAATACGCCGGGCAGCAGCCGGGTGACCGCATCCACAACGACCATGGCCGCCAGCTCGCCGCCGGTCAGCACGTAGTCACCAATGGACAGCTCATCCGTCACCAGGTGCTCGCGCACGCGCTCATCCACGCCTTCATACCGGCCGCAGATCAAGATCAGGTGGGACTCGGCCGATAACTCGGCCGCCACGTCCTGGGTGAATAATCGCCCCTGCGGGGAAAGCAGGATGATGCGCGGTTGCGTCGCGCCGGCTTCCTGCTCCCCGGCCACGATCGCCTCTATCGAATCAAATATCGGGTCCGGCCGCAAGATCATCCCGCCCCCACCGCCGTATGGCGGTTCATCGGTAATGCGGTGGCGGCCCAGCCCATATTGCCGTATGTCATGGACAGCGATTTGCACATGATCGGCCGCCTGGGCACGCTTCAGGATGCTTTCATCCAAATACGGCGGGAACATTTCGGGAAAGAGTGATAGGATATCTACTTTCATCATCACCATTCGCGCCGGGACCTTCCGGCACGGTTCGGCTAGTATTCAATTGAATACCCGCCTTGTCAAGGTGCACGGCCGAACAATCGAGGTAGCAACATGAAAGACCTGGGACGACATTTACGCGCTTTTCTCCTCCCCGCCGTGCTAATGTTTGTATTGCCGGCAATCATCACCTGGGTGGAGTACCAGTATTATGATCGACCGATCCTGGCCCAGTCGTGGCTGTTGCGCATCGCCGGTTTGCTGGTGTGCGCTGTGGGGCTGGTCCTGCTAATCGTGACCGTGCGCCTGATTATTCTCATCGGCAACGGTACGATCATGCCCCTGGGACCAATCGCGTAATCTGGTCGTCGTCGGCCCCTACCGCTATATGCGCAATCCGATGATCTCGGCCGTTATTACTATCCTGCTGGGGGAGGCGCTCCTGCTGGGTTCGTGGACTATCGCGGCTCTGGCACTAGGATTCCTGTTGTTGAACACGGTCTATTTCGTTTTCTCCGAGGAACCGGGGCTGGAAAAGCGGTTTGGTGAGGAGTATGTAGAGTACAAGGCCAATGTCCCGCGCTGGGTACCCCGCATGACGCCCTGGCAACCGGAAGCCCAGACCGGAGAGCCGGCCTGATGCCGGGCGCGTTCGTCTCCAGTGCAGCGGATGAAGCTGTGTTCCGGGCATTGCTCAGCCGCGAACCGATCTTCCACCGGCCCGAACACGCCGCAACGCCGGCCGACTTCGAGGCCATGGTCGAGCCGACTTTCTGGGAGGTGGGCGCCTCCGGCCGTATCTACAACCGGGAGGTGGTGCTGGACATTCTGGCCCGGCGGCTGGCCGACCCGCCGGAATATGTCTGGGATGTGTGCGATCCGGCCTGTCTGCACGTCGCGCCGGATCTGTTCCTGTTCACCTACACGTTATATGAAGGGGAGCAGCAGGAACGCGTCACCCGCCGGGCGACCCTCTGGCGACGGCACACAGACGGCTGGAGGATTCAGTACCATCAGGGGACGATTGTTGGTGGGGATTAAATTGTTGCCCTCTTGACCAAACAGCCTTACTATCCCCGGTAACGCTGGTTTGATTCACAATTCAGGAGGCGGGCGACGATGCACAGAAGCCCGAAGGCGCGTGCTCCGTTTCAGGAGCCGGGGAGCAAGCGCCATGTATGGCTACCCATAGCTCTATTCTCTTTGTTCAGTTTATTCGGCCTTGCCTTTCCCGCAGTAAACACCTACGCCTACTATCTTCCCCAGACTGACAGCGCCCCGTTCGTAACCGCTACTCAACCGGCTCACCAGGCAGTCAACATACCTCCCAACACCGCACTAGCAGTGACTTTCTCCGAACCGGTCTCATTAGCTAATGGGGCCATCACCTTGACCTGCTCACAATCCGGTCAGGTGCTGCTGACGGCAAGTGGTGAGCCGGAGACGTTCGCCCTCACCCTTTCGGCCGCAGGAGACTGTCTGGGTACTGCCTTTGCCCACCTGAACAGTGACGACCCACCGGATATGATAACCAGCGACCATTACCGGACGCCCCGCACTATAGACACGACAGCTCTGGATATCGTCATCAATGAAGTTGACGCTATAACAACAAACAGCGGCCACGAGCTTATTGAGCTATACGATGGCGGCTCCGGACATACTCCACTGGACGGCCTACAACTCGCTTTCTACAACGGGGCCACCGACACCCTTTACACCAATTATGTCCTGAACGGTTATCAAACCGACGCGGACGGCTACTTCCTTATCTCCTCCGATTCGGCCGTTGCCGATCTACTCATGGCCCGTGGGGCCTTGCTGGACGGTCCGGCGGCGGTGGCACTCTATGCTGCACCTGGCGGCGCTTTGCCGATCAACAGCCCTCCGATAGTGGATGGTCTGCTTGACGCTATCGTCTACGGCAATGGGCAGGCGGCAGACGCCGGGCTGTTACCCCTGCTGGAGGCCAACGAACCGCAGGTAGATGAAGACAGCCGGGGTCAAGCGACGGCCGATTCCAATCAACGCTGCCCCAACGGGTCCGGCGGGCAACGGCGCACCGGCACCTATCGGCAGAATACACCGACTCCCGGCGTGCCCAATGATTGCGCCACGGACGCAGCGCCGGAGGTTATCACGGTAGAGCCCATCGCCGGGACTGAGGTGCAACCGGCTGATGTGGCCCTTTCAGTCACCTTCAGCGAGCCGGTGACGCTCTCGCCCGGCGCGCTGAAACTGGAATGTGATACCAATGGCTCCATTCCATTGACCGTTAGCGGCGGACCGATCACATACACAGCCACACCCCAGCAGACACCGGACTGGGGCGCGGCCTGTGCGGCAACCGTGGTAGCCCAATATGTCAGCGATGTCGACACGACCGATCCGCCAGACATCATGGTTAACAACCGTGTCTGGACTTTCGCTGTCGCGCCGAAGATAGCCACCCACATGCTCATCAATGAGGTAGACAGCGACACGCCGGGGCAGGATATGGCCGAGTTTATTGAGCTATACGATGGCGGGGACGGCCACACTGATCTCAGCGGGCTGGTCGTCGTGCTGTTCAACGGTGGAAATGACAAGTCCTACCGGGCAATAGACCTGGATGGTCAGGCGACAGATGCCGACGGCTACTTTGTGATCGGCAACAAGGCGCTCAATGAGCGCAACCTGACGCTGCCTGACGCAGGGGTGCAGAACGGGCCGGATGCGGTGGCGATCTACGCCGGGGGAACGGCCGACTTCCCCAACGGCACGCCGGTGACGACAAACAATCTGGTGGATGCGATGGTTTATGGTTCCACTCAGGATGCCGGGCTGAAGGTCTTGCTGGAATCGGGACAGGACCCGGCGGACGAGAACGGCCGTGGCGACGCCGAGATCCACTCCAATCAGCGTTGCCCCAACGGGACCGGGGGCCAGCGCAAAACCGAAACGTTCAAGCCCAATCTGCCCACGCCGGGTTCGGTCAATGTCTGCACCAGTGACGATGCCCCACGGGTTACCGGGACGACTCCCGCCAATGGCGCCCAGAATGTGGCGCTGGATATAGAGCTGGTTGTCGAGTTCAGTGAGCCGGTGCAGACCAAATCCGACTGGGGTTACCCTGAGTTGCACCGGCAGCGGGTCGCATGCTGCTCAGGTTAGCGGCGGGCCGCAAGTCTATACAGTTACGCCCCAGGCCGCTGGTCGGAGGAGAGTCATGCACCGCAACGGTCATCGCCAATCGGGTGCAGGATGCCGACGCCGACGATCCACCGGATGCGATGACCCAAAACTACAGTTGGAGCTTTACGACCGGGGACGTTGCCCCACCGGCCGATTTTGTGATCATCAATGAAACCGACCCCAACACCCCCGGCACAGATACGACCGAGTTCATTGAGCTGTATGACGGTGGGCAGGGCCGAACAGCCCTTGACGGCCTGACCGTGGTCCTGTTCAACGGCAACAGCGATCTCTCCTATGAGGCTCTTTCGCTGAACGGGTATGCGACGGATGCGAACGGTTATTTCGTCATCGGCAACGCGGCCGTTTCGGGGGTGGATCTGACCATCGCCAACGGCCTGATTCAGAACGGGCCGGACGCCATTACCTGTATGCGGCCCCGGCCGCCGCCTTCCCCAATAACTCGCCGGTGACGACAGCCAATCTGCTGGATGCAGTTGTCTATGGGTCAACGGCCGATAACCTCATGCCACTGCTAAATTCGGGACAGACGGCCGTTAACGAGAATGCCCACAGGATCGGCCGATATCCATTCGCTGCAACGCTGCCCCAGCGGCAGTGGCGGCAGGCCTGTCACAAACGCCGTCAATCCGGGTACGCCAACACCCGGGACAGCGAACCAGTGTATTGCGGATTCATCACCACAGGTGACCGGCCGCAGTCCGTCACCCAATGCAATGAATGTCGCGGCCGATGCGGTTATCTTTGTTGAGTTCTCCGAAGACGTTACCCGCCT
This sequence comes from Chloroflexota bacterium, assembly GCA_041390945.1. Classification (GTDB taxonomy): domain Bacteria; phylum Chloroflexota; class Anaerolineae; order Promineifilales; family Promineifilaceae; genus Promineifilum. The sequence continues at coordinate 240,397 of JAWKOY010000020.1, forward strand.
CTCCGGTGCGGTTGGGATAAGTTGCAATCAGGTGGAAACCTTGCGCTGGACAGACCGGCGGCAGTGAGACCACCCCGCCACACCACCGACGCCCCTGCGCCGGCGCACGGTGTACCGTGACTATCAAGGGCAGTCTGGTTACCGATCTGGACGACATCGACCCACCGGACGAAATGGCGGCTGATGTTTCGTGGCAGTTTGAAACGGCCGAGCCGGGGCCAACGACCGACATCCTCATCAACGAGTTCGATGTTGATACGCCGGGCACGGATACGGCCGAGTTTATTGAGCTGTACGACGGCGGGATCGGCGGGCAATCGCTGAACGGTCTGATCCTCGTGCTGTTTAACGGCAATAAGGACACCAGCTACCGGACCATTGACCTCGACGGGGCTGTAACGGACAGCCACGGGTACCCTTGCTGGGCGGCCCGGATGTTGCCAATGCTGACCTGTCGCTGCCCAGCGGTGCTCACAAAAATGGGGCCGACACCATTGCCGTGTATGTCCACAGCCCCAACCAGTTTCCCAACGGCACGGTCGTTACGTTACGCTGGAGGGCTTGTGGATGCCGTCGTGTACGGGACCAATGATGACGACGATCGGGTCTCCTCCAACTGCTCTACTCCGGCCAGCCGCAAATAGACGAAAGCGTAGGGGAGATTCATCAGCTCATTCAATCAACGCGCCAACGGCGAATGGTCACCCCAGGTGGCAGCCTTTTCGTCAGGCGCTACCGACTCCGGGCACAGTCAACGATTGCCGGCAACAGGATGAAGCGCCAGAGGTATTGGCGCGGCAAATCAGTCAACCGCCGGCGCAACCGGCGTTAGCCCGGACCCGGCCCTGAGCGTGACCTTCAGCGAACCGGTGTCGGCCGATACCGGGTGGCTACAGGTCATCGCGCTGATAGCGGCACACATACGCCTGAAATTGCAGGCGGTCCGCAGGTATTCTCCGCGTCTATAGCCGGTTCATTGACCTATGGCGAATTGTGTGAGGCGACGATTGATGCCGGTAAGGTCCATGACGCGGACCATGGACCCGCAGACACCTTAATGGATGTCGCCTGGTCTTTCACCATTGAAACAGAGGTCTGCGCCGGGGAAACAACGCCGATAGCGGCCATTCAGGGGAACGGCGCGGCCAGTCCCCCTGGTCGGCGAAACGGTGACGGTCTTGGGAATCGTGACGGCAGAATTTCCAGAGCAGGCCTCGGCGGCCTCTTCGTCCAGTCGCGCAGTGATCAGACAGATGACGATCCGGCTACGTCCGAAGGGCTGTTTGTCGTTTTTGAAGATCCACCGGCTACCCAAAGCGGGCGACACCTTACTGATCTCCGGGCAGGCGGGAGAGCAAGACGGCCGTACCGTTTTGACCCACGCGGTGGTGCAGCGATCTGCGGCTCCGGCACACCGGCGATTCCCTCAGTCTGGAAAGCCTGCCCGACGCCGGCCGGCTGGGAAGCCATTGAGAATATGTGGGTCATCTACAACGATCCGATGACCGTCGTCGGCAATGACGATCTGGGCGCTGCCGGTGAACTGGTCCTGATCCCCGGCGATCGGCCGTCCTACCCCACCGACACGCAGGCACCGGGAACGCCCGCCTACGAGGCCCTGCAATCCCACCTGTCCCGTCAATTCATCGTGGATGACGGCCGTATGGGGTCACCACCGGCGCAATCCCTATTGGCCCCAACCACACCATCCGGGCCGGTGACGTTAACCACGCTGGAGGGGATTGTAGACGGCTATGGCGGGGAGAGCGCGGATTTCACGCCACGACCGCTTGACATTACGTACAACCGAAATCCGGCGCGCCGAGGAGTACCCGCTGGGGCATGCCGGGTCGCATCGGTGGATTTGGGAGATTTCGGAGCGAGTAGTGATGTGGGATTCAGAGGCCCATCGGGAACAGCGAGGCATACGAACGGCAACAAACCAAAATTGTCGCCATGCTGGTGGCGCTGGATGGATGTGATCGCCCTGACCGGGCTGGGAGGCAACGTTGACACCAGCCGGGATTTGTTGACTACGCTCAACACAAATCTGGGTGAAGTCGAGTATGCCCTGCTAGATAGCCCCGTTGCCCGGATTATCTCAAGCGGTCGGCGGAATTTTCTACCGGCCCGCAGCGGTTAGTCAATAACCCCCAACGAGCAGCCACCTGCCCCCACGACGGGTGCCGTAGCCCAGCCATTGTTGGCGCAGTTCCAGGACCGTGCATCGGGCGATGAGTTCGCCGTATTGGTGGTCAGCTTGTCAGCCGGGACGACTGCCCCGCGGCCAGTCCTGATGCCGACCAGCACGACGGCCAGGCTGCTATGCGACACGCAGGCAGCGGCCGGAGCTGGGTAAATGGCTGGAACAGTCCGGGCCGGCTCCGCGAACACTGCTTCTGGGTAATCTGAACGCCTACCGTCAGGAGGCTCCGGTTCAAGCCTTCCTTGGGCACAGTCTTGCCGCTATTCCAGGGATTGACTATACGAATACAGAATTCGGGCTGACCGGCGCACCCCACGCCCCGCTGGCTGGGCCAAGTATCCTCACGCAGATTCAGCAAACGGCCGTCTGGCACAGCAACGCCGATGAACCGGCCGCCTTTGATTACCACACGGACAACCCACCCGACCTGTACACGGCCGATCCCTACCGCGCGGCGGCGGCAGAATCCAGTCCTCATTGACGCACCTCGGTGGTTTGCAGACTGCCTTCACGGTTGAGTCGCCGGTCTTCATCGGTGGTTGTGCCGTTTACAATCGGACGACCGGCCCCGGCCTATAAGCTTCACCTGGGACTTCAGCGACGGATCGTCGCTGGTCGAGCGGTGAATCCAGCCATACCTACGCATCAGGACGTATGAGGTGACGCTTACGGCCGTTAATGAAGGTGGGAAAAGCTCGGTTATGGTGTCTGTGGATGTGCTGCCGAAGGCGTGTACTTACAAAGCGATCAGGAGTAACTAACAGCATGGGAGCAGCCCGACCATCCAGTTACGACAACAACCGGATCACCAACACGAATATCGCCGCTGGTTATCACGCGCGCCAGAAGGCCGATACCGCCAATCCCGGCAATGGACTGCCCCTGCGCGGCTTCCAGCCGCGAGCAGCCGGATCGGGGCTTGGTGATCTCAACGACGGCAGATTTCCCCGAATCGGAGACGGGTACCGGGAACCAAGGTCGATGAACGGCAACCCGGCAACAGTCAGTTGTTCGCCGAACTGCCAAGCGGCCGTGTATTGCTAGCTTGCCTACCGAATCGAGCCACTCACGGCTGAGGATGTTGACTTGCGAATCGGATGGTGGCCACTTCGATCGTTTCAACCCATAATCGGCGTGGAAGCGAGCTGATGATAACGGGATGCGAATGAAATCCACAGCGCCGTCTTCATATTCCACATCCTGAGCTGGTAGACAATTCGTTCAAGTGTACTCATCATAGGTCTCCTTACCGGTTCAGTCGTCAGAACAGTATACGGGCAAGACCTGATGCGGATCGTGGTGGTCAGATGACGCTCTGAATTGCCAAAACGCTCGCGTTCTTTAACATGGTATCTTAACATCCCGTCATGAAGAACAGCACGCGAATAAGTTATTCGCACCGATGACGCTGTATTGAACGGATGGGGCATGTCTCCCAGGATGACATGCCCCATCTCTGTTTTTAAGGGGAACAACTATGACCAAGTTCATCTTCTTCACGGGCGGGGTTGTCAGCTCGGTGGGCAAGGGCGTCACCGCAGCGGCATTGGGGCGGTTGCTCAAGGCGCGTGGCCTGACGGTCACAGCCCAGAAGCTTGACCCCTACATCAATGTGGACCCAGGCACCATGTCGCCCTATCAACACGGCGAAGTCTTTGTCACCGACGACGGCGCGGAGACCGACCTCGACCTAGGTCACTACAGACGGTTTATTGATGATATCAATCTGAATCAGGCGTCCAACGTCACGACCGGGCGTGTGTATGCCGAAGTGATCGCCCGCGAACGGCACGGCGACTACCTGGGCGGCACCATCCAGGTCATCCCCCACATCACCAACGAGATCAAGCGCAACATCCTGCAGGTCGCCGAAAAGAGCCAGGCGAAGTTGTTCTGGTGGAAGTCGGCGGTACGGTCGGCGATATTGAAAGCTGCCCCTTCCTGGAAGCGTTGCGCCAGATGCGCTCCGAAGTCGGCCGAAAAGATACGTTGTATGTCCATGTAGGCCTACCTGCCCTTCATCGCCGCCAGCGAGGAACTCAAGACCAAGCCCACCCAGCACAGCGTCCGCGAACTGCGCAGCATCGGCATCCGGACGTCATCATTACTTGCGCCGATTACCCTATCCCCGACGAGCATCAGACAAAGGAATATCATTGTTTACTGATGTGAATTGCGAAGCGGTGATCCCGGCAGTAACGGCCGATATCCTCTACAACATCCCCTCCTGCTGGAGGAAACACCATGGGCCCAGGTGGTCATCGACCGACTGGGTCTGAAAAAGACAACCGAACCGGACCTGGGTGAATGGCAGGAGATGATTGAGGAGATTCGCCAACCGAAATCTCTATCCGTATCAGCATCGTTGGCAGTATCAATGAGCTTCGCGGCGCCTACATGAGCATTTGAAGCGCTCTACCATGCTCGCCGGAATCACCAATAACCGGCTTGTGGACATCGAATGGATTCACTCCGGCGATCTGGAGAAAGGCAAGGGGTGGGAGAAATTTGAAGGACTGGACGGCATTGTCGTCCCCGGTGGCTTTGGCGAACGCGGCGTCGAGGGCAAGATTCAGGCGGCGCGCTGGGCGCGTGTGAACCAGGTGCCCTATCTGGGACTCTGCTGGGTATGCGGGTCATGTGCATTGAGCTGGCCCGTCATGTGCTGGGCACGGATGAACCCAACAGCACCGAGTTTGACCGTAATACCGAGCACCCGATCATCAGTCTGATGCCCGACCAGCACGAGCTGACTGATATGGGCGGTACCATGCGTCTGGGCGCTTACCCCTGCCGCCTGATTGATGGCTCGAAAGCGCGCGATGCCTACGGCCAGGAATTCATCTCCGAGCGCCATCGTCATCGCTGGAGTTCAACAACGCCGCGAGGTACCTGGGCGAAGGTGGTCTGGTCATTAGCGGACTATCGCCCAACGGCCGTCTGGTCGAGATTGCCGAACTGCGAGACCACCCGTTCATGCTCGGCAGCCAGTTCCACCCGGAATTCAAGAGCCGCCCCAACCGCCCCCATCCTCTCTTTAGCTCTTCCTCGCGGCGGCCGTTGCCCGAGCGAAGCGCGAGATGCAGCGCCCGACGACGTGGTTGAAGAAGCAGCCATGGAAGCGGCCACGGCCGACTGAGCAATCAACCAACACAGGAGTCACGATGGAGTTGATGCGCTTTGATGACAAGACCGTTCTGGTAACCGGTGGGTCGCGCGGGATTGGCCGGGCCATCGCCCGACAGTTCGCCGGGCTGGGGCGCGCGGGTTGCCGTACACTACAACAGCAACCAGTCCGCCGCCGAGGAAACAGCTGGCCTCGCTCCCCGGCGGGGCTGTGATCGTCAGGCTGACATTCAGAACCCGACGGCTGTCAGAAAGATGGTTGATCACGTCGCCGGTGAATTCGGCCGGCTGGACATACTAATCAACAATGCGGGCATCTTCACCCCCCACCCGGCGGCGACAACCAGCTATGAAGACTGGCAGGCAGCGTGGCGTGCTACACTGGATACAAACCTGGTGGGGGCCGCCAATGCGATGTACTGCGCCGCCCAGGTGATGATCCCCCAGGGCGGCGGGCGCATTGTCAACGTCTCCTCTCGCGGCGCATTTCGCGGCGAGCCGGACGCCCCTGCTTACGGGGCCAGCAAGGCGGGCATGAATGCCATGAGCCAGTCCGCTGACTCGCCATCTGGCGCACCACACGGTGTCTTCGTTGGTGTGGTGGCGCCGGGTTTCGTGGAAACAGAAATGGCCCGCGAAAGCCTGCAAGGCAATCCGGGATTGATATCGGTCTCAGAGTCCACTGAATCGGGTGGCCCGGCCGGAGGAAGTGGCCTACGCGGTGCTGTTCCTGGCCTCGGAGGGATCGCAGTTCATGACCGGGGCGGTCCTCGACGTCAATGGCGCCTCCTACCTGCGGACCTGATCTGACAGCTTTTCTCCCGGTGTGAGAAATCAGAATGGGACCGGTCTTCCGTCCCGCCAATCGCGCATATAATCGCTGCCATGTCACGCGGTCAAAAGGGTTGCCTGGGACTGGCGCTGGCGGCGACAGCGTAACTGCCTGCCAGCACCTTATCCGGGGAGCCGTCAACCTGTTCTTCGATCGGCGTCGAATCTATACGCCCCATGACACACCAGCCCAACCGGTGGCAGTTGTCTTTGGCGCGGCAGATTTACGGCGACCGCCTGAGTTCGGTCCTGCGCGATCGCATGGACACGGCGATTGATCTCTATGAGGCGGGACAGGTCAGGCGAAATTATTGTCGCTGACTTGGCGGATGATTTCTATAATGTTGCGCTGCCGAAAATCTATGCGGTTGAACGCGGTGTACCGGCGAATAATATCATCCCCGATTACGGCGGTTACCGCACCTACGACACCTGCTACCGTGCCCGGCACGTTTTCAATGTCGAACAGGCTGTATTGGTTACGCGAAGTTTCCATCTGCCACAGGCGCTGCTGACCTGCCAGGCATTGGGGATAGATGCAGTGGAACTGCCACTGATCGCGAGCCTACCGCGCCGCTGGTACGAGGTCGGGAAACCGTTGCCACGCTGGTTGCGGTATGGGATGGCATCATCCGCCGGGAACCCCGATACGTGGGAAGCCACGATCGCCCCGTATTAAAGCGGCGCAGGTGGGTGTTATTTCGGTAATCCCGCAATGGTCTTCGCTGCCGCAAGCCCCGACAGAAAAGCCCCTTCCACACGCATACTACCAAAGGCATCCCCGGCAAACACCAACGGCAGCCGGGTTCGCCGACCAGCACCGGATCAGGATGTAAGCAGGTGGCGGGGCATACGACCATCTCTTGAACGCCGATCCTGAATCGAGTTCTCTGAATGCAGATACGGCCTGCATAATTCAGACGCCAGCAGTCAGAACCTCATCATCAGAGTCCCAGCGAGCAAGGCTGGCATCCGGCCCGGCGTGAACGATGCAATCCGCTTCCGGTGGATTCCCTTGCGCCGGTTGTCAGCCAGCCAGCTAACGGCCGCTCCGGTCGCAATGCCCCGGCTCCGGCAAATCAATCGCCCCGGAGGAGAACATACAACCCGCACAAGCACGGCGCATACGAGATTGCAGCCAGGGCAGCATCCACGTCATCAGACGGCGCGGATGTTGCTCGCAGCCAGCAGCTTCGGGACTGTGGCGCAGGCGGCGTCAGTAGCAACGACCTTGCGCTATAGCGCTTATCGGAACCGGTTACTGCTTCCAGTGATCGCTCTGTTGGCTCAAGGAGAGAACTTCTTCAGATAGGGCGACGCTCAATCCACTGCGTCAGGGACTGGGCCAGACGGCCAGAACCCGCCGATCGCGGCATAACGCGGGTATCCGTCCGGGACTGTTTCGGCCAGCGATCCATCCGACCAGCCCCGCGACCATTCAAACACCAGCCCCTCTCGTCGCCACGAATCCACGACTTCTGCAAACTCATCCGTGCGAACCGTGAAGAACTGCGCCCCGGCGTCTGCACGGCCCTCCCCGACGGCAAGCGTCGCCAGACGGCCGCCCGGCAGACGGCCCTTCTCCACAACGATGACATCCAGCCCGGCGACGGAAAGTTCCCGCGCTGCAGTTAACCCGGCCAGCCCGGCACCGACAATCAGGACATCATACGTGTAGGCGACACTCATTTCCGGCAGGCTTATTGACGCTTCCGTAAAAAGCCGAAAGCCAGTAAACCACCTAACACAATCGCCGCCGCCAGAAACAAATACGATGAAAAACCGCTTCCTGAACCGGATACATCACCGGCGACACCGATCGGCGTGGGTGATTCACCGGGGGCGTTAGTGGCTGTCGGGAGCGCTGTAGCTGTGGCCGTTGGCGTCGCAGTCAGCTCAGGCGTGTTGGTCACTGTCGGTGTATAGGTCGGCGTCGGTGTATCAGTTGGCAGCGGGGTCGCCGTCGGGGACGGGGTATTTGTTACTCGCGGCGTAACCGTCACTGTCGGGACGGTGGTCGGCGTCTCGGCGATCACCTGCGCACGCGGTGCGGTAGGTACGGCCGCGGCCGCCATGTCGCTGGCTTCCACCAGAAAGACCGGCGGTCCGCCAACGAGACACTCCCCATCACACCGGGCCGCCTCCAGACGCAGCGGGTAGATACCATCCTCGGCCATGACAGGCTCCGTTTCGCCCGTTGCCGATACCAGTAATCCCTCATCGGCCAAAGCCGGGACATCCAGCGTCACGGGGAATGGCTTGCGGCTCCACAGCACTCGAACCACATCCTCGGCCCGTTTGAAGGTGAAGATGTAATAATCGGCCGTTTGCTGCCGAATGACCGGGTAGTGAAATCCACTCAGATAACGGACGGTGGTTTTATAGGCGTCAAACGCCGGGCGGTGACTGAAGTCCGGCCGAATGATGCCGAATGATTCGCCCCCCGGCGGCAACTGGACATCAAGCAATTTGTAGACACCGACCGTAGCAGCCTGGTTACCGAAGCCCAGCGCATACGCCTGGACGATGTACCATGCCTGCTGATCCAGATCAATCGGGAAGGCAGGTCGTTCCACCGGCCAGAGCGGATCGAGGTTCGGGGAAGCGTTGGTCTCATTGATCCAGATGGGTTTGCGAATACCAAATTGGCGCTGGATGTTCCATACCTCCTCCAGAAGGCTTTCGACTGTTTCCACACGGAAATAAATGTGGAGGGAGAAGGTATCAAAGAAATAGTTATTTTCTTTGGCTTCCGGATCAGCGACAGCGACATTCAGGAACCGGTTCAGAAACGTGGGATCGTGCCAGTAGGAATAACCCGCCAAATGAATGGTCGCCTGCGGGTCTGTTTCCTTGGCTACCTGATAAGCGACTTTGAGCAACTGATAGTAATCAGTCACACTACCGCTGAACTCGTGACCATACACGCCCGTGTCGATCTCCGGTTCATTCCAGACAATCCAGTCGTGGACGCCGCGAGGCGCATAATATTCCACAACCTTGCGGACATACCCGGCCCACAGGTTATCCGGGTCGTCAACCGGCAAATACAGACCACGCGGCACCCCGGAGAACGGATCCCCATCCGTAGCCCAGACCGGCGTGTTCTTCAGCAGTCCCAATACCCGGCGATCATGAGCCTCGGCATCGACCAGCCACTCCTCCAAAACGTGGAGGGTGTTCCAATCATCCGGGCCGGTCGGCTGGATCTCGTTCCAGTAAAACAGGATGCGGTCCCAACCCACATTGAGTTCGGCCGCTTCATCCGGTCCCCAAAATGATTCCACCAGACCGAACCGGGGATCTACCGGCAGCCCTTCCAGACTGTCCGGCGCTGGGGTTGGTTCTGCTTCCTGGGCTATCACTGGTACAGCCAGCCCGGCAGCCACCATCAACCCGCATAAGATCATGAATGCGACAATGCGCGCGTTACGTTTCATTCATTCCTGGAAATACTACAAATTGTGCTGTTCAATACAGCGCCTCGAATTTTACCCGATTTCGCGGGGGCTTCCCGCTGTATTCATCTGCACCCCACACTCCACATCCCCGGATGTCAAACAGCCAAGCCGGGATTATAATGAGTTACACGGCCGTTCATCAATCAAATGCGATATTGTTATGAATAGCGACTTAGTGCTCAGACCTGCCCAGCAAGACATCCTCCGCTACCAGTCCGGCAAGATGGCGGTAAGCGCCGTTCCCGGCAGCGGTAAGACTTTCACCCTTTCCCTGCTGGCGGCCAGGCTGATTGCCAATGGGCGAATTGATGTCGCCACCGGTCAGCAGGTTCTGGTTGTCACCTACCTGAACGCCAGTGTGGATACATTCCGGGCCAGGATTCGACACCAACTGGAAGACCTCGGCTTGCCCGACGAAGGGCACGATGTGCGCACACTGCACAGCCTTTCCCTCGAAATTATCCGGTGGGCCGGCGATATGTCAGCCGAGGAGTTAATCGTCCTTGATGACATTCAGCGCAACCAGCATCTGGCCGCCGCTGTAGACGGCTGGATCCAGGAAAACACCCGGCTGTGGGAGGCTTTTCTCATCGAGGCCGGACGCGCGCCCAGCCCCCAGGCCAGGGCACGGTGGCGCAACACGACGGAATCCACGGCCGCCACCTTCATCCGCGCGGCCAAGAATGAGCAGTTCACACCGGAGATGATTCTGGACGCCATGCAGCAACGGCAATCGGCTGCTGACGACGAGATTTGATAGTAGCGACGATCCCTATTCGCTCGTCGGCCGTTCGCCCCTGCTCTACATGTTGACCGGCATCTACCAACGTTACCAAACCTCGCTGGACCGGACCGGGGGGCTGGACTACGACGACCTGATCTGGCGCGCGGCCGACCTGCTCCAGCACCGGCCTGATCTGACCGAATCGCTGCGCGAACACTGGCCCTATGTGCTGGAGGACGAAGCCCAGGACAGCGTGCCCCTGCAGGAACTCCTTCTGGAACGTCTAACTGGCACAAACGGGAACTGGGTGCGCGTCGGCGATCCCAACCAGGCGATCACCAGCACCTTCACCGCTGCCCACCCACGTTTTTTCAACGAGTTTATTGACCGGGAGGATGTGGTTGCCAAAACCCTGCCCAATAGCGGCCGTTCCGCCCCGCTGATCATTGGAGCAGCCAACGCCATGCTGCACTGGACCATGGATGAGCATCCGGTGCCGGAGGTGCGCGAGCATACCTTCCGGCGACAGGACATCCTGCCCACACCGCCGGGAGACGCCCAACCCAACCCACCAGATTCCGAAGCTGATATTCGTATTCGCGTGTTCAGCCACCGGGAAGATGAAGAGCTGCCCGCAGTCGCTGCATCGGCGTTGGCCCTGACCCAGCAGATGCCCCATTACACGGTGGCGATCCTCGTACCAACCAACCACATCGGCTTCACCATCGCCGACCAGTTGGACACGCTCAACGCCAATTACGACAATCTGCTGCGAGGCAGCGGCCGGGAACAAGAGGTCGCGTCGGTATTGCACGCCATTCTCGGCCTCCTGGCTAACCCGCTGGACACGAAGGCGTTAATAAACGCCCACGCCGGTCTGTATGCCCTGCGGGAAGAGTCAGGTTGGCACCCGGCAATTCCCGGTCCGTTGGAAGACCTGGGTCATTTCCAAACCATTTTGCGCAGCATTTACCAGCCGGAATCGGTCCTCTTTCCTCTGGATGAGGATGCACTACTGGACGCCATCCCGACCGGAGTTGCCAGTGAAGATGAGCTGCTGCAACTGGATAGTCTGGCTGCTTTTTTGGGTCGCCTCTTTGATCTGCGGTCACTGCCGGTAGATGATCTGGCACTGGCGCTGGCCGATGAGGTGTTCGGTCCTGTGCGGGAATCGGCCAATCCGGACGAGCTGCAGGAGATGTCTTCGCATGAACTCGACCTGGCGATTGCCTACCAGATCGCCAGCCAGCTTCGACAATGGCGCGAAGCACAACCGGAATGGCGGCTGCCGGAACTGGTTGCCCAACTCGAATCAGTCGCTACCGGCCGCCGATCATTGACGTTGATCCGCGCTGACGACCTGGGTTTTGAACCGCAGCCGGGCCGCATCACCCTCACCACCCAACACACCGCCAAGGGGTTGGAATGGGATGCAATTTACCTTGTCGGGGTAGACGGGTTCTGGATTCCGGGAACCTTGGATGCCCCATTCCTCGGAGTCAGTGAATTCATCGGCGGCGACGCCAAGGCCGAAGC
>JAWKOY010000021.1:0-246799 GCA_041390945.1 Chloroflexota bacterium
CAAGCTGGGCCTGCTGGGCCAGCTTCAGATCGCCGGACTCCAGGTAGCGGGTGGTTAACTGGTACATGCGTGCCGCAGCCGTCTCCAACTGACCGGACTGTGCCTCATCCCAGGCCTGTTCCTGCATGCAGTACAGGTTAAACCGGCGCACAGCTTCAATAACGGCCGGGGTCGGCTGGATCTCCACCGGGTCTGCCCCCGGCACAACCATTATCTGAACGGTCTGTCCGGCCGTATGGTCGGCGTTGCCCGCACCGGAACTGTAGCTGACCGTCAGGGGAATGTTGATCCGGTTGGGGATCGCCTGCGGCGCGACGCGAAATTCCAGCAAGAACGAGAGGGGCGCGCGTCCCTCGACATTGCCTAGCGGGATGCTGTCCCCCATCTGGGTTACGGGCTGGGCGTAGGGTGCCAGCTTAAAGGCATCCTCCAGCGTTACCTGATCGGGCCACGACTGCTGCAATTGCACCTGCTGGGCATGGATATCGCCCAACCCTTTCAGGCGATCTTCCAGATGGCTAATGATGTCAGCCGGCTCCTTAATGTGGCCCGATTGCCCGCCGGAAGGCGCAACCAGGGCATCCAGAAAGTGGTCGTTCCAGTCTGAGCCAATCCCGAAGGCGCTCATCCCGATCCCTTCGGCGGCGGCCGTCTCGGCCAGGCGCAGGCACTCCGGCACGTCTCCATAGGTATGACCGTCGGTCAACAGGATCAGGTGACTGGTATAGTCCGGTGTGGCGTGGCGACGCACTTCCGTCAGACCCGTGTTCAGGCCGTGGTAAATCTCTGTCCCGCCGGAAGCGGTAACAGCTTTAAGCCGCTGTCGCCAGGCACTATTCTCAATCTTGTTCAAATTGGCCTGGGTGGGGCCGGTACGGCTGGCGACGGTTGCTGCCGGTAAAACGACCTCGGCCCTGTCGCTAAAGGTAACCAGTGACAGGATATCGTCCGGGCCGAGCTTATTGATGATAAGTTCCACCGCCGACAGCACCTTCTCCAGTCGCGGCCCGCGCATGGAGGTGCTGCGGTCAATCGCCAGACCCAGGTTGAGCCGGCGCGATCGGGCCGCCTGGCGTTCCGGCGGCCGAACCGTCAGTAACACATAGAGGATTTGCGGCTCGCTGCTCACCGTCAGCCGTTCCGTGCTGGCAACCGCTTCCACAACTAGAGAGGTATTACCGGCCTCATGCACAAGGGAATCGTAAAGCGCCCGTCGTTTGGGGTCGGTCAAAACGTCATGGGCATACTGTAGCCGGGTGGGGTCGGGGTTATCCGGTGCGCCCGGATTGGCCGCTACCTGGGCCTGTATCGCGGCAAATGCGGACTCAATGTCCGCAGCAGGTGCCTGGGGGCTGACGCCCAATAATGCGTAGAGGTCGGCTGGTTCCTGGCTCATAACTCTGACATACAATACACGTGACAGATCAGGCCGTAAAGTCTACGACAATGGTTGTAATATTGTCGATGCCACCGGCAGCCATGGCCGCTTCGAACAGCGAATCGGCCGCCTGCTGCGAAGACGGTGCTTCTTCAAGCAGCGCCTGGATACGTGGTTCGGACACATAGCCGGACAGGCCGTCGCTGCACAACAGCAACTTCCCGGCGGCGGGTAATTCGATAACAATCGTTTCGATATCCAGCGCCACTTCCTGGCCCAACGCCTGTAACAGGACATTGCGATACTGGTACTGTTCGACCTGATCAGGCGACAGACGGCCTGTTTCCTGCAATTTGTGGACCAGCGAGTGGTCGGTCGTTAACTGTTGCAGCCCGTTACCGTCCAGCAGATAGGCTCTGGTATCACCGACATGGGCAATGAAGGCCTGATGGTTGAGCAGTAGCACGGCCGTCAGCGTTGTCCCCCCGTTATGTTCCGGTTCGGGGTGATAGACGGCATCATGCGCGGCCAAAACGCCTGACTCCAGCAGTTCCAGTAACGTCTCATCGGCCGGGATGGGCCGCCGGTCAAGCAGCGGCTGGTACACCTGGCTGATGATAAAGGCCGCGAATACGCGTGCCGCTTCGCTGCTGGCGACGTGCCCTTCCACATGGCCGCCCATGCCGTCCGCTACCACAAACAGCCCCATCGGTTCGGCATGCATGTGGCCGCCGGCGTTGGCCGCAAATATCAGGCAAGAGTCCTCATTCCGGCTACGAACAGCGCCGGTCTCACAACGAAAAGCGGGTTGCAGGGTAAGATTTCCCATCATTAAACAGGCAGGGCGTACAGGCGGTTGTCGTTGGCTCCGTTATAGAGCACGCCGTTGACGATTAGCGGTGAGCCGATAATCGGGCTTTCCATGTCAAAACGCCACTGAAGTTCGCCGCGACGCAGGCCGACGCCATAGATGCTGCCATCCGTCGAGCCGAAATAAACATTGTTGTTCCACACCGCCGGAGAGGAGACGACCTGCCCGTCGGTCTGGTACCGCCACACCGGACGGCCGCTGTCAATATCAAGTGCGTACAGGAATCCGTCGGCCGAACCGATGAAGAGCAGATCCTCGTAAATGGCCGGCGACGACACGACCGGCGCCTTGGTTCTAAAGCGCCAGATCGGCCAGCCGGAGCTGGCGTCCATGGCGTAGACGATACCGTCCAGCGAACCAACGTAAAGGATATCATCGGCCACGCGCGGCGAAGACGTGACCGCCCGCTCGGCGCGGTTCTGCCACTTGGCCTTGCCGCTAATCAGTTCCAGTCCGATGATGTGCCCGCCCTGGGTTCCGAAAAAGGCCAGCTCGTCCGATACATAAGCTGAAGAACGCACCGGGCTATATACGTTGGTCTTCCACGAAAGTTGCCCGCGCATGGCGTTGACGACGTAGAAGTAACCGTCGTCCGCGCCGAAAAACACATGGTCAAGACGCACGGCCGGTGTGGAGTAGATTGATCCTTCGGCCTTGAATAGCCAGTTGAGCCGTCCCTTGCGTAATTGCAATGAGTACAATGTGTGGTCGGCTGACCCGAACAGCACCGCGTCCTCATGAACGGTCGGCGACCCGGCGACCCCACCGCCGGTGGGGTATTTCCAGAGGAACTCACCGTGATCGGCCGTCAACGCATAGAGGTTGGTGTCGTACGCGCCGACAAAGACAATGCCCTTGGCTAGCGCCGGACGGCCGCGAATCTCATCCTCACAGGTAAAGGTCCACAACGGTTTTACCGGGCTGATGCCCAGCTTGAGCACGGGAATTGCAAAATCTATCAGCCCGTTTCCCCCAGCCGGTTGCGTCTCCGTTTTCAGCGCCGGTCGCGGCTCGCGTTCCGTCTGTTGACCTTCTGTTTGGGAAAGCTCAAGTAACGCCTCTTGCAACGCCATGGCATCCGGGAAACGATCCTTGGGATCGTAGGACAGGCACTGCATGATAATGGACTCGAAGGCGCGGGAAATCTGCGGGTTGGCGACGTGGATTGGTCGCTCGTCAAAGGTAAACGGTGTTTCCTGCCGGGGATCGCGCCGGGTCAGCAGGTGGTGGAACGTGGCCCCCAGCGCGTAAATATCCACGGCTGGGGTCGCTTCGCCACGGTACTGCTCCGGCGGCGTATAACCGGCCGTGCCGATCATTGTGCCCCGATCCTCGTTGGCCTCGAATAGCTTGGCGATACCAAAGTCAATCAGCCGGATGCGATTGTAGTCGTCCAGCATAATGTTCGAGGGCTTCATATCGCGGAAGATGATCGGCTGGGGCTTCTGGCTGTGGAGGAAGGCCAGCGCTTCGCAGATTTGCAACGCCCACTCCAGCGCCTGCTGCTCATCCAGCGGCTCATCGGTGTCTTCCAGCCACTGCTGCAGATTCATGCCGGGCACAAACTCCAGCACCAGATAGCTGCGATTGCCTTCAGTGAAGTAGTCGAAGATGTCGGGGATGGCCGGGTTATTGAGCATTGCCAGCATGCTGGCCTCGCGCTCAAACGACTTGATGGTCATCTGACGCAGTTCCGGATCGGCCGTACCGATGACCATCTCCTTGACCGCGCAAAGCCGCGTGACGGACGGGAACCGCAGATCGCGGGCGCGGTATACCGAGCTAAAGCCACCACTGCCAAGCGTGCCCAGGATCATATAACGCTCCTGAAGCACATCACCGGATTGAAGGTTGCCGGTGTTCAGGGCGGAATCCGCGGCAGTTGCGGTCAGTTTATTGGTGGAAATTTCTTTCTTGCTCAGTCCCGTACCCTCTTAGCCCCGCCGGATGCTCGTCAAACGAGGTCGTGGACACTAAATCTACTGCGCAGTGGATTATAGTGACTGGAGGCTCTTTTCACCACAAGACAGGCCGGGCCGTAATCGGCGCTTCATTCCCGCTTGCGCCAGTATCGTTCGGCCCCTGCGACCGGGACATCCACCGGATGTGGCGGTCGACCGGCCTCGGCCCAAAGACGTTGACTGATGGCCCGAACACGCCGTTCCAGATCGTCGTTATCAAGGAAGAATGAGCTGATTTGTGAATCGTAGGCGATGATAGCGGCAATCTTGGCGACCATGGCCGGCTCGCTCAACGGCACGACAACCGGCTCCCACGCATCCCGGACGGCCGGTGGCAGGACTTTCTCCAGTGCACCCGGCGCAGCCACATAGGGATACTCTTCATAGAACAACGCCTCGCCAAACACCTGCTCGGCCGCCTGCCGGGTCAGTTGATGGTCCACGTGATTGCCGACACCCAACGGGATATAGACCTGCCCGGCGGACGGCAAGGCGCTCATATAAGCCTTGAGGGTATCAATCAATGGCGTCTCGGCCGGATCGACGTCGCCGAACAGTCCGGGCGTATCCAGATAGAGGAATGCACCGGTTGCCGGATCCGCCCGGTAAATGCAGTCCATGACCGGCCAGTGCAAATAATCGGCCCCCATGATCGAGCAGGCAGCGCTATCCTCATCACGTCGTTGCTCAATGATGGCGCTGCGTGCTACCGGGTGGGCCAGTCCGGCATTCCAACGATCATGCAGCTCCTGAGCAATAGGCGACAGTGGACCGGTCGGCGGCGGATCACCGGCCGTTACCGTTACGACCAGGACGGATTCACCGGCGGCCGTCTGCTGATAAATCTGGCCGCCGCAGGATAACACAGCATCATCCAGGTGCGGTGACAGGTATAAATGATCGTAGAATGGTCGGAGTTGTTCAGTCATATCGGCCCGGTCGTCAGGCGGTCTATCCGTTCACCGGCTGAGCCGGTATAATACCATAACTATGGCAAAGCGGTTGACCCATTTGGATGAATCCGGCGAGGCCAACATGGTAGATGTGGGCCACAAGCCGGAAACCGAGCGCGTGGCGATTGCCCGGGGACGGGTCACCATGCAGCCGGAGACGTTGGCGCTGATCATGGCCGGAGAGATGAAGAAGGGGGATGTGCTGGGAGTGGCCCGGCTGGCAGGTATTATGGCTGCCAAACGCACCAGTGACCTGATCCCTCTCTGCCATCCCTTGCTGCTCAACAAAGTTGAGGTTAGCTGCACACCAAATCCGGGCGAAAGCTGCATTGATATTGAAGCTACGGTACGGGTAACCGGCAAGACCGGTGTCGAGATGGAAGCCTTGACGGCCGTCACGGTGGCCGGACTAACCGTATATGATATGGCGAAGGCCGTGGACCGGGGTATGCGGCTGACCGATGTTCGCCTGATGCACAAATCGGGTGGACAAAGCGGCGACTGGTCGGCCGAGTGACCCCGGCGCATCCATTCACGGTGTTTTGTGTTACCAATAGTTGACACACGCATGATCAATATAGATATTAAACTGTTCGCCACCCTCAAGGATCGGGCCGATAGCGAACGCATACATGTCCGGTTGGAAGAACCGGCGACCGTGCAAGATCTGTTGGCGGCCGTTAGGGCTGATTACCCGGCCCTGGCTCCGTTACTGGCTTCGGCATTGGTGGCGGTCAACCGGTTGTTTGCAGCGCCGGATACGCCCGTGCAGGCAGGGATGAGGTGGCGTTATTCCCGCCCGTCAGTGGCGAGGTCCGCGCATACCCGACCTACTTCGCGGTGACAACGGAAGCGATCGACATAGACGCCATACAACAGCGACTGGTGTCGCCGGAGATCGGCGCAGTCGTCACCTTCACCGGCTATGTGCGCGGGCGCACCAGTCGTGACGGTCTGCCGCCGGAAACGCTTCATCTGGAGTATGAGGCTTACAGCGAGATGGCTGAGGAGAAGATGGCCCAGATCGCCCGCGAAATCTGGCGGCGGTGGCCGCTGGTGCGCGGCGTGGCACTGGTCCAGCGGATCGGCCGTCTGCCGATAAGTGATGTAACAACATTTGTCGCCTGCGCCGGAGCCCACCGCGACCAGGGTGCTTTTGAGGCGGCACGTTATGGGATAGACCGGTTAAAAGAGATCGTCCCGGTCTGGAAGAAAGAAGTCGGTACGGACCAGAGCCTATGGCTAGAAGGATACCGGCCGACAACGGAAGACAACGAAACCACAGCAACGGAGCAAGCATGAATAACGGTGAAATGACCCCCGCCGGGTTGTTGTTACAGGCCTGGGACTAATGACCCCGTCGGTCCGTATGGCTGAATCATGGCAGGCGATTCTGGCCGGTCAGTCAGGATTCGGTCCCATGACGCTGGTGAATACACCGGGCCATACGGTCGGTGGCGTTTGCGAGGTCAAGGGATTTGAACCCACTGACTACATGGACCGCAAGGATGCACGCCGGCGTGACCGTTACCAGCAGTTGGCAGTAGCCGCTGCGGGTGAGCGCTCCGGGATTCGGGACTGGTTATCAGTGATGACAACCGTGATCGCATCGGCGTTTCTCTCGGCACAGGTGTCGGGGGAATGCAGACGATGGCGGCCCAGGAAGATGTTGTTCGGGAGCAGGGTGTGCGCCAGGTCAGCCCGTTTTTTGCATTACCATGATTATACCCAATGGGGCAGCCGGCATGATCGCCATTGAGTATGGCATCCTGGGGACCCTCCACCACCATCACCACCGCCTGCGCCGCCGGAAATGATGCCATCGGCCACGCTTTTCGGGCCATTCGCTCAGGTGAAGCGGACGCAATGATCACCGGAGGAACCGAGTCCATCTTTGTCTCCGTTGCCATTGCCGGGTTTGAGCGAGCCGGGCAACGTCGAGCCAGAGCGGCGAACACCCCGCCGTTCGACCTGAACCGTGATGGCCTGGTCATCGGCGAAGGTGCGGGGATGCGCCTCCTGGAAAGCCTGGAGCACGCCGAGGCGCGCGGGGCCAATATTCTGGCCGAGGTCGCGGGCTACGGGCAATCCACCGACGCCTTTCACATTACTGCCCCACCGGAAGATGGGTCCGGTGCAGCGCGGGCCATGAAGAAAGCCCTGGCCGACGCCGGATTACAACCGGAAGATGTAGATTTCATCAGCGCTCACGGCACCGGGACGCAGCTCAACGACGCCGCCGAGACGGCCGCCATCAAGCTGGCGCTGGGCGAGCACGCCTATAACATCCCTGTCGTTTCTACCAAATCCATGACCGGTCACATCATGGGCGCGACCGGCGCAATTGAAACGGTTTTGCACGCTGGCTATCCGCGACCAGATGGTTCCGCCGACAATCAACTATGCGACGCCGGACCCGGCCTGCGATCTGGATTACGTCCCCAACACAGCCCGCAAGGCCAGGGTTGACGTTTGCCTCAACAATGCATTCGGCTTTGGCGGTCATAACGCGGTGCTGGCTATCCGTTCTCTGAACGGAAAAGATTGAGAATGAGCCATTCAACCAATCAGCATTGGGACCTGGACGAGCTGCGGGCCTTCGAGGAACGCCTGGGCGTTAAGTTCCATGACTACTCTCTTTTGGATCGGGCGCTGACCCACCGGTCCTACCTGAACGAAAACCCGGAATCAGCCCTGGCCGACAACGAACGGCTGGAATTCCTGGGGGATGCGATCATTGACTTCCAGGTGGCGGCGCTGCTCTACCATCGGTTCCCGGAGATTGACGAAGGCGAGCTGACGACATTGCGGGCTTCGCTGGTGCGGGCCGAGACACTGTCCGAGTTCGCCCGGGAACTGGACATCGGCGTTGCCTGCGGCTGGGGTATGGCGAGGACGAGAGCGGCGGCCGTAACCGGACAGCCATCCTCTGCGCCAGCTTTGAAGCCATCATCGGCGCGATTTACCTGGTTCAGGGACTGGATGCGACGCAGGCCATTATTGACCGGCTGGTGCCGCCCGCCCTCAAGCGCATCGGGCGGATCGCTCCACAAGGACGCCAGAGCAGGTTCAGATCTGGGCCCAGGGCCAGTTCAACATCACGCCGCACTACGAGATGATCGCCAGCGAGGGGCCGGATCATGCCAAAGGTCTTTACGATTCAGGTGCTTGTGGACGATGAAGTGTGGGGCGAAGGGCGCGGTATGAGCATATGAGCAGCCAGAACAGCCAGGCGGCGGCCACATGACGGCACTAGCCAAAGCGGAAGCCGGTAACCTCGTTCAATGAGTGACGGTCCGTTACTGATCACCGGCGGCAGCGGCTATCTGGGTCGCGCGCTGGTGCGGCTGGCCACAGCAATGCTTTCACCACAGAATTCGTATATACATGTCATTCCCATGATCCCTGGCTCTGCCACAAGGCTACCGGCTGGATATCCTTCAACCTGAAGATGTAACCCGCTGTCTGGAAACCATACGGCCGTCGGCCGTTATCCACACCATCGGTTCCAACCGGATTGACGACGCGAGCACGGTGATCACACGGGGCACCGCCCATGTGGTCAGGGCTAGCGCTGTCCTCGGCGCGCGACTGGTTCATCTCTCTACCGACTCCGTCTTTGACGGGCAGCACGCGCCCTATGACGAAACGGCCGTTCCGCACCGCTAAACAGGTACGGCCGGGCCAAGGCTGAGGCTGAGCGCATGGTCACTGAAGGTTATGCGAATTCTGTAATCGTCCATGCATGCTTCATCTATGGACTGGATGAGATGGACCACAGCACAGCCTGGATCGTGAACACCCTGCGCGCCGGGCAGCCGTTGACACTTTTTACCAACCAGTTTCGCAATCCGGTCTGGTCTGACTCACTGGCCCGCGCCTGTCTGGAGTTGGCTGCATCGGACTTCACCGGCATATTGAATGTAGCCGGGGAGCAGGTGCTGTCCCGCGCGGCGTTCGGCCAGAGGATGCTCGACTATTGGGGCGTGACGGACAGGTCGACGCTCATCACAACCGAGGACCATAGCGGCCGTTGGCCGGTAGACTGCACGATGGACCTCTCGCTGGCCCGAAGCGTGCTCAAGACACCGCTGCCCGGTGTGGATGCGGTCCTGGCCGCAAGGCGATAGCCCCCACTGCATCGTATTCTGCGGACAGGCACAAACAAGGCTACAATTGGCTCTGAATCTATGAGTCGCCAAGCCTCTCCACCGGCAATCAGCCACCCCCCGGTTAATGACGTTCTCGTCGCGCTGCTCCTGTTTATCGGCATCAGCGTGCTGTATTTCGCCACGCTTTCCGGCATCACCAGCAGCAATGACGGCAGTCACTATGCCCTGCTGCGGACGATGGTTGAGAACCACACCTTCACGCTCAACCAGTTCGACGATTACGCCGAGGGCAACGACATTGCCATCACCCCCGACGGCCGTCTGTTCAGCGACCGGCCACCGGGCACAGCCGTAACGGCGATTCCCTTCTATCTATTAGGTGACCTGCTGCCAAATCCGTTGCAGTCCTTACCCTCACGCCACGACGCCGAGAACCCGCGCTTACCCTATGTCCTGCTCCTGCCGGTGCTGGCTGGGGCCGGGACGGCCATTGTACTCTACTGGCTCTTGCGCCGTTTGCAGGTGGGGCAGGCGGCGGCCATCCTGGCCGTCGTCTTTTTTGCATTGGGCACGGCCCAGTGGAAGTACAGCACCGTTCTCTTTTCCCATGCCCTGTCCGGCTTTTTGATTATTTCGGCCGTGGCGCTGGTCCTGTGGCTGGCCGATACGCCGGATGTCCACTGGCCCTGGTATCTGTTGCTGGGCCTCCTGTCCGGTTGGGCGGTGGTGGTCGAATATTCCAATGCCCTGGTTGTTATCATCGTGGGGCTGTACTGGCTGATTGTCAGTTGGCCGCGCATCACCTGGCGACCGTGGACCACTGTCGTACCGTGGATCGCGGGAGGGCTGATTGCCGCCGTCTTTCTGGGATTCTATAACAGCGTCAACTTCGGTAGTCCGCTGACTCTCTCCTATGCCTACGCTTTGAATTACCCCTGGGCCGGGAACTTCGCCACCACATTCAACTTCCCGTTGTGGCCCGGCCTGAAAGCCTTGCTGGTGTGGGGCGAAGGCGGCGGCTGGTGCGGTGGCCCGCCCTGCGTCAACCAGGGCATCTTCCTGCTTTCACCGGTCCTGCTCCTGGCGCTGCCCGGCCTGCTACCCTACCACAAGCGCAACAGCGCCTGGTTCTGGCTGACAACGATATTATTCATCGTCTACCTGCTGCTCTTTGCCAAGCACCAGACCTCCCACGGCTTTACGGCCGACGGCCGTTACCTGGTCCCCTTCCTGAGCCTGCTGGTGCTGCCCCTGGGATTTACGCTCGACTGGATACTCTCCCCGGCGCGGCAGGCGTGGGTCCGGGCAGTTGGGCTGCTTGTCGTCTTCGGACTGTTCTTCCTCTCGCTGCGCAACATGTTCGTCCACATCGGCCTCTCCTTTAACTACACCCTGGACCTGGGCCAGTGGGGGATTTGGCAGCGGCCCCGGACAGTTGGCGCATGGCCCTGTCGGCTAGATTTTCCCCAATACCGTCAATCTCCCGCTGCTTATCCTTCCTTTACTGGCCCTGATCGGGTGCGTTGGCCTGATTTTCGACTGCGCCGCCATTCGTCTTAAGATAGCCCCGTTTAAGGCTTCACTCACCTAACCCCCTTAAATGTGGTAACAGCCTACCCCACCTGTTACAATCGCGCCTCACTTGGGAGCAATGACAGAGAATGCTCTCTACCTGTGCCCGCCCAGACCCGTATTTCGGGCTGTGAGCGGGCCGTATAGTGTGGAGGAAAGAGTAGACAATGCGGACGAGAAAATTGTCCTTGGGGATTATGGCTTTAGTCCTGTTGAGCAGCGTACTGGTTCTGGCCGGTAACGCCTTCGCTCAGGAGCAGGTCGGCCCTAACCTCTTGACGAACCCCGGCTTTGAACTAGGTCACCACCATCAGGACGGCATTGCCGAAATCACCGTGCCCGATGGCTGGGATATGCACTGGTCGAATAATGAACTGATCTTCGGCGGCGAGTGGCCCACGGCCCGGCCGGAAACTGTTGTATGGGACGCTTCCGGCGGTGTGCCGGAGGGCGAGGAAAAGTTCTGGAAAGACGGCCAGTATACCTTCAAGGTTTTCAAAAGTTGGACTCCCATGTGGGCGGCCCTTTCCCAGAACGTCAGCGGCCTGGAAGTCGGCAGTAAATACCGCCTGGTTGTGCCGGTCTACATTGACATCTTTGAGGAATACAAGGACGGCCAGAAGGTCATCCCTGTCCGCAAGGATACCGGTCGCGTCCGTTTGGGCGCCAGCCCGGTAGGCGCGGCGTGGCGTGACGAGAACGCCATCGCTATAGCGGTTGGTGGACAGCCGAAACCATCGACCCCTTCTATCAGGCGTACCCCACATTTGTCTACGATTTCGTGGCAACCCAGCCGGACATGACCGTGTGGATCGAGATGGCTTCAACCTATCCCTATCCCAACAACGGCTTCTTCCTGGACCTGCCCGGCCTCTATGCGCTGAATGAAACAGCCGCAGTGCCCCAGGCCGCAGTTTCCGGCGGTACCGCAGCCGTGGCGGCTCAGCCGGCGGCCCCGCTGCCGACCATTGCCCCGCCCGAACCGCGCGAGGACGGATCCGTTGTCCACACTGTTCAGTCAGGCGATACGCTGTGGGTAATTGCCATCCAGTATGCAGACTCGCTGGGCAAGACCCCGGAAGAGACGCTGGCCTATTTGGAGGAGATCAACAATCTGTCCACGTTCCTGAATGTGGGTGACGAGATACTGATCTCTCCGGCCACTTCCGGAGCGCCGGCCGAAGAAGCACCGGCCACGGATGAGACGACGACAGATGACGTCGCTGCCACACCGGAAGCGCCGGTCGAAGGCGAAACCGGCGAGACAGTCGCCGAGGCACCGGTTGAGGGTGAAGTCCCGGCCGAAGGTGAAGTTGTTGCCGAGGCAACGGCCGCACCCGAAGGCGTCGTGTTGGAAACTGCACCGGAAACGGCCCCTGCTGAGGTGATTGCCGGCACGATCTGTGTGGCTGCGTTTGATGACGCCAACGCCAACGGCCTGCGCGAGGCAGAGGAGCCCCTGGTTGCCAACGCCGCGATTGCCATCGCACGCGGTGGGGCCACCGTTTCGACCTATATCACGGACGGCATGTCTGAGCCCTACTGCTTCACATTGGCCGAGCCGGATTCGTACCAGATGACGATTTACCCACCGGCGGACTATACGCCAACCACCGAGAGCAGTTGGGCCGTCGCTGTCGCCAACGGCGAGTCGTACACCGTCTCGTTCGGTTTGCAGAGCGCACAGGCTGTGGCCTCCACCGATAATGCCGCAGCAAATCCTGATGCGGCAACGGCCGAAGATGCCGGAAGCACCGGGAATGCCCTGATGGATAACCTGGGGTTCATCGTCCTCGGTGTGGCCGGTGTGCTGGTCCTGATGGCGATTGCCGGTGTGGTGTTGCTGCGACGCGGGTAATTCCCCGAAGGCAACTCTAATTGAGATGAAGAAAAGGGGCACATGCCGTGCCCCTTTTTATTTTCCCTCGTTCCTACCCGACACAATATCAATGAACAAGCCCCTTGTCACGGGTTCCGGTGCACCGGAGCCATCGGACGCGAATCGCTCAATAGAAGCGTCGGCCAGCAAGCCGGTCGGCCGCATCTGGAGCAACAAATAGTGATCATCCGGTGACCACGCCTTGACGGATACACCGGCCGCAAGTGCCTGCTGCCAAAGTAGATCGCCGGTCATGGTCTCCACAACAGAGAGCCATGAAGCATCCCCACAGGTCATCACATAGGCCAGATGTTGACCATCGGCCGACCATGCCCAGCTACTGAGACTCCCCTCCGCGCAGTCCATGTCGCCAACAGGTAGTGTGTATAGAACCGTTCCGTCAAAATTGATCATCGTCCCGGACGAGGTGAGAAGTTTTTGGCTGTCCGGCGAGACGCCGACAACCGGTTCAGCAAACGAGACAGTTGCCCCGGTATCAGGCAGAAAGACGGCCGAACCACCATCAGGGTCGGCTTAATCAGCAATCCGGAGCTATCCGGCAACCAGACAGTGCGTCCCCGGCCACAGGTTCAAAGCCGGTGACATACGTTCCGACAACGTCTGACTGCCCATCCATGGGTTGAGAGTAAGACCCGGCCGGTACAGCAGTTGCCGTCTTCACCAACCGGATCCGTAACGGCGACAGCAATGAGTGTCCCTATCGGGCGACCAAGCGGCTTCCTGTACTGGGTCCACGTCCTGATACGGACACTGTTCAGCCAGGTCCGGTACTGTTACGATGCAGAGTGTATTGTCCTGACCAAATAAGCCATCCGGCGGCTGTCAGGGGACCAGGTCGGGGAACGCATCGCCTGCCCACGTCCGACACCCCAACACTGTTATCAGCTAAATCAAGCAGGGCTGCTCCGCCCCAGCTCCCGTTGAGGGCCAGCCAACGGCCGTTCGGGGAAGACGTGCGGCGGACGGTAGAGGGCATAGACTCCTTCCTCGCTCTGATCGGGCATGGTCGTAAGCTGTTCGGTCACTGCCCCTTCCAGGTCTGTCCGGTAGAGATGACCATCCTGGCCGTAATAGAGGATGGGGAGGTCTGTTTCCACGACGGCCGACAGTGAGGCGGCCAAGGTCGGCGTCAAGGACGGCACCACAGAAACGGCCGTTGGAGACGGCGTTTGTGGGAGAGTTGCAGCCTTGGTCGACATGGTGGTCACGGGCAACGTTGGTTCTGTGGTCACGACATCCGATGGCGTGGGGGTCGTCGGACCCATTGAACAGGAGGCGACAATCAAGACTAATAACGACGCCATGATCACTGCGGAAAGGTGAAATAGCACTTTTTCATTTTAATGTCTCCGGCACTGATAAACGCAAGAACTGTTCATCTTCCATTATGCACGATCATGGAGTCACGGAAATCTACGGTTTATACTCTTATCACATCTGGCAATCAGACGTTCGTCGTGAATACCAACGCCTTAACGTCAACTGAACGTTCCCTATCCGCATAGCAACACCACCGTCACTCCACTACACTGATAGATGGAACAACCATGATTAATCCGACGTCATAAAGAGTGTGATGAATAACCAACAACCAGTCCAATATGTGCCGGCCACCCCACCCCAGCCCGAAAAGCGCGGCTGCGGCTGCGCGGGAAGTGTCCTGCTGCTGCTCATTTTTCTTGTTCTTTTTGTTGCCATTGCCGCCGCTGCGGGAGCCGGGGGTCTGGTCTA
This sequence comes from Chloroflexota bacterium, assembly GCA_041390945.1. GTDB lineage: Bacteria > Chloroflexota > Anaerolineae > Promineifilales > Promineifilaceae > Promineifilum. The sequence continues at coordinate 14,479 of JAWKOY010000021.1, forward strand.
TGCCAACTGGTCACGCGAAGTGGATGCTGGGGTAACCCAGCTTGAATCAGCCCGTACCCGCGAAACCTTCGAGACCACGCAGATTCTCTCGCGCAACGGCGACGTCCTGTGGGAGATTTTCGGCGAGGGCAAGCGAACAACCATTCCCCTATCCCAGGTGCCACCCTACCTCATCGAAGCCACCGTAGCCGTGGAAGATGACACCTTCTACGAGAACATCGGCCTAGACGCGCCTTCTCTGGTTGCCGCGCTGGTCGCCAATGTGCGCAATCCCGACGGCCGTCCCGTGGGCGGCAGCACCATCACCCAGCAGATCGTCCGCCATATCGCCTTCGACTACGAGGAGCGCACCTCCGTTTCCTACAACCGCAAGCTGAAAGAGATCGTCCTGGCCTGGATGATGACCCGCGATTTCACCAAGGATGAAATCCTTGAGCTATACCTGAATGAAATCTACTATGGCAATCTGGCCTATGGTGTGGAAGCGGCCGCGCAGACCTACTTCGGCAAATCAACTTCGGACCTGACGCTGGGCGAAGCCAGCCTGTTGGCCGGACTACCGCAAAGCCCGGTGGAACTGGACCCGCTGACCAATCTGGATGGCGCCAAGCAGCGCCAGTGGCTGGTTCTCAATCTGATGGTTAGCGAGGGGTATATTACCCAGGCCGAAGCCGAAGCCGCCTACCTGGAACCGTTGAACTTCGCCGCGCAGGAAGTGGACCTGGCCGCGCCGCACTTTTCCGTCTATGTGCGGCAGGAACTGGAAGAGATGTTCGGTGCAGACGTGGTTGCCAACGGCGGGCTGCGCGTGACGACTACGCTGGATATGGATTACCAGCATTTGGCCGAGCAACTGGCCCGGCAGCATGTCGGCAATATTGATCCGTCCCACAACCTGACCAATGCCGCGTTAGTGGCAATGAAACCGGAAACCGGCGAAATCCTGGCGATGCTGGGCAGTGTGGATTACAACGACGAGACGATAGACGGCCATGTCAATGTCACCCTGACCCCCCAGCAGCCCGGCAGTTCGATTAAGCCCTTTACCTACGCCCTGGCTCTGACGCCGGACGGGGACGGACAAACGCCGTGGACGGCCGCCAACATCCTGTGGGATGTACCGGTCAAGTATGAACAGGCCAACGGCGAAGCCTATGAGCCGGTCAATTACGATGGGCAGTTCCACGGCCCGGTGCGGCTGCGGCAGGCGCTCGCTAACAGCTACAATATCCCGGCCATCCTCCTGCTGGAAGACCTGGGGGTGCCGGGGTTGCTGGATTTCGGCCGTCAGTTGGGGATTGCCTCCTGGCAGGGCGACTCCAGCGAGTATGGGTTGTCCCTGACGCTGGGTGGTGGCGAAGTCACACCGCTGGAACTGACCACCGCCTACGCGGAACTGGCAAACCAGGGCAACAAGGTTGAGCCGGTATCCATCCTCCGCGTGGAGAAATCCAACGGGGAAGTGCTGTACGAGTACCAGCCGGAAACACCGGTGCGCGTTATTGAGCCACGCGTGGCCTATCTCATCAGCGATATCCTTGATGATGATGCGGCCCGCGTCCCGGCCATGGGCGTCGCCAACCCGCTGGACTTGCCCTTCCCGGCCGCCGCCAAGACGGGCACGACCAACGACTACCGCGATAACTGGACGATGGGCTACACGCCGGGGCTGGTCGTCGGCGTCTGGACCGGTAATACCGATAATAGCGAAATGATTGACATCAGCGGTCTGACCGGGGCGGCTCCGCTCTGGGGCAGCTACATGGAGGCCGTCTACAGCAACGCTGATTTGGTCTCACGGCTGGCCGTCAATGGGCAGCAGCCGCCGAGTGATTTCGTTCGGCCGTCCGGCGTATCGGAGAAGCCGCTGTGTGACCTGAACAGCGCCACCATCGGCTCCGTTGAGTGTGCACCTTCCGGCAGTGAACTGTTCCTTGATACGCCGCAGACCGAGCCTACGCCGGAACCGGAACAACCACTGGTGATCTGGGAGGAACTGGATCCGGCCGTCTGGCGCATCCCGGCCATTCCGCTGGAACCGACACCGGTAGACCCGGCTGCTGCGGCGCTGGTACCGCCGGAGGATCTGGAAGATGAACCGCCGCCGCAACTCTTCTGCCACTTTGCTGAAGGGACAGCGGCCGATTTCCTGCCGCCGGAAACGGCGCCACAGGTCTTTCTGGAGCCGCCGCGTAACACGGAGAGCATCAAGAGCGCGCATGAGTGGGCGCAGGGCAACAATATCGCCATTATGCCCACGGCGACCTGTACCGAGGAACCTGCTGGCGCTGAGCCAGGGTCGAGCCAGACGGCCGTGTTCCGCATCACCGAGCCGAAGAACGGCGACACGATAAGCGGCAGCACACCCATCATCGGCACGGCCAGCTTCGATCCCAACGTGGTGCAGTTCTACAACGTGGAGCTGGGCATCCCCAGCGGCACGGACATCCAGTGGGTAACGCTGGGCGATACCCACAACACACCGGTCGTGAACGGCCAACTGGAAACGCTCCAGGCCCAAGGGTTACCGCCGGGTTCCTACTACCTGCGGCTGATTGTCGTCAAGGACAGCAACTATGTCGGGGAGCCGTATACGATTCAGATTGAGGTGGAATAGATGGTTACAGGAGCAACGCACTTTGGAAGTGCGTTGCTCCTGAATAATGCCGGGGTAAAATTCGTCATGCCCGTTCCACGGCCGTCCTATGTGCCCGGCAGTTTCTATCATTTCTACAATCGCGGCGCGCATCGTGAATCCATCTTCCGTGAACCGGACAACTATCTCTTCGTCATAAAACGTATCAAACAAGTTGCGCAAGAAGCACAACTCACCGTCATCGCTTACTGTCTTCTGCCGAATCATTATCATTTTCTGGTGCGCCAGGATTCGGACCATAGGGCCGGGCTATTACCACAGCGCGTGTTCAACAGCTACAGCAAAGCTTATAATAAACGTTACGATCACTCCGGCACGCTGTTTGAGAGCAACTACCACGTCAAGCTCATTGCTCATCCTGCACATCTTTACCATCTCTGCCGTTACATCCACGCCAACCCGGTACGACATGGTCTGGTACGCACCGTAGAGGAATGGCCCTATTCAAACTACCTGGAGTGGGTTGGAGAACGAGACGGAACGCTGATCGATCCGGCGTTTGTACAGGAGATGTTTGGTTCGGCCGAAGAGTATAGGACTTTCGTCTACGAGTACCTGCTTACTCGCCAACACCCAGATGAAATTCAAAGCTATATGGCAAGGCTTGATTGAGAACCTCCCAGGAGCAACGCACTTTGGAAGTGCGTTGCTCCTTGCTGAACAGTTGCCAATACCATCACGTTATGTTAACATAAACCTGCGCACGTCGGCCGTCCGTGCTATACTTCGGCGTGCACAGGAACATTTGAGCGATGGCTACGGCGAAGAAATCCTCCACCAGCAGCAAGAAGACGAGCACGAAGCGCGTGAGCGCCAGCTCATCTACCAAAAGTCGCTCGACGACCCGGAAATCCTCATCCAGCCGGTCGCGGTCCGGCAGTTCTTCACGCAAGAAAAGCACATCCACGGCCAAGAAGAAAGAGCCGACCGGGCTGAGCCGTGCCCAGAAAATGCTCATCATCGGGATTGTGTTGTTGTTCACCACGGCCATTCTGGCGCTCAGCCTGCTGTGGCCCAATCAGGGACAGTTTACTGCCTTCATCTCGCAAACGATGGGCCGCGGCTTTGGGCTCGCCCGATTTGTCATCCCCATCGCCACCGGGCTGGCCGGGGCCTACTTCGTCCTGCGCGGCATGGACCAGCAACCCAAACTGCCCGTTTACCGGCTGATCGGTCTGGCGGTACTGTTCTTCATCTTCGCCGCCTTCGCGTCGCTGGTTGTAGTTCGGCGCAACCCGGCCTTTGGCGACGTTTATGCCGCAGCGCAGGCCGGACAGGGCGGCGGCTATGTCGGGGCGCTGCTTTCCGACATGTCTGTACAACTACTGGGAAATCTGGGCACGATTGTCACACTTATTGTCTTCGGCATTCTGGGCGCGATCCTCGTATCAGGTATCTCGCGTAAGGACGTAAGCGGGTGGCTGGAACAGGCATCTCAAGCCCGCACCGCCACCCCGGAAGGGGATGTTCTGCCCGTTGGGGAACGGAATATTCGCCTTAACCCTAACCGCAGCCGCGCTACAGATATCACCCCCGAACCGGCCCCGGCCCAACTGCCTCTCATTACTGATGAAGAGGTAAAGCAGGGCAAAGCCCGGAGCAAGTCCACGCCGGCAGAAACACCCAGGCCTGCCCCCAAACCCACCGCCAAACCGGCGCGAAGTCGTCAGACGGCAACGGCCGAGGCGACGGCCGAACCTGTCTATATCGGCGGTACCCAACCGACATCGGCCGGTGCCCCCCTTGCCGTGTCCGACGGCTACACTGGGAACTGCCCCATATTGACGACATTCTGGAATCCGGGTCTGACCAGGATTTGAATAACACTGCCATCCGCGAGCAGGTGGAGGTGATCGAGCAAACGCTGGAGAGCTTCGGCGCACCGGCCACTGTGGTCGAGATCAACCAGGGGCCGACGATCACCCAGTTCGGTGTGGAACCGAACTACATTGTCCAACGCAACGGCAAGCGCACCAAGGTTAAGGTGGGCAAGATCGCCGGTCTGGCCGATGACCTGGCGCTGGCGCTGGCAGCGCGTTCTATCCGCATCCAGGCACCCGTCCCCGGCAAGGGTTATGTCGGCATTGAAGTCCCCAACACGGCCAAGGCGCTGGTTTCGCTACGGGATGTGATGGAATCGCCAGAGTTGCCAAGGTCAAGTCCCCATTGCGTATCGGGTTGGGCCAGAACGTTGCCGGTACGCCTATCGCGGCCGATCTGGCGGCCATGCCCCATCTGCTGATCGCCGGCACCACCGGTTCCGGTAAGTCGGTTCTGGTGAATGGGATCATCGCCGGACTGCTGTTGCTCAATACACCGGATGATCTCAAGCTGGTGATGGTGGACCCGAAGCGCGTTGAGCTGACCGGTTACAACGGCGTCCCCCATCTGGCCGCCCCGGTGGTAGTGGAGATGGACCGGGTGGTCGGTACGCTGCAATGGGCGCAGCGTGAGATGGACCACCGCTACAAGCTGTTTGCCGATGTCGGCGCGCGCAATATCAACGATTACAACAAGAAGATCAGTCGGCGGGCCGACCAGCAAAAGATGCCCTACATCGTCATCATCGTGGATGAGCTGGCCGATCTGATGATGCTGGCCCCGGAGGAAACGGAACGGGCGATTACCCGGCTGGCACAGATGGCCCGCGCCACCGGTATCCACATGGTCATCGCTACCCAACGGCCGTCGGTGGATGTGGTCACGGGTCTTATCAAGGCCAACTTCCCGGCCCGCGTAGCCTTTGCCGTCGCCTCCAGTACTGATAGCCGCGTCATTCTTGATACAACCGGCGCGGAACGGTTGCTCGGTCAGGGCGATATGCTTTTCCAAAGCCCCGATGCGGCGGCACCCGTTCGGTTGCAGGGCTGCTTCGTCAGCGATACCGAACTGCAGCGGCTGATCTCATACTGGCGCACAGCCCGTCGCTCCCAGACGATTGCCGCCGAGACTGCGGCCACTACCCGGGTAGCAGCTCCCGAACCGCCCCCAACGGCTGAAGCACCGTCCAACGCCACGCCGGCAGTCGCCCCGCCGATTACGCACCTGGGAACCCCCGGCGAACGGCCGAAAGCGGAGCCAAAACCGACGCCTCCTCCTGCAGCAACAAACAAACCACCGGTAAGGCAACAACCACCAGCAGCGCAACAGCCGGAAGAAGAACTGGACCTGGAACCCCTGGATGCCGACGACAGTCCGCCATTCGAGCCGGACCCAGTTGCCGCGGCAGTCACCACCAAACCGGACAAGAAGTCGACGTCAACGGCCAACCCCATCCAGCAGCCGTTGTGGGAAGCACTACAGGAGATGGAGGAAGAAGCAGCCAACGGCACCACACTGGACACCAGCGATGAACTTCTGCCGGAGGCTATCGCCACCGTCCGCAAGCTCAACAAAGCCTCAACGTCGCTGCTCCAACGCCGCTTCCGCATCGGTTATACACGTGCCGCGCGGCTCATTGATGTCATGGAAGAACAGGGAATCATCGGCCCACCCACCGGCACCAGCAAGGCGCGAGACGTGTACCCGGCCGGCGGTGTGGAGGCAGACAGTGATGACGAAGCTGTCGATTAGCCCGTCAGGAACCCCGACAATTCACTATTAGGACAACCGGCTGCGGATCAACCCAGAACTTCCATTTGTTCCGCCCCCAGCACCTTGATCCAGATCAACATCCCGTAGACAACAGGCAGTAGTAACAGCACGGCCGTTCCCAGCAGCAACGGGACGGCGGACAGATGGGTAACCCCCAATACCAGGGTAATGACCGCTGTAGCGAATGTCACGATTCCGCCGCGCCGGTACAACGGCACGTAGTCGGGGTGAAGCAGGAGCGTGCGCATTAACAGGGCCATGCAGGCCAAAGTCAGGAGCGACTGATCCGACCAACAGCCAGCGCACACCGGCCGACAGCGGATCACCGCTATGCTCGACGAGGTTAAAGACGGCCGCACCGATGACCGTGATGCCCAGCGTCAGGGGGAGATGCAGAAAATACCAGCGCGTCGATTCGCTGATGCCGGGTAACGGCGGGTGCCGGGAAACAAAGTCAAAGTAGATCCACCAAATACCAATAGCGATTAGCATCCCCAAACCGGCAGCGATGCCCAGCGTCCAACTGAGTTGATCCTGCCCGGCCACGCCTCGAATGGTCCCGGCGACAACCTCACCGATGACGATAATCGTCAGCAGGTCAAATCGCTCAACCAGCGCCGGGCTGGCGGCCGTTGTTCGCTCCACTTCTTCCTGAAGCGCCGGGTTTCGTCGGCCCATAGTCCGGGTGTACAGCGGCAGTGTCAGTGAAAAGATTAGGGCGATACCCCATAGAGTGAAACGCCAGGGCGGGGCGACAAGGACAGAGGCAATATAGAGCAGGGCGTTGAAAAGATAGACCAGCGTGTACGGACGGGACAGCGGCCGATGGTCCGGATCGTAGATGCCCGTGCGCCACCACAGATAAACCAGAATGAGTTGAAAGGCAGTAATGGACAAGGCAAAGCCCACGGAGCCTGCACCCAGGGCATCATGGGCAAATACGGCCATGGCTGCTACGGTGAACATTTGCAAGAACGTGAAGACACGGGTGCGAATGTCATTGTTGCCGTGCAGCTCATGATAGCTGGTGCCGTTGAACCAGGCCCACCAGACGATGACAAACAGGAATGCAAATCCACCGACTCCGGCCGGCGTTACGTTGATCGCCAGACTGTGGGCCAGCTCGGCAATGAGCACAACATAGACCAGATCGTAAAACAGTTCCAGGACGGTAACGCGCCGCTCAGCCGGGCGATCGATGGTCTTGCGTGGAGGCTGCCACCACTTGCGGAAATTGCGTCTTAGTTCAACCATGTAAGCCCCTGTTGTTTGCCCGGTCCATGAGCCATGCGCTTTGCCTTTCAATCCTGGTTGTCGCAGTCAGGAATGACTGCGCTACAGCGTACACAGCTTTATCGTAGCTCGGTCTTTCCAGACCGAGACCTTACGCGCAAATCTATCTACAGATAACGCAAACCAACGCAGATGAATAAGGCGCATTGTACAGCCGTCGTAGTCAGGAATACCCACTTACCGGCGCAAGCCGCCCAGCCCCGCCAGCGCCTCCTCGCGCGACATTGCCCCCGCGAGCAACGGCAGACCCAATCGGTCCAGCCGGTCCATTAGGTCAAAACGTTGCAACCCCAGCAGATCGGCCGTTCGTGCCAGGTTGATATCGCCATCCAGATACGCCGTCACGACCCGATCCCAGCGCCTGATCATCCCCGTCGGCCGTATTGACAACCTGGGCCAACTCTACTTCGGTCAACCCGCGCGGGGCCATCCCCGGTGTGTTGACCAGCGCCTCCCGCCGCGTCGGTATCGCGCGGCCGCTGCCAATAACCGGTAATCGCGCACATCCAGCAGGACAACCTGTTCCTCGCCGTAGCTCTCCACGAGGACCACATTTCCCTGGCGAACGCTCTCCATTATCCCCCGTGTATTGCGGGCCAATTCCGTGCGACTGGCGGGTATCATGGTCATTTTCTCCTCTATCAAGGCCGATTTACGTAAACTTTGCAGTATACGTAGTTTACGGGATTAAGAGGGAGGGGACAACCATCGGGCAGAGAAAGCGGCCGAACAAGGGCGACGACAGGCCCGGAGGCAATTACCGGCAAGTTCAGTACCGGGAGAGCGGTGTGAAAAAGCCCACCTACACGAAATCCCTTACTGTATGATTCCCCACTGAACGCGGTTGGTTTTCCATTCGTTTCCGCCTAGAATTCAGACGCGCATATTGGCGCAGCAACGAGGCATCTACCATGGCTTATCTGGAAGGACAGGAACGCGCAGACTACGTACAGGATATGTTCGCCCGCATTGCCGGACGCTACGACCGCATGAACCGGATGATGTCGCTCGGCCAGGACCAACGCTGGCGGCGGTATGTGGTTGAACAGGCGCAGCTCCCCCCCAACGGCCGTTTGCTCGACATCGCCACCGGCACTGGCGACATCGCCGACGAGGGACTACAGCAAGTGCCGGGTCTGCAAGCGGTGGGTGGCGACTTCACGGTGGAGATGATGCGCGCGGGGCAGCACCTGCCCGGCCGGGAAACCATTCGCTGGGTAGCCTCTGACACACTGGCCTTGCCCTTTCCCGATGGGACGTTTGATGCGGTGACTTCCGGCTTCCTGATGCGCAACGTGATTGACGTGCCCGGCGCATTCCGCGAGCAACTGCGCGTCACCCGGCCCGGCGGCCGAATCGTCGTCCTGGAGTCCAGCCCGCCCAAGGACAATCTGCTCAAACCGTTTATCTACATTCACCTGAACACGGTCATCCCCATGCTGGGCAAGCTGGTCACCGGCCAGTCCGACGCTTACCGCTATCTGCCGGACAGTACCCAGCAGTTCCAGGGGCCGGAAGAACTGGCGGCCACCATGCGCGCCGCCGGTCTGGTGGATGTCACCTACCGCCTGTTTATGTTCGGCACCATCGCCATTCATTCAGGCCGCAAACCCGCATGACCAATCGGGGTAACCACAAGGGTTACCCCATTCTCCGTGGGTACCAACAAAAAGAGCGGGCACAAACCTGCCTTCTATTAAGATAGAACCCACCTACGCGGCCGTTTCAGCCCGCGTCACCATTATCGGTAAACGCCGGTGGTGCTTCTTCGGCCACTTCAATTACCGAGACGACTTCTACAAGTGTAACGCCCTCACCGTTGACGGGTGGGGCTTCGGCATTCGCCATCAGTAGTGGTCAGGGCAGCCACCTGGATGACGGCCATGGATGCCACGGCATCCCCATCACGCAGGTCCATGATCCGCACGCCGCGCGTTGCCCGACCCTGTTGGGAAATGAGCCTGGCTTCCGTGCGGAGGATAATCCCATTGGAGGAGATGAGCGTCACCTCGTCGCCGTCGGAGACGACACGCGCACCGACAATCGCGCCGGTTGTCTCCGGGGATAGGTTCATGGCCTTCACCCCCATGCCGTAACGACTCTGCCGGCGGTATTCGTCCAGCGGGGTGCGCTTACCAGCCCCCTTCTCGGTGATCACAAACAGGTCGTCGCCTTCGGTGACTACATCAGCCCCAGCCAGCTTGTCCCACGTATCCAGGCGAATGGCGTTGACGCCAGTAGCCGTGCGACCCATCGGCCGTATCTTCTTCGCTGAAGCGGATGCCCTTGCCCTGTTCGCTGATGAGGATGATGTCTTGCCCCCCCCTGGGTCATCTTCACCCAGCCCAGGCTGTCCCATCGGCCAAGTCAGATTGACCGCAATCAGACCGCTGGGACGCACATTGGCAAAAGAGGCCCAGCTCCACGCTTGATCTTCCCCAACCGGGTGATCATGATCAGGTATTCGCCGTCATCAAAATCGTCCACCGGCAAAGCGGCCGTAATCCGTTCTTCCGGCGACAATGGCAGGACGTTCATCAGCGACTTACGCCCTTGGCTGTCGGTCCAGTTCGGGAATGTCATAGGCCTTGACCGCGTACACCTTACCCAGGTCAGAGAAAGACAGGATGGTGTTCAGCGACCCGGCCACAAACAGGTGGTCGAGTTCATCCTCACCGCGCGTAGACATACCAATGAGACCCTTGCCGCCGCGCGCCTGTCGCCGGTAAGCGGTAACCGGTGTGCGCTTGATGTAGCCACGGGCGGTGATGGAGACAAAGACCGCTTCGTCCTTGATCAGGTCTTCGATGTTGAAATCGCCGTCGCTGCCGGGGGCAAACTGCGTCCGGCGCGCGTCGCCGTACTTATCCTTGAGCATCTCCAGGTCATCCTTGATTAGACCCAGGATGAGTTTATGGTCGTCCAGCAGGCTCTTGAGGTAGGCGATCACCTCGGTGATCTCGCGGTACTCTTCCTCAATACGATGCCGTTCCAACGCGGCCAAACGGCGTAACTGCATATCCAGAATGGCGATGGCCTGCACTTCGCTCAGACCGAAATTCGCCATGAGCGCGTCGCGGGCATCGTCGGCACTGTCGGCCACCGGATGGTGGCGATGATGACGTCAATATCACCCAGCGCGATCAGGTAGCCTTCGAGAATGTGCTGCCGCTTCTGGCCTTGTCAGGTCGAACTGCGTACGGCGGGTGACATCCACGCGATGGTGTGGATGCCTGAGCCCGCTTCAGCAGGCGGGCGGGGCTGCTGTTCAACCAGCGCCAGAAGCTGCACGCCGAAAGTGGATTGCAGCGCCAGTAGCGAACAACTGGTTGAGCACCTTGCGCGGTTGGGTGTTGCGTTTCAGTTCAATGACAATTGAGATACCGTTGCGGTCCGAAGCATCGCGAATGTCGGAAATGTCAGGGATGATGCCCTTGGTCACCAACTCGGCCATGCGCTCAATGAGCAGGGCCTTGTTGACCTGGAAGGGTAGTTCAGAAATATTGATCTGCATCCGACCGCTGTTGCTGCGCGGAATCGGTTCAATCTCGGCCACGCCGCGCACCACAATTCGGCCGCGACCGGTGGCATAGGCGCTGCGGATGCCTTCCGTGCCCAGGATAACCCCGGCTGTGGGGAAGTCCGGCCCCTTGATGAACTCCATCAGCTCATCCAGTGTGACGTCGTCGGCGTCGTCCTGCCGGTCAATCAGGTAGATGAGCGCGTCGCACACCTCGTTCAGATTGTGGGGCGGGATGTTGGTCGCCATGCCGACGGCGATACCTGACGTGCCGTTGAGCAGCAGGTTGGGCAGTCGCGCCGGAAGCACGTCCGGCTGCATGAGCGTATCATCGAAGTTGGGCACCCAGTCAACGGTGTCCTTGTCAATGTCCTCCAGCATCTCCATGGAGATGGGGGCCATTCGCGTTTCGGTATACCGCATGGCCGCCGGGCTGTCGCCGTCAATGCTGCCGAAGTTACCCTGCCCATCCACCAGCGGGTAGCGCATGGAGAAGTCCTGGGCCATACGGACCATGGCATCATACACGGCCGAATCGCCATGCGGATGGTATTTACCGAGCACTTCACCGACGAGGCGGGCGCTTTTGCGATGCGCCTGGTTCGGCCGCAGCCCCATGTCGTACATGGCATAAAGGATGCGCCGGTGGACCGGTTTCAGACCGTCGCGCGCGTCGGGCAATGCCCGGGCAACGATCACGCTCATAGCGTAATCCAGGTAGGAATTACGCATTTCTGGACGATATCAATGTTAGAGACAGTACCGATTTCAAGTGAACCTCCACCAGTCGCCTAGCCCATCACCCTGCCGTAGGAACGGCCTTGGGTTGGGATGTAGGCAGTCGACACGGCGCGTGAACTGTGCATGCAACAGGGTAATTATGAGGGACGAATAGCAGCCCTTAGTATACCTCAAACGGCCGAATTGTTCGAATTTTAGAGGGGTGGATGAGCCGGGGGAGACCTGCTTTTAACCGTGTGTCGTCAGGTTGTGGGGGTAAAAGGGTGAGTCGTTATAATGTTTAAGTCATTAATCACAGAAAATCGGTAGGTTAACACTGTGGCCCAACACAACGGATATTTCACCATCATGAACAACAAACCGGAACACTCTCTACGAGACGGCTGCAAGCACTGGCTGCCTACTTCCCCTGTTCACTGCGCCGGACTTTACGTTCGGCGGCTGGCCCGCCCCCAAGGGAAGAGCGCGGGCCATACCTTTCCACTACCAATTGGGCGAAACAGCCCAGTCGTTTGTGCAAATGGCCTACGGGATGGATTGGGGTCCAGACGGGGTTCGATTGGCCGTCTGGAGTAAGACCGAAGAAGCGGCCCGGCTGCACGACGACCGCGAGCACTGGCCTGCCACGCCGGATAACTGGCGTGGTTACTGACCACGCTCATTCCTTAAGGACCGCTTCGTGGAGGGAGTCGCTTCAGCGACTACGACTCCGGCCTGCTGACGGCCGTTACGCGCCGTGCGGCCGTTTTGTTGGAGGAGGGATCGGCCGATAGGTAGAAGAATTTACAGTCGAAGCGCAAAAAGTTTCGGGAAGAAGACTAGTAATACATACGCAACTGGGCTGCTTTGGCGGTGACCAACAATGAGTAACACCACCCTTTCATATATCGTCGAGCGCAAACAAATTTTTTCAGCATAGTCTGGTTCTTCCTCATATGTTTGATGCTGCTCGTAGCATGTGCACATCAAGCGAAATGAACACGACCACCGTGCCGCTTGCCTCAACAGAGAACATAGAGTCAGATCAGACAATCATAGGAGTTCCCGGTGATTTCTCAGCAAGAGGCAACCAGAGAGCCCAATAATAACGGCCACATCTCCAACATTGTTGCCAGCTCCAACAAAAAAACCGGCAATCCCCACCGCTATCAAGCCGGCAGCACTCTCCTTTGCCCACCGCAACCTGGACTCCTGAGCAGTGGCAAGTGCTTGATGCTCAAGTGGCAACTAATGATGGCTACGAACAATGGCTGCCAGCTACCTTGCTGGTGGGAATAGAACCCGGGGTTTCTATTGCGGATGCTTTAGAAGATCGCAGAGCGGTCAATGGAAACGACTGGGAAGATAACTTTGCGCCCGATCAGAAGGCGGTGGATTTCAAACAGTTGGTACTCATCATTCTTACAGGGACGAAAAAGGTGAACAAATCTATTCGGGCATTACCATAAAACCAATAGTCATGGATGATGTCATTAAAGTCCTTGATGTCTTCGTGGCGAGAAGTATTTCTGCTGGTCCCGGCACCCCTGCGTATGATCAAATAAGCGAACGATTGTTGCGAGACTGGAGCCAATACTCGCCCCAGAATTTATGTTTGAAACTTTCGGCAACCCAGCATTCATTTACTTGTTGCCAGGAGGTTCTCAGATGGAGATAATCAATTCGACTACTTCAACATTTACTATCCAGAGCTTGGTATTGCAGCGTCTTATTACTTCCCGTATTTCAACAATGAAACGGTACGCAAATGGTGTGCCTTAATCCCTATGATCTCAATTCACTCAATCTCTACTTGTATGATCCTGCTATCGAGCTCCCTGATGGTTATCTTCAAACTACCTATAACCTATTGCCTATAGCTGCGAATTACCTGCTGATGATACACGGTTTGTTGAGTTAAGTAACGTGGAGAGTCGGACAGGTATGAGCGTTGACCAATTTGTAACGTTCGTGCTCGGCAACGAAAACGAGGAAGAAGTGTTTTGTTATTGATAATTAGGATTAGGCAAACAGATCTTTATGCAAATGAAGGTTTAGCCTTATGGGATCATCGAGTTAATCTGTTCCCGGGACTTACTTCGTGACCATCGTCACCCAGGATCGCGCGCCCCTATTCGGCTAAAGTGACGGATGGCACCATGCACCTGAACGATGCCCGGATGGTTGAGCAGGCGTGGCTAGTTTGCCCGCGCGATTCCCCACCCTCGGGAAATGGACGCGTTTGTCATCATGCCCAACCACATTCACGGGGTGATTGTGATCACCGGCAACCACGTGGGGGCGACCACAAGGGTCGCCCAGGGTTGAAATAGACCAACCATGACGACCCTGGAAACCAGGGCGGGCCTTGTGCCTGCCCCTACAGATAGTGACAATGATGCAGAGGTTGACAAAACAACCCAAATCCATCGTTGGGCAATATCGTCGGCGCGTTCAAATCCATTACGACACGCCTATATCCAGGGTGTTCACCAGCAGGGATGGGCGGTTCCACTGAGCGCGTCTGGCAGCGCAATTATTACGAACACATCATTCGTGATAATGCCTCCCTGCAGCAAATTCGTTATTATATTGAAACCAACCCTGAGCGATGGGTTTCCGATCACGAGAACCCGGCGGTCCTCCACCTGACATAAGCAGGACCTTTACCTCACCACCCCGCTAAAAACCTCCCTTCGGCCGTTCAAAAACCTATGCAAACCTTACTACAACTCACTACAGATCACCCGTTCCATATGACGTATATCACTAGTGACGATTTACCCACTCCGGTATACTAGACCGATAGTTGGCAAAGATGTTGCTCTTCTTTGTCACCGGAGAGACGGAGGTTGTTTGAATGAAACGAGATCGCCTACCCTGGCTGATACTCTTGCTGTCTATGGCCGTTGTTTTGGCCGCATGCGAGGGTCAAGTTGGTCCGGTCGGTCCTGTAGGGCCCGCTGGACCTCAAGGCGTCCCCGGCCCATCCGGGCCTGCCGGCGCTGATGGTGAACCCGGTCCTGCAGGCCAGGACGGCCTCAGCTTTGTCCCACCTGAATACGTCGGGTCAGAAACCTGCGCCCAGTGTCACGAAAGCGTTTACAACGACTTTCAGGAAACGGCTCATGCCAATATCATGACGGCCGTTGACGGCTCCGCACCAGACTTGCCCTTCAGCCGCATATCCAATCCGCCCGAAGGGTACACCTGGGACGACATCAGCTACGTCATCGGCGGCTATCGCTGGAAGGCGCTCTTCCTCGATCAGGACGGCTATCTCATCACTGGCGACACCGCACAGTTTAATTTGGAAAACGACACGCTGGAAATGGGCGACGAATGGGTTGCCTTCCACAGCGGCGAACAGCTTGCCTATGATTGCGGCGCCTGTCACACCACCGGCTACAACCCCCGCGGCAGTGTAGATTCCATGCCCGGCATGGTTGGCTCCTTCACCGAAGCCGGTGTTCAATGCGAAGCCTGCCACGGACCCGGCAGTCTGCATGCCAACAACCCCCAATCCTTCAGCGTTGAGATAAACCGCGACGCCCAGGCCTGCCAGGCCTGTCATGCGGACGGGTCAATCAACCCCGATGCGGCCGACGGCTTTATCCAGCATACCGATATGGTCTATGAGGACCTGTTCCAGGGCAAGCACGCCATTATGGACTGCGTTCAGTGCCACGACCCGCATGCGGGCATTACCCCGGCAGCGGCCGAGCACGAGCAGACCACCATAACGGAATGTGAGGCCTGTCACTTCCAGGAAGCCGAGGTGCAGAACATTCCCGGTCACGATCCGTTTGATTTTGCCTGCACCACCTGTCATATGCCGGAACTCATCCAGGTAGCGGTCGGCGATCCGGCCCAGCACACGGCCGATATGCAGACCCACCATGTGGCGATTAACCCGCAGCAGATTGGACAGTTTACTGAAGACGGGACGGCCCTGCCGCAGCTTGGCCTTGACTTCGCCTGTCGTCAATGCCACAACGAACAGGGTATTGGCCCGGTTCTACCGGATGAAACACTCATCCGGTTCGCCACCGGCGTCCATACGCCACAGACCGAAACTGCTCCGGTAGAGGAGGTTGCGGCGCCATAACCGCCCCGCTCCCAACTCACCCATGAAACAGTTACGACAGAAAGGGCACAGACCACAACAGGAGTCGGGTTTGACAAACCTTGATCTGGTTAAACGCGCCCTCGCGGCCCTAACGCTCCTTCTGGTAGTTGGCGGATTGCTGGGCTTCTTCTTCTGGCAGCCCGCAGCGGCCGAAACGGCCGTTGCTCCACAGGAAGCTCCGGCTCTGGAGGTAGCGCCCCTGGGGACAATCCTCCAGCAAGACGACCAGCAGGCGGCCCAACCGCCGAGCGATGCGGCCTGTATCAGTTGTCATTCAACGACCGATGCTACCGTGACGTTTGAGTCCGGCGAGACGGTGTCTGTACACGTAGACCCCAACTCGCTGGCTGCTTCAGCCCATGGCATGGCCGCTGATCCCCTGGCCTGTACCAGTTGTCACGATGCCAATGCCTACCAGTTCCCCCACGCTTCAGTTGCTGAAGTGGACGTACGTAGTTTTGAGATTGCTCAATCCGAAGCGTGTGTACGTTGCCATGCACCCAACCACCTGACGGCCCATCCCGGCCTTGAGTCAGAAAATCCTGTCATCTGCACCGACTGCCACACCTCCCATGATGTTCAGCCGGTTGATTACTGGTATACACTGGATGCCACAACCGTTTGCGCTGACTGTCATGTGGAGAGGGGTGTAGAACTAACCGACCAGGCTGCGCTAAGCGAGCATATTCAGGCCGGTCTGTTCTCGCAGACCCAGCAAACCAGTGAGTTCTGTATGGGCTGCCACGCGGCGCCCAACCAGACAATGATCTTCCCCAATGGGGATGAGGTTTCCATTACTGTAGATGGCACAGGGCTACACGATTCTGTTCATGGGATAGACAACGAATGGCAGGCGCTTGAATGTGTAGATTGCCATACATCTGTGGTCTTCCCCCACGAACCGAAGACGGCCGAGTCGGCGCGCGAATACTCCATTGAGCAGACACAACTTTGTGCCAACTGCCACGAGACGCAACATGAAGATGCGTCAGTAAGCGTCCACGCCATGGCGCTGGCCGAGGGTAATTTGAATGCGGCCGTCTGCACTGATTGCCACGGTTTCCACGATACGCCGGTTCCCAATGAACCACGAGCACGTATCCCTGAAACTTGTGAGCAGTGTCACAGCACCATATTTAACGATTACGCCATCAGCGTTCATGGGCATGCCTTACTGGATGAAGACAACCCGGATGTGCCCTCGTGCGTTGACTGTCACGGTGTGCACAACATCAGCGACCCGACGACGGCAAGCTTCCGCAATCGGTCGCCGGAGCTATGCGCTACCTGCCACGCTAACGAAGAGATGATGGCTCAGTACGGTATCTCGACGGATGTGTTTGATACCTATGTGGCCGATTTCCACGGGACAACCGTGACCATCTTCGAGTCTGATGATCCCAACGTGGAGACCAACAAGGCCGTCTGTTATGATTGCCATGGGATCCACGCCATTTTAAGCCCGGATGATCCGGAAAACGGCATCAAGGAAAATCTGCTGATTACCTGCCAGAAATGTCATCCTGATGCATCGTCGAATTTCCCCGATGCCTGGACCGGTCACCATCGGCCGACATTGCAGGACAACCCTTTGCTGTTCCTGGTTAATCTGTTCTACGCAATTGTTATCCCGGCAACAGTCGGCTTCCTGGGCTTCCTGGTAGCCACGGATCTTTATCGCAAGGTGCGCGGCCGCTAGGCAAGGGGAACGAAATAGTATGAGTATGGTTGGAGCACCACGAAACGAAGCTGAGATCGAACAGGAACTGAGAAGCCGGGGCGAATATCCGCGCTTCCGTCTGATGGCGCGCATTGAGCACATCATTCTGTTAATCAGCTTCACCATCCTCTGCCTGACCGGACTGCCCCAAAAGTATGCCCTTTACAGCATTTCGCAATCCATGATCAGTGCGATGGGTGGTGTGGAGACTGTACGCATGATCCACCGCTGGGCGGCCATTGTGCTCATCATCGGTGCGGTCTATCACATCCTGACATCGGCTTACCGGCTGTTTGTCATGCACGAACGCAATCGTGTATTGCCCGACCTGAAGGATGCTACCGACCTGCGTGACACCGTTCTCTACAATCTTGGGTTTAACGAAGAACCGCCCAAGATGCGTAAATTTAACTTCGGCGAGAAGTTTGAATATTGGGCGGTTGTCTGGGGTACGGGGGTTATGATCCTCACCGGGTTTATGCTTTGGAACCCGATTGCGGTGACCAAAGTCCTGCCCGGCCAGATCATCCCGGCGGCCATTGCCATGCACGGCTGGGAAGCCGTTCTGGCGGCGGCGTCCATCATTATCTGGCATCTCTACAATGTGTTGATCAAGCATTTCAACAAGAGCATGTTTACCGGCACGCTTACTGAGAAACAGATGGAAGAAGAACATGCTCTGGAGTTGGAACGTCTGGAAGCAGGTGGTCAGGCTTACACGGAGCCACCGCTCGACATCCTGCGGAAACGGCAACGCACGTTCTTCATTGCGGCGGCCATTGTTGCCGTCATCACTGTGGCCGCGCTCTATTGGATGTTTACATTTGAGGATACGGCAATCACTACTATAGTGCCGGTATCCACACCGGAAGTGTTCGTCCCACTGGCAACTCCAATCCCCTAACGAATCCATCTGCCGGGGGTGGGGCCACGCCAGTTATCTTTAAGCAGCGACGTTTTTATACCAAACGCCGTTGCGAATTATCAAAGGAAAGGAGGTATTAACTATGAGACCCGACAGACGGGCACTCGGCTTTACGCTAGCCTTGCTACTGTTGGTTGCCTTCGCGTTAGCTGCTTGCAGCCAGCCGGAAGCGCAAACAGTGGAAGTGACGCGCGTCGTCACCGAGACGGTTGAAGTCGAAGTACCCGGCCCCGAAGTTGAGGTCACCCGGATCGTGGAGGTGGAGCAACCATCTCTGGTGCCGGAAGTTCCCTTCGCCGATGATTGGCTGGCCTCGGCCCATGCAGATGTAGACGCAGAGGCTTTCAACCATTGGAACGAGGACGACCCGGCAGAGGTCCCAACATCTTGCGCCAAGTGCCATAGCACGGCCGGTTACCAGGACTTCCTGGGCGCCGACGGCAGCACCGTCAACGTTGTTGACGCTCCGCACCCAGTCGGGCAGACTGTAGAGTGCGCAGCGTGCCACAACGAGGCCACCCTCGTCAAGACCAGCGTCACTTTCCCCTCCGGGATTGAGATCACGGACCTAGGCGATGAAGCCCGGTGCATGGAATGTCACCAGGGGCGCAGTTCCACCGTATCTGTAAACAATCAGATCGATGAGTTGGGCCTGACAGATGATGTTGACACGGTCAGCGAAGACCTCGGCTTCTCAAATATTCATTACTACGCCGCAGCTGCAACGCAGTTCGGCACCCTGGCTAAAGGCGGGTACGAGTATGACGGAATGGCATACGACGCCCGCTTTGACCACGTAGACAGCTACAACACCTGCATCGAATGTCATGATATGCACACCCTGGAAGTCAAAGTCGAAGAATGCCAGGCGTGCCATACGGATGTCGAGACGACTGAAGACCTCCGTGACATTCGTATGAAGGGGTCCGGCGTTGACTACGATGGTGACGGGGACATGGAAGAAGGCATTTACTACGAAATCGAAGGGCTGCGTGACATGCTGTATACAGCCATGCAAACGTATGCTACCGAAGTTTCGGGTACCCCCATCCTGTACGATGTGTCATCCTACCCCTACTTCTTTACGGATCTAGATGGGGACGGCACGATTGCGGACGATGATGGAGGTTACAATGCCTGGACCGCCCGTTTGGCTAAAGCCGCCTACAACTACCAGGTTTCCCTCAAGGATCCCGGTGCGTTTGCCCATGGCGGCAAATACATAATCGAGCTGTTGTACGACGGCATTGAGGACCTCAATCAGGCAATTGCCGAGCCGGTTGACCTCAGCGCCGCCTCGCGCATTGACCATGGTCACTTCGCCGGTTCCGAAGAAGCCTTCCGTCACTGGGACGAAGAGGGAGGCGTTGTCCCCGGTACCTGTGCCAAGTGCCATTCGGCCACCGGTCTGCCGCAGTTTGTTGCTGAAGGCGTTGCCATTAGCAACCCGGCATCCAACGGCCTCAATTGCGCCACATGCCACAACGATCTGCAGGAATTCACAGTTCACGAGATTAACAGCGTGACCTTCCCCAGCGGCTCATCCGTTTCGTTTGATGACCCCGCTGCCAATCTGTGCATCAGTTGCCACCAGGGCCGCGAGTCAACGGTTAGCGTTAATCGCCTCATTGGTGACAAAGATGGTGACACAGTGGATGAAGCCCTGCGGTTCCTGAATATCCATTACTTCGCGGCCGGCGCGACGTTGTTTGGTACCGATGTCAAGGGCGCGTACGAGTTTACCGGTCAGGAATACAACGGTCAGCTTGAGCACGTCCCCGGCTATGATACCTGCATTGAGTGCCATTCGATCCACGAACTCGAAGTTGAATACGAGAGCTGTGGTGATTGTCACGAAGGTGTGGAGACCCAGGAAGACCTGAAGACCATCCGCGTGAACGACATCGACTACGATGGCGACGGCGATGTGGAAGAAGGTATCTATGGTGAAGTTGACACCATGCGCCAGGCTCTTCTGGCAGCCATTACCGATTACGCAGTCAATACCACCGGAACCGCAATTGTTTACAATTCGGCCCGTTACCCGTATTGGTTCGCGGATGCGGACGGCAATGGTGAAGTCAACGGCGACGAAGGCAGTTTTGCAACATGGACGCCCAACCTCCTCCGTGCGGCCTACAACTACCAGGATTCCATCAAGGATCCCGGTGGCTTCGCCCACAACGGCCAGTATCTCATGCAGATTCTGTATGATTCGATCAATGCTGTTGGCGGCGACACGTCAGGCATGACACGTCCGGAAGTTGTGGTAGCCTCCGAATAACCTTTGACTGCTTAACCGGCAGACAAGAAAAGAGCTTCGCTGGAATCAGCGAAGCTCTTTTCGTTTTCCTACACGGACCATCAATTTATTTGTCGGTCCGCTGATTGATGTCAAGCGGTATTCGTTACTCGGCTACAGTGATGGGGTATTCCTCTTCGCTGATGCCCAACTTCCGGCACAACCCATTATAGGCCCGGCAGATTCCGAAGACAGCCAGAACCGGAATGGCAAACCGGAGCGTAAACAACAAGACCTCGACGCCAATCCCCTGAAAAACATTCATCTCATCCATGATATACCTCCCGGCCTGGATAGTTAGTGCCTGTTGGTAAAAACTTCTTTCCAGCAAATGATCTACTCTCAGGATACAGATTGGGAGGGCCGGCGTCTATTGGGTAAAGAGGCCATTTCTCGCATGGGGTGAGACTCCTTAAGCGGCAACCGATTGCCACAAAAACACGGTTACAAAGACGCGTTGGAGGGTGTTTTTTGCCGGGAAATGGGGTGGACTCCTGATGCAACACCCAATACATGGCGCGATACACCCATATGGCTGGGGTCCTTGCAACTGGGTACGGCCAGAATGCCTCCCAGTTACGGGGGAGACACCCCATAAAACCCACACGATTCTCGCTTATTCCATACCCATAAATAGGTTAGTTGCCCGATTTACCCCCCTGTGCCCAACTGATACACTGCAAGCATCCTTAACAGGGTTGCTCAAACGCTCCAAACCAGACATCGCTCGGTGTCCGGTGGAGGAGGCAAACAAACAATGACGAAACAACAATTACGCTCACTATCAATAATTAGTCTGACCGCCGCGATATTCATGTTCATGGCGGTCTCTTCGGCTTTTGCCCAGGACGAAGAGCCTGTGGCAAGTTCGGAAGAGTGTATTGGTTGCCATGAAGGACTGCGTGCCAATTGGGAAGAAAGCCCCCACGCCCACGCCCTGGATAATCCCGCCTTTCAGGAAAAGTGGGAAGAAGAAGGCAACCCGTCCGAGTGCCTGCAATGCCACACCACCGGATACGATCCGGCGACGGGTGAATATGCTGAAGGCGGCGTCGCCTGCCTGACCTGCCACTCCCCGGTACCGGACAACCACCCGGACAACATGATTCCCACCAACGTTTCCTCCGAGGCATGCGGCAGTTGCCATGTTGACACGATGAGCGATTTGGAACATAGTGCTCATGGCGATGCCAATCTGGATTGTAGCCAGTGCCACAACCCGCATACGACAGAGCTTCGTGCGGAGGACTCGCAGACGTTGTGCCAAAGTTGCCACAATGAGGCAACCCATAACTACGCCCTGGCCGAGCACGCCGAAGCAGGGCTTCTCTGCACCGACTGCCACCTGCGGGTGGATACAAACGCAGAACTGGGCGAAGGCCATGCGAAGTCCAGCCATACCTTCCAGGTAGACCTGGAGACATGCACCGGCTGTCACGCAGATGCCGCCCACCCGGAAACGTTAATGGAAACCGTCAGCGGTTCGGCCGCCGACGATGTGGCCTGCTATCCGGCCCAGGTTCTCATGGAGACAGCCCCGGCCGTCCCCGTAGAAGCCCCGGACGTTGCAGAAACTCCCCCAAGCTCCGTTAACCCGCTGGTCTACATCCTGCCCGCTGGTATCGGCTTGGCCTTTGGAATGTTAATAGCCCCCATGATTAGTAAGTCGAACGGTAAGCGCCGCAACAGCGACGGAGGTGAGAAATAATGACTGAGACAACAGTTGGACGTCGTCAGTTCCTGAAACTGGGAATCGCCGGTGCGGCAACGGCCGCAGTCGGTCTGGGAATGACCGGAGGCAAGCTACCCTCCTTCGCTCCCGCCGCCAAGACGAGCACAAAGAGCAACAGCGACGAGACGGCCAAAAGCGCCCACCGCTGGGCCATGGTCATCGACGAATCGAAGTGCACCGGCTGCAACGCATGTTTGAACGCATGCCGTGCCTACAACGATGTTGCTCCGGACAAATCCTGGTCTCGCGTAGAAACGATTTCTCATCCCGATGGCGAAGTTTCCTACCGGCCGGTCCCGTGTATGCACTGCGAAGACGCGCCTTGCGTAGAGGTTTGCCCGGTCGGTGCCAGCTATCAGCGCGAAGACGGCATCGTTATGATGGACTATGACCTCTGCATCGGCTGCCGGTACTGCCAGTTGGCCTGCCCCTACGGCGCACGCTCATTCAACTGGGAAGCCTTCACCGAGGATAACCCGGCCGTACCAACTTACGGCCAGCCGGAAATCCGCGCCGTCCGCGTGGTGTTGTGGAGAAATGCTCGTTCTGCTATCAGCGAATTGACCGGGGTCTGAATTTGGATTGACCCCCGGTGTGGATGCGGCGGCAACCCCCGCCTGTGTCGTAGCCTGTGCGTATGGCGCTCGCGTCTTTGGCGACCTGAACGACCCCGAATCGCCTGCCAGCAAAGCGCTGGAGGGACGCGAGGTCTATCGCATCAAGGAAGAGTTGGGGACCGAGCCCCGTGTGTATTATCTGAAGCCTCTGGCCGAAACGGAGAATGCATGATGATGACAAATTTGAATCTGACATTTGACCGCGACATCGTGCGCCGTCCCCTGTTCTGGTGGTACGCTGCTCTGGGCACGCTCATTGTGATTGGCCTGAGCGCAGCCATGATCGTATTCATCAAGGGTCTTGGCGTCACCAACCTGACCAACCTGGTTCCTGGGGGCTTTGGATCTCCATTGACCTGTCGGCCGTTGCTCTGAGCGGTGGCGCATTCACCATTTCCGCCATCGTTTACCTCCTGCGTCGCAAGGAGTTGCAGCCCATCGCCAAGACGGCCGTCTTTGTCGGGTTCGTCGGCTACAGCATCGCCATGATGATGCTCCTGATGGATATCGGCCGACCGGACCGGTTCTGGCACGGCTTTGTCTTCTGGAATATCCACTCCCCGCTTTGGGAAGTGACCGTTTGTGTGGGCCTTTATTTCACGGTGCTCATGATGGAAGTGGCACCGATTATCGGTCATTGGGATGTGGTTGAGTCACGCGTCCCGCGCATCTCCCACATGTTGACCAAGGTTCACCATATTGCGCCGGTTTTGGCTATCATTGGCCTTGGCCTCTCCACGCTGCACCAGTCGTCGCTGGGCCTGACCTACGGCAAGCTGATTTCCCGGCCCATCTGGTACCGGCCCTACACCATGGGGATTCTGTTCTATGTATCCTCCATTGTCGGCGGTATGGCCCTGACAGTCCTGATTACATTGGTAGCCGGCAAGCTGACGCCCAAGGCGCGCGTCAACAAAGCCCTGATCAACAAGATGACATTGATTATCGGTTGGGCGGCCCTGGTCCTGCTGGCCCTGCGCTGGATTGACCTCATGGGTATGCCGGTTGGTTACGAGGCTGCCAAGAGTGAGGCGCTCCAGATTCTGACCAACGGCCGACTGTCCTTCAACTTCTGGGGACTGGAAATTGTCTTCGGCATGGTCATTCCGGCACTACTCCTGATTGTCGGCAGTTCGCGCCGCCATGAAGGGTTGCAGATTGCTGCCCTGGCCCTCATTGTCATGGGTGTAGTCGCCTTCCGCTGGGACACAAATCTGGTCGGCCAACTGGTGGTCTTCGGCCAGGTCCCCGGTAACACACCGTTATTTACTACCTATTCGCCATCACTAATTGAGCTTCTGACGGCTGCCGGCGTACTCGCTTACGGCCTGCTAGCGGTTACGATCGGTGTCAGATATCTCAATGTGATTGACCATGGAGACGTGGTGGAAGCGCCCGCCGAAGCCACGCTGCCCGCCGCCATGGCACCCTCCTCCTCCCGTTGAGCAACTGAAAAAGGGCGGGCAAAAGAAGGCGCCGGATCGAGTGTAACAACCTCGGTCCGGCGTTTTCTGTTTCACAAGTATAGACGGGGCATTCCGACAGCAACCCCATCACAATCAACATCGGCTGTTCGCGCTGGGTACCTCAGATTCATACAGGCGCAAAATACCTGATTGGGAAATGGGTCTGGAAACCGATCCTCTGGTACATACTGTGTGCCATCTTTGTTGATTGCAACGTCCCCAGTTGATATCCTCGTGCCTGGGCATCCTGCAAGGCACGTACGGTCAGCGCGGTTCCGATGCCTTTCCCCCGTTCTTCAGCCAGTGTCCAAACATTGTAGATGCCCACAACATCTTCCGTATAGAAAGCTGAGGCATAACCGGCCGGGTTTCCATCATGAATCGCTACGTAGTGTTGCCAATTTGAATCTCGGCCGTACCCGTACAGTGCGAACAGATCGAGCATTAGCGTTGCCAGGGATCGGCCGTGGCTGTCATCTACCCGGCGAAAAGCCAGATGCTTTTTGATCAGCTCAGACGCGCTGCTGATTCGTTCGATGTGGAGACTCTCACGATCAAGCGCCGCCACTGTGATCGTGTCCAGTTGAACCGACATCATTATCTGTTCCATCTGCTGTTCGTACCCCGCAGAGAGGAGACGGGCTTCCAGATCATTCGGCCGATCATCAGGAGAGACGCGCCAATAGGGCTTTACATTATGCTCAAGATAGTATCGGGTTGTTCCTGCGATGGCTGCTTCGACTTTATTCGGGGCCAGGTTGATGTTGAAAACAGCATTCGTCAGCCAGTTTGGTATGTCCGGCGAAATAACCCGTGTCATTGATTCAGACCTGTCCATTTGCACCTCAGGCAAGAGGGCAAAGCAGGTCATTGAATCGTAGAAGTGTTGCAGGCAAATATCTTTCGTCGCTTCATCAGACAATAACTGCTGTGACATGCGTTTTCCTCGACAGCGGGATCATCTTCCCGGACCTGTTTAATCGTTGTGGGTAGGGGTATTCCCCTGAAGCCCGATACCAAGTGTAACCTTGCCCGTTAGTTATTGCATATGGCGGATAAACAAATAAGCCCCCGGCACATATACGTACCGGGGGCTTATTTCGTACCTGTAAATTGTTTCTCGCTTAATCACCCATCGCCAGGCCGGTCGGCGGCACCTCATACTGGGGGCAGTCGGCGCAGTCGGCCGGAAGCGATCCCTCCATCCGCAGCCGGGCCAACCAGCATGTCAGCAGCCCGCTTCCGCCGGGACAACGCGGCGCGCGTGGCCTCGTCACAGTTATGCAACACCCAGCACGGCAGCTGGGTCATCGCCGCTGTTCAGCGGAATGGAAGCAGGTGGTAGCAACCGGAGCTGTATCGGCCGTTTGTTCCTCGGCCTCCATCGCGTCACCAGCCGGTTCATCAAATAGACAATGCCAATCGTCAGGCCAACGGTAATACACACCGCAATGCAAACAAGCCGATCATAACTGTTGTTGCCTGAAATTCATTCATTCTCTCAACCGTCCTTGGCCTGCGTTTGAGATCACAAAATGATCCTGAAATTTCTACAGTCAGGATACAGGTTAAACGGCCCTCAGTCTATTGGGTGGATACCGCATTTGCAGATGGGGAAGTACCCATCCGGGAAATGGCCGTGAGTCGGCTCTCTATTGGGATTTGGGTTCGTCGGGGTCTCCCGGCCTACTCGTCCAGATCGATCAGCCCCTTGCGGATGGCGTACTTCACCAGATCGATCCGGCTGTGGAGGTTGAGCTTGCGCATGATGTTTTCGCGGTGACGGTCTACTGTCTTGACGCTGATAATCAGTTGGTCGGCGATCTCCGGGTTGGTCAGGCCCTCCGCTACGAGGACCAGCACCTCGCGTTCGCGCGGGGTCAGGTCGTCGGTTACGGGAGGCTCGTCGTCGGTATCCTCTCGCTGCAAGAAGTCCTGCACCAGTCGCCCGGCCAGCGACGGGTAGAGGAACACCTGTCCCTGGCTGACGGCGCGAATGGCCGAGACTAACTCGTCCGGCGCGGCCCGTTTGGGCACGTAACCGGCGGCTCCGGCACGCAGCATCTCAAAGAAATACTGATCATCCTCATACATCGTCAAGGCCAGAACGGCCGTGTCCGGGGCAACTTCCTTGATCTGCTGGGTGGCTTCAATCCCGTTCATGCCCGGCATTTCAACATCCATGAGAACCACGGTGGGATGGAGCGTCTGCACCTTGGCTATTGCATCACGGCCGTTTTCCGCTTCGCCCACAATGCGCATATCAGGCTGCGACTCCAGCAGCATCCGCAACCCCGACCGCACAACGGCGTGATCATCAGCAAGCAATACATCAATGTCACTCATGGATAGCCTCTCTATACGGATTGGGAACGACAACCTCGACGGTTGTGCCCTGTCCCGGCTGCGAGATAATTTTACTGGTCCCGCCAACCAGCCCGGCCCGTTCTTCAATGCCCATCAACCCCCAGGCCGGAAGGGCGTCCGGGTTGCCGTTCGCCAATGTAGCCAGGGGATCGAACCCCCGGCCATCGTCGGTTACCTGAATCTTGACCTCATCCGGCGCAAATTTCAGACAAATGGCGACCGAATCGGCCGCCGCGTGGCGCGTTACATTGGTTAATGCTTCCTGGGCAATGCGAAAAACCGTTGTCTCCACATCAGGCATCAACCGCTGAATCTTGCCCTCCACCTGCATTTGAACATGAATACCGGTGCGCGCCTCAAATCCCTGGACCTGTCCGCGCAGCGCCGGAACCAACCCCAGATTATCCAGCACCGACGGGCGCAGGTCAGATAATACCTCATGCAGCTCTTTCAGCGCATTGTCGTTGAGCTGTCGCATCTCCATCAGGTGCTTGCGGGCCAGTTCCGGATCATGCTCCATCCGATCGGCCGCCGCGGCCAACCCCAGCCCCAGCGCCGTAAGCGTCTGCCCCGTCCCGTCATGTAGTTCACGGGCAATGCGCTTGCGCTCCGCTTCCTGGGCGGAAACGACCCGGTGGAGGAATTCGCCCCGCAACTGATCGTGCTGGCTTACCTGCGCGTATAGCGTCGCGTTGTCAATGGCTATACTCAACTGGTCAGCAATGGTGCGCGCCAGAGACACATCGTGAGGCGTAAACGGTTGAGACTCACGCAGCGAGCATAAGACGAGGCTGCCGATGACCTGTCCCTGGGCAAAAAGCGGCATTGCCATCGTGTGGCCGCCGGTAGGCTCGCTCAAGAAACGGGGTGACAGCACATCTTCAACACTGGTAGCAATTTCCAGTGGCACAATCTCACGATCAACCAACCAGGCAGGTAGCCCAGTTTGGGCTACCTGTCGCCCCAGACGTTCACCATCCTCCCGGCGCTCGTCTGTCTGAACCGTCGGATCGTCGCACTCAATAATGGAGACGATATCCAGTTCAGATCCCTGGTCCCGCCGAACCATCAGCATGCCGGCGTTGACCTGGGGGAAGGCGCTGACCAGGAGAGGTACCGACTCCTCCATGAGTTCACTGCGGTCCAGTGTTCCGGCCAGTTGGCTGGACAGGGAGAACAACAGGGTCAGGTCCTTGACGGCCGTTTGTAGCTCGCGGTTGAGCTGCTCCGTCCTGCGGCGCGCATCCTGCTGCGTTCGCAGGGCTTCATCCTGGGCAAGCCGACGCTGGCGGCGGGCTTCGTCCAGGCGTTCCTGGCTTTCAACCTCGAATACATTTAGGGCTCGGATGATGAAGTAAGCCATCAGCACGCCCATGGCCGCACGCAACACCTGGACCGGGAATCCGAACCAGTCCAGAAACGTTCGGCTGTTGATGACGCTGGCCGGAAACAGGAAACTGGGACGGGTGAATACCTGACCGATAACCCCATAAACGAAGATCGCTATCGCCGCCCCCAACAGGGCGCGTCCAAAACCGGGCACCCCATGCTCCTGAAAGTTTCGCTGCTCCAGCCAGATAGCCCAGGCCGCAATCAGCGCACCGGGGATGCCCAGAATGTAACGGCTCAACACATCGGCCGCATCCAGCATATCGGCGTAACCGGGTTGGTAAACCGCCAGCGTGGACGAGACACTCATCAACCAGATCATCAGGAAGGCCGCCGCCCCCAACACGGCATACAGGCCCTCACGGCCGTCATGGCGGCGGTTGGCATAGAAAAGCATGATGCCGAAAGCGATCAGCATCAAAAAGGAGACAACCAGATGGGCTATTCGTACTTCGGGACGAAGGAGCCAGTTGGGAATATTGGCCGCGCCGGTAGCCGCCATAAGCTCAAACATCTCGAACCACTCCTGCAGCCCGTGAATAATCCCGAAGGCAGCCAGAGGCAGGAGCGCAGTAGATAGACTAATTTCCGAAGAGCGGATGCGTGCGGATTCGAGGAGAATTGCCAGCCCCATGCAAAAGAAGGCTAAGCCATAGAAGAAGTAAACGACAACAATGTTGTCTGCAAAAAAACCGGCCATAGCCCAGTGCTATCTCCCACTGCGGCCGGGGTGGTTTGTGCCCGACGTCCGGTCAGTGATGTGTTTGCGCATCAGACGTTCGTAGCTCGGCGGCAATATCCAGTGACGTGCCATCAGCAGTTGACAGGGGACTGTCACCTTCCAATGCGGCCGTCTTTACATAGCCCAATGCAACCGGACCGGCAAGCCCATCAGCCGCTGATGTGATCGTTCCTGCTTCGCGGTCCCCAGCCATGATGACACTGCCCGGCTCCACCGGAGCAGACGGCCGTAAGGCGACCAGCCGCTTGGCGAGCTTACCGCGACTTTCCATCCGGGCGATAATCTCCTGGCCGATGTAACAGCCCTTGTGAAACGAAACATCGTCCCACAGGTTGGCCTCCAGCGGAATGTAGTCCAGCGTCAGTTCCTGACCGAAGCGGGGTAGCCCACTTTCAATACGCAGGTACTCATAGGCGTCTTCGTCGATGGGAACAATGCCCGCAGCCACCAATCTTTCGCGAACGTCGTTCGCATCAGCCATTTGGCAGGTTACCAGATAACCGTCACCGGCCACCGGATCCGTACGATGAAGGTAAGCAGTGACAGACGCCGTCGTATTATCCCCATTCAGTTCGGCCTGTCGCCAGTGGTGCATTGGCAGATCCACATCCGGGAACCCCGCATCGGCAAGCAGCTCCCCGGCACGCGGTCCGTAGACACCCCAGACGGCCGTCTTGGCGCTGATGTCGGCCACCTGTATATCATCGTTGAAAAAG
Organism: Chloroflexota bacterium; assembly: GCA_041390945.1. Classification (GTDB taxonomy): domain Bacteria; phylum Chloroflexota; class Anaerolineae; order Promineifilales; family Promineifilaceae; genus Promineifilum. The sequence goes on from JAWKOY010000021.1 coordinate 44,367, forward strand.
ATATTGCGCATGAGGTAACGCGCCAGGGGATCGGCGTGGTCATCTCCGGTGATCACGTACAGCGTATCCGAAGACGCATAGACCAGGGTCCGATCAATGATGCGGCCGATATCGGTTGTGAAAACCGTTGCTGCCCCTTCGCCCGACTGCAACGGATTCACGTTTTGGGTCGTCATGCGGTGGATGAGATCAAGGCGGGTTGCGCCGGTGATTTTTAGCGTTCCACGCCGGTTGTGATCCACCAGGACCGCATCCGCATGGGCTGTTTCGTAGGCGAGATTACTCAAGGTTGTGTCCGTTCCCCGATGGCTCCAGCGGTTCGATGTCCAGCAGGGGAATGATTGCCGGACCGTCATCGGCCGGCTCGGCCCATTCGAGGGCTATTTGTTCCAGGGTCGGCAGGTGGGCTTCCTCCTGCTCGACCGTCGCGCGGGTAATCACGTCAATCAGTGCATCGTTCCCCAGCGCCTTGTAGTGCCCCGGTTTGGTTAAGGCACGGTCGTTAAATTCCTCGATCCATTCTTCCAGATGTACCCGCGCTCCCTGGAAATCATCGAAGATCGTGTCCAGATCGCGATCCTGGTTCTCGGCAAAGCGGCCGGCATTAAACGCTGCGGGATCCGTCAGGGCTGTCAGGAGCCGCGCCGGGGGTTTGCCTTGCTTCAACCGCATCAGCCCGGTGACGACTTCCGCGTCCCAGGCGGTAAGGATGCTCAGAAAATCGGCAATAGACCATTCACCCAGCCTGCCGGGCTCCAGCAAGGCTTCATCAGGCAGGTATTCGAGGGCAACCAGTAGACGCTCTCGCGTGTTGTCGAGTTGATCAAGTAGTTCTTCTTTAGTAGTCTTTGCGACCATCGTGCCAATTCCATCCACCGGATAACAGTAACGACTAAATGCCATTCTAGCATACCGAATAGGGGGTCGCAATTGGCGCTGTAAGCTGTAGGCAGCAACAACTTTAAGCCGTTTGGCCGCATGACAAATGTCACACCAAACACGTATCATTTGCAACTAGACGCATGGCAGCGCCTGTGTTACATTATCTACAATTCGCAATAGGTTCTCTTGTGCAGTTTGGATAGAGAACCTGCGAGTACACCAATGTCACTCCCGGCGAGTGTCAGAAGAAAATTGATTTCATTGAATGGCCCGGACCGACACGCCGGATATTGGCGTATCGGTGGTTGACATATCAAGATAGGAGAAAGAAGGAGTTGACCATGACAGTGACTTATGCCGACAAGCCCTGGACCAAACAATATGACGCCGGTGTACCGGAAACTGTGGAAATCCCGGATTTCCCTGTCCAACATTTCCTCGCCGAGTCGGCAAAGCAGGTGCCGGGCAATACGGCCATTGTGTTTCAGGGCCGTAACATCACCTACAAGGAACTGGATCAGATCACCGATGCAGTAGCCGCCGCGCTGGCTGCCAACGGCTTCAAGAAAGGGGATCGTGCGGTCATCTATATGGCTAACAGCCCCCAGTTCGTGATGTCTTACTTCGGCATTCTCAAAGCGGGCGGCATTGTCATTGCCACCAATCCTCTGTACACCGAGCGCGAATTACAACATCAACTGAAAGATTGCGGCGCGGAAACGGTCTTTGTGATGAGCCGCTTCTACCCTCTGCTGAAAAAAGTTCAGCAAAGCGGCGAGACCCAGGTCAAGCGGATCATTATGACCAACATCAAGGATTACTTGCCGTCTGTCAAGAACATCCTGTATACCCTGGTCAAAGAGAAGAAGGCCGGAGATCGCGTCACAGCGCAACCGGGTGATATGACCTTCCTCGACTTTGTCGCTCTCGGCATGAATTCTCCCAAAGCTGACGTTGAGGTTACCGGCGATGATCTGGCGTTGCTACAATATACCGGCGGCACAACTGGTCTTTCCAAAGGGGCTATTGCCATACACCGAAACCTGGTCGCTAATTGCACGCAATTGAGCGCGTGGATTACCGACTGGAGTTATGGGTCTGAGACGCTTCTGGGCGCCATTCCCTTCTTCCACTCCTACGGCATGATCACGGCCATGATCTTCACAGCATCTATTGGTGGTCGGCTGGTTGTGATACCGGATCCTCGTAACCTGGCGGATGTGTTGGGCAGCATTGACAAATACAAGCCGGCCTATTTCCCCGGTGTCCCGGCCATGTATATTGCCATCAACAATCATCCCGATGTAGCCGCCGGCAAGTATGACCTCAGCAGCATCCGGGCCTGCATTTCCGGCTCGGCTCCGCTGCTGGTGGATACCAAGCGCCGCTTCGAAGAACTGACCGGCGGCAAGCTGGTGGAAGGTTATGGGCTGACGGAGGCTCATGTAGCGACCCATGCCAACCCGGTCATGGGCCGCAATCCCGAAGGCTCTATTGGACTCCCTGTTCCCGATGTTGAGGTTCGGATTATTGACCCCACGGACGGTGAGACAGAGATGCCCGTTGGCGAGATCGGCGAGCTCGTAATGCGCGCGCCGACGATCATGCAGGGATACTGGAACATGCCCAACGAATCAGCCAATACCTTACGGGACGGCTGGTTGTATACCGGCGATATTGCCCGGATGGATGAGGACGGATACTTCTACATTGAGGATCGCAAGAAGGATATGATCCTGTGTGGCGGATACAACGTCTACCCTCGCGAAGTGGAGGAAGTCCTGGCCCAGCATCCGGCCGTTCTGGAGGTCAGCGTGGCCGGTGTACCCGATCCCAAGCGCGGCGAAACGGTCATGGCCTGGATCGTCAAAAAGCCCGGCGACATGACGACTGAGCAGGAAATCATCACCTGGAGCAAGGCGAACTGGCGGCCTATAAATATCCGCGCATCATTGAATTCCGTGACGAGCTACCCAAGACGATTGTGGGTAAGGTATTAAAGCGGGAATTGGTGCGTGAGCACAAGGAACAAGCGAAAGAAGCTGTAGCGGCTGACTAAATCCCACAGTCACCGCCAAGATAAAACGGGGCAGGCGATCGCGCGATCGCCTGCCCCGTTTTAAATTCCTTATCCGAGCAGGTCCAGCACACCGTCAGGGTAAATCGGGGGAACGCCGGGCCGCCGCAGATCGTTGATGTCCAGCCAGACAGCACGAAATGTTTGATCAACATCTTTTTCATAGGCCGTCAGCTCCGGTTGATCATACAATGCTGCATCAAGAAAACGGCCGTCGTAGACCATGACGATCTCATGCCCCTGCCGCCCGGCATACGTGAAGATGTTCTCCAGCGTGCCCAGTAGCGCAGGCCCGAAACGGCCGCCCCCAGTTCTTCATCCAGTTCGCGCGCAATCGTTTCGCCGATGTCTCGCCAAACTCGATTGTCCCGCCCAGCGGCCGGTAGAACGTCTGCTGCTTGATGGGGTCATAGCCTTCAGCGGCCAGAACTCGACCGTTGTGGCTGAAGAGACAAATAGCAATGGGGCGAATATGGTTGGGGTTCATGATAAAGAGTTTATCCGCAGATTGGCACAGATGTACACAGATATTATTCGATTTGGATCATCACGAGGGATTAGTTAGCGTGATGGCGAGGATCCGTTTGACACCGAATCAGTCAAGATCATTCGCTTAAACTCAAGCCTCGGTCCCCCGAAATTAAGCAACAATCCTACCTCAAATCCACTAGCCTTCAGATAGTTCAATAATTGTGATTGTTCAGACGTGCCCAAGCGATCAAGAGCCTTCAATTCCACGATAACGCGTCCGTAACAAATGAAGTCTGCACGATAATAGCAATCTAACTTGTTGCCTTTATAACGTACAGGAAGTTCCGCTTCCCGCGAAAATGGGATTCCCCGGTTCTCCATTTCAACCGCCAATGCTGATTGATATACGGACTCTAGAAAGCCTCGTCCCAGTACCGAATGCACTTCCATCGCTGCGCCAATTATGGCATGCGTTCGAGGATCGCGGCCGGAGCGTTACTCATATCTGGACTTAACCCCTCTTCATCTGTGTCAATCTGCGTTTATCTGCGGATGTTCTGCCCCATTTCGCACCGTGCCAAGCGCCTGCCAGAGCGCCCCGTTCTGCCGCAGTCCACGACGATCCAGATCGCTGCTCGCCAGAATGACTCCCTCGCGGGTACGGTTCGCCAATCCGCGAACGATACGCGACAGTAGTTCATTGCGAATCTCAAACTCCTCCTCCACGGTCCACAGTGCATCCGGCAGGCGGCTCTGGGCCAGAACGAAGGCATTGCTCAACGGTTGTCGGGGAATATCCCACCACCCCTGTGCGGCCGTTTCCAGCCACACCTGCACCCGCGCCGGTTCCCCGGCCAGCAAGTAACCATAGATAGTCGCAATGGTGATGCCCTCCGGGTCCGGCGGGTCGCCCCAGTCCGGCGGATTGGCCGTCACCAGTCCCTGATTCACCGCCTCGATAAACGCCACGCCAACCTCAGCTTGCGTGGTCATGCCCATGGCCGGAGCAGCCCGGCGCATACGTCCGGCCGATCGCACCAGCCAGTCCAGAACGGCCGCACCGGCAATATCGGGTTCCGGTTGAAAGCGTGGTTGGGCCAGGAGATCATTGAACAGACTGTGCAGGAATTGATCAATCGTTTCCTGATTGCCGTTCGCGGCCAGCCACAGGCGCAGATCCTCTACCAGAGCCACCATCTCTGACCCGACGCGCCCGGCGATACGCTCCGGCAGCATCTCGGCCGGGTCCAGCGCAGGGATATCCGGCTGATAGAGATGATCCGTGAGCAGTTGTGCGCGTGCCGGGTCCAGCCCGTGAATGCTGAGTGTCAAGGCTTCGGCCACATCATAAGGGGCCGGATGCACATCCCATAATGGATGGGCCAGGGCCAACCATGTCAGCCAGGCCCGAACACGCGGTTCTTCGCGCGGACTGGTGCGCCGCCGCAACAAACGATACGGCAGCCCCATATCCTCCAGGGCATTGGTCAACATATAGCGCAGCGCCCCATCCAGATAGGGCACCACAATGGCAATATCACGCGGGGCAACCTCACCGTCGGTTGCTAGCGCATGAAGCCTCAACGCCAACTCCTGGATCATCTCGCGGCGGTAACGGCCGCCGACCACATCCACAATGGCCGCTTCCGCGCCGGAGGCAGGCAAGTTCGTATGGAGCAACTGGTTTTGTACCAGGTTTGCCAGTCGGGTCATCGTCTCCGGGGCAACAAAACTCTCCTCAAATGAAAAGACCCGATCACACTTGGACCGGAATCCTTCCGCGCCGCGCGGATCGGCCGCAAGGAAACGCTTGTAGCCGCCCCCTGCGTCCAGGGCAATGGCCGTTGTCTGTGCCTCATCCATCAGGCGATCGACAAAGTTTTGCCCGGCCGGTGTCTGTTCCTCAATGTTATCTACAATCAGGTGCCGGTAACGCTCGCGGAAGTAACGGTGAAACTCCGGATGCTGTACAAGCTGGGTGTCGAATGCCTCAACAACCAGCGACAGGTCCAGCAGGCTGCTATCCAGGCAGCGCTGCCGGAAGGCACGGACGGCCGTGGCTGCATCCTCCAACTGGTGATGGCGCTCCGGTTCGCCGCCCCACGTCACCAGTTGCCGCTCAATAGCCTCATCCAGACTCAGTCCGTTGAGCGCGGCGCGATTCAGCGTATCCAGTAGCTGGCTGACGATTTGCTGCGGCCGCAGGCGCAAATTGGCAAACGCCCCCGCCTCCAGCAACGGCGTGATCGTCTGCCACATCAGCAGTTGCGCCATGTCATAGCTCAGGAATGCTGGGGGCTGGAAGGGTTTGCGGAAACCGGCGTCGCGGGCAATGAGCGGCCAGAAAAGGCCGACCATCGTCTGCGCCATGCGGTTGTAGGAGGTAATGGTCAGTTCGGAATAGGGCCCGGCTCCTGCCTCGCGAACAAATTCGTAGAACCCTTCGCGGTGCTCCGGTTCGGCCACCATCACCAAAACAGTGTAAGCGGACTCCCCTTCCGACAGCAGGTGGACCAGGCGGTGGCGCAGGGCGGTTGTTTTGCCCGTCCCGGCATATCCATGCAGCAGACTGGATCCCTCGGCCAGAACGGCCTCACGTTGGACGGGATTTAGGTCAGGCACCGGAACCGGCCCTTAAAGCTGACGATAGCGCAGGACAACCGCTCCCAGGTTGATCAAATCGCCATCGAATAGTTCCATACCATATTCGGGAACGGGGCGTTCATTGACGAAGGTACCACTGGTGCTGCCGGCATCATAGATCCGGTAATGGCTACCTTCCAAACGCAGGACGGCATGATACCGTGAAACGGTAATGTCATCGCGGAAGGCCACATCTACCTGTGACGGCGATCGGCCGAGTTTCACTTCCATGTCGCCCAGATTCACCTCAGCAGGCATGATACTTTGCGACTCCAGAACATCCAGATGGGCCATGAGGAACGGCTGGTAGCTGCCGCTTTGTTGTCCCCCGGCCGCAGATGATTCATCTGTGTTCAAAATCTGCGTGGTCGGCGGACGACGACGCTCACGACGGCCGGAACGGTTGCGGCCTGTCAACCAGAAGATCAGGAAGCCCAGCACGGCAAAGACCGCCAATCCCAGCGCCCAGGGCACCCATGACGGTAAACCGGCGGGTTGCAGGTCTTCGGGCACAAGCATCTCGCCTTCGCTAACCGTCACGATAACCGGACCGCTGGACGCCGTCAGGTCTTGCTCGTCCGTAACTTCTATCTCCAGGTTATTATCACCGTAAATCAGATTACCGATCGGCACGGTGAAGTCCTCCAACTGATCAGGGGGGATATCAGCCTGGAATTCGCCGTTGGCGAAGAGCTTGGCGCTGGTAACCGCGCGGGGCAGGTCATCCAGCCAGGAAACTGTCGCGCTCAGGCGTAGCTCAATGGGTTCGTCCAGAGCAGGTACAGTGATGGCCCGGCTGTCAAACGGAAGGTTGATGACTACGCTGGGCGAAGCGGCCGAAACGGTCACTTCAGTTGTATCGCGCATGTCCGGGTTATTCACCATGGACAGTTCGACCGGAATCGTGCCGCTGGCCGGTTGCAGAACCGTGTAACGCAGCAAGGATTGGTTCCGGAAGCTGTTGATGCGGTTCCAGATGGCGGAGATGCCGGCCGAATCAGCCAGGGCAGCAGCGATCCCCCGCGACCCAACAGCCACGTCACTTAAGTAAGTGCGCCCCAATTGGCGGCCCGCCTCGATCAGGTCGGGATTATCTACTACAACCGTATGGATGGGGATTCCCAGGTCGGCAGCGCGCCGGGTAACTTCGCTTGATTCGGCCGTGCTGACCGCGTCGGTGCCGTCGCTGATCAGGACAAGGGACTCCACCATGGCCGGATTGGGATTGAGTGACTCCATCTGATCCAGCATAGCCAGCGTGCTGTCGATCAGGGCTGTCAAGCCCTCCTCCGGTTGGATGGGCGTTGCGAAGGCGTTGGCGACCGCATTATGGAATTGTGTGGGAGGGAGGATTTGATCCGGACCCTCCGGGCCAATCTGGTAGATGGCAACAGCATCCACCTGCTCCTGCATATTGCCGGGTGTGGCATACTGCTTAATCATGTCCTGGATGGCCGGGATATGGTCGCTGATACCGGTTGGGGCGTCAATCAGAAAGACCGTCAGCGTACCAACGGGGCGTGTACCCTCATAGGTCACGAAGTCAGCCGGCACACCCCCATGCGAAACGAACATCTCCTCGGTGGAGAAGTCAACGGGGTTACCTTGCCCGTCAATGCCGTAGACCTGCAATTCGACACTGGGGAACGTGTCGGTATTGACGCCGGTTATTTTCAGTTGTCCCAGTTGGCTGAGGTCTTCCTGGGCATGGCCCGGATAAACGAAAATGGACAACAGCCCGATAAGGGCCAGTAGACCCAACCCACAGCATTGTAAGACACGTTTCATGGTGAGTCCTTTTGGCTGAGATTCCCCTGCTATAATAGCAAACGACACGCAGAAAGGAAACATGGCCCACGTAAAAAAGTTCTGCCTCCGTCTGCTGGTGATTCTGGCGATGTCGCTGGTTGCAACCGGCGTCGTTGCCCAGAGCGAACCGGATATTCGAATTACCGACATAGACCTGTCCGCATTTCCCACTGTGGGTGTGCGGCTTCTGACTCGTGATGCCCGCAGCGCGCCGATCACCGATCTTTCCGGCCTGGTCCTGCACGAGAACCGTGCCCCGATCCCGGATTTCGATCTGGGCCGGGTGGCCGTGGGGACAGACATAGTCCTGGTGCTGGACGCCAACGACACCTTCCTGCAAGTTGACGATGACGATGGTCTGACCCGGCGTGACAAGGTAGCTGCCACCGTTGAACAATACGCTCGCCAATTCATGGACCCGACCGGGTTGGATCGGGTCACGGTGGTTACGCCGGACGCAAGCGGCAGTGGCGTAGACATTCTGGCCGAAGACGTCTCCACGCCGCAAGCGTTGGCCGGGATTGTCGCTGATTACCAGCCGGTCGAACCGCCGCGGATTACGCCACTCAATGACATGCTTGTGGCGGCCCTGGACCATCTGGCTGCACAACAGGACGACGGCCGTTTCCAGGCGGTTCTGTTGTTCACCGACGGCGGACGCCTTGACCAGCAACTGGCCTATCAGGACCTGGCTCTGGCTGCGCAGGAGGCCGGGGTTCCCATCTTCGGGGCAATCCTGGGCGCGACGGCCGATCCCAATGAGGTCGCCAGTCTGGAACGATTGGCATCGCCAACGCGCGGGCAGGTCGTCCATTTATCGGAACCGGCTGCGGCCGACGACATTTTCCAACTCTTCCAGAGCCAGGCACAGCAGACAGAAGCCCGCTACCAATCGCTGGTGCGGCGTGGCGGGGAGGTGGATGTCTCAGCCGCCTTGGGGAATACACGCACTACCGGATCGTTCACACTGGAACTGGTTCAACCTGTTCTGACCCTCGACATACCGGATACAACTCTGCGGCGCGTGGGCAGCGCCATAGACTCGCCCTCCCATTGCTGCAACCGGCTGTTTATCCATTGACGGCCACGCTTACCTGGCCGGACGGGATTCGCCGCGATCTGACGGAATTGGCCTTTCTGGTGGACGGCCGTCGCCAGCCGATCCCGGGGACACAACCCCGATGCCGAGGGCCACATCCCCTTATCTGGGATGTCAGCAATGTAGACGTCGGGGCCTACGAGCTTCAGGTGCAAGCCCGTGACGTGTTGGGCTACGAGATGTCCAGCACACCTCAAACTGTAACCGTTACTATTGACCGCCCAAGCCCCCGACACCGACACCCCAGCCAACACCTGTGCCGGTTCCGAGCCTCACCCTGCCGGGTGATATGACGCTCGATGATCCGCTGATGTGGATTCTGCCGGTGCTGTTCGCTGTGCTGGTGCTGGGTGTCGTGGGTATCGTATGGGCCATCCGGCGCGCGCGGGCACGGAAAAAGAGGCGGCCGATCAAGCTGTAGCGCCACAGCCGGTCGCGCCGCAACCGGCACCCGATGACGGCCGTCATGTGCCGGTGCTGGAACGGCTGGCCCCGGACGGGGGCGTTCTGGGGCAAACCCGCCTCACGCTACGCGACACGCTCATCGGCCGTGATCCGGAATACGCCACGCTGGTCATAGACGACGCGACCGTCGCCCGCCTACATGCCCGCTTGCGCCAGACCGATTCAAACGAATTCTGGCTTTATGATGAGGGCAGCGAAACCGGCACCTTCCTGAACCACGACCGGCTGGGGTTGGCCCCACGCCGGGTCCAGCACGGGGATCATATCCAGTTCGGCCGCATTGCCTATCGCTTTGCGCTGTACTTGCTGGAAGACCTGCCGCCGGAACCGGAAGCGGCCGTCTCACCGCTTCCTGATGTACCGGATGAGAATTCGCCGTCCACAGACGAGCCGGACGGCGAACAGCCAACATTGCCTCCCAATGAAGAGAAGAAAGGAGAAGACCCACATGATACCAATACGCCCCGGCCGACGACGCGCGGCCGTCCTGTTGCTGGTGTTGATCACCACAGCACTCAGCCTGAGCGCCTGTGATGCCGCCGGCACAAGCCTGACCCCGAAGAGGGGCTGGAAGTAACGTCCCCGGCCACCGGTGATCCGGTACAGGTAAGTCCCATGGCGACCGGTGAGACGGGCGATTTATCATCCCTCGCCACGCCAACGTTGGAAGAGCCCATCCTGATGTGCACCCTCCGCCTGTGGGCCGGGCGAGATCCTTTTGCGAGGGGGACTGCCCCGGCGGTTGCGGCACCATCTGCGCTGATCCTTCGGTTGTTGAGCAAGCTTCCGGCAACGCCGGTGGCGGCAATCCGTCCGTGCCCCCGTAGATTGGGATGCGCTGGCTGACTGGCTGACCGGACAATGGCTCGACAACGCCAACCCGGCGGCCGTTCGCGCGGCGCTCCAGGCATCCGGTCTGCAACGTGATATCAACGATTGGGCAGCGGCCGATTTTGACGGCGATCTGAGTGATGAATGGGTTGTTGTTCTGGTGGATCCGGCTTCACCGCCTTCAATCACGAACAGTCAGGTCGGCAACCTCTGGGTTGTGAACGGTAACGGTGTTGTCTACCGAACCTATGCCGATGTGGGCAGCGATCCGCTGGAATTCGGCGCGCCGTCTATTGTGGCAATGGGTGATATGACCGGCGATGGGTTGCCGGAATTGGTAACAGACGCCGAAGTTTGCGGGGCCCATACCTGCTACGGCAACTTCCGGGTGGTCGGTTTTGCCGGTGATATTTTCGCCGATCTGGTCAGCCACGAGCCTGTAGGTGAAGGGGACGCAGGTACCACAATTGTCCTCAGCACCCCCGATACGCGTCTGGTTGATATCGATCAGGATGGGACGATGGACCTGCTGGTTCATGGGGGGACCATCGGATCTGTGGGCGCGGGCATTGTGCGCCCCCGCACGGAGATATGGTCGTGGGACGGCACAGCCGTGACGTTGGCCGATACCCAGCTCGACCCGACAGAGTATCGCCATCACGTCCTGTATGAGGCCAATGACCTCATGGCCGGGGGAAATTTCGATGAGGCGCTGCTGCTCTATGAAGCGGCTATCAATGACGGGTCCCTGCGGACGGAGCCCTTTGCCGCCGGAGAAGAGGAAACCTATGCCGCCATCAGCCAGTTCGCCGCCTTCAGGCTGATCCTGCTGGACGTCATTCGGGGCGACAACGAGCGCGCCGCCGGCCGGTTGGCCTGGTTGCAGGAGGCATATCCTGATTCGGCCGCGACTCAGGGAGCAGCCACCGTGGTTGATGCCCTGGCCGAGTGGCCGGGAATGGAAGTGGTCTGCGGACAGGTTGAGGCGGCTTTGGCTGAACGGGAGAACCCCACCGGCCCGCTGGTCGATATGGGGTACGGGAATCCCAGTCTGACAGCGGCCGATTTCTGCCCGTAGTTACTCCGGCAAATCGTTGAGGGAAACAAAGCCCTCTCCGACGATTTCTCTGGCAGGCATCACCGTGAGGAAGGCATGCGGGTCTTCCTCGCGGACGATTACCTTGAGGTGTTCAACTTCGGTCACGGTCAGGGCGACAGTTAGCACATCGCGTTCCTGCTGTAAGTACATTCCCTTGCCATGCAACGCCGTCACGCCCCGGTTCATCTCTTTCATGACCCGGGTCGCAATCCCCTGCGGGTTGGAGGCCACAATGAAGGCCAGCAATTGTTGGCGGCGGCGCATCCTGCCCAGCCGATCCCTCCAGCCGGGGCTATCGCCGTTCGTGCCGTCGCGGTCAATCCCCGGGATGAGATCGCTGACCGCATCCGGGATCGTGTACTTGGGCAGGATCTCGCCCGTGGCATCCGTCAACCCACTGGTGGCGACGGCAATGATAACCAGGGCCAGGATAAACAAAATCCAGGCAAACACGACGACTTCACCGTGGATCGGTCCCAGCGTCGCCCTATCCATCATCTCCGACAATGATTGGGCGTGACCCGGATGGATATAGAGCTTGAGGAGAAGCGCCGCCCCCAGGATCAGGATGATCCAGATGTAATTGTTGCGCAGCCGACGGCCGATTGCTTCCAGCCGCGTAATGGGGAATTGTGGTTGCAGGAGTGTCTCGGCCAGTGTTTCATCCCACCCCTCATGCGGGGCGAACGGCGGCACGAGCATGGCCGCAAAGAAGTCCGTCTCCATCAGGCGTGCCCGCAGGCTCCACAGCTCGTAGTAGCGATACCGGCGCGATTCTATAGCCAGAAAGAGCAAGACGAGCAGCGTATCCAGGACGATGACCAGATAGGTATTGTCCGGTGAGGAGAAGGCGAAGGTAATGGCCGCGCCGGTGGCGACGACGGCCCAGTTGGTTGTCGTGTCCAGCCGTGTCCGCCAGACATTGGACCGTTGAATCTCGGCCCGGTAATAGTGGACCATGGCCGTGTTGAATTCCGACGGCCGCATCTGGTAGCCACGGAACGTCCATACCGGTCCATATTCAGGTGTTTCCGGGGTATCTCTGGTGTTTCTTTGTCGTCAGTCATATCTATTCTTCCAGTATGTCAGGGTCCACTTGACCAGTCAATATGGAAGATTTGCGGCGCAACCAGCGTGACCGGATGATCCTGCCAAAGGAATGTGTCTCCCGGCTGCATCTCCCCCGCCAGCTTCTCCCAGTGGCACACCAGATTCTCTTCAATCGTTGATGAAAAGACGCCGGCCAGCCAGCCACCGACCTCACACCATTGGGCAGCATGAACATAGTCCGGCTGAACATCCAGGAAGTAACGCTCAAAGTCGGGCACGCCTGTATCCGGGTCTATGTACGCAAAGATGTCGGCCGACGTACGGCCGTCAAGGCTGATCACCTCTACCCGTTCATCCACAAAGTAGCGCAGCTGGACTTCGGTCACGGCAATGGATATCGGCGCATCGGCCGGTGTCGCGCCGAGATCGCCGAGTAGTTCGTCGGTCGCTGCCGGCCGGTTGCGCGGTGCAGCGACGAGCGCCGGTAGGTTGACCGAGAAGTACTGCCGGTTGGCCGGGCCATAGATGACATTAAGCACACGGTCGGAGGCGAAGTTACCGGGCACCAGTCGCCGGTAGGCATCCAGTCCGCTGGTGGCAACCATGAACAGCAGCGCCAGCCCTACCAGGCCCACAGCCCAGCGTTCCCGGCCGCGTGCCGCCAGCCATCCGTAGAGTTCCTTCCAGCCGCCGACACCGGCCAGAAACAGGAAGGGGAACAGGGGCAGGAAGTAACGGCCGAACGCCTCCGCGCCGACCACAAACGTGTAGAAGCCCAGCCCGACCGCAACGAGAATAACGGCCGCTGCCTGCGGATAGTGCTCACGATACCATCGGAAGCGCGCCCCGGCCGCCCGGATAATAGCCGCCAGCAGCGCTACCAGTTGCACCACATACCCGGCCGAAAGCGGCAGGAAAGCCGACCCCAGTGACACAAGCGCCTTGGGATGCAGATAGAGGCGGCCGGGAATGATCGCCAGTGATCCCTGTCGGCCGTTGTAGAGCCGGGCCACGGAGGAGTCGGTCAAGAGTCGGCCCGTTTCGGCGGCCTGATAGGCGTACCAGGGGGCCAATACGAGCAGCGCCGTGCCAAACAGCGTCGCCAACTGGCTGAAAGAAACCGGCCACGCCGCCAGCAGAAACAGGACAACCAGCGCCAGGGCAAACGCTCCGCCATCCGGTCGCGTCAGTAACGCCCAGCCCAGCAGCCCCCCCAGCACCGCAGCGCGCGGAACCGTCAGCGATGACCGGTAGCGGGCCGAGAGGACATAGATCAACAGGAGTTGCAGCGCGGAGAGGACATTCTCCAGACCGCCGAGGGCGTTGGCGACAATCGTCGTATGCAGCAGCCATAGCAGAACAACCGCCCACAGCGCCACCCCCTCAAAGTGCCACAGGTCCCGCGCCGCCCGGTAAAGGACGTAAGCGGCCGAAAGCCAGATGACGACGGTAATTGCCGAGAGAAAAACCGGTGCATATTCCCCCGCCAGCCGGAAGAACAGGATCAATTGCATGGTCCAAAAAGGGCTGGTGGAGGCCACGACGATCTCGCCATTGGGGTTGTATTGAAACGGCCGTCCGTGTACGAAGTTCTCGGCAATCGCCAGATGGACCTGCGCGTCACCCGCCAGATTCAGGACAAACGGTGCCGCCAGCGCCGCCACAAGAACGGCGGCGATGATCCACAACCAGCGCCGGTTCACCGGTCGCCTCCCTGTGGTCGGTCGCCGTACCAAAGGCCGCCCATCCGTATCGTCTGTTGGGCCACTTCGTCGGCCAGTCGCTGCACCGATGCCTCGTCGGTGGGAATATCGCCCAGGGGGATTTCGACGCGCCCCCGGCGGCAGGGCACCGCCAGGGCTACTGTGTATGCGCCGCCTTCCTCCTGCACCTGGTACTCCCGTTCGGGGCGGATGCTGCGCTCCTTGAGTACGGCATAGAGGCGATCCACATACGGTCCGCCCTCAACAAACAAATCGTTGATTTCCACCGCATCCTGAAACCGGTCCCAGGTGGTATGGACGAAGGTGATGCGCCGCCAGCGCAGGCTGATGATGGGGCTTTCCCGGCGGATCAACGGGCCGAGCTGCACCTTGTAATACAAATCATCGGCGCGGGGATGGTCCGGATCGTCGGGCAGAAGGTCGCGCCGCCGGACCAGTTCATGCCCCATTCGCGGCGCGTAATAGTGGATAGCCCACTTCTCCTCGCCAAAGTTTCGGCCGAAGTAGAAAGCAATGTATTCGGCATGAAGCCCCTTGGGGGCATGCTTCTCCGGGATGCGATACCAACCCTGCTGGCGAACGATGTCGAAGTCGGACGGGGCTGGGGACATAGGCCACAAGAACACGATCTTCGGGGTAGGCTCGGTCTTCCGGATCCATCGCGGCCTATTGTAGCGCAACTGGCCGGATCGGCGGATGCTTGCCGTAATCCCCGTTTGGCGACAACTACGTATAATAGGGCCATGCCTGAACTGCCTGAAGTCGAAACCGTTGTCCGTGCCTTGCGCGATCCCCTTGTCGGCCGAACCATCATTAACGTTACTACGGACTGGCCGCGCCATATCGTCACACCGGACCTGCCGGAGATGCAGGCCCGCATCGGTGACAAGCGCGTGCTCGCGGTGAATCGCCGGGGAAAATACCTGCTGTTTACGCTGAGCGAGGGCGAGACGCTCATCATTCACCTCAAGATGACGGGTCACCTGGCTGTGGTTCCTAACCAAACCCCGCCCGACCCGTATGTCCACACCGTCTTCTCACTGGATAATGACCATGAGCTGCGTTTCAGGGATACACGAAAATTCGGCCGTGTGTACCTGGTGCATGATCCGGATGAAATCGTTGGACCGTTGGGGCCGGAGCCGCTATCCGACGCCTTCACCGTTGACGCCTTCACAGAACTGCTGAGCAATCGAAAGCGCGTCCTGAAGCCGCTGTTGCTGGACCAGACCTTTATTGCCGGGATCGGCAATATCTATGCCGACGAAGCACTGTTTCACGCCCGGTTACTTCCTACCCGGCGCAGCGACTCGCTAACCCCCGATGAGATTGCCGCGCTGCATGAGTCCATCCGCTACGTGCTGCAACTGGGCATTGAGCGCGAGGGGGCCAGCATCAGCACCTATGTCAAACCGGACGGCGAAAAGGGTGACATGCAAAATGCGGTGGCCGTCTTCCGGCGAACGGGATTCCCCTGCTATACCTGCGGCACGCCGATTGCGCGAATCGTGCTGGGCGGCCGCAGTACCCACTTCTGCCCCCACTGCCAAATCTAGACCGGATGATCATGAACTTCACCGATATCGCCCATACCCGCCTGCACAATCTGCAACTGGCGCAGACCGCCCTACACACGCCGGCCGAGATGGTCAGTTGGATGGGTGGCGTGCAGGCGCAGGATTTCGCCGCCGCCAAGTGGTCGCTGGGTTTGCGCTTGCGACCCACCACGGATGAGGTCATGGAGATAGCCTTCAACAACGGTGACATCCTGCGCACCCACATGATGCGGCCGACCTGGCACTTCGTTACTCCGGCTGACATCCGCTGGATTCAACGTCTAACCGCGCCGCGCGTGCATATCGCCTGCGGGACGATGTACCGGCAAGAGGGACTTGATGCGGCCACACGCTCACGAGCCGGCTCCGTCATCACGAAGGCGCTGGAAAACGGCCGCGCGCTTACCCGTGATGAGTTAGGTGAGGCGCTGGAGGCGCATGGCCTTGGCCCGGCCAAAGGCCATCGATTGGCTTACATGGTCATGTGGGCTGAACTGGAGGCACTCATCGGCAGTGGGCCGCGACGGGGGAAGCAGTTTACCTACATGCTGCTGGACGAACGCGCACCACACGCTATGGCGCTGGAAGGGGATGAGGCGCTGGTTGAACTGTTGCGCCGCTACTTTACGAGTCACGGCCCGGCCACAGCTCATGACTTCTCGCGCTGGTCCGGCCTGACTCTGGCCGACACCTATCGCGGGCTGGATATGCTGGGTTCGGCGTTGTACCGGGAAGAGGTTGATGAACAGACCTACTGGTTCGGCAACGAGTCCCTGCCGCCGCGCGAGCCATCCCCCACGGCATACCTGCTGAACATCTATGACGAATACACCATCGGCTACAAGGATCGCCGCGCCATCAGTGACGATGAGACAATGGACGCGCTGCAGGCGATGGGTAATGCGTTACAGAACGTGATCGTCGTAGACGGCCGAATCGTGGGCACATGGCGGCGAACGTTGCGCAAAACAGAGGTTAGCATAGAGCTGAACCTGCTCCGGCCCTTAACCGGCCGGGAAAACGACGCGGTGATGTGGGCGGCGACCCAGTACGGTGAGTATATAGGCCGGGCTGTCGAAGTCAGCGGCCTTCGGGGGTGATAATACCCGGCAGTACCCAATTTCGGCCGGCTACCGGGCATTATCAGACTGCACTTAATTATCTATCCTGGAGCAAGTTTGAGGAAACCTGCTTACTCCAGACCCAGATGGTAAACACTCCAGGCAACCGGTGCGCGATCGATTGCGGCAACCCCGGCCCGGTAGTTCTCGCCGGGCGCTCCAGCCCACCCCAGCCGTCGCCAGGGCTTCATCTGTCAGCTTCGATTCCAAAAACGGTTGCATCACATCGATCATAAACACGCGCCGGTCAGACCTCATCTCCGGCAGACGGTTGTCGAGAACCATTCCATCTACCTCAACCCAGCCCACAAACTCTACACCATCATCGTTGTATTCCTGAGAGACACTCGTCACAGCCATGTCAAAATACTCGCCCGGGTACCAGCTCTGTGTCCGAGGGACTGCCGGAAATAGTCGCAACCTTTCCGTCAGGCTCCAGCATGTATATAGTGTAGAAGTTCACGTCAATCCCATACTCGTCCACAAATTGCGTAAACGCCGCCTGATCCAGAGGCTTGCTGAACGTGATCCTTACAGGGATAGGATCGGTTGCATCTTTATTTTGGAGGATATTTGTCAGTTCCCGGTCGTTGAATTCCCGATATTTCTCAATGCCGGTTGCAGTGAAGTCATAGTCAACCTGACCAACCACTTCGTTAGCCTCAATACCAATATGATAGGAAACCCCTGATGCTTTATCTTCTGTTGAGAGAACGAGGATGAAATCCTCTTGGGGCTGTGCTGTTACCTTCCGATTAGAAATCACAAACCCAGCGAGGATAACTGTGGCTACTAGTGGGAATAAAAGCCATTTATGAGTTGCTCGTTCAATGCAGGTATTCATTGTTCACACTCCTTTGATCGGTGCGGTATTTGTTTAACAATCTGGAGAAGCAGCATAAACACTACTTGAGTTAACGCAAACTTACTATGATAGGGACCACTGCCACTAACATTCACCCAATAGGTATTAACTGTTATTTCACCAGTCCCACCATCTACTGTATCGTCAAAAAGGTGCTGAAAATAATAATTTGTTCCTGTGGCTATAGTGCCATATACATTTGCACGCCATTCATTGTCTGCTCCCAATCCACATCCCTTAGTGGAAAAGCTGTACATCGGTAAGTTCGTCCAGGACCACGCGATATCGCCGACACGAATGTCCCCGCAATCATTGGTGTTAGGTCTGAAAGCATGGTAAACCATTGCTAGGTGTCCAGAACCGCCAGAGCTGTAAGTGTTCCATTTAACATAATCATCTCCAGCCCGAATTCGCCGGTCGCTCCCGGACCATTCATTCTGCCCTCTGTGATATCCGTCATCAGCACTCCACGAGGTCTGGAAATCATACGTATATTGAGCCGCCGTATCCCAAGCGTAAGTCGTTGCGACTATCGACAAGACCAAGACCGTCAAAAGAATACCGGCAAGCTTGTATTTCCGATCATGCACATTCAGCGATTTTCTTATCACGTCGTCTCTCCCTTAATATCCTTGTCACTCATTTTTCACCCACAATACCGGGAGCCCATCCCTACTTGATTACGAAAAAGACCTTCTTTCTTTTATTTCAGCCAAAGCAAGACTGCGTGTCAGTTTCATTCAGCCACGATTCATAGACCCCTCCCTGACCGCTCCCGGTGGGTAGCTCAACCCAGGGTGTAAAAGCCAGCGTTGCCCCAGGCGCAATCATCCAGGGGCCACCCGAACTCTCCCACACAACTGTGGTCACGCCACCCGGCGGGCATACGCGAGTCAGGAGAACTTTGTTCAGAATAGTAGAGTCAACAGAGCCGAGATTCTTTAAGCGGTACTGCTTAACAATTTCGTTCTGGGTGCTATTGACGCAGTAATCAATGATACGTCTGAGGCTTGATCCTCTGGTGAAGTAAGATATGGCCTGATAGTCCGTGCAACCATTACTGAGCGTGGAAACATCCAAGCCGTTGTTATTCCCTTCAACCGGCGCAATTTCCACCGGGATCGTTTCCAGCTCAGTGCGAACGGTACCGGTCTGTGCTTCATACGCTGCGCGAGACATCCTGATAAACTCGATTCGCCCGCCGTCCTCTGTCAACCACGTTCCATCAGAAGTAATGGAAAGCGTGCCGCCGGTTATGTAGGTAATCGTGACAAAATCGCCTTCTTCGGCCGAAAGGGGAGGTTCTTCTCGCAGACTGCCGTCCGCTGTTTTCACTATCGTAACGGGTATATCTTCAACACTCCCCATGCTTCGAGGGGCCGGCTCATACGCCGTCATGTCTGTATTCAAGGATACAAATTCAACACCGCTCCCCCCAACTGTTTCCATGCGACCGTCGTTAAAGACGTGCAGCGTCGTGTCCTCAGTGATTCTCATCACACTGCCGCCGTTATCCCGACCTTCAACGCTCACTTGCCGGATAGCAAAAGGAAACAGACTTATGAGTGCCAGACATAGAAAAGACCCTGCTATCAATTTAGATGATCGATTCATCGCACCCTCCTCCTCCCATACAGCTTTAATTGCCGGTAGCAAGGACAACCCAACTTTTCTTGAATCGGTAAAGGCTCTTGCAACTACTTTAACTCACGAATGTCACAGCAATGTCACAACTGTGTGACAGTTATGTCACAGTTTTCAGACGGGTTGCCTACGATCCTCTCCGATGCCGCTAATCCAACCGGCTGAACCGGTACAGTTTCCACCGACCGGTGAAACGGATTCGGCCGGAAGAAGCGGCTCGCCTTTGGGGAATATTGCGGTTGTCGGGGAAAGAGAGCGTCTGGTGATCGGGGCTGACCACCTGTTGAAACAGAAAAGCCCGGTCGCTATAAAAAATAGCAACCGGGCCGGTGCTGTGTTCACGCTGCGCCGCATCAGGCTGAACGAAGCGCCAGCTTTTCCCATTGCTTCGTGCTCAGACCCTTGACCAGTAGCCACAGAGCCAGCAGAACTTCACCGATGAAGGCGAACTGGCCGACGGTCACACCAAAATCGGGCAGGAGCAGACCGGTCACCGAGTCGAATACATAGCCGGCCCCGGCAATAATCACCAGGATGCCCAGCAGTTTGGGCATGAACTCCGCCCCGAAGGCCAGATAGCCGACGACAATCAAGTGGAATCCGAATATCGCCAGACCCAGGTCCCAACCGTTGTTAAAGGCGCTGAGCGCCAGCCATACCTGCGTTTGCATCTGGCCTGTGCTTAAGGCAGTCAGCGCATCGGCACCGTTCAGGATGTTAAGCGCGTTGCCGAGATTCAGGATGGCCGCAGCGAAAACGGCCGCATACGCCAGCCGGAGCCACCCACCGAGCAGCGAGAGATTCCTGTTGACCGGCTTGAAGAAGACGTACAGCCCCCAGGCCACAACGATGTCCAGAACAACCACGGTCAGGAAGCTCAGGATCACCAACCGGAACTGCATCTCGTTCGCCAGGATATTGCTCGCGGTTGCCGCCGCATCACCCGGTACAAACAACCCGTCAAAGGTCATTGCCGCGAAGATGGACGGGATAATCATCAGGAGCAAGCCGGCCCCGGCAATGATGGCTGCCTTACGCTGGGACACATCATGGATTTCATTTGTCGTAATCATTTCCTCACCAATCCTTTTCGTTATCAGGCTCCCCTGATAAATCAACTGTTTCCGGCCGGTTGCCGGCTTGTCTCGGGAGTTGTCTCCGATGCGCATTACCGAGAGCAGGGTCATACCGGAATCGCGCACGATTTTGAGCAACCCATGAAGCGCAGCTTGATCGGCAACCGGACCGGTTAATACTGTGTCGCCGCCATCTTGCGTGATGGTCACTTCCTCAAAGCGACCGGCCCAATGTGATCCCAGATGGCCGGCGACCTTAATCTCGTAAACGGCCGCTGATCCGGAACCGGTCATTTTGCCGCTTCGCTCCCATTGTTGTAAATCACGGGCATCTGCCCCTTCCACGCATCCCACGTCGCTTCGTTGGTAATCAGCTCGGCCATGAAGTGGGCCACGTTGATGCGGCTGGTCTTGCCCGAACCAAAGATCGCGCTTTCGATCGGTGACGGATACACGTGATAGTCGGTTACCCGGTCCTCATCCAGCAGGCTATCCGGCCGAACAGCACTCCACTCAATCATTCGGTCGTCCTGGCCGATCTGGGTGCGCAGGTAGTCGGCCGCTTCCTCGTTATCCGCCTGCGGCGGCAAGGCGACGCGCAGCAATCCCACAACCGCGCACTCCGCTATTGATACTTTCTCGTCAAGGTCCCGGTTCCGGTTGCCGACCGTGTTCATAAGCACAAACTTGGTTGTGCCTTCGGGGTTGTTGGTCTTAACCGCCTGGCTCAACCGGCGCGTGGCGTCGGTAACGAGGCGTCGCGGTTCTCCGTACATACCCTTCAGGTCCGGGATGTGGCCCAGACACGAAGCCACGGCATCACACCCGTCAACATACTGGGACATCTCTTTGTCGCTCAGGTCCAGAACGTTGGCCTGGATCACCGTCAGTCGTTCGTTGCGTCTGGCATCGGCCGTCAATTTCTCCGGCGAACGTACAATCACTCGAACGTCTTCACCCCGGTCAAGCAGTTGCTCAACCAATAACCGTCCCGTTGCTCCCGTTGCACCTACCACAAGTGTTGTCATTTTCCTCTCTCCTAAAATTGCTAATTGCTAAATTGTTGATTGGTTCTGTTTATTGCGGCCGATTACGCAGCCGCCAGTTCTTTGTCCTGTTGGGAGTCGCTCTGCGGCTGCCGCCATGTCCAGGCGTACCAGACGATGAACGCCGTCGCTGCAATCTCTATGGCGCTGGCGAACAGGTAGTATCCGGTTGACGATCCGGCAAACAGCGTTCCCATTTGCACCACGGTCATGATGACCCCGGCCACAATGTTGGCCCAACGATTACTCTTGTACGGCAGGACCCGGGACAGGAGAATCATACCCGTCGGGATCTCCATCAGGATGATGGCGGCCAGCAGGAACCCCTGCGTCATAGCCATGCCGTTGACCTCGCCGGACATGTACTGCGAGAGCATCCCGGAATCCATCAGCCCTACAACGTCGCAGTAGAGATAGTTGAGTACCGTGAAAATCCACAATGTCGAGAGTATTGCTTTCCGATTCTGCATGATGAGTACCTTCCTTTTTTGCATCCTTTTGATTGAACTTTGGGCAACGCTCTCAGCGATTGCGTTATCCCATCTGATGTCCAAAGGATACAAATCGGCATGGTGAACCGTCATCACCACATGTGGTGATTAGGATGGTGATTCGTGGCTGTGAAAAGAGGGGATGTAACGGAGAGGGGATGGGGGTGATCTACAACAAATCGAGTTCCTCGGCCCGGCGAACGGCCGCCCGGCGACTGTTTACACCGAGTTTGCTGTAGATATTCTTGGTGTGGGTGCGCATGGTGTTCAGCGATACCATCAACTCGTTGGCGATCTCCGGCCCACTCAGTTCGGTGCCCAGTAGCCGGAGGACATCAAGCTCCCGGTCGCTCAGGGGATCGGTCAGAAGCCCAGCAACGATGGGTGTTTCCGTCTTATCCGTCGCCATCAGGAGTCGCCGGATGTAGTCCGGGGCGATACCGTTTTCCGCAGCCACACTGAGTAGGCCAGCCATAGGCTCCCCCTCGTCCGCGAAGATACGGATGTAGCCTTCCGGTTCAGCCAGGACCAGGGCACGCGCCAGCGGCTCAAGAGCGGATGAAGCGTCCCCCTGGGTCTGGTAGGCCAGCGCCTGCAGGATCAGGATTTCGATGACGCTGCCCATCCGGCCACCGGCTTCGGCCGCGTGCAGTAGACGCGCCAACAGTTCAATCGCTTCATGAACGGCGGCGTTTGTTCCGTCAGCCCGGTACTGGGCAATCAGCAGCCGAGCCAGCGTCAGGTACTCAAACTCACGCAGATAGCTCAGGTCGCCATCAATGGACAATCCCTGTTCATTGGCCCAGGCCCATGCGTCGGACAGTCTGCCCTGCGTGATCCAAATCCGCGCCTTCATGGCAGCGACAGGCTTCGGGTCAGGCACAGGGGTCGGAAAGTAGAACCGAGCCGCCTCATCCAGCAGATCCAGCGCACCATTCGGATCACCGGCGTCTTCCTGAAATCGCGCCCGGACAATTCGCATCCGGTTCGGCCAATTCGCCAGCGCGGCCGATTCACCCAACTCCAGACTTTTGGACAGGTACTCGGCGGCCGTATCCGCGTTGCCCTGCTCGCGGTGCAGCAGGCTCAAACCCAGGTACAGTTCGGCCGTTCCGCGAATGGCGGGGCTTTCCTGCTCATCGACGAGATGCAAGGACTGCTCATAAACGTTGATCGCTTCGCGCAGTCGGCCCTGAGCAACACGGATATCCGCCAGGCCGTAGGTCCCGCTGATGGCAAAAGAAGTGCTGCCGGCCAGGCGGAATCCGTCCATGGCCTCGGCCAACGCCCGATAAGCAGCCTCCAGTTCCCCTTGGCCCCAGTAAGCCAACCCCAGAAGCGAGGCGGCCGGTCCCCGGCGAACATAATCATCCTTCGGTGCCAGTGCCAGCGCCTGCTCGGCATAGGCGATAGTGCCGGCCACATCGCCGCGCGCCTGGGCAATGTAAGCCCGGGCGGAGGCAATAGATGCCGGAAGGGTGAGAAACTGCTCGTCATCAACCACAATCATGCCCGTGGTCGTCGTTCCGTCCAGCCACTGCGCGGCGTCCTGCAGCCGGGATTCGGCCGCTTCCAGATCCCCCATGTTGAGCATGGCCCAGGCATAGGCGACGCTAAGAACCGGCATGCTGCGGATCAGTTCAGGCGGAAGGGCATCGGCCCAGGACAACCAGGTGTCGGCCTGAAAGCTGCCGTCCATTTCCGGCCAGGCGTATTCAATCAAACCTGCCGCGCGGGGGTAGTCGCTCCCGGCCAACGCGTGGCGAACGGCCGCGGCCGGGTACTCCGTTCTGCTCGTACCAGTCGCTGGCGCGGATGTGGAGGGTGGACACCTGCGCGGGTTGCTCATCCACCAGGCGTGTTTGCAGCACTTCGGCGAAAAGATGATGGTACCGGTACCAGTGCCGCTGGTCGTCAAGGGGAATGATAAAAAGATTGTCCCGCTCCAGCGATTCCAGCATCTCCTTGCTGTCGCTCTGTCCGGTGACAGCATTGCACAGCGGACCACTCAGACGATCCAGAATGGCGGTTTGGAGCAGGAAATTACGGACACGGTCGGGCTGCTGTCGCAGAACTTCTTCAACCAGATAATCCAGCACAAAGCGGTGGCTGCCGGTAAAGGCGCGGATGAAATCGGCCGTCCCGGACCGGCCCTGCAACGACAGCGCCGCCATTTGCAGCCCGGCAATCCAGCCCTCTGTGCGGTCCTCCAGGGCAGCGATCTCACCGGCCGTCAGGTGCAATCCCATGGCCTGATTCAGGAACCCGGCCGCCTCGTCGGGGGTGAAGCGCAAATCGGCTGCACGCAGTTCGGTCATCTGGCCCCGGGCACGATAGCGGGCTAACGGCAGATTGGGGTCTTCGCGGGTGGCGATGACCATATGCATCTGTGGCGGGAGGTAATCCAGCAGGAAGGTCAGCGCCTCGTCGGCCGCAGGCGCACCAACCAGATGGTAGTCGTCCAACACCAGCACAAACGGCTCCGGGACACCGGCAATCTGGTTGAGCAGGGGCGTCAGGGTGGCTTCCGAGAGTACAGGTTGCGGCGGCTGTAAGGCAGCTAACAGGCCGTCCCCGATGGGGGGATCCACCGTCTGCAACGCGGCCAGCAGATAGGTCAGAAAACGAGTGGGGTCACTGTCGCCTTCATCCAGCGACAGCCAGGCCACGGATCGTTGGCAGGCGGCCATCCACTCGGCGACCAACGTGCTCTTGCCGAAACCGGCTGGAGCCGAGATGAGGGTCAGCCTGCGGCCCAGCGCCAGCCCCCGGCTGAGTCGCTCAACCAGCGGCGGCCGTTCGACGACATTCGGCCGTAATGTGGGGACGTAGAGCTTTGTGCGCAGCAAGGCATCAGGCATAGACCCATTATAAAGGATGTCGGGGATTTAGGCGGTTTATTTTATTGGGTAGAGACACGCTCTCCTTCCCGCTTTGCTGCTCTCGACAACTATTATCTTAACCAATATAATAACCATATAAATGGTTATTTAATCAGCCAGTTTTTAGATGTAAGGTAATCCCATGAATCGAACTGTAACCGCAACCGAAGCCAAAGCCCGACTGAGTGAATTAATGCGGTGGGCTGTTGACAGTGGCAATGACGTCATCGTGGAAAGTCGCGGTGCGCCGCAGGTGGTATTGGTTCCCTTTACCGAATACACGGCCCTACAGGACCTAAAGGAGCGCGTCCGGCGTGAAGACGCGCTGGCCCAGTTGCGTGCGTTGGCCCAGGAAGTACAGGCACAAAATGACGATCTCTCCGAAGATGAGATCGCGCAATTAGCCGACGAAATCAGCCGCGAGGCCGTCCAGCGTCTGGTGGATAAAGGCATTGTCCGCTTTGAATCGTAAACCCAGACCATGCGTGTACTGCTTGATACCAATGTACTGATCAGTTATCTGCTCACGCCCAACCAGTCCGGCTCAATAGCAGTCATCATGGAGGCTTTGTTACAGGATGCCTTTGCCCTCCTCTTGCCGGAGGAGCTTCTGGCAGAACTGGACGATGTTGTGGCGCGGAAACCGCAGCTTGCCAAGCGAATCCGGCCGGACCAGATGGCCCGCTTCCGGGAGATACTACGGACCATCGCCATCCCCATAGCCACCATTAAACAGGAGATACCGGCCGTTACACGTGATCCCAAAGACGACTATCTACTGGCCTACGCGGTTGTCGGTGAAGCGGATTATCTGGTAACCGGGGATAATGACCTGTTGATCCTGGGCACGGTTGGGATGTTGCAGATCGTTTCTCCCCCCGTATTTGCGGCCGTTTTGAAGAGTCAGCACAGGTAACTAATCTCCCCAAACAAAACAGGAGCAAGACACCACCCAGCGCCTTGCTCCTGAAAAGAACCTGTCGAAAACGGCCGCTTACCGCCGGGCGCGTTTCTTCTTCGAGCGGGTACCCGTGGGGGCAGCCTGTCCGTTACCGCTGGTCGCGGCGGCCGTTGTGCCGGATGCGCCCGGACGGCCGTGGCAGTTCTTGTACTTCTTGCCGCTGCCGCAGGGGCAGGGATCGTTGCGGCCGACGGTCGGCGCATCCTTGCGGACCTCCGTGCCCTTGCCCTGCTCGCGCTTGACGACGGTATAGCCGGTATCCTGTGACTGCAACTGGTACTGCTGTTGTTGCTCTTGCTGGCGAATAAACGCCTGATGACCGGCAATATCGCGGAAGAAACGGTCGGCGATATCCTGGTCAATGTTGTGGCGCATATCAGTAAACATCTCGAAGGAGCGTTTCTTGTACTCGATCTTCGGGTCCAACTGACCGAAGGCCTGTAGACCTATCTCGCGCCGCAGATCGTCCATCGCCGTCAGATAGTCGCGCCACTCCCGATCAATCGCCGACAGCAGCAAAAGGCGCTGGTAGTTGCGATATTCATCTTCGCCGATGACTTCACGCCACTTGTCCTGCTGGCGGTCCACATAAGCCAGCAGCGCCGATTCCAATTGATCGGGGCTGAGCGAAGAAATGCTTTCCAGCAGCAAATTCCGCAGCGCCTCATCCACTGTCACCTTGAAGCGCATCTGGCGAACGGCCGCATTCTTCAGCGAAAGGTTTTCCAGGCTGAACCCGGCAAAGGCATCGTCTACATCGCTAATCGCATCCTGCCAGATGGCGTCACGGCTTTCCTGATCAATATATTCGGCCAGGAATTCGTTGTAGAGTGTCTCCACCTGGGTCAGAAACTCCTGACGCAGGCGCTCGCGGGTCTGTACCTGATTGGATCGCTGGACAGACAGACCGCCCAGATTCGGCGTGGCCGGAACCAGCGGCAGGAAGCGCCCCATCGCCTGCAGGAGTTGCAGGAGATTGGTACCGGCGCGCTCATTTTCGTAAACCAGTGAGTTGAGTGTTTGCTTCAACTCCTCCGGCGAAAGCTCAGCCAGTTCCTCCACATCATACTCAGCCAGATTGGGCAGCAGGCCGCGAAGCTGTCGCGTCACCGCAGCGGTATTGACTGTATCCGTTGAATCCGTGCTGAAATCGTCAACAATGCGGGCAATCTCACCCTGGACATAGCCCGCATAATCGTTAATGTAATGGTCAACAAGATCGGCAATCGCTCCCTGGAAGGACTCATCAATCTTCTCATCCAGGTCGAAATCCTCGCCCATCAAGATCGCCCGCCGCTCACCATAAATGGCCTGGCGCTGCTTGCTCATCACGTCGTCGTACTCGACCACGTTCTTGCGGATGTCGAAGTTGTACCCCTCAATGCGCTCCTGAGAGCTTTCGATGATGCGGTCGAGCATGCCGTTCTCAATGGGCATATCGTCGGGGATGCTGGTGCGGGACATGAAGCCTTTCAGTCGTTCACCACCGAACCGCCGCATCAGATCATCTTCCAGCGACAGGAAGAATCGGGAACTGCCGGGGTCGCCCTGACGGGCCGCACGACCACGCAACTGGTTGTCGATGCGGCGAGACTCATGCCGCTCCGACCCGATAACGTGCAGGCCGCCCAACTCCCAGATCTCCTGGCGTTCGCGACGCGCCTGCTGGCGCAGTTCCTCAATGCGCTCAATATGGGCCGGGGACAGGCCGGGGATCGTCTCCACCAGATGCTGGGCTTCCTCCGGTTCGTCTCCCAAAACAGCGCGGATCAGTGCTGCCCGCGCGTTGTAGTGCTGTTCAAAGACCTGTTCGGCCAGGAATTGGGCCGCCGCCTTGTCGTCCGCATGGGCCGTCTGGTAACGAACAATATTGTTCCACAGGCCCACGGACTCATCGACCAGGGTGGCATCCTTGCCCAACCCCTCAATGTAATTGCGTGCCTGGCCCAACTGTCCGCTACGCACCAATCGCAAGGCGGGCAGCAGATCATTGTAGTCAATGTCGTACGGCTCTTGAAGTGCACGCGCCAGATACCCCAGTACCTGGGCTTCCTCGACGACAGACAAAGCCTCATCGAAATGGGCTTTGCTGGCGAGCAAAGCGTCTACCAGATCCTCGGTCAGCTTGCTGTTACGGCGGGCCATCTCCCGCGCGGCCGGTTCGCCCTCGCTCAACAAGGTGTAGGCCAACGTCGTCAACAGAGGCCGGTCGAACATCTCGCTTTCCATCGTTTCGGCCGCCAGCCCTTCCGGATTGCCACCAAGCAGAATGTCGGTACCGCGACCGGCCATGTTGGTAGAGATGGTCACTGCACCCTTGCGCCCGGCCTGGGCCACAGTCAACGCTTCCGACTGGTGCTGCTTGGCGTTCAGGACATTGTGATCGATGCCCTCTTTCTTGAGTATCCGGTCAATAAGTTCCGAATGCTCCACCGACGTAGTACCGACCAGCACCGGACGGCCGCTGCTGTTCACGCGCTTAATCTCTTCGATGATGGCCTGATTCTTGGCTTCCTCGGTACCATACACCTGATCGGCAAAATCTATGCGCTTGAAATATATGGGCTTGCCTGTCTCCGGATCGGCGAAGGTGATGACCTCTGTGCCGTCTATTTTTTCCTTTTGCGTTTGCAAGCCCATTGTCCCGGCCTCGACAATGTAATCTACATTGGTGGGCAACGGGGTTACGCCGATCTCGTATATCTCGTCGAATTCCTCGGCGTCAGTCAAAGCCGTACCAGTCATACCGGCCAGTTTGTCGTACAGGCGAAAGTAATTCTGCAAAGTAATAGTGGCGACGGTCACCGTCTCGCGCTGCACGTCCACCCCTTCCTTGGCCTCAATGGCCTCGTGCAAACCTTCCGAATAGCGGCGGCCGGGCATCAGACGGCCGGTGAAGTCATCTACAATAATGACCTCGCCGTTCTGGACCACATAATCCACGTCGCGCTTGAACAAATACTGGGCGCGCATGGCATTGTCCAGGTAGTATGTGAGGTGGAAGAACTGCGGGTCATACAGGCTGTCGCCTGCATCCGGGTTCAGATCGGGAATGCGTCGCTCAACTTCGGCAATGCCCATCTCCGTCAGGCTAACCGTCCGGCTTTTCTCGTCAATATCGTAGTGGCCGTTCGGTTCCTCTTCTTCATCGGCCGTATTGGGCTTTAACCGGCGAACATAGTCAGCAAAGCGAATATAGTCATTGCCGGAGCGCGCCGCCGGGCCGGAAATAATCAGCGGGGTCCGCGCCTCGTCAATAAGGACGTTGTCCACTTCATCAATGACCGCGTAGTACAGGCTGCGCTGAACGAGCTGTTCCCGCGCAGAGGCCATGTTGTCACGCAAATAATCAAAGCCAAACTCGCTACTGATACCGTAGGTGATGTCTGCTTCGTAAGCCTGACGGCGTGAACTAGGCCGCCAGTGGACCAGTCGCTCATCCTCCAGCTCGGCACCCGGATTTACGTATTCGGGGTCAAACAGCGCGGAGTAGTTCTGGGGGCCAATGCAACCGACAGACAGACCCAGGAAGTGATAGACCTTGCCCATCCAGCCACCGTCACGCCGGGCCAGGTAGTCATTGACCGTGACCAGGTGGACGCCTTCGCCGGCCAATGCGTTCAGGGCCAACGGCAATGTGGCGACGAGAGTCTTACCCTCACCGGTGCGCATCTCCACGACCTCGCCCTGGTGCAGCAACATGCCGCCCATGAGTTGGACGTCATAGTGGCGCAAGCCGATGGCCCGCAGAGCCGCCTCGCGCACAAGGGCGAACATTTCCACCAGAACGTCGTCCAGTGTTTCACCCTCGGCCACACGCTCGCGCAGAAGTGAGACGCGTTCACGAATGCCGTCGTCAGACAGGGCCTGAATCTCCGGCTCCATCGCGGTTACGGCGTCAACGTCCGGCCGCAGGTTATTGATAATCTTTTTGTTGGGATCCCCCACAATGCTGGTGACTAATTTCTTAAACATAGCATCCTACAGTATAGCAAACAGTCAGGGCGAGCGCGTTGATTGTTAATCTATTCGTTAAAGAGTTCGCCCACACTGCGGCCTTCGTGAGACCGCAATATGACCTCACCCAATAACTCGGCGACGGTCAAGATGGTCATATTGGGCAGTTGGTCTTCCGGGGCAACCGGCAGCGTGTCGGTCGTCACAATTTCCTTGATATCCAGCCCGCGAAGGCGCTCAATCGCCGGCGGCGATAGTACCGGGTGGGTAAAGGTAACGTAGACATCACGGCACCCGTTGGCCCGGACAACCTCAATCGCTTGTTGCAACGACCCGGCCGTATCCACCAGATCATCCACAATGATAACATCTTTGTCCGCCACTGTGCCGATGAGTGTCAGCGCCTCACGTCCGCCGATATTGCCGACGCGCCGCTTCTCCACAAACGCCAGCGGGAAGCCCAGCGACTCGGCGTAATTACGGCCGCCCTTGGCAAACCCCAGGTCCGTTGTCACCACAACAGCGTCCAGGTTTTTCTGAGCAATATACTTCACAATGATGTGATGAGCGGTTAACGAGTCACCGGGAATCTTGTAAAAGCCCTGAATCTGCCCGGCATGCAGGTCCACGGTAATCCAGCGATCCGCGCCGGCCGCTTCGATCATGTCGGCCAGGAGGCGGGCCGTGATGGGCACGCGGGGCTGATCCTTCTTGTCGCTTTGCGAATAAGACATATACGGCGTGACCACAGTCACTCGTCCGGCCGAGTCGCGCTTGAAGCAATCAATGGCGATCAGCATCTCCATGATGTTGGTGTGGACGGGTCGGTCATGGGTCTGGATGAGATAGACATCCTGCCCGCGAACACTCGTGTGCAGCCGGACAAAGATGTTCTCATTTGGAAAAGTGATGATGTCCCAGGTACTCAACGGTACCTGGATATATTCCGCAATACGTTGCGCCAGGTCCGGGCAACCCGATCCGGCATAAATCTTGATGTCGCCGTACATGTTCTCTCCCACAGTTAGCTCTACCGGGCGAAAAGCCCTACCCTTTTATTTTTCACTGCTGACATCCGTAAACACAAAGCCCGGCAGTTGCCCCAACAAGGTCTCTACCGCCTCGTAAGGGTCCAGTTGCCGGGTAGCCACCTGCTCAATAATTGCGGCCCGTTCGTCGGCCGGAACCCGCGCATTTAGCTCCCCAGGAACCGTTCGCGCAGCAGGTTTCAATTTCCTGGCGGCTGCGCGCCGCTCGCGCCGTTGCCATTCACCCGTCTCATGCAGATAGGCACGATGAGCATTAATGGCGGCTGTCAATTCTGTTACCCCCTGCCCGGTCGTGGCGACGGTTAGCAAGACGGGGGGCATCCAGGATAAGCCATCGCCTTGCCCGTTTTGTTCCGTGAGGGCCGGTGTAGCCGAGGGTCCATGATGGCCGGTATCCGCAGGCAGCCCCAGGTGAAGCATCAGTTCCAACGCCTTGGCCGTGCGGTTAGCGCCAGGACGGTCGCCTTTATTAACGACTAAAATATCAGCGATCTCCAAAATCCCCGCCTTGATAGACTGGACATCATCCCCCATCCCCGGCGCTTCCATCACAACAGTGGTGTGGGCCGCGGCGGCAATATCCACCTCTGCCTGCCCTGCGCCAACTGTCTCAACGAGGATGGCGTCATACCCGGCCGCGTCCAGTATCTTCACGGTTGCGGCTGTGGCCTGTGCCAGCCCACCCAAACTGCCCCGTGAGGCCATGCTGCGCACAAAAACACCCGTATCCCCGGCCAGATCGCGCATACGGATGCGATCCCCCAGCAGCGCCCCGCCGGTAAACGGGCTGCTGGGGTCCACAGCCACAACTGCCACAAGACGGCCGTCATTCCGCAATGTCTTTGCCAGTTCGTTTACCAGTGTGCTTTTGCCGGAACCGGGGGGGCCGGTGATGCCGATGATGTGGGCCCGGCCGGTAGCAGGGTACAGGACCCCGATTATGCGCCGGGCAGCAGTGGGATCGTTTTCGACCTGGGTGATCAGGCGGGCAATCGCGCGCGAATTGCCCGCTTGCGCTTGCTCAATGAGATCGGTGCCTGCCTGCTCCTGAGTCGCCACGCACTTCATTATACCGGGAGAACGGCCGTTTTTCGACCCGGAAGCAGCCTCCCTCCTGTCAGGAAAAGGGCGACAACCTACGTCATGAGTCAATATGAGTCAATCGGGTCTGTAGCCCTGTGAAAATAAAGATCAAATTGACCGGGAACGCTTGCCCACAGCCCACGCAGGCCTCTATACTGGCAACAATGGGGCAATTAATTGCCTCGTGTGTGCAACTCAAAAAACCGGACGCGCTTCATGATCCCCTCCGACCACCGAGCCAACACAAACAGGCTTCTTCCCGGCTTTCTTGTCGTGGGCCTGTTGCTATTCGCTCTAGCCAGTGGACAACGCCTTCAGGCACAGGACTCATCCCCGGCCGAAGCAATCTATACCGGACAGGGGGACGTCATCGCCAGCTCGCTCAACTTGCGCACCGGCCCCCACGTCAGCTACTCCGCCGTCGCCTATCTGATGGAAGGCCAGCGTATTGCTCTTGTCGGCCGTAATGCCAGCGCCACCTGGGCCCAGGTCGAATTGCCCAACGGTTATCGGGGATGGGTTAATGCGCGCTATCTGCAAACCAACATCCCTCTGGTCTTTTTGCCGGTCGCGGCCCAACCTTATACAGAAGCAACCGCCATGGTCACCGGCGAGGGCTTGTACATTATGATGGGGCCGGGTCTGGTCTACCGGCCCATTGCCCTGACACAGCCGGGGAATGTACTGCGCTTGCTGGGGCGTGATGTGCGCGCGAACTGGTACTTCGTGGCCTTGCCGGACGGCCGTACCGGGTGGGCTCCGGCCAACGGGCCGTTACTGCCTACGGTGTTTATTCAGGATTTGCAGATCACGACACCGCTAATTGACTACATCCCAACCGGTCTTGCCGACCATTACCAGGTCTATATCGGCCCGGCCTACTATTACCAGTTCTTCGATGAGATTGACGTCGGTCAGAGTGTGGCTGTGATCGGCCGTAATGAGGACGGCACATGGCTGCGTGTCCGGCTCCCTGATGGACGCGAAGGGTGGATCGAATCGGCGGTGCTATCGCTGCCGGTCCCAGCCTCCATGTTGCCTCCCTTGCCGGAAACGGCCGACACCCCCACGACGACACCTATGGCGACAACGCCACCGGCAACGGCAACAACCATGCCCAGTGTCACAGCCCTCCTCACGGAAGCTCCCCTGCCGACAGCTACTCCTTTGGCTACAGCGACACCGACAGTCCTGCCCACAGCTACGGCGACAATAGCTCCTACCAGCACAGCCACAGAACCTGTCGAGCTCCCCAGTCCGACGTCTACTCCCGGAGCAGAGGACTACTTCTATATTTACCCAATCCCGGATACATCCTCCACCCCCATTGCGGAATTGACCGGCGGGCAGCAGTTGGGGCTGGTGGGACGAACGGCCGATGGCGTATGGGTAAAAGTCTCCCTAAGCGGGGGCGACACCGGTTGGGTACTGTCCCAATTGCTGCAAGCCAATGTCAATGTCGAACAGCTTCCTGTCGTTGAGCCGTAGGTCTTTTCCCATCTGCTTCTTCAAGAAAAGAATTATTCACAGATAGATCATCCCTATATATTCTTATTTAGTAGTCGTAGTAGGGCCTGTGGAAACGTGGACAACAGGAAATCGCCCCTATATCTGGGTGGGATTGGGTAAATAGAGGAGATCCGCCTGTATATGTGCATCCCCCTGAGTGTGATTGATCTGTGGAAGGTCGGCGGATAACGGAAACTGATGGTTTCAGCCATGCCTCCCTTGATTTGGGGGACGGCCTGGGGGTAAACCCCGGATCACCCCCATATATGGGACGATCCCCGGAACTTCCTCCAAATGACGACCGGAGTCAACATAAGAGGCAAGTTAAATTATCATCTACCTTTCCCCAGAAGTCGGTGTTTTTCCACAGCTATCCCCAGGTTATCCACAGAAATCAACAATCAAACAGCTTCAGAAAGCGGCCGTTGGGCCAAATTTTCCAATGCCTGTTGCCGGGTTATCTGGGCCTGTTGTTTGAGCAAAATGGTGGGTGGGGCCCCACGCACCAGGCATTGCTCAGCAGTCAGGGGGCATCGCTCGCAGGTTTCATTTATCATCAATTGCGGAATGGCCGGGTCATCAAGAAACCGGATCGCCTGCCTGAGATTGTCGTCAATACGAAAGCCGACAATCACACTGCTGGCGACGTCGGGAGAGAGAACCATGCGACGGCCGAAGCCCATGCACAGAAAGCGGTCGTGCGAATCAAGGAACTCCGATATCTGGATGTCGACCGGTAGCGGATTTGACTGGCTTTGGTCCCTGACCATCGGGATCAGGCAGCAGGCGGACGGAAAGCCAGCGACGGCAGTAATGCTCGTCCAGACCAATGCCGCTGGGTACAAGCAACTGGTTCATGTTGAGTTGACGAATAAGCTGGTAGTCACCTGTCCCGTCCGTATGATGAAAGCGGAGCAGATGTAGCTTGACGCCGAATGCCTGAGGTACAAGCTCGCTGAACCGGTACAGGAGCATTTCCGGGGTGACGTCATAGGTCTGCAACATGGCGCTGAATACGTCCGGGTCCCACGTCGGCCGGCTGAACAGGGCTTCCACATCGGCCAGAAACGGCACCTGCGGCATGAGCAACGCCCCACCGAAGTAGGCCGCCCGCTGATCATTCAACAGTTGCTGGAATGAGTCTATCCGGTCGGGGGTGGAACTGAGAGAGCGTTCCTTGATATTGAGATAACAATAGCCCAATTCGCGAGCCAGGATAAAACGAAGCTGGCGATCATACAGTGTGTCATTGATGTAGAGCTGTGGATGGTCCCCGGGAACCAGTACTGAGCGATACCCGGATAGCTCTGACGTTGCGCTAAGCGTCCGGTCATCTATGACGTAGCCGTACTCGTGCCGGAGGATAGCCATGAGCGAGGACAGCGGCGCGGTTTGCGTATCGCTGATGGCGTAGGCTGCGCCGAATTCGGCCGTAAAAGCCAGAGCCGCCTCCTCCAATTCGGGGAAATAGTTTTCGTGAATCTCCTGGTAGGAGCGCAAGGCAGCGCGGATAAAGTCCTCTTCCTGCAAATCATAGCGCCGGGCAATCTCCAATACAGCGTGGAGCAGGGCGCTGGCCCGTTCCGGTTCACGGGTCATCAGGGCCAGGGCATCGGCCGGTTCCAGCCCGAACTCTTCAAAAGGAAAGCGTTGCAGTGTGGTGGAGGACAGCGCCTTTTCCAGATAGCGCAATGACGGCGCCAACTTGATGGAAACCAGATCATCGTACTCTTTGTTTAACGCCTCTGCCATCCGCACGATTTTGTCAGTGCGAGGGTATTTACGCCCCTTCTCGATTTCGGTCAGATAGGAGGGAGACATCTCG
The DNA here is from genome assembly GCA_041390945.1 of Chloroflexota bacterium. GTDB lineage: Bacteria > Chloroflexota > Anaerolineae > Promineifilales > Promineifilaceae > Promineifilum. Next base: position 79,582 of record JAWKOY010000021.1, read on the forward strand.
CTCTCCCGTGCCAGGTCGGAAAGCGTCATTCCGGCTTCCAGGCGGGCCTGCCGCACCTTCATGCCAAAGATAGCATTGACCAACTCCAGGCTCATGGTTGCTTGATCCTTTGGACCTTATTGATGAAGGTCCCTGCGCGATATGTCATGTGATCCACATGACACATGTCACTAGCCACCGGGATACGCGACACGGTATAATGACGCAGTGCGTTATATCGTGGTGATGATTGCTATCTTTATAGTTTAGCGAATATTCGCTAAACGCCAAGAATCGCTAAAAGCCCTTGACAAGAGCGAGGGAACGTTTATACTGTTCTTCACTGTTAGCGAATATTCGCTGGTAGTGAATTGGTTCTTTTTCAAACGGAGCAGAAAGGAGAGTGACCATGGCTGATACAGGTTTTCAGATTCTGGACGAAGTCCCCCCGGCCTTTGCTGATATTCTGACCCCGGACGCCCTGGCATTTGTAGCCGGCTTGCAGCGCGCGTTTAATGCCCGGCGGCTGGAACTGTTGCAACGGCGGGATGAACGGCAGGCTGCGATTAATCGCGGCGTCATGCCTGATTTTCTGCCTGAAACGGCCGATATTCGCGCTGCCGACTGGACCGTCGCCCCCATTCCGCCTGATTTGGAAGATCGCCGCGTTGAGATCACCGGCCCTGTAGACCGCAAGATGATCATCAACGCCCTGAACTCCGGGGCCAGCGTCTACATGGCTGATTTTGAGGACTCCCATGCCCCCACCTGGGAAGCCACCATCGAAGGCCAGATCAATCTGCGCGATGCGGTCAACCGAACCATCACCTTCACCAATCCCGACGGCAAGTTCTATCAATTGAATGACACCACTGCCACCCTGTTGGTTCGGCCGCGTGGCTGGCACCTGGTTGAAAAGCATGTATTGGTTGATGGCGAACCGATGTCCGGGTCTCTCTTTGATTTTGGACTTTACTTTTACCACAACGTCAACAGCCTGTTGGAATCCGGTACCGGACCCTACTTCTACCTACCCAAGCTGGAAAGTCACCTTGAAGCCCGGTTGTGGAATGACGTTTTTGTCATGGCCCAGGAAGAGTTGGGCATCCCCAACGGCACTATCCGCGCCACCGTTCTCATTGAGAACATCCTGGCGACGTTTGAGATGGACGAGATTCTCTGGGAGCTGCGTGATCATTCCTCCGGGCTGAACTGCGGCCGTTGGGACTACATCTTCAGCGCCATCCGCAAATTCCAGCACCACCCTGAGTTTTACCTGCCGGATCGCGCCCAGGTGACCATGACCGCGCCCTTCATGCGGGCCTACTCCCTGCTGGTCATCAAGACCTGTCACCGTCGCGGCATTCATGCGATGGGGGGCATGGCCGCGCAGATTCCGATTAAGAGTGACCCGGTGGCGAACGAGATCGCCCTGGACAAGGTCCGCGCCGACAAGGAACGCGAGGCCCGGGACGGCCATGACGGGACGTGGGTCGCCCATCCCGGTCTGGTGCCCATTGCCAAAGAGATATTCGATCTCTACATGCCCACGCCCAACCAGATTGACCGCAAGCGCGAAGATGTGCATGTCACAGCGGCTGATCTGCTGGCAATTCCACAGGGGACCATTACCGAAGCGGGACTGCGCACCAATGTGGACGTGGGGATTCAGTACATGGCTTCCTGGCTGAGCGGCAACGGCTGTGTGCCTATTTACAACCTGATGGAGGATGCGGCCACGGCCGAGATCTCCCGGTCGCAGGTGTGGCAGTGGCTACACAATCCCAATGCCTACCTTGATGACGGGCAGCCCATTACTCCTGAGATGTTCCACGTTGTGACCGAAAGCGTTCTGGACGAACTGAAAGAAAAAGTCGGCCCGGACTATTTCGCCGAGAACAACTACGAACTGGCCGCTCAACTGTTTGAAGAGATCAGCACGGCTGACGAGTTTACCGACTTCCTGACCCTGAGGGCCTACGAATATTTGAATTAACGGGACGGGAGCCTACCCCTGTCGCGAATTTCATCAAAGACCAGAGAAGAGACCGGAGGTATCTATGTTCAAACCATTTAGCGTAGCCAAGTTGAAAGAAGAGTGGGAACACAGCAAGCGGTGGCAGGGGATTACCCGGCCTTATTCGGCCGATGATGTCTTACGCCTGCGCGGAAGTATTCAGGTTGAATATACCCTGGCCCGGATGGGAGCGGAGCGCCTGTGGCAGTTGTTCCGGGAAGAGCCGTATGTCAACGCATTGGGGGCGATTACCGGAAACCAGGCCGTCCAGCAGGTGCAGGCGGGGTTGAAGTCCATCTATGTCAGCGGCTGGCAGGTGGCCGGAGACGGCAACGGCGCCCAGCAAACCTACCCTGACCAGAGCCTGTATCCATCCGACAGCGTGCCCAACCTCGTCCGCCGCATTAACAACGCCTTGCAGCGCGCCGACCAGATTTACCACATGCAGGACGAGGACGATACGTACTGGTTCGCGCCGATTGTCGCCGACGCCGAATCCGGCTTTGGCGGATCGCTTAACGCCTATGAACTGATGAAGGCCATGATTGAAGCAGGCGCGGCCGGCGTGCATTTCGAGGACCAACTGTCCTCGGCTAAGAAGTGCGGCCACATGGGTGGCAAGGTGCTGGTGCCCACTCGCGAGTTCATTCAGAAGCTGGTTGCGGCGCGGCTGGCGGCCGATGTGATGGGGGTACCGACTGTCCTGGTGGCCCGGACCGACGCCAACGGCGCGCAGCTCTTGACCAGCGATATTGACGACAATGACAAACCGTTCGTGACCGGGGAACGGACTGTGGAAGGCTTTTACCAGATCGACGGTGGGCTGGAGTGCGCCATCAGTCGCGGCCTGGCTTATGCTCCCTATGCTGATGTCATTTGGTGCGAGACGTCCCACCCCGATATTGAAGAAGCCCGCGCTTTTGCCGACGCCATCCATGCCCGGTATCCGGGCAAGCCGCTGGCCTATAACTGCTCGCCCTCATTCAACTGGCGGCGCAACCTGGATGAGAAAACCATTGCCACGTTCCAGCAGGAACTGGGCAAGATGGGCTATGCCTACCAGTTCGTTACCCTGGCCGGCTTCCATACATTGAATGCCAGTATGTTTGACCTGGCGGTGGGCTATCGTCAGTCAGGTATGGCGGCCTACTCCGATTTCCAGCAGCATGAATTTGCGTTGGAAGAAGAACACGGCTTCCGGGCTATCAAGCACCAGAGCTTTGTCGGAGCAGGTTATTTTGACGAGATCCAGATGGTTATCTCCCACGGCGAATCCTCAACGGTGGCGTTGAAGGGTTCGACCGAGGAAGAACAATTTGAGTTGACTCCGGCCTGAACGGGCTAACCTGAATCAGCCGTTTTCATTTCTCCTTCAGCAAAAGGGGATGGGTCACGTGACTCGTCCCCTTTTGCGTTGGTTACTCAGTTCACCTGTCAACGTTTAGTATTCTGATAGTTCCCAACAACCCCACCACTACGGCCGTTATAATTCACGGCCATGCACCGCTTGATACCCTTCCTGTTGCTAACTTCGCTATTGTTCGCCGCCTGTCGCCAGGCACCGGCGCAGTCTTCTCTGCCTGACCCCACCACTCCCACAGCGCCGTCGGTGAGCACGGTAACGGCCGTTCCCACCGCAGTCCCACCCACAATTGCCGTCACCGAGCAGGTCTTCCTGCCGCTGACCGGTGGTCAGGAGAGCATCACAGCTACGCCGGAGCCGGAAGCGGCCGTTCTCCCCACGGACACCCCAGCCCCTACTGCGACCCCTGCCCCGCAGTATCCACCCTATGCCGGGCCGCCGCTGGATCGCGACGACATCGGCATCCAGATTTACCTTCACCGGCAGGATATGCGCGATCTGGTGCGCCACTTTCAGGCGCTGGATGTGGGCTGGGTCAAGGTGCAGGTCTCCTGGAAGCTCTATGAGCCACGTCCCGGCGAGTACAGCGAGGAACGATTTGCCGAACTGGACCGGCTGGTGGATGCCACCGACAACAACGACATCAAGCTCTTGTTGAACGTCAGCAAAGCCCCGGAGTGGAGCCGGTCTACTACAGAAGAAGACGGCCCGCCCAGCGACTTCGGCCAGTTTGAATCCTTTATGACCTACCTCGCCACGCGCTACCAGGGTCGAGTCGCAGCCTATGAATTGTGGAACGAGCCGAACCTGCGCCGCGAATGGAACGGCTCGCCGTTAGACCCGGCGCTGCTGGTTGATCTTACCCGGCAGGGAGCCGACGGTATCCATGCGGCCGATCCCGGTGCGCTGATCATCAGCGCCGCCCCGGCAACCACCGGTATCAACGACGGCGTATCGGCCGTGGATGATCGCGTTTATCTGCGTGGGATGCTGGCGGCGGGCATCGCCGGTGTGGTGGATGGTATCGGTGTTCATCCCTATGGCTGGGCCAACCCGCCGGAAGCCAGCGCGGCCGATACTGTGCAAAAAGCGCCCAGCCACAACAACCACCCCAGCTTCTTCTTCAGCGATACGATGCAGGACTATCGGGCCTTGCTGGTCGAGTACGGTGCGGCCGATCGGTCGTTGTGGGCTACCGAGTTCGGCTGGGGGACGTTTGAGCATATGACCGACGATCAGGGCAATCCGGCGTCGCCACCGGCCGGTGCGGAGTTCATGAACAATGTCAGCGAATGGGATCAGGCACTCTACATCATGGATGCTTTTGCCCTGGCCCACAACTGGGAGTGGGCCGGGCCGATGTTCTTGTGGAACCTCAACTTTGCACCGGGAATCGGCAGCGCCTTTTCCGAGTCAGGCTACAGCATCCTGCGCAGCGATGCGGCCCGCCGCCCGGCGTATTTGTCGCTGGAACATCGGAATGAGTAACGGCCGTTTGTAGGTTGTAACTTGCCTATAAACCGCAGGCGCTGGAACATAGGATGTCAATGTTGCTTATTTGCCTTTGGGTCACTAGTTGGAGCGCAATTGTGCCAGAATATCACCTGGTGTGACGACTTGCAGGCCGGATCGCTCAGCCACAACGTTAACAGTCAGTAGATGGCGGCGGTCAAACGTTGCCAGAAAATCGGCCGCTGCGTCAATGGCCCCGGCAACGATTGGAGCATCCTTAAGTTCAACGTACTCGGCGACAGTCGTAACCGCCGTCTTGCTCGGTGCCGGGTGAATTGTAATCGGGAGGGTGGCGAGAAGCGCTTCCAGAAGCGGCAACACATCTGGCGCTTTACGGCCGATATTCCGCAAGGCTTCTTCAACAGCGAACGCATTGGTGACTAGTTCAACGTCTCCTGTTATACCGAGCCTTAGTAGTTCCCGCGCCGCACCGGTAGTGGAGTAGGCCGCAGCAAACAGGGCCGAAGCGTCAAGGAATATTCGTGGCGGATTCATCGGCTTCCAGCCCGTACTGCTCTCGCACCAGTTCCTCTCGGATATCCCGACCGGAGGTGATGAGATCCTCCAGCGATAAGCCGCGTGCCTCCAGCGCTGCCCCAAGTTCATCCAGAAGTTGAAGGGGATCCGCTGTTTGTTTTTTTATTAGCCAGCCTTCGGCCGTACGCTCAAATATGACCGTATCCCTTTCCGAATACGGTATTCCTGCCGCAGCTCTTTGGGCAGGGTTACCTGCCCGTTCTCCTGCACGATATATTGATTGCTACTCATTGCCTTACCTTCATAATTATGTATTCATAATTATGAATTAATATACGGGATTCTGGATGGCCCGTCAAGCCATTCTTCTCACCCCTCTGAATGACATCGGTATACTTCTAGGCATAGCCAGTTATGATACCCAGCCACACCCAACCTCTTAGCCCGCGCTAGATATTCCTCAGTTACGCCACGGCCGACGCTGAATTTGCCCATCAATTTGTGATCGATCAGGATATGCGAGATTGTTCAACCGGCTCTGGCAGCGAATAGACCATCCCGCTTGCCCACTATGCTATCATATTCCTGAAGGGCAATTGCGCCCTCGCAGATCGCCGTTCGGCTCAGGAGATGGCGCAGTATGGGCAAGTTTATCGGTGTGATGGCGGCCGCCCTCTACCGTGATGGCGACAACTTCCGGCAAGTCATGGAGCATGTTGAGTTCGGTGAGGAGGTGTGGGTCTACTACTGCCGCCCGCATCACAACAACCCACCCGCCGGTTGGCGTGATCTGGCTGGGGGCACGTTACGTGTTTCCTGGAACCTTCTGCCGGAGCGTTATGAGCCGATTGAGTGGGCCGCCGATATCAATTGTGACGGTGAAGGCGTTTGCCGCTACCGGGCGGAAATCTTCCAGATTGAACCCGGCAACAATCTGTTCCACTGGCATTACCCGCCTACCATCTACCACTCGACCGTTCCTGGATATCACGCCCCTGTACGGCCATGCCGACGGCAACCGCTTTGTCATTGGCTGGGCCGGCTTGAGTACATCTGGCCGTCATTCCACTTTCAGCCGGTTAGCGAGGAGAGATTTGAAACCGCATCGGCTGTGCTGGATGATGCCATTGCTGAACTTGGACGTCAGCGACAAACTGATGTTTTAGTCCCTGGCGACAGGGGGCGACGGTAGATTCAACTGCGCTTCTGGATCGGCTAAACCAGCGACTTGATATGGAGGAGACAAAGACGCTAGTCTTTGAGTTAGGCCTCGACTATGACAATCTGGCCGGGACAACCAAGATCGCCAAACTGCGGGATATGCTCCTTGTTCTGGAACGTAACCAGCAGACGCCACGACTGGTAGCTTGGCTGCGTGAAAGTCCGGCTTATGCAGGGCTGCTGGATTCGCCCGGTTAGGCATCGCGTCGGCAAAGCTGTCAGGCAGATGCCGGCTCCGGCAGCGGATAGACCACTCCCGTCAACTCCTCCGACACCGCCCATAACCGTGCGGCCGTTTCCCGGCTGCGGGCCTGCGGGGGGATGGCGATGGTTGTTGGGGAGCCTCGGAAGTAAAGGAAATTGGGGCTGTAGTACTGCCCGCCAACCACGTCTGGCATGGTGGCGGCGTAGAGCTGCGGCAGTGCGCCCTCTTCGGCCGTCATGGACAACGTGCCCATGACCATGCCGTACAGTCGTCCTTCGGCCGCATTGCCGGAGGCTTCCACCGTGTTGCTTTGCAGGTTGGTATGGGCCAGACCCGGCTGGGCGGCGACGCTGATCGTGTCCGCTCCGGCCGCCTCCAACCGCCGTTGCAACTCCAGGGCAAAGAGCAGGTTTGCCAGCTTGCTCTGTCCGTAAGCGCCGTAGCGCGTATAGGTACCCTTGCTTTGCAGATCGTCAAAGTTGATACGGCCCATCAGATTGGCGAAGCTGGTCACGGTGACCACACGGCTGCCGGGAGTAGCCAACAGCGTCGGCATGAGCAGACCGGTCAGGGCAAAGTGGCCCAGGTGATTGGTGCCGAACTGCATCTCGTAGCCGTCGGTCGTTTCGCCGCGCGGCGGCGCCATCACCCCGGCGTTGTTGAGCAGGATGTCGAGCCGATCATATTTGGCTGTGAACGCCTCGGCAAAAGCTCGCACCGAATCCAGATTACTCAAATCCAGAGGGATGCTGTCCAGCGACGGTTCCGGTGTGCAGGCCTCCAGTTGGTCGTAGGCAACGGCCGCCTTGGTCTGGTTGCGGCAGGCGATGACCACATGCGCCCCCTTGCGAACGAGCGCCTGCGCGCTCTCATAGCCCAGGCCGCTGTTGGCCCCGGTGACGATGGCGATCTTGCCGGATTGATCCGGCATCTCCGAAATGCTCCACTTTGGCATGGGGGTCTCCTAAATTCCTAGTCGTAGGTTTCTCGTTCAATGGCCCGGCGGCAGGCATCGGCCGTTTGTTCCAGCGCGGCTTCGTCCAGGTCCAGAACACCGTTGATCTGGTGCTTCGCCAGCCCAATCGCCACACCGAGCGTCAGCTCATGCAGGACCGGCAAGGGCAGAGCGCGGATGTACCCGGCGTCAATGTCGCTCTGGATCAGCGCAAACAACCGGGCCATATTGTCATCCTGAGCGACGTTGCTCCAGTCGTGGGGATAAGGCGAGTTCTCGTACTGTTCCAGAAAGACAGTCTCCTGCGGGTGAGCAACATAAAAGCGGTAAGCGTTCAACCAGATCTGTTGCAAGTGTTCAGGATAGGGCAGGGCTTCCGGAGTGCCGGCCATGATGGCGGCGCTCCAGCGAGCCTTGATATCCCGGTAGAGTGCTTCGATCAAGTCATCCTTACTCTCAAAGTAATGGTAGATGATCCCGGCACTGACGCCGGAGCGTTTGGCGACCTGCGACATGGGCGTTCCGTGGAAGCCGTTTTCGGCGATCAGGTCGAGGGTTGTTGCCAGGATGGTCGTGCGTTTGTCTGCTACGGTTGTTTCCATAGTGCTCTAGATTGAACGTTCATTCGATATGATAGTCACTTCTTCGCCCCTTGTCAAGAAAGCAAGGCGGGTTGTCAGACACGCGATGTACTGTGGGCGTAAATGGGGAACCCCGACTCTATGAGTGCGGCGTAAAGCCGCCTTGCGCCGGGCCCAATGGGAGTATAATGGTCCGGTTAGATTGGAGGCGGAATACGCATGGATTTTCTGACACAACTATTTGACTTTATCGTTCATCTGGATGCCCACTTGCAGAGCATCATCACTCAGTACGGTACGTTGTCCTACCTTATTTTGTTTGCGGTGCTTTTCGCTGAGACGGGGCTGGTCGTGACGCCGTTTCTGCCGGGCGATTCGCTGCTCTTTGCGGCGGGAACGCTGGCGGCCGTTGGCGCGCTGAAGCTACCCATCCTACTGGCCGTGTCCTACGCGGCGGTCATATTGGGAGATACGGTTAACTACGCCATCGGCAAGTACATCGGCCCCCGGGCGTTTAGCGGCAACAGTCGCTTTCTGAAACAGTCCCATCTGCAAAAGACGCAGGACTTCTTTGAGAAACACGGCGGCAAGGCGATCATCCTGGCCCGGTTTGTGCCCATTGTGCGCACCTTCGCGCCGTTTGTGGCCGGGGTGGGCACGATGAACTATTCGCGCTTTTTGGCGTTTAACGTCATTGGCGGGTTCGCCTGGGTAACGGCCTTCACGCTGCTGGGTTATTTCTTCGGCAACATCCCCATCGTTCGTGACAATCTTGTTCTGGTTATCCCGGCTATCATCCTGCTCTCCCTGCTGCCAATCGGCATCGAATTTATTCGGGGGCGATCCCACCCTGAAACGGCCGAACAGGGTACCTCCGTTTGACGCCGAATCCGTAACGAGATAAATGACAGCCGTCGGACCAACAAGGGTTCCGGCGGCTGTTTTCATTCATTGCGGGAATGTGGTCCGGCTAGTCTCCGAACTCAGCCAGGGTGATGGGCAGGAACTGTTGATCTTCAGTTTCCGCTGTCCAGGGTTGAGTCGGTTCCGGGGATGGCGTTGCCGTGGGCGTTGGACCAACGGCCGGCGTAGCCCCACCAACAGGAGTTGATGTGCCCCACCGACAGGAGTCGATGTGGCCACGACAGGAGCGATGTGGGGGGCGGTGTGCCGGAGGCGGCCTGCCCCAGATAGAAGGCATGGCTGGTGGTCGTTCCCTCGAATTCGACCTCGAATGTCCACGTCCCGCTGGGCAAATCCGGCCCCAGCTCAAAAGCCCACCACCAGTAAGACATCTTGTAGAAGGATTGCGGGCTACTGTGGGTCCATTCCACATGGACGGTCCCGTCCGGGCGCAACAGGCGATAGGTGCTGACATCCCCGCCGGGCTGATCGCGATAGAAGGCGGTGAAGTAGATAATATCTCCCGGCTGGAAGACAGTGGCCTCGTTGGTGATGTCCTGACTGGGGCAGGACTGGAACGATACCGGCGCGGAACCGGTCATGAGTTTGTTGACGGCCGGGTCCTGGTACGGCCGTTGCGCCTGCCACCAGGAGACCGGCGTGGTTGGGTTGCATGATCCGGCATAAGGATCAATGAGGTGATAGGACGAGTCGTAAAGCTCCAGATGCAAATGCGGCCCAGTGGAATTGCCGGAACTGCCCACCAGCCCCAGGTACTCCCCGACTGCAACCGTCTCGCCAATCTGCTTGGTGGTAACGGAATCGCGTTTCAGATGCCCGTACCAGGCAATAGATCCGTCTGCATGCCGTATATAGATCGCATTCCATTTCTGGCTGTTGAAGCTGCAACTCTGGTCAAAATTGCCGTCTGTCTTGTTTACAATGACACCCGGCGCGGCGGCTACCACCATCACATCACCCTCGGCCATCTTGTTCCAGGCAAACGGCCACAGGTAGTAATCGGTACCCTGATGATTGTAGCCGCCGGAGGTGTCGTAGGTGCGCTGGCCGCAGGCGTAGTCCAGTAGCTGGCCGGGGAACGCCGGGTTGTGGTCCACGTAGCCGGTAATGGTGTAGTAGCCGGGATCGTCAAAGTCCGGTGCCGCCATCAGGGGCCAGGCCAGTGCGACGGTTTCCGACATGCGCGGTGTGCTGATCTGCCCCGTTTCCATCAGGTGGGACACGTTGGCAGCAATCGTTGCTTCTATGTCGGCGCGGTCGGCTTCCGTGAGGTGCTCAACATGGGGGACGGTGTATTCTCCACCGCCGGCCGCGACCGGTGTCGGATCGGCGGCAACAGCGGCCGACGCATGGGTGTTAAGCAAAGCCAGGATTGTTGCCAGAAAAATGACAACCAGGACAGTGAAGACAACCGGCCACCGACGACCACCGGCCGCCGGTACAGGTGTATGCGTATTCATATGACAGACATCCCTCTCCCCGGGAGTTCCCGGTTCCCGACGAGTGTAGCGCAGATCAAGTCGCCAACAGGTGTAAATAGCGTGAAACCTGCGTATAATAACAGAGGCTTATCCATCGGTATTGGGGCCTGCCCGATACCGGGCAAGGCGCTCCCAGTTAACACCCGTCTTCTTATGATTGACGAACAAACGGTCTGGGACGACGTCTGGCCGGTTGTTGAGCAACTCATCACCGCCACGCTGACTGAAGATCCCGCGACCATCTCCCCCAACTTTTGCCCGGCGACCAGGCCGCCGCAGCGCTGGACCTGTTTGGTCTCGGCGTATTCGACATTCTCTTCAAGACGGTCCTGGGCCGTGAACGGCTGGGACTGATTCGGGCCAATTGAGTCGGAGAACGGGCAGGTATTTCTGGAGTATGCCTGGCCCGATTCGGAAGCCGGGGCGGGCGTCTACACGGCCGTGGATGTGGTTTCGGTGCGGATGGTGCCGCAAGACGGCCGCTGGTTGGTGGCGGAGATCAATCCGGCCGGGATTGATCTGCCGCTGAATGCGCCGCGAGCCATGAGCGTACTGGCCGGGGCGCAGTTGTTGCAGGAGGAGGGGGCTATTCCCTCCGAGCCGTGGGTGCTGCCCGTCACGTTGTATGCCGGTGTGCTCCAGTTGGTCCCGCGACCGGAAGCGCTACAAGATGATGTCGAGGCGTTACTTATCCCCGGCATGCAGGAGCGTCGCTACGGGTTCCTGTCCCTGTTGAACGCCCGGCAGCTCTGGCGTGATTTTGTCGCTACTGCTGACCCGGACCCTGATCCGCCCGCGCCGTGGGCGGCCGCTGTGGAATTCATCATTAATGAGCAGGTGCGATTGGGGCAAACGCAGGCAGCCATCGGCCGTCCTTACAAGGTGACACTGGGATCAATCGTCGGTCGCGTCCGGCAGATTAAGCAGGCGCTGGCGATTGAAGAACCGGACGATCGCTATAGTGAATTACAGACTACTCAGATTGTGTACAAGGAGTCGATAGATGAATAAAAAGAGCCTTTCTGATATTGATGTCAACGGCAAGAAAGTGTTTATGCGCGTTGACTTCAACGTTCCCCTGAGCAGCAAAGACCCCGCCGATACCATCACTGTTACCGACGATACCCGCATCCAGGCGGCGATGCCCTCCATTAACTACCTCCTGGAACACGGCGCGGCAGTGATCCTGGCCTCCCATTTGGGCCGTCCCAAGACGGATGCCGACAAGCAATTCGCCATGGACCCGGTTGCCGAAACCCTCAGCCAGATCACCGGCCGGCCGGTGATAAAGGTGGACCAGGTGATGAGCGACGAGGTTAAGGCGGCCGCTGCTGCCCTGAAGCCGGGCGAGATTTTGCTGCTAGAAAATACGCGCTTTGATCCGGGCGAGAAGAAGAATGACCCGCAACTTTCGGCCGATCTGGCCTCCCTGGCGGATGTGTATGTGGACGACGCCTTCGGCTCGGCCCACCGTGCCCACGCCAGTGTTGACGGCGCAGCCTACGCTGTACGGGCCAAGGGTGGCCCGGCAGTGGCCGGATTCCTGATGGCGAAGGAGATCGCGGCTCTCGGCGGCGCGGTCGAGAACCCGGCCCATCCCTATGTCGCCATCATGGGCGGAGCCAAGATTTCGGACAAGATCAAGCTCATCGAAAACCTCTTAAGCAAGGCCGACAAAATCCTTATCGGTGGCGGTATGGCGAATACCTTCCTCAAAGCTCAGGGTTACAATCTGGGCAAGTCACTGGTGGAGGAGGAAGCGTTGCTGGAGGCGAAGCGCCTGCTGGAGATGGCCCCCGACCAGCTTGTCCTCCCAGTGGATGTGGTCATTGCCGGTGAGTTGAGTGCGGACGCTTCCACGAATGTCGTTCCCGTCTCAGAGATTCCTGCGGATCAGATGGCCCTTGATATTGGCCCGGAGACCGTCCGGGAGTTTGGCGACGCGCTGAACGGCGCGAAGCTGGTTGTCTGGAATGGGCCGATGGGTGTCTTTGAGGTGGAACAGTTTGCCACAGGCACCAATGAACTGGCCCAGATGCTGGCCGAGATGGTCGATCAGGGCGCAGAGGTGATCATCGGTGGCGGTGATTCGGCCGCTGCGGTGCGCAAAGCAGGGCTAACCGACAAGATGTCCCATGTCAGCACGGGCGGTGGCGCCAGCCTGGAACTGCTGGAAGGACGAGAACTGCCCGGCGTTGTTGCGCTGGACGATAAGTAAACCAACCTGTTTCTGGTTGTTGAGATGTGCCCGGTTTCTGAGCAGGAAGCCGGGCGCTTTTTATTGGGCCTCCCTGGCCTCCCGTATTTCGGTAGAGGAGATGTCGTTGCGGAATTGGCCTTCGGGAATGGCCGCAAACAGATCGGCCGCACCATCCGGCAACTCCAGATCGGCCAGCACCCGGAAATGGTCGTTCTCGTCTTCCCGCCCGGCCACTAGGAAACTGCAGCCGTTTGCGCGAATCTCATCCAGCGCCGCGAGCATGGCGGCTGTGCTGTCGCCCTAGTAGCGAGGATGGATGACGCGCCGGGCGGTGTCAAAGCCGACAACAAAGGTCGCTCCGGGATAAACCCGTGACTTGGCGACAAAGGTGGGGGCGTTGCTGGCAGCAACGGGCCAGGTGCCCGCGAACTGTGTCAGCCGGTCAAGCAACTCCGGCGTCGCCAGCCGGGGTTTGTCTACATTCACGGCCGAAATCTCAAAGGTCACCAGCTTCTGCAAAATGGCCGACGCGGTTGCGGCCAATCCGGTGTGGCCGTTGTGAAGCGGGTTAAATGACCCGGACAGGATCGCCTGCGGCCGCAAGTCCGTGGTTGTTATCTCGCCGCCAGCATCGATGCCGAAGGAAGAAATAGTCTCGTTCTCCAACTGCTCTGCCGCAGTTTGATAATTGTAGATGACCGATTCAAAGTGATCCTCAGGCATGACAGCAATGCCCAGACGGCCGTCCACGCCGCTGATCTGGGCCAGCACATTGAGCATCATCCGGCTGACGACATCTTCTTCTCCGACGCGGTCGCGCGTCCCTTTGTCCAGAGTGACGGACTGGCGTATAAGGTCCGAGGCGCTCCAGGCGGCAATATGGGCCCGGTGATCGCCCCGTTTCGGCCGATCGGTGGCGATGGTCGCTGTACAGACCAGACCAACAACCGGCCATGGCTCGGCGCGCAGCCGGTAAGCGCGGGCCACTGCCCGCCCGGCCATCAACCGCGCAGTGGATTCGGATACATACTGGTCCGGCGTGTGCCCCAGAAACTCGTCGAAAGAGGCGCTGCTGTAGGGGACCAGCGCTTCAAGCAGGGTGCGCGACGCCCCGGCCACACCCAGCAAATCAGCCAGCGCCTGCCCCCCGGCTCCGGCCGTTGCCAGAACGGCCCGTGGCGGGCTGTCGTGAATCGCCTGGATAAGGGTGCGCACGTCGTTGTTCATATAGTCAATTCTAGTGTTTGTCGAGAATGAAAGCGAACAATCCTGATATGCAGAGACAGACTCCCTAATATCTATATTGACATAAATAATATATTGCCCCAGGATGCCATTCGACGCATACTACTATGCTGGGCCGCCTTTTACCGGTGATCAGGCGGTAAAACTGTATGGAAACAGTCCTATTTCTTCTCGTGATAGCTGCGGTGACGGCCGTTTTCCTCTGGCTGTGGCGTTCTCTCGGTGATGAGTGGCCGCCGGAAACGCCTGAGGAAGGGGAGGCCCTTGCGGAAGCGACGACTATCCGAAGCGAGGCGATCCCTCCGGTAGAAGCAGCCTCCCCTGTGAGTGAATCACGAACCGGCGCTTCGGCCGTTCCGCTTGAAGCACCTGCTACCCCACTGGTCCCGATGGCGATGCCGGTCGAAGTAGAAACCCCGGTTGCTGCGCCCGAAATCGAAACCAGTGTACCTTCGCAGGAAGAAGCTCCCCTCGCCGAGATACCGGACGTACCGGCACGCCGTGTGGCGACTCCCTTGCTGGTTGGTGGATTGCTCCTGCTGGTTGCTACACAGTTGACCCTGCGCGCGACGCCGGTCGAAGAACGCAGCGGCCTGTTTTTGCTGACGTTGCTGGGTGGCATCGTCATGCTGTTGGGTGTCCAGACCTTTATGCGCGGCCGTGTGCCGGGATGGCTGTCAGGAATACTGGATCGGATTGCCGCCTTCCTCCGGGTCGATCAGGGTCAGGCGGTGATGCTCCTGCTGTCCCTGCCGTTTGCCTGGCTGGGGCGATTGGCGGCGGGGGATGGTTTACTGGCTTACCAACCGGTTGTGGCGGTGTTGTCCTGGTTGCTGGCGATTGCCCTGGCAATTGCCGGAAGTGTTTCACGGGAAACATCGGCCGCTGCCCCACGCCGGAGTTTCGACCGCTGGGACTGGCTTTTGATGGGCGGGCTGTTTGTGGTGGCGCTGATCTTGCGCGGTGTCGCCACGGCCCAGTTTCCCAACACCTTCTCCGGTGACGAGGGATCAGCCGGCCTGTTTGGGGTTATGCTCCTCAACGGGCAGGTCAATAACCCGTTCACCGTGGGCTGGTTTTCTTTCCCCTCTCTGTACTTTGCGGTGCAGAGTATCGCCATTGGCCTTGGCGGGCAGACAGTGGAGGCGGTGCGCGTGACCTCGGCCATAGCCGGGGCGCTGAGTGTGATAGCGGTCTATGCCCTGGCCCGATCCATGTTTGACCGGACGACGGCCGTCCTGGCTGCTGCCTATCTGGCCGCTTCCCATTACCATATCCACATGAGCCGGATCGCGCTCAACAACGTCTGGGACGGTCTGTTTGGCACGCTGGCAATCCTCGGGCTGTGGGCCGGATGGAAGACCGGTCGCCGCAGCGCCTTTATCCTGAGTGGGTTGGCGTTGGGGATAGGGCAGTACTTCTATGTCGCGATCCGCATGCTGCCGGTGATCTTCCTCATCTGGTCGGCCGTTGCCTGGTGGCGGCAGCGTGCCCAATTCCGCCTGCGTTTGCCGGGTCTGGTGGTGGCGGCGCTGATTGCTCTGGTGGTTTTTCTTCCGTTGGGTCTGTTCTTCGCCGAAAAACCGGATGAATTCCAGGCGCCACTCAATCGGGTAACGATCTTCGGCGACTGGCTGGAGGGTGAATTGTCTCGCGGTGACCGGTCAACGGCCGAAATTATCGCCGACCAGGCGCTGGCGGAGCCATGGGCTTCACGCATGAACCGATGCGTCTCCTCTACAACCCGGCTCACCCTTGTTGTTGGCCGCCGCAGCAACGCTGTTTCTGTTGGGCATCCTGTGGGCCTTGCTGAACTTCGACCTGCGCTATTTGCTCCTGATGCTGCCGTTACTGGCCGCGATTGCCGCTAACGCGATCAGTCAGGACTCCCCGGCGTCGCAACGCTACGTTCTGGCGATGCCGCTGGTGGCGATATTTATTGCCTTGCCGCTGGGACAGGCCGTTAAGTGGGTTCGCGAGGCACGGCCGCAGTTTCCGCGCGGCCGTTGTGGTGGCCGGTATTGTGATGGTTGTGGTGATGGCTCTGGACCTGAACTACTATTTCAATGAGGTCTATGACACCTACGTTCTGGGGGCGGCAATACGGAAGCGGCAACGGCCATTGCCTATACCCTGCGGGATGAAGACCCGGCGGCGCAGGATGTCTATTTCTTTGGTTTCCCGCGCATGGGCTACTTCAGCCTCTCGACCATCCCTTTTCTGGCGCCGGAAATGCGCGGGCAGGATGTGGTCGATCCCCTGACAATGCCGCCGGACTGGGGTTTGGCCGGGCCGACCCTGTTTGTTTTCCTGCCGGAACGATTGGGTGAATTGCCCCTGGTTGAAGATGCGTTCCCCAACGGCTACTACGAGGAATATTTCTCGCCGGAGGGCGAGATGCTCTTTGCTGTCTACGCTGTCTCGTAAGAGGGGTTAATCGGTATCCGGCTCATCGTCGAAGCCAGAGGGGCGCAGTAGCTCCGTGCCGAACATCTCGCTGCGTTTGACAGTCCAGTCTCCGGCCCGCGAGTCGTTCCCCACGTGGTCCAGAAAGCCCTGTACCCGGCTGTCCATCAGATCGATTTGGTGGAGCAGAACGGCTTCCAGCGTCTTGGGCAGGACCGGCGCGCCCCACTCGTGGGTGCCGTGATGCGAGGCGATCAGATGAACCAACCGACGCAGGTCCTGTTCGGGGAAATTCATTTCGGCCGCAGCCTGCTCGACAATGACGATAGCCCGCACGATATGACCGACCAGACGGCCGTCTTCTGAATAGCGAAAACCATCCTCCAGCGTGTACTCCTGCGCCTTACCCAGGTCGTGCAGCAGCGCGCCGCTGACCAGTAAATCCGTGTCCACATAGGGGTAATGGGTGCTTAGCAGGCGGGCTAATGACGCCATGCTGAGTGAATGTTCCAGTAACCCGCCGATATAGGCATGGTGCATCTGGCGCGCGGCCGGTGCATTGGCATAGGCGTGGGCCCAGGGTTCTTCCAGAAGCAGACGGCTGACCAGTGCCTGCCACGGCTCGGATAGCGACCGGATGTGATCCTGTAACTCGGTGGTCATCTCTGCGCGCGACCGCTTGCTGGAGGGTAACAATTCCGCCATGTCGATCGGGGCTGCTTCGTTCAGGTCAGTGATCGCCACCTGGTTCACATCCCGGTAGAGATTAACCCGGCCGGTAACCAGCACAGGCGAGCCGGGGCGTAGCCAGTCGTCAATGTAGTCTGGGACGTCCCAGAAGATGGCGTTGACTTGCCCGGTTTTGTCGCGCAAGGTGGTCAGGAGATAGGGACGGCCGTCGCGAGCCTGTCGCCGCACGACATCTTGCAGGAGAAACGGCTCGTTCAGCAACTCCTCTCCGGTTTCCAACTCGGTTACGTACTGTTTTTTGGCAATCATGAGCTTGATGTTGGGCGATGGCCCTGCGTACTCTGCACAATATCCGGCGGGGTATGGTTCCCCTTTGTGAGCGGAGTATACTTGATTCACGATGATATGATAAACACCGCATAAAGGTACGACTCGCATATGAAGAAAATAATCATTGGTATCTCCGGCGCCAGTGGCGTTATTTATGGCATCCGGCTGCTGGAAGTGCTTCGGGCATTACCGGATATGGAAACCCATCTGGTGATGAGCACCGCCGCCGCCACGACGATCAGCCTGGAGACAGACATGGCCCCCGACGAGGTGCGGGCCCTGGCGACGGTAGATTACCGGTTCAAGGACATTGCCGCCGCCATCTCCTCCGGGTCGTTCAAGACGGATGGTATGATCGTCATCCCTGCTCCATGAAAACGATGTCGGGTATTGCCTATTACCTTTTCGGACAATCTGCTGCTGCGCGCGGCCGATGTGGTCCTGAAGGACCGGCGCAGGCTGATACTTGTTCCACGTGAAACACCGCTTCACCTGGGGCACCTGCGAACGATGACCCTGCTGACCGAGATGGGGGCTGTCATTGTCCCCCCATGCCCGCCTTTTATCACCGGCCGGCGACGATTGATGACATTATCAACCAGACGGTCAATCGGGTGATTGACCTAATGGACATTACCCTCCCGGCTGATCTGTTTGAACGCTGGCAGGGCGGCCGGCCTGCGGCCGATCATGAGTGATGCCCGGACCGAGGCGCTGGCTTATCTGGCGGCCCATCATGTGATGACGCTGGCAACGGCCGGGCCGGAAGGTGTGGGCCGCGGCTGTGTTCTACGCCGAGGAGGGATTTGACCTCATCTTTCTCTCCGCCGGGCACACACGCCATGCCCGCGCCGTCGCCGCCGAGCCGCAGGTGGCAGCAACGATACAGGAGGATTATGCGGACTGGCCGGGGATCAAGGGCATTCAGGTATCCGGCACAGCCCGGCAACTGACCGGCGAGGAACGGGAGGCAGCCATCGGCCGCTACCGTCAAAAATACCCCTTCATTGCCCAGCCCGTTCCGGCGCTGGTAACGGCCTTGACACGGGTGAACTGGTACCGGCTGGAAGCGGATACGGTTTACTGGATTGATAACAGCAAGGGGTTTGGGCACCGGGATGAGATCCCGGTATAAGCGGTCGACGCGCTAATTCAACGGATTTTCAGCCAGCCAGTCTTCCACCCGCTCCAGATACGGCGCATAGGCCAGTCCATCATACAGGGCGATGGCTGCTTGTTCCAGATCGTAGGTTCCGAAAGCTGCTTGATGGCCTGCAAATAGGCAGCGTCACAGCGAATGACCGCTTCCTGGAATGATTTGTCGGAATCCAGTGCCAGCAGAACCGGAGCCGTCGCCAGCGTTCGCCCCTTCAGTGTACGGATGACGCCTGCCTTGCGGGCTACAATCAGCATGGCGTTCGCCATATTGCGCGACGCATCGGCCGATTCTTCCCCGGTTTCAACGGCCGCCAGCCGGTCAATCAGGTCTTTCCACTTGATCTCTGGTTCCGCAGAGAGGATGTCAATCAGATAGCGGATGAACAGCAGCCGCAGGCGCGGCGGGACAATGCGAAACTTCTGCCGCTTCAATGCGCTGCGATAGCGCGGGTAGATCTCCGGTTCGGCCTCGACAGCGACCTGAGCCTGGCGCACAAACGCAGTCGTGCCGTCCTTTTCTACCTGCACGACGTGAGGGAAGCGGGCCAGGAATTTGGAAAACGATGTATCGGAATACTGGAAACGGCCGAGAACTGCCCTGACTCAATTCAATCATGCGTTCCTTGAGTACACTGGCGCGCACCGTCTCGTCCCCGGAAATAAGGCTGTCCACCGCTTGCTTCAGAAGAACTTCCACCTCGGCATCACCCAACGGCTTGGACGGTAACAGGTCTTCGTAATACAGGTACTGATCGCACAGGGCGCTGAGGCTGTCACTGGAGGCATGGCGCAGTCCCACACCGATGACCTGCTTGCCGCGACGCCGCAGGGCGTGGATGAGTGGCAGGAAGTCGCGATCGCCGGTCACCAGCACGTAGGTCAGGTAGTCCTGCTGATCCACCATCGTGTCCATGGCTTCCACGACCAGGTACATATCAATGAGGTTCTTGCCGAAGTTGTTGACGGGAACGGCCGACTGCATGGTGAAACCGGCTGCGGCCAGCTCCTTCATCAACTTCTGATCCTGGCGCAGATTGCCCGAATAGGCCCGTCGCAGCACGACCCGGCCGTTGGTTAGCTCTTTGATTTTGTCGAGGATGAGGTTGACGTCAAAATGGAGATTGGCATCCCGCGCACCAATGACCAGGTTATCCAGATCAAGGAAAACGGCTGCATCGTTGTTTGCCATGTGCTTGTTGTGCTCTAGTTCAGTCACAACGGGAGTGACGAACTATGACCGCCGGCCCCCTGTGCCTGCATCCCTGTATTATGGTAAGTGTTTTTATTCTAGCGCATTCGTACAGGGACGCAATGGATTTTCGGATGAGATTCAATACACTCTTGTGATTATGTAAAGTTAAACTGTCATTGGCGACTTGTGTTGATCATGTTACCATGCGCTCACTATGTCCGATCAACCGCCTGTTTGTGATTACGAAGGGTCAGATTACCGTACCCGCTTCTGGGAAGACCAGGGACGCGACTATGAGGATCAGGCCGAGCGCGTTGCCTTGCGCCGGTTGCTGCCCCCGACCGGGGATACGCTTCTGGATGTCGGCGCCGGATTCGGCCGTCTGGCGAATGAGTATACCGGCTACCGGCGTGTCGTTCTCTTTGACTACTCGCGCTCCCTGCTGCGCGAAGCGCAAGCCCACATCGGCGATGACCCGCGTTATATATACGTGGCCGGTAACTGGTACAACCTGCCCTTTGTGGGGGGGCTATTTGATACGCTGGTGCAGGTGCGCACGCTTCACCATGCGGCCGATGCGCCGGGCCTGTTTCGGGAGTTGGGCCGCGTTAGCCGTCCGTCCGGTACCTATGTCCTTGAGTTTGCCAGCAAGCACAATCTGAAAGCGATCGCCCGCTATGCTTTGGGACAGCAGGGTTGGTCCCCCTTTGATCGGCAGCCGGTGGAGTTTGTGGATCTGAACTTTGATTTTCATCCCCAGTGGATTAACGAACAACTGGCGGCGGCCGGATTTGAACCGGGGCAGTGCCTGACAGTTTCCCACTTCCGGTTTGGGCCAATCAAGAAGGTCGTTCCAACCGGCCTGCTTGTCTCATTGGATAGCATGGCCCAGCGTACCGGGAACTGGTGGCAGCTTAGCCCCAGTGTTTTTGTGCTCAACCGGCATGAAGACGGCGGCCCGACGGCCGACCCGGATGCTTTCTTTGCCTGCCCGACCTGTCGCACGCCCCTCGGTGAGCCTGACGGTGATCTGCTCGTTTGCCCCAACCCGGCGTGTGGCGCGCGCTGGCGGGTCTCCGACAATCTCTATGACTTTAAAGAACCTGTCTGATCGCGCTTCGTTGCGCTGGTTGGTCTGGCCGGCCGCCGTCATTGGCGGTATCAGCGCCACGGCGGCTGCTGCACGACGAACGGTGCGCCGTTCCCTGCCCCAGACCGACGGCCGTCTGGTCCTGCCCGGTTTGCAGGAGTCGGTGGAAATCCTGCGCGATCGCTGGGGTATCCCCCACATCTATGCCCGGACCGAGGACGATCTCTTTTTCGCCCAGGGCTTTATCCATGCCCAGGACCGGTTGTTCCAGATGGACCTGTATCGCCGGTTGGGAGTAGGCCGGGTCAGCGAGGTAATCGGCTCGCGCGGGCTGCCCTATGACCGATTTGCCCGCTATCTGGGGTGGACGCGGGCTGCCGCCGCCATGCTGGAGGATATGACAGAGGAATCGCACCATGTCCAGGCAGCCTATTCCGCCGGCGTCAACGCCTACGTGGAAACACAACCGCTGCCACCGGAATTTACAGCGCTGGCCTACCGGCCGGAACCATGGACAGCTCTGGATACGGCCGCCTGGGGTGTAGTCCTGGCCTGGGGACTGTCCAGCAACTGGAAACGGAGTTGTTGCGTGGGTGGCTGGTCACAGCCGTTGGGCCGGAGAAAGCGGCCGATCTGACCCTGACGACGGATGAAGACTGCCCGACGACGCTGCCTGATACGGCCGTTGGTCGGGCTGTGGCCGAAGCCCTTGATATATGTTACCGGGAGACGATGGCGAATTTGCCCCTGGGGACGCCGTTGGTCGGACGTGGATTGGGTAGCAATAACTGGGTGGTCAGCGGTAAACTGACGGACAGCGGTCGGCCGCATCTGGCGAACGACCCCCACCTGCCGCCGCTGTTACCCGCCATCTGGTACGGCTGTCACTTGCGTGGGCCGGAGATGAACGTTGCCGGGTTTTCCCTTCCCGGCGTGCCCGGCGTGGTGATTGGTCATAACGCCCACGTAGCCTGGGGTGTCACCAATGCCTTCCCCGATATTCAGGATGTTTACATTGAGCGTTTTGACCGGCAGGACCGCAGCCGGTATGAGGTGGAAGGGGAATGGCAAACGGCCGAGCTATCCACCGAAACCATTCGTGTGCGCGGTCGCCGGCCGCAGACGATTACCGTTCGATATACCCGGCACGGCCCTGTCTTTTCCGATGTTTTCAGTGATTCCCGGGCAGACCTGTCCCTGGACTGGACGCAGTTCTACCCCGGCGATCAACTTCGTTCCGTGCTGGGCATGAACAGGGCCGGGAATACGGCCGAATTGCGCGAAGCCCTGCGACATTGGGCGATTCCCGGTCAGAATGTTGTCTATGCAGACGTGACCGGCGATATCGGCTATCGGATGCCGGGCCGTGTCCCCGTGCGACGTGAAGGCCGTGGCATGGTGCCGGTTCCCGGCTGGACCAATGACCACGACTGGACAAGTTGGATCCCCTATGAGGAACTGCCCGGTCTGGATAATCCCCCGGAAGGATTTATTGCCACAGCCAACAATACCATTGCCGGAGACAGCTACCCGTACCATTTGAGCAGTGAATGGCTGGCTCCGTACCGGGTGCGCCGCATTCGACAACTGCTGGCCGCAAAGAAGTCACTCACACTGGATGATCACCGGCGTATCCAGACCGATACGATCTCACCCATGGCCCTGCGGTTCCTGCAACTGGCGCTTCCCGCTGTTTCTTCGCTATCCGTCATGGATCCCGACAGTTCGTGGGCGCTTGATACGCTTCGCAACTGGGACGGTAACATGCTGGCAACCCACGTTGCCCCATCGCTGAGCTTTACCTGGCAGGTCTTCTTCACCCAGGCCGTCATTGAACAGGCGGTCGGGCCGGATGTGGCCGGGCGATTGCTGGCTCCGGGAGAGGATATCGGCTTCCCGCTTCTGCCGTTTCATGAAATGGCAACCGAGCTGGCGCTTAACTGGCTGGAAGACGGTTGCCCCGGTTGGGTGGGTGATGTGCGGCCGTTGGTTGGGAGCGCACTGGATCAGGCCTTGGCAGCCCTCCGCCACGAATACGGCGCAGACCCCACGCGCTGGGTGTGGGGCAATCTGCACCAGCTACGGCTGGAACACCAGATGGCGCAGTTGCCCGGAGTCGGCCGTCTCTGGAAAACAGTCCAGCGGCCGGTCAACGGCGACGGTTTTACCGTGAATCAGGTAGAGATTTCTCCCCACTTTCCGCCGGAACCGGCAACTATCGTCGCCAGTTGCCGGCTGATTATGGATGTCGGCGCATGGGATAATTGTCTGGCGGCGCTGCCCGGAGGTCAGTCCGGCCACCCGGCCAGCGAGCACTATCTGGATTTGCTGGACGGTTGGTCCGAAGGCCGGTATTTTCCCCTGTTGTTCACCCGTCCGGCCATTGAGCGCGAGACAACCGGCTGGCTTATCCTGAGCCCGGCCTAATCCGGTTCATCCAGACGTCTTGGCCTCCATTGCCGGCTGCACTACAATACACACCACACGATCGGAATATCCACCATGAGTGACGTACGATTTCTGAATACGCTGCGCAGATCATCAAAGGCTGTTCTCAACCGGATTGCCAACATCGAGATTATCGGCTCAATTGATTATCCGGAGGGGGCCTATATTGCTACGGCCAACCATATCGGCCGTTTGGAGGTGTTGCTGGTCCTTGTCCTTTCGGATCGCAATGATATTGTCCTGTTACTGGCCGAGAAGTATCGCAAGTACGCCATCTGGCGCTATATCGCCGAAAAGACCGATGCTATCTGGGTTAACCGCTTTGACGCTGATCTGGGGGCATTGCGAAAAGTCCTGAAGCGGCTCAAGCAGGGGGATGTTCTGGCGATTGCCCCGGAGGGGACGCGCAGCCCGACCGAGGCGCTCATTGAAGGGAAACCGGGGGCAGCGTTCCTGGCGTACAAGGCCGATGTGCCCATTATCCCCATCGGCATAGTCGGAACAGAAGACCGGATCGTCAAGTCTCGCCTGAAACGCTTCCAGAAACTGGACATCGTGGCCCGCGTCGGAACCCCGTATCGTCTCGCTCCGCAGCAGGAAGGCCAGGATCGTGAAACCTATATGCAGGCCCAAACCGACGAGATCATGTGCCGGATCGCGGCGCTGCTGCCTCCCGATCATCGTGGCGTCTATACCGATCACCCGCGACTGCGTGAGTTGTTAATCGAGCAGGGTAGCCCTTTCCCGGAAGATGCGGAGTGGCTGGCGGCCGTCCCTGAAACCTCCCTTGATGCCGCGAAAGAGGCGTAGCGTAGTCTATTCCCCCGGCAGGTCGGCGCGGTCTGCCCGCTAATCAGCAATATTATGCGCATTGCCATGATCGGCCCCTTTGGGCTGCACCCCAAGAGTACCATGCGCAGCCGCGCGCTGGGCCTGGCCCGACCGTTAGCACACAATGGAAATGAGGTGATGGTCATCATGCCGCCGTTTCACACACCGGAGGAAGCGGACCGGACGTGGACGGAGGACGGCGTGACCTTGCGGTACGTTCCGCTGGATGGCGGTACGGTTGGCACTGCATGGCGCATGGTCCGGGAAACACTGGATTGGCGGCCGGATGTCGTCCACAGCTTCAAGCCCAAAGCCTACAGTGGGCTGGTGGCCTGGTGGCTGTGGCAGTTCCACCGATCCCGTCTGGGACTTGTCACCGACAGCGACGATTGGGAGGGCTGGGGTGGCTGGAACGACAATGCCCCCTATAGTGCAACGCAGAAACGGTTTTTTGCCTGGCAGGAACAGTGGGGCTGACCCATGCCCACGCTGTCACCGTTGCCAGCCGCACACTGGAGGAGCGAACGCTGGACATCGGCCTGCCCCGCGACCGGGTGATCTACCTACCCAATGGCCCCGGCATTCCTCTGCGGCAGGTTACTCCTGCCGAACGTGACCGGACACGGGCGGCGTTGACCCTAACCGACCGGCCAACGCTGCTTCTTTTCAGCCGCCTGTTTGAGTTCGATACCGACCGGCTAATAGACATTCTGGTAAAAGTCCGGCACGAGATACTCAATCTGGCCGTCCTGTTTGTGGGGGCCAGGTTGTATGGGGATGATGCATCCCGCTTTCGGGATCGCCTCCAGGCGGTCGGGTTGTCAGACGTGGTGGTGGACGTGGGCTGGACAGGACTGGAAGATCTGCCGGCGACGCTGGCCGCCGGGGATGTGGGACTGTACCTGATGGACGACACGCTCCTGAACCGGGCCAAGTGCCCGGTCAAGCTGGCTGACATGCTGACCGCCGGGGTGCCGGTCGTCGGCGAGGCCGTAGGCCAGGTGCCCGAATACATTCGTGACGGTGAGACAGGATGGCTACGGCCGTCGGGGGATGTGGAGGGTGTCTCCCAGGCGATTGTAGACTTGCTTCGGAATTCCGGCCGAACGGTCCCGGATGGGCGCAGCGGCGCGCGCCGATATGCTATCTCGTTACAGTTGGGACGTGCTGGCCGCACAGCTTGAAGCTGTCTATCAGTCCGTACGCCACCACGTATAGCGGGCCTTCGTCGGCACGGTGATTGTCGGGCTATAATGGCGGTCATGATCACCAGCCGGGCCAACGAGCGCGTCAAGCGCGTACGCAAACTCATGGCCGACAAGCGATTCCGCCAACAGGAAGGCGTCTTTGTCGTCGAGGGTACCCGCTGGATCTCCGAACTGGCGCGCGCCGGAATTCAACCCACCGAGATCTATTGCACCCCGGAATGGCTGACGGCCGCTGACCAGGCTGCGACACTTGAACCGCTGGGTGTATCACCTGTGCTGGTGGATGCCGGCGTCCTCAACACGATGAGCGATACGGATACGGCTCCCGGTGTGCTGGCGGTGGTGGCGATGCGGCCGTTGCCGCTACCCGAAGCGGCTTGCCTGTTGCTCATTCTTGATGGTGTTGCCAATCCCGGCAATCTGGGAGCGATCCTGCGTGCGGCGGCAGCGGCCGGTGTGGGCGGTGTTCTGTTGAGCCCAGGTTCGGTGGAGCCCTATAATCCCAAAGTGGTTCGGGCCAGCATGGGGCGCTGCTGCGATTGCCGGTGCATCTTTTGACCTGGGATGAGATTACACCTCTGCTGGTTGGGCGACGTGTCTGGCTGGCCGTCGCGTCGGACGGGACATCCTATACGGCCGTTGACTGGCGCGAACCGTCGGCCCTTATCATCGGCAACGAAGCTCAGGGCGCCGGACCGGAGGCGGAACGGGTTGCTACAGGACGGGTGAGTATCCCGATGGCCGATGAAACCGAGTCGCTCAATGCGGCCGTTGCTGCGGGGGTAATTCTGTTTGAAGCGGCGCGACAGCGCGCATTGGGCTAGTAATGCAACCGGAACAGGGGCGTTTCGTCTTCGAACGATTCGCTGATGTAGGTATAACGGCGGCGACACTCCGGGCAGGTGCCGTCATAGTAGAAGTAAAACACATTGTCGTCGGCGATATAGGCGTTGCGCGTCAATCGCCGCAGAACATCCGCCCATTCCAGCGTTAGCCATTCTTCCGGTCCTTCCTCAATGGCCGTGCGCACGGTATCCCGCCCAAAATAAATCTGGAGGTCAGCCACGAAGTAGCTGCACCGGCCGCAGGCCTGGAAGCGTCGCAGAGCCTGTTCCATCGGGCCAAGCTCCTCACGCTGGCCTCCCTTGTCACTGCCACGGCGACCTGACCGCTGTTTCCGGGGTGAGAGGGTTTGTTATCGGATCGACGAGTCTCGTCGTCGGCTGGTTGTTCGTTGGATGCGTCCATGCTGTCTGTTACCATTAGCCAAACAGGCTGTGGCCCTCTGGGACCTATGCAGCGAATTCTAACGGACAGCCCGCGTCTGTCAAACGGTGTTGGGTTGTTGCTTATTGAGGCGCTATGGAAATCCGTTCTGTTACTCTGTTTTCCGATCCCGAATTACCTGCCCCATCCGTCTCCGGCTTTCTGGTGGCGGCGCGCACCCAATTCCCGGTGCGCGTCCAATCTCTACGGTTGGGGACACGGCCGTTTCCCAACTGGCTGCCCCGCGAGTCGGCCGTCACGGCTGCAATGGAGTTTGTCGCGGCGTGGCAGACTGCGGGGATTGACTATGTAAGCCTGGGGCCGGTCGGTCTGGATGATGACGTCTCCTGGCTGGACCTGATCCCTGACCTTATCGGCACAACCGGCACGACTTTTGCCTCGGTGACCATTGCCGGGGAGGACGGCCGTCTCTCGCTGGAGCGCTGCCGGGCTATGGCCCGCTGCATCCGGCAGGTCAGCACAATTTACCCTGACGGATTCGGTAATCTCTTTATGGGCGGACTGGCCGCAGTGGGGCCGGGGCATCCGTTCCTGCCCGCCACCTATCACAGCGGTGGTCCGGCACACTTCGCCATTGCGGTGGAGTCCGGTGATTTGGCCCTGTCGGCCGTTCACGCGGCTACCACCCTGGACGAGGCACGGGCGAATCTCATCGCCGCCATTGAATCGGCCGCAGCCGAGATCGCACCAGTCGCGGAAGCGTTGTCGCGCGAGTTCGGGGTAGCTTTCAGTGGGCTGGACTTCTCCCTTGCGCCGTATCCCACGCCGGAACAGAGTCTGGCCGGAGCTATGGAAGCATTGGGTGTTCCCCATCTCGGCGCACCGGGTGGTTTGTTCGCGGCTGCCTTTATTACCGAGGCCATAGACCGGGCACAGTTCCCCCGCACCGGCTTCTCCGGCCTGATGCTTCCCGTGCTGGAAGATGCCGTGCTGGCTCGCCGTGCCGCCGAAGGTCATATCAGTTTGAATGACCTGCTCGTTTATTCGGCCGTTTGCGGCGTGGGCTTGGACACCATCCCCCTGCCTGGTGACATCAGCGAGGCGGCGTTGACCGGCATCCTGCTGGATGTGGCTGCCCTGGCCTCGCGCCTGCGCAAACCGCTGGTGGCCCGACTAATGCCCCTGCCGGGATTATCAGCCGGCGACCCAACCGCCTTTGATTTCGAGTATTTCGCGCCGAGCCGGGTCCTGGACGTGCCGGGCGGAGGTGTGGATGGGCTGTTGCTGGGGCAGAGTTTCCTGGACTTGCAGCGCTACCGGAGCCGGTAATTCGGGTCTTGAGTTTGATGGTGATATCCGTTATGATAGGAACATATGTTCGATCGGTTTTGAGGGAGCCAGGGAGAATAACTCATGGCCTTTAACGAAGAACTGGCCTTCCGTATTCGCGGTGTGCTGGCGGCGCGTAACGATGTAACCGAGGTGAAAATGTTCGGTGGGCTGGCCTTTATGGTCAGCGGCAATATGTGTTGCGGGGTGATGAAGGATCTGTTGATGCTGCGCGTCGGGCCGGACCAGTATGAGGATGCGCTGGCCCAACCCCATGCCCGCCCATGGACTTCACCGGCAGACCGATGAAAGGTATGATTTATGTGGACCCATTGGGGATTCAGACCGATGAGGCGTTGGCGGCGTGGGTAGATCGCGGGCTGGCCTTCGTGTCCACCCTGCCGCCCAAATAGGGAGGTTTTGATGAGCAGTAGCGAGTTTGCCGGGATTCCCCGGCAGGACGACAGTTCTTGCGTGATCTGGCCGCCAACAACGACAAAGCGTGGTTTGAGGCACACAAGGATGTTTACCAGACACAACTCCAGGCTCCGGCCGTTGATTTTGTCGTCGCTCTTGGCGAGCGGTTGCAGACGCTGGACCCGACTATTCTGATTGACCCGCGTACCAACGGCCAGGGCAACTTAATGCGCATCTATCGTGACGTGCGGTTCAGCCAGGACAAGTCGCCATACAAGACGGCCGTAGCCGGTATATTTTGGGACGGCGTGGGCAAGAAGATGCAGTCCCCGGCGTTTGGGTTCCACATGGAGGCCGACCGGCTGGAATTGATGGCCGGTATGTTCCAGTTTACGAAGCCTCAATTAACCGCCTATCGTGAGTCGGTTGCGGATGATACGTCCGGTCCTGAACTGGACGCCGCGTTAAAAACGATTCAATCTGCCGGTGGCTACGAGATTCAGGGCGAGCAGTACAAGCGGGTTCCTCAGGGCTTTGATCCGGATCACCCCCGCGCCGATCTGCTGCGCTATAAAGGGCTGTACGCTGTGCCGTCCGGCGGTGTGCGTGAGGGGCTCAGCGATCCGGCTCTGGTGGATGTGGCCTTTAATCACTTTCGGGCAATGGCGCCGGTCTATGACTGGCTTAAGAAAAACCTGACCTAGCAGTCGCCGGAAATCGTCCCTGTTGCTACCATTCTGTGGCTATTAGCGATGTAGCAGCACCATGGACGAGAAAAATACACGCCAACTGAAGCAACTTCTGGCCGCCTGGCAGGAGGCCGTGGCCGGAACATCCCACCCGCACCCCCCGGTATATGACGGGCTGGACGTTACCCTGACGCGCCTGACGGAAAAGACAGGCGATGTGGATGCCGGCGCCTGTTTTGTGGCCCGCGTGCGCACCGGTAGCGACGGCCATCCCTACATCGGCAAGGCGATTGAACGCGGTGCAAGGGCGATCCTGGCCCAACGGCCGTCGGAGGCGGTGGGTATCCACGTTCCCGAAGGAGTGGCTTACCTTGTTGTGGAGGATACAGCCGTCGCTGAAGCATGGCTGGCCGCTGCCTGGGAGGGTTTTCCCAGCCGCCAACTGGTAATGGTTGGTATTACCGGCACTGACGGCAAAACCACAACTGCCAATTTCCTGTTCAGCATATTACGCACGGCGGGCATCAAAGCCGGTTTGCTCAGCACCATCAAGGCCGTGATTGGCGAAGTTGAGGAACCGCTGGAAGTGCATGTCACTACGCCGGAAGCGCCGGTTATCCAGCGTCATTTGCGCCGGATGGCGGATGCGGGGCTGACCCACTGCATACTGGAAGTGACGTCACACGGTCTGGCGCAGGAACGTGTCGGGGCCATTGACTTCGATATGGCCGCTGTGACCAACATCACTCACGAACACCTTGATTATCACGGCAGCTACGAAGCCTATTTCACCGCCAAGCAAAAACTGTTTGCAGCATTGCTCGCTCCGCTAACCAACATCCCTACAGACAACCCGGCCAAGTTAACCCAGCAGCGAACGGCCGTCCTGAATCGTGACGACGGCTCCTATAGCCGGTTATCCGGGTTCCTGTCTGCCCATCCGGTGACTCAACTGACCTATGGACTGGACCTGACCCAGGATGTATTCGCTACAGACATTGTTTATGGCCCGCAGCAGACAACACTGAACGTGGGTTTTCAGGACCCGGCCTGGCTGCCGCAGCCAGTGGCGACGCCGCTGGTAGGCGAGTTCAACGTCTACAATATGCTGGCTGCTTCGGCGGTGGCGAAGGCGCTAAGGGTTCCTCCGGAGGCTATAGGCGAAGGGCTGTCGGCCGTTCACACGCTAAGCGGCCGAATGGAGCGCATCGACGAAGGACAGCCGTTTCTGGTCGTGGTGGACTTTGCCCATACGCCCAATGCCCTGGAACGGGCCATCGGCGCGGCCCGGCGCATGACTTCAAACAACGGTCGGGTGGTCACGGTCTTCGGCAGCGCCGGTAAACGGGATGTGGACAAGCGCCGCCTCATGGCTGAGGTGTCTGCCCGTGACGCCGATCTGACGGTGCTGACGGCCGAAGACCCGCGTACCGAATCACTGGATGAGATTCTGACGGTGATGGCTGCTGCGGCCGAATCGCAAGGCGGCGTGGAAGACAAGACCTTTTGGCGCATCCGCGATCGGGGCGAAGCGATCTATTTCGCGTTGGGGCTGGCGGTGGCCGGAGATGTGGTGCTGGTTTGTGGGAAAGGCCATGAGCAGTCCATGTGCTTTGGCGTAACGGAATACCCGTGGGATGATCGGACGGCGACACGCGCGGCACTGTCGGCGTATCTGGCTGGACGGCCGATGGTGGATTTGGGCCTGCCGACTTATGAATCGTCGGAATAGCGTCGGCTTTCGGCGATGGAGTTGTTGATCTCGTCGATGGTCAAGTTTAGGTCAATACCTTTGTCCTAGAATCTCCATGCCCGTTTACCCGGCCTTGCAAGAGCATCATTGATCCCTGGCAGGATAACTGGTGTGGCTTGTTTAAGGGCTAATCTTAGATAAGACAGCTTGTAAATAGCATGGCACCCATGCTATACTTTGTTGTGTGATTCGCTCATTCAGGGGTCAGGGAACCGAGGATGTCTTTAATGGTGTTCGTTCCAAAGTTGCACGGCGAACATGCCCGGAATCAATATGGCGGATAGCTGCCCGCAAGCTAGACCAACTGGATTCCGTTGAATCCCTTCTTGATTTGCGAATTCCGCCCGGCAATCAGTTAGAGGCGCTTAAGGGAGATCGGACCGGGCAATACAGTATCCGGATCAACGATCAATATCGCATTTGCTTTTTCTGGCGGGATAACGCGCCGGAGGAAGTTGAAATCCTGGATTATCATTAATCCCTTGACCTGGACGGAGAGTAAGATGGTTCGAGTACCTACCAATCGAATTCCAACCCACCCTGGCGAGATGTTGCTGGAAGAATTTCTCAGTCCGATGGGGGTAAGCCAACGGGAGCTATCCAACGCTATCCATGTGTCGTATCAAAGAATCAACGAAATCGTAAACGGACGGCGTGGCATCACTCCCAGTACAGCTTTACGATTGGCTAAGTTCTTCGGCACGTCGGCCGGGTTCTGGATGAACCTTCAGTTGCGGTGGGACTTGTACCACACACAGGCATCTGAAGGTCAAATGCTGGAGACAATCAAGCCTTATCACCCTACAGCGGAAGGAAAAGTGGCTGCATAATATCTGGCATTCGTGCGATATTAGCTGTCCATCGTCCCTGGTAGAAGAACAACAGCTTCATCAAAACGCGCATCCCTCCGGCAGTGGCGGCTGGCTCTCTACCCCTTCGGCGAAACCTGTATCCGGTTCGACCGGTTCAAATCCCCCATTCACGGACCCCCGCATGGCTGCACCGCCATAGCCGCCGGGAGCCATGTGGGCGCGAACGATGACTACCGTATCGGCCGATATCACCACCGGCCCACTGGAGCGCGTGAAGGGCTGCTCATCCACATGACTGTGCAGCAGCACACGTCGGTAGATCAAAACCCCATCCTCGCTCAGGACCTCCCACCAATCAGCAAACTGCTCGCAGCCGGTATCAGGGCTGGCAACGGTCACGGCAAACCGGTAGGCGTTTTCACTGCCACTGACGGCAACGGCCGTTACATCGGCCGCTAATGCCGTGCCGTCAGCAGCGACGTCTGTCTGGGTGCTGACGGGTATTGGAGTTAATGTTGCCTGCGTTTCGGTCGGCTGCCCGGAGGAGCACCCAGCCAGAAGGACAAGCAGCAGAAGCGTCCCGGACCATCGCCACCGCCCGATCATTCGGCACCCGTTGGCATCTTTTTCCAGGGACGGCTGTCGAACAACTTCTCGAAGCCGGTTGCCAGGTAGTAGGGCTGGTCGGAGCCAACGTAGGCGACCGTCGCCCCTTCGGCCGCACAGCGCCGGATGCCTTCCATCATGGCCGCCTTGCCCAACCCCATACGACGGAAATCAGGGTCTGTTGCCATCGGCTCAACATAGGCATAGCGATTGACCGGCTCGTACCAGAGGCCGCAAAACGAGACAAAACGGCCGTCCGGCCCCTCGACCACCATCGTCAGGTCCGGTCGAAAATTCGGCCCGGCAGTCATGATCTCGCGCCAGACAACCCCTTCCGGCGGAGGATCGCCCGCGTGGTTGAACCCCCGCCACAACACACGATGCATCTTCTCCAGACTAAATTCATCCGCCAGACTTTTCACCCGAAACCCGGCGGGCAGTTTGATGGGTGGGAATGGATCGGGTATCCAGAACCGGCTTATTGGTCGCCGGTAATAGTCGCTGATACGGTAGCCTCGTTCCAGGGTAATGGCTTCAAAGTTAGTATCAAAGTCGTTGATAAAGACCTGCAACTCGCGATCCCCGGATTCCGTTTCGCGGGCCAGGTTCGCCTCAGCATAGGCCAGCATCTCCGGCTTCAGCCACGTATAGCCGGGGTGAAACTGGAAAAATGCTTCCCCGAGCGCCCATTCGTGATGGGCAACACCGACGATCTCTCCATTGGCCTCCCAGATACCGATACGGTCCTCGGTATCCGGTTGGAAATTCGGATGAAAATGCATGTATTCCCAGGCCGGTTGTTGCCAGTTGCCGTCATGGTTTTTCGGCCGATAATGGCGAACAAGGAGGCGGCTGACAGCCTCAAAATCTGTTTCACGGATATAGGTGCGTTGGGTAACAGTTGTCATCGTGTATCCTCCGTAATGCCGGGAGTTGCTGCTTCCACAGCTATCATAACCACCTCCGACCGGGGAAACCATAGGCCGATCGAGTGTGAGCGGCGCATGTTTCATTTGGCCTGTCGTTGTTTTTCTGATTAAACTTCCTGTGGCTTAAGTGCCATTAGGACAAACGAGACGCATAGATAAAGGAGTTAATCAATGACTGTACGTCATGCCGAAGCCCACTGGGCAGGCACATTGAAAGATGGAGGCGGTTCGCTCAAGCTGGAAAGCGGTGTATATGAAGGTCCCTATACCTGGGCCGGACGTTTTGCCGACGGTCCCGGCACCAACCCGGAAGAACTGATCGGCGCGGCCCATGCCGGATGCTATAGCATGTTCCTGTCAGCTATCCTGACCCGCAATGAGCTGAACCCAATTAGTATTGACACTGAAGCGGCCGTCTATCTGGAAGACGGTCCGACAATCGCCAAGATTGTCCTGACCGTGAAGGCCGAGGTTCCCGGCGTGGATGCGGAAACCTTTGCCGAGTATGCGGCCGAAGCCAAGGCCAAGTGCCCGGTATCCAAAGCGCTGGCCGGTGGCCCTGAGATTGTGCTGGACGCCACACTGGTTGGCTAGGCAGCACTAAGCGGAACCATTGAGGCCGTGCCCGGAGATGTCCGGGTGCGGCCTTTGTTTTTCCGGCAGGCAAGCAGGCCGCTTTCTGCATAACCGGTTGCGTTTTGGTACACTCACCTGGAGTCAAGTGAGGAAATATTTATGATCCCCGAAGCTGTCCGTCGTATCCGGCGGAACCATGGTCTGGAGCACGCGACCATCCACGTTCTGAGCGAAACACACAAGAATTTCAGTGCGCAGGGGAATTCAACCCTGGCAGGTTTTCACCTGAATGTTTATGGTGACGTTCGTGAAGAAGATGTCGCTGAGGCTGTGACCGAAGCTCTCCATCGCCTGCAGCAGGGCCAGAGCAATCTGGCCGTTCATCCCAATTGCGGCACGGTGCTGGTCACGACGGCCGTCATGTCCACGGTAGCCGCGATGGCTCCGTTGGCTCTGGAGCAGCGCCGCGAAACGCCGGAGCAGGCCGGGACCCACCACCTGTTTAACGCCCTGCCCGGGGCCATGATTGCGGTGATTGGTGCATTGATCGTCTCCCCGACCGGTGGGAATGGAGTTGCAGGCCCGGTACACGGTGGACGGCAATCCCGGCGATTTGCGCGTGGAGAGCGTCCGGCGGGTCGCTCCCTCGCTGATTACACGTATCTTCCAGTTACTGCTAGGCGGCCGCCAACGCGCCGCTACCGCGTACTTCGTCGCCACTGGCGGCAGCGAATACTAGCTGCTACCCGGCCCGGCCATGTTCTACATCCTTCACTGGTACTGATAGCTACTCCCAGCGCGAATGGCTGGACAAACAGCTCGCCAAGCTGGGCGAGGCCGACATGCTGGCGTTGAATACGACGCAGTATGGCAATCAGGTGTCTCTCCTCGACCTCCAGCAGGCCTGCTCCGCCATGCCCTTCCTGGCTAAAGCCCGGATTGTGGTGGTTGAAGGGTTGTTGGCGTCTATCCCCGATAAGGCATACATGGAAGAACTGGAGGGTTGGTTGCCGGATGTTCCCGACTTCACCCGGCTGGTTTTTCTGGAACCGAAGCCCCTGCCGGACAATCATCGTTTACTGCGTCTGGCCGGGCAGAACGATGCCGGCTATGCCAGGCGATTTGATTTACCGCAAGGCCCACAGTTGGAAAAATGGATTCGCCAACAGGCCGAATCTATCGGCGGGGAAATCTCCCCGCGCGCGGCCCAGCTCCTGGCGGCCAATGTAGGCAGCGACCTGGCCGTGCTGGAAAGTGAGCTGGGAAAAGCTGGTTATGTATAAAGGGACGGTGGAGCGGTTGATATTGATGAAGTCATCCTCCTCTCTCCCTATGCGGCCGAAGCCAGCATTTTTGATCTGGTCGATGCATTAGGCAGCCGGCAGGCATCCCGGGCGGCAACGTTGCTGCAAAAGAAGCTGGCCGAGGGTGCGGATCCGTTCTATCTGTTTGCCATGTTCGTTCGCCAGTTTCGGCTGTTGATTCAGGTCAAGGAGATGGCCGAAGCCGGGGAGCGTCCTCCTGCGATAGCAGCTCAATTGCGCGTACCGTCGTTTGTGGCCGGGAAATTATCCCAACAGGCGCAGGGATTCAGCCTGCCCCAACTGGAGCAAATATACGGCCGTCTGCTGGAAATAGACGTGGAAACAAAAACCGGCCAGACGGACATGCTGACTGCGCTGCACCTCCTTCTGGCCGGGCTGACGCCGGAACTAACCGGCGACTGAGACCGCTACTTATTACTTAATCGCATACGTAACCTGAACCGGCAACTGATAGCTGAGTTGTCCGGGGAGATACCCGCTGCGTTAGCCTGTTCAACCATCGCATTGCCGTTACCAAACCCCAATGGCATGGGCGAGGATTGGTTCACAACCTCGCTAATCAGAATCGGCTCGCCCAGTTCCACACCGGCCAGTTCAGCCAGCGACTCGGCGCGCTGTTGGGCATCGGCCACAGCTTCGGCGCGAGCTTCGGCTTCCAAAGCAGCCGAATCGGCCACAGTGAAGTTGACCCCGTAGATCGAGTTCGCCCCGGCCTGGGTGACGGCACCCAGCACGTCATCCACCAGACCAATATCGCGGATGGTCACCGTAACCATATTCGATACGTGATACCCGGCGATTCCTTCCGGTCCGCGGTCGCCGTAGATCTGCTCGGCCCAGACGCTGTAATTGCTGGTCTGGATGTCCTTTTTGGGGATACCGGCCCCGGACAGCGCTTCCATCACTGTTGACAACGTGGTTTCATTGTCAGTGGTAGCTTCGTTCACTGTTGGCGAGAATGTCTCGACACCGATCTGCACCTGGGCCTGATCGGGTTCGCCAAAGACTTCTCCGTACCCGACTACTGTAACCTGGCGGGGGAGCGCCGTCGTTTCCGTCACACCGGGGACGGCCGTCGCCTGCTGATTAAGATCGGCCGCCTGCACCGGGGCACAAGCCGCCAGGACGATAGCAGTTGCCGAAATCATTACGAAAACCAAAAGCCGTAGCATATTGTTCTTTGTCATTTCAAACTCCTTACAAACAGATTCCTACATAGGATCAGACGCCGGAGTTCTGCGTTTGGTTCCCGAACCTGTATAATTCGCCTGTCATGAGCGACCAGGAAAACATCATTCTGACCGGGTTTATGGGCACCGGGAAAACAACGGTCGGCCGAAAATTGGCCGAGCGGCTTGGATGGCGCTTTGTGGACACCGACGACCTGGTTGTTGAGCGAGAAGGCCGCGACATCACCGAGATATTCCGTACTGACGGGGAGATCGGTTTTCGTGAATGGGAAGAGCGCATCACCAGAGAACTGGCGTCCGAACGGGGGCTGGTCATCGCCACCGGCGGCCGTCTGATGCTGGACCCGGCGAACGCGGTAGCCCTGGGTAGCACCGGACCGGTCTTTTGCCTGTCCGCCGGGCCGGACCAAATCTCTGAGCGCCTGTCATTCGATCCCGAACGACGGCCGTTACTGGAAGCGCCCGATCCGGCCGTGCGTGTCCGGTCGCTCCTGCAGCAGCGCGCTGCCGGCTATGCGCGCTTTCTGCGCGTGGCGACCGACGGCCGTACCCCGGAGGAAGTGACTGACGAGATCATCCGTCTTCTGGACGACAACCTGCGACAGAAACTGACCGTCACTCACCCCACAGGGAGTTATGATATTTTTGTCGGCCGGGGACTGCTGTCTGAACTGGCTGAGCGAGCCGATGTTGCGGGGATGCTGGCCGTAGTCACGGATGATCATGTCGGCCCGCGCTATGCCCACCTTGTTCGCGCGGCACAAACGGTCATCACCGTACCTGCCGGGGAAGCCTATAAAAATCTGGATACGGTTCGAGATATCTATGATCAGCTATTAGCGGCCGGAATTGATCGGCAGGGTGCTGTAGTCGGATTGGGCGGCGGCGTCATCGGCGATATGGCCGGCTTTGCCGCCGCCAGTTATCTGCGCGGTATCGGGATGATTCTTGCCCCCACGACGTTGCTGTCCATGGTGGATTCCAGCATCGGCGGCAAGACCGGAGTAGACCTGCCGCAGGGTAAGAATCTGGTCGGCGCGTTCAAGCAGCCCCGACTGGTTGTGGCGGATACGGCCGTCCTGGCGACACTGCCGGCGGTGGAGTTTGCTGCCGGCCTGGCCGAGATTGCCAAGCACGGCCTCATTGCCGATCCTGTCCTGTGGCAACGCCTGATGATAGAGGAGTGGACCCATGCACCGGCCGCGTATGCGACCGACCGGCTGCTGGGCAGCAGCTTGCAAACCCTGATCACGCAGGCCATTGCCGTCAAACAGCAGGTGGTTCAGGAAGACCCGTTTGAACAGGGTCGACGAGCTGTTCTCAATTTGGGCCATACGTTCGGCCATGCCATTGAGCAGGTGTCGGGGTATGAAGTCCGGCATGGGTTTGGCGTCGCCATGGGGCTGGTTGCTGCGGCGCACCTTTCGGCCGCACTGGGCCATTGTTCGCCGTCCCTGCCCAAGGTGGTCGAGATGGTGCTGGCCCGGCTGGGGTTGCCCACTCACATCCCGCTGGAGTTGGACCCGGAAGCACTCTATGAGGCGATGGGCAGCGACAAGAAAAAGCAGCAGGGGCGGCTACGGTTTATCCTGTTACGCGACATCGGTGATGTATTTGTGACCGACGATGTACCGGAAACGGCCGTTATGGAGATATTGACCACAATGCGCGCCTGATCGGTCGCTACGGAGCAACGAATATGCGAATCCTTGTTTTACATGGACCAAACCTGAACCTCCTGGGCACCCGTGAGGTTGATGTTTATGGCCTGGCCTCTCTTGAAGAAATAAACCGAATCCTGGCCGAACAGGCGGCTGCACGCGGTAGTGAAACGCGGTCGTTCCAGTCCAATCATGAAGGGGCGCTCATTGATGCCATTCACGAAGCCCGGACAACGGCCGATGGAATTCTGATTAACGCCGGGGCATTTACCCACACGAGCTACGCGCTGCGCGATGCGCTGGCGGCTGTGCCGCTCCCTGCTGTAGAGGTTCACTTGTCCAACATTCACGCACGCGAATCGTTCCGCCACCATTCGGTTCTGGCCGCGGTATGCGTGGGGCAAATCAGCGGATTTGGCGTAAACAGCTACAAGTTGGGGCTAACGGCGCTGCTCGACCATCTGGAACCTTCTCCGTAGAGTGTGCCTCAATTGCAACGCGCTTCCACAGTGTGTTGCAATAATTTCAGGCAAGAAAAAAGGCCGGATTTATCATCCGGCCTTGAATCATAACCCAGCTGACTACAATGAATTCATTGAGCAGAGTTGACGCCTGCCATACGACCCGCGATGGTGTGACAAACAAGATCGCTTGAGACAGCGGCAATGGTGCTTCGATGTTGGCAATAATGCAGCAGTGTTGTTAAGGCCCGGCAGCAACGCGATGGTGACGATGTGTAAATGGTGCGGCAACAATGATAACTACGATGCGTCTACGATGTGGTTGCGTTGTCGCGTTGTGTCACTCCGACGGGTATGATTGCTTCCCGTAACTATACCACATTTCTGCAGCAAGCAATTATTAAGATTTTGTTTGGAACCTCCAGTATCGGGTTATTCATACACCCATTCGGCGAAGATCGGTCCCAGATCGCAATCGCAGTGAGTTTCGGCTAGAGAACGGAAGGATTCGGTCGTGCCGATACCTAATCGGTTTGAGACAACATAGTCCTGCAGAAAGGCGTTGAACGTCTCCTCTCCCATCTCATCGGCCAGCGCCCGAACAAACACAGGTCCCCGACCGTAAACAATCGCCCCATATTCGTCCCCGGTGTACTCGTCAACCGGTAAGCCGACGGGAATGTCTTCCAAACCTACACGATCCCATCGGCCGAGCAGGGATTGATAAAAACTTTCGCCCCCCTTCGGGCCCATAGCGGTCAAGGTAATAGTGGTATGTCGCGTATTGCACCAGTGCTTCGTCCAGCCACGGCTCGTTGAGTTGGTCATTCCCTACCAGACTATAGAACCACTGATGGCCGACTTCGTGCGCAGTTGTTGATTCCAGGTAGATACTCCACGGCGTGCCGTTGGCGGCCGTTTTTGTGATGTCGTACATTCGCTCGGTATTGGCGATTATGCCCGGATATTCCACACCTAGAGCTGACGTCGGGGTAGCGACAAGATCCAGTTCGGTAAACGGATACGGGGCCAACCACTCGCTATGATCCGCCACGGTTGCCATGGCAACGTCCAGAGCCATTTGAGCGCCGTCGGGATATTGAACCGGTGCGTAGCTGTTTACCTGTACGCCATCTATCGTGTCGCTGACCACCATGTAATCAGGACTGGCAACCAGGTAAAAATCACGCATGGGACCGGCGGCAAAAGTCAGGGTCTGTGTTGCTCCAGCAGTTTCATCCTCGACGGCGATCCCACTGGCGACTAGCTGCGGACCAAGCGGTGCGGTCACCTCAACCAGGTAGTAGGCTGTATCGCTATAGGTAACATCTCCTTGGATATCGGGTGTCTCAATAGCCCAGCCTTCGTCATCATAGACCGCCACCATGGGATAGAAATGGGCCAGTGTCAGCACGTTGTTATAGAAGGCAAAGATACCGTAGTTGCGGCCGATATCGGTGGGAACGGTTGTGGTGAAGTCCATGTCGATGACGGCCGAACCGCCGGGGGCGAGCGATTCCGGTAGAGGTACGCGCAACAGGGAATCGTTTGGCCCTTCCAACTCAGGCGTAATCGGGTTGCCGTTGACTGTTACATTGCCGACTTGAATTTCGCCGCCGAGCAAATTGGGGAACAGGTGGAAGTAGACCTCATCCAGTGGAACAGTCTCTGAGTTCGTATAGCGTACAGCCTGACGGCCGTTGACAGTCTGCATTGTCTCGTCTATTTGGAGTTGCATATGGTAGACGGACGCATCAGGCAGCTCATCCAGAAGTCCCTGTTGGCTTTCCAGCAAGCCGGCTGCGTAAAGGCTCCGGTCTGCCCACGGTGTGCCGAAGATCGGGGAATTGACGGGCGCAGATGTGGGCTCCGGCAACGGCGTTTCGGTCGATGTGGTCGGGTTCGGTTGCGGCGTGCTTGTGGCCGGTCGGTCGGTTGGGGCCAAGGTTGGCTCTGAATTCACCGGCGATGGCGACGCCGTGGGAGATACAACAGGCGATGCCTGGCAAGCGACCAAGGCTAGGAATAGCACGAAGACTATAGGAAATGTGATACGTTTCACTGGGAACTCCCTCTCAACGCCGGACGGCCGATTGCCTGACCGGAACTAATATTTTCACTATAATAATCTATGTGCGCTGAAAATTGCGCCTCTTTACCAAGACTCTTAGCCACCGAACAAGGAAGAAGCCTATGCGACGCATCACAATACTTTTGGGAACCCTGGCTGCTCTGTTGGTTAGCGCCTTGCCTACCTTCGCCTCTGAGGGCGATCCGCTAGCCGAGTCGATTCTGGTGCCGGGATGGTTTGCGCTAGCCATGGTTGGTCTGGCCGTGCTGTTGATTCTCATCTTTGCCGGACTGGCCCGGCGCGGCGTCGGACACTGAAAATATAGGCCGGACCGATTTTGAGCGGTCCGGCACCCTCTTTTTGTGTAAATTGTGTATTTTTCATAGTTTACACAAAGCGCTCAATCCACTCCACTCATCCACAAAAGACAGATAAGATCCCCAGTGGGTACAGGGGAAAAGCGGTCATTTCATCCGCATTTCCGAACATATGTTTGAGTTTTCTGAGAAAATCTCGCTAATCCTTGCATTGCTGGTACAGTAAGCTCATCTGCGCGCCCCCGGGAGCAGGTCATCTCCGGGTCGGCAGCAATGGCGACGCGGTTGTTGTGCCGGGGCTGCGCCGTGGTAAGAAGAATTCTAGATTGAGAAATGGAGGTGCCACATGGCATACAGTTACACGAATAGCAAGGGCAGGACCTATTTCCTGCATTCGAAGATGGTGGAATTGAAAGGCGGCCGTACACAGCCGTTATACTTCTTTGCCAAGGAGCCGGGTGATGGTGCATTGAACGCTGTCCCCAACGGCTACATGGTGGCTGAGTCCAAGAATGGGCTGCCGGTTCTGAAGAAGGCTGCCTAAGCGTAGTTACACGATTTGAAGATAAAGGGTGGCCCGGATTCCGGGCCACCCGCATGGCAGAGGGCCGGTGCGGTTTCCCGTTCCAATACCATGACCGGACTATTATGAGTATCCCCAACAAAATGACGTCGATGATCAGCGTGACCAAATCAAGTAGACCGAACTGGTCAGTGAAGGTCAGGATGATGTTGACAACAATAACCAACACAGTAAAGAGATAAAACCAGCGATTTTTACGGCGTGGAGCCAGCCCTCCCAGGGCCATTGCCACGGCATTGCCAAACATAAGGATTGCGATAACCAGGGCTGTGACCGGGGAAAGGTTGCCGTTGGAGGACATGCGGCCCAGACTGACGACGCCAAATATCAACCAGATTACTGCATTGAGTAGAAAAAGAACTTGCGCTGTGGTGATCAAGACGGTTGGTTTTTCCTGTGTGGGCATTCCCGGTTCCTCCCTTTCCTTGAGTTACGACATTCAACGAAGCAATCGTTTGGGCGCAATAAGTTCCCAGGCAACCTGGACATGGTACGCCAGATCCTCATCACTGACACGTTCCAGTTCGATGCCTACCCAGCCGCGACCACCGACATAGGGCGGCCGAAAATAGCTTTGTGGATCGGCCGCGATCAACGATTCCTGTGCATCCGGTGGTACCGGCAGCCATACTGCCAGATGCCCGTCGTCATGATGATTGTTGGCGAACATGACGAAGACGCGTTTGTGAACAAAGAACGTGGGCTCACCATGCGACAGTCGCTCACTGGTTTCCGGCAGGGCCATACATAAGGCCCGTACGCGTGCTAACTGGTGTTCGCTATCCATGATAGCGATAGTTTCCCTGAGATTATGGGTGCGAGTCAAGTGACCGTTTTGCCGGAATCGCTTTGATTAAAAGAAAGTGATCTCGGCCGTAAATGGTGTAGAATTCCGGGCTATTGCACTATTGGAGAGCCACTGTGAAAGCCCGATTTCTCACTATTCTTGTCTTGGCGCTCGCCTTGTTTTCTGCCCTGTTTCTGAACTGGCCGGCCGTGGGGACCGCTGCCGGTGGAGATCCCTGGTTGGATTCTCTATGGCCGTACCGTGTCGATATCACGATTGGCGCGGCCGGTTATGATCGCGTTGGCAAGGTCGCTGAAGTGTCCCTGAACTTCACCGACCTGTTGGACGAACTGAGGGCTGGCGGCCGTTTTAATCCTGATTCGATTTGGGTGACCGAGATTGCCGAGGGTCAGATTATCAATGATGCTGTTCCCTTCCAGTTTGATAAAGTGGATAATTATCATGCTGGGAACAATGCGACCGGTATATTGTCGGTCATGATATCCGGGGAGACTCTGGCCGACGAGACACGCACCTTCCAGGTTTATTTTGACACGGTTGGGACCGATTTCCCCGAACCGAGCTTTACTAACCTTGTCGGCCTGACTACTATCACCGATACCTATGGCTTTGAGGCATTTCAACTGGCAACCGATGGTGGTGTCTATGTCTATCACAAGACGGGTGGTGGGTTCGCCTCGTTGCTGGATTCCGGCGAGAATGACTGGATTAGCTGGAATCCGACCCCGACGGATGAGGGCGACTCGCGCGGTATTCCCAACATGGTCCACCCCAATGACGGCGGTTACTTCCATCCGGGACGTGATCTGGTGGAGAGCTCTGCCCGGCGCGGACCACTCAAGGCTACAATTACCTCACAAACCCCGGACAGCACCTGGGTCACGCAGTGGGATATTTTTCCAACCTACGCCCGGCTAACGGTCGAGACCGTGCCGGAGGGCAAGAAGTTCTGGATGCTCTATGAGGGTACGCCGGGCGGTGTGCTGGAGCCGGATGTTGATCTGGTCACACAGTCGGATGGATCATCGGTGACTACTGCCGAATCGTGGACCGGCGACATTCCCGGTGAGGAGTGGGTGTACTTTACCGATCCTGCCCTCGGCCGTTCCCTATACCTGGTACACAACGAGGAAGACGACATCGTGGATAGCTATGCACCGAGCACCCACAAGTTAATGACGATCTTCGGCTTCGGCCGTTCCGGCAACAATCGCTATCTGACGGAGATCCCCACGGAAATGACATTCGGGCTGGTGGACGCGACGACACTAGAGGACGTAGGTGCGGCCGTTCATAATGCCTACAAGCCGCTGGATGTGGCGATCAGCACACCGGAAACACGGCCGTTCACGCCTACGCCGACACCAACGGACACACCACTGCCGACCGATACACCGACAATCACGCCTACCCCCACGGATACCCCCACACCCACACCAACGGACACGCCAACCGC
This sequence comes from Chloroflexota bacterium, assembly GCA_041390945.1. Lineage (GTDB taxonomy): Bacteria > Chloroflexota > Anaerolineae > Promineifilales > Promineifilaceae > Promineifilum. The sequence goes on from JAWKOY010000021.1 coordinate 123,305, forward strand.
GACACCTACATCGTCGCCGACGCCCACTGCCTCTCCCACGCGACGGCCGACAAAGACCCCGGTTCCGACGGATACGGCCGTGCCATCGGCAACACCGACGGCCGAGCCGACCGAAACTCCGGTGATGACCAAGACACCGTTACCGGTCGCAGCATATCGGGTTTATCTGGGGTTCGTGGCAGGGGAGTAGGGACGAATGACGAACTATGAACGACGAGTGACGCCCTCACTGACGCCTTATTGGGAGCAAGGATACGCTAAATATCCAGGATTCTTTGCCACTCGCCAGCCTAATTTAGCTCCCCTTCGACGGTTCAGGAATATTGATGAATTCCGGTACATATTCTTCCCCGCTGATGACGGTATCGTACAGGCCAACTCTTCGCCTTTATGTTTGTTAATACCGGTATATCTTCAAGACTGCAACTATATACCGCTTGAACTTGTAAACAGCGTCATTCGCGAGTGCACTGTTGAAGACATTCAGACTGATCAGTAACTCAAAAATCCTGAACATCAAGCCCCAGACCTTTTTGAACAGCCCCGGTTCCAATTGGGTGATGATATCCTTTAACGTATGCTCCCGGTAGTCGGTGAGGTACATGAAGACAGGAACGCGGGTGGCGAACTTGATCAACTTTTCCTGAATCTGCTTGCGGAGACTCTTGTACTCCTTTTCCTCTTCGCTTACTTTTCTTTCTCAGGTGGTATTTCGGCGTCGTTGGCCTTCTCTTGCGTGCTTTGTTAACCGTCGACTTGTTGATAATAGTTTCAATGTCCTGATTCAGACTACGAAATCCTTCGATGCTCATGAGTGTTTCCATCGCTGCTTCATTTGACATCAACCGTTTGAGCGTGTCGTTGTCAACGTTCACCAGCAGTGCACTTTCCCACCGGCGAGCCAGTAATGTAGCTGTCGTGCCACTCATCGCCATGTCCAGAATACCTGCGGCATCAATCTGCTTCATACTACTACCGTCATAAGCCAGCACTGTAGAACCGAATAAACTCGCCCACCTTCATTTCTGGATTGTCTTCATTGACATTAAGCCGCAGACTGTATCGGCGATTTGGCGCAAAGCCCGATCCGGCGCGAAATCGGGCACCAATATTCTCTTTGATGATGAGTTCTTCGTTAGGTGACTGGCCGTTTGTATGTGGAATCGTCCATTGCGACTGGACACAAAACGCCGCCTGAAGTAAGTCTCCGGCGTGGACAGGTTGCGCAGCATGAAGATTGCCGTCCACGGCTTCGAACCACGGTGTGACCCCGGTGAGCAATCTGCTGCAGGTCAGGGTGATTGTTTTGGTCTGCAGAGGATCGCCCATCGCCTTCAGTGCACTGGCGGCAGTGCCCTGTGCCCGATCCCGCCTGTGGCCCGGCAGCAACAACGATTTCGTAGTCATGGAAGAAATGGTTCTGCTTCTGCCCCAGCAAGTTGCTCATGGCATGGCAGGCTGCCACGCTGGGCAAGAACCAGAGCGTGTGCGAGACGAGGTTCAGTAAGCGGGTATCGGAAAACGGCATGGGCGGTTTTTGGGCGCCCAATCGCAGGTTGTTCACGGTCGTCTCCATGAGGATCCGCGAATGAGGTCCAGCCACTTCTGCACATCACTCTCGTACTTGAACCGGGCCGTCTCCCTTCCCCCTCGCCGAAAAAGAACGTGTTGAGATCAAATTGATCAAACTCGCCCCGCATGGCAATCTCGCGGATCGAGTCCGGCAGTTGATAGGTCATCGCGACCATGCGCGCAGCGAGGCATAGGGGTTGGTATGCCGCTACTGGTTTCGTCCCAGACCGTCTTGGCGTGCTGCTCGTCGGAGTAGGTCCAGTTGTAGATCTGCTCCTCGATAAATTCGCCCGTGGCAATGGCCCGAAACGGTGTGCCGGAGAGGAAGATAGGCATTGGTCGTGATGGGAATGTTGTCTTCCTCAAAGTCGGCCAGCCCTCGCCTTCGCCAGCCGCCTCCTTCTTGTCTTCAGCCTCAAAAAGTTCCTAAGCATTCTCCCGCCATGCCCTGTAGTGGTATTCGTCCAGAATGACGCAATCCCAGTTTGTGGCATGGACCATTCATTCTTGGTCTTGATGCCGCCTGTGCTGCGATTCTTGCCCAGGTAATCCTGAAACGAACCGAAGCAGACGATCGGCCGTTCCGGATCAGCCGTCTCGTACGTCAACTCGCTCTGGGGGAGATGAACTGCCACCCGGCGAAGTCAACATGACGCTTCAGGTCGACTCCCACGAACTCTGTACGGCCGGTTTGAAGGTCAGCACCAGTACCTTGCGCCAGCCCATGTGCTGGCCAGTTTGTAGGCGGTGAAGGTTTTGCCGAAGCGCATCTTGAAAACGACAGGAAGCGGGGCGCCTTACCCGGCTCTTCGCGGTAGAAACTTCCTCGAAGTAAGCGTCACTTTTCAATGGCCGCCGCCTGTTCCGGTCGCAAATCGAAATCCAGATCGCGATTCTCGACGTTTAACTCGCCCCGTTTAAGAGTCAAGATGGCCGACCTGATCTGCTCGACCGTACAGTTGAACCATTCACTGCCGGATTCGAATATCCATCCCCGCGCAGCCGCGATGAACACCATGATCGGTGAAAGCTGTGCTGTCATTACGCATGGCCGGTTCAACACGATGCGGTAGGGTGGCGGGCCGGGAATCTTGATGGGATACTGCTGGGCTACCCGTGTTTGGGCGTCCCGTGGTGTACGCCGACCTTGAGCAGCCCCCGAGATCGGGGTGCGGTGATCCTCGTAAGCGTAAATGGTGGGCTGCGAGTTTTGGCTGCGCGGGGAAGAAGTCGTCCTTAGTCACCGTCAGACTCCATACGACCTTGACTCGATGAAGGCAATTTCATCTTCGGTAAATCTATACCGATCATAAAGCATTTCGTCTGTCCATCGCTGCGGGCCGCGTTCAAGATAGGTATATAAGAGAATGTGTCTCTTGTGATGCCATGAGAGTACATAAACAATGACATTAGAAATCGGAAAATCGTGTTCATGTAGTTGAGAAGGTTCGAGGCTTCCTCTTCCGTTTCGTAGCTTCCGTTACCAAATAAGTTCGTACATATGGTTCCTGGAGGAAGCACCAGAGCCTTAGCTAGAACCCGTCTCGTTCCGTCGTTGCCCGGATTACCAGCATGTTCGTTACCGGAACGAGAGGTGATAACCTTTCCATTTATCTATCATTTCAACCCCAACGGTTACATCTTCTCTCCTAGGGCCCTTCTCCCTTCTGCCAGTGAAGAATGATGTCACCTGTTCGTTGTGGCTTGACGTATGTTCGCAAACCAAACGGTTTGTAGGCTGATACCTGCTCATTCATTCGCTTTTTGTTTTGTGAGAGTACCTTTTCGAACGATTGGGACTGCTCGTCCGTCCCTGATAAAGGTACTGGAATTCATTCAGGGGTCTGACAGATATTGCCTCGGTTCCACCATGCATATTTACGATTTCGCACAGACCCTCGTAATCTCTATCCCAAAGGAAGTAAATAGATTCCGCCTGCTACACTTACGCCAGGGAATACTTCGATGAATCTTCGAAATCTACAATCGTACGAATTCGTTGATCGTTCAACATCTCAGTGCGAAAGTTATCGAGGCCCTTGCCACCCCAAACCATGTGAGGGAATAATCATAGTCAGGTAGCGAGGATTGAGCATTTTTGCCTTCGGTGAACGAACTTATTGTAGATGGGTGAGGCGCTGCGACCAAACCCCCATCACCGGAGCTGGTACGGCGGACGCCGACAATCACATCGAATTTCATCTTGAATAAATCCTTGGCGTCATCGGGATGGATAAACGCATAGGCGTGGGTTTCAACTCATCGCTGCGGATCATATTCGACTGGCTGGCCCCGCAGTAGAAGCAGCGACCTTTTTGCCAGTAGTGTTCCACGCGCTCAAAGCGGAATATTTCTGCGGGTCGTCAAACGCCGTGTTGACGGGAATAACGCTTATCGGCCGTTTTGGAACAGTAAACCGATCGGCGCGAGAGCAGTGCTGTCAGCCTGGTGATCGCCAGCCTCAAATAACTGTTTGCTGAAGATATGGTCAATGCAGTTCCCGCCGGTTGGGGGGATCTGGTCTTCCAGCCCTTTCATGAGCCGTTTGGCGATCTCGCGCAGGAAGGCACTGGACTTGGTGGCCGGATCGAGAAAAGTTGTCTCAGGATCGGACCACAGCGCATCTGGCAGCAGCATCCAGCGATCTGGTTGACCAACTGTGGCGGGGTGAAAACCTCGTCGCTGCTCAAGTTGGCGCAGGCTCAGCACATCGGGGTTGTAGCCGCGAATGTCAAACATCAGCCACCTTCAGAAAATGCACCAGCGGGTACTCCTTCACCGTGGCGTGGGAATAAAGACGTCTTCGCCCAGGTCGGAAAACAACGGCAGCTCCTTCATGGATTCGTGAGCCAGCAGCTCTTGAAAGCTGAAATCCCGGCGCTTGATCTTGCTGCCGTGGACCAGCGACCACTCGGAGAAAATGATTGGTTGGGGGGCGTCACCACTATCGGGTAGAGGGGATATGTCAGCGTTAATGCGTCACCCCAGATGATATTTCGCTCCAGAATGAAGCGGATGGTGCGGCGGCAATCCCTCCGGACGGCCACGTTTCAGCGGCGTGCATTGGTTATCAATCAGGTCGGTGTGCCTCCGGCGGCATTCGATAATATTGTCTTCCAGAATGTCTATACCGTAGAGTGATGATGCTGCCAGAAGGCATGGCGCTCATATTCCAGTTATTGCGGCGATAGCGAGATTCAACTACAGCCAGTTTGCGCCGTAGAATTCTCGATCAGAAATTGCCTGTGCCGGGCAAGTCGCTCCAGAAACCGCGAATCTATGCGCTCGGTTTCCTGCCTTATGAGGTCCAGCATGGCGTTGACCTGGCGTGGGTTGGCATAGACTTCGCCGTGGTCGGCGACCTCTTCTGCCTTGAGACAACCTGCTTCGCGATTTGAGGTTCCATCCTTCTGATACTTCGATGACACGTGACTCGTAACCTGATTAATATCGACTGGCCCTGTTATTATGCGCTCCCCCTACCGGCCAACTAAAGTCCCAATAAAGACCGACCTGACAGGTTTGCTAAACTTGTCAGGTCTGGATCTGCCCAGTCCTTGCCCCCATCCCCCACCTCCGCCACACTATCCCTAGCTCATATGTTCACCGAAAGCACTCTCCCAGCCCTGCTCGATACCCTGCGCGCGAACCGCGACTTCGTGCGGGATGTCGTCGCCTGGGAACGGCTGCCGGGGCGACCGGCCCGCTACGGCCCCATGCCCGCCGGGCTGGACCCACGTATCGTAGCCGCCCTGCGCGAACGGGGGATTGAGCAGCTCTTCAGCCACCAGACGGCCGCTGTCGAGGCGGCGCTGGCCGGGGAGAACGTCGTCATCGCCACCGCCACCGCTTCCGGTAAAACGCTGGGCTACACCCTGCCGGTGATGCAGCGGCTGCTGGAACGGCCGCAGGCCCGCGCCCTCTATCTCTTCCCGACCAAGGCGCTGGCCCATGACCAGGAAGCGGAAACGGCCGCATTCATCGCCGGAGGCCGGCTGCCCATTGAGGTCCATACCTACGACGGCGACACGCCGCGCGGCAAACGGTCGCAGATACGCCAGTCACCGGGGATCATCATCTCCAACCCTGACATGCTCCACGCCGGGATACTGCCCTACCATCCCACATGGCGGACGCTGTTCGGCCAACTGGAGTACATTGTCCTCGACGAAATCCACGTCTACAGTGGCGTTTTCGGCAGCCATGTTGCCAATGTGCTGCGGCGGCTGCTGCGTCTATGCCGCTTCTACGGCAGCGACCCGCAGGTGATCTGCTGCTCGGCGACCATTGCCAATCCGCTTGACCATGCCGAGCGACTGGTGGAACGGCCGTTTACGCTGGTGGACGAATCGCAGAACGGTGCGCCGGCCGGGCAGAAGCACGTCATCCTCTACAACCCGCCGGTCATTGACGAAGAACTCGGCCTGCGGGCCAGCACCATCCTCTCGGCCAAGGATGCGGCCGTAACCTTCCTTATGCAGGATGTGCAGACCATCGTCTTTGCCCGCGCCCGCCAGACCGTCGAGTTGTTGCTGGGCTATCTGCGGGATGAGATGGCCTACCTGAACCGGAAGGATGCGACCATTGCCGGGTATCGCGGCGGCTACCTGCCGCTGGAACGGCGCGAGATCGAGCGCGGGTTGCGCAGCGGGGAGGTGCGCGGCGTTGTGGCGACCAATGCGCTGGAGCTGGGGATTGACATCGGACAACTGGATGCGGCCGTCCTGACCGGCTATCCGGGCACGGTGGCGTCCACCCGGCAGCAGATCGGCCGTGCCGGTCGCCGGGCGGGGATGTCGGCGGCGATTCTGGTCGCGGGCAACAGTGCGCTGGATCAGTACATCTGCCTCCACCCGCGCTTCCTGTTCGGCCGATCGCCGGAACATGCCCTGACCAACCCCGATAACCTGCCCATCCTGACCCGCCATCTGCTCTGCGCGGCCTTCGAGCTGCCCTTCGCCGAAGATGAGACATTCGGCGGCTTCGGTCCGGTGCGCGAGGCGCTGGAAATACTGACGGCCGAAGGCGACCTGTTCGAGACGCGCGACCAGTTTCACTATGTGGGTGACAGTGCCCCGGCCGGGCGCATCTCCCTGCGCACCAGCGGCGACCATACGGTCGTTATCCAGGACAACAGCGGCGACCAGCCACTGGTTATCGGCGAGGTGGACCTGGAGAGCGCGGCGGCGCTGGTCTACGAAGGGGCGATCTACATGCACCAGGCCGATACCTACCTGGTGGAGCATCTCGACTGGGACGGCCGAATCGCCTATGTGCGGCCGGTGGAGGTGGACTATTACACGCGGGCCAGTTCGGGCAGCGTCATCCGGCATCTGGCGGCCGAGGAAGAAAAGACGGAGGGCGGCCTGCTGATCGCCCACGGCGAAGCGACCGTAATCAGCCAGGTTACCGGCTACCGCAAGATTCGCCGCTACACCCATGAGACGCTGGGCTACGGCGCGATTGATCTGCCGGAGATGAAGCTGGAGACGACCGGCTACTGGCTGGTGTTCAGCGAGGACCTGACCGACCAATGACAGGAGATGGGCATTCTGCTGCGGCCGAATGAGTATGGCCCCAACTGGCAGACGCAGCGCAAGCTGGCTCTGGAGCGCGACGGCTATCGCTGCCGGACGTGTGGCGCGCGCAGCGACGAGTTCCTGCTGCACATCCACCACATTCGGCCGTTTCGTGAGTATGGCTACATCCCCGGTGTGAACGACAACTACCTTCAGGCCAACCAGTTGGAGAATCTGGTGACACTCTGCCCCAGTTGCCACCGTCGGGCCGAAGCCGGGCAGCAAACGCGGTCGGCGCTGTCGGGGCTGGCCTATGTGCTGGGCAATCTGGCTCCGCTATTTTTGATGTGCGACCCGGAGGATATCAGCGTATCGGCCGAACAGCTCAGCCCGGTGACCCGCGCGCCGACGGTGGTCATTTACGAGCGCGTACCCGCCGGGGTGGGCTTCAGCGAGCGACTGTATGCGCTGCATGACGAACTGCTGGCGGCGGCACTGGAACTGGTGAGCGACTGTCGCTGCCGGTCGGGCTGTCCCGCCTGTGTCGGCCCGCCGGGTGAGATCGGCCCGGATACGAAGGCGGTGACGCGGCAGTTGCTGGAGTTGTTGGTGGGATCTTCATGATCCCACAGTACAGATAGTATCAGAGATGTGTTGAGGCAGTTGACAAACCTCGACGAGATTCAGACAATTAACGTGGAACTGGTTCTGTTAGTGTCATGGCACAAGGTGGTGTATGGACGAAATCGTAATTGATCGCGTCGTAAAGGAACTGCGGGCGCTCCCGGAAAATATGCAGCGGCAAGTGTTACGATTTGCCGAGATGCTGCGGGCGACTACACTGCAGGGCACACCTGGCAACCGGTTGCTGAGCTTTTCCGGTATCATCCCGCCTGCCGAATTGGACCAGATGCGGGAAGCGATCGAGGCCGACTGCGAGCAGATAGATGACCAGGATTGGTAATTATCTGCTTGACACGAATATCATCATTGCCCTCTTCGCGGCCGATCCACCGGTCCTCGAAAAACTTGCTCAAGCCGAAGCCGTTTTCATTCCCTCAATAGCACTTGGTGAACTCTATTACGGCGCGCAAAAGTCAGCCCGGCCGGTAGAGAACACAGCGCATATTGTCGAGTTCTCATCTATAAATACTGTTTTAGACTGTGACGAAGACACAGCCCGTTTCTATGGTGCTATTAAGAACGACTTGCGTGCCAAAGGGAGACCCCTACCCGAAAACGATATATGGATTGGTGCTATATCCCAACAACATGAACTTATTTTGGCTACCCGTGACCGGCACTTTGCCGAGATTGTCGGATTGTCCCATGAGAGTTGGTAGCGGGATAACAAGAACCGCTTGCCGTTAAACTGTGGGTAGTGTGGAAGATGACAGCAAGGTGCTGGATTGGTAATGACTGACATCATTGTCGAAAGCTGGCTCGATTTACACGACAAGCTGTTTCAAGGCGCCTGGCACCCGGAGATCAACCGGTTCCGGGCGCAGTTGGCCTTTCGCGGTCTGTCCGATGCCAACTATGAGCTGACAACGTCCCTCATGCGCCAGGGTCCGGGGTACGAGCATATGGAAAAACATATGCTGCGGAACTTTCGCAAGTATGCCCACCGCGACGCCGTGCCCAGTGATTCCAGTTGGAACTGGCTGACGCTGGCTCAGCACCACGGCCTGCCCACGCGCCTGATGGACTGGACGTTTTCCCCGTATGTCGCCATGCACTTCGCCACGGCCAATCTGGATCAGTTCAAGGAAGACGGCGTTATCTGGGCGGTGGACTACACCAAGGTTCACCAGACCCTGCCCCTCATTCTGCGCCAGGAGCTAACGGCCGAAAGGGCCGACCTGTTCACTGTAGAGATGCTCGACCGCGTTGTTCCCACCACGGACACATTGGAAACGGTGTGCGAAGATCCCTTCCTGTTGTTCCTGGAACCGCCGTCGGTGGATGATCGTGTGGTCAACCAGTACGCCTTGCTGTCCGTGACCTCCTGCGCGACCGAACGAGTGGATGACTGGCTGGCCGACCATCCCGATATGCACGCCCGCTATGTGATCCCGGCCGCGCTCAAGTGGGAAATCCGCGACAAGCTGGACCAGGCCAATGTGACCGAGCGTGTGCTGTTCCCCGGTCTGGACGGCTTGAGTACGTGGTTGAAACGCAACTACAAACCACGTCGCCCGGCGCAAGGACGGGGTTGAATTGGGGATAAACCCCTTAGGCATTGTCCCCACCCCTGCAATTCGCTATAATGCTAAGCAAATATGATGTTTTGCTTAGCAGGGAGGCGCAATGGATTCCCCCCCGACAGTCAAGGTTAGTCGCCGCCATCAACGGCCCCGTGCTGCACTTCTCCACCCCAACGCCTACACGCCGCGTACCTTCCGCCAATTTCTGGAACCGCTGACGGCCGATTATCATGTCCTGGCCGCCCGCCAACGGCCGTTGTGGTACCTCAGCCCCGGCTATGATCAGCAGGATCGTCCCGAGACGTTCATTGAGTGGGATTGGGATGGGGTGGCCGATGATCTCCTGCAATTCCTGGACGAGCAGGGACTGGACACTGTTATCGGCGTCGGTCATTCGCTGGGGGCCATCGCAACGATGATCGCCGCGCGCAAGCAGCCGGAGCGATTCCCAGCCATTGTGCTCATTGAGCCGGTCTTTTTGCCGCCACCCATTCTGGAGCGACTGGCCGAGAATCCACAGCTATCAGAGGAACGGCCGATCGTCCATTCCGCCAAGCGCCGCAGCAATCGCTGGTCCAGTCGCCAGGCAGCCTTTGATCGGTTTCGCGCCAAGCCGGTCTTCGGCCGCTGGTCCGATGATGCCCTGTGGGATTACGTGAACGAAGGGCTGCACGAGGACCCGACCACTGGTGAGGTCATCCTCAGCTATCCACGCGAATGGGAGGCCCGCTTTTACGCCCGGCCGCCGATCAATGTCTGGGATGAACTGCCGGGCTTGAGCGTGCCGACGCTGGGATCCGCGCTACGGAAACCGATACGTTGTTCCCTGATGCCTGGGCATTGTGGCAGTCCATTCAGCCGGAAGCCACCTTTGTGGAGATGGAGGGCGTGGGCCATATGCTGACGGCCGAAGCGCCGCAGGATACAGCCATGGTGGTTGCCCACTGGTTACAGGACCGGGAGTTGCTGAACCGCTAACTCAGCCGCTGAGCTTAACCCAATTGTTGGGCCATCGCTGCCCCCAACGCCTGTAGCCCATTGAACGGGCGAATGAAAACCTCAAACTCAACAATACGGCCGTTGTCATCCAGCCGGATGAGGTCAATACCCTTTAACGACAACTCACTCCACCCGTGCGCTGAACTCCAGTGCCCAGTCGTTGCCGTCCACTACCTCGCGGTGATAGGTGAAATCTTCAAAGACGTCGGCGACCGTGGTCAGCAGAAGCCAGGCCGCCTGACGGCCGTGATACGGCTTCCAGACAAACGGCGAGCGAAAGACGACATCTTCGGCCAGCATCTCTTGTAACTCCGCCCAATCGCGGTTGAAGACGATACCGTGCCAGCGGTCGAGAGAGGTTTGGGTTGAGTGTTCCATGTGGTGAGTATCCTGTAACGATCCGGTCAGGCAGGCGATTGCGGCGAAGGCATCCGATTGGTCAAAACTACGCTGATCTGGGAAGGGTCATTCACTGACAGTCCCTCGGCCGTTTCCTCGGCCGGTAATCCGGCGGCCGCAACCCGATCTATGGCCCGCTGCAGTTCATCATCGTTGGGCAAGACAACAGTGAAATAGCGGATACCCAGCGCATCACCCGGTGCCGGGGGAATCCCTACTCCCTTCCACGTGTTGAAGGCGACCACATGGGGCTGTTGTTCATCCAGCCCCACCTCGCCCATCTCGAAAGCTGCTGAAAACAGGGCCTTCCTGGAACCCCAGAATATCGCTGTAGAAGGTCATTGACTCCTCAATTCCGGTGGTATAGAGATGGACGTGTCCAATCCGGGTGCCTTCGGGCAGGGGCAGGTCAAGCAGATCATCCTCATCCAGTTCACTGAACAGCGCCTCCAGATCAAGAGGATCACGGCCGCTGCCGAGACGGCCGTCGGCATAGCGCACCGCCAGTTGCCCATTGGTAATCTCATAGACCGCCCGATCGAGCGTGCGCACATACAACTCGATGTTGTTGCCCTCAAAATCATCCAGATAGGTCGTCAAGGAGATGCCGTGGTCTGTGGGCGAATTGGGGTAGCGCAGGGCAAAGAGCCGGGCGATGGCACGCGCCAGTTCCTTGCGGCTGGGGTACAGGACGGCGAAGTGGTACATGCCGGATGTGTGTTGGTACCGGCGCGCCGCAGGATTTTCGGACAGGCGCAGCAAGACTTCTGATGGCGTGCCCAGCGCCGCCTCCGATCCTTCCTGCCAGTGGAGCACAAAGCCCAGTACCTGGGTGTAGAATGTGATCTCGCGCTCCAGATTGTTGACGGTCAGATGGACATGACCCAGGCGGGTGGCCGGATCGATTTGAAGTCCCGGTTCGGTTGATGTCGGCATAGGTGCTCCTTCGGCCGGGTAGAGGACGGTAATTTGCCTGGGTTGTTTCAGGTATTATCGTTCACACCCCGTCGGCCGTTCGGCATGGGATTGAATGACAATCAATTATACAGAGTTAAAAGTAGATGGAAGAAGCAATACGCGCCGATTAATCCGCAGCCAATGCCGAATCCAACGCCTGCTGAAGAATTTCGTAGGGCTGCGCCCCGGCCAGAAGCTGGCCGCCGATGTCGAAGATCGGCTGGCTGAAGATCCCTCGCTCCCGGCGAATCTCATCCAGAGTCATGATCTCGGACAAGCCGCTGCCGTCATCGTAGCAAGCTTCAAAAGCGGCCTGGTCGGCTCCCAGCGACGCGGCCAGCCGGACGTAGTAATCCCGGTCGGCGCTGTACAGCTCCCCCTGATTGGTGTAGAGGACGTCGTGGGCTTGCCAGAAGAGCGCAGGGTCCTGACGGCCGATGCAGTGGGCCGTCAGCGTGGAGTAGACACTGGGATTGCCGTGATTGAGTACCGGCCAGAAAACAAACCGCACCTGACCGGTTTCCACATAATCGGCCGTTAGTTGGGGTTCAAGGCCTTGCACGAAGGCCCGGCAGGTCGGTCAGAGGAAATCGGAGTAGTCAATCAGCGTCAGGGGCGCATCCGGCGCGCCGTAGAAGAACGCGCCTTCCTCGGTCCGGCCGCTGATGATCTGCGGCACCGGGATTGCTGTCGGTGACGGTTCGGGCGACACGACCGGATCGGCGGTGATCGGGGGTTGCTCCGTAACAACCGGTGTGGTTGGAAGGGCTGTGGAGGATTGTTCGGTCACAACGACAACCGGTGGCGGTACAGTTACCGGTTGCGCGGTTGGTTCGGCCGGTGAAGCTCCCGGAGCACAAGCCGTCAACAACAGCGCCAGAGGGATAAACAGACGTTTCATCCACACCAGTATAGCGACGGCCGTCGGGCAAGACCGTTACAGAACTATTACGAGGGGGATGGTGACCGGAAAAGCGAAAGGGGCCACTCAGCTGAGTGGCCCCTTCTGTTGGGGAGAGTCAGGAACGCCGAAACCTGACTCTCGTTAAAAGGAGGAGAAGAAGAAGAGATTTTTTACCCTTCGATGACTATTCTATGACGCAATGCTGATTACCGCTGTACGCCGAATATACGCGCATTCTACGCAAAACCTACGCTAGTGAAATAAATCACATAATGGCTTTGAGTTGCCATACTCAACCCTGAGAACCTTCGACGGACCTCGGCCCCGCCGCTACAATCGCCCCTTATGGATCGTCTGACCCGCTACCACGCTCTGGCCCTGATGGTGCTTTGCTTACTGGCTGCGGCGGCCTTGCGTTTTCCCGACCTGACAACACTGCCGCCCGGTGTCCATTATGATGAAGCGGCCAACGGCATCCTGGCGGGGGATATCGGTTTGCGTGGCGATCGGCCGATCTTTATCAGCAGCTACACCGGCAAGGAGCCCCTCTTTTTCTATCTGTCCGGAGGGATGATGCGGGTGCTGGGTGAGTCGGTCTTTGCCCTGCGCCTGACGGCCGCTTTTGCGGGTATCCTGACCGTGGCGGCTACCTACTGGCTGGGCCGGGAGATGCTGGCCGACCGGCGTATGGCGCTGCTGGCGGCGGCGTTGCTGGCCGTTAGCTTCTGGCACGTGCTGTTTAGCCGCCTCGGTTTTCGGGCGATCACCGAACCACTCTTGCAGGCATTGACCGTGGCCGCCCTGTTTCGGGGGCTGCGCAGTAACCGCTGGGTATGGTTTGTGGTGGCCGGGTTTTTCTGGGGCTGACTGCCTACACCTACCTTGCGGCGCGTATGTTTCCGGTGCTGCTGCTCTGGCGGTATTGCCTCTGCTGGTTGAACGACAGGCCAATGGGCTGCGCTGGCAGCAACTGCTGCTGATGGTCGCGGTCGCGTTTGTTGTTGTGCTGCCGCTGGCCGGTTATTTCGTGACCCACCCCGACGCCTTCTGGACACGAATTGATCAGGTGGGTGCGGGGGAACTGTGGGTCTGCCTCTGGGAACGGCCTTCATGAAGTCGTTGGGGATGTTCTTTCTGGTGGGTGATCCCTATCTGCGGTTCAACCTGCCCGGACGGCCGTTATTCGACTTCCTCTGGGGGGCCTTGCTGGTGGTTGGCTGGTTGCTCCTGGCCTTTCGGCTGCGTCGCCTGCCCTATGACTGGCAGCAATCGGCCGTCATCCTGCTCCTGGCGGCACCGTTGATCATGCTGCTGCCGACGGCGCTGGCGGTGAACGAGATCGTCCCCAGCAATTTGCGGGCTCTGGGCATGATCCCCTTTGTCTTTTTCCTTCCGGCCGCCGGGTTGGTGACCTTGCTGCGCGACATCGAACGCCGCCTGCAGGGACCGTCAATTGCCTATGCGGTGCAGGTCATTATACCTGTGGTGCTGGTGGGTTGGGGCGCGTTGACCGCCATCGCCTACTTCCAGGATTGGGGTGGGCAGCGGGAACTGGTGCTTGTTACCGACGGCGATCTGACGGCCGCTGCACCGGTGCTGGACCAGCGACTGGCCGGGCTGACGGAGGACGAACGGCCGTCCGTCTACGTGGCCGCACCGCACTACCGCCACCCCACGCTGGCCTTCCTGTCGGAAAACTACGATACGCTGAAATGGCTGCCGCAAAGCCAGGCTATTGTCTTCCCGCCGCAGGGATCGGCGCTCTATCTCTATCCGGCCAATAGCCCGCTGCCGGATTGGGTTGCTCCGTATCTGGCGAATAGCACCGCAACGGACTACCCGGCAACCGGAGAGCCGCTGTTCACCCTGTACGACATGGCCGAACCGCCGGTCGTAGACGATACGGACACCCCGATTGCCACGTTTGAAAATGTGATCGCGCTGGTGTCGGCCGTTACCGAACCGGCCGCCGGAGGAGAGACCCTACCGGTGACGCTGACCTGGCGTGTGTTGAACCCCTTGCCCCCGGACCGCCGTCTGACGCCGGTGCCGTTTGTTCATCTGGAGGACAGCGCCGGGTTCCGGTGGGCGCAGGCTGAGGCTGACGCGTATCCGGCCGAGCAGTGGTCTGCCGGCGAGACCATTATCCAGCGCGTGGATTTACCGCTGCCCTATGGCATCCCACCGGGAGACAGCTATATATTGAAGGTAGGGTTGTTCGACACCGGCTCCGGGGATCGGTTGAGTGTTGTGGATACGAACGGCGCATTTGCCGGAACGGCCGCTACCGTCGAAGACATTCGAGTAGTCGCCGGGCCGTTGCCGGATTCGTTGCCCGTTGCGCCACAGCCTATCAACAAGACAATCGTGCCGGGATTACGGTTGATGGGATATGAGAACGGACCGCGCACGGCCGAATCGGGTCAGAGCGGCGCGCTGGCGTTGTGGTGGTTGGCCCAGGAACCCCTCCCGGCGATGACACTGCGACTGTCATTGATCAGCGAGGATGGAACGGCTGTTTCCTTAATAGAGGGAGATCCTGTTTACGACACATACCCGATTACAGAGTGGGTGACGCCGACTTTCCTGATCGACCGGCAGGTGTTTACCATTCCCGAAGAACTACCCGGCGGCGATTACACCTACCGGCTGGATGTGCTGGCGGCGGATGGCGAAACGCTCTACACGGCCGATTTGGGATCAGTGGTGGTGAGAAGACGGAACGCCTGTTTACCCCACCACCGGTCGCCACGCAGGTTGATGCCCAGTTTGGCGACGCCATTCGGCTGCTGGGTTACGATCTGGCGGAAACGGAAAGTGGCTACGGACTGACGCTGGTCTGGCAGGCGGCCGAGCAACCGGACGCGGACTATACAGTCTTCGTTCACCTGCTTAACCCCGACGGGACCTGCTGTGCCTGGCAGTCCGACGCCATGCCCCATGACAATGCTTATCCCACCTCGCGCTGGCTGGCCGGGGAAGTGGTGATTGACACCTATGGGATCGTTCTGCCGGAAGATGCGTCGTTGGGCGATTACCCGCTGGAAGTTGGTCTGTATGTGCCGGAGACGGGCGAACGGTTACCCGTGGTTGTGGATAGTACGACGCAAGGGGATGCGTTGCGGTTGAGGGGTGGGAAATAATACAGTCGGAGTAACTCAATCAATGCTCTGTAACCAGAGTTGTAAGAGCATCATTGATCCATGTGTTCAGGCTTTTGTCCGCTCGACGAGCTTCAACTGTTATCCTGCGGTGAAGTTCCGGATCCATCCGAATGCTGAATTTGCCTGAATAAGGCTTCTCCGGATCTTCGCCTCTCTCGGCACAGAAAGCCAGGTAATCTTCTATTGATTCCTGGAAGGCTTCTTTCAGCGCAGCAACCGATTCCCCTTCAAAGGTTACAACATCACGGAGATTGATCACTTCCCCATGGAAAATGTCGCTCTCATCATCAAACTCAACTTGAGCTATGTATCCTTTGTACTCCATCATGGTGTTATGCCTGCTTCCTTCAAGAATCTTCGTACGGATCGAACAATGCCTTTGCCTGTCTCCGGCCGGGGATGCGGACGGTGAAAGACCGCACGAACACCGTTTAGCGCGACGCGAATCCTGGATCCCTTTCCTTCAGACGCCTCAGCCCCCAGCGATAAGAATAATGACTCGATGTCTTTCCAGGCTATAGTGCCTCTGACGGGGTCTTCGAAGATTGCCTCTAGTGTTTTTCGTTGTTTTTGATTCACTCGGTTATTAAGTAATATGGTATCATACTATGATACCATATTACAACTAGACAACCTGCTTAGTGTTGCTCATCTCCCCAACCGGATACGACCCCAGCACCTTCAGGAAAGACGCATGCTTCAGAATTCCCAGCAAGGCCAACTTCACGTCCTCGTCTTCCTCGTGCCCCTCAAAGTCTACATAGAATAGGTAATGCCACGGCCGATTGCGACGTGGGCGAGACTCGATCTTGGTCATGTTGATCCCCCGCCGGGCCAGTTCGCCCAACGCATCATAAAGCGCACCGGGGACATGGCGTGTGGTGAGGATGATGGATGTCTTGGACGGGTCACGGCGCTCCGGCGGCGTAGGCCCCAACACAAAGAAGCGGGTGTAGTTGAAATCCTGGTCTTCCAGATGCCGCACCAGGATGTCCAGCCCATAGGTTTCGGCCGCCAGGGCGCTGGCAATAGCCGCCGTCCCCGGCTGGGGATTGGCCGCCAGATCACGGGCAGCACCGGCTGTGTCATAATACTCGACCGGTTCCAACCCCATGCGCCGCAGCGTCTGTTCGCATTGGCCCAGTGCCTGGTGGTGGGAGATGACGCGCGTAATGTCGGCCAAAGTTGTTCCTGCCGGGGCCATCAGGCAGTGCTCCACGCGCACAATGACTTCGGCCTGGACGTGCAGATCGTAGTCCACCAGCAGGTCATATGCCGGCAGAACCGTCCCGGCCAGCGAGTTTTCCACAGGCAGCATGCCGTATTGGGCACGGCCGTCCTGTAACGATTGGAGAATATTCAGAAAAGTTCGGGACGGCAGGGTTTCGATCTCTGACCCAAAGTGCTGCCGTACCGCCTGCTCGGAATAGGCCCCGTGCTCGCCCTGAAAAGCAACCTTGCCCAATGTCGTGTTGTTTGCATCCATGGTGTCTCCTGTGGGGAAGTTTACCTAAATATAGGCAGCGACGCGATGGGGGCGCATTCCCCGGCCGGGCATATATGACTTCTATCACCCCCAGGCCATGATCAATGACATTGGGAATCTGGGCTGATCCGTCTATAATGCCCCTACTACCGAAAATAAGTGGGACGCAATCGAAAGAACCGATTGCTAAGGTTTAACACAGAGCAGGCCATCCCCATAGTCAAACTTCTTCGGTGTTGAGTTAGAATTGGTATCAGTTGTACATACTTTCAGGGTATAATCTGTGAATATGACCACGAATGACGTGACACCACTACCTGCTGATGACAATCAGGATGAGACTGCCCCGGATCGCGAGGTTCGTTGGGAGGTCGTAGCCAAGACAGGCGGCATTACTCCGGCTGAAATAATGGTCGGCCGTTTGCGTGCCGAAGGCATTCCGGCTCGCGCATGGCAGGAAGGCGCCGGTGAGGCGCTGGGTCTCTTTGTGGGCCTGCTGGGTACCGGCCATGTGGTTGTGCCGGAAGAATATGCCGACCGGGCTCGCGCCATTCTGGAAGATGTAGAGCCAATAGACGAAGAGTTCACAGACGACTTTGAGGAAGAAGGATAACCCCTGCAACGGAGGACGCATTATGGCAGATATCTCATGGACTAATTCGGACGAATCAATTTCGTTGACCAAACCGAAAACCAACCGCTTGCCGTTCATCATCGGTGGCGTACTTTTAATTGCAGCGGTGGCCTTCTTGGTTGTCAATGCCATGAGCGGCAGCACCCAGTTATACAAGACAGTGGGTGAATTTTACGCCGAACAAGACAGACTCGTAGGGCGTGACCTGCGTGTGGCCGGATGGGTCATGGGCGATACCATCCAGTTTACACAGATTGACGCGCAGAATTCTCGCCTGGAGTTTGATATCGTCGATGATGTCAACAACCCCACCGAGTCCCTGCATGTTGTCGTGCTGAACGAGCCGCAGCCCGACTTGCTCCAGCAGAATGCCCAGGCCCTTGTTGAGGGACAGGGCGACGCCAATGGCGTATTCATGTCGAACCCCGGCGGGCTGATGCTCAAATGCCCGACTCGCTACGAGGAAATGGACGGGACCCATCCGACCGGTTAGAAGTCGCCTGTTCTGCTTTGCTCTTCCCCATATAAATCTATTGCCGAGGAACGGCGGTAATAGGCCGCCTGATATTTTACTGCATGGGCTAAACGGTGCATTATGATTGCTGACCTGGGATATATCTCCTTATTGCTGGCTTTTGGGACAGCCATTTTCGCTGCCCTGTCCGCCATAATTGGCGTGCGGCTCAACGATGACCGCTGGGTTCGCAGTGCCCGGAATGCCGTCATTATCGTCTTTCCATTAGTCGTGCTGGCTGCACTAGCTATTATTTATTCGCTGGTGACCAGTGACTTCTCCCTTGATTACGTCTGGCAGGTAAGCAGCCGCGATATGCCGACCTATCTGAAGGTGACGGCGCTTTGGGGCGGCCAGGCCGGGTCCTTGCTGTTCTGGAACCTGTTGATGGCGACGTTCACGGCCGCTGCGATGATGAGCAAGTGGCGTGACCAGAAGGCGCTCATGCCCTACGTCATCATTGTTGCCAGCATGACGCAGATCTTCTTCCTGTTTATCTCGGCCTTTATCGAAAGCCCGTTCACCCGCCTGGCTGTGGTCCCTGCGGACGGCAACGGCCTCAACCCCCTGTTGCGCCATCCGGGTATGATCATTCACCCGCCCATGCTCTACCTGGGCTTTGTCGGTTTTACCGTGCCTTATGCCTTTGCTATGGCTGCCCTGATGTCCAAGCAGGCAGGCGACAACTGGATTCGTACCACGCGCCGCTGGACACTGGTTGCCTGGCTCTTCCTCAGCCTGGGTCTGATCCTCGGCGGACGGTGGGCCTATGATGTACTGGGCTGGGGCGGTTACTGGGGCTGGGACCCGGTTGAGAATGCCTCGCTCATGCCCTGGTTGGCGGCGACGGCCTTTCTCCATTCCGTGATGATCCAGGAGAAGATGCGCATGTTCAAAATGTGGAACATGTTCCTCATCGTGCTTACCTTCTGTCTGGTCATCCTGGGTACATTTGTCGTTCGCAGTGGCGTCATTTCGTCTGTTCACGCGTTCGCCCAATCGGCGATTGGCCCCTTCTTCTTTGGTTTCATCGCGATCATGTTCATCTTCTCGGCTTACTGGATGACTACTCGCCGCGATATGCTGAAATCGGAGAACCGCCTTAATTCTTACCTCTCTCGCGAGGCGGCATTTCTCTATAACAACTTCCTGATCATCGCCATTCTGGCCGTGGTCTTTCTGTTTACGTATTACCCCATCTTCTCCGAACTGTTTACCGGTGAGAAGGGCTTTGTTGGGGCGCCGGTATACGAACGCGCCCTGGCCCCATTGTTCGGCGCCCTGGTGTTGTTGATGGGAGTTGCTCCGTTGACGATGTGGTACCGCACCAGCCTCCAGCGATTAGGCAAGTCACTGATCTGGCCCGCCCTGGCGGCCGTTGGTGTCGTGGTTCTACTCTTTGTGCTGGGCTACCGGGATTGGCCTACTCTGCTGGGATTTTGGATTGTCAGCTTCTCGGCCGGCCTGACCATCGCCGAGTTCGCCAAGGGTATAAGCGCCCGCATGCGCAGTAAGGGCGAATCCGCGTGGACTGCCTTCAACCGGCTGATGGCCCGCGACCGGCGTCGTTATGGCGGCTACTGGATCCATATCGGTGTGCTGATCATGGCCTTCGGTATTGTGGCTGTGGAGCTCCATCAACAGACAACGCAGGTGCGCCTGCTTTCCGGTGAAAGCCTGACACTTGGCCGGTATGAAATGGTCTTCAACAGTGTCAGCCGTTACGATGGCGCGGATGATCTGCAAATCACCGAAGCAGACGTGGATGTTTATAAAGACGGCGAGTTCGTGAAGAAGCTGACGCCACGCATTGAGTTGTATACACGCACGATGCAGCCGATGACCATTCCTTCATCCAACTCAACGATTACGGAAGACTTCTACACCATCCTGGTGAATTGGGAGCCTACCTCAGCCAACGCGGCGACGTTCCGTGCCTATCTGAACCCGTTGATGAACTGGATTTGGGCCGGCGGTATTGTCTTTATCCTCGGTACCCTCATTGCGGCATGGCCGGAATCGGAGCGCAAGCGGGCCACAGTGAGCCATCCCAGCTCGATGGCCCCGGCTGCAGGAGACTAAGATCATATGGATCGTCGCTTATCATCTCGTCGCCTGTTGGCTGTTGTATTGCTTGCCTTAGTAGCGTTGCTCCTGGCCGGTACAGTGTTTGCTCAGGATGATATCACCGATGATGATGTCAACGACGTGGCTTCTGACCTATACTGCCCCGTATGCGAGAGCACGCCGCTGGATGTGTGTGCCACGCAGGCCTGTGCGGATTGGCGTGAACTGATCCGAACCCAGTTAAGCGAAGGTGCCAGCAAGCAGGACGTACTGGATTACTTTGCCCGTCAATATGGTGAAGGCGTGCTGGCAAACCCGCCGCGTCGCGGGGTGAGCCTGATTGTGCTGTGGATTATTCCCATACTGGGCATTGCGCTGGCGGCTATGCTGTTTTTCCGCTTTATGCGCGGTTTACATGCTCCGTCTGCAGACGTGGTAATGTCCGGTGGATCCCCCGGCGACTCGCCGGAAACGGCCGCCGTCCCGGAAAAGCCACGACCGGCTCCCGGAACGACCAGTGCGGAGTTGGACGATTATATCTCCCGTGTGGAGGATGAACTGGGCGACTAGTGCCCGGATGGAAGACAAGCTATGACCGAATCCATTCAGACGACGACAACGACGCCCACCTCGCCGGTTGCCGCAGATGCGCCGGTGGAAGAAGGCGGCAAGCGGAAAATTCGCTGGACAACGGTTGCCATCTGGCTGGCGATATTTGGCCTCCTGGCTTTGCTGGGCTGGGGCCTGATGAATGCCAACGCCACCCGACCTGAAGTCGGCTCCGAAGCACCGGATTTTACGGTGGAGTTCTTTGACGGCTACGAGTGGCAGGGCCTGCCCAGCGCCGAACTGGCCGATATGCGCGGGAACCCGGTGGTGCTTAACTTCTGGGCTTCCTGGTGCGTGGAATGCCGGTATGAGACGGACGCTCTGGAACAGGCCTGGCAGAAGTACAAGGACCAGGGTGTGGTGTTCCTGGGTGTAGCCTACTCGGATGTTGAGCCAAACTCTCTGGAGTACATGAAGGACTTCGGTGTTACGTTCCCCCATGCACCTGACCTGGGGACTGATATCTCGCAGGCATACGAGATCACCGGTGTGCCGGAAACCTTTTTTATTGATCAAAACGGAACAATCTCCTATGTCCAGATTGGTCCGTTAGACGAGCTCACACTGGATAGTCTTATCCAGCGCATGTTAGTGCAGTAAGTAGACAAACAGAGGCGGGGGATATCATTGTGATTTCATCGTTTACCATAGGCTCCCTGTTGCTGGGCCTGGCCCTGGTTCTGGTTGTCCTGCTGTTTCTAACCCGTCCTTTCCTCCAGCCAATCGATCCTGACTTTGAGGAAGAGGAGCAAATTGAATCGCTTCTGGCCCAGAAAGATGCATTGATGCAGGATTTGCGGAGCCTGGACAGTGATATGGAAGCAGGCAAGGTTGCCCCGGAGCTATACGCTCATGATCGGCCGTTGCTTCTGAAGCGGGCCGCATTGACCCTCCAGCAACTGGATCAACTGGGTTATAACGAGTTCGCAGATGCGCCGGTCGCGATGAGCGTCGACGACCAGATCGAAGCGGCCGTCCGCAAGCTGCGCACTCCGGCTGAAGTAGACGCCGACATCGAAGCGGCCGTGCAACAAATGCGGCAAAAAGCGACGGCTGCCCCGGCCAAAGCGCCTGCGCAACCGGCCCCGGCTGCAAAAACCACGATCCCGGTCACCCGATTCTGTCCCCAATGCGGGCAGCCGGTTGATCCCGATGATCGCTTCTGCTCATCCTGTGGTTATAGTTTGACCACCGAACCACAACCAATTCAATCTGTTTAACCGGTAAAAGTACCCACATTATGTTCCGAAATAAGCGATACCATCCCGGCGCGAGCCGGGTCCTTTTTAGCCTGATTGCCCTTCTCTTACCGCTGTTCCTGTTCTTGCTGAGCGCCCATCCCGGCGTGGCGCAGGAGCCGGTTCTGCCGTCGGAAACGCCGGACGGTGAAGCGGGCCTTGACCTCTTTTCAGCCCGTTGCGCCAACTGTCACGGTGAGACAGGGGCAGGGGACGGTGACCTGTCTGCCAATCTGCCGACACCACCGAAGGACTTCACCGATCCGGCCTACAGGCAAACCGCCGAACCGGCAACCATGTATGACATCATCACCACCGGTAATCTGGATGTCGGCATGCCGCCGTTTGGTTCAGCCAGCAGTAACCCGATTGACGATACCGGCCGCTGGGATTTGGTCGCGGCCGTTTACAGCCTGAGCACCCCACCGGAAGCCATTGAGCAGGGTCAGGCTGTTTATGAATCCGAGTGCGCTGCCTGTCATGGGGATACGGGGATGGGCTACGGCCCGGACGCGGCCGATCTGGCTACACCTCCTGCCGATTTGACCCAGGTAGATTACTGGTTCAACCGCAGTAATCAGGCGGTCTTCAACACATTGGCTCCCGGTGTGGTTGACGCCCATGCCTACGAACTTTCCGATGATGACCTCTGGGCCGTCGTGGATTACGCCCGAACGTTCAGCTATGACTACGTTAACTCGGCCATTCTGAGCCAGCCTATCGCCGCCGGTGTTATCACGGGGGATGTGCTCAACGGTACAACGGGTATGCCTTTTATCGGCGAAACCGTTTCCCTGCGGGCTTTCACACCGGACCTGACCGAAACGATGTCAATGTCCACTACGGTGGAGACCGACGGAACCTTCCGCTTCGACCTGACAGATGTGCCGCCGGACTGGATCTATATTGCCAGCGTACCGTACGGGGACCTGAGCTTTAACAGCGCCGCGAACCAGTTGAGCCACGGCAATTCTGAACTTGAGATGCCAATTACGGTTTTCGATTCAACAACGGATCCCTCGGCCATCAGCATTGCCCAGTTGCATGTCGTTCTGGAATTCACCGGCGAAGATCGCGTGCGGGTCAATGAGCTGTACATTATCAATAATGATTCCGATACGGTGTTTATCGGCGAATCGGGGACCCAACCCAGGGGACGGTGAAGATATCGATCCCGGAAGCGGCCGAGAACCTGTCCT
Organism: Chloroflexota bacterium; assembly: GCA_041390945.1. Classification (GTDB taxonomy): domain Bacteria; phylum Chloroflexota; class Anaerolineae; order Promineifilales; family Promineifilaceae; genus Promineifilum. The sequence goes on from JAWKOY010000021.1 coordinate 146,773, forward strand.
TCCAGCGGTCCTTTGGTTCCCTGGACTCCTTCTTGCCGGCCAACGATCTGGTACCGATTGCCGGTGGCTGGGCCGACCCCATGCCGATTCGGCCCGGTGGCGGCGCCTTGACTCTGTTGACGACCTACGAACTGCCGTATGAAAGCGGAATGGCGATCACCCACCCGATGAATTACCCTGCGGCCAGCAGTACGATTATTCTGGCTGACAACGGCGTGGAAGTAACAGGTGAGGGCTGGTCGACTTCCGGTCCGGAGCAGTTCCAGACCGGTGAGGTTTTCCTAAATTACAATCGCGCGGCCATTCCCGCCGGCGACAATATTACGATTGAACTCGACGGCCGTCCACGGTTGGTGGAAGGGGCTGAGGGCGCGACGACAAATCGCAATCAGACTACCGAGCTTATCGTTGGCGGCACCGCGCTCATCCTGGCCGCCATCGCCGGCATTTTCCTGTGGCGAGGCTGGCAGGCTCGTCAGACACCGGATGAAGTGTATGTGGCCGAGGCCGGAGCAGCCGTTACCCAACCGGCGACTCCCGCAACCCCAGCCCGGATGCCGACGCTCTGCTGCGGGAAATCGCGGACCTGGATAACGCCTACGATGCCGGGGACATTGCCGATGAGGAATACCGGCAGAAGCGCGAAGCCCTTAAGCAACAGCTAACGGAGATATGGACCAAGTAGGGCGGCATGATTAAGTTTGTCGTGGTCTATTACCGTGTGGATGATGAGGCGGCGCTGGAACATTTTTACAGCGCCACCCACTTGCCCCTGCTGGAGCAACTTCCCGGACTGGTCAAGCTGGAGGTCAGCCGCGTCACCGGACAGCCAACCGGCCAGTCACGCTTTCACCTGATGGTCGAGGCATACTTCAACAACGAAAATGCCCTGCGTCAGGCGCTTATCTCACCGGTTGGGTTGCAGATGATGGATGCCTTGCGCCCCTGGGCGGATGCCAAACTGTTGATCTGGTATTATGCAGACTCGTTTGATGAGTGGAAGAACCAGGATGCCGGGGACGAACCCCAAACTGATTAATTACCGCAGTTTTGATGGGAATCAACCGGGATACGTGAAGACCCCGCGTGGATTAGGCATCAGGCAGATATTTCTGGAGAAAATCGGTTGGGGCATAAACCGGTATCGGCGATGAGGCATAGTCATCAAGATTGCGAGTTACAATTGCATCCAGACTCATCGACATGGCACAAGCTATTTGGACGGCATCCTCGTAATCCCGAATGGGCAACTCAATCGCGGCACTTAAGACGAGTTGATCTGTTGGGCATACCCGTAGCGTTGACAACAGTTCGATAACTGCCTGTCGGGCAGTTCGTTCATCTTTAAGTTTTTGAGCAATGTAATAGATGTTAACCGGGGTAATGCTCGAAACGTAACCCACCAGGTCGCCCTGCTCATGTGCTTGCCAGAGTGCCGCCGCCGCATCTGCAAAGGGGATTCGATCGAGATAGAGATCCAAGACAACATTCGTATCAAGCAAGACGCGCATCAGGAGTACTTCTGGATCAGATAATCACTATAACTTTCGCGAAGCTCGACTTCCGACGGCATGGGACTATTTGATCGAAGCATACCCCGAACCCTTGTCACTGAAGAGGTCGCCTCTTGTGGCTGAATGTCATCAACCAGAGAATGCGCCAATTCCTCCAACAGGGCCAAGCGTTCTTCGGTCGGTAATTGTTTAATTGCGGTGACGATCTCTCGGTACGAAATCATGTTACGCCTCAAGGCTAATATCTTAAGTATAGCACACGAGCCCGTGCCTATTGTGAATCGGATTGCAGCCCTTACCTTACTTCATTCATAGTGAATCGGCATTGTTGCACAACGCACTTTGACACAACCCCCTCACTCGCGTACAGTTTATGTATGGCTGGCCTGGTCCGGCCGGGAAGGAGTGAGACATCGTGAATAAACAGACCACACCCACTGCACGCGTGGTTGGCGTTGCGGCCGTTATCATCACGCTAATCATCATTGCCGGCTGGCAATGGCACAGTGATCGCCGGGCAAATATTGCCCTGGCTTCCACGGATCCACAGTCATCCAATTTACCGGCCATCTTCGTGCCGGACAATACCCCGACACCTGTACCGACCAATACGCCGCAACCGACGGCCACCGCTACCCCAGGTCCGACCGGCACCCCGCGCCCTACACCGGATCCGAATAGCGATAACCTTATTGTGAACGGCAGCTTCGAGGACGGCTGGACCGATATTTACTCCCCGGTAGATAACCAGCTCAAGCAGCAGCCCACTGGCTGGGTGCTCTCCTGGCTGGAGAAGGGTGAGAAACTCTATGATGATCCGGTCAACGAAGCGCGCAGCCTGCCGGAGTGCCTCCACAAACCATACTGGACACTGCCGGAAAATGAATGGCTTGGCGGTCCGAACGCGCTTATCCTCGACGGGGATTACACCTACAAGATGTTTAATCGGGGAAACTCGTTTGGCAGCGAGCTGTTACAAATGGTTTCTCTGCCGGCCGGTACCTACCGGCTGACTGTGCCGGTGCAGCTTCACTGGCAGGAAAATCTCGACCCCAACGACCCCACCTGGGATACCTATACGGCCGAATCCGGGGCGTGGATTGTTGCCAACGGGCAGAAGATGGGCCAGTGGGCCAATGCCCGCGAGATGGGCGACCGGGAGTGGTATTATCACGAGGTCGAATTCACGCTGAACAGCCCGGCCGAGATAGAAGTTCTGCTGCGCTTCAAAAGCAAGTACGCCAATAAAGATTTCTTCATTGATGCGGTGCTGCTGGAAGCGATTAATTAAGTCCGGTTCGATTGATCAAAACCGGCAGGCTTTTTCAGAGCCTGCCGGTTCTTTTTATCTGCTACTGCGTCATAATCGCCGTCCGCATCTCGTCATAAAGAAACACGTCATCGGCCAGATTTTTGAGAAACGCAAGTTTGTCCATGACCTTTCCCGGTAGGCGTGAGGCTGGCAAGCGCAACCCTCAACCAGTCACCCCGTTCCGTTCGCTTACCTAACCCCTTCAGCCTCAGGTACGGTTGACGCTGGAGTGCGCCAGGCTTTTCTATATCGCTGATGAAGGCGGCAAAGTTACTGGTATCTGCGGTATCTCGCCCACCGGCGTCGCGCGCATAGCGGTTTCAGCTTCCGGGGGGAGGCTGACCAACTCTGCGGCTGCTGATCGCGCCTGATCCGGATCGCGTCCGACGATTGCCGCGACCCAGGCATCAATGAGCCGGTTTTCATGGTCAATGAATTCGTCCACAGTTAGATTGCTCGAATCCCAGGATCGGGGCATACGCAAGCGCAGCAAGGGGTCAATTAATAGCGACCAGAGGGCATTATGGGTTGCCATGAAAATCGCGCGGTAAAAGGATCGGAACGCAGCCATCGAAATCTCTTGATCCTGAGACGGCGGGTCGGTTTGATCCCATGTGCGACGGGTCACCGTATTGAAGATTGTCTTGTACGCATCCGCCAGACGACGAATCTCGTTCAGATCTTCTTCGGTTGCCTGGCGAGTTGCTTCGGCCATCACGTCGGGCAGGACCATCTGGTTAAACCGTTCCACATCCCAGGCCGTCGCTCCGGTACGACGTAAGGCGAGCAGGAGGGCGTCGCCAAACGGCGCGATAGGCGAATCAGTGACAAATACGCCCCGGCCATGCTGAGCGTCTACCAGCCCACGGGCGACAAGCATGCGTGTGGCATCACGCACCACGGCGCGACTGACACCGAATTGCTCGGCCAGTTCCGGCTCTGTCGGTAGTGCCTCACCGGGCGCGAATTGCCCGGCGATGATTGCTTCTGTCAGAGAGGCGGCCATCTGTTCGGCCAGCGTGCGTCGCGGTAGTGGCGTAGTGGTTGATAGCTCAGTCATCACGATGATTGTACCGTAGAATCGCAATCCGGGACTTCATTACCGCGTTACGAAGGCTCCGTGGATTGTGCCATCACTGCTTGTCTGTGACTGCGATCGAGAGCGATGTAGGCTACGGATGACAGAGCGATAACGAAGGCTGCCAGTACCCAGGCCCCGGCAATCGACCAATTCTCGGCCAGCCAACCCAATGCTGCACCACCCAGAAAACTGCCTGCGTAGAAGGCCAGCGACTGTACGGACAACATGGTTGAGCGTTGCTCCGCCGGTATCTCATTGTTGACCAGTGTGGCGTGTGGCGAAGTGCCCAGCCCGGCCGTCAAAAAGACCAACCAGTAGAAAGCGGCCGCCGGGACCAATGCGCTGGATGCCGCCAGGAAGATCATGAACACACCCTGAAGCACGCGAGCCAGCGCACTAACGAGCCCGTACCGTTGGTTTAGCTTACGGCTTAGAGGTGCAGCCAGCAGATTGCCGGCCATTCCGACCAGGAAGTAACCCGTCATGATGACCCCAAAGAGGATGGTCCGGGGCGAACCGTCGGCCGTACTGGCGCCGGGAAGTTGGGCGAAGAAGGGTTGCCAGAATGATTCCAGACTCATCAATGCAAATCCCCCGGCGCATGAGGCCAACATCAACAAGACAAAGCGTTTGTTGGTCCGGCTCAGTGCCAGTGAATCCCGTATCATGGATGGTGCCGTGCGTAGCCCGGCTCGCCAACCGGAATCATCCGCGATCTCTCGTGTTTCGTGAACAAGCAGGGCGATGGCAACCAGGATCACGATGCGCACAACAAATGAGCCGATAATCGGTGTCGCCAGGGGGGTCAGGATCGCCGTGCCGTCCGGTGGCAGGGCCGAGAATAACTGGGGCAGGATACTACCGATAAGTGTTCCCGATCCCAGCGCGAGCAGAGTCACAGTTTCAATGGCCGCCAGTTCCGGTTGCAGCCTGACTTCGGAATCGGCCGCCTGGAGCTCGTCGACAAACCAGGCATCAAGAGAGCCGGACGACAGCGCGCGGCCGACACCGTAGACCATCATCCCCACCAGAAAAGCCGGAAAGGAAAACGCAACCAGTAACAGAATGCTGGATAGCGCTTCCAGCGCGTAAGCCAGGAGGGCAACACGCTTGCGGCCGATCGCATCAGCCAGGCCCCCAGTAGGCACTTCCAGAAGAACGATAATGAGCGAATAGGCTCCCATCACAAAGCCGATTTCGCTGAGACTCAGACCCCGCGCCTGGATCAGCAGGACCGACAGTGCCAGCGGGAGTGCCGTTGCGAACCAGATGAGGAAGGTGATGAGCCCGTATCGTCGTCGCAGTGACGTGGATGAGATAAGGTCATATGATGACATGATGAAAATATACAACACAGAACATGAGATGTCAAGGGAGGAAGGTAACGACTGTGAAACGTGCCGCGTCGCCTACCGGATTTCGGCAGCCCTACCGGCATGACAGGTGGTTGATCGTGCCCGGAACGATTCAGGGGCAGATAGTAGAACGACTCCGACAGGCTATTTCCTGGGAGAATAACGGCCGTTAATCTGAGGAGAGTGATTCTCCACTGTGCTCCCGAACAAAGCGTTGGTCACTCGTTGACGGATGTATCAGGCTCCTTGAGCCAGACGCTGACAAACTCCGGCTGCATCGTCTCCTGGATGACGCGGACGAGTTCGGCCGTCAGCGCGTCGAGATCCGTTTCGTCACGTACGGTGGCGGCAAACTCGGCCATGACCTGCTCGGCGTCGTATTTCTGGCGGAAGAAGCGCCGGTCAATGACCTCCTGCACGCGACGGCGCAGCGGCAGGAACAGTGCGGCAATCAGCAGCGTGGAGAGCACGACAGCCACGGTAGATTCGCCGGTGATGGGCGAGAGCAGGCGTTGCAGAATGATGACACTGCCGAAGTAGACCAGCAGGAGCAATCCGGTCAGGATGGCGTAGGAGGTGGTGCGCCGGATGATGACGTCAATATCAAACAGCCGGTAACGCATGACAGCGATCCCCAGCGTGATGCCCATGATCCCAAAGCTGAGTGAGCCGAATATATCCAGAATGCCCTGTACCCGATCGGATACATCGAAGAAAAACCCGGAAAAGGCTGACAGGAAGAAAAAGGCCAGTCCAATGACCATACCACCCAGCCCCAGCGCAATTGGGCCCGGCTGACGGCATCGTGGCTGGTAACGGCATTGTAGATGAGAATCCCGACGGCAATGACCACACCGGCCGCCATCCAACCCCAGGTAAAGATGTAGGCCTTGCGAACAAAGGCCACGAGAGCCAGAAGTCCAATCAGGTAAGGCGCCCAGGCCAGCCACGGCCACTTTTGCAGTAATGCCGAAGGCTTAGGGAATACCAGGGCGAAGCGGATTAACGCTGGTGGCAGAAGGACAGTGAATAGCGCCCCGATAAAGGCGGACTGCGTGCTGGAGGATAGCGGATCCACTACATCTGCTATGGTGAATGGTAGCAAGTCGCCAACAACGAACGAGGTAAATATTACAGCGGCCATGACCCACAGCGCGCGGGCCGCCGGGTTGGCCGGACTGCGCCAGAAGGCCAGCAGCGCCACACCCAGAAAGGCAATTAAACCTGCAAAGCCAATGATATCCGTAACCGACCGACCCTGGCCGCGCCAATAGCTGCTCAGGTTCCACCTCACAAGCGGCACGTCAAATTCCAGAGTCTCGTCACCCCGTCGGGCAGCGTAGCGCACGGTGTTCCCCACCTGCCAGTCCTCCCGTACCGGCCAGAGCATGGACATTGAATCTGTCAGGGGAAAGCCGTTAACCCCTACAAGGTAATCGCCGGGCTGCAAATCGGACGGGGCACCCATGATGTTTGTCTTGTACACATAGCCGGTCGCATCCAAATCGTCCGGTTGTTCTGAAAACCAACCGTCTGTCGGCAATGTGAAGCGATAGACCAGCATGACGACGGCGAAAATGAGTAGTGCGCTGGGCAGGATCAGGGTCGCCCATGCGCCCCGGTCGAAATGACGGTCATTGGTAGATGGGTTCATTTCTCAGGCTCCTTCAACCATACGTGCACAAACTCCGGCTGCATTGTCTCCTGGATGACGCGGACGAGTTCGGCCGTCAGCGCGTCGAGATCCGTTTCATCCCGAACAGTTGCCGCAAATCCGGCCAGCACCTGCTCGGCGTCATACTTCTTGCGGAAGAAACGCCGGTCAATAATGTCCTGAATACGATGCCGCAGCGGCAGGAACAGCGCGGCGATGAGCAATGTTGACAGGACCACAGCCACGGTAGATTCGCCGGTGATGGGCGAGAGCAAACGTTGCAGGACAACGACACTGCCGAAGTAAACCAGTAGCAACAATCCGGTCAGGATGGCGTAGGATGTCGTGCGCCGGATGATGACGTCTATATCAAACAACCGGTAGCGCAGGATGCCGACGGCCAGAGAGACGGGCAACAGCAATGTCAATAGCGTCGCTATGCCGTTTACTACTTGTTGCCAGGGTGCTGTGGGTTCAAAGCTGCCGCCGGTTATGATGAATACCATCGCCAGGGGCAGCACGAGGCCAAACCCCAACCCCAGCCCAAACCAGCGCATTTGGGCCCGCGCCAGGGGATCGCGCACGGTGAACAGATTGTGTATCAGCGCCACAGCGGCCGTCCCCAGACAGACGATGGCGATGAACAGGGTGGCGATAATGTTGACGATATTCACAGCGCCGGGATCACGGGTTAGTACAATATACCCGGTTAAGCCCGCGAACAGGATCAGGGGGATGCCGAAGAACAGCGCCGGCGTGAGACGTGGGGTGCGCCGCATCGGGCCCTTGGCGACAGGATATGAAAGGGCTAACAAGGCCAGAGCCGGCATAAACACTGTTACCCATCCGCTGGTAACCATTTCGGAGAGAAACAGCAGTGGACCCGGCAATTGATAATGGTAAAGTGAATATGACGCCTCGACCAGAAAGGCGGTGGCCGAAAACATGGTGAAGATCAACAGCAGATATCTCGCCGGCGGGTCGCCCGGTCGCAGCACAAAGACGATGCCCGCCAGTACCAGCGATAACACGCTGACGACGGCCAGAACCGGATCGGCGCTGAAGGCGCGCCAAGATGAGACGAAGAATCCTTCGGTCCGGGTTGGATAAGCTGCACCCGGACTTCCTGCGGGCTTCCCGCGCTTTCGATGGTGTAGTTCAGGGTTTGGCCGACCTGTAGATCCGCCGGCAGGGACGGCCATTTTCCGGGCTGAAGCGGCCGTCCGTCAATTGCCGACACCACATCCCCCGGTAGAAGCGGCGTTTCGACGCCATCGGTTACAGGGTACAGCATGGGTAAGTTTCACCGTTTTCACCGGACCGTTCGGCTGCCCAGCCGTCGGAGGGGGAATTCATCTGGACGATGCCGGTCACGGTCGGCACGACCAGCATTACGACGACGGCGGCCAGCGTCAACCAGGCTCCGAAAGTCCAGCGTCGTTCACTCGTAGACGGATTCATTTCTCAGGCTCCTTCAACCATACGTGTACAAACTCCGGCTGCATCGTTTCCTGGATGACACGGACGAGTTCGGCCGTCAGTGCGTCCAGGTCGGTTTCGTCACGCACGGTGGCGGCGAACTCGGTCATGACCTGTTCGGCGTCGTACTTCTGGCGGAAGAAGCGCCGGTCAATAACGTCCGGCACACGGCGGCGCAAGGGAAGAACATCGCGGCAATGAGCAGCGTGGACAGAACCACAGCCACGGTAGATTCGCCGGTGATGGGCGAGAGCAGGCGTTGCAGGATGACGATGCTGCCGAAGTAGACCAGCAGCAGCAGCCCGGTCAGGATGGCGTAGGAGGTTGTCCGCCGGATGATGACGTCGATGTCGAACAGCCGGTAGCGCAGAATGCCGACCGCCAGGGCGATGGGCAGGGCTAGCGCCGTGAGGTACGACCACGGCTGCAACCGGGGGATGACGTCCAGAATGAGTGTCAGGCCTGTCCCAATACCAAGACCAAAAATCATCCAGCGCACCTGGGCCAGGGTAGCAGGATCCTTCACCGTGCGCAGGTTGTAAATGATTGCACCAAAGGTGACCACAGCCGTCAGAAATATGAAGGATATGAACGTACCGGCACCGAAAAGTGACTGCAACCCGGTCTGGGCAGTGGCCGGATAGCGCGGCACGCTCAGGGCCATCATGACAAGCGGTACAGTATACAGCAGCATGGGTAAAGCCCGAGGAAAGCGTTGCATGGGTGGTAGGTACACCGGAAAGACCAAGACTAAACAGATGAGGGAGGGCATTTGGGCCCAGTGCGTAGCCTGTTTGGTAGAATTGGGCCAGGAAGATGGCTGCCGGCGACAAGGCGTAGACAAAGGGGTTACCGACGATATCCAGTATCGCGTTGCCCGCCAGGTAGGTGAAGGCGATCAGCATGAAGCGCGCGGCAGCCGATCGGGGGCGCAGAAAGAAGACGGCTGCGGCAATGACCAGCGTCACCAGTGTCCCTACGCTCTTAAGCGGATCATGCAGCCAGATTGCCCCGTACGCTCTCAACCCGATCTGCACGAGTGGAATGGCTACTTCCAATGTCTGACCGTTGCGTTCGATGGTGTAGTCCGCAATTTCCCCGGCCACCAGGGGCTGTGGCAAGGTTGTCGGTTGGCCTTTGGTTAGGGGCTGCCCATCGATGGCTACAACAACATCCCCTGTCTGTAGCGGGGTGGGTTGCCCGGTCAGACTGTAGTTCATTATAAACGGGCCGTCGTAGAAGCCCTCCAGTGAGTAGCTGGCCCAGCCGTCGGAGGGAATTCCGGCGAAAATGATGCTCAAGGTCAGCGGCCACAACAACAACACAACGGCTGCCGCCAGCGTTAGCCACGCGCCGCGATCGAAGCGCCGTTCGTTCTCCGGGTGGCTCACTTCTCAGGCTCCTTCAACCAGACAGACACGAACTCCGGCTGCATCGTTTCCCGGATAACGCGGACGAGCTCGGCCGTCAGCGCGTCCAGATCGGTTTCGTCACGCACGGTGGCGGCAAACTGCTCCAACACCTGTTCGGCATCGTATTTCTGGCGGAAGAAGCGCCGATCAATGACCTCCTGCACGCGACGGCGCAACGGCAGGAACAGCGCGGCGATAAGCAGTGTGGACAGCACCACGGCCACAGTGGATTCACCGGTGATGGGCGCGAGCAGCCGCTGCAGGATGATTACGCTACCGAAATAGACCAGGAGGAGCATGCCGGTCAGGATGGCATAGGAGGTCGTCCGCCGGATGATGACGTCAATGTCAAACAGCCGGTAGCGCATGACAGCGATGCCCAGGCCAATGCCCATTATGCCCAGGCCGAACGCACTGAGTGAATACACCAAGACCTGGACTGGTTCCGAGATGCTGGGAATGAATGTGGGAATGTTATCTAGTAACAGTAGCGCCAGCCCAAGCGCTACGCCGCCAACGCCCCAACGTAACTGCGCGCGGCTCACAGCATCCCTGTAGATAATCGCGTTGTAAATGATGATCACGAACGCAATCACAAAGCTGGCGGAGATCCAGGCGAACCCGACGCCAAACTGCCCAAAGGCAAAGGCTATGAGGACCAGCAGGCCGACCAGGTAAGGTGCCCACGCCAGCCACGGCCACTTCTGTAGCAGAGGCGAACGCTTTGGGAATACGAGGGCAAAGCGAATGAGGCTCGGTGGGAAAAGGACCGTGAACAGCAAGCCGATGATGAATACCTGCGTCAGCGACGTGATGGGATTGGCACCATCCACCACCATCTGCGGCAGAAAGTCAAGGGTGATGACGGCCGTAAACGCCGCGGCGGCAATGACCCACAGTGCGCGAGCCGCCGGATTATCCGGGCTACGCCAGAACGCCAACAGAGCGACGGCTGCAAATAGGACCGTGCCAACATAGTTGAACACGTTGGCAATCGATCGGCCGATGCCACGCCAATAGCTGATCAGGTCCCACTTTACCAACGGCACGTCGACATGCAGCGTCTGGTCGTCGCGCTCGATGGTATAGCGCATGGTGCTGCCTTCTTGCCACTTGTCTGTCACGGCCCAAAGCGTTGTTGGTGAGGCTCCGGAAAGCGAAATGCCCTCGACAGCAACCAGGTGATCGCCTGCTTGCAGGTCTGATGGCGCGCCCATGATGTTGGCATCATAGATGTAGCCGAAGGTATCGATACCTTCGGGCTCGGTTGACAACCAGCCGTCGGTCGGCAGGCTGAAGCGATAGACGGTGTTAGCGACGGCGAAGACGAGCAAGGCGCCGGTCAGGAGCAGGTAAAGACCTGCAGCGCGGTCAAAGTGTCGCTTGGCGCTTGGCTGGGTCATTGCTTGTCCGGCTCCTTCAACCACACGCTGACAAACTCCGGCTGCATCGTCTCCTGGATGACGCGCATGAGCTCGGCCGTCAGTGCGTCCAGGTCGGTTTCGTCACGCACGGTGGCGGCGAATTCGGCCATGACCTGCTCAGCGTCGTACTTCTGGCGGAAGAAGCGCCGGTCAATGACCTCCTGCACGCGGCGGCGCAAGGGGAAGAACAGCGCGGCGATGAGCAGCGTAGACAGAACGACAGCCACGGTGGATTCGCCGGTGATGGGCGAGAGCAGGCGCTGCAGGATAACGATGCTGCCGAAGTAAACCAGCAGCAGCAGCCCCGTCAGGATGGCATAGGAGGTGGTCCGCCGGATGATGACGTCAATATCAAATAGCCGGTAGCGCAGAATACCAACGGCCAGCGCAATCGGGAACACAATGGTGAGCAGTGTGGTGGCCTCATAGAGTAACTGGGCGTGGTCGGGGATCCAGGGCAAGGGCACGACAGGCCAGAGGAAGTACGGTATGAGGCCGACTACCAGACCCAGAGCCAGCCACCGGTATTGGGCCCTGGCAATCGGATCATGTGATCGGCGAATGTTGTAATAGAGTGACCAGATAACCGTTACCACCACTGCAATAAAAGTGCCCACAAAGGCCAGAGCCGCGACTGTCGTCTGGGCACCGGCGGTCAATGCCAGGTCCGGATAGCGCGGCATGACAAATACCTCGGCACCTATCGTCAACCCGTAAAACAGGATCGGCACTCCTCTGGGAAAGCGACTGAGAGGCCAGAGGGGGACGGGAAACACCAGCATGAACAAGATCAGGGATACGGCGAAAGCCCAGATCGGGCCGGTCTCATACAGGGCCTCCAGGCTGACAACCAGCGGCGGTTGGGCATAGAGGGCAATAGTGGCCTTGACGAAATTGTTGGAAACCACCCCGAAAAGGTAAGCAGCGGCGATAAGCAGATACTGGGCCGCGTGATCATTCGGCCGCTTGTAAAAGACAAACCCGGCTACCGCTAGCCAGACGAGTGAGGCAATGACGAAGGCCCAGGGGGGGTGAAACATATAGGCCAGGTAGGTGGACAGGGTCGTCGGGACCAGCGTGACCGGGATGTCTATCGTTTCCCCGTCGCGTTGAACGGTGTACCGGACGGTCTGTCCTGCTTCCCACGGAGACGGCAGCGCCGGTAGTTGGTCTTCCACGAGCTCTCGGCCGTTGATGGCCGTGATGACATCGCCGATCTGTAAAGACGGATTGGCGTCCGCCATGGGGAAATCCAATTGGAAAGGCCCTGAACGTGCCGCACTCTCTGTTACCGGAGAGCTGGACCAGCCGTCGGTGGGCACCTGGATGCTAACCACCACTAATGCCAGCGGCCACAGCAGCAGGAAAACGGCCGCGATCAGCGTAATCCAGGCGCGGCCGCTAACCCGCCGGGGTTGGATTTCGTTGGAAGTTGATTCCTTAATTGTCATATAGTCGGCCGAAAACGAACAGTCAATCCCGTCTTGATGGGAGCAGTATAGCAGCCTATCGTCTCCCAATCGTCTTCTAAACGTTACGAAACCGGCTCTATGGACACAATTTGCGAATTGCCCGGCCTATGCTGCGCTGACAAACTTGCCTGATGACGGTACAATTTACCCATGACATTCCGCCAGATGTTGCCCTTCCTCCTGCTTAATGTGATCGTCTCGGCCGCAGTGGTCCTGGGTATTCTGTTCTGGTGGGATAGTCGTCAGCCGGAAGAAGCCCCGGCCGCAGCGGCTGCTGTTGCGACCATCGCCCCGGCGCTGCCGACATCGGCCGAAGTCCTGCCTGCGCCGGCCGGAGAAACGGATGAGACGATTTCCGAATCGGCCGACGAACCACCGACACATGTCGTTCAGGCGGGGGAAACATTGGGCATCATCAGCAACACCTATGACGTCAGCCTGGATGACCTCATGGAGGCCAACGGCCTGACAAACCCTGATCTGATCAGCGTCGGCCAGCAGTTGATTATTCCTGTCGGTGGCATTGCCGAGCCGACGCCGACAATTGAAGTCACGGTCGCTCTGCCGACACCCATCCCCACGGAGCAGGCAGTTGCGGAAGGCGCGGCCGAGATTGAGGTGGCCGGTGTGGAGGGCGTAGGCACTCTGGACGAGGAAGTCATCCAGATTGTTAACTCCGGTACGGCCGAACAGGCCATGTTGAACTGGAAGATCCGCGACGAAGACGGCAACGTCTATACCTTTGGGCAGACGAGTATTTTTGGCGAAGGGGCCGGTATCCGGCTGCATACAGCCACCGGGAGCAATGGACCGGCCGATTTGTATTGGGGACTGACGGAACCGGCCTGGCGGTCGGGTGAGGTTCTGACACTTTGGAACGCCGACGATCAGGTCATTGCCCGGTTTACCGTTCCCTGAGCAGGACGCCGCCCGGCGTTCTGGGGAGGTATGTGAGCCATGCGTGGCGTAGTTGATCGCAAGGGAGAGCAGTTTGGATATGTTGTGGGCGACCAGCTTTATACACTGGATGATGAGCTGAGCGGGCGTTTGAAAGGGGAGTTCATCGTAGACCTGGCCGGGAATCCGGTCTGGCGACTGGTCGGCGACGGTATCTATACCCTGGATGGATTGGAGTCAATCGGCTTCCTGACGGCCGACCGGGAAAGCAACGAGCCCTGGACCTGACATGAAGGTCCGGCGCACAGACGTCGGGGGAGCAAGGAACATCATATGCGATTAGGAGCACATATCAGCGTAGCGGGTGGAGCTTACAAGGCGTTTGATCGCGCCGCCGAAGCCACCTGCGATTCGATGCTAATCTTTACCAAGAGCAACCGGCAGTGGGCGGCCAAGCCGCTTGGCGAGGATGACATCGCCAAATACCATGCCGCCCAGGAAAAACACAGCGAGATATTCCCGGTTGCCGTTCATGCCAGTTACCTGATTAACGTGGCCTCGCCGGACGAGGCGTTGTGGGAGAAGTCCTACCAGGCATTGAAGGATGAGGTTGAACGGGCGGCCGCTTTGGGGATCCCTTTCCTGACGTTCCACCCCGGCTCATACATGGAAAGCGGGGCGGAGGCCGGGCTGGATTCGATTGCCCGCGCCGTGAGCCGCCTGGTGGACGAGACGGCCGATTCCGCCCCCCAGACGACCATCTGCCTGGAGAATATGGCCGGGCAGGGCACGAACCTCGGCGGCCGCTTTGAGCATCTGGCCTATGTGCTGGACGCCATCGGCCGGAACGATCGGCTGGGAGTGTGCTTTGACACCTGCCATGCCTTTGCTGCGGGCTACGATATCCGCACGCCGGAAACCTATGCGGCGACCATGGCCGAGTTTGACAGGACGGTTGGCCTGGACCAGATTCGTTGCTTCCATCTCAATGACAGCAAGTTCGGTCTGGGGGAAGGCAAGGACCGCCATGCCCACATCGGTCAGGGCGAAATCGGCCGTGAGGGCTTTGCCAACTTCGTCAATGACCCGCGCTGGGCCGATCACGGCGCGCATCTGGAAACCCCGCCCACCGAAGAGGCTGAGGACGGCACCAAGATTGATATGAATCAGGAGAATCTGGCTGTATTACGCAGCCTGATCCGGTAGTATCCTCAGGGGTAGGCGGAATCCCGTCTACCCCTTTTTCTTTTCCGCAGCCCCAACAAGTCCATAATCGCTACACAGAATCGGCGAGTTTGCACTTGCCTATTGACAGACGCTTGCCTTCTGGTTATTATAGGACGAATCATATATGACTTGTCCTATAATAACTTACCGGAATCTTTAGTATGTCGTTGAAGCACGCCGTCCTCGGCTTTCTCTCTTACAGGCCCATGTCGGGCTACGATCTAAAAAAGGCGTTTGACAGTTCGGTCAGCCATTTCTGGCCGGCTGATCAGAGCCAGATATACCGTACCCTCTCCCAACTGGAGGCTGACGGCTGGGTAGACCGCGAGACAGTTGAACAGGCGGCACGCCCGGATCGTCACGTTTACTCCATCACGGAGTCGGGCACGGAGGAACTCCAGGCCTGGCTGGGCACGCCGCTGCCGCCACAGGATGATCGTGAGCCGTTCCTCATCCAGGTGTTCTTCTCCGCCAACCGGGACCCGCAGCAGGTTCTGGCTATGTTGGAGCACCAGCGCGATCAGATTCGCGTCCAATACGCTTTCTATGAGCAGATGTTTGCGGACATTCAGGCCGGAACCGGGCAAGCCGCAGACAAACAGGCAGTTTTCTACAGTATGCTGACGCTGGAGTATGTTCTGGCGTTGGGCCAGGGCTATTTGCGCTGGCTGGACTCAGCAATTGACCGGGTGCAACGAGGGGATTTCACACCCCGGCATCCCGATATGTATGTGACAGGAGATGAATCATGAGCTGGCTCATTCGTGTGGTTGTGTTTTACATACTGACGTTTTTGTTTACCATGATCCTCGGTGGGCTGCAAGAGGCTACCGGGATCGCCAACGGCGTGGTCATCCTGCCCCAATGGGGGCCGGGACTGGCGGCGCTGGCAATGCTCCTGCTCTTTCGGCGGGACGGGCTGCGATTGTCGCTGGGGCTGGACGGCGCTGATTTGCGGCGTGGTACTGGCGTTGCTACTGCCTGCGGCGGTAGCGGCCGTGTTGTTCCTCATCCTGCGCCCCACCGTAACCGCCCCGGAAACGGCCCTGTGGTTACTGATACCGGGGCTGGCAATTGGCAGCCTGGGGGAGGAGTTGGGCTGGCGCGGGTATTTGCACAAGCGACTCGACCCGGAACTACGGCCGTTGATCTCCTCGCTGCTGGTCGGGATGTTGTGGGGCTTGTGGCATATCGGCTCTTACGCCAACGGCGCGGCCTACATGGCGTTCTTTGTCCTGTTGATGATCGCTTATTCGCTGGTGCTCTACTGGCTCGTGGCTGATCGTGGTTTCAATGTCTGGATCGCCACCGCCTTTCATTTAAGTATCAATATCACCAATCTGCTTTTCTTCGACATGATTGGCGGGATGCCATTCATCATCGCCAGCGCGCTGGTTTGGCTAGTTGTGGCTGCGGCACTTGTTTTCTGGCGTCGGGACCTGTTCTTCCGCCCGGCAAAGCCGGACGATATGGGAGCCACCGGAGCGGGGCTGGCAGAGGGGTGAAGAAGCCGGTCCATCAGACAAGGCTTGATCATCGGTAAAATGCACAATCGGTAAGCGGGGCATACAATACGTTCATATCATATTGTCCGCAATCATAGGAACCAACAGCCCATGTTTATCGTCGATGCCCATCTTGACCTGGCCTATAACTACCTGAACAAACAGCGTGATCCCCGCCGCAAGCTGTCTGAGCTGCGCGCGGCCGAAGCCCCGGACTTCGCGCGGCGCATCCCCACCGTCAGCTTCCCGGCCATGCGGCGCGGCGGCGTTGGCCTGACTTTCGCTACCATCTTCAGTACCCCAACCAACAACCCTTTCCCCGACGGTTCGGGCGCAGATGAGACTTATACGACGGCCGACGATGCTCACCGGATGGGGATGAAGCAGATAGACGTGTACAAGCGAATGGTGGATGAGGACGAGTCGCTGCGACTGGTAACCGATACGGCTACGTTGGATGAGGTGCTGGCCGGGCAGGACGCCGAGCAGCCCCTCATCGGCCTGACGCTGCTCATGGAAGGGGCCGACCATATTCGCGCCCCGGAAGAGACTGAGTTATGGGTTGAGCAGGGTGTGCGGTTGATTGGCCCGGCCTGGGATGATACCCGCTACTGTGCCGGCGCGTGGCGTGGCAACAAGGAAGGATTGACCAGGGACGGGTATGCCCTGCTGGAGGTGATGAGCGATCTGGACCTCATCCTTGATATGACCCACATGAACGAGATCGCTACCTTCCAGGCGCTGGATGCGTATCAGGGACCGATTGTGGCGACGCACAGCAATGCCCGTGCCCTGGTCCCCGGCGAACGACAGTTCAGCGACGAGCAGATTCGCCTTCTGGGTGAACGGGACGGCGTGATTGGCGTGGTGCTTTACAACGCATTTTTAATGGCTGGTTGGCGTAAGGGCCAGCCCAAAGACCTTGTGCCCGTGGAGCAAGTCGTGGCCCATGTTGACCACATCTGCCAGACCATCGGCGATGCCACGCACGTGGGTATCGGCAGCGATCTGGACGGTGGTTTCGGGGCAGAGGACATCCCGGCACCCCTGGACAGTATTGCCGACCTGCCCCTGATCGCCATGGCCCTGCAAGAAAAGGGCTATAGCGAGGAAGACGTAATGGGTATTATGGGTGGCAACTGGGTCAACTTGCTGCGGCGGGTGTGGGCCTGAGGTATCCTCCGCAACATTGCCGCAAAACAAAAAAGCCGCAAGAGATTGTCTCTCGCGGCTTTTTTCGTGCTAAAGGGTCAGCCTAGCGCATATTGCGGGTAGCTTCCCAGGCGTACTTGACAACCGGCGCATTGGAATCCCACGAGCCGGGGTTGGTCTCTTCCCAGATATTCTTGGCGTCTGCTTCCACGGCCGACCACGGGGAGCTGCGGAACGGTTCCGTTGTGCCCAACTGGTAACCGAACTTCATGGCCGGGGCCACATCGTCGTAAACCAGGCCATTGGCCGACAGCTTGCTGTCCACATAGCGGCGGAAATCGTTCTCGTATTCGGCGTAGGCGCGTACGGCCGGTACTTCCTCGATCTCCACATCCTGACGGCGCAGCGTTTCCTTGATGGTCTCGATCTTCTCGGCGACTTCCTTGCCCAGGTAAACTTCCTCGACCACGACGGCCGTCTTGGCAACCTTGGCAACCTCGTCCATCTCAACCATCTCGAAGGAGCGAGCCTGGAACAGGTTCGGATTCACGGCAACCTTGCGGTTCACCGGACGCCGCGAAACCTTGATGGTTTCATCGCGCAGGGCAACATCAACAGCTTCTTCCCGCTCGGTCACGACATTGTAGATGCGCATGCGGCCGCGCTCGACGGCTTCCTTACCAACTTCGAGTTCTTCCTCGATAACCTCGATCACGTTTTCATCAAGCGTGGCGTCGGTCAGGTCAGGCAGATCGGTGTAGGTGGTCTTCAACTCAACTGCGCGATCCTGGACGTTGACCATGTCGTAGGCCGACATGATCTCGGCGGCGCGCATGACCTGGCTATCGGCAACATTGGCCGTGATGATGGTGCCGCCGTCGCGCACACCGGCCAGATAAATGGATACGTCCGGCTCCGGGATGTAGCCGTGCATGGCGGCCAACTTCGGCTCGTCGTCCTTGTCATCATTGGTCAGGATGTCCAGGTCTGCCAGCGCATACCCTTCCTCGGCCAACGCAGTGTAGGCAGCCATCGCTTCGTCACGGTCGTCAAACAAACCAATTACTGTTCTCATGATCGTTTTGTCTCCTTGTCTTTCTGGTCTTACAACGGTCTCATTAACAATTGGCGTCACGGGGATCGGGGTTCGTGTACCGTCCGGCGTTTCGCGCTCGATATGAACGACTTCACGTCGCAATATCACAGATTCCGGGGTGCTGGTGGTGGTGCGGCGTTTGCTGATACGGATTTCTTCGCGCAGCATCAGGCGGGTTTCAATCACCTGCACTTCTTCGATAAGGGGGATGATCAGGACGCCGTTTTCTTCGCGTATCGCCGGCACCGCATCGTCAAGCAGGCGATTGACGGCCACGCGTTCGACATCCACGTCTTCCGAGGTGGTAGCCAGATCAACGCGTTCCTCGATTTCTTCTACCTGCTTGTGTATCTGTATCCTGCCGCGAACGACCTGTTCCCGGGTAACATCCAGTTGCTCTTCAATGATCGGGATGACCATTTCCTCAATGTGCTGGGTCAGAGTGTGATCCAGGTCCGCATTAAGGTGGAGCTGCCCATTGCTGTCGAGCGTTAGCAGATCCGACGGCACCATCAGTCGAACACCATCCTCAAATTCAAGAAGGAGGCGGCTGGAACCGGCATCATTCCCGGTTTCGGACACGACAACACCACGAACGCCATCACCACGCAGAACAGTTGTGTCAGGTACAAACGAGTTTTGCATTGAAGTACATCTTTGTTGCAGGCGTGCATAACCTGACATCTGTCTCCAGAGTCGGATTGCACTGTATTCAATTGGTCAAAAAAGCAACGGTGTCTTGTTGGCTATGTTGGCAATTGGATGTTAGATAACGGGGGTTAACAAACGGTAAATTGCCTGTAAAGGTTTGACTAACAGGGGATGATCGCTGCCCAACGGGTTGTTAATAGATTAAGTCTCTTCTTCCATAGCTGTACGCCAGTTGTCAATGTAATCCAGTGACTGATGGCGGAAATAGGTATTGTACAACTCGGCATAGTGGCCGCCGGCGGCCATCAGCTCATCGTGCTTGCCTTCTTCGATGATGTAGCCGTCCTTCATGACAATGATCCGGTCGGCATGGCGCACGGTAAACAGCCGGTGGGCGATCACAATAGCCGTCCGGTCGTCCATAATATCCTGCAACCCTTCCTGAATCTGCGCCTCGGTAAACGGGTCCACGCTGGCGGTGGCCTCGTCAAGAATGAAGATGGCCGGGTCCTTGAGCACGACACGCGCCAGCGCCACCAGTTGTCGCTGGCCCATGGAGATGCTGCTGCCGCGTTCGCCGACATCGGTATCAAGGCCGTTGGGTAATGCCCCCAGCCAGTCGCCGTGACTGATGGCGTTGGCTGCCTGCTCGACGTCCTCGCGCGTGGCCGTCGGTCGGCCGTACTTGATGTTATCGGCCACGGTCCCGCTAAACAGGAACGGCTCCTGGGGGACCGCCCCGATTTGCAAGCGATACTGGCCCAGGTTCAACCGCCGCACATCCCGGCCGTCAATCAGTAGATCCCCGCCCTGGTATTCGTAAAAGCGGGTGATGAGCTTGGCGACACTGCTCTTGCCCGCGCCGGTATGGCCGACCAGGGCCACCGTTTCTCCCGGCCGAATGTGGAGCGAGAAGTCGGGCAGGACGACCTCGCGGTCGTTGTAGCTGAATTGCAGATGGCGGAATTCGATCTCGCCGTACGTTGGCGGCACATCATCGGAATCCATCTGTGAACCCTGTGATGCTCTTGGCCCGACCGGTTCGTCGGCGATCTGCTTGACCTTGGGCTCGCGGTCGATCAGGGCGAAGACACGCTCCGATGCCGACAGACCGTCCTGGAACTGGCTCCAGAAGGAGGCGATACTGGTCATGGGGAACCAGAAGAAGCCGACGGATTGCATGAACAGGTACCAGTCACCGGGTGAAATGCCGGTTGCGCCGCGCGTGGCGGTCCCACCGACATACAGCAGGATAGCCGTGCTTAGCCCGGACGCCATGCCCAGCACCGGGAAGATGCCCGACAGGGTCAGGCCGCGTTGCACGCCAACGCGATAGCCCTGCGTATTGTTGGCGTCAAAGGTGGCGTACATGGCCGGCTCCTGGCGGAACCCCTTGGCAACCAGGATGCCGCTAATTGATTCCTGGATTTGGGCGTTAATGGTCGCCGTCATGCGGCGCGCGTTTTGGGTGACGCGCCGGGCCAGCCGCCGGAAACTGAGCGCAAACAGGGCGGCGAACGGCGCCATGGCTACCAGCAGCAGGGTCAACTTGACATTGATGGTCAGGAGGTAGACCAGCAGAATGACGACCAACAGTACCTGACTCAACAGATTAAGCGTCAGGTTAACGATCTCGGCGAAGTCCTGCGTATCGGAAGTGACGCGGCTGACGATCTTGCCGGACGGAATCTCATCGTAGAACGACATGTCGTGGCGGACCGTGGCGGCGAATACGTCGGTGCGTAGTTGCAGGACGACATTGCTCGTGACACGGGCCGAGAAGATTTGCCGGATGTAGTTAAAGACCCAGGCCGATGCGCCGATGAGACTGACCCCCAGTGCCAGTAAGATCATCGTGGTCGTTGCCGAATTTTGCTCCAGCAGATCCACAGCTTTGGCAATGACGATCGGTCCCAGAGCACCCATCACCGAGTTCAGGGTGATCATGACCGCTACCAGCCCCATTTGAGCGCGATAGGGTTCAAAGTAGCTGAGGATACGCCGCAGCAACTCGCCGTCGTCGTATTGTCGGTCGTAGCTTTCGGTCTCCAGACCATCAAGAATGAAGCCCATCAGTCATACCTCGCGAAGATACGTTGATAGTCGGCCGAACGCGCCAGCAGTTCTTCATGCTTACCCTGGTCCACCAACTCGCCATGTTTCAAGACCAGAATCCGGTCAGCCCAGCGAATCTGGCTCAGCCGGTGGGTAATCAGGAAGGTCGTGCGCTGCTGGCTGATGCGGTACATGGCCTGCTGGATATGGTCCTCGGTGGCGCTGTCGATGGCGCTGGTACTGTCATCAAGGATAAGGATATGGGGGTGGTCAGAAAGGCGCGGGCAATGGCAATGCGCTGTCGCTGCCCGCCGGACAAATTGACCCCGCGTTCACCCACTTCGGTTTCGTAGCCGTCCTCAAAACCCATGATGAAATCATGGGCCTGGGCTTCCCGTGCCGCCTGCTCAATCTGCTCCTGTGTGGCGTCGGGCTTGCCGAAGGCGATGTTCTCGGCAATGGTACGCGAGAACAGGAACACATCCTGCTCAATGGTTGAAATCTGGGAGCGCAGGGATTCCATATTCCAGTCGCGGACATTGATGCCGTCCACCAGCACCTCACCGGTGTCGGCATCGAAAATACGATTGATGAGGCGAGTCAGCGTGCTTTTACCGGAACCGGTCTGACCGACAATGGCTACCGTTTCACCGGGCTCAACTGAGAAAGACACGTCCTTGAGGACATAGGCTGCCTCCCCGGAACCGTTACCATTAGCCGGGGTGCCATAGCTAAAACTGACGTGACGGAATTCAACTGCGCCGTCCATTGTTTTGGAAATGCCGACTTCGTTCTCATCCATCTCTGTCTCTGTATTGATCAGAGCCAGAATGCGGCGGGCGCTGGCGATACCCAACTGGATCTGCTGGATGGAGAACAGCGAGATAAACGTGGGGAAGCGCAGCATGGCGAACAACCCCACATAAGCCACAACCTGCCCCAAAGTAAGCGATCCCCCCTGCCACAGCAGCATGGCATGGAGGAATGCCAGACCCCAGCAGATGCTGAAGACCAGCATGGGCAGGTAACGCGCCTGAACTTCCCCTTCTCGGATGGCGTAGTCGCGGTATATGCCTGCATCGTGGACAAATTTATCCTGCTCCTGTTGTTCCTGAGCGTTCCCCTTAACTACCTCGATCCCGTTGATCGTCTCGGCCAGCCCGGCGTTCATGGTGCCGAAGGATGCCCGCAGGGATTCGCTGACCGGACCGAGCCGGTGAGAGTAGTCGGTAATGGTAATCAGGAAAAGGATGATAAACAGAAACGGCACCAGCAGGAGCCGGTAATCCATCTGAAGGATAAGAACGATGGGGGCAACGAGCCCTACCAGCGAATCGGTGATCAGCATCAGCCCCGGATTGAACATGACATTAAGCTGGCGCACGTCATTGGTGGCGCGGGCCATGATGTCGCCGATGCGCTGTTTGTTGTGGAATGTCTGGCTCTTACCCAACAGGCTGATGTACATCTCGTCACGCGTGTCGCGTTCCACCCGTTGGGCCATGAACTCGAACGAGGAATTGCGGGCCAAACCCATAACCCCCTGGACAAGCGCCGAGCCAAAGACCGCCAGGGCCACAGCAATCAACGCGCTATTGACCCAGGTCGCCTGATTGATCACATCGAAGCCACGGCCGATCAGGACCTGAATGTAGCTGGCAGCGAAGTTATTGAAGACCGTCGCTACAATGGCTACCAACGGCAGCCAGGGATACTGGATCAGATGGGAGGTGATCCATTTGACGGGGCCGCTACGATCGAACTGTCGCTCGTCGTCCAGACGAAATTCTTTATTGACCACAAAGCGCCTCTAGGTGACGACCGGGGAAGCAGGGAGGGTCGCCGAAACATACGTTCTAGTAATGGGAATTGTACTTGCGAACCGGGATTTGACAAGCACCAATTATCCGGATGCAAGGAAGAGCGGTGCAGGTACAACGAGAACCCGCACCGCTCTTTGAGTGAGAAGCATGCGATTGTGCGATTGCCTGCTCAGCAGGTTAATCGAGAATCGTTTTATCTTCCTCAGGTTTCAGCCGGCTGGAATATCTCCTCAATGGTTAACTCGAACACGGCCGCAATCTTGAAGGCCAGCGGTAGACTGGGATCATACTTCTCGCGTTCGATGGCGTTCACTGTTTGGCGAGACACGTCGAGTTTGTCCGCCAGCACTTCTTGTGACCAGTTACGCTCCGCGCGCAAAACCTTCAGTCGGTTTTTCATAATAGTTTCTCCCCGGTTAACCAGGCCCATGTGTTAGGCATAGCGCCGTCCCAGGACGATATTGGCAATGCCCCACAGCAGAATCATCAATGGCGCCACATAGATCATCGAAATTGTTGGCGCCAGATCAAAATTCTCCAGCAAGCCATAACTGAAGGTCAAGGCACCCGTCAACAGTACTGCAAACAGTGCGGACTCCATATATATGCGCCGTTGTAACTCGTCCTTGGAACGAGCATTGCCGATCATGCCCACCATCGCGTAGAAGAACGGGATGATCGGCGTGAGGGCCACGACTACTGTCAAAAACGGGCTTTGGATAAAACCCCGATTAAGCAGAAATGCCACTGCGAGAATAACAATTACATACCCGACCATGCCGAGTGCAAACTGACGTTGATAAGATCCCTGATGCTCTTTCATTTCTATTCCTCCTTGTCGCATGTCAACCCGCAAGCGAGGTCAACCGGAGTAACCTGACCCCGGACCGCGACATCATTAGACATTATATTGACCCATGCCGACTCCACATCCACAGACTTGGCGATAGCCTTACTGGTTATCCCTGAGCCTGAACTCCGGTTGAACCGGATTTTTTCTTTCTTGTTCATACTAACCTCCAATAAAATATCATGTACGTTTTACTAAATGTAAAGCAACATTTACACTACTGTAAAGGAGTTTGTACGGTTTGTCAAGTACACTTTACAAATTCGATGACAATGTAACTAAATCTGAACGAATCGAGCGGCAAAATCGGGCAGGGCACCATCGGCCGAAGCGAATCGTGCAGTTATCGGGTACGCGATGGCGTGAAAGCTGCCTGCGTTTATGTCTGCCAATGCCCGGAGATTAAGGCGTTACCGGACCTTGGGCCTGTTGCACCGGTTAGCCACCCATGCTATACTATGGTTTGAGACAGTTGTAGATTGCGCCGAGGAAAAGTGGGCTCCCCCACTTTTTTTGTTTCTTGGCTCAGCAAGGTGTTTGGAGCATAAATAACCGAACAGGGTGAACGGGTTCAATGAAAAGCGAATTTATCCTGGCATTTAACGAAATATGTGAATCACGCGGTCTGCCCAAAGAAGATGTCTTTGAGGCGTTGAAGACGGCGCTTGTGTCCGCCTACCGGCGTGACTCTAACTTGAGCAACAACCAACGGGTGACGGCCGAGATTGATCCGCGCACGGGTGATCCGACCATCTACACTGAGAAAGAGGTTGTCGAAGATATCTTTGATGACCGCACCGAGGTGTTACTGGATAAGGCGCGGCGGGAAGGATATCCTGACGCTCAACTGGGCGATGTGGTCATGATTGACAGCACGACCGAGAGTTTCGGCCGTATCGCCGCCCAGACCGCCAAGCAGGTTCTCCTGCAACGCGTCCGCGAGGCAGAGCGTGAGCATCTCTTCGAGGACTTCTCCGGTCGTGAAGGCGAACTGGTAAACGGCACGGTGCAGAGCATCAGCGGCCAGCACATCACCATTGGCCTGGGTCGTACTGAGGCGATGCTGCCCAAGGGACAGCAGGTCCCCGGCGAACGCTACCGCGCCCATGACAAGATTCGCGTCTATGTTTTGGAAGTGCGCCGTTCAGCCCGCGGGCCGCAGATCGTGGTCAGTCGTAACCACCGCAATCTGCTGCGACGCCTGCTGGAACTGGAAGTGCCGGAGATCTACAACGGGCAGGTGGACATCAAGAGCATTGCCCGCGAGGCAGGTCAACGCTCCAAGGTGGCTGTGCAGGCGTTACAACCGGGTGTGGACCCGGTCGGGGCGTGCGTCGGTATGCGCGGTGTCCGCATCCAGAGCATCGTCCGTGAACTGAATGACGAAAAAATTGACGTCATTGAGTGGGACCCGGACCAGCGTGTCTTTATTGCCAAGGCGCTTAGCCCGGCGCGGGTTTCCCATGTCTTCCTGGAAGAACATCCCGATGAGGGCAAGACAGCCGTGGTCATTGTCCCCGACGATCAGCTTTCGCTGGCGATCGGCCGCGAAGGGCAGAACGCCCGTCTGGCCGCCAAGCTGACCGGCTGGCGTATTGATATCAAGAGCCTGACCGAAGCGGCGACCGACTCGCTGGACAACCTGGATGACCCGGCGGTAGATCCGAAACTGGCCGAGGACACAACCTTCCTGGAGCAGGTCCGCCTGATTCTGGACAAGAAAGAAACCGGACGGCCGATTACGGCCGAAGATTACATGACGCTTGACCGGTTGGTCTCCAGCGTTGAGGGGCGTATCATTGCCGAACGCGCCCAGGAATACGATGCGCTCCGCCGCGAATGGGCGGAGATTCGTCGTGAGGTGCCGGACCTGGCCTGGCAAGAGCCGCTTGATGTGCTCGACCTGCCTGGCCGTATCCACAATCTGTTGTTGGATGCCAATGTTGAAACGGCCGGTGACCTGATCTTCGTTTTGAAGATGGGTGACGAATACTTCCTGAAGATGCGCGGCCTGGGTGACAAGGCGTTGGAGACCGTCAAGGAGACGCTGGAAACCTATCAGGTACATTTGGATGAAGCACAGGCAGCTCTGGATGCCGAAGCCGAGGTGGCTGAAGCTGCGACCGCTGAAGAGCTGGCTGCTGAAGTGGAAACCGTTGTCGAAATCGAAGAAGAGCTTGAGGATGATGACGAGGGTGAAACCTTTGATGTAGACGAGGAACTGCTGGCAGCGATGAGCGGCGGCGTTTACGAAGAAGCTGAGGAGCTCACCGAGGCAGAGGTAATTGAAGAAGCCGAAGCTGAGCTTGAAGCCGAGGAAGCGGAAGAAGAGGCGGTAATCGAGGAAATTGAGGAGATCGAAGAGATCGAGGAAGAAGAGATCTTGCCGATTGATGATCTTTCCCAGCCTATCTTCGAGCCGATTGTAGAAGAGGAAGAAGAGCAAAAGAAACCGGAAATTGTAGTCGTCCGGGCTGCAAAGGTTGAAGAAGAAGCGCCTGCCCAATCCAAGCGCAAGAAGAAATCCCGTCGTCTGGTCTATGATGAGGATTTAGGCGAAGTCGTTGCCAAACCTAAGCGTAAGAAAGGGCGCGGCACGGAAAGTTGGGAAGACGAACTTCTGGATGAGGATATCTAGTCAAGGTGGTCCGTGGCAAAAAAGCAACCACCCCGCCAGAAGCATGTTCCGTTGCGTTCATGCATTGTCTGCCGTCAGCGTTATGAGAAGCGACGGCTGACTCGCATCGTCAACTCGCCGGAAAGCGGGGTGGTGGTTGACCCGACAGGGAAGCTAAACGGCCGCGGCGCATATTTGTGTGACCAACCCGCTTGTTGGGACAAAGTTCTGCACCATCCGGGTATTTTAGATCAAGCATTACGTTCACAAGTGACAGAGGATGAGCTGGCAGCGATGGCCGCCCATCGCCCTGCCGCGACGCCCCCGTCCCCCACGAGTTAGCAGGGGTTTCTGCAAAATTGGTTAGGTGGTAAAGAATGTCTATGGCAGAAACAAAAACAATTATTGAAGTACCGGCCTTTATTACGGTTCGCGATCTGGCGACTCTGATGGGCGTGAGTCCGATCAACGTCATCAAGGAATTGATGTCGAGCGGAATCATGGCCAACATCAATCAGGAGATTGATTACGAAACGGCCGCCATCGTAGCCGAGGAAATGGGCTACGAGGCTGTTCCTCTGGCCCAAACGCCCAGCGAAGAAGAGGAAGCGGCCGAAGAGGCCGTCGGTTGGCGCAAGGTTCTGGCCGAGGAAGAAGAGGCCGATCTGGAGCCTCGTCCGCCGGTCGTGACCATGCTCGGGCATGTTGACCACGGCAAGACCTCATTACTTGATGTCATTCGTCAGGCCAACGTTGTCTCCGGTGAGGCCGGCGGCATTACCCAGCATATTGGCGCTTACCAGGCCGAGAAGGACGATCAGCTCATTACATTCCTGGACACACCGGGTCATGAGGCGTTTACCGCCATGCGTGCCCGTGGTGCCCAGGCGACGGATATTGCCATTCTGGTTGTGGCGGCCGATGATGGGGTAATGCCCCAAACTCGCGAGGCCATTGACCATGCGCGTGCGGCCCACGTGCCGATTATCGTCGCCATGAACAAGATTGATCTGGCTTCCAGCCGTCCTGATGTTGTTAAGCAGCAACTGTCAGATTTGGGATTGGTGCCGGACGATTGGGACGGCGATACGATGGTCATCCCGGTTTCAGCCAAAGAGAAGCTGGGTATTGAGGATTTACTGGAAGCGATTCTGCTGGTGTCCGAGGAGTTGGAACCGAAGGCCAACCCGGACGCCTCCGCGACCGGAACAATTCTGGAAGCACAAATTGAGCGCGGTCGGGGCATCATGACCACTGTACTGGTTCAGAACGGCACGCTGAATGTTGGTGACACGCTGATGGTCGGACCCCATTACGGCCGTATCAAGGCCATGTTCGATTATCGGGGCAAGTCGGTCAAGAAGGCCGACCCTTCCACACCGGTATCGGTTTCCGGTCTGAACGGCATCCCCGAAGCCGGGGATCAGTTTACAGTTGTTGAGAGCGAGAAAGTAGCACGCAAGCTGATCGAGGAAACGGCCGAGGAACAGCGAGTGGATCCCACCCAGCGCGGGCGTACAACCGCCACACTGGATGAGTTCTTCAATCGCCTGCAACAGGGCGAGACCAAGACGCTTAATCTGATTATCAAGGCTGATGTACAGGGGTCACTGGAGCCGATCGTCAATTCGCTGGAGAAACTTTCCACCGATGAGGTCGGGGTTGAAATCTTGCGCGCCGCCACCGGGCCGATCACCGAGAGTGATGTCCTGCTGGCATCGGCATCGGACGCCATCATTCTGGGTTTCAGCGTTGAGGCTGATCCGATTGCCAGGAATGCGGCCGCCAGCGAAGGCGTGGAGATTCAGACCTACAACATCATCTACAAACTGATTGAAGATGTGGAACTGGCTCTAAACGGTATGCTGGAGCCGGTGTACGAGGATGTGGTTATCGGCCGGGCCGAAGTGCGCGAGGTGTTCAAGATTCGCTCTGTGGGCTTTATTGCCGGGTGTTATATGCGTACCGGCGAAGCTCGCCGCAACGCCAAGGCCCGCCTGATCCGCAACAGCCGGCTGATGCACTCCGGCAATGTGGGCAGCCTCAAGCATCTGGCTGAAAACGTCCGTGAGGTCAAGGCCGGATTTGAATTTGGCGTCAGCATTGAAGGGTGGAGTGATTACAAGGCCGGCGACATCATCGAATTCTTCGTTACCAGGAGAGTTGGTGCCTGATGAATGATCCCAAGCAGGAACGAGTAGCGGAGCGCATTCAACTGATCATCAGCGATCTGTTACTGCGCCAACTGCGCGATCCGCGATTGGCAGGAGTGACGGTTACCGAGGTCAATATCGACCGCGAGCTGCAGCATGCCAATGTATATGTCAATGCACTTGGTGATGAAGAGCGTGCCGAGGAAGTAATGGCCGGGCTGGAAAGTGCGTCAGGATTCATCCGGCGCGAGGTTGCCCAGGGATTGCAGTTGCGCTCGGCCCCCCAGATTCGGTTTCATTGGGACCCACGCCTGGCTTATATCGAAGAAGTTGATGACTTGCTGGAACACCTGGAGATTCCGCCTGCTGATACGGAATCGGAATCCGGCGAAGAGTAAATAGCGGCATTATTCGGGGGAGAACTCTGTGTTCCAATTTGCGATTGAGAAAGCCGATACGGTTCTGGTCATCACACACGTCGATCCCGATGGGGACGCCATTGGCTCACTGACGGCTACAGGGCAGGCCCTGGAGCAGATGGGCAAGCGGGTCACCCTGGCCTGCGAGGATAATGTGCCGGCCCGTTTCCGCAATCTGCCGTTGGCGGATCGGGTGACCAAGACCCCGGACACATCAACGCCATATGACCTGCTGGTCGTTGTCGATTGCGGCGACGAATCGCGCATGGGACGGCCGTACTTCTCCTTGCCGGAACCCAAGCCCACCATTACCAATATTGACCACCACATTACTAACACGCAGTTCGGCGAGTTCAATCTCGTTGATCCGCAGGCCAGCTCAACGGCCGAGGTCCTCTACCGCCTCTTCACCGAGCTGGAAGTAACCATTACCAGGGGCATCGCCGAGAGTTTGTTGACGGGGATGATCACCGACACGCTTGGTTTCCGTACATCAAACGTGACCGCCAACACCTTACGCACGGCGGCCGATCTGGTGAAAGCCGGTGCGGAAATCGCTCCGCTTACCCTGACCGCCCTTGTTCAGAAGCCCTACTCCACGGCGCTCATCTGGCAGGTAGGTCTTAAGAATATGCAGTCACAGGATGGCCTGATTTGGACCACTGTCCCGGCGGCGGATGTGCGGCGTGCGGGACTGGAAGGCAGCCCCAGTAGTTCCGGGCTGGTCAACTTCCTGTCCGATATTGAGGGGGCCACGATGGGCTGCGTACTGACCGAGATGCCCGATGGCTCCGTGCGCGTGGGCATGCGTTGTCACGAGCCGTACAATGTGGCCGAGATCGCTCTGCAATTCGGCGGCGGCGGTCATACATTGGCTGCCGGCTGTACGATGGACGGCCCCCTTGAAGAAGCCGAAACCCGTATGGTTGCTGCCTGTCAGGAGGCTATTCACCGTCAAACGGCCGCTCTCGCCGGGAACGTTCGCTAATCAATGGGTGACGCACCGGCCGGAGTCCTGGTCGTTGACAAGCCGCTGGGCCTGACGTCGCATGATGTGGTGCAGCGCGTTCGTCGGGCCACCGGCATACGGCGTGTGGGCCATGCCGGAACGCTGGACCCCCTGGCGACCGGCGTGCTGGTTGTGTGTGTGGGCTGGGCCACCCGGCTCATAGAGTACCTCGTAGATTCCCGCAAGACATACGAGACCACCGTCCGGCTTGGCCGGACAACCACGACCTATGACGCCGAAGGTGAGATTGTTGCCGAACGTCCTGCAGCCGTAACCCCTGATCAATTACATGCAGCATTAATTCCGTTTCGTGGTCCCATTCGCCAGAAAGCACCCGCCTATTCGGCCATCAAGAAAGATGGGCAACCCCTTTACAAGGCGGCGCGCCGGGGCGAGGCTGTAGAAGCGCCGGTCCGTCAGGTGACCATTGATACGCTGGAACTGCTGGATTTCCGGCCGCCGGATGTCGATCTGCGTGTGGTATGCTCCGCGGGAACCTATCCGGTCCCCTGGCCCATGATTTGGGCGAGGCGCTGGGCTGTGGCGGGTATGTGACGACTTTACGGCGAACCGCATCAGGCCAATTCCACACGGCCGATGCGATCTCTCTGGATGCGCTTACGGCCGATACCTGGCGCGATTACCTCCTGCCCCCGCAGGCGGCCGTAGCCGGGTTGCCCTCGTTGTCGTTGACCGATGAGGAAGCCGCCCATCTCCGGCAGGGTCGCGCGATTTCCACATCGAGCGCGCTGCCTGACGGCACGCCGGCGGCGTCGCTGACCATCAACGGCCGTTTGCTCGGCGTCGTGGAAGTGCGGGGCGGGCAATGTTACCCGCGTAAGATGGCCCCTACGGACAAGCCACTCACCCAGTAACCCGCGTTTTTGTTACAATACCCACCATAAGACTAACAACCGGCCAATCTTCTTTGGTTGCTTACCTCTATGACTTATTCAACAATTCGCGTTACCCATTTGCACGAAGTTGATCACCGCCAACCGACCTACGTGGCAATCGGTTCTTTTGACGGCGTCCATCGGGGACACCAGGCCATGCCTGCAAACGATGGTTGAACGGGCGCGTGAAAACGGCGTTCGCACGGCGGCGCTGACCTTTTCCCTCATCCACGCCGCGTCCTGCAGACGCTGCCGCCACGCTTCTACATTTCCACCCTAGACGAACCGGTGCACCTGCTGGCTGAGCAGGGAATTGATGTCATCATCACCCATCCGTTTGACAACGAAGTGCGCCGCATCCGGGCGGCCGATTTTGTGGACCAGTTAATTAATACCCTCGATATGCGCCAACTTTGGGGCGGCAATTTCGCCCTGGGCTACAAGCGCGAGGGCGATATCCCCTTTCTCCAGGCGCAGGGTCAGGCCAAGGGGTTCACTGTCGAACTCGTGGACGCCATGGTCGAGTGGGACAATCAACTTGTCAGCAGTCGCCGGATACGGGCAGCATTGGAGGTGGGCAATATTGAGGAAGTGAACGGTTGCCTGGGTCGTCGCTACAGCGTGCGTGGTCCGATCATTAAAGGCGACCAGCGCGGCCGGACCATCGGCTTCCCCACGGCCAATCTGGCGCTGTGGGACGAACTGATCCTCCCGGCAAACGGCGTCTATGCGACCTATGCCTGGCTGGGTGATCAACGCTACACGGCCGCAACCAATGTCGGCATCCGGCCGACTGTAAACGGCAGCGATATTCGCGTTGAAGCCCATCTGCTCGATTTCGACCGGGACATATACGGGGAAGAACTGGAACTGGAGTTCATCAGCCGCATTCGGGATGAGATGAAATTCGCCGGCCTGGACGCACTGAAAGCACAGATTGCGGCCGATGTAGACGAGATACGGCGTATTAGCGCGGAATTGGACACCGACTGATCCACCCAACGGCAGGTTGCCGGATTGGTTGCCGGTTCCGATTTCCGGGAGGTACACATGGACGACATCAAGACCTTTGGTGGCGAGATCGTCTGGCGACCGACGGCCGAAACGATTGAGCGCAGCCATCTGACGGCATTCATGCGCCGACACGATATCGGCTCGTACGAGGAGCTTGCGGTTCGCTCGACGGCCGATGTAGCCTGGTTCACCGACGCTGTTCTGGACTATCTGGACATCCGGTTCCAGCAGCCCTACTCCCAGGTGCTTGACCTGTCCGGCGGTATCCAGCGGCCGCGCTGGTGCGTCGGCGGCCAACTCAACATCGTCTATAACTGCGTAGATAAGTGGGCGGCCGACCCGGATACCCGCGATCATCCGGCGCTGGTCTGGGAGGGTGAAGAAGGCGCTGTTCGCCGGTTGACCTACGGCCAACTGGCCGAAGAAGTCGGCCGCTGCGCCAACGCCCTGCGATCATTGGGGTTGGGCAAGGGGGACGGTATCGGCCTCTACATGCCCATGACGCCGGAGATTGTCATCGCCCTGCTGGCGATTGCCCGCATCGGCGGCGTCATCCTGCCCCTGTTCTCCGGCTACGGGGCCGGGGCGGTCGCCTCCCGTTTGGCCGACGCCGGAGCCAAAGCCCTTATCACCTCTGACGGCCTCTACCGGCGGGGGCAGATCGTTCCCCTGAAACCGACGACCGATGAAGCGGCCGTCCAGGCGCCCACACTGGAGCACATGATCGTCGTCGAGCGCACCGGCAACCCGGTTACCATGCAGCCTGGCCGCGACCACTGGTGGCATGATCTGGTACCGGGCCAATCCCCGGATGCGCCGCTGGAGCCGACGGCCGCTGAAGATTTGCTGATGATCATTTACACATCCGGCACCACCGGACTGCCGAAAGGCGCGGTGCACACCCATTGCGGTTTCCTGGTTAAGGCGGCGCAGGACATGGCCTTTGGTACGGACGTGAACGCCGGAGACACGATCTACTGGATGACCGACATGGGCTGGATGATGGGGCCGTGGCTGGTATTCGGGGCAACTCTGCTGGGCGCGACCGCCTTCATCTATGACGGCGCGCCGGACTACCTGATGTAGATCGGCTGTGGTCGCTGATCGAACGCCACCGGCTGACGCAGGTCGGCGTCTCGCCGACGTTAATCCGCGCGCTGGTCCCCACGGCCCGACCCGTGAAGCAACACGATCTCTCCAGCGTGCGGGCCTTTGCTCCACCGGCGAGCCATGGAATCCTGATCCCTGGCTGTGGCTGTTTGAGGTGGTCGGCCAGAGGCAACGGCCGATCATCAACTATTCCGGTGGGACGGAGATCGGTGGGGGGATTCTTATGGGCAACCCCATTCTGCCGCTGAAGCCGGCTGCTGTTGGCTGCCTGCCCCGGCATGGCGGCCGATGTGGTCGATGTCAACGGCAATCCGGTGCGGAATGAGGTCGGTGAACTGGTCATCCGCGCACCGGATTGGCATGACGCGCGGCTTCTGGCAGGACGACCAGCGTTACCTGGACACGTACTGGTCGCAGTTTGAAGATGTCTGGGTGCATGGCGACTGGGCCATAATTGACGATGACGGCATGTGGTACATCCTCGGCCGTTCGGACGACACCATCAAGGTCGCCGGTAAGCGGCCGGGTCCGGCGGAGGTGGAGTCGGTACTGGTCAACCACCCAGCGGTCAGTGAGGCAGCGGCCGTCGGCGTCCCCGATCCGATGAAGGGCAGCGCTGTCGTCTGCTTCGCGTATTGGCGGCGGGTGTGGAACCATCGGCCGCCTTGCAGGAGGAGCTACGGGCCAAGGTGGCGGCCGAACTGGGGAAGCCGTTACAGCCGAAGACAGTCCTCTTTGTTGCTGATCTGCCCAAGACGCGCAACGCCAAGGTCATGCGCCGCATCATCCGCAGCGCCTACCTGGGTGAGGACCCCGGCGACACATCCAGTCTGGTCAACCCGGCGGCCGTGGCCGAGATTCAGACTAAGGCGTAGGCAGGCCGGACCGCGATGACTGATTGGCAAGACACACCTAACCTCCTGCAACGAACGACCCGCAAGGTCATCGCTCTGGGGCCTGTTTCGGCCGTTTTGTCACAGATGATGTACCGTCTGGACGACCCGGTACTGCGCTGAGTGATGGCCGGTTCTCGGCGGCCAGTCTGGCTACCGGCCTGCCGATTATCTACATGACTCTCATCGGTGCGAAAGCGGTGAACCGCGCACCGTCCCCCCTGGTTGGTATCCCCGACGACGGGCAGCTTATTCTGATAGCCTCCAACTGGGGCCGTCCCCGACATCCCGCCTGGTACTACAACATCAAGGCCAACCCGCAGGTATCGGTGACCAGCGCCGCAAACGGGAACAGCGATTTGCCCGGCCACCTGTATACGGCGCATGAACTGGCCGGGGATGAACGGGAAGCGGCGTGGCGCAAGGCCGTCGCGACGTATGCCGGTTACGGATATTACGCGGAGTGCAACGGCGGGCTGCCCATCCCACTGATCGCGCTCCGACCGGCTGATGCGTCGGCCGCTTAAGCGGCAAGGAACAGCCTGCTGGGCCGGGCACGATCCGGATCGTCGCACAGGGCAACCACGGCCGCGGCCAGGTCCGTCGGCAATCCGGCATCATCCAGCCGTGTGGCCGTTGGATTATCCCCTTCTCCCAACAATATGGTATGCACGCCGATCCGATACGGTTCGTACTCTCGGGCGCAGGCATGGGCGAACCCAACCACTCCGGCCATGCTGGCGGCGAAGGCGGCATTGATGGGATCAGATGGCTTTTCGGTATGAACCAGATTGATAATAGCCCCGCCCCGGTCACTGTTTTCATCTGACATGACCCGGCCGCAAAGCTGGCTCATCAGGAACGTCCCCTTCAGATTGACATCCATGCAACGCATCCATTCCCATTCGTCCATCTTGATGACGGAGGTATGTGGCCGTACGGAGATGGCGTTGACCAGGATGTCCAGCCGTCCCCACACCTCGCGGGTGGATTCGACGATATTGACGCACTGAAATTTATTGCCGACGTCGGCCGTAATGTCTATCGCTTCGCCGCCGCTGTCGCGTATCTCAGCCGCCAGCCGGGCAATGCGGTCAGGATTGATGTCATTCAGGGCAACACGCGCCCCGGCAGCCGCCAGCGCGCGGGCAATTGCCTCGCCGTAGGGACCGGCCGCGCCGGTGACGATGGCGACCTGATTGGTTAGATTGGTGTTCATGGCGGCGATCATATCAGGTTTGCCGTCTTGCGCCTTTGTATGGGGTAATCGCCTTGACTAGCTGCCTGCCAGGAGCTGCTCCGCTTCGGCCGCGAAACGGCCGTTGCCGATGTCGGTGAATATCTCCAGCGCCTCCTCCCAATACCCACGAGCGGTTGCTTCATCACCCTGTTGTTGGGCAAATTTTCCCAGCATCGTCAGGGTTAATCCTAGGCTGTGGACATGACCGGTTGATCGCTGGAAGTCACCGGCCGTCCGGGCCAACTCTGTCGCGCGATCCAGATCGCCCTCAGCCTGGGCAATAAAGGAGGCATTGCTGTAGAAGATCGCCAGCAGAAACGGGTCGCCTAGCTGGTGCCCGCGTTCCAGCGCCTCCGCCATGACCTCTTCGGCCGTTGTGGGATCACCCAGGCGCTGGTAAACCTGCCCCATCTGACCCATGATGAACGCCGTCCCCCACGCATCCCCTAACGCCTGAAATGCCGCCAGTGATTGACGCTCCCATGCCAAGGCTTCCTCAATTCGGTCGAGGTGCAGCATCGTCATTCCCAGCGCCATAGTTGTATAGGCGGTCATTTCCGGATCGTTGTCGCCCTGCAAGAGGGCCAGACTGGCTTGTTGTCGTTGCCGTGCGGTATCGAAATCACCGGCCATCCGGCCATGTGTCCGGCCACAAACAGCAGCGTCGCTCGGCCGTTGCCGACCGGCCGGATTGCCTCAGCGCCCGGTCCACCCACTCCTGTCCTCGCGCACGCGGTTGCGCATCCGCCAGTACCAGTTCAGGTGGTAGATCATTCGCGCCACACGGTCGGCATCGTCCGGGGTTTTAATCCCCAGCGCAAGGCCAGCCGGATGTTGTCTTGCTCACAGTCCAGATGTTCCAGTGTCGCCAACTGCTCAGGACCGCGTAATCGGGGCAGTTCATCAATCAGCAGGCGATCATAGTAGTCAAAGTGGCGTTGCCGCACGGTCGCAGCCTCGGCCGAGGCCCCTAACTGCTCCAGCCCGTACTGCCGGAGAAGCTCGTGGATGCGATACCGGCCGTTCTCCCGGTCGAGGGTGATCAGCGCGCGACCGGCTAACCGACCCAGCGTTGCCAGTGAAGCCCCGGCTACGGCCTCGGCCGCCGCGCGGGTGAAGCCCCCCTGAAAGATGCTCAACTGCGCAAACACCTGCCGGGTATCCGGGTCCAATCGGGTCCATGTACCGGACAGGACGGTGCTGAGGCTGCGATGTCGGGCAGGAAGATCCGCCATGTCGCTACTGAGCAAGCCCAGGTCGCGCTGCAACTCCATCGCTATCTCGCCGGTGGTGATCGTGTCCACCCAGGACGCCGCCAGTTCCAGCGCCAGGGGCATGCCGTCTACCATCCGGCATACATCGGCCAGCGCATTCCATTCTTCCTTCCGGGCCACGAAGTTCGGCCGCATGCGCCGGGCGCGGACCAGAAACAGGCGGCCTGCGGGGTAGCCATCGGGATCCGGTGCATCGTTTGCTGGGTAAGGCAGGCCGGACAGGGCTACCAGATGTTCACCGACCAGACTTAACCGCTCGCGCGAGGTAACCAGAAAGCGGGCCGCCGATGTGTGATCCAGCCAGGACCGAACGGCTGTGGCCGCGCCATCAATTTGTTCCGTATTGTCCAGGATGAGCAGGCACTGACGGGGCCGCAGGTATTCGGCCAATTGGCGAACGGCCGTAGCGGCATCCTGCCGGTTGTTGTCCGGTTCAAAACCGAGGGCGGTAGCAATCGTCGCCACCATATCCAGTGTGGTCGTCACCGCTGCCAGGTCAATGAAAGTGATGCCCTGCGGAAAAGGATGGGGTTCACGTTGACTGAGTTGATGCCCCACGGCCAGAGCCAGCCGTGTTTTGCCCATGCCTCCCGGGCCAACGATGGAGATCAAGCGCGCGTCCGGCCAGTCGAGCAGGGCTGTTACTGTTCGTAACTCTGCCTCGCGCCCCACCAGAGGCGTAGCCGGTTGGGGAAGGATGTCGCGGGAGTGGTGAAAGGTCGGCTGTGGCGGCGGTTCGAGGGTATCCACCGGCTGCACACCACGGGCGACCTGAATGAACAGATCATGCTCGGCAGCGGGTATCTGGAGGGCTCCGGCCAGATGCTCAGCCATTTGCACCGAGGGACGCCTTTCATCGGCCTCAATCTTCTTGAGCGTGATCAGGGCGCAACTGACACGCGCCGCCAACTCACGCTGCGTCAGGTCCAGCGCCTTGCGCCGTCGCCGCACCCAATAGCCGAATGAATAGATTGTCTCCACTTGATGTGCCTTGCAACTGATATGAACGGGCCAGTATACAACGATTGTATACCTCATTGTATCCCAAAGAGTTACCGGATGCCGTTGTGGTTCCGCTTGAATAGAGCCTGCAGAAACCTGATTGTGAGCGAGGAGACAATGAACGGTAACTACGAGTGGCAAAACCAGTACACGAAACAGCGCATTAATGATGCGCGCCGGACGGCCGATGCCCATCGGGCCGTGAAGTCATCATCGGATAACAGGCATCAGCGGCCGGGGCTGTTAACTATACTTGGCGCGTCACTTAGCCGACTATTCACACGTTCTCCCAGAACTGCGCGAACCGTAACCCACTCTTCCACCAGCAATCCGGCCAAGCAAATTAAATAAAGCCCTGTCGCTGGGGTGAACCGCGATAACAAAAAACCCGGTCTTCACAACGAGAGCCGGGTTCTTCGTTGTATGAACGGACGCGGTTCGTCGCGCGCCTATTCTCCCGACAATCCCAGGAGAAAGAGTGGGGGACTGTTCGGGTCCATACCTGGTTGGAAGCGGAACGCTTTGGTCCTGTCGAGCAGGTAAAACTACCTTCACGAGTATGAGGTATCTGATGTGAAGATAGGTATACCGGAGGTATACAAATGTGGTGCGGTGCGCGGGATTCCTGGTTATCTAGGGCAGATGCGCCCGAATGATCGCGTCGTAGACGTCAAATGACTGGGAGCCGAAGATACGTTCCGGTTCGCCGTCCGGCCCAGCGATATCAAACGTCGGCCGGACACTGACCTGTCGTTCCTCACGGCGCGTTTCGTCTAGCGTATGCAGGAAGTCACGCATTTCTTCCCCCTCAAAGCAGGCGTCAAATGCGTCCATATCCTCTACGCCCTGCGCTGCGGCCGTATCGTGGAAGTAGGTATGGTTCGCCAGATAGACGCTGCGCTGATTGGCAAAGAGGGTGTCGTGTACACGCCAGAAGAGAACCGGGTCTTGCTCCCCGGCGCAAAAAGCGGCCGTTGCTGCATTGACCGAATTGGGGCCGAGATCAAGCATGGGCCAGTAAACGATCCTGACCGCACCGGGGCCAACATGTGTGGTGATGATCTCTTTCTCAGGACCTTGCACGAAGGCCCGGCAGTTGGGTCAGAGGAAGTCGGAGTACTCGGTTAGTGTGACCGGGGCGTCCGGCTGGCCGCGGTAGTACGTC
The DNA here is from genome assembly GCA_041390945.1 of Chloroflexota bacterium. Classification (GTDB taxonomy): domain Bacteria; phylum Chloroflexota; class Anaerolineae; order Promineifilales; family Promineifilaceae; genus Promineifilum. Next base: position 185,524 of record JAWKOY010000021.1, read on the forward strand.
CCGTCGGCCGTTTGCCCGGCGATAATAGGGACAAGATCGGCCGCCTCCGTGATTGCAGAAGACGTCTCGTCGTTGCCTGCGCAGGCCGTGAGACTGCCAAGTAGCAACAGGATCACGGACAGGATCAGAGCGTGTTGGCGGCGGTTGCCGGTTGATAATATGTACATCACTTGATCTCGCTTGTTTCACGTGACATGTAGGCTACCCCTTGCATTCCACCGGGTTCAGAAGTAACCAAGCGTACAGGAACGATGCGGTTCTGCCAATCGGCCGGACCTTCGGCCGTGACGCGGATGTAGTTGTCGGTGTAGCCGGTCCAGCGCAGGCCGTCGGGCGTCGCGCCGGATGCGGATTCCCACAAGACCGGTCGCTCGCGGCCGATGTATTGCTTGTGGAATGTTTGGCTCAACCGCTCTCCCAGATTGATTAGCTCTCGGACGCGGGCCTTCTTGACCGGCCCAACCACCTGCCCCGGCATCCGGGCGGCGGCTGTTCCCGGTCGGGGACTGTAGCCGAAGACATGCAGACGGCCGAACGCCATCTCCTCCACAAACGCCACCGTGTCGGCGAACTCGGCTTCGGTTTCGCCGGGGAATCCGGCAATGAGATCGGTACTGACATGAAGATCGGGAATGGCCTCACGGGCCTCGGATACCAGTTCCCCGAAGCTTGCCTGACTGGTACGGCGGGCCATCCGGCGCAAGACCGTGTCGCTGCCTGATTGCAACGGCAGATGCAGGTGGGGTTGCAGGCGCGGGTTATCCCATAACTCGAAAAACCCGGCGCAATCTCCCACGGTTCCAGGGAGGAAAGCCGCAGTCGGGGAATATCCGTGTGGGCCAGCAACGCCGCCACCAAATCACGCAGGCCCGACGGTTGTCCCAGGTCGCGTCCATAACTCCCCAGGTGAACCCCGGTCAGTACCGCCTCCTGATATCCGGCCCCGGCAAAAGCCTGCACTTCGGCCACAACGTCGCCCAATGCCCGGCTTTGACCTGCGCCCCGTGCCACCGTGGTGATACAAAATGTGCAGCGATTGTCGCAGCCGTCCTGGACCTTGATGAAACCACGGGTGCGCCCGGCGCTGCCGCCCAGCCATTCGCGGAGCAGCGGTTCGCGATCAAACTCGGCCGGTCTATCAGGCTCATTCGGGTCGAGGATGGTGATGAGATCATCCTTGGCGGCATTCTCCACAATGCGAACCACGCCGGGTAACTGTTCGAGTTCAGCCGGAGCGATGGTGGCATAACAGCCGGTCAGGACAATATCCGCATCCTCGTTAGTCCGATGAAAGCGTCGCGTCAGCGTGCGGGCATCACGGGCCGCTTCGGCCGTCACGGCGCATGTGTTGAGCACGACTGTATCGGCACTGTCTGGGTCTGGGACCACGTCATGGCCCCGCGCAACCAGTTGCCGTCCCAGCGTCTCAATTTCGCTCTGGTTCAGGCGGCAACCGGTGGTGTAGAGATAAACCTTCATGAAGCGGGTTTGGTATGGAGCGATTCCTCAGTCCACATCAATGATATAGATCCGTCCCCACTGACCCAGAACGGATACCGAGTAGCCGGTGGTAATGGTCAGTTGAGGGAAAGTGCGGACCTGTTCCTTGACCAGATCATACTCGCTGCTGAGCAAGACGATACGGCCGCCGGGCCGAACCACCCGCGCCAGCTCAGCCAGAACCGGCGGATAGAGTTTGGCCGGACCACCGCCGCTGGTGATTTGCTTGCCGAACGGCAGGTTCGTAGCCACCTTGTCAATGGAATTGTCTTCCAGCGGAAGCTCGCGGGCATCCCACCGGCGAATATCCAGCTCCGGTAGCCGGTCGCCCTTCGGTCCACGCACGTTCTTGCGCGCTGCTTCCACCCGTTCCGGGTCGTTGTCGCCGCCAAGAATAAGTTTGTAGGGTCCGGATTTGGCGCGTTCCCAGAGGATGGTGCCCGTGCCGCACATGGGATCCATGAAGACATCATCGGCCGTTGGTTCCGTCAGCAGGACCATGGCCGCCGCCACCGACGGCCGCAGAGAGGCAGGTAGTTCGACCTTGCGCTGGAAACGATGGCGCATGGTTCGGTCGCTGAGGCGCAGTCCCAACAGAAACTGTGACCCCAGCAGGTTGGCCCACACCTCAACCTGGGAATCGTCGGCCACCGGCGTCCAGCGGGGGTATCGTTGCTTCATACCGCGCAGAACGGCATTGATGAGGTCGCGCCGGCCGTAGCCGAATTTGCCGTACTGACGGCCGATGATCCGATAGGTAGGCGGGTTATTGAAACGACGCCAACGCAGGAAATCATTGACGACCCGGCCGACCTCCTCGGATTTGCCGACCGTCTCTGTGATGCGGGCCAGATCGCGGTGTGTGCGAGCCATATCCGGGACAAAGGCGGCCTGCATGAACACATCCTCGGTGGTGCGCAGGGACAGCAACTCACCCGGCTTTCCGTCGTGGTCGAAGACCACGATACCATTCTGCTCCTTGGCAAACAGGTAGCGGAGAAACCGATCCTTAGGAAACCGGTTGCGAAGTTCCAGCCAGGCGATTTCTTCAACACCCGGCATTGTTTGAGCGTAATAAATCATTCAGACTTCCGATGGTCGTACTTGATTAGGATGATTATCTTCCATCCCGTCCGGTAAAGAAAGGCCGGTTAACGGGCTGCCCCAAGCAAGACAGCGGCAAACCAGACAAGAAAGTCCCACTTGAGTACCTGGCTCAGGTGCTCCAACTGCGGACCGGTACGGTATCGGGTGACCAGGATAACAACGTAAATGGCAATAGGGATGACCCCTAACCCGACAATCCAGGCGTAGACGGGACGATACAGGTGGGCCATGTAGGGAGCGAGCATAATGATTGCCGTTACACCGAGGAGCAAAAAGAAAACCGTCCGTGACACGCGGCCACCCCAAACGGTGGATATCGTGCGAACGTGCTCGGCCAGATCGCCTTCATAATCGGCCAGGGTTTTTAATACCTCGCGACCCATGATGCCGGCAAAAATAACGGCCGCCAGCCATAGTGACGGATACGGGTTTCCGGCGGCCACACCGCCAAAGACGGCGCTGAGGGCGGAGACAAACGCCACGGTCGCATTGCCGAAAAGAACCGTGCTCTTGAGGCGGATCGAGTAAAGATAGAGGATGATGTTCGTGCCGACCGCGATGAAAAAGGCAGGCCAGTTGATGAAAAAGGCCACAATGATAGACAGCGCGGCCAGCACGAAGGAGAAAGCACGCGCTGTTTCCAGGCTGACCATCCCTGACGGTAACGGCCGCTGGGGTTGGTTGATCCGGTCAATCTCAATATCCTGGACATCATTCCAGGCATTGGCTGCGGCCGCACCGAAGAGTGTCACCAGTCCGGCCAGCCCGATATTAAGCCATTCGCCTGTCCCGGCCACATACCCGCCCAGAATCGTAGCCATTACGCCGGTGAGCGTAGACATCGGCCGGCTGATCTTGTAGAGTCCCTTGATTGTTTGTCTCATAATTCGCAGATAGTATTATGGCATTTCATCGGAAATTTAAGCAAATCTACTGCTTTTTTACTCCTAAGCGCAGACTAACAAACTAGACAACTAGGGGAAATCCATGATATACTCCCCGTTAAGTCTAGCCGGGTTTAGAGGAACTCCTCCCCCCCAAACTGGCACGAGAGAAACGCGACTGGAACACCCCGTCTAGGCCCAGGTGTATCCTACCCCCTCCTCGACTGGATACGTCGCCGGGCTAAGGTGCTCCCCTCCTGGTACCTAGTCCACAACAGCCACCTCGCGAGAGGTGGCTGTTTGTTTTTTGCAACCTGGGAAGAGTTGTACTCTATTTAATTTACAACCCGGACAGAAAGGTGAAGGCGGCGTCGTTAAATCCCGGATAGTTTTCGTGTCCGAAGTCTGGGTACAAGAGATAAGACTTGGGGGATGTCAGCGCATTATAGGCGGCAAATTGCGTGGACGGCGGGCATATCTCATCCATTAACCCAATTGCCATCACCACGTCGGCTTGGATGCGGGGCGCCAAATTATGGACATCAATGTAGCCCAATCGTTCAAAGATGGCCTGCTCCCGTTCATGACGAGGGTCATGACGACGAAAATGAAACCTCAACTCATCGTAAGCATTTTTAGCCAGCCCCATTTCCCACACCCGCTGATAATCGGAGAGGAACGGCATACCTGCAACAGCGCGCCGGATACGGGGCTCAAGAAGTGCGGCGCAAGCCAATGTCAGGCCGCCACCCTGACTGCTACCCATTGCGCCCACACGAGTAGCATCCACCTCCGGCAGATCCATGACCGCCCGGGCCAGTTGAACTGTGTCGAGGAAGATATGGTGAAAGAGCATATTGTCGGCTGGGCCGTCCAGTCCCCGTACGATATGGCCGTTCAGTGTGGTGCCCAACTGGCTGCCGACATCCTGGGATAGTCCCCCCTGACCCCGACAGTCCATGGCAGCGACAGTAAACCCCTGGGCAACGTACCCCAGCTTGTCAGACCAGTCGCCGGAGTTGCTGCTGTAGCCATGGAACAATAGAAGCGCGGGGCCGGGCTCACTGACCTGCTTCGGCCGTAGCAACTTGGCGTAAATGCGCGCGCCCCGGACACCGGTAAATGTCAGATGAAAACAGTCGGCGACTGCGGATTCAAAATCAGCCGGCACGATCTCAATGTTGGGTGCGACACCATCCAGCTCCTGCAGGGCTGACCGTCCAGTAGGCGTCGAAATCGGCCGGTTTAGGGGTTGGTACCGCGATGTTGCAGTAATTCGTCCAGGGGCATGTCTACCAGAGTTATCATGCTGTATCCTTGAATTCGATTTGATGACCAAGCCGCACATGGCGGTTATGGGATATTACAGAAACTCAGCCCGTTCCGGGGTGACGTTGATAATACACTGTTGTCCCTTCTCGGCACTCTGGGCATGGTACTGACGTTCGGCCGGGACAAGCCCCCGGTTAGCCAGGCGATTGCGAACACCACCAGGCGTCAGAATGTACTTGAACGCCGTGCGCAGGTTGCTGGCCCGGATTGTTTCCGTGTCTGTTTGCCACTTCGGCCGTTCACCAGCAATGCGCAAGACCCGTGATCGCCGGGCTTCGTTCAAGCTGGAAGAGTACACTAACGCGAGGATTGACCTTGACCGACCGTGCAGCCAGGGTCCAGTCGGCCGTGCCCAGCCAGATATGGTCGTCGACGTAGACGAAGTAAAGCGGGGTAATGCTGGGACGGCCGTTGCGTGACAGGGTAGCGACGCGAGCGACCATTGCCTGTCGGATAAAGGCGCGTACTTCCGGATCGTTAGCCTGCATCATCCACCTCACGCAGGGACCCATAATCCCAGGCTACGGTCTTCGATGGGATCAGTTCAAACCAGACATGTTCAGCAGGCGCACCGGCCGGCGTTTCGGCAGGCTGGATGTGACCGCGAATATAAATGGCACGCAGATCAAAAAAGTAAATACCCTCATCTACGAGCAATACCGCTTCCTGGCCCGTGACTGGGTAGTGACCGGCTGTGCCAGGAATGCCGACAAGGTAACGGTCTTCGCGCCATACCGCAAAGTCACAGGTCGGGCCTGGGGCTGTCGTTCAGGGCAAAGGAGATACAGGCGCGGGGCACGCTCTAGGAGATCGTGGGCACTCGGGTGCAATATTTCTGGTGACTTGTCTCATGTGCACTCCCTTCATTTGCCCATAATGCCGACTCCATTATAGGCATTGCCGATCATAATTATGGCTGGCCGTTCGGAGCAGCCGGTCGTGGGTAAGTTTCGGGGAGAGGTGACCCTGGAAGGACTCGAACCTTCAACCAATGGATTAAAAGTCCACTGCTCTTCCATTGAGCTACAGGGCCACGAACTGTTATTATAGCGGCGCGTTGCCCCTGTGACAACGCGCCTTTTGCCATCCGTGATACACTTGCGCCCATGGCCCGCGAACGCACTTTCCGTACAGAAGCCATCGTGTTGCGCCGCAGCGATTTTGGTGAAGCTGACCGGTTGCTGACCCTTTTCGGCCGTGACACGGGCAAGTTCCGGGCCATCGCCAAGGGCGCGCGCAAACCCCAAAGCCGCAAGACGGGGCATGTGGAGCTATTCATGCGCAGTAAATTCCTGGTGGCTGAAGGGCGTGATCTGGGCATCATCACGCAAGCCGAGATGATCGACGCCTATGCGTCGTTGCGCAGCGATCTCGTCCGGGCCACCTACGCGTCCTACCTGTGTGAATTGCTGGATCGCTTCACCGTGGATGACGACCCGCATCAGGATGCTTGCGATTTGCTGGTGCTGTCCCTGGAAGGATTGAGCAGCGGCGATGATGTATTGTTGCTGACCCGTTACTATGGCTGCGATTGCTGTCGCTGACCGGATTCCAGCCACGGTTGTTTAACTGCGTCAATTGCGGCGAGGCGATTGTCGAGCAGGATCAGTACTTCAGTGCGGAATTGGGCGGCTTGCTGTGCGGACTGCCTGAGCGCCGACCGGCGGGCCATGCCCATTACCGCCCCGGCGGTCAAGGTGCTGCGCTGTTGCGAACACGGCCGTGGGATACGGTCAAGACGCTGAAATTGCGTCCGGCGCTGCTCCATGAGTTGGAGCGAATCATGCACTACTACCTGACCCATACGCTGGAGCGTGACCTGAAATCGGCCGATTTTCTGCGCCGCCTGCGGCAGGAAGCGGAGCTGTTTGCCGGTCCCGATGTCAATGAGTTTGAGGGCTGAACACCCGCTACCTGCTCCCGCCCCAATCCGCCAAGCCGTGTTATAATCCCCGTTTGATCCTGTGAAGAGGTGAACAAACGATCTTTATGTCTGACAAGCTAAGTTTCCAAGAGATGATCTTGCGCCTGCTGGATTACTGGCGCGAGCAGAATTGCCTGATCTGGCAGCCCTACAACGTGCAGGTTGGTGCGGGGACGATGAACCCCGCAACCGTGCTGCGTGTCCTCGGCCCGGAGCCGTGGAATGTGGCCTACATTGAGCCGAGCGTCCGGCCGGACGACGGCCGTTTCGGCGACAACCCCAACCGCATGCAGCAGCACTACCAGTTGCAGGTCATCCTGAAACCTGATCCCGGTAACCCCATTGAGCTGTACCTCAAGAGCCTGGAGGCAATCGGCATTAATCCCCGCGAGCATGATATCCGCTTTGTGGAGGATAACTGGCAGTCACCGGCGCTGGGCGCGTGGGGACTGGGGTGGGAAGTCTGGCTGGATGGGCAGGAGATCACCCAGTACACCTACTTCCAACAGGCCGGCGGCCTGGAACTTGACCCGGTTTCGGTTGAGATTACCTACGGGCTTGATCGCATCGCCCTGGCCTTGCAGGGTGTGGACAGCGTGTGGGAAATGGATTACGGGTCCGGCGTCGGTTATGGCGACGCGCTCTTGCAGGCCGAGATCGAACACTGCCACTACTACTTCGAAGTGGCTGATGTGGATGCGCTGAAGGCGATCTACGACACCTACGAGCGTGAAGCTTACCGCTGCCTGGAGCACGACCTGGTGGTCCCTGCCCACGACTACAACCTCAAGTGTTCACACCTCTTCAACGTTCTGGACACCCGCGGGGCTATCGGCGTTACCGAACGGGCCGGATACTTTGGCCGCATGCGCCGCGTCGCCAACAAGGTATCGCAGGCCTATGTCGAGCAGCGCCAACGGCTGGAGTACCCCTTTGCCGAAAACCCGCGTTGGGCTGTGGCCGAGACGGCCGGTACCGACCGGGAAGTGGCGATTGATGCTGCGGCCGTTGCCGCCGAAGTGGGTGAATCAAACCGCTTCGTTCTGGAGATTGGCGGAGAGGAACTCCCTGCCGGGGACCTGACCTCAGCCATCGGGCAACTACGCACGGCCGCGACCGAGATGCTGACCAATTTGCGACTGAGTTATGACCGACTGGATGTGCAGGGCACGCCCCGCCGTCTGGCGCTCATTGTAGATGGTCTGGCCGGGCGGCAGCCGGATTTGGAATCCGTTGTGAAAGGTCCACCGGCCGACCGTGCATTTACGGATGATGGAAAACCGACTAAAGCAGCGATAGGCTTCGCGCGTGGTCGTGGAATTGATGTTGCTGATTTGGAGATCGTCGAGGAAGGTGACCGGCGGTACGTATCGGCCGTTGTCCATGAGAAGGGACGCACGTCGGTGGAAGTGCTGGCCGAGCATCTGCCCGATCTTGTTGCCGGGCTGAAGTTCGAGCGCAGTATGCGCTGGAACAGCACCAATATCGCCTATAGTCGTCCGTTGCGCTGGCTGGTGGCGCTGCACGGGCCGGTTGTTGTGCCTTTCAGCTATGCCGGTGTATTTAGCGGCCGGACCACACAGGGGTTACGCTCCTATGGGTCACCGGCTATTGAGATTGCTACGGCCGATGACTATCAGTCCCAACTGGTGACCAACGGTATTGTGCTGGAAATGGCCGAGCGGCAGGCGATCATCGCCCGCGAAGCGGCCGAGCTGGCCCAGAGCAAGGGCGGTCGCATTCCGGCTGATCAGGGGTTACTGGATGAGGTGACCAATCTGGTGGAACGGCCGACGCCGTTGCTGGGTCAATTTGAGGAGCGCTTCCTGGCCTTGCCGCCCATGGTGCTGGTAGCGGTCATGCGCAAGCATCAGCGTTACTTCCCGGTTTACAAGGACGATAAGCTGTTGCCCTATTTCATTGCTGTACGCAATGGGGATCGGGAGCATCTGGATATTGTGACCGACGGCAACGAGCATGTTATTCGCGCCCGGTTTTCCGACGCCGAGTTTTTCTACGGGAAAGATAGCAATAGCAAGCTGGCAGAATTTGTTCCTCAACTCGGCCAACTTACCTTCCAGACCGAATTGGGTTCCATGCTGGACAAGACCCACCGTCTGGAGCAGTTGACGCCGGCTGTGGCGAACATGCTGTCTTTGAGCGAGGCCGATCGCGCGACAGCGCAACGTGCCGCCGAGTTAGCGAAGGCTGACCTGGCTACCAACATGGTAGTCGAGATGACCTCGTTGCAGGGCTTGATGGGCGGCAATTACGCCCTGCGCGACGGCGAACCCCAGGCTGTTGCCACAGCCATTGCCGAACAATACGATGCCGTCAGCAGCACGCCCGCTTCCATGGCCCTGGCTATAGCCGATCGCCTGGACAGTCTGGCCGGGCTGTTTGCCGCCGGGCTGGGCCCGAAGGGATCGAATGATCCCTTTGCGTTGCGCCGCGGCGCTCCATATCATTGAGAACCTGACAGCCAACGAGCAGCACTTTGACCTGCGGGTCGGGCTGGACGCGGCCGGACCGTTACTTCCCGTACCGTGGAGTGAAGAAGCGCGGGACGAGGTGATGGCCTTTATCAGCGGCCGACTGGATGTGGTTCTGCGTGAACAGGGTTTCTCCACATCAGTTGTCAAGGCAGTCATTGCTGAACAGGCCCATGATCCCTATGGTGCGAGTCTGGCGGCGGCGGACCTGACCGAGGCGATCCGGTCTGCGGATTGGGAAACGCTGCTGAACAGCTACGCCCGCTGCGTGCGCATTACCCGGCCGTTGGGAGAGTCATATGCGCTCCGTCCTGATGATCTGAAACTGCCCGAGGAACAGGCGCTCTTCGCCGCCTACGAACAGGAAGCGGCCGCCAAAGATGGGTCTGTCGAGACACTGGTCGCGTCGGTGCGCCGCCTGGAACCGGCCATTGCCCAGCTTTTTGATAACGTGCTCATCATGGACAAGGATACGGCCGTGCGTGAGAATCGCCTGGCCCTGTTACAGGCTGTAGCCGGGCTTGCCGACGGTGTGGCTGATTTGTCAGAATTGGAAGGATTTTAGGCCGCGCTGGCGACCATGGAGTTAACTGGCTGTGAGAACACGAATCACGGATGACCATATTCCGGGAGAACCACTCCGCCGCGAACAGGCCCAGGTCCAGTCGGCCCGCCGTGAAGTGGCTGAGGTGCTGGCCGAGACGTTGGGCTTCCTGCCTCCCGATTTATCGAACGGCCTATCGGCCGAACTTTTCGGTGAATCGCTGACGGACGAACAACTGCTGGCGTTGGCTCAATCGGAGCTGCCGGCGGGTACCGACGAACGCCTGAGCGATTTGCTGGACCGGCAGCAGACCGGCGAGTTAACCGGGGAGGAGGCACAGGAATTACCGTACCTGACTCAACTGTATGAAGAGCACCTCCTGCTCAAATCCGAGGCCATGGCTGCGGCCGTTGAACGGGGGCTTCTTCCTCCGCTTGATGAATGAGCAATGGCCGGGTCGATTCCCGGCCTAATTTTTCTCGTCGGTAAAGTTGATGTACCAGTGGGTTCCGTCACAGAACGGTTTGTTCTTCGACCCGCCACAGCGACAGAGCGCATAATGCTCGGTAGACGCTCCTTCACCCATCGTCGTATCAACTTCAGTATCCAGCAGTTCCGGCCCACCCGTCACAAAATACGGCCCGTTCGGCGAGACGAAGATAGCCGGTTCCCGTTCCTGATCACGATGTTCCACGCCATCCTGAGAGTAACTTAGCGCACCGGAGGGGCAACGGTGAACCTGGGTGATAATGCGCTCGCCGCCGGCGGCGTTGGGATCAATCCACGGTTCTCGCTTGTTGTTGAATACGGCCGCTAATTCTTCCGTACAGTAGCCGATGTGGGCACAGATTCCCCGATTGTCGTGGATGGTGACTTCCTCGCCTTCGTAATCATCGCGGCGGTCCGGTGTACGGCCGTCCAGTTTGTCCGAGTTGAAACCGTTTTTCTTGTGTGTTCCGTCGCAGTACGGTTTGCTGTTCGATCCGCCACAGCGGCATAGAAAGACCCTGCTTCTGGCGCGGTCAGATATCGGGCCATGCTGATTGGTAATCTGGGGTACATTTTCAACCATGTATGGTCCGTTTTCAGTTGGTGTAATACGCGGGGTTGTCGGTTCCTCTGATGTCATAACCATCTCCTTTAGTAGGGGTAGCCTGCACGTTTTCAGTCTGCCGGAACGATAGCGGAATTCTGAAAACGAACAATTTGATTTGCGGTTGAGCAGGGGAAGAAACGTTCTTCCTTGATCGTGTTGCTTGTCAAGGAAGTATTTAAAATTCCTTGATAGTAGTTGTTCCCTTGACTATAATATTCTCAAGGAGAAAGATGATGTCAATCAAGACAGTTGTAACCGGCAAGAATCAACTCACCATCCCTGCTGCGCTGGCCCGCGAACTCAATATTGAGCCGGGGACAGAGGTGGAGTGGGAGGTCAAAGACAATAGCTATCTTGTTGTTCGACCTGTGTTGTCCAGAACTGAGTTGGCTAAACAACTGGAGGGAATGTTGCGGCCATATCTTCTCCCTGGAGAAGATCCGATTGCCGATTTGATTCGAGAGCGTGCTGAAGAAGACCTGGAAGAAGGGGATTGACCATGCTAACCCATGTGCTGGATACATCCGCGTGGCTGACTCACGTATTCGGGGAGCCGGGACATGAGATTGTGGCTGATCTGATAACGGACCCTGCTGCTTCACTGGGCATATCGGCCGTTAGTCTGCTGGAGTTGCACGCGCGGATGAAGGCCGTGGGTGCTCTCCGTCTTTATTCAGAGGTCCTTAACGGCTATAAGGAGATTTTCGACCTGATCATCCCGGCTGATGAAACGATAGCGATCCGGGCAACTGACATACGTGAGGTAGCTTCAGCACGTGTGCCGGCCATGGATTCACTCATTGCCGCAACTGCCGCTGCAAACAACGCCATCCTCGTCCACCGCGATCCGCACTTTCAGACCATTCCTGAAACCCAACTCCAACAACTTGTATTAACCGGTTCAAAGTAGATGGCCGATGATCGGCTCCGGGGTCGAATCTGCGCGGCGCATGCAGTATAATCCTCGCTTGGTGGACAAGCGGTTATGAACGAAACCGAGGAGATTAAAAACCGGCTCGATATTGTCGACATTGTCGGCGAGCATGTGCAGTTGCGGAAATCCGGCCGCAACTACACGGGATTTTGCCCGTTTCACGCCAACACCAAATCCCCCTCATTTTACGTATTTCCTGAAACTCAAACCTGGCATTGCTTCGGCGCATGCAGCGAAGGCGGCGATATCTTCTCCTTTGTGATGAAGAAGAACGGCTGGGAGTTCAAGGAAGCCCTGACCGAGCTGGCTAAACGAGCCGGCGTCACGCTCCAGGAACAACGGCCGGTTGACAAGGTGAAACAGGCGGCCGAAGATCGACTGCTGGGATTGCTTGATACGGCCGCCGAGTACTATCACCAACTCCTGTTGCATGCCCCCCAGGCGGCCGTTGCCCGCAACTACGTAGGCGGTCGCGCGTTAAATGAAGAAACAGTGGCCGCTTTTCGCTGGGCTTTGCGCTGGAGTCGTGGGATGCGGCACGCAGTCATTTCAATGGGCAGGGCTACAGTGATGATGAGCTGGTGGCCGCCGGGTTACTGACCGAGAACGAGGAACGTGATACACGCTATGATCGGTTCCGTAACCGGCTCATGATCCCTATCCGTAATATGGATGGGCACGTGGTTGGCTTTGGCGCGCGCACGCTGGATCCCGACGGTGTGCCTAAGTATCTCAACTCCCCCCAGACGATTCTCTTTGACAAGAGCCACCTACTTTATGGACTGGACATGGCCCGCAAGCCTATCCGGTCCGAAGGCCAGGTAGTGATTGTCGAGGGATATATGGATGTCATGCAGGCCTGGCAAGCCGGGTACCGCAATCTGGTGGCCCAGATGGGCACGGCGTTGACCGAGTACCAGCTACGCCAGCTCCAAAAGTTGACCCGACGCTTTATTTTGGCGCTGGATGCGGATGCGGCCGGAGCCAATGCAACCCTGCGCGGGTTGCAGGTAGCGCGAGAGACGCTGGAACGCGATATCGAGGTGCAATTTAATGCCCGTGGTTTGGTTACGATGGAAGGACGGCTGAAGGCTGACATTCGCATCATTACCCTGCCGGAAGGCGACGACCCGGACAAGATCATCCGCACCGACCCGCAAGCGTGGCCGCAATTGCTGAAAGCCGCCCAGCCGGTAGTCGAGTACATTATTGATGTGACGACCCGCGACCTCGCGCCGAATGATGCCAAGGGTAAGGCTGAGGTCGCCCACCAGGTAATGCCTTTGGTGAGTGATATCGCCGATCCGGTTGAACGGGATCATTACCGGAGATTGCTGGCGGAAAAGCTCCAGGTGGACGAAGAGGCGTTGTGTCAGAGCCAGGCCAAGCAGCGGGGCGAAACCCGTTCCCGGCAACAACGAAAGGCTGCCCGGCAAGCCCCAATGCCGCCCGAACCGCCATCCATGCCGGACGACATCCCGGCTGGTATGGGTGTGGTGGACGCAGGAGGGTACCGGCCGGGCCGCCAATATCGCCGAACCGGCAAGCTGGAGATCAACTTCCTGCGCGAGTGTCTGGCTTACCCCGGCGCGCTGATGAATGTAAACGCCGTCTTGCGACGGCAGAAGCTGGCGGAAGTGACCCGCGACGATTTTACAGACCCGCGCGACCGTGAACTGTTTGCTGAAGTGGCTTACCGGGCGACACAACCGTCGGTTGCGGGCATTGATGAATTGTGCGATAGTTTGGACGCTGTGCTGGCTGAGCGGGTCCGGGCGTTATTTTCATCACCCCATACACCGGAGACGCAACTGGATCGCTTGCCGGACACGTTGGCATTGTCTGTTCTGGATTGGCGGCTGGAGAAATTGCGCGACCATAATTTAACTGTGAGTGCGCTTCTAGCCGAGGCTAAACGCAACAGTTCCGGGGAAGAGTCGGCAGCGATGTATAGCGAGCAGATAGCTGCTACACGGCTGGCAATTCGCCGTATTGACGAGGCACGAGCCGCGATGTCGGCTATAGGTCGGCGGCGGACGGAAGAGATATTAAACGGCCGTAGAACTCGCTAACACCGGCTTTTCACCGTCATTGTGTATGGAGCAATTGTTGTTATCACAACTGAGGGTCACGGCAGTATTGCCTGGTAGAGTTAAGCCGGTTGTCCGCAGAATGGACAGCCGGTTTTCCCACTGGTAGGAAATGGACCTGGAACCTGACGAACTGGACCTGGAACCTGACGAAGCGGAAACTGCGGGAAAACCCGCGGAGCCGATTAACGTTGAGGAGCTGGTCCGCAAGGCACGCCGCTCGCGGCAAATTGCTGAATCGGATGTTCAATCCATTTTGGCTACGGCTAGCGAGGTTGAAGCTGACCGTCTATACGAACGCCTCCAGAAACTCAATATCCGCATTGTTTCGGCCGACGGCGAGGCGGTAGACGACCCCGGTGAAATCGGTCTCCTCGACAATCTGGATGAGATCGAGACCGAGTCCGAAGATCTTTATCTGGGTGATGCCGAAGACGATCCGGTCCATACGTACCTCAAGGAAATCGGGCAGGTTCCCCGCTTCATTTGCCGAACAGGAAATCTGGCTGGCGACGCAAATGCAGGCGGCGCGTGTACTGGATGAGATCAACTACAATGTTGGGCTGCACCGCAATAACGCTGACGATCGCGCCGGAAGCCCACAGGGCGAGAACGGCAACGGCGAAGCGGCCGAACCCGCCGGTGGCCCCGGTGAAATGCGCGCCCGCGTCATGTCCATCAACTACGCCAATCTGCTGGAGCGATGGCAGTGCGTGTTGGAAGCGGCGGATGGTTTGAACGTTGATCCCCCGGACTGGCAATCTGTAGCGGCCGAAGCGCGCGGCATCCGCCGGTCCTGGCAACAAGGTGAGCCGTCTTATTGCCGTCACTACCTTAATGATGGGACGTGGGGCCAGGATGAAGCCTGGTCCGGTCTGGCTGAATGCCTCTTTGATGTGTTAACGACCATCTATCTCCTGCCGGATGAACAGACCACTCAATTAGTTGACTATGTAGCCACCAATGACGGATTGCCGGAACAGGCTGTCTTTGATGAGTGGCTGGCCGATGGTGAAAGTTCGGTGCTGTATAACGAGTTTGCCGTGCGCGATCTGGCCGAGGAAGCGAAAGCCAGTCTGACCCGCGCCAATTTGCGCCTCGTTGTCAGCGTTGCCAAACGATACATGGGCCGGGGCATCCAGTTGCTCGACCTTGTACAGGAGGGCAATGTCGGCCTTTTGCGCGCCGTAGAGAAGTTCGATCACAGCAAGGGTTTCAAGTTCAGCACCTATGCGACGTGGTGGATTCGCCAGGCGGTTAGCCGGGCAATTGCCGATCAGGCGCGTACCATTCGCATCCCTGTCCATATGTATGAAACGATCAACAAGATCGTCCGCATGCAACGGGAGCTGGTCCAGCAACTGGGGCATGAACCGAGTGTTGAGGAACTGGCGCTGGAGCTGGATTACCTGACGCCGGAAGAATCGGACGCGATTAAGGAAGCGCTCAAGAACGACACGCCGATTGACCCAGCACTGGAGCGTAAGTGGCGGCAGTCGGTGGGCAAGATACGTGACATCCTGCGCGTAGCAATGGATCCCATGTCGCTGGAGACGCCGGTGGGTAACAACGATGATGCCACTGAACTGGGCGATTTCCTGGCCGATGAGACTGTGGTGGAACCGGGTGACGCCGCCTCGAAAGAACTACTGCGCGAGCAGATACGTGACGTGCTGGGCGACCTCAGCGAGCGCGAGCGCGAAGTGCTGGAGATGCGCTTCGGATTGAATGACGGCAAGGATCACACACTGGAAGAAGTGGGCAAGAGCTTCGGCGTGACACGTGAACGCATCCGGCAGATCGAGGCCAAAGCCCTGCGCAAGCTGCGCCATCCCAGCCGCAGCAAGGCGCTGCGAGATTATTTGTCGTAGCGGAAGCTGCTGTTTCCGAAATCCTACTCGGATGAATGCGCCCATACCGGCGTGAAATCGGGCAAAGGCTCGCCACTCACAAGAGCGTAAAGCACATCCGGATCCAGGTCGGCACCGTTAGGCCAGACAACAGTCCCCAACTCGGCGTCAACTTGCACCTGATCAAAAAAGGATTGCTGGGCCAGGGGAGCAAATACGCCACTCCAACTTACCAGATCCGCCACATTGACTTCCCCTGAGACGCCATCCTCAAATGTAAGATGCAGTCGGTGATTTGGCAAAGGCGTCGCGTTTGTGATGTCTTTCAACATGCGTTTACTCCAACGGTGGAATTGACTGGATCGGCAATTGACTCTTTGACAAATTCCAATTCTCGATTAATTCATTGTGATAAAGAGTCGCCCATTCAATTACTAAACCATAAACCCGAGGCGGCAGGATTCCCTGAAGCAGAGTCGGCGATTCGATAGAAACCACAGCTCGGTATTCACCATATCGCACATGGAAGTGCGGCGGTGGGTGATCGCGAAAGTACATGGTGATCCCGATACCGAGAAAACGGCTTACTTCCGGCATGTTAGCATTGTATCATGAGTCAGATAATCAGAAGGGCGGGATTCGTCAAAGCCAACCCAGGAAACCTCTGGGTGCTTTCTCGCTTACGTCCTGTATCAATTGCCTGCCAACAAAATCTTGAACTCCGGTAAACATGATTTTCTTGCGACGGTAGTAGCTTGTGATAGAATGCACATATGGGAGAGACGCGGGAGTTTCTCCCTTCCTTTTATGTTGGCGAAAGGCCGGTTGCGGTTTATCATCTGGCGTTATATCGCGCGGTTAGGCCGACCGCCAATCTTGAGTACGAGATAGGGATTCTATGGAACAGATTATCCTGGACTATCTACCGATTGCCGTCCTGTTCGGCGTCGCCGTTTTCTTTGCTGTCCTCCTGCCTATTCTCTCGCTGAGCCTTGGCCCCAAGCGCCTGAAGGAACGTTCGCTGGCACCCTACGAATCAGGTATCGTCCCGATTGGTGAGGCGCAGCGCCGGTTCCCGGTCAAGTTTTACCGGGTGGCCGTTCTCTTTATCCTCTTTGATGTAGACATCATCCTGCTCGTGCCGTGGGCTGTGTCCTTCCGCGAGCTGGGGTATTTCGGCCTTGTGGCTATGTTGATATTTATGTTCATGTTCATTCTCGGCGACTTGTGGGTTTGGAAGAAAGGAGTCCTCGAATGGGAATAGAACAAAAATTAGGCAATATGGGTGTAGTCACCTATCGCCTGGAAGATGTTATTAACTGGGGGCGCACCAACGCGATGTGGCCCATGCTCTTCGGTTTGGCCTGTTGCGCCATTGAAATGATGGGGAGCCAGGCTGCCCATTATGACGCGTCACGCTTTGGCATGGAACTTAACCGGCCGTCGCCGCGCCAATCTGACCTGATGATTGTTGCCGGCCGCGTCTCCCGCAAGATGGCCCCGGTTGTCCGCCGTTTGTATGACCAGATGCCCTATCCCAAGTGGGTGATTGCCATGGGCGACTGTGCGTCGTGCGGCGGTATTTTCAATAACTATGCCATCGTACAGGGTGTGGATGAGATTATCCCGGTGGACGTATACGTGGCCGGGTGCCCGCCTCGCCCCGAAGCCCTGATTAACGGCTTCGTGACCCTGCACGAGAGAATTCGCGCCGAGAAATTGACGGACTGGGCCTGATAACTATGGAACGCCACGAATTCGTTACAGACAAGATCAAGACAGCCCTGCCGGAAGCCATTGAAGATATCTACGACTTCCGTGATGAACGGACGCTTATCGTGCGCGCCGACCAGTTGAAGGCCGTGTGCCTGATGCTGCGCGACGATCCCGAACTGGCTTTTAATTTCCTGTCGGATATTAGCGCCGATGACTACCTGCCCCAGTTCCCGCGTTTTGCGGTCAACTATCATCTGTACTCCATCCCCCAGAACCACCGCCTGCGGTTGCGTGTCTGGGTGGAGGACCCCGATGAGGGGCCGGAGACTATGAAGGATGTCTGGCCCATCGCCACCTGGTTGGAGATGGAGGTGTGGGATCTGATGGGTGTGCGCTTTGCCGGTAATACTGCTCTGCGCCGCCTCTTTTTGCCGGAAGACTGGCAGGGACATCCGTTACGAAAGGATTACCCGTTAGGCTACGAGGAAGTCCAGTTCTCATTTAACTGGGAAGAGATCGATAGCCGCAAGCCCTACGCTAAGGACTAAATGCTTTGCCCCTTGTGGGCACTGTTGGAGAGACGCTTATGGCAATGATGCCTACCGCAAGCGATACAGTTCAGGAACTATCGGTCGAAGAACTGCGCGCCAAAATGGGGACGGGGATGGAAATCCTCGATCCCGAAGAACACATGCTGCTCAGCATGGGGCCGCAGCATCCCAGTACCCATGGTGTACTGCGTTTGCTGGTCGAACTGGACGGCGAGACAGTTGTGAACCTGGCTCCCGATATTGGGTTCCTCCACACCGGTGTCGAAAAGAATATGGAGTCCAAGACCTATACCAAGGCGCTGGTCATGACCGACCGGATGGACTACCTGTCCCCCATGTCCAACAATCTGGGATATATCCTGGCCGTGGAGAAACTGCTGGGTGTTGAGGCGACACCGCGTGCCCAAGTCATCCGCGTTATCCTGACCGAGTTGGCCCGTATCGCCAGTCACCTTGTCTGGCTGGGTACCCATGCACTGGATCTGGCGGCCATGTCGGTTTTCCTGTACTGCTTCCGCGAGCGCGAATACATTCTGGATATTTTTGAGATGGTGGCCGGGCAGCGCATGATGGTCAGCTACTTTCGGCCCGGCGGTCTCTGGCGTGATTTGCCGGATGAGTTTGAGCCGGCCGTCCGCAATTTCCTGGACTTCTTCCCGGCCCGTATCGGCGACTACGAAGCCCTGCTCAAAAACAACCCGATCTGGGTGGAGCGTACCAAGGGCGTTGGCGTGGTTTCGGCCGAGGATGCTGTTGCCTGGGGTCTGACCGGTCCCAGCCTGCGAGGGTCCGGTGTGAACTGGGATATTCGTAAAACCCAACCCTATTGCGGCTATGAGGACTATACGTTCGATGTGCCGGTAGCTGAAGAAGGCGATGTTTATGCGCGGTATCGCTGCCGCATCCAGGAGTTCTGGGAAAGCATGAGCATCATTGAACAGGCACTGAACCGGTTACCGAAGGGGCCGATCAATATTGATGATCGCAAGATCGTCCCGCCGCCGCGCTCCGAATTGGGGCATAGCATGGAAGCGGTGATTCACCACTTCAAGCTGTGGACCGAGGGTTTTAGCGCGCCGGAAGGGTATGTATATCAGAGCATAGAATCGCCGCGCGGCGAGTTTGCCTGTTACTTGCGCGGCAACGGCACGTCCAAGCCGGCGCGAGTTCACTTCCGCGCCCCATCGTATGTCAATCTGGCCTCGCTGCCGCAGATGGCTAAGAATAGTTTTGTGGCCGATCTGGTGGCGATGATCGGGTCTATTGATATCGTCCTAGGCGAGATTGATCGCTAAGTCGGCGGATAGTTTCTGGAGAACACTGTGTTAGCGGAAAAGTACGGCAAGGAAATAGATGCGCTCCTGGCGCGGTATCCGCAGAAGAAATCGGCCGTGTTGCATCTGATGCACCTGGCCCAGAATGAGTACGGTTATATGAGCGAGGAGGCCATGCGCGAAGTGGCCGACATTCTTGATCTGGACCCGACACACGTCCTGTCACTGGCCGGGTTCTATTCGCTCTTTTATGAAGAGCCGGTCGGTACGTATGTGCTGGAGGTCTGCAACGACCTCGCCTGCGCCCTGCGCGGAGCGGACGAGTTTGTCGAGATGGCCTCGCGTAAACTCGACATCCCGGTTGAGGGCACGACCAATGACGGCCTCTTTACGCTCAAGACGGTTATGTGCCTGGGTGCTTGCGACCGCGCGCCCATGTTGCAGTGCAATCTCAAGTTCTATGAGAACCTGGACGAGACCAAGTTCGAGACACTGATTGCCGATCTGCGGGCCAAGGCTGCCGCCGGTGAGAAGGATCAATCGGTTGTCGAGCGGATTATCGACTACACAACGGCCGAACCGCCGGCTGCAAAACCGGCTGCGAGTAAAAAGAAGTAGGGTTACGTTATGGAACACTTACTCTTGCGTCATCGGGAAATTCCTGATATCCGCCACATTGATGTTTATCGCGCCAATGGCGGCTATGAGGGCTTGAAAAAAGCCCTGAGCATGGATCGTGCCGACGTGATCGAACTGGTCAAGTCGTCCGGTTTGCGCGGCCGTGGCGGAGCCGGTTTCCCGACCGGCCTCAAGTGGAGCTTTATTCCCAAGGGGCCGGGCGAAAAATATATTTTGATCAACACCGACGAGTCGGAGACAGGCACGTTCAAAGACCGCGAACTGCTGGAGGGGAATCCCCACCAGGTTCTGGAAGGCGCGCTTATTGCCGCCTATGCGGTGGATTCGCACCTGATCTTTAACTACTTCCGCGGCGAATACATGGATGCCGCCTATGCGTCTGGAGGAAGCGCTGCTGGAATGTCGCGCGGCGGGTATTGTCGGCGACAATATTCTGGGCAGTGATTTTAGCTGCGAGTTCTACACCCACTTCGGCGCAGGTGCGTATATCTGCGGCGAAGAAACAGCACTGATCCAGTCACTCGCCGGGAATCTCGGCCAACCCTGGTCCAAACCGCCGTTTCCGGCTGTTGAAGGGCTGTACAAGAAGCCGACTGTCGTCAATAACACAGAGACGTTGGCTAATGTGCCCCTCGTCCTGAAGAACGGCGCGGAGTGGTACCGGGAACATGGCACCCCCGACAGCCCCGGCACGAAGATCGTCTGTGTCAGCGGCCACGTAACCAACCCCGGCAACTATGAAGTGGAGATGGGCACGACCTATCGCCAATTGATCGAATTGGCCGGTGGCATGCGGGACGGCCGTCAGTTCAAGGCGCTCCTGCCCAGTGGCGGTTCCGGCCCCATTGTTACCGAGGATGCACTGGACGCGAGTTGTAGCTATGAGGGTTTGACAGCCTTCCGGTCATTGATGGGCTCGGCATCGGTCATCGTCATGGATGAGACAACCGACATGGTCTGGGCTGCGTTGAAGATGGTTCACTTCTTCCGCCACGAATCCTGCGGCAAATGTACACCTTGCCGCGAGGGAACGTTCTGGATGGAGAAGGTGCTCCACCGTATCTATAGCGGTCACGGAACTGAGCAGGATATCAAACTGCTGGAAAGTGTGGCGAACCAGATAACCGGCAAATGTTTGTGCGCGCTGGGCGAATTTGCTACCAGCCCGGTGCTGTCTACCATTCATCATTTTCTGCCGGAATACAAGGCCAAGGTCAGCAATCAGCCGGTGGCTGTAGCGGCCGATTAGGACACGTTTATTTACGAGGAAGAGAATCCGCATGAGTGATCTCGTAACCTTGACGATTGATGGCGTAGAAGTATCCGTTCCGAAGGGGACGGTGGTCGTCGACGCCGCCAAAAAGATTGGCAACGATATTCCCGTCTTTTGCTACCATCCCAAGTTGGAGCCGGTGGGCATGTGCCGCATGTGTCTGGTGGAGATCGGTGTGCCGGTCATTGACCGCGCAACCGGTGAACCGGCGCTTAATGAGGACGGTAGCCCCAAGCTGAACTTCGGCAAGGGCTTGCAAACGGGCTGCACGGTGCAGGTCAGCCCCGGCATGGTCGTCCGCACCAATACGATTCCGGTAACGGATGCCCGTGAAGACATCATTGAATTTATCCTGACCAGCCACCCGCTGGACTGCCCCATTTGCGACAAGGGTGGTGAATGCCCGTTGCAAAACCAGACGATGGAGTACGGTAAGGGCACCAGTCGGATGGTCTTTTCCGACAAGCTAAAACTGGATAAGCATGTGCCGCTGGGCGATCTGATTTATCTGGATCGCGAACGCTGCATCCAGTGCGGCCGTTGCGTGCGCTTCCAGGACGAAATTGCCGACGACCCGGTACTGGAGTTCCACAATCGCGGACGTCGCCTGGAAATTGCCACCCTATCCGATCCCGGCTTCGATAGCTACTGGAGTGGTAACACCACCGATATTTGCCCGGTCGGGGCGCTGACCTCATCCGATTTCCGTTTCGGGGCGCGACCTTGGGAACTGACGCCGGCGGCCAGCGTCTGCAACCATTGCCCGGTGGGTTGTAACACAACCATGAGTACCCGCCGCGAAGCAATTGCTGACGGGCGTAGCGTCATCAAGCGCATCATGCCCCGCCAGAATGAATCGGTTAACGAAATCTGGATTTGCGACAAGGGCCGTTTTGTCCATCACTATGCTGATTCACCGGAACGCCTGACCCAGCCGCTGGTCCGTAAGGATGGCGAGTTGGTCCCCACTTCCTGGGATGAGGCTCTGGACATCGTGGCCGGACGGCTACAGATGAGCAAGGACCACGTGGCTGGTGTGGCTGGTGGTCGCCTGAGTAATGAAGACCTGTTCATGTTCCAGCGGCTCCTGCGCAAGGGATTGAATAGTAACGATATTGATCTGGCGAACCCGCAGGTCGCCGGTGGTGATGTAGCAGCCCAGGTCGGGCTTAGCCAGGGCAGTAATCTGGGCGATCTGGGAGCCGGTGATGCCATTCTGGTGGTGGCTGCTGACCTGCACGAGCAAGCTCCGGTCTGGTGGTTACGCGTGAAAGAAGCGGCCGAACGCGGCGCGACACTGATCGTGCTCAATGCGCGGCCGACCCGTCTCGACAAGTTTGCCGCACTTAATTTGCATTACCGTCCGGGTGACGCAGTTAGTGTGGTCAGCCAGATCGTGACCCGTGCCCGCGTGGATACGACGGATACTCCGGAAGATGCCGTTGCCACCGCCGCTGAATCACTGATCAACGCCAATAACCTGGTGGCCTTCTACGGCGCAGAAGGGTTGTCATACGACGAAACTGATATGCTGGCCCGCCTGTTGGGTAACCTGTTGCTGCTGAAGGGTAGCGCCGAAGATGCCCAACCCCATGCCGGACGCGTCAACAACGGCCTGATCGCTGTCTGGCCGGAGGCCAACACACAGGGCGCATGGGATATGGGTGTCAACCCGGCTTACGGTCCCGGTTACTCGCCGGTATCCGCCGCCGGACGCACGGCTCATGATATTTACGCCGGTGCAACCGACGGCAGTGTTAAGGCGCTCTATGTTCTGGGCGCTGACCCGATTGGCGACGGTCTGCTAGCCGATCGCGGCAATCTTGATTTCCTGGTCGTCCAGGAGCTGTTCCTGAGCGAGACAGCCTTGCAGGCTGATGTGGTGCTGCCGGCGCAAAGCTGGGCCGAGCGCGAAGGAACGTTCACAAGCGGTGAGCGACGCGTTCAACGTTACTACCCGGCCATCCCACCTGTTGGGGATGCGCGGGCTGACTGGCTTATTCTGGGACAGTTAGGCGAGCGCATTGGGCTGGGTAAACCACCCTATGCAGCCAGCCTGGTCTTCCGGGATATTGCCAAGGAAGCCGCACCCTATAAAGAGATGGACTACCGTACCCTGGCCCATGTGGAACCGCAGTGGCCCATCATCGGTCGTGAGGACCTGTACTATGGTGGTACAGCCTATGACAATAACGCAGGGCTGGGCCAACAGTGGGCAGCCACGGCCGAGAGTGACTCAGTCGATGTTTACGAAGTGCCCGCCATAAGTCGGGAGATGGGTGCCGGAGCGGCCGATGCATCGCGCGGTGAACTGGTTGTGCTCCAGATCCCGGCCCTATACACAGCGGATGCCCTGACGACGAAGACTCCGATGTTGACCGACCGGTTGGCGGAACCGGCACTTCTGGTGAGCGATACCGATGCAGCGACCATGGATCTGATTGACGGTGATCTGGTCGTTGTGGATGTAAACGGTAACGAGGTGTTTGCCGTGGCGCGGGTTAATGACGACGCGCCACTTGGCGTGGCGATGTTACGCGGTGTGCGGGCTACAACAGATAATGCACCCGCGATGGGAAAAATTGCGAAGCGGCCGGTTATGGAGGCCGTAGCCGTCTGAAGGCAGACGGAGCGAGTAAGAGGTAACCTATGACTCCAGGCGCCATCATCATACGTGCCCTGATTCTCGGCTTCATTATCTCCCTGGTGGTGATCACGGGTTTTGCCTACACCACCCTGTTGGAGCGCAAGCTGCTGGCGCGCTTGCAGGCACGCGTTGGCCCTAATCGGGCCGGTTATATTCCCATCCCCATTCCGGGGCGTGGTGAAAAACGTTTCCTGAGTGGTTTTATGCAGCCGGCTGCTGACGCGGTGAAGCTATTCTTCAAGGAAGATCCCACCCCGGCCAAGGCGGACAAGTTTATCTACAACCTTGCCCCCATGCTGGCGGTTATCCCGGCGATCCTGATTTTGGCCGTGATTCCCTGGCGCCGGCTTTCAAGCTGTTCAATTGGGAATTCACCCCGTATTTTGCCATTGCGCCGGGGATCAACGTCGGTGTCCTGTTTATCCTGGCGGTTACTTCTATCGGCGTGTACGGCGTTGTACTCGCCGGCTGGGCGTCCATAGTAAGTACGCTGTGTTGGGCGGTATCCGCGCCTCGGCCCAGATGATCAGCTATGAACTGGCGCTGAGCATCATCGTGCTTATCCCGATTATGATGGCGAATTCCATGGACATGGGGGTGATCGTCGAAGCCCAAAAGGGTATGTGGTATGCGTTTCTGCAGCCGGTTGCCGCGATAATCTTCTTTATCGCCGCCTTGGCCGAATTGCAGCGCGCGCCGTTTGACCTGCTGGAGGCCGAGCAGGAATTGTCCGCCGGATATAACGTGGAATACGCCGGTATGCGCTTCGGCATGTTCTTCATGGCGGAATATATGAAGATGATTTCGTTCAGCGCCATTTTTGCCACCCTGTTTTTGGGTGGTTATCGGGGGCCGTTTGTGGATCAGGCTCCGGCGCTGGGTTTCCTGTATCTGGGCGGGAAGATCGTGATCGGGCTTGTCCTGATGATCTGGATTCGCGCGACACTGCCCCGTCTGCGTTACGATCAATTGATGGGCTTTGGTTGGAAGGGTCTTTTACCGGTGGCCGTTCTGAACTTCATTATCACCGGTGCCTTGATTGTGATGGCTGAGGAAGGGCTGTTTAATTCCCTCTTCCAATCCATCGAGCAATTCTTCCTGGGTTAGCTACGGTAACCGGGCTAAGAAGAGAGGCGACTGAGGAGAAGTTACATGTTTGGAGAAATACTCAAGGGCATGGGGACAACGCTAAAGCAGATGCTCCAGCCACCGGCTACCATCCAATACCCGGAAGTCGAACGACTCGGTCCGCAACCGGTTCAAGGGTCGTCACGAACTGAAGCGGTATGATAACGGATTGGAACGGTGTATTGGCTGCGCCCTGTGCGCTGCCGCCTGCCCGGCTGATGCGATCTTTGTCGAAGCGGCCGAAAACCGCGATAGCGAGCGATACTCTCCCGGCGAACGGTATGCGAGCACGTATGAGATCAACATGCTGCGCTGCATCTTCTGTGGCTATTGCGAAGATGCCTGCCCCACGCAAGCCATCGTTCTGGAGCATGACTACGAATTGAGTTTCTATGATCGGGCCAGCGCGCTTTATACCAAGGAGATGCTGCTGGTTCCTGTGCCGGAGCGTGGTATTCCGACTCCGCAGGAAACGCAACCGGGGACATTTGACCGGGCCATACCGGATATGGAGAATCCGGAAGTAACGTTGTTAGTTCTCGTAGGGCGGCCGCCGGAGGTGCTTTGAACCGGCCGTCACCCTCGCAAGTGCCGAGCTGAACGGACTACTGTTGCAAATCAGTACCGAATCACCAATAATAACCGGCTCGAAGGCGACTTTATGATTCACCCTATAACATTCATCATTTTGGCGGCCGTCGCCGTGGCTGCTGCCCTTGGCATGCTGCTTAGTCGCAATGCGATTTACAGCGCGCTCTATCTGGTCCTCAACTTCATGACGGTGGCTGTGTTCTACCTGGTTCTGAACGCGCCGTTTATTGCCATGGTCCAGATAACTGTTTATGCGGGCGCAATCGTCGTTCTCTTCCTGTTTGTCATCATGCTTTTGGGTGCTGAACGATTACGTGGCGTAGGCGATGCGGTCCGCGGTGGCGAACGCTTCCACCGTGCTGCCGCCCTGATTCTGGCGATCGTGCTGATCGGTGTGTTTGCGTACCTGTTGATTGTCGGGAATCCGACAGATGCTCTGGTCCAGATGCCGCCTATTGACACCAGTCCCCAGGCACTGGGCCGGCTCTTGTTCTCAAGCTACCTGTTCCCCTTTGAAGTAACGGGCGTCCTGTTGCTGGCGGCTATTGCCGGCGTTGTCATCTTCGGCCAGGCGCGAAAGCGAGGTAATCGCGATGCCTAATACAGTAACAATAGACTGGTATATTGCCCTTAGCGCCATCCTGTTCACCATTGGTGCGCTTGGCGTCTTGTTGCGCCGCAATATCCTCATCCTGTTTATGTCTGTTGAACTGATGCTTAACAGCGCCAATCTTTTGTTCGTTGCTTTTGCCCGCTATCGCGGAGTACTAGACGGACAGGTGCTGGTATTTTTTGTCATTACGGTTGCGGCGGCTGAAGTCGCCGTAGGCCTGGCGCTGATTGTGGCGATTTTCCGCACGAAGCACAGCACCAACATTGATGACATCAATCTTTTGAAAGGATAAGGAGCACAGTAATGAACTTGTTCGCCCTGGCTCCCCTGCTTCTCCTGCTACCGGCAGCCGGCTTTCTGTTTAATGCCTTGATTGGCGGTCGCTTCTTTGAGTCCAGCCGCAAGACCGGTGAGCGTTGGAGTGGCTGGCTGGCGACTTCGATGGTGATTGGCGCGTTTCTGGTGGCGGTTGCGCTATTCGTTAGCTTGCTAACCAATGATTTCCACCTGGAGATCGTCCCGCTCATGACCTGGATTGACATTCCCTCCGCCGGTTTCCTGGTGGACTGGGCCATCCAGGTGGATACCCTCTCGGTAACCATGATGCTGGTCGTGACCGGTGTGGGAGCACTCATCCACATCTACGCCATCGGCTATATGCACGGCGACCCGGATTTCAACCGGTTCTTTGCCTACTTCAACCTGTTCATCCTGTTCATGCTTGTCCTTGTATCGGGCAATAGCTATTTGATGATGTTCGTCGGTTGGGAAGGCGTGGGCCTCTGTTCCTACCTGTTAATCAGCTTCTGGTGGGATCGGTTGGACAAGAACGGTGTGCCGGCCAACGCCAACGCCGGTCGCAAGGCCATGGTCGTTAACCGTATCGGCGACTTCGGCGTCATCCTGGCGATGATCCTGCTGTTCTGGACGTTCGGTACGCTGAATTATGAACCCATCTTCACCCATGCGGTCGAGTTCTTTGAGGCCAATCGCATGGTGGAGTTCGGCGCTTTTCAGGCGTCATTGCCCACGGTGCTGACGGCCGTCACGGCCCTGTTCCTGCTGGGTGTGGCCGGTAAGTCAGCCCAGATTCCATTGTATGTCTGGCTGCCCGACGCGATGGCCGGCCCGACCCCTGTTTCCGCTCTCATCCATGCGGCAACGATGGTTACGGCCGGTGTCTACCTGCTCGTTCGCAGTAACGTGCTTTACGAGATTGTGCGCACGAGCGGCGCGCAGCTTCTGGGGCTGATATCGACGCCGGACCTGGTGGCCTATGTCGGGGCATTTACGGCCCTGTTGGCGGGCCTCATTGCCTTTTCGCAAAACGATATCAAGAAGGTGTTGGCCTATTCCACCATCAGCCAGTTGGGCTTTATGGTGGCGGCGGCCGGGATGGGCGCTTATGTGGCGGCCATGTTCCACCTGATTACCCACGCTTTCTTCAAGGCATTGCTCTTTATGGGCTCCGGCTCGGTTATCCACGGTATGGAGCATGGCTATCATCATGTCATGCATGGGCATGAGGGAGATCATCACGACGATGATTTCGACCCGCAGGATATGCGCACGATGGGCGGGTTGCGCAACCGCATGCGCACAACCTACATAGTTTACATGGTTGGTGCGCTGGCGTTGGCCGGCGTCTTCCCGCTGGCCGGTTTCTGGTCCAAGGACGAGATTCTGCTGCATGCCCAGACCCATGAGCTGCCGATACTCATTCTCCTGGCGATTGCGGCCTTTGCGACCGCCTTCTATGTGGGACGGCAACTGCTGATGGTCTTCTTCCGTGAACCGCGTTCCGAAGCGGCCGCTCACGCCGAGGAAAGCCCGGCGCTCATGACCCGACCGTTGATTGTGCTGGCTGTCCTGACCGTTTTAGGCGGCTTCCTGAACATACCTTATTTCACCGCAGCAGCGGCCGAACGGTTCCACCTGCACCCCCACAGCATCTGGCTGATGCTGGAGGCGTGGGAGGAACATTCCATCCACTCGTTTGAACTGCTGGAGGAAAGCGTTCTTGGTCTGCCCAAGACGCCGGTGGTGTTCTCGCCGGTTGTGGCCGGGATGTCCATGTTCCTGGCGCTGCTGGGTCTGGGCGTTGCCTGGCTGATTTACCGCAACAAGCCGGAAACGGCCGAAGACCCGGACCCGCTCCAGCGCACACCAATATGGTGGTTTGGCGTGTTGCCGCTAAACACGTTGTATATGAAGGGACTCGTGCCCACCTTTAACCGCTTTGCGGAATGGTTGGCGTTCCCGGTCGAATGGGGTTTCTGGCACGACTTTGTCCATGAGCGCCTCATTCGCGACAGTTTTGTTACGGCTTCTGAATTCACAGCGAACGTGATTGACCAGCAGGGCGTTGACGGCCTTGTTAACGGCACCGCGTCGCTGACCAAGCGGATCGCCGGCGGTTTGCGCTTGACCGAAACCGGCTATGCCCGCACCTATGCCCTGGGCGTGTTCCTGGGTACAGTCGCCTTGCTCGTCTATTTCTTGATGGCGGCGAACTAGAAATCTTTATGGTACGAGTTTCTGGGGAGAAACAATGAACTGGTTGCTGACAATTACTACCTTCTTTCCCCTGGTAGGTGTATTGGCGATTTTGTTGCTGAAGCCGCCGGAGCGCGGCACCTACCGGTTGGTCAAGATCATTGCTATCGCGACCTCCGTTATCACTTTTTTGCTGACTCTGCTTATCCTGTTCCGGTTTAATCCCGATGATCCAACGTTACAGTTGGTAGACCGGGTGAACTGGATCCCGTCGTGGGGTATCAGCTACTTCCTGGGTGTGGACGGTCTCAGTATCCTGATGGTGATATTGACGTCGTTCATCTCCATGCTGGCTATTGCCGCATCGTGGAGTGCAATCGAGACGCAGATCAAGCAATACTACATCTTCATGCTCCTTCTGGAGACGGGGATGATGGGCGTGTTCCTGGCCCAGGACCTGTTCCTGTTCTACGTCTTCTGGGAGTTCACGCTGGTGCCGATGTATTTCCTGATCGGCATCTGGGGTGGTCAGAACCGCGTTTACGCCTCCATCAAGTTCTTCCTATACACGATGGCCGGTTCGCTGCTGATGCTGCTGGCAATTCTGTATATGGGGATTTCAACGGAACGTTTGCCCTGCCGGAGTTGATTGCTGGGCGGGCCCAGTTCGCCGGAATCCAGAACTGGTTGTTTATCGCCTTCTTCGTCGCCTTTGCCATTAAGGTGCCGGTCTTCCCGTTCCATTCATGGCTACCCGATGCCCACACCGAGGCGCCGACGGCTGGGTCCATCATTCTGGCCGGTGTTTTGCTGAAGATGGGTACATACGGCTTTACCCGATTTAACCTGCCGCTGTTCCCGGAAGCCTCATGGGACTTCGCTCCCTATATCGCAGTATTGGCGATTATCGGCATCATCTACGGCGCTATCGTTTCCTTCGCCCAGAAAGACGTCAAGCGTTTGGTTGCCTACTCCAGTATCAGCCACCTTGGTTTCGTGACGCTGGGTATCTTCTCCCTGACCAGCGCCGGCGTTCAGGGCGGCATCTTGCAAGGCTTCAACCACGGCATCAGCACGGGCGCGCTCTTCTTCCTGGTCGGTATCCTCTATGAGCAGCGCCATACACGCCAGATGTCCGAGTTTGGTGGTATCTGGAAGGTCATGCCGATATTCAGCGCCCTGTCGCTGGTCGTCGTCCTTTCCAGTATGGGCTTGCCCGGCCTGAACGGTTTCGTCGGTGAGTTCACCATCTTGCTGGGTTCGATGGGGTCTGAGGCGTTGGGTGCTCATGCGTGGATCTATACAGCCTTTGCCACCACCGGCGTTATCCTGGCGGCCGTTTACCTCCTGTGGATGTTCCAGGCGGTATTCATGGGCCCGCTGGACAACCCGGCGAACGAGAAACTGCGCGATGTCAACAAGCGTGAACTGGTCATCTTCCTGGCATTCATTGTTGTCATCGTCTGGATTGGTCTGGCCCCGTCCGGGTTCTTCCATCAAATGGACGCGACCGTCTCAGCGCTGGTGAATAACATTCAGAGTACAGTCGTTGCCTTCCTCCCCTGATTTCAATAACGAGCTACGAACGACAAGCCTAAAGGCATACTGTTCGTAGCTCGTTTTTTGTCACATCATGGATCCCCTTTACTTCGTCCATATCAGTGACAGCCATATCGGCCCGACGGCCGACTACCAGCGACACGGACACCGGGCGCTGCCTTGCGCCCAACGTGTCGTTGAGCTGATCAACTCCCTGCCCACCCGCCCGGAATTTGTGATCCATACCGGTGACGTAGTGACGGCTCCCCATCCGGATTCCTATGCACTGGCGGCCGAAGTTTTTGCCGCACTAGACGTACCCATCTACTATGCCACGGGCAATCACGACACCTCGCGTGACATTCACACCTACCTGAACCTGGGGGACCGGGAAGATTTTCAGTCGGATGAGGATGTGTTGTCGTACGCCTTCGAGTGCAAGGGGGAGCGCTTTGTCGCGCTGGACGGCCGTGCGCCGGACGGCCTGGACCCGCACGGGTTGCTAAGTGACGCACAACTGGACGTGCTGCGCCGCGAGGCGACACCGGACGGTCCGCCCCTGACGGTAATTACCCATTTTCCGGCGTTGCCGTTAAACTCGCCGTGGATGGATGCCAATATGCTGATGATCAATGGCGAGGAGATGCACCGCACTCTGCTGCCGGCCCGTGACCGGCTGCGTGGTGTGTTTTATGGTCATATCCACCAGGCACGGCATTCTGTCCGGGACGGCATAACCTATGTAGCCGCGGCCAGTACGGTAGGACAATTCACAAGCTGGCCGACCGATGAGCGGGTTGTCAGCGACCGTGAAGCGGCCGCGGGGTATAGCTTTGTGCAGTATGTAAATGGACAGGTGATTGTCCAGCACCAGACCTTCGAGCGGCCGGAATAGAATTCAACCTGCTAGCGGTTGGATCCACAAACAATGATAGATCTCAGTTCCCTACCAATAATTACCGGGTTTAAGAAGAGCTGGATTTGATGGGGGAGCGGCTTCCGGGTAGGCTTGCCATAGATGTTCCCGGAAAGTTCAAACGCGACCGGAACACCCCGTCTGGATACATGATGCTACCCTCTTGGGACAAGAATACACGTATTTCGCCAATACAAAATAGGCAAATGTCTAACCGATATAGGCAAATGTACTGGTTATAATTAGACAAACTTGCCCTTGAGACGGAATATGTTAGTGTGAGGCAACTCACGGAGATTGCCATGAGCGCCCCGATTCACGTTGCTATCGTCGAAGATCACCAGAGCATCATTGATGGTTATATGTTTCGCTTGCAGAAAACTCCCGGCATAGAGGTTGTAGGGTTTTCATACTACGGCGAGGAAATAGAGTCATTGTTGGCCGAACATCCGGTTGATGTATTGCTGCTGGATGCCCATATACCAACGTCCACTGACAATGCCTCCCCGTTCCCGGTACTTGGTCTGCTCCCCAAATTGCTTGAAGCTTACCCGGAGATGCATATTCTCATCATCACCATGCATAACCGGCGTTCTTATATTGAGCGTGCCATGGAAGCGGGAGCAAGCGGATATGTGATGAAGAACGATTACAGTGCCATTGAGAATTTGGACAGTATTGTTCGTTCTATTGCTTCAGGTGGTGTGTACTTCAGTCAGGAAGTCTCTCAGGCGCTACTGAAGAACCCGAATGAGAACGCGGAACTCACTCCTCGTCAGCGTGATGCACTGACGATCTGTGCGGCTTACCCAAATGAAACAACGGCTGAACTCGCTCGACGATTGGGCATTGCGGACTCAACAATGCGTAACCTGCTGTCTGGAGCCTATTTGAAGTTAGGTGTGCGCAATCGGGCGGCCGCATTAGAGGAAGCGCATCGGCGCGGTTACCTGGTGCTCCACGACTAGCTCTTCGTCCTAATCGTATCTCCCCCCTCAATATACTGTAAGGTTAGTGCTTATTCGCCCTCAACGAGCGCCAATAACGCATCAACCGGTTGCATGATGTTTCTGAATAACTGTTCAACCTCATTGTCCGGAACTCCCTTTGTTGGCTTTCAATACAATGCGGTTGATGGCACTGTGCTCGACCTACATACCCCACCGGTAAGTGGCAGCGATCAGCTCTATGAAGGTGACGTGCTGCAACAAGTGGGGGATATCTCCTGGGAAATGTACCGGACGGATCAGACGCAGCCATTGTTTGAAAACGCATCTCCAGGGGAGTCCGTCACCATACAGGTGCTTCGGGACGGGGAAGAACAGACAGTCAATTGGATCATCCCTGGCGTTAACACGACAGAATTATTGTTTCGTTTAGTGGACATTTGGTGGTTACCATACTTCTTCTGGCTGGCCGGGCTCGGAACCGTGCTGGTTATTCGGCCGGTGGATATTCGAAGGACATTGTTAATCGCCTTTTTCTACCTTACTGCTCTGTGGCTGATTTTGGGAACGACCGGTTCCTCGCATCTCTGGTATAGCGCGACTCTCTTTCGCGCCTCAATCTGGCTAACCATCCCTATTTATCTCCACTTGCATTGGGTCTTTCCCGCACAGTTGGCAAAGGTATCCTCCAAAGTTTGGTGGCCGATTTATGGCGGAGCCATTCTTTTAGCCCTGGCCGAATTAGGGCAACTTCTTCCTCCGAACCTGTACCCGATTGGTTTATTGATAGCTCTGGGTGGAAGTTTGGTTCTCCTGATTGCACACTTTGTACTGAGAAAATCCCAACGTCGAGATATTGGCATTCTCCTGGTATTGGTCCTGTTTGCGTTCTTGCCGACTTTGATTTTGCTGGGGTTCTGGGTAACAGACACACCGCTACCTATCACAGCCCTTGGTTTTATAGCCCTGCTTGGGCTTCCGGGTGGGTATTTTTATGTGGCTTATCGTGGGCAGCCCGGATGGCCTCAACTTCGGGTTAACCGCCTGGTCTCTCTGTATTTGTTCTTGATGCTCGTTTTTGTGATTGCTGTTGTGGTCACACCACTGGTTGCGCATACCGGACTCGATTCAGCATCTGTCCCGATAGCCATATTGATCGCCTTGGCAACAGCTTTGGTAACCAGCGTTGGCTACCCACCATTCAGCCGATTTATCGAGCGCCAGTTGCTGGATATGCCTTATACGCCGGAGCAATTGGTGGCGCTTTATGCCACACGGATCACAACCCGACTGAGTACGGCCGATCTGGTAGACCTTTTGCGGAATGAAGTGTTACCCACCTTACAGGTCCGGCAATCAGCCATGCTACAGCTACAACCTGACGGCCGAACGAGGACGATCTATAGGCAAGGATTGCCTGATGTAGAACTGCCGGACAGTAACCTGATTGGACAGTTGCTAACAGGGAATGATGCGGTCACAGACGCGCCATCCTGGCTGAAATTCCGTCTGCCGTTGAAACTGGATGGCGAACCAATCGGCATTTGGCTGTTCGGCCGCCGTGACCCGGATGACGCCTATCCTGAAGGCATTGTTCGGCTGTTGGAAGTACTGTCCCATCAGACATCTATCGCCCTGGCTAACATCTCCAAAACAGAGCAACTCCAGAAATTGTACGAGGTAAGCATCCAGCGTCAGGAGGAGGAGCGCATCAGCCTGGCTAGAGAATTGCACGATGACACGCTCAATGACCTGGCGGCAATCGGGATGTATCGTTCCGACCCTGCCCAGTTCATGCGGATTCACGAGCGTCTGGTGGATCGGATTCGGCTCATCATTCGCGGACTCAGGCCGGCCATGCTGGAATACGGACTCTGGCGCGGTCTGGCCGACCTTGTTCAGGATTTACAGGATCGAGGTCAATCAGGAGTTGAGGTTGTGTTGCGTGTCCCTGAGAGCGACAGTCGATACCCGGAGAGAGTCGAGCAGCAACTCTATCGAATTACCCAACAGGCTGTAGAAAACGCACTTGAGCACGCCCGGCCAACTATCGTCAGTATTGATGGATTTCTCCACGAAGGCGCTGCCCATCTGATTATTAAAGACGACGGGATTGGTATGCCGAATCCGCAACAACTGGATCTTGGTGGTCTTCTCGAAAACCATCACTATGGACTGGTTGGCATGTTTGAAAGAGCCTCGCTGATCAACGCCGAAATGCATATTTCTTCCGAACCGGGAGTCTATACAAGCATGGAAGTGAACTGGACGGCACCGGAAATATCACGTGAGAACGACACGGCGCTTACAGAAATAGAAGAACAAAACCTCGCTCAGGTATGAAATTGTTAATGTGCTGTGATGGATACTAACGGCACCGTTTGCTGTTAGTATGAGGGTTGATGTGCTGCCGTTACCAATTACAGACTGACTCACAAATTGAGATAAGTAGAACTGATGCAAACGCGACAATAGCTAGGAAACAGTATAAGCAACCTTTGGCTGAGCGATGTGGTCCTTTTGGGTTCTGGTGTGCTGGCTGCTGAAACTATCAGCATTATAGACTTGGGAATAAAAGCCTGTCAATAAGCGACTCGGAAAGACGTGCCGCGCAATTGACGTCTTTTCCATTCTCCGGGATAATCCAACACTTGATTGTGCAGAAATGCACGATCATGATGAGGGCCCGATTTTGAACCACTACCAGGCAGCTACCGACAAATCAGCCGGGGAGACCGATGTTCTGCGTATTCGCGGTGCGTGCCCCCATGACTGCCCCGATACCTGCGGCGTAGTTACCGAGGTCGTTGACGGCCGAGCGGTGGGCTTCTACGGCAACCCTGATCATCCGATCACGGACGGCTGGGTCTGTGGCAAGGTTCGGCCGTACCTCGACCATGTATATCATCCCGACCGCCTGTTGCATCCCCTGCGCCGTGTCGGTCCGAAAGGCAGCGGTCAATTTGAACCGATCAGTTGGGATGAGGCGCTGGCAATCATCGGTGACCGCTGGCAGGCGATCATTGCCGAATACGGTGCGGAAGCCATCCTGCCCTACAGCTTCAGCGGTACGTTGGGGCTGGTGCAAATGGGCGTCAGCAACGGCCGTTTCTGGAACCGTCTGGGGGCCAGCCAACTGGAACGGGCGATCTGTGGTGAGGCGGCCCCAATGGCAATCGAAGCAACCCTCGGCGCGCGATGGGCACCGCCTTATGCGGATGTTGCCCACAGCCGCGTCATTTTGATTTGGGGCCATAACCCGGCCTCCACAGCCCCGCACTTCATGCCCTACCTGAAGGCTGCCCAACGCGCGGGAACGCAGGTTGTGGTAATTGATCCGCGCCGGACGCGCACTGCCCGGATAGCCGACTGGTTCATTGCGCCGCAACCCGGCAGTGATGGTGCACTGGCGCTGGGCATGGCGCATGTGATTGTCCGCGAAGGATTGCACGACGAGGACTGGCTGGAAGCCCACACAATCGGCTGGCCCGAACTGCGCTCCCGGTTGGATGAGTATCCACCGGAGCGGGTAGCGGCAATCACCGGTTTGCCGGCCGAGGATGTGATTGCCCTGGCCCGGCTCTATGCCACCTGCACACCGAGTCTGATTAAGATCGCTGACGGGCTGCAACGCAATCATATGGGCGGGCAAACGACCCGCGCCATTTGCGCTTTGCCGGCGATTACCGGTCAGTACGGCCGTCATGGTGGCGGCCTTGCTTATAGCACCAGCGGTTACCTGCAATGGGACAGCGAGGCTGTCAACAAGTGGGCTGAGTGTCCGCCGCCGGGTCGTTGGGTAAATATGAACCGCCTTGGCGCGGCGTTGACCGGCGAGGTGAATGATCCGCCGATCATGTCCCTGTACGTCTTTGGTGCGAATCCGGCGGCGATCAGCCCCAATGCCGGGCTGATCACCGAGGGGTTGGCCCGCGAAGATTTGTTTACAGTTGTCCACGAACTGTTCATGACGGACACGGCTCGATACGCCGATATTGTGTTACCGGCCACCTCGCAACTGGAGCAAACGGATCTGCACAAGGCTTACGGCCATACACTACTCAGCTACAACCATCCGGCTATTGCGCCTCTGGGTGAGGCTAAAAGCAATTGGGATGTGTTTCGCTTGTTGGCGGCCGAGATGGGTTTTACGGAACCATGGCTGCAACAGGACGCCGAGGCCGTGATCGAGGATGTGTTTACCGCTACCGCAGCCCATAACCCGGCGCTGGACGGGATTACGGTTGACCGCTTGCGCAGTGCCGGGACGCTGCCGCTAATCCTGTCGGACGAAGCCCCCTTTGCCGATGGTCTTTTTCCCACCCCCAGCGGCCGAGTTGAGTTATACTCACAGCAGTTGGCCGACCAGGGACTGGATCCCCTACCCGGCTGGACGGGCAAACAGGACGATGGCGGTTGGGACTTGTGGCGGCGTAATGAGCGGCCGGATCGGGATATGGCTCTGAGCCTGATCAGCCCGGCAGCCCACCACTTTGTTACCAGCAGTCTGGCGAACCAGGCAACGCATCTCAAGCGTGAAGGGACGCCCTTCGTGGAGATTCACCCGGACGATGCCGCCGAACGCGGTATCACTGATGGGATGCTGGTGCGGGTCGAAAACGGCCGTGGTTGGTGCGAATTACGCGCTGTCGTAACTGATGGGGTGCGGCCGGGTGTGGCCGCTGCCCCCAAGGGCCGGTGGAGTCAATTCAGTGACGGCCGTAACATTAACTGGACAACGTCGGATGCTCTGGGCGATATGGCCGGGCAAAGTACATTTCAAAGTAACAAGGTCTGGCTCCGCCCCGCGTGAAATGCCGGACAGTAGACGGCCGATGATGTAGAATCGGCTACACTCAGTAAGACAACGACCGCGACCGGCTCTGCCGTTGGGGTCGCTTAAAGAGGATGGATATGGAATTCCAGATCCCTGCAATTGATTTAACCGTCATCTTGCCCTTTATTTTTGTGGCCGGGGCCGCCATGCTTATTATGCTGGTTGACCTCATTCTCCCGGATGACTGGTCGCACCGGTCCGCACCGTGGATATCGCTCCTGGGATTGTTGGGGGCGTTCATTTCGGCCGTTACACTTTGGGGAAGTAACAAGGCGACCTTCACCCCCGTTGGCGGCTATCCGATGGTCGTGGCGGATAACTTCGCCGTCGCCCTGGACATCATATTTGTTTTCACCGGATTGTTGACGATCCTCCTGTCGTGGGATTATCTAAAGCGAACCGACCGTTACCGGCCGGAATTCTACATCCTGCTGATGCTCTCTCTGAGTGGCATGATGCTGATGGGGATGTCCAATGATCTGATCCTGACTTTCATGGCCCTGGAGTTGCTCTCTATTCCGTTGTACATCCTGGCCGGATATGCCTGGCCGCGGCAGGAGTCCGAAGAAGCCGCCATGAAATACTTCCTGCTGGGCGCCTTCTCCTCGGCCATATTCGTCTTTGGTATTGCCCTTGTGTATGGGGCAACCGGCACAACGTCCCTGCCGCAGATATTCGACACCCTCGGCAGCTCGACAACCAACTATCTGTTATTGGCCGGTGGAGCCATGATCCTGGTCGGACTTGGCTTCAAGGTGGCCGCTGTGCCCTTCCATATGTGGACGCCTGATGTCTATGAAGGATCACCGACGGTGGTTACGGCCTTCATGTCGGTCGGGGCCAAGGTCGCCGGATTTGGCGCACTGCTCCGCATTCTTGTCGGTGCGCTTCCGGCGATGGGAGAAACCTGGGTCACGGCAATCTCCGTTCTGGCTGCCCTGACGCTCATCTTCGGTAACTTCATCGCTATCAAGCAGACCAATATCAAGCGTATGCTGGGCTACTCCAGCATTGCACATGCAGGCTACATCCTCATTGCCGTGGCCGCCAGCTACAACGCGCCGGAAGGTGTCAGCGCCGCCCTGTTTTACATGTTCGCTTATGCGTTCACCAACCTCGGCGCCTTTGCCATCGCGGTTGCCGTGGAGACGCAGGAAGGTGAAGGGGTTTTACTGGAAGACTACAAGGGTCTCGCCAAGCGTTATCCCTGGATGGCTATCGCCATGACGGTCTTTATGCTGTCCCTGACGGGCATCCCGCCGACGGCCGGATTCGCCGCCAAGTTCTATGTCTTCGGTTCGGCCGTTGATGCCGGGCTTATCTGGCTGGCATTAATCGGCGTCATCACCAGCGTTGTCTCGGCTTACTACTATCTGCGCGTTGTCTTCTTCATGTACATGTATGACGGTGAAGGCGAGATGGTCATTCGGCCGGCACTGGTAACGGCCGTCACAGTCGCTGTTGCCGCTACATTACTGGTCGGTATCCTGCCTGGCACGTGGCTTGATCTGGCTCGCGAGGCAGTTATCCAGAGTGCCCAGATGCTGGCTTCCGGCGGCTGATTGAGTCCTGGTGAATCTCTTGAGAATTTAAAGGCGTCGGAGTTTATAACCGGCGCCTTTTGTTGTGTCACCTCTATAATCATCCTTTTTTGCTTCACGAGAAGCTGTTTTCTGAGTAAAATCCCACGAGAGAAGTAATTCCACGCAGCCGGCTTGCCAACAAGTATGTGGTCATAATTAGACTCCATGCTGAACCCATTACCCATACAAATAAAGAAGGAGCACATGGAACAACAACAGCAACCTCTGCCCAGTGATCGGATCTTGCGGACGCCGGAAGCATTCCGGCAGGCCATTATCAACAACATGTATTATTCGCGGGGGGCTAATATTCAGTCGGCCAGCCATTATGACGGCTATATGGCGCTCTCGCGAACTGTGCGTAACCATCTGATTGACCGCTTCCGCAAAACGGTTGATATGCGTTACGCGACCAACCCCAAGTTTGTCTACTACCTGTCGGCCGAATATCTGCTCGGCCGGCAACTGACCCAAAACCTGCTATACACGGATACCGGAAAGTTGGCTGAAGAGGCTCTGGAGAATACGACCATGCCTCTGGAGCATCTCATCACTCACGACGTGGAACCGGGACTGGGCAATGGCGGTCTCGGCCGTCTGGCAGCCTGCTTTTTGGATTCACTGGCGACGCTGGATATTGCTGCTGTGGGCTATGGTATCCGGTATGAATACGGCATCTTCCGCCAGGAATTCCACGATGGCTACCAGATGGAACAGCCCGACGAGTGGTTGTTCATGGACTACCCGTGGGAGTTTCCCCAACCGGACAACATGATTCGAGTGGGCTTCGGCGGCCACATTGAGCATCGTGATGACGGTAACGGCGGATTTGTTGTTCGTTGGCACCCTGGCGAAGAAGTGCTTGGGGAGCCATATCACATCCTGGTTCCCGGCTATAAGACGACAACCATTAACTTCCTCCGGCTATGGCGTGCCCGCGCTACCCAGGAGTTCGATTTCCGCCTGTTTGATACCGGAGATTATGCCCACGCGGTAGAGCAACGAGTCGAGAGCGAGACGATCTCCAAGGTGCTGTATCCAAACGACAACACACCTCAGGGCCGTGAGCTGCGTTTACGCCAGCAATATTTCTTCGTGGCCTGCTCGCTCCATGACATCATCCGCCGCTTCCTGCACAACAATGACAACTGGATGACTTTCCCGGACAAGGTAGTGATCCAGCTTAACGATACCCATCCGGTGGTGGCTATCCCGGAACTGATGCGCCTGTTGATCGACGAATACGGCCTGACCTGGCACAAGGCGTGGACCATTACCCGTCAGACATTCGCCTCGACCCAGCACACACTGTTGCCGGAGGCACTGGAGAAATGGCCGGTCAGTCTGTTTGAGCGCCTGCTTCCGCGTCACATGGAGATCATCAATGAGATTAACCGTCGTTTTCTGGCCGATGTAAGCGCCAAATTTCCCCGTGATCAGGAGCGGATTAATCGCATGTCGCTCATTGAGGACGGTCATGAACGGCAAATCCGCATGGCTCACCTGGCAGTAGTCGGCAGCTTCTCGGTTAACGGCGTTGCTGAACTCCAGTCTGAACTGTTGAAGGATCGGGTGCTGCATGATTTTTATGAGCTGTGGCCGGAGAAGTTTAATAACAAGACCAACGGCGTGACTCCCCGTCGTTTCATGAAACTGGCGAATCCGGGACTGTCAGACCTGATCACCGACACCATCGGCGACGGTTGGATAAAAGACCTGAATCTGTTGCGCGGCCTGGAACCATATGCCGATGATCCGGCTTTCCGCAAGGCCTGGCGCGAAGTAAAAGCTGCCAACAAGGAGCGGTTGGCCGGCGAGATTGAGCGGCGCACGGCTATCCTTGTTGACCCCACGTCGATGTATGATGTCATGGTCAAGCGCCTGCATGAGTACAAACGACAACTACTCAAGGTGCTGCACATCATCACCCTTTATAACCGGATACGCAACGACCCGACCGCTTATGATGAACCGCCGCGGACCTTCGTTTTTGGAGCCAAAGCCGCCCCCGGTTATTACATGGCAAAGCTGATTATCAAGCTGATCAACTCCGTAGGCGAGGTGGTCAACGAAGATGAGCTGGTAAAC
This sequence comes from Chloroflexota bacterium, assembly GCA_041390945.1. Lineage (GTDB taxonomy): Bacteria > Chloroflexota > Anaerolineae > Promineifilales > Promineifilaceae > Promineifilum. The sequence goes on from JAWKOY010000021.1 coordinate 226,115, forward strand.
AGTTTTCTTCGGGTGGCGTTTCCACCCAACTTCAATGTAACTCTAGGTGAGATTATCTACCCTGCGGCCGAACTGTCCGAGCAAATCTCACTGGCTGGAAAGGAAGCTTCCGGCACAGGTAATATGAAGTTTGCCCTGAATGGCGCGTTGACTGTGGGCACGTTGGACGGGGCGAATATCGAAATTCGCGATCTCGTCGGGCCGGAGAACTTCTTCCTGTTCGGCATGACTGTGGACGAGGTATATAGCACCAAAGAAGCCGGCTATGATCCCAAGACCTACTATGAGAGCAATGCGGAACTGAAGGCGGCCATTGATATGATTGACAATGGCTCTTTCTCGGATGGTGATCCGTCCCTCTTCGCTCCCATCGTGCGCTCCCTTCTGGACAATGACGAATACATGCTCCTGGCAGACTATCAATCCTATGTGGCAATCCAGGACACCATTTCTGAAGCCTACAAAGATCAGGAGGCATGGACTCGCATGTCCATCCTGAACGCCGCCCGGTCCGGTTTCTTTTCCTCTGACCGTACGATGCGCCAATATTGCGAAGATATCTGGAAGGTGGAGCCGCGTCCGGTGGTCGGGGAATACCCGGCGTATGCACGGCGGCAACTCGCGTCACTGAACAATGCCACGGACAAGGAGTAATTAATGGCTGAAAATGATCTGATTATGACGCTGGGCAAGGTGATTATTGCGGCAGCCTGGGCCGACGGCGAGATAACCAACGATGAAGTGAATTGCCTGAAGGACCTTATCTACCGGCTGCCTGATATATCTGCCCGGCAGTGGGATGAGCTTGCCATCTACATGGATTCACCCATCAGTGATGCAGAGCGTGCCCGGTTAGTGGCAGAACTAACTGAAGAAACCCGTTCGGCCGACCAGCGCACTCTGGTGCTTGACACACTGAATAACATGGCCGTAGCAGATGGTGCCACGTCGCCTCAGGAAGAGGTGATAATTGACGAGGTACGTAACGCAGTCACCTCGGCCGATACAGGCATCTGGGGCACCTTCTCGCGCATGCTCATCGGCAAGCGGTCAGAGGCTGTAACGACCGGACCGAACCGCGAAGCCCAGTTGGATGATTTTATCAACAATCGTGTTTACTACGAAATGCGACGACACCTGGCCGACGCCAATCTGGATGTCGCGCTGCCCGATGCTGAGTTGCGTCGCCTGGGGTTGATGGGTGGTCTTATGGCGCTGGTGGCCGAGGTTTCGCCGGATATTACAGAAGGCGAGAAAGCCGCCATGGCAGCGGCCTTGCATGATCGCTTTGATCTGACGGCCGAGCAGGCGGCCTATGTGACTGACTTGTCCCTGTCACCGGAAGTGGGGAACCTGGACTTCTACCGCCTTGTACGCGGGTTTGCGGAAGAATATGACCTGGAGGAGCGTAAGCGCTTCCTGGCGACATTGTTTGCCGTTGCTGCGGCTGACGGCATGGCGTCGTTTGATGAGATTGAGCAATTGCGCATCGTGGCCCAGGGCCTGAAATTGACCCACGAGGAGTTTATCGAGGCAAAACTCACCTCCGCGCGATAAGCGAGTGGACTAAATTTGGTCCGCAGAGGGTGGCGAAGAGCATCTCTCTCATTTGCACTTCATATTTCGCGTCTGTATACTCACTGTTTCTAGCGACAATCCGCTTGCTAATCATTATTTAGTTGGAGTCTTTGGAGGTTACTCGTCATTATGACAACAACAACCGTTTCCGGTGGTGGCGCATTTACAGCCACCAAGCGATCCACCCTGGTGGCTCATCCTGATTGAGGGTATTGCCCTCATCATTATTGGTGCCCTTTTCCTGATTAACCCGGCCAAGACCGCTGTGATTGCCACAATGGTGCTGGGCATTTACTGGCTGGTTAGTGGTGTGCTTTCAATCGTAAGCATCTTTATTGACAGCTCGGCCTGGGGCTGGAAGCTGCTGGTGGGTGCCCTCGGCATCATTGCCGGTATCATCATCCTGCAGCATCCGCTGTGGTCGCCTGCTGTTGTTGGCGCCACGCTCATCATCATCCTGGGTATCCAGGGTATTCTGATGGGAATCATGCAGTTGATCATGGCTTTGCAGGGCGGCGGCTGGGGTCTGGCGATCATTGGTGTCATCAGCCTCGTCATCGGTGTCATCTTGCTGTTCAATGTCTGGATTGCCGCAGTATCCCTGCCCTGGGTGATCGGTATTTTCGCCATCATCGGCGGTATCCTGGCCGTTATTGAGGCGTTCCGCGAGCGTTAATCCCTCTGCGAAACGGACTCGATACAAATGACTGAACGAAAGGGGATTGCCGTCGGCAACTCCCTTTTTGATCCGGTTGGGAAGAACTGGATCCGGGATTAAAATAGGTTCTAGATAAGTACCGTACTGGGGCGTATTCACTCAATATTGCCTATCATGCCTGACGCGTAGCCTGGTTGCCTTATGTATCATCATCGCCTGAACCGTCGCCTCTCTGTTCTTTTCGGCCTGCTCATCTTAATTCTTCTTGGTTTTTCCACCGCCTGTAACGGTCAGTTATCTATCACTTCGGAACAGGCGGCCCAACTCGCCACAGTAATCCATGAAGAGATGGCAGATCTCCCACCCATGACCTGGCCCGCACCCGGAGAGGGAGACGTCATTGCTTCCCTGCCGACCCCGTTGATCACGGCACAACCGGAAATGGTCGCGGCCGCAGCTACGGCCGTCATGCTGCCCACCTTGCCGGCAGTAACCCCGGTAAGTGTCGCCCCTACAGTGGTGGAGAGCGTAATGCCCACGCCGGTGCCAGCCGTGCCGCAAGTTGCGCCGGCATCCGGCCAACCGTTGCCGGAAGTGGCATCGACTCCGGTTCAGTACGCACTTCCCGAACAACAACCCCTGGCTACACTCCCATTGCCAGTCGCCACACTGCCACCGGAACTGGGCGCGCGCGGAGAAAACTGGGCGGTGCTATTCACGCCGGGGACGAGCGATCAGGCGGAAGTCCAGGGCCAGTTACTGGTTGACAACCTGATAGAATATTTTGACGCGGCCCAAACATCCATTCACCTGGCCGTCTATGAAATGAACCTGACGCCCATTGCGGAGGCGCTTATTCGCGCCCACAACCGGGGGGTTGATGTGCGTTTTGTAACCGATGATGAAGGGGGTCTGGAGGCTGACGCTACCAAGGAAGATCGCGGCCAGTTCGCCATGCTTCAGGAAGCGGGAATTCCGGTGCGACCGGATACGCGCTCGGCGCTCATGCACGACAAGTTCATCATCATAGACAACGAGATATTCATCACCGGTTCGACGAATCTGACGGTCAATGACATCTACGAGAACAACAACAACATCGTGGCCGGATATGTGCCGGAAGTGGCCGCCATTTACGAACGGGAATTCGAGGAGATGTGGAACGGTGAGTTTGGCCCCAAATCGCCGTCACAAAGTGGTCAGGCAGTTCTGGATGCCTACGGCCAACCGTTTGTGGTCATGTTTGCGCCGGAGGACGAGCCGTTCGACACGTTAGTCAGGCTGGTCAGCGCCGCCGAGTCGAGCATCCGCTTTATGGCGTTTTCGTTTACGAACGACGACCTGGGGCTGGCTATTCTGGAACGGGCCCAGGCCGGTGTGGATGTCAAGGGGATCTTTGAGGTGCGGGGTAGCGAGACGGATTATGCGGAACTACCTCGGCTGTATTGTGCAGGGATACCGGTCCGCCAGGATGGAAACCCACAGACCTTCCACCACAAGGTTGTGATCGTTGACAACTACGTCGTGATTACCGGGTCTATGAACTTCTCCGATAGCGCCGCCGATGACAACGACGAAAACATCGTGGCTATCTCGGAGCCGGAAGTGGCGCATCTGTATACCCAGGAATTTGATCGACGCTGGGCCGAGGCGACCGATCCCCATCCCGAAGATATGAAATGCCTTGAGCGGGGCTATTAGCCCGCAAGGGCCAACAAAAAACGGCCGCAGCAAGGATATCACTGCGGCCGTTGGATAACAGAAAGAGAAGGTTTTATTCCAGCGTGAAGGCGGCAACTTCCCCGTTATCAGTCTGGTAGAAAGGCATCCAGGCGACTCCGAACTGATCCAGGCTGATCTTGGTCTTGGTCGGCTTGAGTGTAATGATCGTTTCCTCTTCGGCCGTCTGGGTCCACTTCGCTTCCAATCTTCCAGCGCCTCATCCATTTCCCGTTTTCATTTCCACAATATCTTCTTCGAAGTCGGCAATGGCTTCGCGGGACGCTTCAACCTCGGCCTTGGCCTTGGCGGTCATGCGGCGCTTGGATAACGAGCTGGATACGCTACGCTTGCGACTGCCCAGAAACCCGATGAGCGTCTCGGCGTGCTTGGCCCACTTCTTCCACTTTGCGCCCGGATAACTCAGCTTCATCCTCGGCCAACTCAGCTTGCTCTTTAGCTAACTTCGCCTCCAGCGATTTGATCTTGGATTCGTACTTGCTCTTGAGCTTGTCTACCTCGGCATCCATTTTGTCATCGGCCGCTTCGGCGCGCTTGTCTTCCCACGCTTCGTCGCCGACTTCCGGCCCGGCGTATACTTTCAGAGACTTATTTTCCCGGACAGGCAGCGTCTTGTTGTTGTAGATCCAGTCCTTGTATTCCGTAGCCAGGGACTTCATCAGCTTGCCGTCCGAATAAGGCCGGTCAAGGGCGGCGAAACGGGCACCCTTGACTGGTGTGTCCAGTTCGTTGGGGTCAATGGCCTGCACCAGATTGTCTTCCCAGTTAATGACGCCTTTCGGGTCGGCATCAAGGACCAGCGCCGTGATGGGCATCACCGTATTGACGTCATACTTGGCATTGGCAATCGCTACATTGGCCTGGGCCAACAACACCGGCCGGTAGAGCACCGGGGCTTTGTTGCCGGTCAGCGGGACATTGGTCGGGAGGAAGAATTCGCCGACGCCGGCCGGTGCGGCCGGACGTGTCTCGGTGCCGATGCCGGTTGTTTCTTCTACAACAGCCGTTACCGTGGCCGCCGCTGGTGCTTCAGTAGCTGCTTCAGTTGTCGCCGCCGGTTTCTTTTTCCCGGCCGTTGCTTTGGCTGGAGCCGCCCCGACCAGTTCGTTCAGGGCCGGTATCTGGCTGCGGGTCATTGGCCCGGCTAGATAGTTCATGGCCCATCGGGTCTGGAAGAGGATCGGCTGCTTCTCATGCACATTGCGTGCCAGAAATACCCGTTTGCCGATGGCGGAAATAAGCCGGTCATAGTCGCTCTTGCTGACGTCGCCGCCGGTGGCGCTGGTCAGACCGTCAATCAGGCGATCTTTGTCCTGCTCAGTCGCCAAACGGCCGATGAACCATGTTCCGGCATTGGAAAGACCCTTGTAATCAATGTCCACCGGATTTTGGGTCGCCAGTACCATCCCCACGCCAAAGGCGCGCGCCTGCTTGAGCATGCGCAGCATGGACTGTTTGGACGGCGGGTTCCCGATGGCCGGGATGTAGCCGAAGATCTCATCGAAATAAACCAGCGCGGAAGTGGTTCCGGCCTGGTACGCATCCAGGTTTCAATGGACGAGAACAGCAGCGAGACGAAGAACATCCGTTGTTCATCGCTTAGATGAGCCATGTAGAAGATGCTGTGCCGTGGCTTGCCGTCAGGCTCGTACAGCAGCCGGCCGATGTCCATCGGTTCACCTTCATCCAGGTCTGGAAGCTGGGTGAGGCCAGCATGTTGTTCATCCGCATCGCCAGGGCACCGCGATCCTTCTCCCGGAAGAGGGTTTCCACATCCATCACGCCGAGCTTGGTGAACGGCGGCGTCTGGATCTGCATGATCAACTCCTCCAGCGGCATATTCTTGCCCTGGCTCCAGGCGGTCTGGAACAGATTCGACAGCAGGATGTGCTCGCGCGACTGCACCGGGTCCACATCGGAGAATCCGACCTGACTTAACAGTGCCGCAACGGTGTTGTTAATGCGTTCGCTGAGAAGCTCTTCATTGCCCTCCCAGGAATCTCCGGCGCGTCCAGCGAAGAGAGCACGCTGAGCGGCAGCCCGGCCGTTGACCCAGGTGTGTAAATGGCGAACCTGGCACTATCTTTCAATGCCTGCAAGCGGTCGCTTCAATATCCCAGTCGGCCAGACCGTTTCGCCACATATCGGCCGTCTCTCCGGCGGCTTCCTCAACCGTCTTGCCGTCGCGCTGAGCTTCCTCGGCATTGATCCACGGCTGGAAGTCCTCCGGCAACAGGTCGGGAAAATGGAGCAGCAGGTTGGTGATGTCCCCCTTGGGATCAATAATCAGCGCCGGAACGTTGTTGAGCGCCGCTTCCTCCATCATGTCCACACAGAGGCCCGTCTTGCCGGAGCCGGTCATACCGACGACAATGCAATGGGTTGTCAGATCGGATGGATCGTAAAGATAGGTTTCCTCGGTGAGTTCGTCTTCTGGGCATCAAACACCCGTCCCAGATAGTAATCGCCTTTTTATCAATCATGCTGTCTCTCTTAACACTCCTCAATGGATCCACGTCCGGCCCCGCAAACGCCGAACCTCGTAAGAATTACCGGTAAAGGTCCTGTCTTTGGGCCGGACCAGATCAGTGGTCCTCTTCGGCCGGCGGCAGATGCAGGCCGCGCACAACACAACTGGCTGCCCTTTGGCCGCCTGCCCCATGAGCAATCCCGCCGCCGCAGCGATTTCGTCCGCCACGCCGACATCCGTATGCTGTAGCTGGAACCCGTAGCGATCCGGTTCGCCGCGCCGGTCCCACAGGGCCGGGATACCCGCCACGCCGATCGCTACGCCGACGGTGCCCAGACGAAACGGCCGCCCGTGACTGTCAGTAATCACCACGCCAACGGACTGACCAATCCGGTCCAGAATTGTCTGCCGGATGTTCCTGGCTGACGCATCAGGTCTACCGGCAACAGCAGAACCGTTTCCTCGCCGGTCCCATCCTGCACCACGTTGGAACGATCGATACCTGCGTTGGCGCTGGTAAAGCCCAGACGATGGCGCAGGATAACTACGCCGGGACGGAGGCGCGATATTTCGTCGCTTTCGCGTAGCATCAGTTCGACCAGTCGCGGGTCCTTGTCCGCCTGCGCGGCGACGTCAAGCGCTCGGGGACCGGGTTCCACATCGGCCAGCCGAACCATGCGCCCCTCGGCTTTGAGATGATCTTCTGTGCAATGCAGATCACGTCTCCATCCGCCAGCACCATCCCGGCTCCAGTCAGCGCCGCCAGGATCAGATCGGCTACATCGTCGCCGGGAGCAACCCGGGATGCCGGGAACGGCCGTCAATGTCAGTTCAGGTTGCGTCATCGTCTGGACAGGCCCGTCTGTTCGAGCCGTTAGCGACTGCCTTCCGGCAGCCCGGTAATGCGAATGCCCGCGTTGTAAATCTTGTTACGGATGTTGATACCCAGCAGGACGGCCGTCAGCCCCTCGGCTACTGCCGCGTTCGCCAGCGCCCCGGCATTGATGCCACGCATGCCTGCGTCGGCGCAGAGCTGGATAACGATATCCTTGTCGGCCGCTTTCGCGCCGCAAACCAGGACATCGCAGTCCAATTCGTGATCGAGATCACGAAGATGGCCGGCGGAGATATTCTGGAAAGCGGCGACAACCCGGACGTTTTCGCCGAGCTGCTGTTGGGCTTCCTCAGCGGCCGATAGTCCACTGGGCAATCGCCAGACACGCGCCTTGGGATCGCCCAACGGCGCAACCACCGTGATCAGGATTTTGTCCTGTACAGCCTCGGATACGCCGGGGGTGGCTAGCGTAGCTTCCTGGGCTGCGTAGGGGACTGATAGAACAACGATGTCGCCCTGTTCAGCCGCAAAGGCATTGTCGCCGCCACTGATTGTTGCCTGTGGCAGTTTCGCCTGGGTCGCTGCGGCCGCGTCCTGGCCTTTCTCGGCGCTGCGCGAACCGATGATGACTTCATGTCCGGCTGCCGCCCAACGAAAACCAAGCCCTGCGCCTTCGTTGCCGGTGCCGCCTAAAATTGCAATTTTCATATAGTTCTACTCGTTGCTTAACTCATTAAATCGGGCCCAGACGTCGGCTGCCAGTTCGCGGCTGCGGGCCGTAATGGCGGCCTCGTCCAGGGTTAACAACTCACGATCACGCATCAGCACCCGGCCGCCGGCAATCGTTGTGGTTACCATGCTGCTTTCAAATCCAAACAGAATGTGCCAGGGCAGATTCCCGGCTGACAGGGGTGTTGTCGGATGGTAGTCTACAAAGATGATATCGGCCGCTGCGCCGGGAGCCAGACGGCCGATCGGTGTGTCCGGCCAGAATTGACCGGCCAGCGCTGCGTTGTTGTATATGCCCATCTGGACGATTTCCTGCCCGTTTGCCCGGCGCGGATCGCGGTGGGCCAGCTTGTGTTGCAGATAGGCTGTCTTCCATTCGGCCCACATATTATTGCTGAAGCCATCATTGCCCAGGCAAACGGGAATCCCCAGCCGGAGCATGCCTTCTATATCGGCCGTGCCGACAGCGTTGTTCATGTTACTGCGTGGTTGGTGGGTAACCCATGTCCCGGTGTCGCGCAGAAGCTCCATCTCCGCCGGGTCTACGTGGACTGCATGGGCCACGATGGACCGGGGCCCCAGAATACCCGCCGCCGCCAGCCGGTCCACAACCCGCATACCATGCTGTTCCAGCGAATCGTACTCATCCACTTCGTGCTCGGCAACATGGATATGGAAGCCTGTATCCAGTCCCTCAGCCGCCGCCACACATTTTTGCAAGGTGGCGTCACTGAGCGACAGGGAGGCATGGAGGCCGAAGGTGCCGGCCAGCATACCGCTTTCACGTTCGCGTAGGGAGTGCAGAAAGCGAACGTTTTCCGTAATCCCTTCCTGCGCACCGACTAATCCGTTGCGGTCGGATACTTCGTAGCAAAGGACAGCGCGCAAGCCGGCCTCGTTCACCGCATCGGCGATCTGGTCCAGCGAGCTGTCAATGGCGGTGGGGCTGGCATGGTGGTCAATGAGCGTCGTCGTGCCGTGTTTGATGGCGTCTACCAGACAGACAAGCGCACTATAGCGCACATCTACATCCAATAACGCCCGGTCCAGTCGCCACCACAACCGTTCCAGAATATCGGGAAAGTCCTTCGGGGCCGGGCCGGGAATTGCCAGACCTCGCGAAAACGCGCCGTAGAAGTGGGTATGGGCGCAGATATTCCCCGGCATCACGAGCTGCCCCTGCGCATCCAAACGGTTTGCGTCCGGGTATTGCGCCAGCAGATCCGCCTCCGGGCCATGGGCGCGAATAATTCCGTCGCCGATTAGCAAGGCCCCATTGGGGATAATCTCATTCGGATCACCCCATGTGACCAGTCGACCGTTGTGGATCAACATTTCCTGGGAAGTGGGTGCCGGATTGGACATGGGACTGATTCTAGCCAGACGCTGCCGGTGAGCAAGCGGGGGTCATGTGAGCCTTTGCTAAACCTGTGGGTGCACTAGGTCCATTGCTTCTGTATAATCGTCTCGTATTTACGTGCTTCTTACAATAATGAGTAAGAATAGACTAGTTTGATGCGTCTACAACCCTAGAACACGCTCATAAGCATGAATTGAAGGAGAAATTTCTATAATGGCTATGCCAATCACCGTCACTGACGATACCTTTGAAACTGAAGTACTTGGATCCGATACACCTGTATTGGTTGATTTTTGGGCTGACTGGTGCGGCCCGTGCCGTATGATTGCTCCGTCGGTCAAGGAAATTGCCGATGAACATGAAGGCGCTTTGAAAGTAGCCAAGGTTGATGTGGACGAGAATCCGGCCATTCCCGGCCGTTACGCGATTGTCGGTATCCCGACCTTGATGCTGTTCAAGAACGGCGAAGTTGTCGAGCGCATTGTCGGCGCACTGCCGAAGGAGCGCATCCTGGCCCAGGTTCTGCCGCACATTGAAGCTGCGACAGCCGCCTAATAGTTAGTTGATTAGCCGTAAAGGCGTCGCCCAGGCGACGCCTTTTTTATTTCTACAGGAGTAGGATGATGGAAGTCGCCATTATGGTGGAAGGGCAGAATGGTCTAAACTGGCCGCGCTGGCAGCGAATCGCAGCGGCCGTTGAGGACCTTGGGTTTGTCGGATTGTACCGCTCTGACCACTATACGAACGCCAATCCGCCTGACCTGGATTCCCTGGAATTGTGGGTTTCCCTCACCTGGCTGGCGAGCCATACCTCGCGCATTGAGTTTGGCCCGATGGTTTCACCGGTGTCGTTTCGCCATCCGACGATGACAGCGCGTATGGCTGCGGCCGTGGATGATCTCTCCGGCGGCCGGCTGCATTTGGGTCTGGGCGCCGGCTGGCAGGTCCGGGAGCATACCAATTACGGCTGGGACTTGCTGGATATACCGGCGCGGTTCGAGCGTTTTGAGGAAGGTCTGGAAGTTGTGTCCCGGCTATTGCAAAGCGACACGCCGGTGGACTTCTCCGGGGATTACTATCAGCTTCACGATGCCATTCTGTTGCCTCGACCGCAGCGTCCGGGTGGCCCTCCGATTTTGATCGGCGGCAACGGCCCCAAGCGCACACTGCCCTTGGTGGTTCGTTATGCTCAGGAATGGAACGGAGTCTTCGTACCCCGACCCGCTATGCAGAACTCAACCGCCAACTGGATGGACTTACCGGAAGCGGGACGCTCCCTGCCAGTGTGCGCCGGTCATTGATGGCCGCACTCTCTTTGGCCGTGATTCGGCCGAAGTCGAGCGCAAGTTGAATGAACGCAACCGGACGGCCGATGATTTACGCAATGCCGGTATGGCCGTGGGTACGGGCAAGGAGATTGTAGATCAACTGGGTGCCTGGGAGGCTGCCGGTGTCCGGCGAATCATGCTGCAATGGCTGACCTGGACGATCTGGATGGTCTGGAAGCGCTGGCTGCTTCTGTCTTGCCGCAGGTTGCCTGACGGTACGTGTCGTTTTGAAACAAAAGGAGGGTCCTGACAAGACCCCCCTTTTTTGTTATCAATAAAATTAGATTGGGGAAGTGTTAGTCCAGATGAATCTCGTCATCCTCGACGACCAGATCTCGACCTCGGCTCCGGGGATTTCTCCGACGGACTGTGGAAACGGGTCGCCATCTGGTCCAGTTCCACACTCAACCAGCGCAATCCTGGGCTAATCCGATCTGCGCCTGACGGGTGATGTCGCTGGACTCAACTTTCTTCCAAGCGCCTCGACGTCGCCCCGCAACTTTGGCGGCCTGACTGTCGCCCGCTTCACGCATAAACTTGTTCACTTCGCTGGCAAACCCTTGAAGCCTTCGCGTACTTCATTCTCAATGCGCTTGGCCTCGTCGCTGGTGAAAATGCCTTCCAGCGTTTGGTGAACTGGCGGCCAAGTTTCTTGAACTCATCCACAACGTCCTGTTCGCTCGCTTGACTGGGAGCGACATCTTCCACATCAATCTTCAGCCGTTCTTCTTCCTTCAGGTCATCTATTTTCAAAGGTTCATCACTCATGATGCAACTCCTGTCGTTTTCTATCGGTTACTACGCCTGTTATCAATACGCAGTATAGGCTCCTGAGTTGCACTATTCCACGCGCCGGAGGCTCATATTGTCCACAAACCAGCCGTTGTTGGCGATGGCGTAGCGACCACGGAAGCGGCAATGCCCAACCGGTATCTGTTGCGGCGTGTCGATGGTAAAGGTATACGACAGGCTGTTGCGATTGAGATAGTTATTGCCGATCCAGCCGGTGCCGGCTGGCCCGGCAACCAGGGCCGCCTCTCCGGCGGAGGGATCACCCGGCGCAGCCTCGTCAGAATAGCTCTCGAAGACATCGGAGAAGAAGTTGCCCTCAAGAACATAGGTCCCCGGCTCCAGCGTTATGTCGGTCAGAAGCCGGGCGCTGATTGCTCCGGTACCCTTGAATATTTTGACAGTGTTATTGCCGTCGAAGATGTAGAGACCGTGCTCCTCCGGGGAGGAACGCGGAGGAGAGCACGCGGGTTTCCGGCCGTACATAGACATCCCACACTTCCCCACCAAAGCCGGTAGCCCCCTGCTCATATTCCAGTCGCCAGCCGTTGGGTAGCTGCAGTTCCGGGATACCGTCCTGGTTCCAGTGCCCTTCCTCAAATGACGGGTTGGGCAACAGGTTAACCCCCAGGACAGGGTTATCAGGCAAGGTTGCCGCGGCCGGTTCGCCATTAAAGCCGGTGCCGCAGTGGCTGGTGGCTGTGTGGGCTGAGGCACCGGTGTGTCGGTCGGCAATGGTGTTTCCGTCGGTTCCGGCGTGTTTGTAACCGGGAGTGGTGTGGCTGTCGGGAATGGGGTGGCGGTGGCTGGTGGCGGCTCGGTGGGAGCGGCCGTAATGGTGACCAGTGCCACAGCCGGTAACGGCGTCCAGGTGGCCGGAATGGCCGCAATTTCTTCGCTGGCTGCTCGACCACCGGCTGGGCTGTCGCGGTCGGTGCCGGTTCCGGAGTTGTCTGGCAGGCCGCGCCGATGATCAGTAGTCCGGTCACCAGCAGGCCGGAGGCGATGCGTGTAACCGGGCGAAAATTGAAAGTCATAGCAGTTCCTCTTGTAAGGAGTAGATTGTTACGAAGCCGGTGACCTTCTTTCGGCTACCGGCGAACACCGAATTTTAGGCGGGGGAGCGGGCGCAGACAACCATCCTGAATGGTTCCCCGGCGGCTTTCTCTTGAACTCTCATGTAGCCGGCTGTCGTAAGCCAGCATGTTTAGTGTACGCCATATGCTAAAATTCGGGGATGGAGCACACACAATTTCACACAACGACCTACGGACTACGGCGCGACACACCACCCATGCGACTGTATGAAAAGGCCAAACGCCTCGGCATCTGGAACCCGTCGGACATTGATTTCAGCCGGGATCGGCAGGATTGGCTGGGGCTATCGGCCGATGAACAGGATATCTTGCTGCGGTTGACAGCGATGTTCCAGGCCGGCGAAGAAGCGGTGACGCTCGATCTGCTGCCGCTTATCATGACAATCGCGGCCGAGGGACGCGTTGAGGAGGAGATGTTCCTGACGACATTCCTGTTCGAGGAGGCCAAGCACACTGACTTCTTCAATCGTTTCCTGTCGGAGGTCGTCGGAACCACGACCGATCTCGGCCGTTTTCATTCTGATAACTACCACACAGTATTCTACGAAGCGCTGCCGTCGGTGCTGTCGGCCTTACAGACGGACCGGTCACCGGCGGCCCAGATTCGTGCCAGTGTCACCTATAACATGATCGTGGAAGGTATGCTGGCCGAGACAGGTTATCATGCCTACTTCACTGTATTGCAACGCAACAATCTGATGCCGGGCCAGCAGCAAGGGATTACGCTGCTCAAGCAGGATGAGTCCCGTCATATCGCCTACGGCATCTTCCTTCTGTCCCGTCTCGTCGCTGCGGACGGCCGTTTGTGGGAGGTGCTGGAGGAGGCCATGAATGCGTTGCTTGGTCCTGCGCTGGCCGTCATCGGCGATGTGTTTGACCAGTATGATCCCATGCCGTTTGGGCTGGTAGAAGCGGACTTTGTGGATTATGCGCTGGCCCAATACCAGAAGCGCATTGACCGGCTGGAGAAAGCGCGGGGTATGAGTCTGGATGAGATCACCCGTTTAACCAATACGATTATTGAGCGTGATGACGGTTGAGAATCAACCGTGCCGGGTGACGAATAAGCCCTCGCGCAGCCGAAATGAAGTAAGGTCCCCGGCGACTTGCGGGTTGAGAAAATCGGCTGCAGCCTCCGGGGCCTGAAGCAGCGCCGCCTTCAGGCGCAGGCGCGTATCGGCCGGATGCCGCGCCGCCCAGGATTCAAACTGCATCTCCTTATCCAGGGTTTCCTCGTGGAGAATATCAAATCCGGCGGCAACCAGTGCGTCCTGCCACTCATTCATGCTCAGGCAACGGCCGTGGCTGGGATCGCGCAGTTTCTCAAAAGCATTGACGTAGCGCCCGGCCAGCCGTTGCTGGTCGGCCTTCTTTCCCCGCAGCCGACTCCCGGGAACAACGTTGTCCACCAGACCAAACACCCCGCCGGGTTTTAGGACGCGGGCGGTTTCGGCCAAAAATCGGCCGATGTCGTCAAAGTGATGAGGCGCAATGCGGCATGTAACCAAATCAAACTGCCCGTCATCAAACGGCAGGTCGTCCACATCTCCGGCAAGCACATCCAGATTCTCGATGCCGCGCTCGGCGGCCAGATCGGCCGCTAACGGCAGCATCTGCGGTGTCAGGTCCAGACCGATAACCCGGTCAACGAAGGGGGCAAAAGCCAACGCCGTATGCCCGGCGGCCGTCGCCAGATCAAGTACATGCCAGTCCGGCTGCGGTTGGACGGTCTCAACTAATCGTTGGAGGCTGGCTCCCTTCGCGTGGGGTTTGCTGGTGACGTAGGTTTTGGCGTTTGCGCCGAATTGCTGCCGGATGGTTTCCTTGCTCATGCTGCCGAAGTATAAGCCGGACTTTTGCAAGGACGCAAAAAAACAGCCGCACACAGGTGTGCGGCTGCTTACCTACCGGTACTGTAACTACCGATACAGAGGGGTAACTAACATTACGACTCAGCGGCGGCTCTTGGCATACATGGGAGCGGTGCCTGCTGCCCACCGCTGGGCATTGGCGGGCGGTTGCGGCTTGTGGGAACGTTCCGCGCCGGCTGCGAAGCGGGCTGTGCGGGTTCGATATCTGATTCTTCATCCGGCACGCGCCGTAGCCCCGTTCGAGATGCGGTTGCGGCTTTGGGCATGGGCCGTGCGGTGGCCGGACGTGCGCCGGCCTGCTGCGAATCAGACTGCCCGGCCAGGTCAAAGACATGTTCCCCGGCGACCGAGAATGCGCCAATGAACAGGACGCGGGTCAGCAAAACCAGGGCCGCGACGAAAATCGGTACAAAGGTGAGCAACTGCTCTCGTCCCAATACCTCGTTGCCAAAGTCATGGCTGAGCAGTGTCAGGGAGACGGCCCACCAGGTCATGATGGCGTTCATCGTTGCGCCCAGCAGCCACGCGCCCATCAGGTACCAGACTGCCTTCGGTTCGTCTTTGCCGCGCTCCGGTGTAAACAGACGCGCCAGCCCGGCGAAGTCGATGGCGCAAAACGCAATAGCCAGAATCGTGGCCCAGCTTATATGAACAAAGGCCACTTCACCCAATAAACTTTCCAGCGCAAAGCGTGTCGTATCGAAATTGAAGATTTCGAAGGCCAGCAGGGCGACAATCAGAATGAGACCGATAATCGTCTTACGCGATGCGCTCATCGACGGGACGCTGGCGTGTCCCCCGACAAAACGATTGAATAACTGTTCCTGCTGCATCATTCATACTCCTATAGTGACCGGTTCTCCGGCCGTCCTGCCCCGTCAAAAGAGGTAGGAGCCGATAAGGTCTGTCTTACCGGCTCCTGTTAAAAGAGGGGTAGGTGGAAGAGAATTTGTCTATACCAGCAGTCTAGCACGCATGTTCTAATTTTGTCAATGGGGATTGGGATAAGTTGGGAAAAGCTGGGGATAAGTCAGGGATATGGCCTGTTTATCCGTGAGGAGAGGGTGAGCTACGCTGGAGAGGTGCTCTAAAATTCAGGCTCAGGGACCAGTGAGTAATCGCCCGGTTCTACGCCCGGTCCATAGCGGTATACGTTGGGCCAGGGAATGTAGTGGCTGACGAAATCGCGTTCCTCAATGAGTTCGCCGTCGGCATTATAAACCAGCCGCTTGACGGTGACGTCCGCCCCTTCCGTGGCATAGTCGTACTGCTCCACCGTACCTTCCGGCAGATCGGGATCGAATTCCCACACATCATCAGCCGGCGCTTCCACTTCGTTTTCATACACCGGCTGTTCTTTCACAATTTCCCGGCCCATGCTGGTGCTGTAAAACTTGAACGTCAGTGACTCGTTCTCTTCGTTGTAGTAGTTCTCAATCAGCAGATGGTAGGGTGTATTGTTGATGAAACGCAGATCGACCACGGGTGAGAATACCGTGGCATCCATGCCCTGGCCTTCACCGTCGTTGTAATAGCCGACCATGTACCCGTGTTCCCATCGCTCAACGATGGGGAACCCGGACCAGAATGCACTCTGGTACAGGGTCGTGGAGACCTGGCACACGCCACCGCCAACACCCTTGATGGTCCGCCCGCCAACGATGATCAACCCTTCTTCGTAGCCGTCGGCTTCGCTGATGGAGCCCAGATATTTGTTAAACGAAAACTCTTCGCCCGGTTCAACGACGATGCCGTAGAAGTTGGCTGCCGCACGGGCGATGTTGTGTTTGCGCTCGTCAGATGAGCCATAGAACCAGGTGGTGTTCTCGGTAATCAGCTCGGTAATGCCCAATTCGGCCGCTGTTGCCCCGGAGTGGGCGGCGGGCACGATGTCATTGACGATCAGCGGCACCGCCAGATTGCCGTCCTCAAGCTGGGTGCGCATGGCGTCAATGGTGGCATCTACGTCCAGCTCACGGCCGTTGACATGCGGTGCAACCAGCACCAATTCGTGGGTGTCGTCATTGAAGTAATATCGTGCGTTTACCGGTTCGCGGTAAATCTGATTGGCGTACTGGGCCAGCCAAGTGCGAGCGGCGTTCTCGTCAATAAAGACGTTGTTGGTTTGGTGCCCGTCCGGCGTGGTTACCAGTTCAGTCCGAATCCAGCCGGACATCTCTTCCGGCGACAGGGTAATCCCGGACAGGTCCAGGTCCTGCAGCGGTTCCGTGAAGTAGAAGGTGAGGGGCTGGGTCAGCAGGCGTTCATACCGGCTGGCGGCCGTAGGATCGTCATATACAGGCGGGATCACATCGTGAACCAGCAGTTCCAGTTCGGCCGGTTGCAAGTTCTTGACCGGCACCATCAACCGCTGGCGCAGGTCTTCACGATCCAGAGCACGTCCCGCCTGAGCCGGGGTATAGACCGGTTGGGTGCCATTGGTATCCCATACGGCGCTGACCGGCTCCTGCTCCACGGTTGCTGCGATTTGCTCAATGGCTCGGTTCATCTGCCCTTCGTCAAAGACGATAATGGGCGAGAGTTGCTGACCGTAGTACCAGCTCTGGAAAATCTGGCGCAGGCGCTCCAACGGCCCACCTGAACGGCCGACCTCAAACGCTGCCTGCGTAGTACGCTCAACATCGAGCGTAACCCCCAGTTGCTGGGGGGTAAAGGTCCACTGTTCACTTGTTGTGGGATCAATGAGCGTATAGGTACTGCCTTCGGGGAAGGCGACCGTACCGGCCAGAGCCGCCTGAGCTTCGGCCGGGGTCAATTCGCTGAGGTCTGCACCCCAGACCGAAACACCAGTGAAGACGCGGCCGCTGTGCCGGCTCTGGTAGAATGTCAATGCTGCGCCGACGAGCAGGGCAAACAGCGCCAGTCCCACAAGCAAGGGCATCAAAAAATAGCCGATGGTACGGGCTGTGGAATGGCCCTGTGAAGGCTGGGGGAGTTGGTTTAGTGCCTGCATAAATGTTTTTATTCGGGTCGCCAGACCGTTGAAAATGATAGCATGAGCGACACCGGCTGGGAACCAACACTTAACCGGGGCTTAGGCACGGTTTTTGACCGCTGCCGGGGATGGCCGCCTGGTTTTGGGTGTGGGGATGTCCGGCGGTTTAATAGCCCAGACAAGGTCATACTCCAGTTGCCACGGCTGGATGATGATCTCGGTGAGGCCCATACCGGACAGGAGCGCTTCAAATTCTTCCGGCGACCGGTCACGATCCAGAAAGAACCGGGCATCCGGTCCGCAGCGCCGCGTAACCAGCAGCACACCACCGGGCATGAGCACCCGTACCATCTCACGCAGGGCGGCTGTATCGTCCGGCAGAAACTCCAGCGCTTCCAGGCAGGTGACCGCATCAAATGCCCCGTCGGGGAAAGGCAGGTCCTGCGCCGACTGCTGCACGAGGGCCGCACGTTCACCGTAGCCCTGCAGTTTGCCCTGTGCACCGCGCAGCATCTTTTCGGATGCGTCCAGACCGATGACACGGCCGTTAAATGCCGGTTCCTGCAATAGGAAGTACGGGAGTCGGCCGGTACCTGTAGCAACATCCAGCACCAGTGGAGCCGGGTTCTGCAGGCGGCGGCGCAGCGGCCAGATGACAAAGGCGCTTTCCGAGTCGGGGTCAAACTGCTTGATGTCATCGTACCGATGGGCGGCCAGATCATAGAGCCAGACCACAACCCGACGGCCGAGAAAGACGCCCTCGGTGGTGATCAGAAGCCACCGGGCCAGAAGAAACAACGCCAGTACCAACCCGGCCACAATGGCGGCGATGGCAATGGCGTCGGTCACCTTGGTTCCCCAAAGATCATGTGGGGGATTGTAGCACAGGGGGCGACTGAACTTTTAGTTGGCTCAGGCGGTTGGTTTGCGGGCAGTGGCAATCCGGGCCTTAACCTGACGTTGGGTGCGGAGGAAGAATTGTTTGATGGCCGGCAGCCGGATGATGAGCAAGGTTGCCAGTACCGTGGCGAAGATCAGGGGCTGCGTGTAAGCATTCTTGACCAGCCAAACATAGTGAATGACGGCCAGGATACCTATGAGGTAGACCAGTGTGTGGAGCTTCTTCCAGTTCTTGCCCAGCTTCTTCATTGAGTAACGATTGGAAGTCAGCGCCAGCGGCACCAGGAGCAGGAACGCGGCAAAGCCCACCAACGCATACCGCCGCTTGACAATCTCCTCAACGATTAGCGGGAAGACAAAGGCGTAATCCAGCCAAACGAATGTCAGCAGGTGGAGGCAGACATACATAAAGGCGTAGAGCCCCAACGGCTTGCGCATGGTCAGGGCGTACTTCCAGCCCAGGACGGTGTTCAGCGGGGTACAGGCCAGGGAAGCGACCAATAGAATAATGGCGGCCTTGCCGGTGCGGAGGATGATCGCCCGGACCGGTTCCACACCCAGGAAACCAAACCAGTAGTCGAAGATCAACCAGGCCAGCGGAAACAGCGCGGCGGCGTGCATGGCCCAGCGGATGAGGCGGCGCTTGGTGTCGCGGTCCAGCGAGGGCAGTTTGCGGGAAACGCCGAACTATCCTGGGGTGTGGTCTGCTTGGTCAATTCGCTACTGGTCATGATGCGTTCCTAGTAATTCTTAACCAGGTCCATTCCTTCATAGAGGTAGGCGACCTGCTCTTCATAGCCATTAAATTTCAGGGTAGGGCGACGGCCGTTTTCGCCGATGCGGCGTTCCGTGCCTTGGGACCAGCGCGGATGATCCACGTCCGGGTTCACATTGGCGTAGAAGCCGTACTCATAGGGGGCGGCGGCCATCCACAAGGATTCCGGCATCTCGTCGGTCAGTTCAATCTTGACGATGGACTTGATGCCTTTGAAGCCGTACTTCCAGGGCACAACGAGTCGCAGTGGTGCGCCGTTCTGGGGCAACAGGTCCTCACCATACAGTCCGGTGGAAATGAGCGCCAGATCATTCATGGCCTCATCCACACGCAGACCCTCGACATAGGGCCACTGGAAAACGGACTTTTCTGGCCGGGCATTTCGTCCGGATCATAGAGTGTTTCGAAACGAACATATTGCGCGTCGGATGTCGGCTCGACAACTTCCAGCAGCTTGGCGAGGGGGAACCCTTGCCAGGGAACGACCATGGACCAGGCTTCCACACAGCGATGCCGGTAGATGCGTTCTTCCTGATCAAATTGCTGGCGTATTTCTTCTATAGTGAACGTCCGTGGATTGTTGACCATGCCGGTGACGCTGACCTGCCACGGTTCGGTCTGGAAATCCTTGGCCTTGCCGGCCACAGCTTCTTTATTGGTAGTGAACTAGTAGTAGTTGTTGTAATTTGTAACGGCCTCGTAAGTCGTGAGCGGGTCGCCCAGCTCATCAGTTGGCCCGGTGGGAACGGCCGTTGGTTGGGGTGTCTCGCCGGGGGCCAATGTGGGGGTGGCGCGGGAGACAGCCCCGGCTCCCCGCAGATCGGTCTTTGGTGCACAGGCCGATAGAACGGCCGCCCCGGCAATAGCCGCTGCACCGGTCATAAACGATCGCCGCGACAGATAGATGTGCTGCGGTGTTATTTCTGATGATGGTATTTCAAGCCCTGTGCGTTTTTTGATTAACATGCTGTTTTCCTCTGTCCGTCCGGCTGTGGAATAGACAGCCGGTTGCGCTTTACCCTGATAACTGTAAAGCCATTCTATTAAATATAGCTGTAGAAACCATTATGAAATGATTACACGCTTGCCCGATCTGCCGATTACGCCGGGATCCATGTCGGGACAAGGCAGCGAATGCCCTCGTTCACGCTCTCTTCACGTTGAATTTACGGGTACGCAACGCGCACGGAACCCGCAGACACGTATTCTAAACGGGTAAATTTCCGTCTTATGACTCTTGGGAAGGAAGAGGGCAAGTTGGAAACAGTAGAATATGCGCCGCCCATGGCCGAAATTGTCCGTCAGGGTATGGGTGAGGCGTTCTTGGTAGTAAATAACGAGGGAGCGATCCGGTCGGCCAGCCAGGCGGCCGAATACCTCCTGGGGTATGAGCCGGGGCAATTAGTCAATATGTCTTTAGCTGAACTGGGTTTCTTTCGACGGCCGATTGGCCTGTTGTATTCGGCTGCGCGGCCGCAAACGACGCAGCTCGTCAAGCGCAGCGGCGAACAGGTGTCTGTTACCATCACAGCCACCCCGCTGGACAGTGACGCCCCCGGTGAGTACCTGCTCCAACTCGTTCGTGACGATGAGCGCATC
>JAWKOY010000022.1:0-191393 GCA_041390945.1 Chloroflexota bacterium
ACAGTGACCGTTGCGCCAGGGACAACGAAGACCGTCACAGTTAAGGACGTTGCTGATCTGGGCGACGCACTGGCCCAACGGATTGTGGTTATTCGGGATGATACCCGGTGGTATGACCCGGCCGTGACCGTTAATGTGGTGGCTGGTGAGACGGCCGAGGCTACCGGCACGCTCGTTCTCCAACCGGAAGGCAACAATTACCGTAACTTTGGCGCATCACAACCGGCGTGGCGCTTTGACAGTTCCGCCATCGGGTTTGTCTTTGGTGATGACACCTTGCGACAGGTGGCCCCCTATCCGACCGTCGCCGAACCGGATGAACTGCTGGTCCCTGAAGCCGGTGGCGACCTGCTGGCCTGGTCACCCATCAGTGACACGGTTCTATATGCGGCAGCTGATGCAATTTACCTGATCGCG
The DNA here is from genome assembly GCA_041390945.1 of Chloroflexota bacterium. Taxonomy (GTDB): domain Bacteria; phylum Chloroflexota; class Anaerolineae; order Promineifilales; family Promineifilaceae; genus Promineifilum. Next base: position 418 of record JAWKOY010000022.1, read on the forward strand.
CCGGGCGCTTCCGGTCAGGGCACGCCCCTGGTTGAGAACGCTGCCGGGCAACAGGTATTGGGGCTGGATTGGCTGCCCGACGGACTTGGTTTCATCTTTACGCAAACGAATGAAGAAGCTGACACCGCCAATCTGTTCCGGTACGATCTGGACAGTGGTGAGACGACGCCTCTGACAGAATTGACCAGCGGGTTCCTGCGGCATCCGGGCGTTTCCCCGGATGGGCAGGCGGTGGTCTTTGAGCGCGCGGCCCGGATAGACAGTTCGGCCGAGTTGTGGACGCTGGAAATCGCCACAGGTGAGATGGAGTCGCTGGGCGTGACGGGGGCCTACCCGGACTGGCGGCCGCAACGGCAGGTGAACCTCTTTGCCTATTTCTACCTGCCGATAATCGGCAATAGAATCGTCGGCGTCATTCCTTCGCCCACACCGACGGCAACGCCGACCCAAACGCCGACAGCAACGCCCACCCAGACGCCCGTTGCCTCGCCGACCAGCCTGCCGGTAACAGTAACGGCAACGCCGGATGGGTCTGTCACCCCTGAAGCGACCGCCACCGCGACGGTTACAGCTACGGCAGGGCCTTCCTCGACGCCTGAGCCAACCGCGACCGCTACCACGGAACCGGCTGTTTCACCAACAGCCTCATCCACGCCGGCCAACCTGCCGGTGATCAAGAATGGTGATTTCGAGTCCGGTGCGAATGGTGACTGGACTGAAACCATTAACGGTGTGGCCTCGCCGGGTTCGATCGTCCTGCGTCCCCAGCCGATTGTTACCCCCCGATCCGGTGAGTATCTGGCTTGGCTGGGCGGCTTCCACAACCAGATCCACCGCCTGTCACAGCCGGTTACGTTGTCTGACAGCGGTCCGTTGTATCTACACTTCTGGTACCAGGTATCGTCTAACGAAACGATCTGTACGGCCGATAGCGTGCGCGTCATGGCTAACGAGACAACCCTGACGACATTCGGGCTTTGCAAAGAGGAAAACAGTACCGGCTGGGAGCAGGTCAGTATCAATCTGTCCGCATACCTGGGGCAGACAGTTACCATTCAGTTTGAAGGAACATTTGACGAAGCGACGCTGAGTAGCTTCTTTGTGGATGATGTCGGTTTTACCACGACGCCGTGATCTCTAACCCCGGATGAACAGTGTTGACGCACCGGGGACCGCTGCTATAATTTGTGTTCGCCTGCTTTGGGCAGGCCGTTAAGAACGATATCGGGCGGTTAGCTCAGTTGGTTAGAGCGCTACGTTGACATCGTAGAGGTCACAAGTTCGAGTCTTGTACCGCCCATCAATGGCCCCATACGGCCCAATCAGCCGCCTAGCGCGGCTGTTTTATTTATCGGCCGTAATCACCGCGTGAGCCCCATCCGGCAGGCCTTAATTTACCTTGTTATAGTTTGAATCCGGCTTGACAATTAGTGTGGGTAGGCTAGTATAAGAAGTGGCGGCGAATCGTTTCCCCCACTGAAAAATGGTCGTCCGGCCGAATTCTGCCACACGTTGTCTAAGAATCTTATGCAAAACCCGAAAGACTTCACCGGCTTGCCAATGCCCGTGTTTACGGCCTTTGGCTGGGAAGGTGAAGAAAATGCCCTAAAGTACGCCCTCTCCGAACTTGAGCTATTTATCACAGCCCTTTATAACCGGTTACCTGCACCAGCCCGTGCCGAGTTTCAGACCTATGGTTTGAGCACGGAAGGCCAGAACGCCTATTTGTCTACCGGCACGACCTATGACGATGAGGCGTTTATTGCTTTCAACGCCCGGCCGATGAGCTTTGAAATTTTGTTTGGCATCACCGACAAGACGGCTCTCTCCAAGGGGTTGGCGGCCGTTAATAAAGATCTGCCCGCCGCGCACCATGCCCTGATGCAACTGGATCCGGGCTGGACCTTGCGTATCCAGCAGATGCAAATTGACGAGGATACAGGCGAACGAGCACATCATCAGGATCTGTACAAGGATAGTGTTGTCAACCTGTCCGAAGAAACGGCCGCTGAAGTGTTTGCCCGTGCTGCCTATCTGAACGAAGAGGACCTGTGGGTGACGCCTGTGTACCTGAGCATGCGCATCCCTTCTGATCGGGTGGCGGCCATGGACTCAACCATCCTGACCGTGTCCGCGGACCTCGTCATGGCGTTGGTGCCGGTCCTTAATGCCTTGTTGGGTCGCAAACCGAAGAAGAAAGCCAAGAAAACGTCCAAACCCAAGGCCGCTCCTGTTGTGACCGGCCCGACTGTCATCAGCGAAGGAGAAGATCGCGCTTCGGCCGCGACCTTGACAGACTCTGCCGACTCGTTCACATATGTATCCGAACTCATGCCGCTTCATCTCCGGCGTGGATTCATCAATCTGACCACAGCGCACTGGCCGTTCTTTGCCCTGAATGCCCGTGCCCAAACGCGGGATGTCACCGTGGTCTTTGACGGCCGTCAGGATCGCCATTGCAGCGTCTGGCGTTTGCAGCCGGATGATCAGGCGCGTCTGGTATTGGGCCCCCAGGTTCACGATTGGGTTGAAGAGAACTTCGCCAGTAGCGATCATGTCCAGGTGACGGCGCGGAAGCTTGATAACGACGAAATCCGCATTACGCTGGAGCCGGTGGCCTAACACCCCCATTACCCAGAAATAACCCTATGGCTCGCACGAAAATCGTTGCCACGATAGGACCTGCCTCGAGCGACCCGGAAACCATTCGCCGCTTGCTCGAAGCGGGAATGAACGTAGCCCGCGTGAATTTTTCTCATGGCGACCACGCTCAGCACCGGGAAACCGTTCGCAAACTGCGGGAAGTCGCAGCAGCCGAAGGTTATGTCCTGGCTATCCTGGGTGACCTTCAGGGACCCAAACTACGTCTGGGGCATGTTCGTCCCGGCGGCATCAACCTCAACCTGGGAGACGAAGTTGTCCTGACGCCTCGCGCTGGTCAGCCGGCCATGATCCACCTGCCGCATCCCGACCTGATCGCCGCTGTTCAGCCGGGCGGCCGCCTGGTTATTGGGGATGGCGAGGTGGAATTTACGGTCGCCGAGAAACGGGATGATACATTGCGGTGCTTTGTTACCGTGGCCGGCCTGCTGGAAGCACGCAAGGGAGTCAATGCTCCCGGTACTGATTTACCTATCTCCTGCCTGTCTGACAAGGATCGCTACGATCTGGATCTGATCTGCGAATTGGAGCTCGATTATGTGGCGCTGTCCTTCGTGCGAACGGCCGAAGACGTCCTTGAACTGCGCGATCTGATGGATAGCAAACCGCGCCAAATCCCCATCATCTCCAAGATCGAGAAGAGCGAGGCCATTGACAATCTGATCGCCATTCGCGACGTCAGCGACGGCATGATGGTTGCCCGTGGTGATCTGGGCATTGAGATGCTGGCTCAGGAAGTTCCCTTGCTCCAGAAGCGCATCATTCGCGTTTGTAACGAGGTTGGCAAAGCCGGTTATTACGGCGACCCAGATGCTGCAGAGCATGGTGGAGCATCCCCGGCCGACACGCGCCGAAGCCAGTGATGTCGCTAACGCCATTCTGGACGGTACCGACGCGGTGATGCTTTCCGGAGAAACAGCTACGGGCAACTTCCCGGTTGAGTCGGTCATGATGATGCGCCAGATCGCAGAAAACACTGAACAGGAATATCCGTTCGACAAGTGGCGTACCTGGGATACGGAATCAGACCCCGGTGGCGTCAGCGTGACTGAGGCGATCAGTGCCGCCAGTTGCGCCATTGCCGAGGAAATTCATGCCAGCGCCATTGTCAGTGCAACATTGAGCGGCTACACCGCGCAACAAATTGCCCGCTTCCGTCCCCGCACGAAAGTGATGGCTGTCTCTCCGTCTGAATTCACCCAGCGGCGTCTGGCCCTTGTTTGGGGCGTGCAGTGCTCACTGGTGCCTGATTTTGACACCACGGATTCCATGTTCCACCATACGCTGAGTGCAGCGCGCAGCAGTGGTTTACCGACTGACACACAAATCGTCGTTACGGCCGGGGTGCCTTTCGGTACGTCAGGTCACACAAATTTGATTCAGGTTCACACGGTCTAAGCACCTAGAAACGCGACTTTCAACTCAATGATGGATTGGCTTACGGCAACGCGCCCGTTGATCATCGGTCACCGGGGTGCAAGTGCCGACGCACCGGAAAATTCCTTACAGGCGTTTGCTCTGGCAATGGCCCAGGGAGCAGACGGCGTCGAACTGGATGTGCAGCTATCGGCCGACGGCCGTCCGGTGATCATCCATGATGACACGGTAGACCGGACAACGGATGGTGCAGGCAGTGTTGCCGATCTGTTACTGGCTGAGTTGCGCGACCTGGATTGTGGTAATGGGCAACCCGTCCCCACGCTGGATGACCTGTTCGACATGCTGGGATCGGGACCCCTCTACAATATTGAACTAAAGCCAAGCGGGATTACAGACAAAGGGCTGGAGGCGGCCGTAGCCGATTGTGTTCAGGCGCATGGGATGGCCTCGCGTGTTTTGATATCGTCATTCAGTCCCCTGGCGCTGCGCCGGGCCCGCCGACATTTTGCCCCGTCGATTCCTCTGGGATTGCTGCGCGAACGCGAGGCAACCCGTTCTGCCTGTAAGCTGCTTGGCGTGCAGGCTGACCATCCCCATCATTCCCTTATCAACGCTGCCACGATGGAGTGGGCCACGACCAACGGCTACCGCGTCAACACCTGGACCGTAGATGATCCGGCTGAGGCGCGCCGTCTGATTGATCTTGGCGTACATGGAATTATCACCAATAGTCCCGGTGCCCTCCGCGCGGCCCTGTCCGGCTGAGGATTTTCATGTATATCAAAATCATTCTGAATCCCTACGCTAACCGCTGGGGGGCTCGTGAGCAGACCCCGACCATCGAAACCGCCTGTCGATCGCATGACCTTGACTACAGTCTGGAGATCACCCAGGCACCTGAAGACGGGATTCGGCTGGCCCGGATGGCGGCTGAGGATCCCGCCGTTGATGCGGTAGTTGCCGCCGGTGGGGACGGCACCATCAACGAGGTAATCAATGGCGTTCTTCTGGCGGCTGGGAGTGAGCCAACGAAGCCGTTCGGTATCATCCCCGTGGGGACGGCCAATGACTTTGCGCGGATGGCCGGCCTACCGTTGGGTATTGATGAGAGTGTAGCCGTGATTGCCGCCGGACAGACGCGACAAATTGATGGGGGCCGAGTCAATGAACGTTTCTTCATCAACAACAGCGCCGCTGCCATGGAACCGATGGTTACCATTGAGAACATCCGCATGAAACGACTCTCCGGTGAAATTCGGTATGTGGCCGCTCTGGTTCGGGCGTTGGTGCGCCTGAAGCCGTGGCAGATGCAGATCACCTGGGACGACGGTGAGTATGACGGTCCGGCATATCTGTTGTCAGTTTGCAATAGTCCGCGCACCGGCGGGTTTATGATGGCGCCGGGGGCCGAGATTGATGACGGTCAGTTTGATATGGTCTTTGCCCCCCAGGCTCCCAAAACGACGGTCCTGAGTGTCCTGGCCGGGTTGATGCGCGGCACCCATATTAATCACCCGGCGGTGACATTTTGCCGGACAACTGGGATAACAGTTCACAGCAGGCCGGGCACGCCATTGCATGCGGATGGGGAGGTGTTTACCGAGTCGGCCGAGTTTGTTAATTATCAGATTTTGCCGGGTCAGGTTACACTCCTTTCGCCCCGACACCCATTGCCGGAACCTGACTGAGGAGGGTCTCATGTCGAGTGATACTGCTGACCGGATAACTTTTTTACGGCGTATACCCCTGTTTGCCGAGTTGCCGGAGGAGGCTCTGGTGCACCTGGCGGAGCGGGCGGAGGAAGTCCATCTGGATGCCGGCGAGCTTCTTTTTGCCGAAGGCTCGGCCGGCGACCGTGCCTACGTCATTGAACAGGGCAAGCTGGAGATCATGAAAACCTCAGCCGGGCGTGATGTCCTGCTGGCCGTACGACAGCCCGGCGAAGTCTTTGGTGAACTGGCCGTCCTGGAAGAAGCACCGCGCATGGCCGGTGTGCGGGCACGAACGCCGGCAACCCTGCTGGCAATCCACAAAGGGCATCTGGACCAACTGATGGACGCCAATCCTGCTGTTGCCCGCGCCATGTTGCAGGCCGTTCTTACCTATTGGCGCAATACGGATGCGCTGCTGCGCAGAACGAACGCATGGTGCAACTAGGTACGCTGACGGCCGGTGTGGCACATGAGCTGAATAACCCGGCGGCCGCTGCCCGGCGCAGTGCCTCCCAGATTAGCGAAGCGGCAACGACGCTGGAGGCGGCCAGCCAGACACTGATCGACTATGGCCTGACGGCCGAACAATACGCTTTCCTCCGCGAGTTTGCCACGCGCCATATGGCCCGTGCCGCCCAGGTTCAGCAACTGGATGCTCTGGTACGCAGCGACCGGGAGTATGAGATTGAATCGTGGTGTGATGAGATGGGGATCGATAACGGCTGGGAACTGGCCCCTGCTCTGGTAGAAATGGGCTGTGATCGCGGCTCACTGGATGAATTGGCTGAGACGTTTGAGCAAAGCCAGCTCGAAGCCGTCGTGGCCTGGTTGGCCGCCTCATCCCGCCTGCAAAACCTCGGCGCCGAGATTGCCGAAGCAACTACCCGGATATCGACGATCATCAAATCGCTCAAAGATTACTCCTACCTCGATCAGGCTCCGCTACAGGCTGTCAATATCCATGAGGGCATTGATAATACGCTGACCATGCTCCACCACCGGCTGAAGAATAATGTAACGATCGTTCGCGAATATGCCGACGACCTGCCGATTATCCAGGCTTACGGCAGCGAACTGAATCAAGTGTGGACCAACCTGATTAGCAACGCCCTTGATGCCATGGAGGAACAGGGTGAGATCACCATCAGCACCCAACGACGTGGTGAGTGGGTACAGGTTGAGATTGGCGATACCGGACCGGGTATCCCGGAGGATGTTCAGGAACGAATCTTTGATGCTTTCTTCACCACCAAGCCGCCTGGCAAGGGGACCGGGTTGGGTCTGAACATCAGCTACAACATCATTGTGTACCAGCACATGGGCGAGATTCACGTTGCCTCGCGGCCCGGACAGACCGTCTTTCGCATATTATTGCCGCTGGATGTAACGGCCGCCCGGGCGCGGGAATCGGCCATTGAGACATATGAACAGCCGGATGACGATCTGCTGATGACCATCCTCAAAAGTGCCCGCCGTATTGCTGTCGTGGGGATGTCGGCAAATCCCGACCGGCCGTCCAACGTCATTCCCCGCTACCTGGAAGGCCACGGCTATGAAATCATCCCCGTCAATCCGGTTCTGGTTGGTGAACCCGCATGGACAGCTTACCCGGATCTGTCAGGCGTCCCCGGTCATGTGGATGTTGTCCTTGTCTTTCGGCGAAGCGAAGCCGTTGCCTCAATCACCGAGGAAGCGATAGCCATCGGCGCGGACACACTGTGGATGCAGGAAGGCATTGTCAACCTTGATGCGGCGATCCTGGCCCGGTCAGCCGGTTTGAATGTGGTCATGAATAGCTGTATGCGCAATGCCCACCAGCGACTGATGCCCGGCTAAGCTCTTCCATCTTCTCGTTCAGGGATTCTCCATACGGCCTTCACAAGACCTTCATAACCGGGCGGTATTCTCCTGTCAACTTATCAAATTTAACACTTCAAGCGGCCGCAATTGAAACGGCCGCCTGATACGGAGGTTTATGATGAAACGTATTGCCTGGATTACTGCTAGTGTTTTGTTACTGATTGCCGCGACGGGATCGGCATTGATGGCTCTGGAGCCGGCAGCTCAGGGTGTGGCGAACGGTGCCCAGTCAAACGGCACCCAGGCCAATTATGTAGATGCTGATAACGACGGCGTATGCGATTACAGCGGCCAGGGAGCCTATGGCACCGGGTTGCAGTCCGGCTATGTTGATGCGGACGGTGATGGTGTCTGTGATAACTCCGGCACAGGCCTGGGCGGCCAGCAGAACGGTGCCGGCACTCAGGCTAACTATGTTGATGCAGACGGCGACGGTGTATGTGACAATTATGGCACGGGCATCAGCAGCCAGAACCAACAGCATAACGGCGGGCAGGGCACGAATGGTCAGGCCGGCAACAGCCAGGGTAATAGTGGGAGTGGCAGCCAGGGCCGCCACGGACGCAACGGCAACTAAACCGTTATAGAGAATTCGTTATAATAGGCGGGTCACCGATTACAGCCGGTGACCCGCCTATCAGCGTATCTGGACCCTGTTATGACCAAGAGAATCCTTGTCGTTGATGATGAAGCCCGGTTAGTCAGCCTGGTGCGCGGCTACCTGGAGCAAGAGCAGTATGAAGTTGCATCGGCCGGAGACGGCCGGGATGCTTATTCTCACGCGTCAGTTCAACCCCGATCTCATTGTGTTGGACTTAATGATGCCGGAGATGGATGGCTGGGAGTTCCTGCGCCTGCTGCGCCGTGAGCGCGATACGCCGGTTATTATGCTGACGGCGCGAGTCGAAGAGACTGATCGTATTGCCGGACTGGAGATGGGGGCCGATGACTATTTAACCAAGCCCTTCAGCCCCCGTGAACTGGTGGCGCGTGTCCGGGCTGTACTGCGTCGTACCCAACCGTCTGAGTCTGGTGTGTCGGACATTCTCCGCGCGGGTGATCTGGAACTGGACCTGACCGGACATACCGCGCGCGAAAGCGGCCGTTTGCTGGAACTGACGCCCATGGAATTCGATCTGCTTTCTGTCCTGATGCGCAGTCCCGGCCGCGTCTTTACCCGGCTCGAACTCCTGGAGCAGACGCAGGGCTACGCCTATGACGGCTACGAGCGCACCATAGACGTACACATCAAAACCTGCGCAAGAAGCTGGAGCAGGACTCGGCCCAGCCACGGTATGTGTTGACCGTCTTTGGCGTCGGTTACCGTTTCAACCCGGATGCCTAGATGACCGGTTCCGGTTCCCTCATCCATCGTCTCTGGTTTCGCCTGACAACTGCCTTTCTCCTGGTGGCAATCATTGGCGTGTTGGTTGTGGCCTTGCTGGCAAATCAGGCGGCTGCGACGAGCTTCCGGCGTTACTTAACTGCCGGACAATCCGAGCAATGGCAGAGCATTCAACAGGCATTGGGGGCATCGTACGAGTCCCTGGGCGACTGGTCGGAAGCGGACACCATCCTCACAGCGATCGTAAGGACCCGGTCAGGGTCAGGGCAGTACCTTTCTGGAACTGGTCGATGAACATGGCGACGTTGTTGCCACAAGCCGTCGTCGCGGCCAGCAAACGCAGACTCTGACCGTGACGGCCGAACTGCCGGTAAACGCCGGTGGACAGCAAGTAGGCACGTTACGGATCAGCACGCCTGGTGGTGGAGGACACGCCCAGGAATCCTTTTTGACCGACGTCAACCGCGCTATTGCCTGAGCGGTCTGGCAGCGATTTACTGGCCCTGGTGCTGGGCGCATGGCTGGCTTACCGGCTGACCCGATCCCTGCGCCAGTTGACGGCCGCTACCCATGAGATGGCCGGTGGCCGTCTTGACCAGCAGGTTGCCGTTACGGATCAGGGAGAGATCGGCGAACTGGCCGATAGTTTTAACCGAATGGCGACCAACCTCGCTTCGGCCGAACAACAGCGCCGCCAGATGCTGGCTGATGTTGCCCATGAACTGCGCACACCGCTCAGCGTTCTACGTGCCCAATTGGAGGCCATGCTGGACGGCGTGTTGCCCATATCGGCCAATAATGTCGCCCAGGCTCATGAGGAGACGGTTTTCCTGGGCCGCCTGGTAGAGGACTTGCGCACACTGTCATTGGCTGAGGCCGGGCAGCTACCGCTGGACCTGCAAGTGGTCAATCCTGTGGACCTGGTCAATCGCGCCTCGGCGGCCTTCGGCCCGTTGTACGAGGTGGAGGGGGTTGAGCTACGAACCAGTATTGCCGCCGGACTCCCCATACTGGAGGCGGACCCGGAGCGCCTGCAACAGGTGTTGGGCAATTTGCTGGCAAATGCGCTGCGATATGCCCGCAAGGGGATCCCCGGCTCCGGTCGTGTCGCTCGGCGTCACGACGACCGGGAATCAGGTTGTCTTTTCGGTGGCAGATAGCGGACCGGGGCTTTCGGCCGAAGCACAGAAGCATGTATTCGATCGCTTCTGGCGCGGGAACAAGGACCGTAACCGCCAGTCCGGCGGGTCAGGTCTGGGGCTGGCGATCTGCCGGGCGATCATCCTGGCTCACGACGGTCAGATAACCGTGAGCAGTGAATTGGGTCAGGGGACTACCTTCACGTTCAGTCTGCCGGCAAGCGGCACTGCCGTTCAGTGACGATCCTCAATTTTGTTCTTTCGAAAAATCCGGGAGAGAGAAAACGCGAGTTAGTGACAAAAACAACCCCGCCGTGCCGTGCGGGCCCTATTATTGAACCTGCATACGCAGGTGGGGATCTTGTGTCGAGGCGTCTGCCTGGCCTTGCAGCTACTACATAGGCCTGTTCGTACAGTCTGATCCCCAAAAAAAGAGTGTTGGCTCAACGCTAGAAACCCGTCTCGCACACAGCAGGGATATCAAAATGCTACCACAGTTAGAAATGGGGGACAAGACGCGGGGAGGCCGAAGCCGGTAAGTCTAATCCAGTGTTTCGACCAGTATCAGCAGGGCGACATTACGGCCGATAACTTCCTGACGGCCGTCTATTTCCAGGGTCAGCGGACCATCGAACGGCGCTACATGTGCCACCTTAAACTCAACACCCGGTGTAAGTCCCAGATCAGCCAGATAACGCAATAACTCCCCATTGGTATCGTCGGGGATACAGGCAATACGTGCTTCGCTGCCGGCAGGGACGTCGGCCAACCACTGCGTATCCACGGAGACTATATGGCCTTCAAGGGTAGGGATGGGATCCCCATGCGGATCGAACTCCGGGTGGTTGAGTACGGCGGCAATGCGTTCTTCCAGCTTTTCGCTGATAACATGTTCCAGAATATCGGCCTGCTCGTGGACTTCATCCCAGCTAAAGCCCAGCGCCTCTATTAGGTAAAGTTCCAGCAAGCGATGGTGGCGAATGACTTCCAGGGCCAGCTTTTCCCCGGCCTCTGTCAACGTGACGCCATAGTGCTTCTCATAGTGAACCAGGTTCAGTTTCGCCAGACGCTGAATCATACTCGTAGCCGACGCCGGTTTCACCTGCCGTGCCTGGGCGATGCGTGACGTGGACACCGGACTTTCTTCCTGGGCCAGGGTATAGATGGTCTTGATGTAGTCCTCAATCGCCTGATGATTCAGGCTTTCGCGTTGGGACGGTTGTCCGCTGTCGAGTGATTCAATCCTGGGCATGGGTATATTGAATTGCTTTGCTAAAACTCGCGCAGTAGCGCGACATGACCACGCAGGCTCTCAGCCATCTCGTCCAGAGAGATACTCTCCCGGACGGTATGGGCCAAATCCTCTTCACCGGGAGCAAACCCAAGGACCGTCAATCCATGGACCGCGTAGTGCCGTCCGTCCGTAGCGAATTGGAAACGGATCAATTCCGGCATGTGGCCCATTCCGCTGCCCAGCAATGACTGAACACGGCCGACGACCGGCTGTTCCGGTTCGGTATAGAACCCGGTAATCGGATCCTCGCTGGATGCCGATTCTTCTCCAAAAGCGTAGGTGATTTGAACAGGTGAGTTGCCGGCCAGCTTACGTATGAATCGTTCAATGCCGGCCGGGCTTTCAATGCCGGACCGAATGTCCAGCAGGACACGGGCCCATGCGGGTGTGACGTTGTTGCTGGTCGTATCCACTTCGATGACCGTGGGCGCGATAGTGGTCGGACCCAGAACGGGATGAGACTTCAAATTGTGCTGGGACGCTTCCAGACGGCACAGAAAGGCCGCCAGGGCGTAATTGGGGTTGTCCCCCCTCTCCGGTGCGCTGGCATGCACCGAACGGCCGGGAAAGGTTGCCCACACCTGGAGAATACCGCGATGCCCCAGGGCCAGCCTGTTGCCGGATGGCTCACCTACGATGACCAGTTCGACCGGGTAGTCCAGGTGTTCGGTCCAGTAAATGGCCCCATCACCGCCCACTTCTTCCTGGACAACGGCACTAAAGACAACGTCACGCTGCGGTCTTTCTCCTGACCGCAACAGTGCCCCGCCGCTGTAAACCTGGACGGCCAGCGGTCCTTGATATCACATGCACCGCGGCCCAGAATTCGGCCGTCACGAATCTCGGCCGCAAAGGGTGGGCCGGCCAGAGGGCCGGATCGCCGACATCAACATGGTCGAGATGGGTGTTGAGAACCAGCGCGGGCAAAGACCGATCCCGGCCGTAGATACGACCGAATACATTACCGATGCCGTCCTGCCAAACCTCGTCATAACCAAGACGTCGCAATTCCTCGGCCACAAGCTGCCCAATAGCCGCTTCGTCGCCCGGCATGCTTGGCGTTCGGATGAGTCGCTGGGTGAAATCCACGCAGCCGGCCAGCAGGTCATCCCAGTCTATTGCCGCGAGGCTCATCTCAGGCACCCTGATCCAGCAAATTGAGAATGGCGAAAGTGTTCAGGATCGCTTTGGGCACAAACGTAGAAGTCTGTACATACTCCTGATCCTTGGCCCCATCCTCGCTGCGTTCAGAGCTGTGGGCGTTGCCACCGGATGGACCCAGGCCGTCTATGGCCGGTAGATCGCGCCAGATGAGATTGCCGTCACTAAGCCCGCCACGGGCTTCAGGAACGATCTCCCAGCCCAGAGCTGATGCGGCGGACTGCCAGTATGTCAGGAGTTGCTCGGTGGTTTCGTTTTCCGGCCACGGTTCCCACCGGTGGGTCATCATGACCCGGACACGGCAGGGGTAGCCCTCCTGTACACTGCGGACGCTGCAGTAATCATTGAGCGACAGCATCTTTTCCACGCCGACCTCAAATACATCAGGCGTAAAAGCCCGCATTTCCACGCTGGCCGCAGCCTGATGAGGGACACGGTTAATGACCGTGCCGCCCAAAATCGTGCCGACGTTGAACGTCAGGTCGTTTTCGTAATCCGTAAAATCGGCTACCTGCTGGATGACATCGGCCAACTGTACGATGGCGTTAGCCCCGGACGCATGGGATGTTCCGGCATGGGCGGACTTGCCCTCGACTGTGATGTGATAGCGGGCCATCCCCTTGCGTGAGGTGACAATCCGGTAATGCTGGCCGTCCGATTGACCGCCCTCGAACACCAGCGCCGCCCGCGCGCCCTGTAAATGTTCGCGGCATACATCACCAAAGTCCACAATAAGCGCCTCTTCAGCCGCGTTAACCAGTACCACCCAGGTGACATTGTTGTAGACGTCCGGGAAGAATTGGCGCAGCGTGTCGAGGATCATATAGATCATCACGGTGCCGCCCTTGATATCCACCGTGCCGGGTCCGTATATCCGATCTCCCTCTACCCGCCAATGGAAGTCGTTGGCTTCTTCTTCAACGGCCGGGTAAACCGTATCCAGATGGGAGATAAGACCAATGACTGGCGCGGGTTGACCGTCAGCCCCCGGCTTGCCCTGTCGCGTCAGAACCAGATGCTGGCCGTACAGAAAATCGGCCGACTGGACGCGCTTCTCGTCAAACCCCAGAGATGCGAAGATTTCGGCCGTCAGTTCAGCCAGTGTATCCACCCCGCGAGCATTGGTGGAAAAACTGTTGACACCGACCATCTGGTGCAATAGCTCCAGGTAACCGGGTAGATGCTCGTCAAGATACAGTTGTATTGATGTGGTTGATGGTTCTGAGGGTGACATGGCGTAGTTTAGCACCGCTTGGTACCTCATTCAAAATCCAGTTAGACTGTCCGGCGACCTGCAAGAGGCCGGATATTTAGATGTGAATCGTCTCGCCTTCGACGCCGTGCGCCGCCTCCATGAGCCCCTCGCTCAGGGTGGGGTGGGCATGTACATTGCGGGCGATTTCTTCGGCCGTCAGCTCATTGTTGTGGGCCAACGTCAATTCCGGCAGTAGCTCGGTAACACCGGGGCCGACCATGTGCGCGCCGAGGATTTCCCCATAGCGGGCATCGGCCACGATCTTGATGAACCCTTCGCGTTCGCCCAAGCCTAGGGCTTTGCCGTTGGCGACAAAGGGGAACTGCCCGACATTGATTTCATAACCCGCTTCCTTGGCTTGCGCTTCCGTATAACCGAAGCTGGCAACCTGCGGCACGCAGTAGGTGCAGCGGGGCATCATACGGAAGTCCAGTTCCACAGTCGGGTGCCCGGCAATGACCTCGGCGGCGACAAGGCCCATGGCTGAGGCGACGTGGGCCAGCCGGTAGTCGGTCGCAACGTCACCGATGGCGTAGATGTTGGGCACGTTGGTCCGCATGGACCCGTCAATCTTGATGTTCTTGCGTTCGGTCAGTTCCACACCGGCCGCTTCCAGGCCGATATCGTCTACGTTGGGGATGAAGTTGATCGCCACCATGACCTTGTCAGCTTCAAAGGTTTGCCCATCTTCCAGGCTAATCTTGACGCCGCTCTTGGTCTTGTCGATACCGGTGACCTTGGCATTGGTGTGGAAATTGACACCCAGCTTTTTGTACGCCTTTTCGATAACGTCGCAGACTTCCGGATCCTCATTCGGCAGAAGGTGGGGCATCATTTCCAGGATGGTCACGTCTACGCCGTAGTTCACCCACGTATAGGCGAACTCCATGCCGATAGCCCCGCCGCCGATAATAACAACGGATTTAGGCAGGCTGTCAGCCAGGATGGCCGGAACGTAGGAGATGATTCGGTCATCGTCGAACTCGACGCCGGGGAACGGCCGTGGCCGCGCGCCGGTGGCGATGATGATGTTCTTGGCTGAGAGAGTTTGCTCGCCGCCACTGTTGAGCGTCACCTGAATGGTGTTCTTGTCCGTTAGCTTGCCGACGCCGTCCACCGTGTCAATTTTGTTCTTGCGCATCAGGAAGCCGATGCCCTTTACCAACCGGTCAGATACCTGGCGGCTGCGTTTGAAAGCCACACCGTAATCCAGCTTCAGATTGTCGAAGCTGAAGCCCAGTTCCTTGGCATCATTCTTCAACGTGTGGACGACTTCGGCATTATGCAGCAGTGCCTTGGTGGGGATACAACCGATATTGAGGCAAATGCCGCCCCAATATTGCTTCTCGACCACGGCCGTTTTCAGGCCCAGTTGCGCCGCCCGGATTGCGGCTACATAGCCACCGGGACCCGCTCCCAGTACAACAACATCATATTGATCAGCCATTCGTTTCTCCTCAAGCAGGCAAATAGCAAGCGCCCGCGTTTAATCGGTATTCGGATTTCGACTGTTGATTATAGTAAGCTCTCAGGTCGTTGGCATCTGGTAGAGCTCGACCAGCACACCACCGGTCCCCTTGGGGTGGACAAATGCGTACAGGCGATTGCCGTGCCCCACCTGCGGTTCCTCGTTAATCAGTGGAATGTCCAGATTGCGCAGATGCTGCATGGTGGCGGCGATGTCATCCACTTCGAGGCATATATGGTGGATGCCCGGCCCGCGCTTCTCCAGGAAACGGGCCACGCCGGAATCGGCTACTGTCGGTTTAATCAGCTCAATGTTACTGTTCCCGACCGGCAGGAAGGCTGTGTCCACACCTTCTGACGGGACGGAATCCATACCGGCCAGGGGAAGCCCCAGTGCATCACGCCAGAAAGGCAGGGCGTTCTCCAGGTCAGGTACGACAACGGCTATGTGGTTGATTCCCTCGATCATACGTCTGTTCTTCCTTGGGTTGGACTGTCGCCAGACACCGGTACCGGTTACTTGCGTTGCTGTCGCCGGACCGGAGAGGCCGCGTCTTGTAATGTTAATGACCCGTACCCGGACCGGTTACGGTCGCTGGGGCCGAGGAGGTTCGGGTACGGGTCGAGGATTCCTGCCAGAGATTGAGTGATTAACCCTATAGCAGATCGGTGACGACTGCCTTTTCTTCCTTCAACTCATTCTCGGTGATGCCAATCTTCTCGCGAGCGAACTCGCTTAGCGGTAAGTCCTGAACGATGGAGTAACCGCCCTGGCCGTCGCTGACCAACGGGAAGGAGAACATCAATCCTTCCTCAATGCCGTAGCTGCCATCAGAGCACACCGCAGCGGAGAACCAGTTTCCGTCCGGCGTCTTGTTGACGAAGCTGCGAACATGATCGAGGGCGGCATTGGCGGCCGACATGGCCGACGACAGACCGCGAGCCGCAATAATGGCCGCACCGCGTTTCTGGACCGTGGTAATGAATTCGCCGCGCAGCCAGTCGTGGTCAGTGATCACATCCATGGCCGGTCGGCCGTTGATCTTGGCGTTCTCGGCATCGGGATACTGGGTGGCGCTGTGGTTGCCCCAGATGGTTACATTGCTGACGTCGGTTACCGGCACACCTGCTTTCTGGGCCAGTTGCGCGTAGGAACGATTCTGGTCCAGACGGGTCAGTGCGCTAAAGCGTTCCGCCGGAATGTCCTTGGCGTTGTTCATGGCAATCAGGGAGTTGGTATTGGCCGGGTTCCCGACGACGGCCACACGGACATCATCCGCAGCGCGCTTGTTGAGCGCCTGGCCCTGGCCGACGAAGATAGGACCATTGACCCGGATCAGATCGCCGCGCTCCATTCCTTTGGAACGGGGCCGCGAGCCGATGAGCAGCGCCCAGTTCACGCCGTCAAACGCCTTCTCAGGGTCGTCGCTGATGACGATGTTGTCGAGTAGCGGGAACGCGCAGTCATTCAGTTCCATGACAACGCCTTCCAAAGCCTGGAGCGCCTGCGGGATTTCCAGCAGGTGCAGGGCAACGTGGGTGTCGGGACCAAAAACTTCTCCGGAGGCAAGTCGCGGCAAAATGGAATAGCCTATCTGCCCGGCTGCACCGGTGACGGCAACTTTAACAAGTTTGGACATAGTGGTTTCTCCTTGGACAAAAATGCCTGGATACCTCCAGGCAAGCATAGGAATGTTAATCTTGACCAGCGGCGGAGCCGCGGCATCCCGGCCCCCGGGAGGGTCAGGCAGTTATCAATGCTATTATCACCGATTGGCGACAACTGGCAACGTTCAAATCAGCCGGGAAGGCTGCGCTGGCGCACCGCCTCATAGACCAGTAATGCAGTTGAAGTAGACAGGTTCAAACTGTCCACCGAACCACTCATGGGGATGCGGACCAATGTATCGGCCGCCTGCTGCCATTCATCGCTTAATCCCCACGCCTCGCTACCCATGACGATAGCCGTCGGCCGGGTCAGGTCGGTTGCCGTATATAAGGTGTCGGCTTCCGGAACGGCCGCGACAATATGGATGGCCTGTTCCCGCAGCCAGTGGATCACATCCCAGGCCGGCGCAACGATCTGGGGTATGGTAAACGCTGCGCCCAGACTGGCGCGGATCACATTCGGGTTATAGATGTCCGTTCCTTTTGTGCGTGTATTCTGGATGGCGTGGTCCCGCAGGGGGATGATAAGCGCATCTACCCCGGCGGCATCAGCCGTGCGCAGGATAGCCCCAAGATTGCCCGGCTTTTCTGCATCTTCCACAACGACCACCAGCGGTGGATCCGGCAAGGTCAATGACGACAGGGTGCGCTCGGAATAGGGAACGACGAGCAGAACACCGCCGCTTTCACCGCGATAGGCGATCTTCTCGAAAACGGCCGGGGATACGCCAATCAACTCGGTCCGTCCTTCAGTCGCCAGCTTGTGAAGCCGATCGAAGATAGCGGCTACGTCTGGATCCCGTTCAGGTAACGTCTCGTTGCAGATGTAAGCTTCGATAGGCACAACCCCGTTCTGCAGGGCCAGTGATATTTCGCGGATGCCTTCAACCACTGTCTGGCGCAGCTCATCCCGTGTGGAACGGTGGGCCAGTTTGGCAACGCGTTTGATACGTGGATTGTGGGTACTGGTAATCTCGACTGTGGGTTCCATTGCTGTTTTAGTAGTTACCGTTTCGGTAGGCTTCCTTGCGGGTCACGTAATTGGTTACCGAGTGGGGGGCCATTTGGCGCTGGGATTCGGATAGGGGACCGATGATCCGTGCCGGAACACCCAGGGCCAGCATCCCCGCAGGAATCTCCATGCCCGGAGGTACGAGCGCGCCGGCTCCAACCATTGCTCCTTCGCCGATCGCCGCGCCGTCGAGGACGATTGCGCCGATACCAATCAGTGCCCCATCACCGACTGTACAGCCGTGGACCACTGCGCTGTGGCCGATGGTAACCTCACGGCCGACAATGCACGGGAACCCCGCCGATACATGGATTACGGCACCGTCCTGTACATTGGTTCGATCACCGACGGAAACCGGGGCTTCATCACCGCGAATAACGGCCGAGAACCAGACGCTCACATCGTCGCCCAGTGTCACATCACCACGTACGGTAGCCGTGTCGGCGATCCAGGCGGATTCAGGGATGCGAGGCGTTGTCGTGGGGTGTTGATCGACAAGCATTACTGTTTCAGGCCGGGCGCAAGTAGCGCTTCATCAGAAGCCCAGGCAGATTCAGGCAGGATGGGCTTGCCTTCTTCAATCCCCAGCCAGTCGCGGGCCAGCAGAATCGCGGTGATGGCGTAGGCTAATCCGCCGACAATCCAGGTGATCATCGCTCCAAAAGCGTAATCATTGATATGCAATCCCGAAAATTGCCAGGTCGCCGGGTAGCTATAGAAGGCGGTGGGGACAAACAGCAGAATCAGCCCGGCAATTTTCAGCGGCCAGATACTGATGGTGGTATAGAAGATACGGACAACCGGCGGCATCAGGCCATGCGGTCGGGGCCACGCGCCGCTAATATGCCACCAGGTTAGCAGCCCAACGGCGAACAGGGAGACTATCTCCAATGCGTGGACCCAGCCATGGGTCAGCGTCGCCTGATGTATGCGCGGGTCGTACCAGATCCAGCATATTGAGAGACAGGCAATCAGGGTGACTCCCGGTGCCGTGATGCTATAGGCCATGCGACGTAACGTGGGGTAACGGCCGTCGTCCCTGGCGGTGATCAGTGTTTGTCGTGTTGAGGTTGGTAGGCCAAGCAACAGCGTGGGCAGCGGGTTCGCCATAATCAGCATGGCCGGGACAGAAGCCACGAGGACCATTTGCTGAAAGGATCGGGCGCTGAAGTATTGCGTGCTGAGGCCCGCGAGTGGTGTGGCAGTTACGATTGCCAGCAGGGTTAGTCCGACGAGGAAGCTGAACAGGTGCCGCCAGTCACCACCGTCTGTGTCCGGCGATTGGTGCAACTGCCGCCAACCGCGAACATAGACAACTCCGACAGCGATTATCAGAATTAGTGTGACAAACCGGGCGATGGCCGTCCAGGACATGGCACAGATTGTAACAAGCGTCGCGGGGCCCAGGCAAAAGGTTTATCGTTTGCTTAAAGCGGATGGGCCGATGGTCCCGGCGCTATGCTACATGTCGAGGCTCTGCCTCCAGAAATTTGGCTAAAGATTCGATAGCACCGTTGATTTCGCGCCGCGTTTTTCCGGTGTACTTGTAACCCGGCTCCACATGGACCGCGTTGACTTGCAGCACGCCCGCCTTGCGATCCATTTTCGAATCCACACGGCCGATGAGCCTGTCGCCTTGCAGCACGGGCATGGCATAGTATCCATACTGCCGCTTGGCAGCCGGTACGTAGATCTCCACGCGGTAATAGAAGTCGAAAAGCAACTCTGTCCGGTCGCGGTCGGCAATAAGATTGTCAAAGGGGGAGAGCAATACTGTTTGTGGTCGCCAGTCACCCTGTTGTATGCGCTCCAGTACGGGCAGATTGTCGGTGTGGATATACCAGGGCTCGGTCGACTCACCAACAGTTGCAGGTATGATACGTCCCTCAATTTCCAGCTCAGCCAATGCTTCTTCCAGCCCCGGGTAAGCACCACGAGTAAAGTAGTTCTTGATGTCACGCGGCCGTCCCACACCCAAAGCGGCCAGGGCCCGTTCAACGGCGCGCCGAATGGCCTGATGGCGAGGCAAGGGTTTGTGGTTGGTCCACTGGGGTAGCTGGTGTTCAAGCAATCCCCATTGTTTTTGAGACCAAAGCCGTTCCCTTCTCGGCGTGTAACCGTCAGGTCTCCTTCACCCCACATCATGTCAATCATGGTTGTCACATTACGACCATTGCTCCAGCCACTGGATGTCCAGGGCACAACGGCCCGATCCTCAATCTCGTTGGCAAACAACGGCCCACGGGTTTTTATCTCGTCCAGGATGTACTGGCGGAATGGCTCGTTAATCTCCAGCCAGTCCCACATGCGCTGTGCCCAGGCGCTGTTGCCCAGCTTACGCCGCCGCATCCGGTGCTGAAAGAGGGAAGTCCTCAGCCATGACAATTGACGCCGCATGAGCCCAATATTCAAACAGGTCTCGATCTTCCCAGAGTAGACCTTCCAGGTCGGCCGTGTCGTAGTTTCCCAGACGACTGAACAGGACCAGCAGCGGGCTGCGGGCCACCGCATTGATGGGATCGAGTTGGACGCAGGTAATCTGGCGAATCGTGTCCAGCATGTCAGCGCGGGATGGTTCGGACGGCGGTGCTTCCAGCCATTGGGCAGCGACTGCCAGCCGGCGGACTTCATCAGGGGACAGGGTTAAGGGGGGCATGCATGTATGGTATCAGAACATATGTTTGGTATCAAGGCGGTGAGAAGCGGGAAAATCTAAGCAGAGCTTCGGAGATGTGACACTCGTCACTTGACGGCCCTGTTGCGGCCGATCTACGATGTAAGTGTGGGTATGGACGACCGGAATTCATCCGGCTCTGGAAGCCTATTGGCGAGGGGGTGCCGATGACTGAGCAAGAGGTCCTCAACCGCGAGTTAGCTGTCATGCAGGCCATGGCAGCGCATATCGAAGGGTATCTGGCAAGCGATGTGACCCGCTGGGATATGGGTGTGGCGGGGATGCCACCCATGACCATCGGCGGTATCCTGATGCGCCGCCGGCGTCTGGACGCGCTGGATGCCCGGTTAACGCCGGAACAGCGCCGAATACGCGACGAGACGAATCAGCAATTTGACGAAGCCTTGGTGGAGAAGGTGGTGCGCTTTGAGCAGCGCGCTCAGGACGAACTGCACGCGCGTCTGCGGGAGTGGACTAACTATCTACGCGATCTGCCCAGCCGTTCGGCAGCGAAGCCGGAGACCTATGCCTTTGTCGCGGACACGCGTGTGGTGATCGGCGTTCTGATAGATAAGTTGCGCGAACCGCCCTACCAGCTAGCTCCTCGCATTTCCCGCGACCTGGCGGCCGTTGATCGGCGGCTGCAATCCATATGGAACGGTGGGCCGTTTATCTGGGATGCGATCTGGGAGCCGGCATATCCGGGCGACGATTACTGGTATCTCTACGGTGGGCCCAGAGAGGGCTAGAAGCCGGGCCAGCCGTGACGCTGTTCGCGCCAGATGTCGGCCTGGTTGTGGTAGCCGTTGCGTTCCCAGAAACCGGGCTGATCATCCGCGCGGAACTCCAGCCCGCGCAGCCACTTGCCGCCCTTCCAGAAGTACTTGTCGTCCTGCCGGTTGCCGGCCACAACCCCGGCCACGCCGCGTAACGGGTAGCCATGATCTACTGAGATAGGCTCGCCATCAAAGTGCGTTGCCAGAATGAAACCCTCTTGCAGGACGAATTCAATGGGCGTGTTGGTCGTATAGCCATATTCGCAATGCTGGACCACAAAGCGGGCTTCAGGCAACGGACGGATAAAGCCCTCATCCACCAGCGTCTTGACCGAAACGCCTTCCCAGACCGTGTCGAACTTGGACCAGCGGGTCACGCAGTGAATGTCCAGCGTTACCTGTGTCCGGGGAAGCTGGTTAAACGCTTCCCAATCCCATGACTTCTCTTCGACCACCAGACCAAAGACGCGAAAATCCCACTGACTCAGGTCCACGCGTGGAACCGGTCCGTAGTGCAACACTGGGAACTTCAGCGTGGCTGATTGCCCCGGCGGCAGGCGATTCTCCGCCTTCATCCGTTTTTCCAGATCACGTCTCTCTCTTTGGTCAAACATACGTCACCCTCGCGAACTGATTTACGGCTCCACACCTGCCTGCTGATTGTGGGGTAAATCACGGCCGATTTCAAGGGGCGGGTTATACCTGTACGAGACTTGTAAGAATTTTGCCTAGGTCGAAGCCAGCCATGCGCCACCAGACGGCGGAAGGGTTATGCCGTCACCTGACAGGCTAACCCCGTCAACTGTGGACAGGATCACCTGATAATCGCCTGCCGGGAGGGGGATGGATTGTGGTGTGTCGCTCAGATTGAAAGCGATGATCACATCAGCATCTCCGGTGCGACGGAACGCATAGACGCGATTGGCCGGGTCTAAATAAACCAGCTCGCGTGAGCCGTAACGCAGCGCCGGATAGGCCGCCCGCCCGGCGATCAGGGATTTATAGAAAGCCAGCAGGTCATAATCCCATGCGGCCGAATCCCAGACCATATCCCGGCGCACTTCGACGTCACCGCCGAACCCGCTTTCGTCCATACCCCGCGCCTGCTCCAGTCCAATCTCGGTGCCGTAGTAGATCACCGGCGGTTGCTCCAGGGCAAACTGACATAGGGCGGCCAACTTCAGCCGGGTCTTGTCGCCCCCGGCCACATGCAAAAAGCGATCCATATCATGATTGTCGAGGAAACTTACCCGGCCCGGTCCGGTAGCCATGAAACGGTCATAGGCATCCAGAAAGGTATTCAACTCACTCAACGACCAATCACCGGTCGCGAATGTCAGGCGCAAGGCCCGCGCCAACGGGAAATCGAGCACATCGTGGAGCCGTCCCCGGTAAGCGCGCAGGCGATCCGGTGTGTCGGTCACCTCACCGATCGTGACCACATCGGGCTTAATGGCAACCAACGCTGTGCGGAACTGCGTCCAGAAGTCCATGCCGTGCCCGATGGCATGGTCCAGGCGATACCCGTCTATGCCGAATTCTTGTATCCAGTAAATTGCGCTGTCTATAATGTGCTGCCGTGCGCCGTCGCTGTTGGTGTTGAGCGATACCAGTGAGGGTACAAAATCCAGAAAGGATCGGTAGGCGCTGGGCCACTCGTAGAATGTGAACCAGTCATAGGTCGAGGCATTGGGATCGGCCTGCGCTGCGCGGAAAGCGGCGTGATCGGCCGACAGATGGCTGGGCACAAAGTCCAGCAAAACGCGCATACCCAGCGCGTGAGCAGCGTTTGTCAGGGAGCACAAGTCCTCGTTTATCCCCAAATTGGGATCAATCGTGAAGTAATCGGTTGCATCGTAATGATGGTAGCTTTCCGAGATCCCAACAGGCGAGAGCCACAAACAGGTGACGCCTAGATCGGCCAGGTAGGGCAGGGTTTGCTCCACGCCACGCAACGTGCCGCCATGCTTGGCCTGGGGATCTATATTTGGCTGAAAACGGCCGCCCGGTGTTCCGGGGTGAAATCGATCGAGGAATATCTGGTAGATGACAGCGTCCTGCACCCACTTCGGGTGAACAGGCGCTTCCTCCACCGGGAAGGCGAAGGTGGTAATGGCGTCGGCTGGATCGCTCCGGTACCAGAATCCGGAACCATCCATGGCAAACAGATCCGGTTCTGAACCGTCCGATGTACCGGACAGCCAACCGGCTATTTTATAGCGCACGGCTGTTCCGGCGGGTTGGCCGGGGATAGCGCCGCACCAATGGGTCAGATACCCGGACGTGAACTGCCAGTCAGTTGCTGTCGGTTGCATGGTAACGGCCGCTGAGTCCGCATCGGGCATTGAGCCATCGGTTGTGTACCAGAGTTCGGCGCGAGCCAACGGCAGCCGCGCGCCGCTGGTAGCCCGTATCTTCACAGGGTGGTCCGGTCGGGGCGGTTGGATAACGTTGTCATGGCGAAACTGACTTTCCTGAACCGTATGCCGGGCGACAATCTCGCTCATGGGCAAATCGCCGGGAGCTGTTGCAATATCCATAAAGCTATCCATGGTGAGTTTCCTCCGGGGTTTGAGTGCGCTCTACAAGGTGGTCGCGCAGTCTATTCAAAAGATGTTCCAGTGTCTGTTGTTCGCCGGGGTCGAGAACGGCAAACCGGCCGGGTAATGTACCGGCTCGCTCGGCCGTAACGCTGTCCCGATAGGCTTTCCCCTCCGGCGTCAGCACGACACGTGCGGCCCGCCGGTCATTTTGATCCGGTTGGCGAGTGACCCAGCCTCGTGCTGCCAGATGATCGACGACGCGGGTGACCTTGCTCTTGTCCACAAGCAAGCGGTCGCGCAGATCGCCCATGCGTAAACCGGGAACAGTGTCCAGAATCTGAAGTGCTGAATACTCCACTGGTTCAAGATCGAAGGGGGCGAGGAGGCGATAGTCTTCAGCTTCAAGGTAGACGACGACTTCTCGCAGTCGTTCATGAAGGGTTTGTGGGTCCATTTATATTCTCAAATAAGAAGATATTGAATGAGAATATAAACAGGATCACCTCTATTGTCAAGTGGGTGACGGAAAATCCGGTTGTTACTTCTGCTTGTGGCGGTTAAACGGGGTTACAGGTAACGCTCCATAAACCATCCGGCGTAGTAATTGGGCCAATTTACGCCGGGGGCACGCTGCTGCACTTCTTTATCCAGCCAGACAAGGAGGTAGACCAGTTCGCTTTTGGTAAACGTCGCGTTGAGCAGTTGCGTCAGGTCCTGATGGAGATAGTCAGCATACCATATCGGCCAGTCGGGATCGGCACCATCGGTTTCCAGGTAAGCGTCATGGTGGGCATCGCCCGCCTGCTTGAATAACCGGATCAAGTCTGCTCGAACTGTCTCATCACTCATAACTGCCTCCTCTTACTGAATTGGACGCCGATTCACTGAGTTTAGCAATGAATTGTTGCTCTGTCGTTGCCGGGATTAATCCTCTCGAAACAGGGGTAAAATCGGTTGTTGCTATAGACCAAATGTGCTATGATTTTCATCTGCACCACCCCACCTCACAACGCCTACGAAACGCTAATGGTGCCGGGTTGCGCCTGTTGCTAGAATAATAGATTGGCAATCGGTTCGTCATGGAGCAAAGCCATGCTGCTTTGCCCGCCACACGGGAGATCTATGTCCCTGGATAAAATCGTCGTGCGCGGCGCGCGCGAGCATAATCTGAAAGACGTTGACATCGAGATTCCACGCGACAAGCTCGTTGTTATCACCGGCCTCTCCGGCTCCGGTAAATCATCGCTGGCCTTTGACACCATCTTTGCCGAGGGTCAGCGGCGCTATGTCGAGTCGCTTTCCGCCTATGCCCGCCAGTTTCTGGGCCAGATGGAAAAGCCTGATGTAGACCAGATTGAAGGGCTAAGCCCGGCTGTGTCCATTGACCAGAAAGGGGTTAGCCATAATCCGCGTTCGACAGTGGGCACGGTCACGGAAGTCTACGACTATCTGCGCCTGTTTTATGCGCGGGTCGGCACGCCTCACTGCCCGGAATGCGGCCGTCCGGTCATGCCCCAATCGGCCGGCCAGATCGTCACGGCTGTTCAGGATATGCCGCTGAACAGCCGCATACAGATTTTGGCTCCGCTGATCAAGGATCGGAAGGGGCAACATACCGGTGTATTTGATGATGTACGCAAGGCGGGTTTTGTCCGCGTGCGTGTCAACGGCGAGGTGCTGTCGATTGATGACGTCATTGAACTGGATCGTTACAAAAACCACAGCATCGAGGCGGTGGTTGACCGGCTGATCATCCGCACTGCGCCGGACGACATGAGCGAGGAAGCGCAATCGGACCGCAGCCGCCTGACCGATTCCATTGAGACAGCCCTGGCGCTGGGGGACGGAATCGTGATCATCAACGATGTCACCGATCCGGACAACCCGGTAGACAACCTGTACTCGGAACATCTCTACTGCCCGTACGACGGTACCAGCATCCCGCCGCTGGAACCGCGAACATTCAGCTTCAACAACCCGAACGGGGCCTGCCCGGCCTGTCAGGGTCTGGGGATGACCAAGGAACTGGACGCTGACCTGATCGTGCCCAACAAGGACCTGACGTTGAGTGAAGGAGCGATTGTCGCCTGGCCGACGGATGACAAGGCCGGCTACTACTGGCAACTGCTTAAGGCAACGGCCGAACATTTCAATATTCCCCTCGACAAACCGGTGCGGGAATTGACACCGTTGCAATTGCAAATCCTGCTCCAGGGTAGCGGCAACGAATCGGTGGTTGTCAAGTATGTCAATCGCGAAGGCCACACCCGCAATTACAGCACCAAGTATGAAGGCGTTATTCCCAATCTGTGGCGGCGTTACAACGAGTCCACTTCAGATTACGTGCGTGAAAAGTTGCAGGAGTTCATGGTGGATAAGCCCTGCCGTGAATGCAAGGGCACTCGCCTGAATCCGGTGGCGCGTGCGGTGGATGTCAACGGTGTGGCTATTATGGATGTAGTGCGCCAGCCGGTCGTCAAGTCGCTTGATTGGGCTGACTGCCTCAGTGACGAAGCGCGAACGCCGCTGACCGAGAGGCAGATGATGATCGCCCGACCGATTCTCAAGGAGATCAAGGCGCGGTTAAGCTTTATGATTGACGTCGGCCTCGACTACCTGACCCTCGACCGCACCGCCGGAACGTTGAGCGGCGGCGAAGCGCAGCGCATTCGGCTGGCAACGCAGATCGGCAGCCAGTTGATGGGTGTGCTCTATGTCCTGGACGAGCCGTCTATTGGCCTGCACCAACGCGACAACGCCCGCCTTATCCATACCCTGCAAGGCATGCGCGATCTGGGCAATACCGTTCTGGTTGTCGAGCATGACGAAGACACGATGCGTGCGGCCGACTGGCTCATTGACCTCGGTCCCGGCGCGGGCAAGCACGGCGGTGAACTGGTGGCCGAAGGCACACCGGAGGAGGTGGCTGCCAACAAGCAGTCACTGACCGGAGCCTACCTCAGCGGCCGTAAGTACATCCCACTGCCCAAGAAACGACGCAAGGGGAACGGCGAGTTCCTGGAAATTCTGGGAGCAAGCGAAAACAATCTGAAGGATGTCGATATTCGCCTCCCTCTGGGCGAACTAATTTGCATTACCGGTGTGAGCGGTAGCGGCAAAAGCTCATTCCTGGTCGAAATTCTCAGCAAGCGGCTGAGCCAGCATTTTTACGGGTCCAAGGTGTTACCGGGCAAGCATCGCGAGATGCGTGGTTTGGAGCATCTGGACAAGGTGATCGAGATTGACCAGAACCCCATCGGCCGTACACCGCGCAGCAATCCAGCCACATACGCCAACCTGTTCAACCCGATCCGCGATCTATTCGCCAATCTACCGGAGAGTAAGGTACGGGGCTATGCGCCGGGGCGGTTCAGCTTCAATGTGAAAGGCGGCCGTTGCGAGGCCTGCCAGGGTCAGGGGCAAAACCGGATCGAGATGCAGTTTCTGCCCGACATCTATGTGCCCTGCGAAATCTGCGGCGGCGCGCTATAACCGCGAGACATTGCAGGTCACCTACAAGGGGCTGAATATCGCCGAGGTGCTGGACCTGACGGTGGATGAGGCGCTGGATTTCTTCGCCAACATTCCGCCCATCCGGCGCAAGCTCCAGACGATGGTGGACGTGGGCCTGGGTTATATCCATCTGGGTCAGCCCGCGCCGACATTAAGCGGCGGCGAGGCGCAGCGTGTCAAGCTGAGCCGGGAACTAAGCAAGATCGCCACCGGCCGGACGCTGTACATCCTCGATGAGCCATCCGTCGGCTTGCACTCGCATGACGTCGCCAAGCTGATCGTTGCTCTCAACAAACTGGTGGACAAGGGCAACACGGTGGTCATCATTGAGCATAACCTGGACATCATCAAGGTGGCCGACCATCTCATTGATCTGGGACCGGAAGGCGGCGAACGCGGCGGCGAGATCGTAGCCAGCGGGACGCCGGAGGAAGTGGCCCAGGTGCCGCAGTCCTATACCGGGCAGTTCCTCCAGCCGTATTTGAACGGCAAGCACTAAACTGCGTTATGGGCGCTCAAGTGTAGATATTGCCTCACAGAGGATAGTCGACAGAACTGCCGCCGCTAAAGTGTATGGCGCAGGATAATGTACTTGGCGTGAGACCAAAGAAGCGGACTGGCAATATCTCCCCAAAGCGTGCGCCAGGGTTCGTAGGTGGCCGGATCATTCAGCGCAGCCGGGACCTGCTCCGGTAGCCAGCCTTGTGGCGTGGTCTGTGCCTCGACCCAGGCCAGCAACTCGGCCGCTTCCGGCTGACGGTTACAGGCAGCCAGATACCACCCCAGCCATGCCGTCAGCAAAACCCACTGGCCGCCGCCATAATAGGTATCACCGGCATACCGGTGGACGCCACCACCCGCCGTCAGCGTGGACTGAATCTCGGCTACGGTAGCGATCATCAGTGGGTCGTCAGGCGCTACCAGACCGTAGGGCACAGCCAGTCCCAGCAATGAGGCGTCCACCAGATCACCGCCGACATACTTGACGAACCGGCCTTCGGTAACGCCCTCGCGCAGCACAAAATCTCGGATCTCGGCCCGTACACCGCTGTGCGACACCCCGATCAGGTCCTCGGCTGCTCCCAGACCACCGAAGATAGCCGCCAGGGTGTAGGGATGGATTTTATCCGGGAACTCCTCCCAGCAATCATAGCAGGGGACTCGCCACAGGGCGGCCAGGTAATCGCTTACCAGTGCCACGGCTGTTTGTATGGCAGGGGACGGGAGTGTATCTGTTTGAAGGTGATGCTGCCCCAACGCCCATAACCATGTACCCAGGCCGTCGAGCTGGAAGTTGGGCCACTCTTCATCACCCGGCGTCCCGTTGGTCGCGTAGCGAGTGTGTAGCTGATCAGCCGGGTGGGGGACTTCGCCGCGCTGCCCGGCAGCTATCGCCCGTTCAACGGCATCGGCTCGTGTAACAATCGTCGCGGCTGCCCAGTCGTGGAAACGCGCGGCGCTGTCATGCTCCCCGGCCAGATTCATGGCATACGCAATATAGGCCCCATCGCGAAACCAACTGTAACGGTATGTCGGAAAATTGGGGCAGGCCAGGTACGCGCCACCAGGCGCCTGGTTGTCGTGGATAATAGCCAGGCTTTGCTGGTAGAGGGAGGGGGGAGTCATTCGCTCGCCTCCGGATCAGGGATCAATCGGAACACAGGAATCCGGTCCAGCGGTGCGGCCGTTTCAATCCAACGACCTCCGGCCAGTAACTCTTCCGTCCAGAAATCCCTGCCAGTTACCCGGTGGCAGGTAAACCGGGCGACTGGTGACACCGGCTCCATTACAGGGGCTATCAGTAGCCGGCGACCAAGCATGTACTGGTCGGCAATCTGCCATGCGTCTGCGTCCTTCGGCCATTCCAGGAATAACGGTCGCATGAGCGGCGAACCTGTGCCTGCACAATAGCCGGCTTCCTCCTGCAAAATAGGGCATCAATTCCAGGCGCAGATAGGCAAAGCGGCGGTAGATGTCGATGACTTCCGGCCGGCCGGTGCGTTCGGCGATGTTCCATGGCGTGCGGTCGCGGCTCGGTTTGCGGTGAAATTCAGCTCGGAATGGTACTGCATTATGGGACAGAAGGTAGCCGTCGCCGCACCGCGCAGGTAAAGTTCGGCATCCGGAATTTCGCCGCTAAAGCCACCGATGTCCCACCCCCAGAAAATAATGCCCGACAATCCGGCGTTCAGCCCGGCCAGGAGAGAGGCGCGGAAGGCAGGCCAGGTAGAGTTCTCATCGCCTGCCCAATGGCAAGGAATGGCCTGTGCGCCGGTGAACCCCGCCCGGCTGAAGGTCAGTGGCTGACTTGCCGTGTCGATGCATCAGATCATGGTACATGCTGATGTAAAGATTAGGGTAGCTATTGATGGCTTTGTCACCGCTTGCACCATTAGCCATGACTACATCGTGACCCCACAGATGCTCACCGCCATCGGTTTTGAAACCGTCCACGCCGAGATCAGCCAGTAGATAATCGCGTTTAGACATCCACCATGTCCTCGCCTCCGGATTCGACGGGTCGAGCAGCAGTGAATCATGGAACCAAATTGGCCGCACGCGGTAGGGTGTGCCGTCAGCATGTCGTAGGCAATAACCTTGCGCCAATGCCGCTTCCCGATCGCGGTCGTGCTGGTTGTGGGTTTCATCAATGTGTTTGAGTATGGGAATTTGCCACAGCACCAGCCGTATGCCCCGGTCGTGGAGAGCTTCGATCATGCTTTTGGGGTCAGGCCACGGCCGTCGGCGGGAAGCGAAAGTCATCGTAGCGTAGAGACCGGTCGCCGGGAACCGCATCGTATTCGGCTCCATTCCATATGTAAAAAGTGGTCTCGTCGCTCCAGGCCTCAATGACCAATACCGTGGCGGGGATGTCGTGCTGCTCCGTTAGAGCTACCTGACGCATAACCTCGGCCTGGGTGTTCCACTCGTTGCCGCTCATCCACGGCCCGAAGATCCAGTCCGGCGGCTCTTGAGCAGGGCCGGTTAACTGACTGAATGCGCGTAAGGTCGCTGCAGGTGTGTCCCCGGCCAGGATGTGGACAGTTGTTTGCTCGTCGGAAAGAGGGATATCGACTGACCAGCACTGCTCGTCACTAGCGGCCAAATCAAACCGTATACGCTCAGCGGAATCAACCCAGAAGCCGTAACCTTGCGAGGAAAGTAACCAGGGCATGGGGATGTAGGTGCGGCGGCCCTGGTTCTTGTACTGCTCAAAGACTAGTGTATCTAACGTGGTGCCACGCTGGTTTAAGGCGTTGAACCGTTCTCCAAAACCGTAAAAGCCCTCGTCAGACGGGCTGTCGAAGACATAAGGCGCACGGCTTGCTGCGGGCCATCATGAAGAACTTGCCAATCCGGGGTGATACCGTTCAGTAATATCGTCCTGCATGTGTGATCGTTATGCGGAAGGGATCACGCCGGATCTCCAGTGCCCACGCGCCGTCTTCCAGAAGAACGCTGTCGGTTGATGGCACTTGTGGTGCAGTCGCATCAGGAGTCACACTGAGCACCAGGCGTTCGGCCGTCGCCGCAGCGATGTCCCAGCGCGCCCACTGTGTTTGCCCATTGTCCAGAGCAAACCAAACAGACACGTTGCCATCAGATTCGGCCAGATGCACGGTCTGCGCCGCCTGCCGAACAGGTACATTAAACTGGGTACCAGTCCGTTGTCGTCTCGCCAGTCAACCCACGGGCAACCAGCCGGTAGCGTACACGCTGCCCTGCAGCAAAGCCGGGTAGTGTCACCAGCCACCGCTCGCCGTCAACAACACCCTGAACCGTAATGGGCGATGCGTTGTTGTCTGTTTGGACCTCAGCCCAGACCACGTCCGGCGCACCCTCAGTAACAGCACCCAGCAGTACCGGCTCGTCAGCCACCGGATAGCGGGGGAAGCGTTCCCAGGGTAGTGGGTCATAAGGGTGTTCAATCCCCAGCGGCTCATGTCGGATCATGCGACATGTTCTCCCTTGTTTATTAATGGTTTAGTGGAAAGGATACAACTGCCCGGTGGGAGATGTCTGACATTTCACCAGCCGGGCAGTTGGTTAATTAGAGTCGGTAGAGTTCTACTGGAGCAGTGCTTCGATATCCGTCTTAGCCTGGTCCAACGCCTCTTGCGGCGTAAGTTGACCCAAAGTTACCTGCTCAATCAGTTGGTTCACCGCATCCTGCATCTCATTCTGACGAACGATGACCGGGGGAACAATGGCATATTCCAGTGAATCAAAGACCGCCTGTCGATTGTCGGGCGGGGTCTGAGTCAGATAGTCGGTGAAGAATTCGGGATTATTCAATGCGGGTAGCTCCCAACTCGAGGCTACACGTATGCGAGCGACTTCAGAGTCTGAGGTCAGGAACTTGGCCCACTCATATGCTTCTTCCGGGTGTTCGGTATCAGCATAGACCGAGGCATCGTTGGCAAAAAGTGGGTGGCCTGTGTTGCCATGCCCGGCTCCACGACGATATCCCAGGCAAAAGGCGCGTCCTCGAAGGCGGAGAACATCCAGATGCCGCTCACCAGCATGCCCAAATTACCCTGCAGGAACATATCGCCGTCGGACACACCACCCATATCGGCTGCACTGGGCATAACGCCGTCCGTCTGCACGAAATCTACCATCGTTTGCAGAGCCTCAACACACTCAGGTGAATTAATCAACACCTCAGTCTTGTCATCGTTGAAGAACTTGCAAGTTATTCTGAGCAGCCTTCTTGTAGAATTCCCAGAACTGGATACCTGAATGCATGCCGTAGACACCGTTATCAGGATCGTTGATTTGCTCAGCAGCAGCGCGAACATCGTCCCATGTCCAGTCGTTGGTTGGATAATCCAGCCCGGCGGCATCGAATAAGTCTTTGTTATAGAACATCACCACCGTGGAAAATGTAGCCGGCAGCCCTTCCTGCTTGCCGTCATAGGTGAACGCTTCCAGCGCGCGCGGATAATAGATATTTGTGTCCAGTGATTCGTCGGCCGCCATCAGCGGCGAAAGATCGAGCAGAATGCCTTTATCGGCGTAGGTGACAAAGTTCTCATAATTCAACTCGAATACGTCCGGGGCGGTGCCTCCGGCGATGAGCGTTTGCAGCTTGGTAAAGTAATCGTCAAATGGCGCAGTCTCTACCTTGACGGAGATTTCCGGATGTTGTTCGCTGAAAGCTGCGATCATCGCATCCAGGTCTTCCAGATGGTCCGGTGCGGCCGAAAAGGTGAAGTAAGTCAACTCAACCGGCTCCATAGCTTCGGTTGTGTCTTCAGTCGCCTCAACCACAACTGTTTCTTCAGTGGCCTGTGCTTCCGGCTCGACGGCCGGGGTGGCCGCCTGACCACCGCAGGCCACCAGAACGAGGGCCGCAATTAACATGAGGCCGGCGATTACATTGATTTCCATTTACTCTCCATCATCTTACTCCTTGTGTTTGCACTAAAATGTTTTACCAACAGGATTGCGGGAAGATTTCATTGCTTGTCTTGAATATGGTGCCTCCTCTCTACCTGTGACTGCATCTAACCCTTTAGACCGCTGGTGACAAAACCGCGGACGAGATATTTCTGGCCGAACAGGTAAACCAGGGCCATGGGGATAACGGTGATCACAGTGCCGGCCATGACCAGGTTCCATTCGGTCAGCCAGCGGCCGTGTAGCGTTGCCAAACCGACGGGCAGTGTCATTAGTTGCTCGTCGCGTACGATAAATAACGGCCATAGGAAGGCGTTCCACGAACTCATGAATGCGAACACGCCCAGCGTAGCCAGTGCAAGGTGTAGCCAGCGGCATAATGATGCGTGTGAAGATAGTGAATGGGTTCGCCCCATCCAGTACGGCCGATTCCTCATAATCAGCCGGAATGGTTAGAAACGCCTGGCGTAGCAGGAAGGTGCCAAAGGCGCTGAATACGCCGGGTAGAATCAGTCCCTGATAGGTATTCACCCAGCCCAGCGTACTCATTAGAATAAAAAGTGGCGTAATGGTCACCTGGAAAGGGATCATGAGCGTCGCCAGATAAAGCAGGAACAGCGCGTCACGCCCGCGAAACTGCATGCGCGCGAAGGCGTAAGCCGCCATCGAACAGGTCACCAACTGCCCCAGCGTGACGGCCAATGCCACTATTAAACTATTGACGAACATGCGCCCCATGGGGAATAGATCGAACAAGCGGCGATAGCTGTCCAGTGTGGCTGGTTGGGGAATAAACTGCGGTGGCATGGTCAGTACATATTCATTAGCCTTCAGTGATGTTGAGACCATCCACAGAAAGGGAACGAGCATGACGGCGGCACCGGCTAGTAGTAATAGATAGTAGAGCGTCGTGCCGAAACGTTGCCGAAACGGTTCGCGGCCGATAGTGGGTTCAGTCATAGGTCACCCACTTGTTCTGAACGCGTGACTGCACCAGTGTAACGGCAAAGACCAGCGCGAATAGCACCCAGGAGATAGTGGCAGCGTAGCCCATACGACCATAGCGGAAGGCATTATTAACGATCATTTCCACCAGGACCGATGTGGCTCCAGCCGGACCTCCCTCGGTCATAATCCATACCTGGTCAAAGACCTGGAATGAGTTGATGAGTGAGATGATGAGCACGAAAAAGGTGGTGGGGGAAAGCAGGGGGATGGTGATATGGCGAAACTGTTCCCATTGGGATGCACCATCAATAGCTGTTGCTTCGTAGTATTCCTGTGGGATGCTCTGTAATCCGGTGAGAAACAGCACCGAGACGAAGCCGATATCCTTCCAGACGCTGGTGAGGATGATGGCGGGCATAGCCCAGTTGGGGTCAAATAACCAGGCTGGCCCGTCGATGCCAATCAAGCGTAGCAGGTAGTTGACCAGCCCGAAACGCGGGTTGAATATCCAGGTCCACAGCAAGGCCACGGCTACCCACGCCGAAACAACGGGCATGAAGAATGCGCCGCGAAAGAAGGATATGCCCCGTAAGCCGCGATTGAGCAGCAAGGCAACACCTAATCCCGCCACGACAACCAGGGGGATGTAACCAACAATAAAATAAAGCGTGTTACCTAGAGCCTGCCAGAAGTGCGGATCCGCAATTAGCTCTCGATAATTGCCCAGACCGATAAATGTGTAGTTCGATGGCAGAAGGGGATCCCATTCCAGGAAGGTGAGACCGAACGAGGCCAGCATAGGCCCGATCAAAAAGAAGAGCAACCCCAACAGACTGGGAGCCAGGAACAACAGTGCCCAGAGCGTGTTGGACAGGCTCCGGCGTTGGGCCGGGGAAAAGACAGGCTTGCTCTCGCTTTCCAGTGTAGTCATGGTCATTGCCTAGACCGTGGCTGCAACCGAATCACGGTGTAAGGGGGATTCAAATAGACGGCGTAGCAATAGGCTGGCTGCACCCCGTGCCCAACCATTGTCTTCCCAGGGATCGATCTCAATGATCGTGTCACCTGCCAGGCCGGGCATGACACAGCGCCCAACGGCTGCACGCATAGGGGTAAAAAGGTGATTCCCTACCCGTACCCCTTCTCCGCTGACCAGAATAAGCTGGGGGTTAAGGATGTTAATCAGGTTGGCTACAGCCGTGCCGAGCAAATCCCCCGCGTGAGCATAAATGGCCTGGGCAGCAGGATCGCCTGCATCAGCTGCGGCCAACAGATCCTCAGGGGTATGGATAGTCGCAGAGAGTTCACCACGTGCCTGAGCTTCCTGGGCCATGCGCCAAAGCGCCGGGTCGGACACATAGGTTTCCAGGCAGCCTTGTTTGCCGCACTCACACAGTGGACCATGAGGGTCAATAACCGTATGGCCCAACTCGCCTGCACCACCTTGTGACCCGACATAGATTTGGCCGTTGAGTACAATGCCCAGACCCACCCCTCGGCCAACGGTGACCACCAGAAAGTTGCTGACACCTTGACCGCGACCGAACCATAGTTCGTTGTTCGTGAGCGTATTGACATCATTGTCGATGGCGACAGGGACACCGAGGCGTTCCTCCAATAGCTCAGCCAGGGGCAGATCGCGCCAGGCCAAAAATGGGTTATTGCGTAGAATGCCCCGCGCGGGGTCCACTGCGCCGGCTACACCCACACCCACACCCAGTAGATGATCGCGCTTGATGCCCGCCTGGGCCAGCAGCGAATCCACTACCGTGACAACCGTATTCAGCACCGTTGCCAGATCGGGTAGGGCAGGGGCGCGCTGAACTCTTCCAGCACAGTGGCTTCAAGGTCGGTCAGCGCCCCGGTGACGACGCTTTCGGCCAGCTTGATGCCGATAACGGAACCGCCGCGTGGATTAAGGGCCAACAGAATCGGCCGTCGGCCGCCGCTGGATTGCCCTCTTCCTTTTCGAAGATTAGATCATCGCGGATTAGTTCGGCGACGATACCCGTGACAGTGGCTGCACTTATATTGTTATGGCGGGCAATTTCGTGCGGGAAGAGGGCCATTGTTCTTAATGGTATTGAGAACAGCGGAGCGATTTATCGCTCGCATGAGATCGCGGTCTGCGCGGGTAGGGGATGTCATATCACTTACTTTATTTACTGAATAAAGAAAGTATAAGTGCGAATCAGTAAGTTGTCAAGGAGGTGATCATCGCGGCCGATTCTCACCGACCGGGTACTCGGATGGACAATCGTACATCACCCGGAATTCAATATGTCCCTCATCAATGCCCCTATTTCTGTGAGTAGCCTCGGCTTCTGTCTGGCTGTATGATTGTCCCATCCATTTCTTTTCTGAGGCAAAACCATGATCGATCTCACGATTAACGAAACCGCGATGGACCACGCCGTACAGCGTGCCCGCGAGCGGAACATTATCATCCCCACATTTGAACAACAACGACACCCGGAAAGGATTCCCCTGGCGATTGTGAATCGTCTGATGGATGTTGGTCTGTGGGACCTGAATCCAATCAACCTGTTTCGCATTACCTGGCACAATGAGCCGGTTGCCAGCGGTGGCGCATTCGGCGGCGTCAATTATCTGGAGCTGCCGCCGGAGCTGACCGGCGTTCCGGCACGAATTGTCATCATCATCGGCAAGTGGTTCCCGACCGGCGCGCACAAAGTCGGTGCGGCGTTTGGGTGCCTGGTCCCGCGACTGGTAACCGGCCAGTTCGACCCCACGACGCAGAAAGCGGTCTGGCCTTCGACCGGCAATTACTGTCGCGGTGGCGCGTACGATTCGAACCTGCTGGCCTGCGAATCCATTGCCATCCTGCCGGAAGGGATGAGTCAGGAGCGATTCGACTGGCTGGCCCAGGTTGCCGGTGAGGTGATCAAGACCCCCGGTTCGGAGAGTAACGTCAAGGAGATTTTCGACAAGTGTTGGGAGCTCCGGCGTTCCGGCGAGGATCTGGCAATCTTTAACCAGTTTGAGGAGTTCGGCAATTACCTGTGGCATTACAGCATTACCGGTCCGGCCATGCAGGAAGTGCTGGATGAGGTCATGGGAGTTGACAGTGTCTATCGCGGTATGGTATCGGCCACCGGTTCCGGCGGCACTATCGCCAGTGGCGACTATTTGAAGGAGCAGTTCCCAACAAGTGTGATCGCGGCCAGCGAAGCCCTGCAATGCCCGACGCTACTCTTTAATGGGTTCGGTGCGCATCGTATTGAGGGTATCGGCGACAAGCATGTACCCTGGATTCACAACGTCAAGAATACCGACATGGTTGTGGGCATTGATGACGCGGCCAGCATCGGCATTATGCGGTTGTTCAACGAGGAAGCCGGGCAGGAATATTTGGCCGGGCAGGGCGTTGACCCCAGCCTCATTGAGCAGTTACCTGATCTGGGTATCTCTTCTATCGCCAATGTGGTAGGAGCGATCAAGATGGCGAAATATTATGAGATGGGACCGGACGACATCGTTATGACTATTGCCACCGATTCCATGGAGATGTACCAGAGCCGGATCGAGGAATACCGTGATCTGGATGGTCCGTTTACCGCGCTGGATGCAGCCTATATCGCCGGGCGTTATCTGCACGGAGCCAACATCGAGTATGTTCAGGAGTTGAGTTACTACGACCGCAAGCGCATTCACAATCTGAAGTACTTCACCTGGATTGAGCAGCAGGGCCGGGAACTCGATGAGCTAAATGCTCAATGGTACGACCCTACCTACTGGACCAGCATCCACGGCCTGACAGATGAGATTGATGTGCTGATCGATCAGTTTAATGAACAGGTGGGGTTATTGGGCGAACTGCTTTAGCGGGGCGAGTTTTCGGAGTCCGAAAATCTAGGTGATCTTCGCCATGGCCGCCTGGTAGATTTCCTCGGTTAGTGCCGAAGGATTTACTCTAACTCGTCCCGGAGTGCGGTTACACAACGCCGGTAGGTTCGTAATACCTGGGCGCGATTGCCCAGGTGTGCGTAGGCGGTCATCATCAGCCGGTAAGCCTGCTCCCAGCAATCGTCACGGGCCAGGATCAGGCGGCAGGTGGCGATTACGTCTTCCCAGGCCTCATCGTCCGCCTGTAACGTCGCCATCCGTTCGGCCGTGCGCATGAAGAGCGTCAGCAGGCGCTCCCGTTCGGCCGATGCCCACTCCTCATATGGGGCATCCTGCAGGTAATCTCCCTTGTACAGATCAAAGGCCGTGCGGTAGTCGGCCAGCATGGCTGTTGTCTCGTGCTCCCTGCGGGCATCCCCGGCCAGGACGGCCGTCTCAAATTTGACCGCATCAAGCCACAGGTCCGCTTCCGGTCGAATCCCGTACCGCGTTCCGTCGCGCAGGATAAAGGATGACGGCGTATTACGGCCCCGACCCGGTTCCAGCACATTACACAGAGTGCTGTAGGCGACCTTGAAATCTCGTTCGGCCTCAGCCGGGCCTAGCTCCGGCCAGAGCAACTCGCAGAGCTGTTCGCGCTCCAGCATCTTGCGGCGATTCGCCAGGAGCAACTGGAAGAGCTGGCGCGCGCTGCGTCGTTTCCAGGCTGATGTCGGCACTTCCTCCAGGCCACGCCAGAGCCGGAAGGTTCCCAATGCTTGCACGCGAAGCTGAAAGCCGGGATGTAGTTGCAGCCCGTCCAGCCCCAATCCCGCCAGTAGCCGGTCGGCCGTTTGCCCCCAGGGTTGGCCGTGACCCTGCTCGCGCGCATACAGTAAAAGCGGGATCAACACTCTGGCATCCGGCGGGCCGAGTAGCGTTTCCTGCTTAAACAAATGGTCGTAGCCGTGCTGCCGGACCAATCGCAGTAAATCCGCCAGATCACGCTGCAAACGGGCTTCGTCGTCCAGTTGTTGCCATACCAGACATTGCCACAGACGCACCGCTGCTTCACCATGGGTATCGCCGCAATTGCGGAAGGCAACATTGGCCTGGGCCAACCAGTCCAGTGCCCCGGTTTCTTCATGGGCCATTGTTAATGACGCGCCCATTGCCAGCCGGATGATGGCCTCGACCCATTCATCCCCGGCGGCGCGGGCTAATTCCATGCCGGTCGCTGCTGCGTCGGCTGCCCGGTCCATCTCCCCCTGAAAGCCGTAGACGTGACAAAGCCCCCAGTTTGCTTCCACTCTCAATCGCGGCACACTCAGGCGCTCGCTGATAGCGATGGCTTCATGGAAGCACTGTTCGGCCGCTGCGTAAGCTTTGGCCTCGTGCTGCAGCAACCAGGCATGGCCCTGGCGCATATACCCTACGGCCGTCACAAAGGGGGATTGCAAGGCCATCCCGCGATCGGTGCCGGCCTTCGCGTAGCCTGTTGCTCCGGCCTGATCGCCTTCCATTGCCAGGACGAGCGCCAGGAGCAGGAATGTCTCGCGGTGAGCGCGGGGCCGCATGACCGGATTATCCCGCTCAGCCACTACACGTTCTTCCAGCAAGCGATGTCCTTCAGCCAGACGGCCGGTACGCAGGAGTAACCGGGCCGACAGGTCGGCCGAATCGGGGCCAGAGTCGCGCAACTCCTGAGCCTGGACCTGGTAACGACGGGCTTCCTCGGCGTGGCCGCGATTGATCAAGTTTTCCGCCAGCAGTTCCATTAACCGGGCACGGCCGTCCATGTCTTCTTCCCCATCTGACAGACGAAGCGCCGCCTGAAGCAGTCGCTCGGCCTGACTGGGGTTGACGGTATCCAGATAGACACGCGCCTGACCGCGTAAAGCCTGGCCCAATCCCGGCACGTCTCCCTGGGCCCGGCTGCGAGATTCAGCTTGTTCGTACCAACCCAGCGCCTCGGAAAACCGGCTTTGCAGCCGGGCAATATCACCCATGTAGACGAGCAACGATGGATGATCGTAGAGGACATCCGGCGGCAGACTGCTCAGCCAGACGGCCAGAGCATCCAACTGCCCGATGCGCACGCGATTACGGCCGAAGTGGTCCAGCAGGCGCGCCGCGGCTTCATACCCTTTCGCTAACCCCAATTCACCGGCCGCCAGCCAGTGGGCGATCGCCTCGTCTTCATACCCTTCCGTCTCATAATAGCGGGCGGCCCGCTCGTGCATGGTCATCGCCTGGTCCGAGGCCAACTGGTGCCGCAGCAATTCATGAAACAGGTGATGGTAACGGACGGTACCATCACCCAGGTCCACGACAAACAACCCGCTTTCCCGCAAATAGCGCAGGATCTCGCGGCTGTTGTCGGTTTGTCGCAGAGCATCACAGGCGTCGGCCGTCATCTGGCGCAGCACCGATGTCTGCCGCAGAAACTCAGCCACATCAGACGGCTGCTGGTCGATGACTTCCTGGGCAAGGTACATGAACAGATCGCTGCCTGAGCCCGACAACCGTGCCAGTGTACGAGATACCGTCTGCGTATTGCTGAGGTCCTCTTGTGGCCGGCTCCGTAGATGTTGCCAGACCAGGGGCATTGGCATCACCCATCCCTCTAACCGGTTGGCTAACAAGTCCACCTGATCATCTGACAGGGCCACGTTGTACTGGTTACGAAACAGGGCGGCGATCTCGTCACTATTGAAGGCCAGCTCCGCCTGTCCGATTTCCAGAACGTCATTTCGGACGCGCCAGCCGACAAGGTTGGGTAATCGGAGCGGGTATCGCCCGGCGAGCAGGAAGCGCAGCTGATCCGGCGCCCGGCCGATAAAGCGATCGAGCACGCGCAGCGTTACCGGGGCGACATCAAGAACATGGACGTCATCAAAGATCAGGAATATGGCGTTATTACTACTTTCCAACAGGGCGTTATTGAGAGCGTCAACCACCGTGTACCAGTGAACCGCCTGCTCTGCGTCCGAAGGCGCACCGGCCGGATCGCTGCTGATGCTATGTGGGTTATCAGCGATTTCCTCCAGCATCGCCAGAGGCGTTGTGGAGAAACCTTCCAGCACCCGGTTGAACCCATGCCAAAGGTGCAACAGAAAACGCAGCGGGTCGGCGTCATCTTCATCCAGGTGATACCAGACCGTCGGGTTTGGCGTATCGGCTGCAAAAGCAGTCAGTGCAGTAGACTTGCCGAAACCGGCTCCGGCCTGGATGAGCGTCAGGCGATAGTCGGCCGCTTCGCGCAGACGCGCCTCGATGCGGGGACGGAGCAGGGTATGCCGGTGCAACCGCGGTGCGGCAAGTTTGCTATGGGCGATCAGGAGATGGTGAGTCAGTCCGGGCATGGTGTGGGAATTGATGACGGACCGGCCGGTTGTGTGTGGGAGTACGCAATCGGCCGGGTTATTTCTCCTGTCTGATTAGGCGTCAGCCGCTGCCAGATGGTCGTGGAAGGCTTTGTTGAAAGCTTCCGGTTGTTCCAGGTGTGAGCCGTGACCGGCATCCAGCACGACTTCCCGGTAGGTTCCGCCGTTGGCCTTGTAGTTTTCCAGAACATAGCGCATCTGGGAAACCATTGGTTGTGGGGGATATTGGTCCTTCGGGCAGCCGGGAACCAGGTCCAGTGCGCCCAAGGTACCGAAATCAAACATTGAGTTGTCGGAGACGATCTGATCTGCATCTCCGCGTACCCACAGAATGGCCGGCTTGTCGGGCAGATCGGCAATGGCGCTCGTGTTGAAATACTTGGGGGCAGTGGCGTTGATCGGCCCCCATACGCCCGGCGCAATTCCGGGCCAGTTTTCGGATAGGGTCAAGTCGCCGGGATAACGATCCTCCCCGACCTTTTCCAGCAAGGCGGCCGAGAGGAACGCTTCCTCGCGCGGCGAGACAAACCCGCCCTTGTAGTAGAACGTATTGATCACGTTGCGAGGTGAGTTGGGATCGTCCGCACTACGGTCGCCTTCGGTAATGCGCTTGACAAACTCCGGGTTCACGGTGCCACCGCCGGAACCGGCCGCATCGGGCCAGCACAGCTCGCCGGTCTCGCCCTTTGTCCCGCCAAATCCATAGGGGCTGACCGGGGAGATCAACGTGACGGATTTGACCAGTTCGGGGTAGTCCAGCATGAACTGCATCAGGACGCCCCCTCCCAGCGACCAGCCAACCAGATGGGCCGGGCGGTCACCCAGTTCATCAGACAGAGCCTTCAGGTCGTCGGTCCAGTCCTGCGCACCGCGTGTCGCATCAATCAGTTTATCCTCGGTATCACCGTACCCGCGCAGGTCCGGGGCAATACCCCGATAGCCGGACGGCAGGGCCAGCATCGCTTCCTCCCAGTAGGTGGAGGAGGAAAAATTGCCATGAATAAAAACGACCGGAATACCGTCATCCGGTCCGCTGAACAGGACATGCGTATCGATCCGGCCGGTGGGGATGATTTGCGAAGAAATGCCGGGTAAGGTGGGTACGGGCATAAGGTTTATCTCCTTGCTGTAATTCAGTTGAAAGGAAGCCAAGTCTCATTGCATTATAGCGCGTCTGTTTGCTGGAGCGAAGATGAATGAGTTGCCCGGCGAGCCTGATTTACCGGCGCCTCATTCTGCAAAGCCGGTTCACTTGCCTTCAGCCCACAGGTGGGCGATCATTCGGGCTATGAATGACGATCTCATCGGCCGCCAGTTCGGTAACTACCGTATTGACGCGGTCATCGGCGATGGCGGTATGGGGGCGGTTTACCGCGCTACCGATACGACCCTCGACCGCCCGGTTGCCGTCAAGGTGATGCACGGTGATCTGGCCGGGGATCCCCTGTTTCAGCAACGTTTCCTGCAAGAGGCACGCGCTGCTGCCCGCCTCGATCATCCTTCTATCGTTCGGGTTTACCAGTTTGGTCAGGGGGATGACCTCATCTACATGGTGATGGAACTGGTGAACGGGGTGAGTCTGGGCGCTTATATTCGACAGTTGGCCCAACATCATCAGGTAGTGCGGCTGGAAGAAACCCTGACAT
Source organism: Chloroflexota bacterium (assembly GCA_041390945.1). Taxonomy (GTDB): domain Bacteria; phylum Chloroflexota; class Anaerolineae; order Promineifilales; family Promineifilaceae; genus Promineifilum. The sequence continues at coordinate 43,107 of JAWKOY010000022.1, forward strand.
TGATTGCCCAGGTGGCTGATGCGCTGGGCTATGCTCACCGGCAGGGGGTCATTCACCGGGATATCAAACCCGATAACATCCTCGTCAAGCGGCTGGACCGGCCCGACCGGCCGGGCGAATCACCCCTGCGGGCGATGGTTACTGACTTTGGTCTCGCCAAGTTGATGGAAACCGATCTGGACACGCTGGTTGGTCAGATGATGGGAACGTTGTTGTATATGTCCCCCGAACAGGCGCTTGATTTGCCGGTGGACGGCCGTTCCGATCTGTACTCGCTGGGCGTGGTGCTCTACCAATTGGCAACCGGCAAGGTGCCGCTGATTATCCAGACGCCGGAAGAAGCTTTGGAGGCTCATCAGTACGCCTCAATTCCCATGCCCAGTGAAGTGCATCCGGGCGTTCCGGCCGAGATCGAACGGATTATCATGAAGGCGCTGGCCCGCCGGCCTGAGGACCGCTACCAGACCGGTGAGGCGATGGCGGTCGATCTCCGCCGGGCCGTTGGCGGGGTGTCCGAACAGGAAGCGATTGCCTTCGCCGCTGATCCGGACTCGACCATCGTGACGATGGTGACAGAGTTCCCCACACCGGTGCGCCGGGTGACGTGGGACATGCGGCCGACGGTGATTGAAAATAGCGGCTATTGCCGGGTGTTGATCCAGAATGGTAGCCCGTCAACACAGACGCTAACCGCCACCGTAGAAGACCCGCAGCAAAAATTGCAGGCCGATGCCGGACGAAAACAGATTACTCTGGCTACAGGTCAGCAAGGAGTGGTGGACTTTTACTTGCAGGCGGCCAGGGTGCCATTGGCCGGGCGGCGACGACAGATTCCGTTCACGATGCGTGTCGCCCTGCTGAATGATCCGGCGCAATCCGCACCGGGACTGGACGGTACTGTGGAAGTTAGGCCGCAAATTCCCCTGTGGCTAGCCGTGGCTTTACCAATTCTGCTGTTGTCGGTTTGCGGTCTAATGACCTGGGTTGTTTCCTCGTTATCCCTGCTGGACTCCCTGCGAGGCATAATCGGCCTGTAAACAAAAAGGCGCTGCTAAACTAGCAACGCCTTCTCTCGTGGCAAGCAACAACAGTTAGTTAGCGCAGCTCGCGCTTGAGGATCTTTCCGGTGGCTGTCATCGGCAGGTTTTCCGGAACTCAATGAGACGCGGGTACTTGTAGCTAGCCATATTCTCCTTGCACCAGTCCATCAACTCGTCAGGATCGCACGTGGCATCCGGCTTAAGGATCACGTAGGCCTTGACTTCCTCACCGTGACTGTCGTGGGGTATACCGACGACAGCCGCCAGGCTCACGTCCGGGTGGGTCATCATCACTTCTTCTATCTCACGCGGATACACGTTAAAGCCACCGCGAATGATCATATCCTTTACGCGGTCGGTGATGTAGAAGTAACCATCCTCATCCATCTTGCCCAGGTCCCCGGTGTGGAACCAGCCGCCGCGCATGGCTTCGGCGGTTTCGGCCGGACGCTTGTAGTAACCGTTCATGATGTTGTGGCCCTTAATGACGATCTCGCCCATCTCGCCTACCGGCACATCATTGTCGGATGGATCCACGACGCGTACCGATATACCCCAGACAGGTAGGCCAATCGAACCGGGCTTGACTTCCTTGTCCAACCGGCTGAAGGTTGCCACCGGGCTGGTCTCGGACAGACCGTAGCCCTCCAGAATGTTGACCTTGAACTTCTCGCCGAAGGCGCGCATGACCTCGACCGGCATGGCCGATCCGCCACTGACCGCCAATCGCAAATTGTCGGCAATCTTCGCCAGATCAAACTTTTCCGGGTTGGGGTGGTTGAGCATGGCCCAGTACATCGTCGGCACACCGGCGAAGAAAGTGACGTTATCTCGCTCCATGACCGCCAGCGCCGCATCCGGGTCGAACCGGGGCAGAAGCGTTAGTGTCGCCTTGTTATAAAAGCCGGCGTTCATCTGGACGCTCTGGCCGAAGGAGTGGAACAGCGGCAGGGTAATGAGATGCACGTCATGATCGTTACGGGGGTACATGGTATCCGACAGACGTGCATTGAAGATCATGTTGCTGTGGTTGAGTTCCGCGCCCTTGGGGGTGCCGGTCGTGCCGCTGGTGTAGAGGATAACGGCCGTATCGTCGGCATTGGTCATGACGGTATCGAACGTTGGAGGCTGGTTCGCCATGAGCATGCCCAGGGTCTGGGTCCCTTCAATGGGGGACGGTGCAGTGGGATCGGCGGTGATGATGAAGAAGTTCTCGCAGCCATCCACCTGCTGGAACCCCTCATAGCCGAACTGGCCCATCGGTAGCTCAGGTGTACCTGGAAGCAAAAATAGGCTTTGGCGTCCGAGTCTTGCAGGTGATAGGCGATCTCACGCCCTTTCAGCAGGACATTCAATGGGACAACAACGCCGCCTGCTTTGAGAATGCCGTAATAAATAATGGGGAAAAACGGCAGATTAAGACAACTCAGGGCGACTTTATCGCCGGGTTTGATGCCGAGGCCTACCAGCCCGTTGGCGACCTGGTTGGCGGCCGCGTTGACGGCGGCATAGGAGAGCTTGACATCATTCAGGATAACGGCCGTACGTGTGGGCACCTCACGCGCGCTATCCTCCAATAGAACTGCCAGATTCAACATTGCTTGCCTCCTTCGTAGGATTCAGTTGGTAAGTGGGTAAAACAGTAAAATTCAGATGGCTAGATGGCCGTGTCCAGCCACTCTTGCCGCAACAAACCATATACGAGCATATCGTAGCGAGTCCCGTCACGTTCAACATGGTCTCGATACGCACCTTCACGCACAAAGCCTAATTGCTCATACAAGGTAACTGCTCTTGCATTATAACCGATAACGGTCAACCAGACCCTGTGTAAATTGAGTTCCTGAAAGGCGAAACGCAGCCCCAAATTCATCGCATCCCGGCCCAATCCACGGTTGCGATAATCGCCGTTACCAATGCCGATACCGATGTAGGCTGTGCGGTGTGACCATTGGATGCCGCTTAGCTCCAGCAGGCCGACAATCGTTTCCTCGTCGACCGGCCGGATGCCGAAAAGATAGCCGTTGTGGCTGGCTTGTTCGTCGGAAATGATGCGCGAGATCTGGTCCTCGGACTTGGGGAAGGCCGGCAAGGTGTCGTAGTTGCGCAGGAATTCCATATCCTCCCACCAATGGGCCATGGTGGGGATGTCACGGTTCTCAATGGCCGTCAACCTGACTTTCTCGCCGCGCAATAGGTTGGATGTTATCATCAAATATCATCCTCTCGGCTTAACGCCGTCTCTTGAGGGTAATAGAGGGAACCATGAGTATAAACGCCATCTCTGTGAACAACAATCATCGTCAATTAGACACACCTCCGGATATGCCGCCCCGTATTTTGCTGGGGGCCGGGCCGTCCAATGCCCATCCCCGTGTGCTGCGGGCCCAACTCCAGCCGATTGTCGGTCATCTGGACCCAACCTTTATTCGGGTCATGGACGATATCAAGGAGTCGCTTCGCTACGCGTGGCAGACTGATAACGAATTTACCATCGCCATCAGCGGTACGGGTAGCGCCGGTATGGAGGCCAGCCTGGCGAACGTCGTCGAGCCGGGAGACGTTGTCGTGGTCGGCGTCATGGGTTATTTCGGCCGTCGTCTGGCTGATATGGCCGGGCGCTACGGCGGCGACGTCCGCTGTCTGGAAACAACCTGGGGCACATCGTTTACGCTGGATGAGATTCGCGCCGGGCTGAAACAGCATCGCCCGGCGGTGCTGGCTCTGGTCCATGCCGAAACTTCCACCGGCGCACGACAGCCGCTGGAGGGCATTGCCGAATTGTGCCGCGAGCACGATTGTCTGTTGCTGGTAGATACCGTGACCAGCCTCGGCGGTGTTCCGCTGGCTGTTGACGAATGGGGCATAGACGTTGCCTATAGCGGCTCCCAAAAGTGTTTGAGCAGCCCGTCCGGCACGGCACCGTTGACGTTCGGTCCGCGAGCCATGGACAAGATTCGCAATCGCCAAACCCCAATTGCCAACTGGTACATGAACGCCGAGTTGCTTGGCCCATACTGGGGTGGTTCGCCGCGCGCCTACCACCACACCGCGCCCATCACCATGATGTATGCCCTGCGTGAGGGGCTGCGATTGGTGGCTGAGGAAGGGCTGGAAGCGCGCTGGGCGCGACATCAGGCAACGGCCGACCTGTTCTGGGACGGTTTGGCGGCGATTGGTCTGGAATGTCATGTCGAACGCGACATTCGCCTGCCCAGCCTGACGACCGTCCGTGTGCCGGACGGTGTGGACGCGGGCCGGGTAACCAAACGGTTGCTGAACGACTACAACATCGAGATCGCCGGCGGATTGGGTGATCTGGCAGGCAAGGTCTGGCGCGTCGGGCTGATGGGGTATAACAGCCGCCGCGAGAATGTGGCGCTCCTGTTGAAAGCGCTGGACGAGGTTTTGGCCGAGGCGTAACAGCCGGGCAATAGACTCCCCAATGGAACTGGAACCGCTGCGGCGCGATCTGCTGGCGCGGCCGGGCACGACCGAGGAAACACCCTTCGGCCCGGAGGCGCTGGTGTACAAGGTGATGGGCAAGATGTATGTCTTGCTGGCCTGGGATCAGGACCCCATGCACATCACCCTGAAGTGCGATCCTGATCTGGCCCTGTTCCTGCGCGATATGTACCCGGCGGTTCGGCCGGGACGCTACATGCACAAAGCCCACTGGAATACGATTACAATGGACGGGAGCGTGCCGGACCCGGAGCTGATGAGCATGATCCAGGATTCGTATGATCTGGTCGTCAAGGGGTTAAGTCGCAAGCTCAAAGAACAACTGGCCCAACTTGATCAAGCGGGTTGAGTCACCTTCAAGGAAATATCATGCAGTCATCTCGAATTCAGACATCAGCGGACGGTCCGACTTTTTCCCGCACGATCTGTGGGGTCATGCGTCTGCGCGAATGGCAGTACACAACCGATAACCTGCGCGGGTTTATTCACGAATGTCTTGATCTCGGCGTGACGACATTTGACCATGCCGACATCTATGGCAACTATGAGTGCGAGGCTCTCTTTGGCGAGGCGCTGGCGGCCGAACCGAGTCTGCGGGAAAAGATGGAGCTGGTGACCAAGTGCGGTATCAAGCTGGTCTCCGACCATTTCCGGAGCATCAGATCCATCACTACGACACCAGCCAGGCCCATATCATCGCCTCGGCCGAACGGTCGCTGCGCAATCTCCACACCGATGTGTTGGACCTGTTGCTGATCCACCGGCCCGATCCGCTAATGAATGCTGACGAGGTGGCCGAAGCGCTGACGAAGCTGTACGAGTCGGGCAAGGTTCGCCATGTGGGTGTATCCAATTTCACGCCGTCGCAGTTCAATTTGCTGGCCTCGCGCCTGTCAATTCCCCTGGTGACCAACCAGATTGAGGTATCGGTTCTGCACATGGATCCGCTTCATGACGGTACGATGGACCAGTTGCAGCAACTCCGCATTGCGCCGATGGCCTGGTCGCCATTGGGTGGGGCGCGTTTGTTCGCCAGTGATGAGGCCCGAACCCAGCGCGTGCGTGCGGCACTGGCTGATGTTGGCGAGCAGTTGGACGACGCTGGTCTGGATCAGGTTGCGCTGAGCTGGTTGATGCGTGTGCCAGGCCATATCCTGCCCGTGTTGGGCACGGGGCGGATCGAGCGCATCCGGGCGGCCGTTGCTGCCGAATCGATCCAGCTTGATCGCCGGCAGTGGTTTGCGATTTGGGAAGCCTCGGCCGGGCATGAAGTGCCTTGAGCGAAGCCAACAAGCAGGAAATGCAAAAAAGAGGCCGGTACATTCAAGTGCCGACCTCTTTTATTTTAGTTGGAGGAGAAGATGTAATTACGCAGCCTGGATGGTGATGCGCTTCGGCTTCACTTCCTCGGCCTTCGGAACTTCAAGCTTCAGGACGCCGTTCTCGACGTTGGCGGTAATGGCGTCGGCATTGACCAGGGTCGGGAAGCGCAGGCTCCGGCTGAATTTACCGAAGCGACGCTCGCGCAGATGGTAGGTCGGCTCGTCGACGGTGTTCTCGGTTGTGCTCTCGCCCGAAATGGTCAGGACGTTATCTTCGATGGTGATGTTCAGATCGTCCGGGCTAATGCCGGGCACAGACGCCTCGACAGTGTAATGATCCTCAGATTCCATCACATCCACAGCCAGGCCCCACGGGCTGGCGTCGTCACTCAGCCGGTTGCTCATCGCGGCGCGCATCCGCGGCACATCCAGCATCCGGTCAAACTCATTAAACAAATCAACTGCATCTCGCATGGGATCCCAACGTACAATCTTCGACATGGTTCAGCCTCCTATATGGGTCACAAATAGTTATTTTTAATCGCAGTCGGGTTGATGTAACTCCGTTGCGAAACCTGTTTATTCGATGCTTTTATTGTGTTGTGGTTGTGTCAGAGCAACGTAAATGGAAGTAGGAAAAATATAAGATTGAACCGGTGGAGGCTCCGGCTAGCACTTCCAATGTGCGTTACATCTCGCTTGCGTCCTCAGGGCAGGGAATGGTCAGATAGTCCGCCTCGCCAACCGCCAGACGTGTGCCGGTATCGGGATCGTACAGACCCACGCGCAGGGTAAGTGGTCCCTCCGGCAACGGATTCGGCAGGGTCAGGAGATGATCGTCGAGGATGACCTCGCCCGGCAGCCAGCCGGTCGTCGGCCGTTCCCAATTGGCCGGGATACCATCCGTCTGAGCCAGGAGCTGCCCATCGGCGTCTACCAGATGGAGGAAGATATGATAACTGGTGGGTAGCTCGGCAACGGCCTGCCAGACCAGAGGAACCCGGCATGTCTCACCGGCCGTTCGCTCATCAGTACACAGGGCAACATCATCGAGGTTTGTTCCATTCAGCCCGGCCAGTGTGGCCGCAATAGACCCATCCGGCAGGTTGAAATCGACATCCAGCACTGGTGACAACGGCGGTAGTTCGGTCAGGCGTTCCGGCGCATTGACCTGCAAGTCTCCCAGAATCGGGCTACCTTCTATGACAAACGTATAGGTTCCACTCGCCAGATCGGGAGGCAGGGACACCACGTACTGGCCGCGCACGGGTCGCCCTTCCGGCCATGATGCCGGTGGATAATCTGCACGTGTAACCGGCAACATCCATGACTGTACGGCCGTCCCGGCTTCGTCCTGCAAGACGAGCGTAAAATCAGAGGCCGGTGAGGAATTCTCCAATCGCTCCCAGAACAGGGTCAGGAGCACCCCTTCGCCCGGTGCGGCGACATTCCGGTCCTGATTGTATCCCAGCAGGTGCAGGCCGAGCGCGGAGCTGTCGGCCGTCAGCGAGAACTGTGGCTCAATCTCGCCTTCGTTCGTCTCCCCCACGGTGACCTGCCCCACAACGGCCGTGGGGCCAATAACCGCGCCGGTGGCCGGATCCGTCAACGTGAGCGGCTCCAGCGTGGCTTTGTCAAACAGCGTGACCACCAGATCGTATTCCCCCGGTGGCGTGCCGGACAGGACGCGCACTTCGCGACTGTCCCAGCCCCATTCACCGGCCGCCCATTGGCGTGTCGGCGGCGCATCTTCATATACGCGCGGCCGTTCGGTGCCCTTGTCGCTCCAGGTCAGCCCGTTCGGCCCGACCAGCCAGACGTTGGTCTGGTAGTCCACCTGCGGTGCAGCGACGGCCGCCCAGGCCATATCCATGTCAAATGTACCTCCGGCCGGAACTGTCTCGCGACTGAGCGAAAAACCGTCCATACGTAACGCTTCGCCCTGAATGGCCGTTGGTTGGGTCACGGCCGGCTGCCCCGCCCTACGGAAAAGCGTGGCTGTCCGGTCCACAACCAGCAGCTTGAAGGCCAGCAGTCCCAGTCCGACGATCAGCAGCCCGGCGATGATCTGTCCGTTGGCCGGGGACGGGGCATATTCTGTGGTAGGCGGGCGCGGTTGGAACCACAAAACGGCCGTGATGGCAGCAATAAATGCCAGCGCCAGCAGGCTGATGGTGGAGAGCGCCAGTCGCAGTGGTGTGGCTGCCCACCCACCCGAATGTCATGGGTGCCTGCGGGAACAGTGAAGGTAATCAGACCGCTGGGGTTCTCCGGCGTGATCGGCGTCTCCACCCCGTCTATCGTGGCTCGCCAGCCGGGATAATCAAAGCTCAGGTAGCGGGCGGTAAACGCAGTAGGCGACGTGACGCGAATGTCGGCCGTCTGCTTTTCGTAGACGGCGCTATCCAGCGTTGCCCCGTCCGGTAGGGCGGTGGCATCAAACCGTTGCGGCGTTTCCCCGGCGCGGTAGTCGGTTTCCAGCGGCGATCCGGCCGGACGCTCGATGACCGTCCGGGGGAAGTAGCTGCCCTCCGGGTCCACGCCGACCAGTCCTGTGGCGTGCTCGTAGTCGTGGACGGTGACGATAGTAGGGAATCCGTCTTCCTTGCAGTAACGCGGGTAGAGGGCGGGCACGGCTTCCAACAGGAGCAAGACCACCGCTATGGGGACGGCCAGCCAGGCCCAACGCTGCCAGCCGGACGTGCGCGAGAAGACCGGATGGGCAAAGCTTACCCCGGCCAGGAAGGCCACCGGCAGCGCCGCCCGGCCCACAAAGCGCCACGGGAACTGTACGAAATCAATCAGTGGTAGATTGTCCCATAGCCAGCCGGACAGGGGCAGGGCCATCAACAGGAAAACGGCCGTAGCGATGATCATCAGGACGATATGGAGTCGCTGTTCGCGTGACTGCCGGTCACCACCCTTGATCCACAGCAGCCCGGTTGTACCCAGCAAGGCCAATGCCACCGGCACCCAGCCCAGGCGCAGCAGCAACGGCGGATTGACCAGCGTGGGATCCTCCGGCGTCACCGGGGCCAGAATTTCCGTCAGACTGGCGAAGTTGTAGCGCCAGTCATTGTTGCGGGTCGTGGTGGACTGCTCCAGCGTGACCCGGTTCAGCTCACTCAGGGCTCCGCCGGTGTAGAAAAGTCCCAACCCCAGTCCCAGCACAAAGAGGAGGCCCATCCGTAACAGGGGGCCGCGCATGGTTTGCCACCATGTGCCCTGAGCCGGGTCGCGGGAAGTCCAGACGATCCCCAACAGATAGACCAGAAGCGTCGGGACGAAGATGAGGACGGAAATGTTGTGGCTGAGAGAGAGCAAGGCCAGCCCCAACACGCCGGCGAGAAACGTCCCCCATGAGCCGGACAGCACCCACCGCCGCCCTGCCCAGAGGATCAACGGGAACAACGGCAGGGCCAGCGATTCCGGGGAGTTGCCGCGAACCAGGGCGTCAATGAGGATATAGGGCGCACCCATGTAGGCGACTGGCCGACACAACGGCCGCCCGTTCACCGAAGATGTCCCGCACCCACAGGAACATAAACCACCCGGCAGCCAGGATCGTCAACGCATAGTACAGATTGGATGCGGCCGGTAGGGGCACCCCCAGCAGGTGGGGGATGAGCGGAAGATAGAGTGGCGGCGCTTCCCGAAAGACGAAGAAGGGATAGCCATAGCCGAAAGCCACATCCGGCAGCCAGCGACTGAAGAAAACGCCGTTTTCCCAGGCATAGCGAATGGCGGCAATGCGGTGGTAATGCAGGTGGCCGTCATGGGTGCAGGCTACGGCCGTCCACCGCCAGAGCGGGGAGACCAGGGGCAAGCCCAGGACTGTAATCAGTAATAGCCAGAGTGGCGTCGCCGGCAAGCGGTTACGCACTGGCGCGGCGGGTGCATCCGTCACAAGGCTGCAAGTATCACGTAAGGTGGGGACCGGCGCAACGCACGCTCAGCCGCCGATTACCGTACTGCGACGTTCCAGCAGGAGCGTGTCGCGCCATTGCCCGTGCAAACAGGCGATATGTTCACGACGGCCGACCACACGAAATCCGACGGCCTGGTGCAGGAAAAGGCTGGCCTCGTTCTCAGGGAAAACAGTGGCCTGTAACATCCAGACGCCGTTAGCCTCGGAGCAGGTAACCATCTCGCTTAACAGCATGCGCCCCACGCCCTGCCGCCGGGCATCCGGGGCGACGTAGACGCTCAGCTCAGCCACACCACAGTAGACCTGGCGGCTGGATACTGGCGTGAGCGCCGCCCAGCCGATCACCTGATCGCCCCGGACGGCAACCAGCCGGCAGTCCTGACGGTGGTGGTGGTCCCAGGTGTTCCAATCAGGCGCGGCCGTTTCAAAAGTGGCCCGGCCGGTGGCAATCCCTGCTTCGTAAATGGCGCGTACGGCCTCCCAGTGATTGGGGGTCATGGGGACGACGGTTGGGACCAGCACGATTTAGCCCTGCCTGCTCTACAGTGTGCGTAAGCCCTGCGCGATGACGGATACCACGGTGTCAATTTCGGCCGGCTCAACGATCAACGGCGGTGCCAGCCGGATGACATTCTCTCCGGCGTTGATGATGAGCACCCCCTGTTCGCGGGCGGCTGTGATGACCGGCGTTACGGCCGTATCCAGTTCCATACCGACGAGCAATCCCGCACCACGCACATCAATGATGTGGGGAGATGCCAGATCCTCCAGCATGCCCCGCAGTCGCTCGCCGTTTTCGGTGACCTGTTGCAGGAACGCCGGCTGGGAGATGCGGTCGAAGACAACCTGGGCGGCGCGGCAGACCAGCGGCCCGCCGGCAAAGGTGCTGCCGTGATCGCCGGGCTGGAGGATGGAGGCTACTGTATCCGTAACCAGAATGGCCCCGATGGGTAGCCCGTTCGCCAGAAGCTTCGCCAGGGTCATGATATCCGGCACAACGCCGTAGCCTTCGTAAGCCCAGAGGTGACCGGCGCGGCCCAGGCCGGATTGCACTTCATCAAATATGAGCAATGCGCCGTGCTCGTAGCACGCTTCGCGCAGAGCCGGAGGGATTCAACCGTTGCCGGGCGGACACCGCCTTCTCCCTGAATCGGTTCGACGATGCCGCACGGGTCTTGTCGGTAATGAGGGCGTTTCGCAGCGTCCGGGTCGTTGTAGAGGTCGAACACGACGCCGGGTACCAGCGGGGCGAACGGATCACGGTATTGTGATTTGTAGGTGATGGACAAGGCGCCCATCGTCCGGCCGTGAAAACTGCCGCTGAAGGCGACGATCTCATGCTTGTCGGTATGGCCCCGGACGCGGGCAAACTTGCGGGCAAATTTCAGCGCACCCTCGTTGGCCTCCGCGCCGGAGTTGCTGAGGAAAACGCGATCGGCAAAGGAGTGGTTGACCAACCGTTCGACCAGTTCAACCTGCGGGGCGGTGTAATAAGATTGCTGACATGGGTTAGCTTGGCTGCCTGATCAGCCACGGCGGCGACCATTCCGGATCGCTATGGCTAACGCCGTGACGGCAATGCCCGATGTGAAATCGAGATACTGCTTGCCCTCGGTGTCATACAGGTACATCCCCTCGCCGCGTTCCAGCACTATCTCCGGTCGCCGGTAGGTCTGGACCATGTACTGGGCTTCACCGTGGATGACGTCTTCCTGTTTCATGTTGGCTTACTCCTTATCTGGAAAATGCTTGTGGTTCAGAGGTGATGAAAAACGGTGCCTCCGCCGGTTGCCAGACCGGCCAGATTCACGATTCGTACCTGCCGGACACCCTGAGCGACGGCATCCAGCGCATTGCGGACTTTGGGGATCATGCCCCCGGCAATGATGCCGGAGCCGATCAACGCCTCGGCTTCGACCGGTGAGGAGTGACAGGATGGCCGTGCCGTTAAGCACGCCGGGCACATTGGAAACATAGTCAAGCGTCTCGGCCCCCAGCGCACGGGCAATCGCCCCGGCAACTTCATCTGCGTTGACGTTGTAGGTCAGCCCATCCACACCCGATGAGATGGGCGAGATCACCAGGGTCAGGTTGGCCTCCAGCAGCGAGGTCAGCAACTCTGTATTGACAGACTCAATTTCGCCGACAAGGCCCAGATCGGCCGTTGGATGAAGTCGCTTGTGGCAGCGCAATAGCCCGCCATCCACACCACTAAGCCCAACGGCCGTCAGCCCTGCCCCCAACATTTCTTTGACGATTTGCTTGTTGGTGTGGCCGGACAAAACCATCTGGGCCACGATAAGCGATTCGGCATCCGTCACGCGCAGCCCGTCTACCTTCACGGTGGGTAGTTCCAGGCGGGTTTGCCACATAGCGATGTCCTGTCCGCCACCATGAACGATAACCGGCGGTTGCCCCTCGTCCTCAGCCAGCTTTGCTGCCTGCTGGGCCAGGTCCCATAAATAGCCGGGAGCATTCATCTCGTTGCCGCCGATCTTGATTACTCGCGTCATCGTTGCCCCTTTTATAAAAGCCCGGCTGTCTCGTCCAGACCAAACATCACGTTCATGTTCTGTACGGCCTGTCCGGAAGCCCCCTTGACCAGATTGTCTATGGCAGACGTGATCACGATAACCTCTCCGGCATCTGCCAGACCGATAACGCACCGGTTGGTATGGGTAACATGGGCCAGTGTGGCGACCTCTCCCGGCGGCAGTACCTCGACGAACGGTTCATCGGCATAGGCGTTTTCCATCACTTGCCGCACATCGGCCGGCGTTGCGCCGTCGGCCGGGGTCAGGTAGATGGTGGACAGCATGCCGCGCGGAACGGGTAGCAGATGGGGCGAAAAGACAAGCGGCGGCGCGTCCGGCTGCCACTCATGCAGCGCCTGCTCCATCTCCGGCAAGTGACGATGGCTGCGGCCGATCTTGTAAGGGGAGAAGTTGTCGGCCACGGTCACGAAATGGGTCGTAGTTGTCGGTGTGCGCCCGGCCCCCGATACGCCGGACTTTGAATCAGCAATGATCGGCCCGGCGAGCTTTATCCCCGAACACAGCACCGGCCGCATCGGCAGCAACACATGGTTGGGTAGCAACCGGGATTGGCAACCAGACGCGCCCCGGTAGCTGGTCGCGTGCGGCTTCGGTCAGGCCATACACAGCTTCGGACAGCAGTTCCGGTGCCGGGTGGTGGTGGCCGTACCACTGCTCATAGACGGCTGCATCCTGCAGGCGAAGATCGGCGCTGAGGTCCACAACCCGCACCGGCTTGCAGCGCGGCAACGGCCGCTTCGGCGGCGGCTGAGTGGGGCAGACACAAGAAGACAACATCTACATCGGCCAGGGGGCTGCATCGGGGGCAACTAACGACAGCGGCGGTGCACGGGAAAGACATCGCAGGTGTTTGTCCCGCATAGGATTGGGAGGTGGCGAACTCAATCGTCACCGTCGGATGACGTTCAAGTCCGAACCAACTCCAGACCGGTATAGCCTGTTGCGCCGTAAATACCTGCTTTAAGTGTCTGTTCCTGCATTAACCTACCTCATCAGACTTCATCTGCTGCACTGCCGTTGAATCGTCATTTGGACACAAAAAAACCGCCAGACCTGTGGGCCTGGCGGTGGTTGTTGCGAATCCGTCCGTTTACGACTTAGCCAACCTTAAACACCAGACCTATGGGTCCGGCGCGGGCGAGGGCGACGCGGCTCAACAATCGTAACGAACATGTCGAAAATCATAGCAGGTGAGACGTATATGTCAATAGGGAAAATGGATCGGGGTCTGACAGCGGAAAATCACCTGTTGAATACCGGCAGCGCTGCCAGCCCGCGAAAGCCGAATGTCTCCGTCCACTGCGCACTATCAGGGATCAGGCGCATATTCGGGAAGCGCTCCAGCAGGGCCGGCAGTGCCATACCACCCTGAGCTACGGCCAGTGGTGCGCCGAGGCAGTAATGTATCCCACGGCCGAAAGCCAGGTGCCGATTCGGCCGTCGGGTAATGTCCATCCTGTCGGGGTTGGGAAAACGGCCGGATCGCGGTTGGCCGATCCAGCAACACTGTTACCGATTCGCGCCGGATGGTTCGGCCGTGCAGCGTTACATCGGCGTAGGCAATGCGGGAGGTGGCCTGGATGGGGCTGTGCAGGCGTAAATCTCATCCACGGCCGAATCCACCAGGGCCGGCTGCTCCCGGAGCAAGGCCAGTTGCTCCGGTGCTGCAAGAGCAGGTAGGCTCCGGCCGGATCAGATTGACCGTCGTCTCGTGCCCAGCAAAGAGCAGCATGGCACACAGGGAGATGATTTCCTGTTCAGTGAGTGGATTGCCGTCTGCCTCGGCGTGCAGCAAACGTGAGATGAGGTCATCGTGTGGTTCCGCGCGGCGGGCACGGGCAAGTGCGCCGAGATAAGCCGTAAACGCCACCGTCATGCGGTTGCCCTCCGCCATCACATCAGGTACGCTTTGTAATCCAGTATGGCGGCAATGGTCAGCGACCACTCCTTGATTTGTTCCAGATCATCCTGTGGGACGCCGAGCAAATCTGTAATGACCCGAAGCGTCAGTGGAAAGGCGTAGTCGGCTACCACATCGAACTGCTCGCGGCGTTGCAGGTCGTCCAGCAGCGTAGAGATGTGGGCGGCAATGGACGGCCCGCATGGCACAACCCGCGCTGTGAAGGCGCTGTTGAGGATAGCCCGCTGCCGGGTGTGGGCCGGAGGTTCCAGCGCCAGCGTCCACTGGCTGTACATATCCCAGAACGGCTCGCGTTCCTCCGGCGGCACAGGCGGCGGGGGTCATCCAGTGCCGGGGCAATCTCACGGCCGAACCGCGAATCCTTCAGTACCAGCGCGGCTTCTTCATAGCCGAATATGTACCATCAGTCTGTTTTGCCTCCGCCGGGTGTCGGAGGACGGCCGATATGGACCGGATCATGGGCGCGGTAATAAGCATAGACCGGATAAGGATCGGCGCGGAACGCCGGATCAAATACATCAAAGCGGTTCATCACCCCGGAAGTATCCCTCTATTTGTGTGGGATAAGCAGGTCGTCTGTCGCGTCCATAATGCGAGGATTTTTCGGAGTTTTCTTTAACAAGTCAAAACTTATCCTAAACAATTTCCTAACAATCGTCTGGCACACTGGAAGTGTCTAAGGACAAACAGGGGGCAAGCGATTGCCTTTTTGCTTTCTCAGCAACGCAATCAGCTTTGCCCAAAGAGGTGAAAACAATGACGACCTATCACTATAGCAACCAACCAACCTATCCACTGATGCGTTCCGGGCCGGACCTGATTCCGAAAACGCGAACCCGTCGGAGAACCCTGCCGGAGCTTCTGGAACGGTTTGAGCCGACCAGCCTGGAGCAGATGGCCGATGTCACCTGCTGGATCGCGTCGAGACGAAGTACGTGATGAACGAGTGTCACTTACTGTCTGTGCTACCCGATCTCAGTGAAACTTACCGACTTCTGGTTATTGAGGGCGACGGCCGAGGCCATTACCAGACACTCTACTTTGATACCAGTGATTTCGCCTTCTTTCGCCGGCACCAGTCCGGCGGGCGCAACCGGTTCAAGGTTCGCAGTCGCAGCTATGTCGATACAAACCTGTCCTTTCTGGAGGTCAAGAAAAGGTTCGCCAGAACCGCACCGTCAAGCGCCGCGTGCCGACATCCGATTTCTGACGGATTTGCCCGGTGGCGCGACCGGCTTTCTGGATCAGACGCTTCCTGATGAGTATCTGGCCATGAGCCGAAACTGTGGAATGAGTACACGCGCATTACCCTGGTGGGCATTGCTCTGCGGGAACGGGTAACGATTGACCTCAACCTGCGCTTTGAACACGCCGGGCAGGCCACCGCGTTGCCGGGAATTGTTATCGCCGAGGTGAAACAGGAGCGCGTCAATTTTCAGTCGCCGTTCACCCGTCTTATGCGGACACACGGCGTTCGGCCGACCGGCTTCAGCAAGTACTGTGTCGGGGTTTCCAAACTGCACGCCAACGAGGTGAAGCACAACAACTTCAAGCCCAGCCTGCGCAAAGTCGACAAGCTAATGGAGGTCAAGCGCCATGACTGATATATCGGCCATGCTCTGGGAGCAGGACTCAATTTCCTGGTTGCCATTGTTATTGTTCGTTTCATCTATTACCCGGTGACGAGATAAGAGCTATGTATTCACCTTCATGGCGTTTAATACGGTCATCTTTTTTGTGCTGGGGTTGTTAACCAGCTCCACATTGAGCGTTGGCGTCGGCTTTGGTCTGTTTGCCATCTTCTCCGTATTACGCTACCGCACGGATGAGATTCCCATCCGCGAGATGACATACCTGTTCATCATCATCGCCCTGCCGGTGATGAACTCAATGATGATATCCGACAGCGACTTCATCCAACTGCTGATCGCCAATGTGGTTATCGTGGTGCTGTTGTTCATGTTGGAGAAAGGGTGGGGCTTTCAGTTCTCGGTCAGCAAGCGCGTTACCTATGACCGGATTGAGAATATCACTCCGGCACGGCGCGCCTATCTGCTGGCTGATCTGCGGGAACGTACCGGACTGCCGGTGAATCAGGTGGATGTGCGCCGCGTGGATTTTCTCCATGACACGGCCGAACTCACGGTTTACTACGATGATCCGTACTCGTCCAGGCCTTCAAGCCCGGTGATGGTGATTGATCAGGAAGACGAGTTTTTAAGTATACCCTGACGGTGGTTTGCTGATTGTGGTGAAAAACGTAAAGAGGCGGCCGATTACCGGTCGCCTCTTTTATTTGGGCCTTGACTGTCTGTGTCTTCGCGCCGCCGAATGCGGTAGGTATTGGTCATGAACCACTGACGGCCGTCGGCTGTCTGGACCCAGATGCCCGGCGGTTCCCGGCGCAGGACCGTGGCCGGTTGCCAGGTATCGTCCCCACGGTTGGAGAAAATGATCTCTACCTGATCACCAGTCGAATACGTTTCGTAAATTCGCCGGGGCATGAAGAAAAAGCGGGTTGCATCTGGCAGATGCAACCCGCGAGAAATCCAGCATTCGCTAGCCGCAGTTGTAACATTTGCGGCAGCCTTCTTCGTTGACACCAGCGCCGCCGTGCCGCAATCAGGGCGATGTATCTACGGCTGACTGTTTTTCCAACAACGGGCTGGGTTCTTCGGCCGTATGACCGTTCGTACCGTTGATACCGTTCATGCCCGTTGGTTGACGTCGGGGTTGCGATTCGTTAATCTCGGACCAGCGTTCCAGGTAGTCGGACAGCGCCTGGGCCACGCCGTCCGGTAACGACAGGACGCGTTGCGGTCCAAAGCCCAATGGCCGTCCGCCGCCGATGCCCGTCAACTGGTTGGTTATCTCGCTCAGCCGGTCACGCGGGAAACCGGGGACGCCAGCCGCAGTACATAGCTCATCAGCCGGCCAATTGCTTCGGACAGGCGGCCGTCTCGCTGCCGCCTTGGCGGTCTGGAGGAACACCTCAAACGGGTGGCCGTCGCCGTTGTGGTTGACGGTCTGTAGGTGGCTTCCAACGGCGTACTGATGCGGCTGGTTTCGCCATGCAGGACGCGGGCGCGCGGTTTCTTTGTTTCGCGCCAGATGGTCATTTGCTGGGGTGCCGGCGCTCGGCTTCGGCCTGATCCTTGATTCCTTGGTCGCCTTGGTTTCAGCGTAACCGTCTCGCGTGAGCCGGTGACGTGACCGTCGACCCTTGCAGCCCAAATCCAGGCCATCAGGTAGGCCCGGGCCACATCTTCTGCGGACGCTCCGACCGGGAAATTGCAGGTCTTGGAGATCGCTGTTATCCACAAACGCCTGGATGGCGGCCTGCATGCGAACATGCTCTTCCGGGTGATGTCCAGACGACACAACGAAGGTGTTGCGTATGTCTTCAGGAACCTGTTCGATATGCTGACGGGTGCCGACCTTGTTGACCTCATCAATGATGCTGTCGCGCGTTACCGTCATCCAGACCGGCGTTAGCAGGGCTTCCTCAAACAGGGAGCTGGTGTATTGCAGCTCGGTTCCTTGCCGTTGTCATTGACGTGACGAATATAGGCCAGCGCAGGTCAGCTCGCACCCGTAGCCCTCGATCCCGGCTACGGTGGCGATAGTGCCGGTGGGAGCGACGGTTGTCTGGGCGGCATTACGGATGCCGTGTTTCTTCAGGTCCTTTACCAGCCCGCTCCAATCCAGCCTGGGACGGCCGTAGGTCTTGCGGGACTTGACCAGTGGTTTGGGCTTTCCCACGGAAACCTTGTCGGGATCATAGATACTGCCGCTGATGGCCGGAAACGGGCCGCGATCCCGGGCCAGTTCCATGCTCTTGTGCATGCAGTGGTAGCGCACGAATTCGAAGACGATCCCGGCCATGGCCTGGCCCTCTTCGCTGCCGTAGCGGACGCCGATCTTGTAGAACAGATCGCTCAATCCCATAATGCCCAAACCGATACGCCGGGCGCGCAAGGCCGCCTCGCGCAGTTGGGGCACGGCCGGGACGTAAGCGTTGGCTGTGACGACGTTATCCAGGAAGTGGGTTGTCTCCTCCACCGTTTGCTGCAGCAGGTCCCAATCCACCTGGCCGTCGGCCGTTACATGCTGGGCCAGGTTAATTGAGCCGAGGCAGCAGTTCTCATACGGGCCAAGCCATTGCTCGCCGCAGGGATTGGTGGCTTCCAGTTCGTAGAGGTGGGGCACCGGGTTGGCGCGATTGGCGGCATCCAGGAACAGGACACCCGGCTCGCCGTTGCGATGGGCGTATTTGACGATCTCGTCAAAAATGTCGCGGGCACGAACGGTTTTCCAGACCTTGCCGTCGCGGGGGTTGATGAGATCAAAGTCGGTGTCGTCTTTAACCGCCTGAACAAACTTGTCGGTGACGCCGACGGAGATGTTGAAATTAGTGATTGAATATTCGTTGGCTTTGCAGGCAATGAATTCAAAAATATCGGGATGGTCCACGCGCAGGACGGCCATGTTGGCTCCGCGCCGCGTGCCGCCCTGGGCTATTTCGCCGAAGGCCTGATCATAAACACGCAAAAAACCCACCGGGCCAGTGGCCTGCCCGGCCGAGGTATGAACGAAGTCACCCTTCGGCCGTAAGCGCGAGAAGGCAAAGCCGTTGCCGCCACCGGTCTGCTGGATGAGCGCTGCGTCCCGCAAAGTTTGGAAGATACCGGCCCCGTCGCGACCCATGTCGTCTTCAATCGGCAGCACAAAGCAGGCGGCCAACTGCCCCAACGGCGTTCCGGCACCGGTAAATGTGGGACTGTTGGGGAAGAAACGAAGTTCGGTCAGGAGCTTGTAAAATGCATCTTCTGTCGCGTTGACATCACCGTCGTGTTCAGCTTCGACGGCGGCCACGTGGTGAGCGACACGATGAAACATCTCTTCAACCGTTTCAATAGGCTCGCCGTCCGGACCACGACGGAGGTAGCGACGCTTCAGGACAGCCAGACTATTTTCGGGTAGGGGAATAGAAGAGCTAGCAAGTGGATCAGTTGTCTGTTGGGCCTGAATCATCATACGATCCTCCAGAGATCATAATAGATAAGATTGTTGTACTATCCGAAAGAAAATGCCCCTATATATGGGGTTGTGGTCCCCTTCACCCCCTCTATCTGGCACGCGGATGCGTAGTATATCACGCCGCTTCAGGCGATTGCAACAGGATCAACCTTAATATTTTGATTGTTGTACTATCCCGCAGGTTCAGGTGAGGATTTCGGCCAGGGCTTCAGCGTCTGAAGAGGCGCCGGCTGCGGCCAGGCATTTGGGCCAGGGATCATTACCCGCCAGTAGCGCCGCTACTGCCGGGCTGTCGGCATAGACCCCTCGATGCCGGGGATCCACCATGACGGCAATGTGGGCCATGATCAAATGGGTATATGCTTCCAGGTCTGCCCCACGTGCGCGACGGCCGATGTCGGGCAAATAAAAGGGCTTGCCGATGCGCACATCAATATCGGTGCGCTGCCAGTGGCGGGTGTTGTCGAAAAGGACATCGGTGTTGTTCATTCCCACTGGGACGATGGGCACGCCGGTACGGCTAGCCAGATATGCGGCCCCGTCCTTTGCCGGTTGCATGGCCCCGAACCTTGCTCCGTGTGCCCTCCGGCGCAAGACCAAACACCGCGCCATGCTCCAGCGCATCCACCGCCTCGCGTATTGCTGCCCGGTCTACCTGACCCCGGTTGATGTAGATACCGCCCAGCCACTGCATGGCCGGGCCGAAGAACCAGTGGTCGCGCCAGGACTCACCGGCGAAGAAGCGCCAGGGCAGGAGCGGGAAAGCAATCATGAGCATGGGGGAATCGGCCGAACTCATGTGATTGACAGCAACCAGGTAGGGGCCCATGTCGGGGATGTTTTCCAAACCGGTGACGGTGAGGTTTGAAATAGCCACCTGGATGAGTCGCAGGCCGAAGCGGAAAAGATGATACCGGATCATGAACGATTGACACTATAGCAAAAATAAGGAGGCATCGCCAAAGAGAGGGAAGCGATCTTGGTATCCGCTTAGATAGCCACAGAGAATAAAAAAGCCGCCTGTTACCTTTCGGACGAACCCGGCAGGCTCAGGCGGCTTTTGCAAAATGCGGGATAGTATTGTGTATTATGCTTCGGGAACAGGTGCGCCCAGACGTACCAGCAGGATGTCCAATTCTTCCGGCGACACGCCGGCGACACCCAGCGGTCGGTTGACGCTATCGTGGCAATCAGACCCGCCGGTGGTGATTAGATCATACTGGTCCGCCCACTCACGCAGTAAATCGCGATGCTCCTGGATGTGGCCCGGATACTCTACTTCCAGACCGTCTAGTCCCAGCAAGCCCTCATCCAGGAATTCCGGCATGAGAATCTCGACCACGCTGATGGGCGGCAGGACCTCGTTGTAGAGGCTTTCGCCGGGGTACGAGCCGGCCGCCGGGTGGGCGAAGACCCGCACCAGTTCCGGGTACTCTTGCAATAATGGTGTCAGGGTTGACGGGTCGATGCCCGACGGTACGTAGGACCGGCTGTCATTGCCGATGAGCATGTTGACCTGCTCTTTGTTGAGGCCGTGATTGTTGGACAGGGCCAGGGCAAAATGCCGCCGTGTCACGTTGTCGGCCAGGTCTTCAATCTCTTCGGCCGTCAGATCACGATCCAGCAGCGGCGTACGGCCGTTGGGGCCGAATTCCGCGTTAATGGCCGCCACGCGGGCGCGAACCAGACCGCTGCCCCGTCCCTGGCCGAAAATGGCCTCAGCCTGTTGCCGGAACTCAGGATCAGCCAGCAGGTCATAGGGGATATAGAGCAGGTAGTGGAGCGTGCCGGTGAAGTAATCGCGCTTAAACCGCAGGGATACTTCAACACCGGGTACGACCCGGATGCCGGCTTCGCGGCCTGCGGCCAGGGCTTCGTTCAGCCCGTTGAGCGTATCGTGGTCGGTCACGCCGACGGTTTGCAGGCCCAGATCGGCCGCCAGATTCACCAACTCGGTGGGGGTGTACTCCCCGTCAGAAGCGGTGGTGTGGTTGTGTAAATCCGCAACAAATGGTAATTCCATGTTATTTCTCCTGGTTGTCGTCGGGCAGGTCAAACCGGACTGCCCTCGCAGTGAACCAAGAATACCCGGTGAACATGACGGCTAATCTTACGGCCGGGTCTTTTCCAATACCAGAAAGTGGGACAGGCCCCACGTACTCAGCGGCGTCTGTTCGGCCGTATGGAGCGAGCGCTTGATCGCCTCGCCTGCGCGCGGCCAGCGGTTGGTGATATTGTCATAGCCGCCGAAGATGCGCGAGTGATACAGGATGCGCACGGGTAGTCCCTCAAATACCTGCCGCAATTGCCCGGCCGTGTAGGTACGCACATGGGGCGCGAGCCGGTCACGGAAGACATCCGGCAGGTAATTGACCAGCGGGATATTGCCGAACTTGTACTCGCCCCGCCAGTAGATGCCATGCTGCTCGACGGGGTACCAGCGATTGGGGCAGAAGAGAACGATTCGCCCGCCGGGCTTTGTCACGCGGACCATTTCGGCCGCATAATCGCGGTCGTTGTTGACGTGCTCGATCACTTCATTGCTGAGTACGGCATCGAAGACATCGTCGGCAAAGGGCAGATATTCCCCCACACCGATGGCAATGCCCTCGGCATGGGTGAGCGCCTTGACGGCGCGATCCGGTTCAATTTCCAGGCCAAAGCGAGAGGCGGCCGGATTGGCCCGGCCAAACGCTTCCAGATAGGTCCCCAGCCCGCAGCCGTTGTCGAGAACACGGCCGTCCAGCGTGGTCCAGTCGCGGATCATCGCCAGACGACGGTCCTGGCCGGAGCGCCAGACGTAGCTTGGCTCCCCGCGCTCGGCGGCCTTATCCGAGTAGCTCATCGTACTTGCGGCGCACCTCGCGGATATCGTCCCACATGAGCGCCTTGGGACTGCCGGGATTCTTCGACGGATTTCGCAGCAGGTAGGCCGGGTGGAAGATGGGCATCACCCAACGGCCTTCCCATTCAGTCCATTTGCCGCGCAGTTTGGTGATCCCGGTTTCGCCCAGGATGGACTCGGTGGCGACGTTGCCCGTCAGGAGGATGATGTCCGGGTTAACCAGACGGATGATCTCCAGCAGATAGGGCTTATAGTAGACAATCTCGTCTGAGGTGGGCTTGCGCAGCGGCTTGCCGCCGCCACCCGGCGGCAGACGAAAGACGGCGTTGGTGATAAAGACATCCTGCTCCGGGTCAAAGCCGGCCGATTCCAGTATTTGATCCAGGAGTTGGCCGGAACGGCCGACGAAGGGCTTGCCCTGGCGATCTTCTTCGGTGCCCGGCGCTTCGCCGACGATCATCAGTTTGGCTTGCGGATTGCCGCGATAGATGACCATATTGGTCCCGGCGGGGAACAACGGGTCATCCTCCAGCTTCATCATATCCGCTACCAACTCGTCGAGGGATGTGTACTGATGCGGCCGTTCGTCGAATAGTCCGTATTGCATGATGCCTCCAGATGTGTGCCTGCCTAGTGTACTGCACGGGTGAGCGCGCGCAAGCAGCTAGGGCGTGATATCCACCATTCAAATTGTGCTTCAGCCAGGGTTAATGTCTGCTCCGTTATCGAAGATCAGTCGTCGACTGTCTCGCTATCGTACAGTCCGACCACCAGACGGCCGCTGCCGACAGCATCCAGGGGAACGGTAAGCGTGTGGCGGTCCAGCAGGCGCTCGCCCGGCTGTTGTGTCGTTGTGGGCCGGGAACCGTCCCTGGGTGTGCCGTCATGCTGGGCATTTGAGCGCCCCGTTTTCGTCCAGCAGGTGAATGAAAACAGAATAATCACGGATGGGCTGCCTGGGTTTCCCACAACAGGGTAACTGCCACCTCCATCCCGCGCGGCATATTCACGATTTCGTCGGGGTCAACGGACGGCCGTTGACGGTAAGGTAAAACGAATCCAGTCTTATATCCCCAGCCTGCGCCCCACCGGGGTCATGATTGCCCTGGCATTGTCCGGGCTGCGGTACACGTCGAGCTGATGGCGATCATAGATACGGTGTTCTTCGGTCACCAGGTTGTAATCAAGCCAACGGCCGACGACGTTGTCCGGGTCCCAGACCGAGCCGATATAGGGCACAAACCAGAGGCGGTCATGGCCGGCCGTCAGGTCATTCAGGGCTGCTTCCGTTTCGGCCGGATTGGTGTCCGGTTTTGCCGGTTGCAGGGAGCGCTCAATGGCTACATCGCGCAGGTAGTAGTCCCATACAGGATCGGGGAAGTGGTCAATGAACAGGTCGTTTGGTCCGGCATCGTCTGCCAGTCGCGCGGCCACTTCCCGGTAGCCCAAAGTGCGGCTGTAGTCGGGGTTCGTATAGAGGTTGTGTAACCCCGTTATCATGGCAACTACCAGAATGGCAGGGCCGAACGGCGACGATCCGCTGCCATTTCTCTGTGACCCTGTCACAGGGCCGCCAGCCCGGCGGCCGTCAGGAGCCACCAGGCCGGCGCGGCGACCGAGATGTAGTAGGCGTTGAAGGTCCCCCGGCTGAACCGGACCAGATAGGTGCCGAGCACGGCAATTGCCAGCCAGCCCACCAGCATGGCCCCCCAACCGGTGGTTTCCCGGCGGCGCAGCAGGCGGTACCCACCGTACCCGGCAATGAATGCCCCACCCAAAAAGAGCCAACGGGCAATTGCGGCCGGTAGGGATTGCCCGGTCAGCAGCCTCACTGCTCACCGTGGTCTAGATGGCGGGCCGTTCAGGCTGGGATGGATCGCTCAGATGCCCCGCGCCCAACAGACCGGTGGACGAGGCCAGCAGCCACGGCAGCAACACCAGCAGAACCGCGCCACCGGAGACAATCCACGGCAGATCACGCTTGCGATTGGGCGCGAACCATGATACAGGCCGTGGCTGAGCAGGGCAAACAGCTGCAGTAGTGTTGTGGGATTACCGAGCCGCCAGCGCCGCATACAGTAGCCAGTACAGGACGCGCCGCCCCTTCTGTTGCGGCGGAATCGTCACCAGAACGGTCGTCGCCAGCGCGGCGAATAACGGCACAAATAAAATTGGCTGCGGACACTTGCGCGAGTCAGATAAGCCCCGGCGACAAAGCCGCCAGCCCGGCCGCGAGTAACCCCGCCTTTCGCCCGGCCATTCGCCGCCCCAGCACACCCAGAACAGACAGCAGCAGTGTTCCGGTCAGTGCCGACAGATAGCGCAGGGCGAACTCGCTCTCGCCAACCAGCCGCATCCAGCCACCCAGCGTCAGATAGTGCAGTGGCGGGTGAGGGTCTCCCTGTTGCAGCAGTTCCGGTACGATCTCGTTGAGGGGCAAGCGGGCCACCAGATGCGCTGAACGCCTCATCCCCTCGCGCAGCTCCTGATTACCCAGTAAATGAACCCGGAGACCGAAACCGGAGCAGCAGGAATACCGGCCAGCGCCAGCCGCCAGTACATATCCGTAATTCTCGCTTTAGCGTAGGTTGCGGTCTCGCCTTTCAGGCGCGACCGAAACCTTTGTTCCCTCCGGCGATCGCGCGGGAACTGTGCCAATTACCGGCCGCCAGAACCAGGCAACCGCGATTGCCCCAAATCCAGACTGAGAAGCGAGAGAGCCAACCCGATCCACACACATCCAGCGGCCGGTAGCTCAGACTGATCGTATGCTTCCCGGCAGGGGCGACGATGGCCGACAACCCGGCATTGGCCCGCAGGATAGGCAGCTCGGTCCTGTCTTCCAGCGTGGCCCGCCAGCCGTTGAGCTGCCATTCGCTGATGACCACGAGTGCGGGAGCTTCGGTATCTACGGTGAGTTGCAGGCCTCGCGCCGTGCGTTCAGCGGACACCACTGCCGGTAAATCACCGGAAACGACCGGCAGAGAAGCTGGTCTGCACCGGTAAGCACCGCCTACGTGCCGGATCAAATCCGGGCTGGGCGAGCAGCGCCAGCGCCGCCCCATCGGTGTTTGGCCGTCAAAACCTGCCGATTCGTGCGCGGGGTAGTGGATCGGTTACACGAAATAGAGTGGCTGCGGCCGGTCTCCCGGCATCACACTTTCCGTTATCGGGGCAACGGGTGACAGGTCCGGCTCAAGCATTTCCGGCGCGATGACATGGGTGACGTTGAGCAGGCGCCAGCAACGAACGGGGTAACTGCTCATAAGCTTCCACCACGGCCGGTTTTAGCGGGCTAATGCCGCGAATATCCTCCAGCCCATATGCTTCACCGACATTGGCGACGAACAGGTTTTGCGTGTCAATGCGCCCCGGCGAATCCCCCTTGCAGTGCAGTCATCCAGTTCGGCTGCGGCCAGAACACGGCCGGGGAGATTCAGCGACCAGTCCCATGGTTGGTCGGGTGGACAGGAACAGATTTGCCGCCAGCAACACCACAACGGCCGCCACCGGCAAAATTCGCTGCCAGCGTGTGCTTTCCCGGTGCCATACCAGCGGTAAGGCTACGGCGATCAGCAGCAGGGCAAGGATTACCCATTGCCGTATCCAGGTGGTCCACCAGCCTGTGTCGGCGACGGTTTGCTGCCGCCAGCATTACCCGGAGACAACCAGGAGCAGGACCACAATGACGGCCGTTCGGCGCAAGGCGGCAATCGCCGTGTCCCGGTCTATTTCCAGGCTTCGCCGCCAGATCGCCAACCCCTGAGCGGCGATGAGGGCGGTGCTGAGGCTGAACACGCCTACCCAGCGTTCCTGCTGGCGAAACAGACTCGCTCCCGGCGCGATCTTGTAGGCGAGCTGGAACAGGATGCCCTTGTCACCCAATGACAACCAGGCGGTGATCAGGGCCGCAATCGTCCAAAAGACAGCAGCTCGGCGCGGCGCGACTACCGGCTGCCCGGCGATTCATCCAGGCTAACACCGCAAAAAAGACGGCCGCCAGCCCCACATATTGCGGCGACCACGCGGTCAATACATCGGGAACCAGGGCTTGCAGATAATCCAGCAGCGGGAACCCGGAGGCCACAAACGCATAGTCGGTGGCGGTGCGGGTCGTTTCGGCCGCGTACCGGACAGCGGGCAGCCAGGCGACAGCCGACACCCCGATGGCGATACGCGATGAGTAGGCCCAGACCAGCGCCCATGGCCAGCGCCAGCGCGCCTTGCCACGCCAAGAAGCAGGTAATGTGGCGGCCGCCAGATAACTCATTTGCAGGAAGGTTTGCGGGTGCCCGGCCAGCAGACTCAGCCCCAGCACAACGGCCGCGGCCATCAGCCAGACACCTCGACGTGCTCCGGGCCGGAAGGCGCGCCGCAGAAGCAGCAGAACCAGCGGTAGCCGCGATTGTTTCCAGAATAGCCAGTTGCTGGATGGGATAGGAGCACCGGTATAACCGCCCAGCCCGAAAGCGCGATCAGCTCCCGGCAGCCCCGCCCACCGATCCCGCGTCAGATCATGGGCCAGGAAGTAGGTGAACATCCCGGCCAGCCAGACATGAGCAATGGCTTCCAGTTCCAGGGCGTAACAGCTTAACCCCCGGGGCAGGCTGAGCAGGACGGTGATCCAGCGGGGCAGGTAGAACACGGCCGACTGCGTGTCGGCGGCAAAGGGAAAACCGCCATAGCTGCCCGGCGACCACAGCGGCAGTCGCCCCGCCGCCATTTCTCCGGCCTGGAACAGGGCGAAGCTGTGAAACTGTGCGCCAAAATCCCCGTTGGGTAGGCGTGCTACCTGGAGCAAAAGCGGCGCGAAAAAGGCGGCGCATACGGCCGACCACGCCGCAAAGCGGGATGAGGTGGCGACGGTGATCATTCCTGGCAATTGGCATCATCAGGTGGCAGGCGTTGATCTCCACCCATCCCGCCAGATAGACATTGTTGGGCTGTGTTTCCCCATCCACCGTGACCGGCAGGCGCTCGCCGGTGTCTGGATCATACAGGCCCATCCAGACCGGATAGCGACCGCCGGGGAGTTCGTCCGGCAAAGCCGACGTAGTGGTCATTGGATCGTCTCGGCCATTGGCCCAGGCCTGGTGGGTAGGCTCCACCTAGCGGCGGACTGTCGCCGGTTACCAGGGGTGGTTCATCCGGCTGACCCACGTGAATAAGCGTGGTGAATCTTGCTCAGGGCGGCCACGGTGAACATACCACTGAACATGGATGGTCAGGGACCTCACTGGGATTGGCTACCTCAGGATCGAGTATCGTTGCGGCAATAGCGATGTGGTCGCCGATTTCGGCCAGGGTGGTCTCCGCTGTCGCGGCTAACGTTCCGGGGACAATCTTGATTGTCCCCACTTCGATCCCGGGATTGCCCTCGGCCAGCGCGCAAACACGCGGCCAGGACTGGCGTTTGCGTCGATTCGTCGAGACGAACGGCGAAACGATCGGCAATGATCGCGCCGGGTGACCACAACGAAGCCGGGTACAGCCCACGTCCATGATAGGTGGCGTATTATTGGCAATGCGCGTTTCGTCCTGACCAAATACCTCCAGCACGAACTCGGGGCCAGCCCGGATTCTTCGGGGATGGGTTGGGTAGGCATGGGTGGCGGGTCGCTGTTTGCCAGTACAGGGTCATCCAGACAACATCACCGGGTTCGCCGTTTCCGCATCTACTGACGCCGCCAGCAAGCTCAACCCCTGCCCACGGTCGCGCAGTTGCGGCAAGACAGGCGTGGCCTCGTCCGGTATTTCGACGACGGTGCCGGGAGGGGCGTAGGTCGGGCGAACGACGAAGAAAAGACAGTACAACGTGGTGACCAGCGCGAGCAGCAGGGGGATAAACCCAGATGCGCCGCACGATGCTCCTGCACGCCGCGCAGCGCACTACTGCCCACTAACCCCCACGACAATCCCAGCGCAATGGGCAAAATGGCCGGAAAGAGCAGTCGTCCCTGGGCAGCCTCGGTCTGCATCATAAACGTCACCAGCCCGGCGTAGACGGCCAGCACCCAACTGATCAAAAGCAGCGGCAATACCCATGACTGGCTGGGCGAGCTGCGGCTCTAACCGGCCGCTGTGGTCATCATCTGCGGCAGGGGATGGGTCCGACACGAAAGAACGCCGCAGCCGCCAGCAGGACAAAGGCGCTCAACACGGCCACCGCCAACAGACCGGCCCAAACCCAGTAGACCCATCCCGGGCGGCTGGAGGTTGAACCAGCCGAATACGGCCACGAGTGACAGGATCAGTCCCGGCGACTCCCTGAATACCTGGAGCAGTGTGTAGCCGCGATCGCCGCCGGCAATGGCGACGAACTGGTTGGCCGCCGTGGGATCACCGTAAGCGACAGATTTCGCCACCACAACCACCCGGCAATGAGGACGGCTGGCAGCGCCACGGCGACCAGACTCTGGGGATCAGGCGCAACCGTCCGGTACGTACCGCCAGCACCGCCAGAAACCGGAGGCTGTAGAGCAGCAGTACTACCCCGGCGGGTCTTGCCGAGCGCCGCCATGATCGGTCGTGATCCCAATGCCAGAAGCGATAGCCACAGGTGCCCGGCATCCGGTCGTTGCCAGAGCCGGATCAACTGGTAAAGCCGCCGTCGCCAGGAAGGTGATGAGCGTATCGTTGGTAATGGAGGCGTGGATAAAGTTGAACTGCGGCAGAAAGGCCACCAGTCCGGTTGCTGTCATAGTTTCACGGGATCATCCGGCCAGAGCAGACGGCCGCTGCCAGATCGCCAGCAACGTTCCCTGGCCCAGTAACACCGACAAAGCCCGCAGCAAATGGGCAGCCAGGGTATATCCGTGCCAGGGCCAGGCCTGATCCGGCGTGTGCACCATGCGATTGACGTTTGCCAGCGCATCGGCGTCACCAATCCGGCGCGTAGGGGTTGAGCCACAGCGAATCGGCCACCGGTTGTGTTTATCGGTTTGATGAGCAGCGAGCCGAGGAGATAGTAGAGTGGGGTTGTGCCGCTTCCTGGCCCAGCCACCGGCTGGTTTCCGGCTCGATGACGGGCAACCGGCCATGGGTGGCAATGTAATCGGCGGTGAAGAAGTGCCAGTGTTCGTCCGGCGATTCAAAGAGCGGGTTATAGATGCTGTAACCCAGCGTGATCGCCAGATAGCCCAACAAGATCAGAGCCAGCGACCACCGGTAGCGTCGCGGCAATTCCAGATGTGGCATCATGCACCCGGTGGTATTTCCACAGTGCCTAGATGGAGCTGGTTGTCCGGTTGTGGTGCGCCGTTGGCTGTTACCTCCGGACGCGCACCGTTATCGGGATCATAGAGTCCTACATTGACTTCATATGAACCGGTGGCAGATCATCGTTGTGGGCAGGACGTAGTGATCCACCAGAACTTCCCCCGGCCGCCAGCCGCTGGTGGGGCGTAGGCCGTCTACCGGTACGCGATCAGCCTGGCTGACAATGTCGCCTGTCTCTGCCGAGACCAGATGAACAAAGGTCAGATAGTCGGCCGTCGGTTCCGCTTCGGCCTGCCAGACCAGCGTGACCGGCAGCGCATCGGGTGTCGGTCGACCGATGTTCGCCCAGGGTGAGCAGAATCTCCGGCCCGAACTGCGCACTCACTGGGATAGTGACTGGCGGCAACTCGGCAACAAGCAGCCAGGAACAACATTGACCGTCCCGTGTTCGTTGACATCACGATTTAACAGGCGGTCAGAGGAGCACCCCGATGATTTCATCGCCATCCTGGAGCTGCCAGCGCGCAGTTTGTACTGACCCACAGGCGTTTCCGGGCCAAAGTACAGACTGGTCACTTCGCGCACCAATGCATTCATGGAATTTCTTCCAGCCAAACTGGATGGCCTGATTGGTGTACGGATGACGTCGCCGTTCGGGACACTACGTCCAGCGTGTAGGTCATATTGGTCGCGTTTACGGTACTATCACCCGCCTCCCAGTACAGGGTAAAGGGCAGGTTGTTGCCCCGGCCGCACGTTGGCGTCCTGCAACGGCTGCCTCTGCAACCATGTCGTTCTCAAACTGAATGGCCGGGTGAGCCAGATCGATCTCAGCCAGTTCCTGCGGACTCAGAGCACCACGGAGCGGGCCAGGTATCGGTACCGTCGATGGTTACCTCGGTGACGGTTTGCCCCGATGAAAGTGGGCCACCGTTAGGTCTTCCATGAGCATGGTAAGCGTATATATTCCCGGTGGTAGACCCGGCGGCAGGGGGATGTCGTAACTCATGGATTCAACCAGTTGACCAGGCAGCCTCCTCGTCACGAACCAACGGATGGCTGCGGACCAACCACTCCCTGTCATCTGCACTGACCAGAGCCAGACGGATACGCGTCCCCGGTGGGGGTGGGGGTCCGTCCCAGAATGCATCCACCCATAGCGTCGGTACAGCCAACGGCTGAGGTGACGTCAGTTCGACTTTCCAGTGAGAGGTTATCGCCAAAGCGAGGATATCCAGTGCCCGGCACCCTCCGGCAGCCAGCAGGTGTTTCTCCCCGGTGGTATAGCCGGAGACACGGGCCAGTGTCGTCCGCCGCGGAACAGCTGGTTATCAGGCCAGATTGTCATCCAGCCAGCCCTGGATCAACTGCCGTCGTCCCGCCGGTCGGCTGGCGGATCGGTCACAAACCAGATGTGGCCGCGAGTACCTTTGCCAGTTCGGCCAGTTCCGGTTCCTCACCGGTGGCTATCTGCGGATAAACCGGCAGGGCGAGGACATCAATATCCGGCCGCACAGCATAATGTTCGAGCGGCAGTAAAACAGCGTTGTTGTAGATGATGGCGTCATTATCTCCGTGGCGCGCTGCTCGATGAAGTTGATCATCGCCCGGAAATCAACCTTGGCGTAAGCGGGGTCGCGGTACAGGTTGAGCAAGGCAACCGACGAGCTGAGCAATACCAGAGACAGCGCCAGCACCCCAACAGGGTTGGGCCATCTTTGTTCATCGGTATCTGCCAAATCGCCTATGTCTTTTTTCCGGGGTGACCAATTCCACAACCACCAGACGCCATAGCCGACAAGGAGCATAAATGCCGGACTACCTATCATGATGTGGCGCACACCCTGGTACATGGGCTTGACCAGTGATCCGGCCATCAGACCCAGCACAACCGCCAGTAAGTAGGCTACCAGGAAGGATCGCTTTAGCCACGGCCGCGCCGCCCACGTTCCCAACAGCAGCAGGATGAGTGCCAGAATATCCGAGGCCCGCACCGTCCAGCGATTGAAGTCCGTTGTTAGCCCCTGATTGAAGAAGTGAACGACATCCTGGAGCAGCGTGACCGGCGAGACGTAGGTGTAATTAGCCTCCGCACCGGTGAACAGGCGGGGGATGGTATAGGGGATCAACGGGATGGCCGCCAGTACACCGATCACGACCCCGCCGATAATGAGCCACTTTAGCCCCTGCCGCCACAGCAACCAGGCCCAGAACAGCGCCTGTATTGCTACCAGAAAGACGGCCGTGTAATGGGTGTAAACCGTCAG
This sequence comes from Chloroflexota bacterium, assembly GCA_041390945.1. Classification (GTDB taxonomy): domain Bacteria; phylum Chloroflexota; class Anaerolineae; order Promineifilales; family Promineifilaceae; genus Promineifilum. The sequence goes on from JAWKOY010000022.1 coordinate 74,708, forward strand.
TCCGGCCAGGATCACATAGAGAACCGCATAGCGGGTGAGTGACTTTCGCGTGAGATTAGGGTCGGATAGTGCCCGCCAGAGGACATAGCTGCTGGCGGCACCCAGCAGGACAAGCAGCGTATACATACGCGCTTCCTGCGCATAGTAAACCTGCAACGGGTTGACCGCGGCCAGCAGAGCCACGATGAGACCTAACTCAGAACCGGCCAGACGACGGCCGAACTGGTAGAGCAACGGCACCAGCAAAATGCCGAAAAGCACCGACGGGAAGCGATAAGCGAAATCGGTTTCGCCGAATAGCCGGCTGGTGAAGTGGATGATCAAATAATATAACGGGGGATGGGTGTCCTTGCTGACGAAGCCCTGAATGACGATCTCGTTGCGCAGAATCTGGGAGATCGAATAGCCGGAGCGTGCCGGTGTTAACCCTTCGTCTGTCCAGAAGCTGAATGCATCCAGATGATGCAGTCGCAAGAAAAATGCCAGCAGGATCAACAGGAGCAGATAGATCAGTACCTGCGGCCGGATTGATCCGCGTAGTCGGGAAACCATAGGAGCCTGATTGTATCGTTGGCATAAGTTGGCGGCACATTAGATGGCATTCATTCTCATTTCCCGGCAAACGGCCGTTGGTGTTGGCAAACGGGCCGTCACCCTCTACAATACTACGTTAATTCGTGAAGTTGTTCACAAGGTGGCTGCCTTGTGGACAAATGAAGGTGGCCGGGCTACGATTTGGCCTCCTGCTAAGAAGACAAAATCCCAACTTGAGGGCGAACCGCGTGGATCAAACTGAACAACTTTTGAAAACCCTGACAGAAGCCCATGGTGTACCCGGCTATGAAACCGAGGTGCGCCGGGTTCTCCGTGAGTATATGGAGCCGCTGGGTGAGGTAACCCAGGATAAACTGGGCAGCCTGATTTGTCACCAGGACGGTCCCGGCCCGAAGGTGATGCTGGCCGGTCACATGGACGAAATCGGATTCATCGTGACCCACATCACCGATGACGGGTTCCTGAAGTTCCTGCAGCTCGGTGGTTGGTGGGACCAGGTGCTTTTGGGCCAGCGCGTCATTATCAAAACCCATCAGGGGGATGTGCTGGGCGTGATCGGAGCCAAACCACCACACCTGTTACCGGCCGACGAGCGCAGCAAACTGGTCGAAAAGAAAGATATGTACGTCGATATCGGCGCGACCAATCATGGCGAGGTCGTGGCCGCCGGCGTCCGTTTGGGCGACCCGATGGTGCCGGACAGCAGTTTTGTCGTTCTGGCAAATCCGCAAACCTACCTGTCCAAAGCGTTTGATAACCGTGTCGGCTGCGCATTGGTCATTGATACCTTGCGGCATTTTGAGACCGGTAACAGCCACCCGAATGATCTCTATGGCGTGCAAACCGTGATGGAAGAAGTCGGTGTACGTGGAGCGACCACAAGTGTACGGGCGGTTGGTCCGGACGTGGCGATTATCCTGGAGTCTGACATTGCCGGGGATGTGCCCGGTATCAAGCCCGAACAGTCTACGGTCAAGCTGGGCGGCGGCCCGACCGTCATGCTGTATGACGCCCGGATGATTCCCAACCTCAAGCTGCGCGATCTGGTGATCGATACGGCCATTGAGCTGGATATTCCCTTACAGTTTTCAACGATGCCCGGTGGTGCCACGGACGGTGCAGCCGTCCATATGCACGGCATAGGTGTACCGACTGTCGTTATTGGTGTACCGGCCCGGCATATCCATAGCCATGGGGCTATCATTCATCGTCATGATTACGATCATGCGGTACAATTGCTGACGGCGATTGTAGGGAAGCTTGACGCGACTACAGTCGCCGAATTAACACAATGACACCATGCGCGACAGGGGTAGTGGTCAGCGACCATTGCGCCTGCTTTGCGTTTTAATCAATTCAAAAAACCATAACTAAACACTGGCCCATCCCCGTCCGACGTGGATGGTTCAACGAGGAGGTCAATTGCATGGCTCTTGCTCCGGATTTTCAACAAATTGCTGATTCTCTGCTGACACAGGTTCAATCGTTTGATCGCAAGCTGGAACCGCGCAGTGTCGGTACCGTGTCGGCCGTCTATGACGGTGTGGCGCTGGCAACCGGTCTGGCAGATGTCAAATCGAATGAGCTGGTCGAATTTGCCGGTGGTATCGCCGGTATCGCGCTCGACTTGCTGGATGAAACGATTGGTATCGTGGTCATGGGTGATTACTCAGCCATTGAGGTGGGTGATCAGGTACGCGCTACCGGTCAGATCGCTTCTGTCCCCGTCGGCGACGCGATGATTGGTCGTGTTATTGATCCGCTCGGCAATCCGATTGACGGCAAAGGCCCGATCAACACAATCCGCCGTCGTCCCTTGCAGCGTACAGCGCCGGGTGTTGTGGAGCGTTCCGGTGTAGACACACCGGTGCAGACCAGTATCCTGTCGGTAGACTCGATGTTCCCCATCGGGCGTGGTCAACGTGAGTTGATCATCGGTGATCGCCAGACCGGTAAGACAGCCATTTCACTCGATACAATCATCAACCAGAAAGGTCAGGACATGATCTGCATCTACGTTGCCATTGGGCAGCGTATCGGTCAGGTGGCCCAGGTTGTATCCACGCTGGAGAAGTACGGTGCGATGGACTACACCACTGTGGTCGCGGCCGGTGCTTCGGACCCTGCACCGTTGCAGTACTTTGCCCCGTATTCCGGTTGCGCCATCGGTGAAGAGTTCATGGAGCAGGGACGTGATGTCCTGATTGTTTACGATGACCTTTCCAAGCACGCCTGGGCGTATCGCCAGATGTCGCTGATTTTGCGCCGCCCGCCGGGTCGTGAAGCGTATCCGGGCGATATCTTCTCGCTGCACAGCACACTGCTGGAACGCGCCGTGCGCCTGCGCGACGATTTTGTCATCGTCGAGAAGGGCACTGAAGTAACGGCCGATACCGTCGGCGTAGACGGCAAGGTGTACTTCGGTAACCTTGTTGGGGAAGAAGTGGAGCATGGCCTGAAAGCGTTGGGTGATGACGCCGAGAAAAAGTACGAGGCCAAGAAGATCCCCGGCACCGGCGGTTCCATGACGGCTCTGCCGGTTATTGAAACACTGCTTGGTGACGTGTCGGCCTATATTCCGACCAACGTCATTTCCATTACTGACGGGCAGTTATTCCTGGAGACGGACCTGTTTAATGCCGGTCAGCGTCCGGCTATTAACGCCGGTTTGTCCGTATCTCGTGTGGGTAGCGCCGCCCAGACGCGCGCCATGAGTAAGGCGTCCGGTACCCTGAAGGGTGATTTGTCCCAGTTCCGTGAACTGGCCGCTTTTGCCCAGTTTGGCTCGGACCTGGACCCGGCTACGCAGCGCCAGTTGGCTCGCGGTGAGCGCCAGATGGAACTGCTGAAGCAGCCGCAGTATTCACCGTGGCGGTTGGACCATGAGGTGATGATCGTCTACGCTGGAACGCGCGGTTTTGTGGACAATGTTGCCTTGGATCAGATCGACCGCTGGCGTCGTGAATTCACACGCTATATGGACACATCTAGTCCTGAGGTGGGCCAGACTATTCGTGAGACCGGTGCCTGGAACGACAAGATTGAGGGCGCCATCAGACAGGGGCTTGAGGATTTCAACGCCACCTGGACAAACGAAGAGTAGGAGATAGCGTTGGCTACTGAACGCGAACTCAGTAAACGAATCAAGAGCGTCAAGAATATCTCGCAGGTCACCAGTGCGCTGGCGGCGGTTTCGGCATCCAAGGCCAGCCGTGCCCAGCGACAGGCCGAAGCGACACGTCATTACGCGGCGAAGGCATTCCATATCATCAACAATCTGGCTGCTCAACCCGGCGCGTCGGCAACTACACACCCGCTGATGGTCGTTCATGAAGACGTCAAGAATATCGGCCTGATCCTGATCACCAGTGATCGCGGTCTGGCCGGTTCTTATAACGTCAACATGGTCGCGCTCGCGGAGAAATTCCTGGCGGCCAATGGGACACCGGCCAAAATTATTGCGGTCGGTCGGAAGGGGCGCGATCTGATGGTGCGTCGCGGCTACAATGTTGTAGCCTCATTCGACAATATCCCTGATCCGCCGAGCTTCCTGGATATTTCGCCGGTTGCGCGCGTAGCAATTGATGCCATGCTCAGCGGTGAAGTGGACCAGGTTTTCATCGGGTTTAGCGAATTCGTTAATCTGGTCAACCGTACCCCCACCATCAGCCAGTTGTTGCCGTTACGCCATATGGACCTGAGCAACATGCCCGGCGCGGAGTATGTTAGCGGCGTCAATGTGGGCGAGGCGGCTCTCCAGTCGTATACCTACGAGCCAAGCGCGGAAGCACTACTCTATGACATCGTACCGCGATTCACACGGCTCCAGGTATACCAATCCTTATTGGAATCCCTGGCGAGTGAACACAGCGCCCGCATGGTGGCGATGAATAACGCGACAGACAATGCGGCCGAATTGGTTGACATCCTGACTCTGGAGCGCAATAAGGCGCGCCAGGCGAGTATTACAAACGAAATTCTGGACATCGTCGGTGGTGCCTCGGCCCTGTCAAGCTAGCACACCGGGGATGATGAAAAACAAACGATAATAGCGGGCATACCAGGCTATGCTCGTTACCGAGACGATTTATTGGGAGGCATGAATGGCACAAGGCACAATTAAGGCTATACGAGGCGTGGTTGTAGATGTTGAGTTTCCCATAGAGGAACTGCCGGAAATCTATGAGGCGCTTCATGTAGAAGGCCCGGACGGTCAACTGGTGCTGGAAGTCCAGCAACATCTGGGCGGCGGGCTGGTTCGCTCTGTGGCGATGGGGTCTACCGACGGCATTCCCCGGGGTGTTGAAGTGATCTCCACCGGTGGACCGATCAAGGTCCCGGTAGGCGAGGTCACGCTGGGGCGCATTTTCGACGTGACCGGCAAAGCTGTAGACGGAATGCCTACGCCGGAAAGCGAGGTGTATTATCCCATTCACCGGCCGGCCCCGGACTTCGAGGAACAAAGTACCACGATTGAGACGTTTGAAACGGGTATGAAGGTCATCGATCTGATTGCCCCGTTCATCAAGGGTGGTAAGACAGGCATCTACGGCGGTGCAGGCGTCGGCAAGACGGTGACCATTGCTGAACTCATTCGCTCTGTGGCCCGTGAGCATGAAGGCGTGTCGGTCTTTGCCGGGGTGGGTGAACGCACCCGTGAAGGCACGGACCTCTATTACGAGATGCGGGAGTACGGCGTACAGGATTCTGTGGCGATGGTATTCGGACAGATGAATGAGACGCCTGGTGTGCGCCTGCGTGTGGCCTTGACCGGTCTGGCGATGGCTGAGTATTTCCGCGATCAGGGCAACGACGTGCTGATCTTCATTGACAACATTTTCCGCTATGTGCTGGCTGGTTCGGAGATGTCGGCGCTGTTGGGTCGTATGCCCAGCGCTGTGGGTTATCAGCCTACACTGGCGTCCGAGATGGGTGCGTTGCAGGAACGTATTACCTCCACCCGCAAGGGGTCAATTACATCCATGCAGGCTATCTACGTACCGGCTGATGACTACTCAGACCCGGCTCCGGTAGCAACCTTTGCCCATCTGGACGCGATCATCACTTTGGAGCGCAGCGTGTTTGCCAAGGGTATTTTCCCGGCTGTGGACCCGCTGTCATCCAGTAGCCGCGCGCTCCAGCCGGATGTCGTTGGTGAATTGCACTACCGCACGGCCAGTGAAGTTAAGCAGGTCTTGCAGACCTACAAGGACTTGCAGGATATTATCGCCATTCTCGGTATTGATGAGTTGAGCGAAGACCAGAAACTATTGGTCGCCCGCGCCCGCAAGATCGAGCGCTTCCTCGGCCAGCCGATGTTTGTGGCCGAGAAGTTCCACGGCCTCAATGGTCAGTACGTTCCGACGGCCGAAACGGTCCGCGGCTTCCGCGAGATTCTGGACGGTCTCCATGACGATTTGCCGGAACAGGCATTCTACATGGTTGGCACCATTGACCAGGCGGTTGAAAAAGCCGAGCGTCTGCGCGAAGCGGCGTAAGCCAGCTCTGAATCAGGTAGACCTATGCCTATCCAATGTGACATCATTACCCAGGAACGTATCGTCTTCAGTGGTGAAGTCGATTCGGTAAACCTCCCCGGCACCGAGGGCCGTATGGGTATTCTGCCCAACCATAGCCCCCTGCTGTCCGCCCTTGATTACGGCGAAGTCGCAGTGCGTCGGGCCGGTTCTGAAGAGTTCTTTGCCATTGGTGGAGGCTTCGTTGAAATCCAGCCGGATCATGTGACGATTCTGGCGGACTCGGCCGAGCAGGCTGACGAGATCGATCTGGATCGGGCCGAGCGCGCCCGCCGCAAGGCTGAAGAGCTGATGCGCGAAGGTGTGCCCGAAGATCCGGAGCGCGTAGCCCAGATTCGAGCCTCCCTGTTACGCGCCCAGGCCCGTCTTAACGTCGGCACACGCCGCCGCCATCGAACGATGGCAACCGGCGCGGGGCGTCCTTCAATGGACCGCTACGAAGAGGAAAAACCTTCGTAATCACCTATTGACCGAATGAGCCGGCGGTGAACCAACTGGTTGCCGCCGGCTTCTATCGATACACTTACACCGTGGCCCTATTTACTCCACATATCGCCGTTGATCTCGGTACCGTCAACGTCCTGGTCCATGTACAGGGACGTGGTGTTGTGCTGCAGGAACCTTCGGTTGTCGCCATTCGCGAAGATGGGAACAAAACCATCATTGTGGAAGTCGGCCGCGCGGCCAAGGATATGTACGGCCGTACACCGGGCGAGATCGAGGTGATGCGGCCGTTGCGTGACGGCGTGATCGCCGATTACTTCGTTACCCAGGGTATGCTGGAATATTTCATTACCAAGGTGGCGGGGCGGCTGCCGCTGCGCAAGCCATCGGTGATGATCAGCGTTCCTTATGGCGTGACCAGTGTGGAGCGCCGCGCTGTGCGTGAAGCGGCGCTGGCAGCCGGGGCGCGTGAAGTTAGCCTGATTCCCGAACCGCTGGCGGCTGCCATTGGTGCAGGTCTGCCTGTGGGAACGCCAACCGGCAATATGGTGGTGGATATAGGTGGCGGTTCCACGGAAGCGGCCGTTGTTGCCATGAACGGCATTGTGGCCGCCGAATCCGTGCGTGTCGGCGGTGTCCATCTGGACGAGGCCATCATTGCCTACGTGCGCAAGAAATACAATCTGGTCATCGGCGAGCCGACGGCCGAAGCAATGAAGATCAAAATCGGCGCGGCCGTGGATATGGATGATGATCTGGAGATGCAGGTGCAGGGTCGCGATCAGGTAGCCGGCTTGCCCAAGACGATTACCATCCACTCCAGCGAGGTGACCGAAGCGATTGCCGAACCGTTGGCAGCCATTGTCAATGTGGTGCGCTCGGTGCTTTCCAAGACCCCGCCGGAACTGTCATCCGACATCATTGATCGCGGTATGGCGTTGACCGGTGGCGGTGCGTTGCTGCGTGAGATTGATACCTTGCTGACCCGCGAAACCGGCGTTCCGGCTTATGTAGCCGACAACCCCATCGCCTGTACTGCGCTTGGCGCAGGCAAGGCACTTGCTGAACTGCCCGTTCTCCAGCGTAGTATTCCCGATCTCTAAATCACGACTCCAATTCAGACTGGCAGTGGAACTCTCGGACCAGGAGGGTGTATTGATGCTGCCCGGTGCCGATTTCCAGACCAGATAATGGACTGGGGCTAGGGGGTTGGTGTCGGGGTCAGGTAGTAGGACATCTGCTGGAGCTGGACCACCGGATCGCTATAGCTGATAATGACCCCGTCCGGAGGGTTGAGCGAGACAGGCGCATAGCTGAGGATGGCCTTGACTCCCGCCGCTGCCAATTTGTCTGTGATGTCCTGGGCAACGGCCGCCGGTACGGAAAGAATCGCCATCTGAATACCGGCTTCGCGAACGGCCGCTTCCAGATTGGCGCTGTCCTGGATAACCAGCCCGCCGACTTCTTTGCCGATTTTCTCCGGGTCGTTATCGAAAACGGCCGTAATGTGAAAGCCGCGATGCTGGAACCCCCGGTAACTGGCTAGCGCGTGGCCGAGGAAACCGGCTCCAACCACGACGACCGGCCATTCCTGGGTGAGGTGCAAAATTTCGGTCAGGCGATCGATCAGATACTGGATGTGGTATCCCGTGCCCTGCTTGCCGAATTCACCGAAATGGGAAAGGTCTTTGCGGATTTGGGCCGAACTGATACCTAGCCGCTCTGCCAGCTCATGCGACGAGGCGGTAACCCGGTCGGGTTCCTGTACCATTCGGTTTAACTCCCGCAAATAAAGCGGAAGACGACCGATCACGATGTCGGGGATTTGATTCTCCACTACGATGTATCCTTCGGCGCGGGTCGTGCGAGATTTCACAAATTGTAGCAAATGTGGGGGAGGTGGCAAATTGCCGCGGGCTAAGGTTGCTGCGCAGGTAGCTCGATTTGCTCCAAATAGGCAGTCAACTCACCGTTCATTAGAGGGACGCGCTCCACATCCGGCCACCCGTAAAGCGCAACGGCCGTCCGATACTCACCGCCCGGCAGGTCCTCCGGCACGGGCACGAAGAACCAGGTAATGAACCGGTCTCCCTCCCGCCACTGCACGCTGTCAAATCCCGGCCCGTCCTGCTGCCCGACGACTTGCACCTGGTCGTCAAGGAGATAGGCGCCAAAGTGATAGGCTTTTCCGTCCGGCGGCGCGACGACTTCCCAGGTCAGGGCCATGTCCAGGGGGTGCCCCGTTGCGGTTGTCCCCGGAAATAGCCGATTAGAGCCACACCATTTTCCCAGGTTGGCGCACCGGATACATCGGCCGGTGGATCGGCCGTCCATGTATAGAAAGGCCAGACCTGATCCTTTACCTCAACAGCCGCACCGGGGACCGGCGTTGCTGAGCCTTCCAGCCAATAGGCAGCCGGGCTGCCCGATCGGGCGTTGAGATAGATGCCGCAGGGAGTGGGCAGCGGCAAGCCGAGATCGCCGTCAGTTAGCAGGATGCGCGCCGGGTCGGTGAATTCCTGCAACAAGGCCAGATTGGAGTTTTCGACCTGTGACCCTGTGCCAACCGCCACCAGACGGCATTCGGGTTGGGCGGTGAGCAGTTCATTGGCCTGGGTAATGGCTGAGCGAGCATGACGCACCTGGAGGGCCGGACCGTCCCCGGCTGCCCGCGCATCCTGATAGGCCAGCGTAAACCGAATCTGGAAGACCAGTACAGCCACAAATGGGATCGCCAGCAACCAGGCGGCCGCCTGCCAGAGGCGTTGGGCCGATTGCTCACTAGTCTGGCGGGCCCGGCTTTCCACGAGGCGTTGGGCTGTGTCCAGGCCGATCCCGAAAAACATGAACTGTGCCGGCCACTGGCCGATAAGGTAGTAATTCTGCAAGTACACCCCTGATCGCCAGTAGAACAGCAGGGGGAAGAGGTACCACAACGATATGATTAGCACGGCCGCTGATTCAGCCGGCATCGCACTGAAGCTGTCTGTAGATTGCTTGCCCTCTGACTCATTTCGTGAGTTGCGCCAGAGGGTCCACCCTCGCCACAGGACAAGGACAACCGAGATGGCGAACAGGGCGGTAGCCAACGCGTCGAAGAAGGCCGTTCGGGGCACCGAGCGCAGTAACCCCTGGACGCGGATCAGGTCCAGACTGAGCCGCAGGGCGGCCGTACTGAACGCGGCTTCCTGCCCGGCGACGCTGCCCATGGCCTGTACATCCGCCCAACCGGTGCTGATCTGGTAAAGCAGGTAGGGCAGATACATCGCGGCGAAAACCAACCCTGCCATAATGACGTGACTCCAGCGCACGCGCCGCCGGAAAAGGAGCAGGACCAACCCCATGACCAGAACCTGAACGGCCGTTCCCGGATGCACCTGGGTCATGGCCGCAGCGGCGACAAAGGCGATGATCAGATAGATCGCCCGCGGCCGTTCGACGATATAGAGCAGCAGGCCGCCCAGAGCCAGCGCCGCAAAGGGCGGGACCATTGTCTGATTCCAGATGAGCTGGCTCCAGAAAACCGCCCAGGGGGCGACGGCGAAGGCCAGCATGGCCCACAGCCCGGCGCGTGCGCCGAAGATGCGGCCGGTGACCCAGCCGGTGACCGCCACAGCCAACATCCCGCCGAGCAGCGTGAGCCAGGATACGCTGAGAATGTCCGGCCAGAGACGGAGCGCTCCGGCGTAGAGATACTCGATCATGGGTGGGTTCAGAAAGCCGACCGACGATTTATTGGCCGCTAGGGGAATGTCCCCGCCGTTGACCCAGCGCATGGCCGTGTTGAGCGTGAATGCCTGATCGCCCCACAGCCCCGTCGTGTCCAGCCCGCGAACGCGCAGGACCAGCGCCAGTAACAGGATGGCCGCCGCAAGTACGGCAACCAGCCAGCGCCGGGAAGATGGGCTGGTGTTGACTGCGCTGCTCATGGACCGGAGGTCACCTCAATATCGCCGAGAACGACATGATCGGCCGACGGCAGCCCGTCTCCACCCAACACCGGCAGGCGCTCCCCGGATACGGGATTATACAGACCGACCTCAACGTGATAGATGCCCGGTGGCGCATCCGGCGCAACCGGAATGGTGTACTCGTCGCGTATGACTTCCGCCCCGCGCCAGGTTGTAGTGGGGCGGGAATTGGCGGCCGGTTCGTTGTCCACCTGCCCCCACAGGAAGTTGCCCGTGGCTGCATTGAAGGTCTCTCCCAATACATGGGTGAAGACCTTGTAGCGCTGCCGAATGTCGCCGTCAGAAGCCCAATACAAAGTTAGCTCAACAACCTCGCCGGGCTGAACGGATGGACTGATGTCGTAGCCCAGAAGCCGAATCCCGTCAGCGAAGGGGATGTCCAGCCGGTTGGTAATGGTCACATCAGTCTCGGTCAGGAAGGTGCTGTCTTTCTGCCGGATCGTCAATTGTCCGAAGGGAGCCGGTATGCCTGTGGCATCCAGCACATAGAACCGGTAACGGCCGTCCGGCGCTTCCGGCGGCACGATCAGGTCCACCTGCTGCCGGATTGTCTCCGCAGCGGCGGGCAGGGTGATGGTTGTTGATCCCCAAATCTGGTTCGCCTCGTCGATGAATCCCGCCTCGGTTGTCGCGGCAACGTCCCCTGCCCATACAGAAACAGATGGACAGTGTCGCCGCTCTTGAAGTCCCGTGCAGCCTGTGTGTAGCCGGTGAGGTGATAGTTGTCGGGTAGGGTGATATCCAGGTCCACCGGCTGCGGCGCATCAGGGGCAAGCACATCGGCCGTTGCGGCCCGGTCCGGTGTGCGGGTGTAGAGCGTCAGGGCCATATCCTTGTAGGCAAACTCGCGTACGGCCGTTGCCTGGTCCGCCAGCCAGTGCGGCAAATAACGCTGGGGATCGCTGGTGGCGCTGTAGGGTGTTATCACCAGCCAAACTGCTTCATGGTCATCCCAGATGGGCTGTATGTAGTCGGCGGCCGATTCCGGCGTCAGCGTCCACAGATGGGGCACGCCCTGCCAGGGATCGGGATGGTGGTAGGCAAAGATGGGCCAGTCTGTGTCGGTGTAGAGTACGGTAGCGTCATCGCTTGGTTGTTGGTAGGCTTCAATGGTGTCCGTCAGCGACTTGTAATCGTCAATCAGCACCCGGCCCGGATAGTAAGGCTGTAGACCGGTATAGGCCACGAGCAGCATGAAAACGCCAGTACCCCGGCGACGACCGGCCCAATGGACGACCGTCCGGTGCGCTGGCCGACCGGCGTTCGGCCGACCATGACCAATCCCAGGCCAGCAGGATACTGTAGAAGCTGGTGAAGATGACCAGGTAGCGGGGCGAAAACGGGGGATTATAAAAGTTCTGGCGCGGCAGGGAAACAAAGTAAACGATGGCGACCGGAAGCAGGAGAGTCACCAGGAGCAGCGTCAAGTCACGGGGCAGCCGCCAGCGAAAATCGGCCGGTAACGCGCGTGCGTCCTTGGCGTTGGGCCGGTTGGTCAGATGCTGCCGGGCGGCTACCAACAGGGCAGCAACAGCCAGACCGAAGATCGCCAGAGCCGGTAACGTCGCCGAATTATACTGGGCGACATCCAGCGGAATACCTACCGTCAGTACCGTCCAGTAAATATGCAGGAAATCCAGCACCTGGATCGGTGTAGCCGAGGCCGTGCTGAGGAACCCGCTGGAGGCGTAAATTATCCACGGCAGGAACAGCAAGATCACAATGACCTGCAACCCGGCCCACTGGCGCAGGGCCTTGCCGCGATCCGGCACATTCCACCAAACCCATATCCAGGCGACATTGATGGCTGTCCAGACCGGTGCGAAAAGATACAGGGTATATAGGCCGCCCACCGTGGCCCCGACAAACAGCACCTTGTCGGCCGTTCGGTTGTAATCCCACACACGTCGCGCGGCCCAGACGGCCGTCACGGCCAGCAGCGACGCCAGGGCGTACATGCGTATCTCCTGGGACCAGGCAACGGCAAACCGGGAGACAGTCAGAAATAACGCCGCCAGCCCGCCGACAAGAAGGGAGGAGGCGCAGCCGAAGAGCGCCGGCCCATATCACGGCCCAGCGCAAATGTTGCCGCGACGGTCAGGGTACCGAAGAAGGACGAGAGCAGCCGCAGCCCGAACTCGGAGTCGCCGCTTAGCGAACGCCAGAGATGGAGCAGCCAGAAGTAAAGCGGCGGGTGGACATCGTTGCCGGTGGTGGACAAAATACCGCCGGTCGTCAGGCGGGATACCCAGACCGACCAGCCCTCATCCCACCAGACACGCTGATCGCCCAACCGGTGGACGCGCAGGAAGAAGGCGAAGAGTAAGAGAGCTACGATGACCCAGCGCCACCACTGGAAACGCCGCGTGGGTGAATCGGCAGCCGGTGTTGTCTCAGGCAAGGGAGATATCGCCGCTCCAGGGTGGTAGTTGGAAGAAGTGGGTGATGCCTGTTGCATCATCGAAGATAGCGACGTCACGCTGCTTTTCGCTCAGATTCAGCCCGACCAGCATCCTCTCTGTGTTGTCCTCACGCAAATAGACGTAGACGCCCTTGGATGAATCGAGGAACACTGTACGGCGCTGCCCGCGCCAGAGAACCGGGTGGGCACGCCGGAGCTGGATCAGATAGTAGAAATAGGCGTAGAGGTCATCGTCCTGATCATCCCCCCACAACATGGGTTGACGGCACTCTTCCATACCCTGGCTGCCCGGCTCGTGCATGCTTATGGTCTGCTCGACGCCAACCTCGGTGCCGTTGTAGACGATAGGCGGGCCACCCAGCGTAAACTGGCACAGCGCCGCCAGCTTGAGCTTGCGTTTGTCGCCCCCGGCCAACAGCAGGAAGCGATCCATATCATGATTATCCAGAAAGCTGGGCCGGTTAAATGTGGATGGGAAGAACGCCTCGTGCCGTTCCAACAGGGCGTCGAATTCAGCCAGCGTCATCGTTCCCGCGCCGAACGTGTTGCGCAGTGCCTGGCCCAACACAAAGTCAAGGGTGCCGTCAAACAGGCCGCTGTAGGCAAGCTGCTGATCGGGCGGCCGTACCACCTCGCCGAACATCCAGGCATCCGGCCGCACGCTGCGAGCAACGGCGCGCACATCAGTCCAGAAGTCCGTGGACGGTCCATCGGCGTGGTCAAGGCGCAGCCCATCGAAGCCGACATCCCCCAGCCAGAAAGCGACGCTGCGCAGCAGGTAGTCGCGCGCGGCCGGGTGGTCTACGTTGACCTTGGGCAAATCGGAGACGTCAAAATAGGCCACATAGTCGTCGGGATAGCTTCGCCAGAAATACCAGTCTTTGTAGGGGCTGTCCGGGTTCGTCAACGCATCCTGGAAAGTTGGATGGTTGCTGCCCCAATGGTTGCCGACGAAGTCCAGCAAGAGACGGACCCCGCGTGCATGGGCCTTGTCTACCAACTCGCGCACATCATCCATTGTGCCCAAGCGCGGATTGACCGTGAAGTAATCCGTCGCATGGTAGCCATGATGGGTTGCGTCGGGGAAGAAAGGGTTCAGCCAGATGACGGTAAACCCCAAATTGGCGATGTAGTCGAGATGGTCAATGACGCCCCGCAGCGTCCCCCCGTAGATATCACTAAGATGCTTAGTGGCGTTCCATTCCCGACCCTGACCGGGGTGGAAGCGATCCGGGAAGACCTGGTAGATGATCGCCGGCTGCGCCCAGGCCGGCGGACCGGAGTCACCGACGATATAGGAGTAAGTCTCGCCATCGTCGGCCCACAAGTAATCGCCGCTATCCCGATCCGTGGCGCGAATCTGATAGCGGACAATCGATCCGGCGGTGAAAGGCGGCAGGTTGACCACCCACTCACCGACATATCCCCAGGACAGCAGGTCCCATTCTGGGCGTGCTTTGACCATCGGCATAACCACAACTTCCGGTTCTGTGATGATGCAGACCATATCATCTACCGGAATCCCCGGCCCAACGGTCACGGTGATGCGGGGACTTTCGCCGGGTGCCGGTGATCCGGGAGTGAGCCGGCGGTGGTGCTGGATGCCCTGCACGCGTTGGCGGGCTGCGGATGCGCGGGTATTGGGGTTAGCCATTCGGCCGAATAGTGCTTCTGCCATAAAAAGATACCTAAATCATTGGAAACTACGTCCCGGTTTAGTGATCGAACCATTGCCCGGAATGTCTATTCGTGAATTTCTTCAGCGATCCGATCCAGTACTTTAAACAGGTTCATCGGTTCTCCCGGCACGGGATTGTTCTCATCGCTACCGCTATGGACATGATGCGGGTAACCGGCAAGCTTTGGATAGTGAGGGGCTTTATCCCAACGCCAACGCAATGTATTTGAGGAATCCATCCAGTGAAAACTGTAAGTGATCACCTCATACACTCCGTTCGCGTCATATTCACCATATTCCGAAAAGTGCAGGGTGCCGGCATCCTGGAAGATGACCTGCGCACGAATAAAGAATGAATCACCAGCGACGCGATAACGAAGGATCCGATAGTGAGTTACATACGGATCGTCAATCAGTCGCTGCTGATTGCCTCCAGGTATGCATCCGATATGGTCACTCTACCTCTGTGAGCAACTCCAGCCGTTTGTTAGCCCTCACGTACATCTGATAAAGTGAGGCCCATTCTATGTAATCCATCGCATCGCCCATGTCTCCGTGCTCAAAGCGCTCGAAGAACTGTGACGATTTGAGGCCATATTTATCTTCAAATTCAGTCAAGTCAGATTCCAGGACCTCGACAGTGTTTCGAGCCTCGGCCGCTTCGGTAGACAGCAGCTTGGATAATCTCTGGTCCATTAACTCACTTACCTGTCCACTTTCATAGAGACGGATGATTTGGGCCAGGCGCGCTGACTTTTCGTCTTTATTGTGTGCATTGATCATTTGTATGATCGCCCCTTGCAGGCTATTCAATAGCGCTACATGCTCATTATAGCCAAGTCGGTCTAAATGGGCAGATGCGGTGAGGTAAATATAAACAGTTGATACAGCCCGTCATGGAGCGAGACATCAACGCCGTTGACTGGTTTGCTGGGTCAGTCAACGGCGAATTTATTGTATGGGGTATCAGACAACCCCGGCAATCAGTGACTCAAAATCTGGGACAGGAACAGTTTTGTGCGCTCATGCTCCGGGTTGGCAAAGAACGCCTCCGGGGTGTTCTCCTCAACGATCTGCCCGGCGTCCATAAAAACAACGCGGTCGGCAACGGTACGGGCAAACCCCATCTCGTGTGTCACCGCCAGAATGGTGTAGCCTGACTGCGCCAGATCGCGCATCACGTCCAGAACTTCCTTAATCATCTCCGGGTCCAGCGCCGAAGTAGGTTCATCAAACAGCAGGATATTCGGTTCCATACAAAGCGTGCGGGCAATGGCAACGCGCTGTTGCTGTCCGCCGGAAAGCTGGCCGGGATACTTTTGCGCCTGTTCAGGGATACCAACCCGACCCAGCCACTCCATGGCCTTGGCCTCGGCCCGGTCGCGCGGCCACTTGCGGACGTTGATCGGTGCCAGCGTCACATTTTCCAGAACCGTGAGATGGGGAAACAGGTTGAACTGCTGGAAGACCATGCCCACTTCGCGGCGGATTTCGGCAATGTTGCGCACGTCATGGCTCAGGGTAATTCCGTCCACGATGATGTCGCCCTGCTGGTGTTCTTCCAGCCGGTTGATAGTGCGGATGAAGGTTGATTTACCGGAGCCGGATGGCCCGATGATGACGATGACTTCACCGCGCTTCACCGTCAGGCTGATGCCGCGTAGCGCCTCAAAGTCGCCAAACCATTTATGGACATCGTGGCAAATGATAATGTCTTCAATACGTTGATTGTCGTTTGTTGTCGTTGTCATGGACGTTGTTCCTTCGCCCTATTGTTAGCGTTCGCCCACGCCGAGTTGTCGTTCCAGCCGGCGACTGTAACCGGCCATGGCGTAGCTGCCGATAAAGTAAATGATGGCAATAAACACATACGGCTCGCGGCGCACACCCAGCCAGTCCGGCTGGGCCGAGATCAGGTTGGCGACACCGAGTAGTTCGATTAGCCCGACAATCGCCACCAGGGTCGTGTCCTTAAAGAGACCGATAAATTGGCCGACGATGGCCGGGATGACGGCCCGTAATGCCTGAGGCAGGATGATCAGCCGGTATTTCTTGGCTGTGCTCAGACCGATAGCATCGGCCGCTTCGTATTGCCCCTTGGGGATGGACTGTAACCCGCCACGAATATTCTCGGCCAGATAAGCTGCGGCAAACAGGGCCACTGCCGCCAGCACACGCCACGTGCTCAGCACCTCGACCCCCGGCGGCAGGAAGATGGGAAAGAGGATGATGGACATGAACAGGATGGTGATAAGCGGCACACCGCGGATCACTTCGATGTAAACCGTGCTCAACATGGCAACGGCATTACCTTTGAAATACTTCTGGAACAAGAACGCCGCCAGCATGATGAGCAGCGGCCAGAAAGCCAGAAGTTGCTGCCCGATGCCGGTTGCCGTTCGCAGGGCGGGGAATGTGGTGGTTATCAAGAGATACACGGTTAGAAGGCCGGTGATGCCGTAGGTTAACCAGGCCGGGATGCCGCGTATCTGGCTCCGGCGACCCAACGACAGGACCACTCCCAGGGGGAAAGAGGCCACGATGCCGAAGACGGCAATGATAAGCGTCAGCAGCAGACCACCCCAGAAAAGGTCTGGATTCAGCACCGGGACGGGTCCGCCGGTACCAAAGCCGCGCAAGAGGATATAGGCGAGAATCGGCGTAAAGAGCCACAAAATGATCAAGACGGTACGCAACCGTGACCGGCGGAAGACCTCGCGTGAAAAGACGTAGCCACTGGGGATCAGAAGCAGTACGTTCCAGAGGATAAGCGCCCAGATTCGCCAGGACTGCTCTCGCGGAAAGCGAAAGACCATCAGGTTGCGGAAGTTGTCAATCACCGCACCCCAGTTGGCGCCGGGGTTATCCCATTGGGCCAGGGTTTCGGCCGCAACCTCCGGGTCGGTGGAGAAACTGGCCCGGACAAATGCCCAGCCGATAAACCCGCGCAGAGCTGCAACCACCAGCAGGAGCAGAATCAGTGTTACCAGTGTGCTTGCCAGTGATGTATACAGATTACGGCTTAGCCACATCGTGACCCGCGAGTGGTGGTGGGTAATGTTGCCCATGACGGTTGCGGTCACCGACAACAGCCATACGCCGACAATAATAAGTGTTGTCACCGGTGCAGCTTGCGTTTGAGCAATGACCAGACGCGCGGCGACATAGGTCAGAAACAACACAGCCAGCGCCAGCCACCAGCTATTGGTGATGTTGTCCCGGATAAAGTCGCGGAAGTTAATTTGGGCGCCTTCCTCGCCGCGCACGACCGATTGAAAGTTTTGATACAGAGTGGTCATGCTTATCTCTCCACAAAGGCGATGCGCTGGTTATACCAGTTCAAAAAGGCTGAAATCAGCAGACTGAAGGACAAGTAAGTACCCATCACGATCAGGAAGACCTGGATCGGCCGACCTGACTGGTTGAGCGTTGTAAAGGCGGTAGACCACAAATCCGGATACCCCACGGCAATTGCCAGACTGGAGTTCTTCACCAGATTCAGGTATTGGCTGGTTAAGGGGGGAATGATGACTCGCAACGCCTGCGGCAGGATAATGAGCCATAGCCGCTGGCTTTCGGAAAGACCCAGCGCACGCGCTGCCTCGGTTTGTCCCTTGGAAACAGACTGGATACCGGCGCGAACGATCTCGGCAATGAAGGCACCCGTATAAACCGACAGTCCGATGAGGATGGCCGCAAAGTTGGGCGTCATCTTGATGCCGCCCACGAAGTTCAGCCCTTCAATGCGCGGAACCGAGATGCGCACCGGCGTCTCGGCCAGGGGGACCAGTGTGCCGGTAGCCAACTCCGGTTGGGCGCTCTGGATGTCCGCCAGCTCGGCTTGTGAGGCCACAAACACATCACAATCTCCACCCGTGAAATCAGCGGCCGTTTTGTCCAGTGTTGTGTTGCGACTGACGGTATAGGGAATGTTGGCTCGCCGCAGTTGGGCGGTGAGGTTGACCTCGGCCGGATCGTCGCGGACGGCGCAAACGGAGAGGGCGGCCGCCAATATTTCGTCCTCGGTCAGCACGCCGGATGCTTCAAGTTCATCCAGGTCCCTGAGCTCATCTACACCCAGCCTTGCCTGGACGGTGGCGGCAATGTCATCAAATGTGGCGATCCCGGACTCAGGCGTCGCCAGAAGACCCTGATTATCGGCCGCGGAGCGCATGGCGAAGAACCAGCCGCCAACGGCCACGGCCACGAATAACAGGACGGGCCACAACCAGCGATGAACGCTGCCGGACTGGTGTTGTTGAATGCGGCCGAGCAGCCATGAGAAAACGGCCGCCAGGACCACACCGGCCAGGATAAAGAACAGCCATGTCCTGAACGACGGCATCATGACGGGACCGGGCATTTCAAAGCCGCGCTGGCTGAGGTAGACGGGCAATCCAAAGGGTTGAATTGCCTCGCGAATCGGTGGCAAAAGGAGGATGACGCCAAAAAACAGGAAGAATAATTGCAGCAGGAGCGGCGTATTGCGAATGATGTCTACATACCAGCGAGCAACGGAACTGACCAACCAGTTTGATGACAGACGGGCTATACCGGTGACCGTACCCAGAACAGTCGCCAAAATGATGCCGAAAAATGAGACTTTAATCGTGTTTAAGGCGCCAACAAGCAAGGCCCGACTATAGGAATCACTGGGGTCGTAAGCGATTGACGTTTCGGAAATATCAAACTGGGCATCCAGGCGGAGGAAGTTAAAGGCGCATCGGAAGCTACTACTGCCATCCTGGCAGATGAACTGGCTCTCGCCCAACGTTACAAGGTTGGCCGCTACATTGTTGAGCAACCAGGCCGCACCAAGCACGACAGCAATGATGGCCGCGATTTGGGCCAGCACGCCCAGCACACGCAGATCACGCCAGAAAGGGACACTCTCATCCGGCTTTGGCACCTGGGGTGTGAATTCAGCCATACACATCACCTCCGAATAACATCATGCACAACACAGGGTGTTTTCGGAATGTTGTAGCGATGTGGCCCGGTTTCGCGAAACCGGGCCACATCATCTACACCTTATTGAAATTTAGTGATTAACGGAACGGCGGGGAATACAGCAGGCCGCCGTTTGTGTACAGTTCGTTCAGGCCGCGCGGCAAATTGAACGGTGTATCCGGGCCCAGATTGCGGGCATAGATCTCGCCGTAATTGCCGACCTGCTTGATGACCTGGTAGCAGAAGTCGTTGCCCAGGCTCATCGGAACACCCAGGTCGCCGGTTTCGCCAAGCAGATTTTGGATGACCGGATCTTCGCCGCCTAGGAAGCTATCTACATTGGTGGAATCAATGCCCAGTTCCTCGGCCTGGATGGTGCAGTTCACCGTCCATTTTACGATGTCAAACCAGTTGTCATCGCCGTGACGTACCAGCGGCCCCAAAGGCTCCTTGGACATGGTTACGTCCAGGATCGTGTGGGCACTTGGCTCGGCCAGCAGGATTTGCTGGGAAACAAGACCGGACTTGTCAGTAGTGAAGCCGTCACATTGACCCTGGTCATAGGTCTCACGGGTGCTGTCGGCGTTGTCAAAAACAAGCGGGGTGAAATCAATACCTTCGGCGCGGAAGACGTCAGACAGGTTTTTCTCCGTTGTCGTACCGGACTGAACGCAGATGGTTCCACCTTCCAGACCTGCCAGATCGGTGATACCGGAATCTACACGGACCATCATACCCTGTCCGTCATAAAACGTGGTGGGTGCGAAGTTGAAACCCAGGGAGGTGTCACGGCTAATTGTCCAGGTGGTGTTACGGATAAGGACGTCAACTTCACCTGACTGAAGAACGGGGAAACGCTCATTCGCGGTTGTCGGACGGACCTCAATAGCACCTGAGTCGCCCAGTACGGCCGCGGCTATGGCATGGCAATAGTCAATGTCAAAGCCCTCGAATTCATTGGTATCGGGATTGATATATCCGAAGCCGGGTACCGATTGATTACCACCGCAACGCAACACGCCGCGCTCGCGAACAGCATCCAGAGTGTCGCCGGTAACGACCGGAGCGGCCGTATCGGCTGTGTCTGCTGCGGCTGCTTCCACAACGCGAGTAACTTCAACCACGCGTGTCACCTCAACGGTTTCTGCAGGTGCGCTACACGCCGCGAGGACGGCCGCTACAATGGCGATCAGTATCAAAAATAAACTCGTTCGTGCTTTCATCTCATTCTTCTCCTTGTTCGATCTGAAAGGTCTATTCTCTTATAAAGGTTCGAGCTAACTAAGCCTGACGCGTCAGGTACGGCCGATTAACGTATTGCAAAGCTCAAATACATACCTCCACTTGCGGGGATCAAAACAGCCAGCTACCTGGCTGGCTACTTTCCTCGCAACTATCTAATTGACGGGCAACTTCAAGTATTCAAACACGTGGCCTGAACCAGTGGTAATGAATATCAATTGTGGAACGCGTGGGAAGTGTGGGTGTTGGATTTTGGCAGACCGTTGCAACGCCGCTGGCTTTGGCGTGACCAGATAAGTTCGGGTCGTGTTAGGTACATGCATCAGGTCGCCGGGTTATTGCACAAATTCTCTTGTTCATGTTGCTTGCGGAAACCGGGTATTGCACATTACGCAACGCCTGGAGTTCGCTAAGCCTACGTTAATAATAGGCTATTGTGAAATGTAGTGCAAATTCGATGGTTGTTTTGGCGCCACCAGGGAGGAATACCCATTACCAGGGGATTGCCATATCCAGGCAAATGGCAACCAGAAGGACCAGCAGATAGTAGTTGGAGGACATGAACAGGGCGCGTGCATTCGGCTTGGAGGGGTCAATAATGAGACGAACGTTCTTGATCACCAGATCGGCCGTTACCAGCGAAACCGGGATGAAGTAAAGCCAGCCCAGTCCCGGCAGGACAACGAGTAGAAGGCTCAGAATTGCCGTAGGGGCGGTGTGGGCCATGACCCACCAGGCAGCCTGTTGCGGAGTCGTATGTACCGGGAGCATGGGAACATCAGCCCGTTCGTATTCCTCGCGGTACAGGATTGCCAGACTCCAGAAATGGAACGGGGTCCAGAGAAATAGAATGGCTGCCAGCACCAGCGCGCCGACGTTGCTCCAATCTCCGGCGGCCGCCGCGCCACTCAGGACGGCCGCACTACCGGCCGCGCCGCCGATGACGATGTTTAGCAGCGTACGGGGCTTAAGCCAGATGGTATAGATGCCGACATAGATGACGGCCCCGAGGAGCAAAAAGAATGAAAGTGCCGGGTTAAACGGCAGGACGGCCAGCACAGGCACGGCGATCAGCAGCACGCCAACCCAGGGAACCCAGCGCGGGTCGTCTATGTCCCCGTTGACCAACGGCCGCTTCTTGGTGCGGCCCATCAACCCATCCCTGTTTCGCTCCCAGTACTGGTTAAGCGAGGAAGCTCCGGCAGCGGCCATGCCACCGGCTACCCAAACAAGAGCCAGTGTTCCCCAACCGGGCCAACTTCCGGCGGCTAGGAAAGCGCCACCGGTTGCGGCAACCAGGAGTAAAAAGACGATACGCAATTTGAACAGCACCGCCAGCGTACTGAGACGCTCGCGCCAGCCCGAACGAGAGCCTTTGGTTGAATCCAACTCGTCCAGCGGACTATCCTGTCCGAAAGATTGCTCGCCTATTTTTGTGATAGCCATTAATGGTTGCTCCCAGGCACATATGCTACCTTGACTTTAGCAAATGCGTGAGGTGAATTGTAGCAATGTCGATTGGGCTTAACAAACACAGCGCCTGGAATTGGGTGGGGCTTAATGATGGTTGGTGAGGTACGGCAACACCGTGAAGGTCGCTACTTACGAGGTGGCTCAGTGCAGGGTAATCACGCCGGCTACCACCGTCAGCGCCAAAGTAATTGCGCCGCAGGCTGCCAGAACGGCAATAAAAATGGCAATCGGGATGATAAGGCTTGGGGCGTTTTCGGGATCCATAGACAAATTCTCCGCAAAGATTATTGAGGGGAATTGTACTCGGAATAAGCCAAGAACCAAAGACTCAGACCACTGAAATGACTAGAAAATATCTACGATCTGAATTGGAGGGATCTAAGCGAATCGTTCCCTGATATAATCGTGTGTTTCGCTTGCCTTAAGTTCGAAGGTAGATGCACCCATCCTTATATAGAATCTCTCTTGATTGCCATCTTTCACAAACACGGGTGAAGATCCGGGAGAACACTCCACAGCCAATACACGGACCTCCTCGAAATCTTCAAAACGAGGGTGAATATACATCGCATGTTTTGCTCCCAATCGGTCTCGGATTAGGTTGTCCAGGTGCAAAAGCATTTTGTCCTCATTTGAAAAACCATCCTCATGGACGCCTATGGGAGTGCCGTCATCGCTAACTCCTACAAGTAGAGTTCCACCGGCCTTCGAGTTAATAAACCCGGCAATGGTTTTAAGGACACTTAATTCAATTCGGGGATCGGCTTGCTTGGTGTGAAGATTGGTACGCAAAGCACCCTTGTATTCGAGGTTTGGTGACTCGCCCTGTAAAGCCAATTCCGCAACGGAGATCGACGAGATCGCAGACTTTGCCATGGCGCTGCCTGCTGAAAGGTGCAAATATGCGTCGTGAATAACTGACGCCATTAACTCACGACGACGTCCTAGGAAGTCGTCATATTGCATTTCATACCATCCATCTGGTAAAGCGTGCCACCGATACATCTTCCGAAGGATTTGTTTATCAAGCTTGCTTTCAATTGCGGGTGCATATTCAGATGGGCTTTTATCACTAATGGCGATGTTGTCACTCCACTCGACTAAGGCGTAGTTAGCGATTTGATTGACCCGATATGTTTCAGTTATGTGCATTCCACCTAGAAAAGCTTTTGGAAATAGGTGGTGGCGTTCAACGGCAGATTTGGTTGAATGCACTGATGGATCGACCAAATCCGTAACACTTTGGGAGGAATATAGAGCTCTGGCATTTAGGAGAGCCAGAGAGGCGTAATAGGCGAATAGGGTAGGGCTTTGAGAAGCTGAGGTTGCAAGACCACTTGGTAAGGTAATTGTCCAATAATCATTAGTAAGGACCGTTTCGCATACTTGTTCCAATATACCAACGAATTCAGATGCAGTCTTAACGCCACGTAAGCGAGCAAGATCCGACTCCATCGCGGACTCAGGTGAGCCAGTGTACCTACCAGTTAAACTCGACATGAAATACCACTGCCCCACAATCCTTCGGAGTGTAGCTGGGTCTACTCCATATTGGGTTCGACCTATTAAGTAGATTACATACGTATACATCAGGCCATTTGTGGAACTGATCCATCGCCCCCCACGAAAACCTGCCCCAAGCACAGCCTGAAGGAACTCATGCCAATAGACTAAATTAAGTACCTTTTCTTGAGCATCCTAAGAGTATCAAATTGCTGATCACGGCGTTCTTCGCTGAATTCTCCAGTCTCTAAATCCTTGCCACGCAGAATTGAATAGACGAATTGCAAGCGTGCTCGTTTAAAAGCTAGGCCAACTGAAACACGCAATAATTGGTCGGGATCTGGTTTCACAAAGTGGTTGAACGCAGAGGGTTTTCCCGTTGATGGGATACGCGCATCTCGACAAAAGTCTTCCAGATTCTTTCGCCCCTCGTCCCAGAATACAGACATCAAGGTTAAAATAAAATCCGCCTGATTAAGTGGTGTTCCTTTACTGTTTACACGAACAAAGACCTCAGAAACTTCTTCTTCTCCAAGATTTGCCGAGAGCTCAAGTGCTGTAAACGGAAACGAGTCAAGGTTATTTAGCCGACTAATAGCTTTCTTGATCTGTTTTTCATCCTCGCTGGTAATCTCACGTCCTGAACTGAGTCTTTGCAGATAAGTATCTACGAGGTCAAATATATCAGCACCATTAGCCCATAGCGTTGATATGTTAGGAATATAAGCTGGATCCCTACGGATTGCCGCGTCGGATACTTCAAAACGCTCAAGTATGGGATTAAATGCGATCTCGATCTTCTCAGTACTAAAATTGTCTCGTACTACCGGTACGCCCTTGATGACTGCGAAGAGTGAGGTCAGCCGCTGTTGTCCATCTACAATAAGTAAACTTGGCACTTTTTGTTTAGCATCGGTTCCTATGGCTTGAGTGCTTGATGTGAACCCGTTTTGCCAAAACAGCAAATAACCAACAGGGTAGCCACGATACATGGAATCAAATAGATCGCGTACTTTTGTATTAGGCCACACAAATGGTCTTTGGATATCTGGTAAACCGATTTGACCGATGTCAATGAATTGGATAAGTGATCCAAGATTGTAATGAACTTGTTTGAAGAGCGGCTCGCTCACTAGTAGTTGCCTCCTATGAAATCCCTCGAATTATACAGTTCGCAACCACTCCCGCCCATCCCCCATAACCGGCAGGAGTGCCTGAACGAGAAGTCTAGACTACGCGATCTAGGGTCAACCATAGGTTTGTCAGCACTGTTTCATGGTGGCGGCGAGGTGGCTGATGGTGTCCCGGACATCAGTTGCGGTTAAGCAGTGCCAGGAGCAAAGCCTCGAATCGGGGTGCGTCGGCCGATACAGCCACTCGCACAGGATTGCCGTTCGGGTCGCGAACGGTGCGCGCCGTTTCTGATCCGGTTTCGGTGACAACATCAAGGGACGTCTCGTCGTATGTCAGCAGGTCGTCTTCAAGGGTTGCCGCCGCCGTTAGCGTATCCCACCAGTACATTCCACCATCGAGCCAGTAGGAATTCAGATAGAACAAATTATAGACGAAGGTAGCCGGCTTTGTTTCGTGGTGCTGGCTGAGCCGCTGATGAAACGATTGGCTGAACGGTACATCGTTTGTGGCGTCGAGGGGAATTAGGGTGATTGGCGCACCGGATGCAAGAATGATGTCGGCCGCTACCGGATCCGCGAAGAAGTTCCACTCGGCATATTGATTGCTTATCCCCTCGACTCCATTCGCCACATTGCCGGTCACGTCTACTGCCCCACCCATGATAACGATGGACTTGACCAGTCCGGGCAGTTCCGGATCGGCTTCAAATGCCTCGGCGAGATTGGTAAGCGGACCGATAGCCAGGATGGTCACTTCGCCGGGGGCTTCGCGAATGGTATCTCGAAGGAGGACTGCCGCCGGACGCGGATCCCTGGCTCGGTCACCGGTTCGTACAGACGCGCCGTACAGATTATCAGCGTTCCGTCGCCAGCTTTCGGGGGCCGGGACGCCGGACGGATAGGCTGTTTCCCGGCCACAAGATACAGGGATGGCCGGTGCGTTGGTTAATTCCAGCAATCCCAGAGCATTGCGGACACCGCTGTCACAATGAGCGTGTGCAACACCATTGACGGTAATAGCCCGTAAGTCTGTCGCCGGATGCTGGAGCAGATAAAGCAGGGCCGTAATGTCGTCCATTGCCATATCGGTATCTACCAGGATCGGCACAGGCTCTCCGTCTGACAGGTCAGCAATATTAATGGCGACCGGCTTGTTGGCGCTCCACCAGAACGCAGCCGCTATAAGCGACGCTACGAAAACCACCGCGATTGATCCGGCGTAAAGCCGGATGGTCCGTCGGGAAACGGGATGACCCCATGCACCACGCCGGGCAGCCACGACTAATGAGATAGGGAGGAGGCTCAGGGGGATAAACTGCATGATGAGACTGGGAACGGCAAGCTTGTCCCAGAGACTGATCAGAAGCCATCCGACGAAAGAAGCGACCATGATGACAAACCAGATTGTCTGCCTTCGCTGCGCCGGCTCAGCCCAATGATAGCGCCATATTTGCCCGATGACGGTCGCCAGCAGGATGAGGGCAAATATGCCCATTAACAACAACCATCCCCGATCACCGAGATCGGGCACAACAAAAAAGCCAGGGTTACTAACATGCCGATCAGAGCAATATAGCGTAACCAGCGCGAGTGCAAACCGGCCATTGGGAAAGGTGAAAAGTAACAGAACCAGCGCAATCGGCCCGAGAAACTCGAACCCGTTTTTGACGAGTTCTATGATTCCGGCAAACGGACCGGCTGGGGGACTGTGCTACCCAGCCCGCCGAGTCCCAGAGAAAACGGTAGGGCAATCAACGTCAGTACGGCCAGCAAGGTTACAGACGTGGGAGGTTGGGCCAGTAGCAGAACGGCCGTTGCGAAATATAGCCCCAGTAACACACCCTTGGCGACAGCAATGAGCGCCACTACAGTTTGGTATGACAGGACGTCTTGCAAAGAGGCATAGGCATTATTCAGTTGCCAGTCAGATTGGACGCCCGGAAAAGCCCTCAGCAAGCTTGAAACGGTAATGAGGATAGCCACCACGGTCAGACCGATCAGGATGCTCCTGGCTGCGTTGAGTAAGCGCTGGTGCTTTCCGTTAGGATATGTGGATGGCAATTCTGTCATGATCAACAATATAGCGGTTGATCGTCTCCTAA
This sequence comes from Chloroflexota bacterium, assembly GCA_041390945.1. Classification (GTDB taxonomy): domain Bacteria; phylum Chloroflexota; class Anaerolineae; order Promineifilales; family Promineifilaceae; genus Promineifilum. Next base: position 101,718 of record JAWKOY010000022.1, read on the forward strand.
ACGTTACGAAAACAAAGGCCCCAGAGATATCCAATCATCTCTGGGGCCTTTCGCCGTCTGCTAATTGTTACGAAACCAGGGTTTTGGGGATTTAGAATGCTCCCGAAATCTGGGGAAGCGATAAATGCTATTTCCACTCTCTCGCGTCTTGTACTACCGGCGCATCGGCCGATAGCCCGTCAGCCGGCGCGAACACTACTTCGTCCACCCGCACCCGGCAGATGGCCTGAACTGCCTGAGCTAGTTGGTCGGCCAGTGCCTGACGGTCGGCATCTTCGGCGGCGTCCACCAGCAATCCCAGATGGTCCCGCACGCCGTCCGGTCGCGTAATGACCGCCTGGACAGCCTGTACGCCGACTACCTGCCCGGCGGCAAAGCGCACCTGGTTGGGATGGACGAACATACCGCGCACCTTGACGGCTTCTCCCCGACGGCCGACAAGGATAATCGAGCGATCCTCCTGACGGCTTTGGCCCGGTGTCGGGTCAACGTTCATTGCCAGATCGCCTGTCCCAAAGCGGATCAGCGGGTAGATACGGCTGTAATTGGTGACGACAACTTCCCCCTGTTTCGCCCGGCCCAACCGGCAAACCGGTGTCTGGGTGAATCACCTGTATGATCGGATCCGGAAGGTTGCAGAGCCATGCCTTCACCCGTGTTGGTCGCCAACAGACCGAATTCGGCCGTGCCGTAGGCGTTGCATACAGTCAGGCCGTAGGTTTCGACGAGCGTCTGGCGCAGGCTGGGGGCAAGGGTTCGGCTGTCGTAATGGCCTTGCGCAGGGCAAAATCCTGCCGGAAATCCAGCCCCTGTGCTTCGGCCTTCTGGATCAAACTCATCAAAAAACTTGGCGTCCCTACATATCCGGTTGCCCCAAGCACCTGGGCCATTTGGAGTTGCAGATCACTATTGCCCGTTCCGGCGGGGATAACCGTCGCCCCCAATCGCACAAATGCCTCATCGAACAGATACCCGGCTGGAGTCAGGTGATACGAGAGTGAGTTGAGTACGACATCTGACGCCTCAAAACCCGCCCGCACCAGGGCCGTCAGGGCCGCTTCCCAGACCGGATCATCGGCGGCCGGAGCGGGTTCGTATAGCGGGCCAGGAGAGAAGAAGAGTCGGCTGACAGCCAGCAGCGGTCCGGCCAACATTCCGCCAAACGGGGGTTCGGCCGCTTGCCGGGCAATAGCCTCATCCTTGGTCAGGATGGGGATCCGGCTCAGGTCCGCGACGCTGCGAATATCATCCGGTGTGATTCCGGCACTATCGAATCGCTCGCGCACGGCCGGTGCATGGTCATAGGCAAAGCGCACGGTATCATGCAACTGTATATTCGTTTCTTGATCCATCATTGTGATTTAATTTGCGGGGTTTACCCCAGCCATCGTTTGCGGCGCTTATAATGCTTCACGTCGCGATAACTCTTGCGTTCACCCACCTGGGTTAACCCCAGATAGAATTCCTTGATATCAGCATTATCCACCAGCGTACTGGTTGGGCCGTCCAGCACAATTCGGCCGTTCTCCATAACATAGGCGTAATCGGCCGTCTGTAAGGCAACATGGGCATTTTGTTCAACAAGCAAGATGGACATGCCTTCTTCTTCGTTGATCCGGCGGATGATGTTGAAGATGCCCTGTACGAGAAGAGGAGCCAGACCGAGGCTCGGCTCGTCGAGCAACATCAGACGCGGATGGCCCATGAGCGCACGGCCGATAACAACCATCTGTTGTTCACCCCCGGACAGATAGCCGCTGGTGCGATCGCGAAACTCCCAGAGCCGGGGAAGTAGTCATAGACGCGATCGAGATCGGCCTGCAGGTCCTGTCGGTTGACGCTGCGAGCCAGTGCACCGCTCCGCAGGTTTTCCTCAACAGTCAGGTGCCGGAACAACGGCCGTCCTTCCAGGACCTGAACAATGCCTCGCCGGACGATATCGTCGGGTGCCAAATGATCAATGCGCTCATCCTCGAACGTGATATTGCCACGCGTCACTTCACCTTCCTGCGTATGAAGCAGGCCGGAGATTGCCTTGAGCGTGGTAGACTTGCCGGCCCCATTTGCGCCCAGCAGGGCGACAATTTGTCCCGGCTCTACCGCCAACGTCACCCCACGCAAAACAAGAATGACGTCACTATAGATAACTTCGATGTTGTTGACTTGCAGCATCTTCAAACCACTGGTGGGCTACCGGCGATTCGGGATCCTCCCTTCGCCGGCAGCCCATCGTCTTCAAAAATTAACGGTGATTTACGGTGCGGGCGGGCGCGTGTCGGGTAGCTCGAAGAAGTCTTCCACCACCGCGAAATCGGCCGTCCCATCCGTGAACTGTACCTGCCGGATTTGTGCTGTCCGCGGAGCGCGATCCTGACCGTTGGCATTGTAGGAATAGATGCCGCCGGCATCAATCGTCCCCAGCTTCTGCATGGCCTCGAAGAACGTCTGGCCGCTCAGACCCTCCAGCCCTACATCGCTAAGCGCCTGCTGCAGGATATTGGATACGGCAAACATCTGTCCATAGGAGAGCAGGTAGGCGATATCCTTCTTGGAATCAGGCAACCCACTGGCGGTGAAATCCTCTAACGCTTGCTGAATACCCGGCACATCGGTGTCGTTCCACCAATAGTTGGGGAATACGCCGTAATAGCCGTCCATCAGTGCCGCATTTTCGCCCAGGATGTTGAGCACATCCGTATTCATGCTCCAGTTGACGCCACCGACAATGACCTGATCCCAGGCGTTGAGCGCCCGAACGGTGCCGATGACCTGGGCCGGACCGAAGGACAGGGCCTGCGAGTAGATAACGTTGGCCCCATTCACCAGCAGATTCTGAATCTGTCCGGTAACGTCGGCTTTAGGCGATACTTCCTGTGACTCCAGCGGCAAGACAGTGATGCCCAGTTCCTCGGCGTAAGCCAGGGCGGTCGGTGTGGTAGCCCCGGCGCCGAAGGAGTTGGCCCAACCGACAACACCCACGACGATTTCATCCGAGGCCCCTTCCGGTTTGACCTCGGCCCAGTTGTCCTTCAGCCAGGTCAGGAACCCCGCGAACTGGTCGGAGTAGATCGGTCCGGTGCCGAAGGTGTAACCGTCACGCGGGATGTAGAATGCCTCATCGCTCAGACCGGCCGTCAGATGAGGGATTTGGTCCTCGACCACGCGGTCTTTCAGGGCAATGGCCGCGCCACTGCCATAGGTTAGGTGGAACAGGGGGGCCGGATCCTCAGCGCGGTAACGCTCGTAAATGGCAACTTCTTGTTCCGGGTCGTATTGTGAATCTTCGAGTTTGAGTTCCAGCATGATGCCGCAGACACCACCGTTGGCGTTAATGCGCTCAACCGCATCGGTGGAACCGGTAATGAACCCGTCGCCCAGAATCTGGGCCAGCGGACCGGTCAGACCCGCTGCCTGGTGGACGACAATCGTTTCGCCTTCATAGGTCTGGGGACATGTTGCGTCGGCCGTCATTTCCTCGACGGCCGCTTCTACAGTGGGGCTAACCTCTTCGACGGCCGCCTGGACTGTCGGGGCAACTTCCTCAACGGCTGACTGAACGGTTGCTGCCGCTTCCTGGCCGGTCGCGCCGCCGCAGGCCGCCAGGATGGCTACCAGCAAGAGCAAACTCATCAAGACAATTACTTTCTTCATCGTTTCATCTCCTTTCTGAACTAAACGGATTTCATCCTACCACTACTAGCCCCGCGAATGGGGTGGATACTAATTTATAGGGCCGACCATACTCCATGTATAACCGGTCGCCTCTGTAGACTGCTAACGCGAGAACGGCCGTAACCGCCAACTGGTTTTGAACAGTTGCCAGCGGTGGGCCAGTCCGCGCGGCTCAAACATCAGGAACAGCATGAGTACCAGGCCAAAGAATATCGGCCGGAAGGAAGTGAGAAAGCGAGCGGCCTGGCCCGGGAACAGTCCGGCCATGGTTTGCCCGGCCAACCCGGCCATGTCTTCCAGCAGGATGACCGTGGTCACACCCAGGAACGGGCCCAGGTTGGTGCCCAACCCGCCGATGACCAGCATCCCCAGTAGGAAGATGGACTCTTCCAGGCCATACCCGAACTCCGTACCCACACCGCGCTGGCTGTGGGCTTTCAATGCTCCGGCGATCCCCGCCAGGAATGAAGCCAGGAAAAAGGCACGCATTTTGTAGCCGAACGGATTGACGCCCAGCAATTCGGCCGCCAGATCATTATCACGCACGGAGACAAATGCCCGGCCCAGTTTGGTACGGGAAATGTTTAGCGTCAGGAGCGTGGTGATCAACAGGACCGTCAGTGACAGATATAGGTATTGCCCTGCTTCGCTGAAGGAGATTCCAAAGAGAACCGGTACCGGCACGTCAATTCGGCCGGTCGTCCCGCCCAGGTAGTTGGGGAAGGTGTAGCGGGTCAGCCAGGGGATGATAAACTGCGCCGCCAGTGTCGCCATTGCCAGATAGAAGCCTTTGACGCGCAAGGACGGCAGACCGAATAATAGCCCCACCAGCCCGCGCCGAGCCCGGCCGCCAGCAAGGCGATGGGAAACGGGAAGTTCAGATGAATTGTGGTCAGGGCGGAGATGTAACCGCCGACCAGCATGAACGCTGCCTGGCCGAGCGAGATCTGGCCTGTGTAGCCGGTCAGGACATTCAGACCCTGTACGGCGATAATCGTATAGGCGATCCGGTTGACCGTGCCGACGGTGTAGGCGTTGCCCCAAAACGGAACCGTGTAGGCTGCCAGCAGGGCTAACCCCAGCACAACCCATTGCCAGGGTCTGCGAATAACGCCCATATCTTGTTCGTAACTGCGGTCAAAATCTCCCGCGGGACGAAGTGCGGCCATAAGTCAGAACTCTCTTGTTATACCCGTTCGATCCGTTTCTCACCGAACAGCCCTTCGGGCCGGATCAGCAGAACAATAAGCAGCAAAATATAGGGTGCAATCTCGGAAGAACTGCGCACCATCGGAACGGATGACGCCTGCACCATCGCCTGGGACAGCCCGACCAGCAAGCCGCCGATGATGGCTCCGGGAAAGGATTGCAAACCGCCCAGCAAAATTGCCGGGAAAGCCACCAGCGCCACGATGGACAAACTTAGACTGACGCCGGTAAGCGTTGCCAACAGGATACCACCCACCGTGGCAATGATTCCGGCAATGGCCCAGGAGAGGCCGAAAATGCGCGGCACATTGATACCGACGCTGCGGGCCAGCTCATGGTCTTCCGATGTGGCCCGTAGTGCCAGCCCGGTGCGTGTGTACTGGAAGTAGATCATGAAGATGATCGCCGCCAGGATCGCAACGACGAACGTTGCCAGAAGTGCCTGTTTGATAATGATCGAGTCATTGAATGCGCCGGGAAAGGGAATGGTGAAAACGTCACTGGGCGAAAACGGGGCCGGGAAGTTGCTCTTCGGCTCAACCCCAAAGGTAATCGCCGTGATACCCTGTAATAGTTGACCCAACCCCAGCGTCATAAGGATGATCGCCAGCAGCGGCTGCCCGGTCATCGGCCGTAAGGCCAGCCGTTCAATGAGCAGACCGATCAGGGCCATCGCCAGAATCGCCAGTAGCGCCGCGGTCCAAAGGGGCAGGCTGAACAGGTCTGTGCCCCCGGCAAACCACCATGTCAGGTAGGCGCCCAGCATGACAAGTTGCCCATGTGCGAAGTTGAAAACCTCGGAGGATCGGTAGATCAGCACAATGCCCAGGGCAATAATGGCGATGATACCGCCGTTGAGCAGGCCGGTTGCGAATTGTTGGGGGACAAGTTGCCAATTCATTATTGCTCAGTGCCTGTTAGCTGGATTGCTTCCGGTAATGTCTCCAACGCCGGTCCCAGATCCATGATACAAATTTCCGTCTCGATAAAACCCTCGCTACCGTCCTGGTAGCGAACAGGCGCGCGGACCTGAATTGCCTCGGAGCCGTTGTACAAGGATTCCACAATGGCGTCGTAGCGCTCGGCCAGAACGTTGCGTCGCAGTTTTCGGGTGCGTGTCATCTCGGCTTCGTCGGCGTCGAATTCCTTGTGCATCAAGACGAAGCGGCGAATACGGGCGGAGGCGGGCAGGGTGGTGTTCACTTCTTCTACTGCCTTGCGGATCAGCTCGTACACTTCCGGTTTTTGCGAAAGGTCTACGAAGGTGGTGTAGCCGATACGGCTCTTTTCCGCCCACTGCCCCACGGTTTCAAAGTCAATAATTATCAGGGCAGTGACATAATTCCGGGTTTCCCGCCAATTGCCATGACATCCCGGATATAAGGGCTGAACTTCAGGCGGCCCTCGATAAACTGCGGCGAAAAGCGCTCGCCGTTTGCCAGCGTCAACATATCCTTAACCCGGTCGAGGTAGATGATATGCCCGTCTTCATCAATGTAGCCGGCGTCACCTGTGCGGAACCAGCGACGGCCATCCGCTTCGATCAGCATATCGCGCCGGGTTGCCTCCGTGTCTTTGTAATAGCCGTGCATTACAGTCGGTCCGGCGATCTGGATTTCCCCTTCGGCCGAAATGCGAATATCAGCTTCGGGTAACGGGTGGCCCACACTGGCAAATTTGATGTCATTATCCCGGTGAATGGTCGCGCCGCCGGTGACCTCGGTCGAACCGTAGATTTGCTTCAGGTTGATGCCCAGCGCATGGAAGAATCGCATGGCGTCCGGGCTGAGCGCCGAACCGGCCGTGTAGGCGGCCCGAACATTGGACATGCCCAACTGGTTCCGTAACGGTCCAAAGACGAGCAGATCGCCCAGACCGTAGGAAAGACGTAACCCGGCCCCCGGCTGTTCATTGTTCAGGCGGACATCAGCCATACGGTAGCCCACCGGCAAAAAACGTTCATAGAGCGTCCGGTTGATCCACGACGCATCGTTCATTTGTACCTGCACCGTTGTAACCAGCGAGTCCCACAGCCGCGAATTGTAGAAGAGCATTTCCGGGGCAATCTCACGGATATTCTGACGAACAGTTTCCGGCTCTTCGGGGAAGTTCATGATGACACCGGAGTAGACATGGGCCGCTACTCCCAGAATAGGCTCGGCAATCCAGCCCATGGGCATGAAGCTGACGTGGTTGTCGGTGGGGAGCCGAGGGTCCACTGATTGGTATTGACCAATGGCGCTAAGGATGTTGCCGTGCGTAAGCATCACACCTTTCGGTTGGCCGGTTGTTCCGGAGGTGTAGCACAAAATGGCTGTATCAGTGCCGCGACCGAGAGCGACCGCGGTTTCCAACCGGTTAGGTTCCTGAGCCAGGATCGCGCGACCCAATTCCAGTACATCGTCAAACGGCATGAGCCAGGGCTCGTCGTAATTCCAAAGCCCCTTGTCATCCCAATAGATCACCCGATGAACAGCCGGAATGCGATCCCGGATTTCCAGCATCTTGTCGCACTGTTCTTGATCCTTGGCGAGAACGAAGGTGGCGTCACTGTGGCTGATGATGTACGCCATTTCGGCCGGAATGGCGTCGGTAAAAAGCCCGACCTGGACGGCTCCGGCAGCCTGTAATCCCAGAAACGCCCACAAGTACTGCCGATCATTGTCACCTACCGTACAGACCTTGTCGTCGCGTTGGATGCCCAGGGCGATCAGGCCCAGCGCAAAAGCTCGGACCTGGTCGTAGGAGTCCTGCCAGGTGAACTCACGCCAAATGCCCAGCTCTTTCTGGCGCAGGGCAACCTTGCCGGCCGGTTCGGTTTGGACCTGGTGAAGGAGGAACTGGGGCAGCGTCTGCGGGAGTGAGCTATCCGTCATGCTGCCTCCCCCAGGTAGGCCTGGATGACCGCCGCTTCATTGCGGACTTCATCCGGTGATCCGTCGGCAATCGTTCGGCCGAAGTCGAGCACAACAACCCGGTCGGATATGTCCATGACCAGACCCATATCGTGTTCGATCAGGACAATGGTCGTGCCGCGCCGTTCGTGAATGTCAAGAATGAACCGGGCCATATCCTCTTTTTCTTCAACGTTCATGCCCGCCATCGGCTCATCCAGCATCAGCAGGTCAGGCTCCATTGCCAGGGCGCGGCCAAGCTCCACGCGCTTCCGCAGCCCATAAGGCAGCGCGCCAACGATGGACTTGCGGATGTGGGCGATCTCCAGGAAATCAATGATTTCCTCTACCACCTGCCGATGATGAACCTCTTCACGCCGGGCGGCACCCCAATACAGAATGCTCTGGAGCATGGACTGTTTCATAAAGATATGGCGCGCCGCCATCAGATTGTCCAGCGTACTGAGTCCGGTGTAGAGAGCAATGTTCTGGAAGGTCCGCGCCACGCCCAGATCGGCGATCTGGTGAGTAGGTGTATGTACCAGATCGGTTTGATCGTTGAGAAGGATGCGACCTTTTTGGGGACGGTAGAAGCCGCTAATGCAGTTGAGGATGGAGGTTTTACCCGCGCCGTTGGGACCAATGATGGCCCGGATCTCACCGCGATGCACGTCGAAGCTGACGTCGCTTAGAGCGGCCGTTCCTCCAAAGTGTAGTGAGACATTTTGTACGCTAAGAATATTTTTACTAGCGCTCATTAGGCTTGCGGATAGATGGCCTGGGTAGTGAGCAATTTGTCAGGTTCTTGTGGGTAAGTATTGCAACCGTATCATAACTGTACGGCATAGGCAACATCGTTGAGAGGGTGGGCTCCAATCACCATTAACTAATAGCTTATCGAAAACCGTAAATATTTTGTTACATTCAACCCAACAAGATTCAAAGCAAGGCCGTTAGTTCACGGCAGGAGTATTTGCATGAGTATTACAATTCCTGAATCCCATATCGATCTGCTTTCCGGTCCGTACTATGCTATTTTGACAACGGTTGCCCCGAATGGTCAGCCCGAGAATACAGTTGTCTGGTGTTCCTGGGATGGGACCCACGTGCTGGTGAATACGGCTATCGGCCGTCGTAAGGACGAGAATGTGCGTCAGAACCCACTGGTAGCCCTGACGGTTATCGATCCCGACAACCCCTACCATTGGATAGATGTGCGTGGTGAGGTTGTGGAGCTGGCCCCGGATGAGGACTTTGCCAATATCAATGCCCACGCTAAGTTATACGCAGGTAAGGATGAGTATTATGGTGGTTTTGTGCCGCTTTCGCAGAAGCAGGATCGGGTCATCCTGAAGATTGCCCCGAAACGGGTGCTCGCCTTCCCATCTCAATGAGACAGGCTGTAAACTGGCTATAAGACAGATTCGCACCATGAACGCCGGTACTGTTGTCATTGGGAACAGGCCGGCGTTACACTACCGGCATGGAAACCCGACCGGTCGCCCCACCCAATCCGCCTGCCCTTGCCAATGAGATCATCGCTGCCGAGCATGGTTACATTGCCCAGACTGCGTTCCAGGCTAACGAAGACCGCGCCCGCGCCTCGCAGTATTTCTTCGTCACCTTTGCCACGTTAATCGCTGCCTTGCTCTCTGTCCAAATTCCGGGCGTAAATCCGGATCAGCTCTACCTGACCTTTGTGGTTATCTTTGTGCTTCTGGCAATCCTGGGTTTCATCACCATCCTGCAGTTGGTTCGCCTGCGTCAGGCGTGGTTGGAAAGCGTCCGGGCCATGAACCAGATCAAGGAACAGGTGATCACCCGCGATCCCACCCTGGCGAGCTACTTCCGCTGGCGCGCCGATACCGTTCCACCCGCCTTTAAGCTGCGCAGTTTGGGGTTTCTTCAGGCTGTCAGCGTTGCGCTCCTGAGTGGGCTATCGCTGGGAGCGGCCGTTGCCTTTGGGGCGTTGGTACGCGGCGCAGCCGTTGTGCCCTGGGGAGTGAGCATTCTGACCGGGCTTCTGTGCGCGGTGGTGCTTTTGGCCGGCGGCTACGTCTGGCCGCTGAGCCGAGCGAAGGAGTAAGCAATGATCGGAGCCGGTTGGCTAAATCTGGGGAGCCTTGCGCTGGGCCTGATAGCCTGGGGTCTGGCTATCTTTAACCTGGTACTACCCAATAAAAGCAACAACAAGAATTGGGCTGTCTTTTCAATTATGAGCCTGAGTGCGTGTGCCGTGTCGCTGTGCCTGCAAATCTTCTACACCAATCATCTGGTTACGATAGAAGACTGGTCGGCCCTGATGGATACCTCGCAGACGACAGCCTGGGTCGCCGCTGTACTTTTGATTGTCACCCTCATCCTCAATGCCGTTACACTACTTGTGTATCGCAACCAGAGATAAAGAATTAACCGTCACCAGCCGGACATCGAAACCAACGCCTCGCAAGCGATTTTGTAAGCATGTAGCGATATAGTGTCAATATCGCGTGATGGTAAGCAAACGTGCCTGTTTGTTATTCACGTGCTTTCCCAATTTGTTCCTGATGAGGTTTACAGTGAAATATCTTGCCGTTTGCGCGGCTTTTGGTCTGTTTCTAATGACAGCATGCCGCCCCACACTGGACGATCTATCGTCTATTCTTGAATCCACGATCGTATCCGGAGATCCGGCAGCAACATCTGCATCAACGCCTCAAATAACCGAGACCTCCCCGCCAACACCTGTTCCCAGCGCTACGCCAACCTCTACTTCTACTCCCACGCCCACCCCCAGCCCAACACCTCTATCTGTAGCCGACCTATTTGACCAGTTGTCAGCCTCGGTTGCTCGTATTTCTACTGGTGGGCGAATTGGTAGCGGTGTCTTGTTGGAAGATGGGTACGTGCTGACGAACGCCCATGTTGTGTGGCCTGATGACTCTGCCATTATTACCTTCCCAGATGGCGATGAATTTGAGGATGTCCCTATCGCCGACGTGGATTTGCTGGCGGATCTGGCGTTGTTGGGCCCCATTGAAACGGATCTGACGCCGGTTGTCTTTGAAGACGCTGAGGACTTGCGGGTGGGGAGTGATGTTTTGTTGATTGGCTACCCAGGTGATTTCTCCCGATCCCCACGACCCACTCTGACTGAGACATTACTATCCCGTAAACGTGAACAGTCTCAGATGGGACTCACACTATTCCAGGTTAGTTCACCTGTTGCCGGAGGGCAAAGTGGAGGCATTGCTCTGTTACCTGACGGAAAGGTTATTGGCCTTACAGGGAATCGCATCACCGAAGCACAATTCGGCCTTGTTACCTCAGGGGCGGATATCGCCCCCCGGATTGAGCGAATGCTCAGTGAGGAAGGTGTCGGTAGCCCAAATCGCGGGGCTGATGAAACCGAGGCTGATACACGTCATGTATTCTCGATTAAAGGTAGCACAGGACCTCAGAAGATATTCATGAGTGATGTGACGGCTGGTTCTGAATTCGAAGTGACAATTGATAGTAGTAGCAACGCAGCTTTGTTCATTACCAGTCCAACATTGGCAGATATGATGTTAGTTGATGAGACAACCTACGGGAAGGAGCATATTTCACTGGAAGCCCTAGAGTCCGGGGTTCATTATGTGATCGCACTGAAAGGCCCTTCGTCGCAAGGTGTTTTTACGCTCACCAGTAATCTGCCTCTAACACCATATCGTGATCCCGATGATAACCAGATGCTCTCGCTAGGCGATGTCTATGAAGGTGTCATAGATTTTCCTGGGGATGTGGATGGTTTTTCACTTTTCCTGACAGAGGGTGAAGAGATCAATATTACCGCCAGCTCCCTGATGATTGATCCTCTCCTGACGATTTACCCGGCGGAGTATGAGGAAGAATATGCCGTGTATGATAATGATAGTGGTGACGGCGTTATTGGAACGGAAGCCGAGGTAACCTACAAAGCCCCTCATACCGGCGCTTACAAGCTCGCCATTACCGATGCTTCCATTGTAAACGGGGCTGGAGGATACATTGTCTCACTTCAGGAGCCTTATGAAGGAGCACCGACTCCTGTTTCACCCAAGCCAACGCCTGAACCGATTGATAGCGATTTCGGAGATATGAAGCTCTATGAGAGTGACGTATTCTCATTCTCAATACAGTATCCGAGAGCCTATACCAATCAGAGTAACACCTTTGACTGTGAAGCATACACAGCTTGTTTTGCGGATACAACTGATCCCGATTTCAATTTCCTCGCTATCTCAGAGGGGGAAATAGGTGGCCCTGGTGCTGCTCAAACATTGGATGAGGTCGCAGAACGAATGAAAACGTTGGGAGCTACCGTTGTTGAAGGTATCGAATGGGTGGGCTCTGAGGAATGGATGACGGCTCAAGGTGATCGGGCTATTGTTCTAAACTTTTCTGCTCCAGATGGTTCGATTCGGTTTAAGGTGTTTACTACGTCCCCGAACGATAAGAATATATTCTCGGTAATGTATTTTTATTCCGATCCGGAAATGGAACCCTTGATCAATTTCATATTTAACAGCTACCAGCGTTAATCACCACTATATTGGGGTATCTTGATACCTGTCAAGATACCTCATGTGCCAACAGCGCTGCCTTGCGCTCAAGTCCCCAACGATAGCCGCCCAGCTCGCCATCGCTGCGGATAACGCGGTGGCAGGGGATCGCCACAGCCAGCGTATTGGCCCCGACTGCCCCGGCCACGGCCCGTACTGCACTGGGTCGGCCGATGGCCTCCGCGACTTCGGCGTAGCTCATCGTGGACCCCGGCGGTATTTGTTGCAGCGCTGACCATACCTGCTGCTGGAACGCGGTCCCGCGCACATCAAGGGGTAAGTCAAAAGAGGCGCGGGGTGTTTCCAGGAAGTCCAGCACGGCCGAAACGGTCTGCTCAAACTCCGGTCCACCCGGCATCAGCTCTGCCCGGGGGAACTTCTCGCGCAATTGAGCCTCCAGAACCTCGGCCGAGTCGTCCAGGTCAATGCGACAAATACCCCGTTCAGTGGCCGCAACCAGCACCTGGCCCAGATAAGATGGCGCTACCGCATAGCGAATTGTCTGGCCCGCGCCGCCGTTCTTGTAGGCGCCGGGCGTCATGCCCAGTGTGGAATCGGCCGTTTCGTAGAGACGGCTGCTGCTCGTATAGCCTGCTTCATAGAGTGCATCGGTCACGGTTGGTTTCTCCTGTAGGGTTGTCCGCAGCCGGTCACTGCGGCGTGCCTGGGCATACGCCTTGGGGGTAATGCCGGTCACCTGCTTGAACAGCCGGTGGAAATGGTACTGGCTCAGCCCCACGGCCGCAGCCAGTTCTGTCAATGTCGGTGGTTCCTCCGATTCATCCAGTATCCGGCAAGCCTGCAATACCGCCTCATATTGGGGATTCGGTGCATTCTCGGCCTGCGGTTCGCACCGCTTGCACGGCCGAAACCCGGCGGCTTCGGCCGCCTGTCCGGTGTTGAAAAAGCGCACGTTGGCCCGGTTCGGCCGGCGCGACGAACAACCCGGCCGGCAGTAGACGCCGGTGGTCGTGACGGCATAGACAAAGGCGTTAGCTGCGCGTGGGTCGCGCTCACGTACGGCCGTCCAGCGTTCATCCTCTGTTGTATAAGTCCCGGCTGTTTCGTCTGCTGTATTCATGCTGCCCATTCTACGACGAATGGGATGTGGTTTCTATCTGCATCTTGCGCCGTAATTCGGCAACCGGGTCCTGGCCGGCGGCAAGCAAGTCTGTAAGATGAACAGGCTATACTTGACTTGTTACCATGCTCGCCAAAATTCTAAGTTGTGCCATTGTCGGATTAGATGCTGAGCTGGTCGAGGTCGAAGTCGATATCGTTCGCGGCCAGCCGTACTTTGCCCTGGTGGGGCTGCCGGATGCGGCCGTCCGCGAAAGCCGCGACCGGGTCTATGCAGCCATCAAGAACAGCGGCCTGACCTTTCCCGGCAACCAGCGCCTGACTGTTAATCTGGCCCCGGCCGATCTGCGCAAGGAAGGTCCGGCCTATGACCTGCCGATTGCTGTCGGTGTGCTGGCGGCGACCAGCCAGGTATGGCCTGACAAGCTGGAGGAAGCGATCTTCGTCGGCGAACTTTCTCTGGACGGGACAACGCGCCACACCAAGGGTATCCTGCCCCTGGCGGCGCTGGCCCGCGCCGAGGGGCTGAAGCACGTCTTCGTTCCGGCCGATGATGCGCCCGAAGCGGCGCTCATGCCCGGCGTCTCCGTCTATCCGGTGCGCGACCTGGGCCAACTGGTTGGTCACCCGACCGGCTTACGGCCGATAGAGCCGCTGACTGTGGATTTGGACCAATCCTTTGTGGGTGAGGCTGTGTATGCGGCCGACTTTGCCGACATCATGGGCGGAGCATGTCAAGCGGGCTATGGAGGTGGCGGCCGCCGGCGGCCACAACGCCCTGATGACCGGCCCGCCCGGTTCCGGCAAGACGCTCATTGCCAAATCGCTGCCCAGCATTCTGCCCGCCATGAGGGTGGACGAGGCGCTGGAGGTAACCAAGATTTACAGCGTGGCCGGGATGCTGCCCACGGATACACGCTTATCCGCACACGGCCGTTTCGGTCACCCCACCATACCATCAGCTATGCCGGGTTGGTCGGCGGCGGTGCGTACCCACGGCCGGGGGAAATTTCGCTAGCCCATCGCGGCGTACTGTTTTTGGATGAGTTACCGGAGTTTGGCGAACGTCTGATCGAAGTGCTGCGCCAGCCGCTGGAAGGGGTGCCGCGCGAGGTATCCATCTCGCGGGCCACCGGCAGCGTAACCTATCCGGCTAACTTCATGCTGATTGCCGCCCAGAACCCGTGTCCCTGCGGCTACTACGGCGACCCGACCCATGCCTGTAGCTGCTCCAACAGCATGATCACCCGCTACCAGAAGCGCATCTCCGGTCCGCTGATGGATCGGATTGACTTGCATGTGGATGTGCCGCGCGTGGAATACGAGAAGCTGACTGCCCTCCAACGGGGCGAGTCGTCAGCGGCCGTTCGCACGCGGGTAGAGGCGGCCCGTTCCCGACAGGCCGAGCGGTTCCACGGCACCGGCCTTTACGCCAATGCCGATATGGGGCCGGGTGAAGTGCGCGCGTTTTGCGGGCTGGACGACACCGGCCGCCGGTTGATGAAGAGCGCCATGGCCCAGATGGGGCTGAGTGCGCGCGGCTTCCACCGGGTGCTCAAGGTCAGCCGGACCATCGCTGATCTGGCGGGTTGCGACAACATTGAGGCCGCACATCTGGCGGAGGCGTTGCAGTATCGGCCACGGGGATGTAGGCTGATTATTCCGATATGAATCTTGCATGTGTTATATAATTCATATAATATATGAAATGGAGAAAGATCATGCCCAAGACCATTTCATCTACTGAACTGCAAAAGCAAACACGAGATGCAATTGACTATGCACGGGTTGAGCGCGATGCTGTCATCGTTGAGACATATGGCAGACCAATGGCGGTCCTCCTGTCATTTGACGAATATCAGGCCTATGTAGCTTACAAGCAATCCCTGGAACAGCGTCGGGAACGATTTAGCCAATTGCGTGAAACGGCCGAAACCAACGCTGCTTACAACGCTCTTTCTGAGGAAGAGGCGCTCCGATTGGTGGAGGAGTTGCGGGAAGAGAGCCATACTCAACGTAACAACTAATTGAAAAACCATGGAGCCGCTGCGAGTCGTAATTGATACGAACCTGTTGGTCAGTTATCTGCTTACAGCCGGCGATACGATTTCGCAGATCGTTACCCACTGGGAAGAGGACAGAATTGTCCCTGTAGTGTCCCCTCATATAATGGCTGAATTGACCGACGTGTTGGAACGGCCGAAATTGCGTCAATATATGAAAGGTGACCCTGATACACTTGTTCAATCATTGTTGGATGATGCAATCATGACACCGGGGTTACTGGATGTTGAAGGTGCAAGCCGTGATCCCAAGGATGACAAGTTCCTCGCCTGTGCTGTTGAAGGTCAAGCTGCATATCTTGTCACCGGTGACTATGATCTGCTCGATCTTCACGAGTTCGGTCAAACACGAATTGTACGGCCGTTTGAGCTTCTTGGGATACTAAATCAAGAGTAATCTCGTGTGAAGCTGTAAATATCAGAATTTCCCACACCCAAACTCAACCTACTCGCAAAACACGGAGCCAGGTCGGCGGCAGATTAATCGATGCTCGTCCTTTCCGCACCGGCACAACCTCCCCCTCATTGAGCAGATCCGTAAGCTGCGTCCCCTGAATCCCCTCCAACGGCACACAGGCCGCCTTTGAAGACGCATTGAGACTGACCAGAACTGTCTGCTCAGGATGAGCGCGCTCGAAGGTGAACTGCTCGTGGGCGATTTGTACCTGCCGGTAATCGCCGAACCTCAGGGCCAATGACGCCACGGCGAACGGCCGCTAACCGCTGGATGGCCCGGAACAACTCCGGGTGGGAAACCGATCCCGCCGGATGTCAATCGCCGGACGCAACATCCGGTCGCTGGTGGCGGTGCGCTTCCCGGCAATACCCCATTCGCTGCCGTAGTAGACAGAGGGGATCCCCGGCATGGTAAAGAGCAGCCCATACAGCGGGTACAGATGGGCTGGGTTGGTCAGATTACCGGCGACGCGGTTGACATCGTGGTTGTCGGCAAAATTGTAGAGATACAACCCGCGATACAGGCCGTCGGGGCCGAACTGGCGGTTTAACGAGTAGGCGATCTCAAAGTAGTTGTGGTCCACATGGCTTGAATACAGTCCCTTGTACACTTCGTAGTTGGTGGTAGAGTCGAGCATGTTCTCGTTGGCCCACTGCCGGTAATCGCCATGCACCACTTCACCCATCAGCCAGAAATCCGGTTTGTGGCAGCGGCAGTGAGTTCGCAGGGCGCGGAAGAAATCGGGTTGGATATGATCGGCCGCATCCAGCCGCAGCCCGTCAATATCAAACTGATCGATCCAGAAACTGACCGCCTCAAACAGGTGTTGCCGGACCGCCTCATTGTTTAGGTTCAGCTTGACCAGATCATAATGCCCGGCCCACCCTTCGTAAGAGAAAGGATCACCATAGGGGCTGGTGCCGTCAAAGCTCAGCTCGGCAAACCAGTTGCTGTAGCGGGATTGTCGGCCGTGTTGCCGGACATCACGAAAAGCCCAGAAATCCCGGCCCACGTGGTTGAACACACCATCCAGCACAACCCGCATCCCACGCTGTTTCATGGCCCGGATGAGGGCTTTCAGTGCCTCATTGGTGCCCAGCCGACGATCCACACGGAAGTAATCGGCCGTGTCGTAGCCGTGGGTGGTGGACTCAAACACCGGCCCCAGGTAGATCGCGTTGGTGCCCAGCGCCTGGATATGGTCCAGCCAGTCATGCAAAACATTGAGACGCGGGACGGGGTCTTGATGGAAGTCGTTGCGCGGCGGTGCATCACAAAGCCCCAGCGGATAGATGTGGTAGAAGATTGCTGATTTTGCCCATTCGGGTGTCATAGTTGTTCCTCTATACCGTTCGGTATACTCAATCGGCAAAAAAAGAGAATTACGAGAAGATGCCATGCATAAACTGGTGAACGATCCGGTAGACGGTCTGACTGTCATCCAGCTCGATATAGCCTTGCAGGGCCAACCCGGCGTAAGTGTCGATCATTCCTCGCAGGCTGACTGCATACTGTTTGTGTCGCCCGCGCATGTTGCCGTGATCCGGGACCGCATCCAGAAACATCTGCTCGATCATGGCGAACTGTCGCCGATGGATGTCGGATACCGGCTGGTAAATTTCGCTCGATGGCGGCATGTACCAACTGGCGAGCATGAGCCGGTAAAACACCGGTTGGTGCTTCATGAAGTCGAAGTAAAGCTGGGTGACCTGCGTCAACGATTGGAGAATGTTCCGTTCATACCGCGTCGCCTTTTCCAGGTCTGCAAGCAGCGGCGCGGACTTTTCCTCCAACAGCGTTTCGAATAACCCTCGCTTGCTTTGGAAGTAATGGTAGAGGGTCGGTTTGGTAACCCCCGCCTCATCCACAATTTGCTGCACACCCACCGCATCGTAGCCGTGGGCGGCGAACAGCCTCAGGGCAACTTCCATGATGTTCGAGCGATTGTCGGCCATGATAATGCTTGAGTATACCGTTCGGTATAGAACTGTCAATCCCTGATCCAAATCTGCTGAACCGAACGCGGTTGGATAGCGAACGTCCCGCAACCAGACTCGGCAGGTAGACGCACCCTTTGGGAACCGTTACAATGTTTCTATGCCCACACCGGACGGCAATATGCCCGACGCCCGGCAAAAAGAAATAGACCAGCTTCGCACCGCCATTACCGCGCAGGAATCCTTGCGGGGTACTATCCCCGATGAGGTCATTGAGGCGACGGTTGCTGCGTTACAAGTGCGCCTGTCAGAACTTCTGGAGCAGGCGGCCGAACCGAAGCGCAAGCAGGTGACCGTCCTCTTCGCCGATGTGGTTGGCTTCACGGCCATGTCCGAGAGTATGGACGCGGAAGTTGTTGCCCGGACGGTCAACGAATTGTGGATGCTGGTGGATGATGTGATCACCACTCACGGCGGCCGTATTGATAAACATATCGGCGACGCGGTGATGGCGCTCTGGGGAACCGGCATCGCACAGGAGGATGACGTCGAGCAGGCCGTGCGGGCGGCGCTGGAGTTGCGCCGGGCCGTGGCTGCGTTTTGCCGGACACACAGCCTGCCGCTTGCCATGCGGGTAGGACTGAATACAGGCCCGGTATTGTTGGGGACAATCGGGACTGCCGGCGAATTTTCCGCCATGGGCGACACGGTTAATCTGGCTAGCCGCCTGGAAGCGGCCGCTCCCATCGACCGGGTGCTCATCTCCCACGATACCTACCGCCATATTCGCGGTATCTTCGACGTGGAGGCGCAGCCCGATCTGCGCGTCAAGGGCAAGGCGGAACCCATACGGACCTACATCTTGGTGCAGCCCAAACCCCGCGCTTTCCGGCTGTTCACACGCGGCATTGAGGGTATTGAGACCCGCATGGTCGGGCGGGATAACGAGCTACGTCAGTTGCAGACCGCCTATCTGGAGATGCTGATAACCGCGCAAACCCATGTAGTCACGATACTGGGGGAGGCCGGAGTGGGTAAGTCGCGCTTGCTGGAGGAATTTGAGGACTGGTTGGAACTCCGACCGGAAGAAATCTCTACCACAAGGGACGGGCGACCATGGCGATGCAGCGGACACGGGTCGGCCTGTTCCGTGACGTCTTTGCGCTGCGGTTTGACATTCTGGAGAGCGATAGCCCGGAAACAGCAATGACCAAGTTCCGGACCGGCATGGAACCGGTACTGGATGCGGATCGGGCCGATGTGGCCGGGCAGTGGCTGGGCTTCGATTTCTCAGGTAGTTCGGCCGTCCAACGACTACGAGGCAGCCCGGAGTTTGGCGCGGCTGCCCAGGCCATCTGACGCGCTATGCACGGGAAATGGCACGACAACAACCGGTTGTTGTGCTGCTGGAGGATATTCACTGGGCTGACGAAACGTCGCTGGACATTGTCCCCAATCTGGCAGCAGCACTGCCGAACAACCGCCTGCTGATGATCTGCGTGGCCCGGCCGCAGCTCCTGGAACGGCGGTCGAATTGGGGAGAGGGTCTGGAACATCATAGCATGCTGGAGCTGAAGCCGCTTTCGGCCGAAGCCAGCGATGCTCTGGTGGATGAGCTGCTCCAACTGGCCGTGTCCATCCCGCAGCCTTTGCGTGACCTGTTGATCTCCAATGCCGAGGGAAATCCGTTTTATACTGAAGAGCTAGTGAAGACGTTGATTGACGACGGCGTCATCGTTCGGGAAGAAGAGCACTGGCGTATAGATGAAGGTCGGCTACAGGGTCATCGTGTTCCAGCGACGCTGACTAATGTGTTACAAGCCCGGCTGGACGGACTTCCCGTGGAAGAACGCGCCATTGTGCAGCGAGCGGCCGTTGTCGGCCGATTATTCTGGGACGCCACTGTTGCTGATCTGGCCGACCGGAAGCCGGACGAAATCCAACCGTCGCTGGCGGCGATTCGCAAGCGCGATCTGGTGGTCCAGCACGATCGTTCCTCGTTTGCCGATGTCCTGGAATATGCATTCCGGCATAGCCTGCTGCGGGATGTGGCTTACGAGACGGTTCTGCTTGCGGCCCGCCGGACCTATCACGCGCGTGTTGCCCACTGGCTGGAGACCAATGCCGGGGAACGGTTGGGTGAGTATCTTGACCTGGTTGCTGAACATTACCTGCTGGGTGGGGAAAACGGCCGTGCAGCCGATTACCTGGAACAGGCCGCCACGCAGGCATTGAACGCCGGTGCATACCAATCTGCCCGCAACACGTATGAGCACGTCCTGACTTTGCGGCAGGATATTGCCGACACTACCGAGAGCGTATGCAATGCCTATGTGCGGCTTGGCGAGGCGTGCTGGCAGCTTGGGGATTACCCGGCCAGTGAGTCGGCGCTGGATCGAGGGCTGGAACTGGCGCGACAAATTGGCGACCAACGGGCAGAAGCGAACGCGCTTTATTACCTCAGCAAGACGGCCGCCAGTTTGGGTGATTTTGAGCAAGCCCAAACACGACTGGATGAAGCCCTGCCACCGGCTCGTGTAACGGGTGGGGAGGATCTGGCAAGGGTGTTGTATGGATTGGGAAGTACGGCCTGGCGTACCGGCGACATGGATGCGGCCCGCACCCATACTCTGGAATGCCTGGAAATTGCTCAGGCTCAGGGCTATGGATCGCTGGAGATTATGGCCCTCAATGTGCTGGGGCTGGTAGCCGGCTCCCAATCCGATGAAGAAACCGAGTTAGCCAATTACAAGAAATGCCTGGAGCTTGCGCGCAAGATTGGTGACCTGTTCCGCGAGGCGATTGCTCTGGCGAATTTGGGCGTGATGGCGATTCTTCGCGATGATGACGAGGAAGCGCTTGGCCTGCTGGAAGCGGCCGTTGATATTTTCCGGGAACTGGGCCGGCAGGAGAGCGTCGCCCTCAATCTGGCGAATCTGGCAACGGTCCATCTGAAACTGGGCAACCTCGACGAGGCCAAGCGCTATGCCCGCGAGACATTGCGGCTGGCCCAGCAGCTCGGCGCAACACCGCGCATCCTGGGGGCGTTGCTGGCCTGGGCGGAAATTCTGATTGCCGAGGGTCGTATGCCGGAAGCACTGGCGATCATCGGCATGACTCGCCGGCACCCGGCTCATGAATACCAGTTCCAGGATGAGATTCAGCACCTCATTACCGCTACGGGGTTGAGCCCGGAGGAAAGTGAGGCCGGTCTCGCGGCCGGGGCGGATTTGGAGCTGGACGAGCTGATCGCCCGGATACTGGATGAAACGTAGAGTCCCTGAGCAATCATCCTGTATAATGTCATTACTATTTGGATTCGTGCTGTTTGTCGTTCACTGATACGGGGGTAATCATGTGGAAAAAGAATCCTGTTGAACCGGTTCCCATCATTGGCGTGTTTTTAGCCGCCATTCCAGGCATCTTGATGACCGTATCTCGCTATCCCGGAGAGGGATGGCAGCCCATTTTGTCTGCGGCCGGCATGATCTATCTGGTGATCCTTGTTCTGGGAATAGCCGTCTCATACTATCGTGACCGACAGTTTCCGGTATGGGCGTTATTGCCGGCAGGAGCGGCCGCGTGGCTCGCCACTTATATGCTGGGTAACGGTCTGTCCTCGGTGGCGGACCCGTTCAGTCCGCTGGGGGCAAGCTGGCTGGCTATCCTCCTGGTGGACATGCTTGCTGCTTCGATCATCTTTGCCGTGGCGTTGCGCAGTTTCGGATCGAGAACGGCCGTCTGGCCTTATCTGGGACTGTTACTCGTGGTTGCTTTGCTGGCATTATTCATCGCCTTTCCGGATTCTGTTCGTTCGGGGAGCGGGAGTGTGACCCGTTTCCTGGGATGGCTGATGATACCCGTTGAGGCGCTCCTTTTTGTGGCCGTAGGGGCACTGGCTGCCCGGCAGCACGGCGTTTTGGCCCTGCTGGTTGTCATCGGTGGTTACGCCTATATGCTGAGCGACTCGGATTACTTGTCGGGTTTCCTGATGCAGGACTGGTCCTGGTTGCATACCTACATTGCCGCCATGACAACCTTGTTCCTGATTGTTGTCCCGGTCGCTTTCATGCGTGCCCGGACACAGGTGGGCCGCGCCGTGGCGCTTTTCGGCCCGGCAACTGTATTCCTGATTGCCCGACTGGCTGTCCCGGCGCTGGTGTTGGGAGGAACCTCTTCGCTCATGGCCGGGGGACGTATTTCTGTCGCTGGTGATTCTGCTGAGTCTGGTGCTCGGCTGGTGGTTATACAGCCGTATGGATGGACACCGGCTGTTGAACCGGTGAACGGCATGGATATTGTCCTATCCTGAGCTAGATAGCCTGCATATTGGGATTGACTCACCAACGCCCATATGCGTTATGCTGCAACGCGTTATGATTCGTCTAACTGTTACGTTTGTTAGTGATTGTCTGGATACTGCTCGCGCCGCGTAAGTCGGAGGGTGGTTCCTGCCTGCTAGTATGTAACAGTCAAGACCCATTTTGCTGACAAAGGCGCGGCTAACCCCCGCGCCTTTTTTGTTGTCTGTTGTCCAAAGGAGATTGAATGATGGGGCATCGAAATGATTTACAAAACAGTTGCCGGTCAACAGGCCATCATGACTGCTTACGAGCAGGCGTTGGCTGCCTATTGGCCGCCGCATGAACAGCGGACGGTTCCGACGCGCTACGGCGACACGGCTGCTGTGACCGGAGAGCCGGGCGCGCCGCCACTGGTTATGCTGCACGAGCCGGTTCCAACCGGCCGTATGGGCTGCTGATGCCTGTGCCTACGCCCCCGGACTTCCTCGCGTGTATGCCGTGGACCTGATCGGCGAGCCCGGTATGAGCGCGCCGACGCGCCCTCCGTGGGATGGACCGGCCTTTGCCGAATGGCTGGCGGATACTGATGGTCTGGGCCTGGAGCATGCTATGTTGCTGGGTATCTCACAGGGTGGCTGGACGGCGCTCAAATTTGCGGTCACCTATCCTGAGCGAGTAGACCGGGCTTGTTCCCACCCGGTGGCGGTGGCTGATCGGCCGTCGTTCCTGCTGTGGGCCGTGGGGCTTTCCTTCTGGGCAAGCGCGGGCATCGATTCCCTGACACGATATGTCATGGGGATGCATCTACCGCCGGAGGTCGAGGCCTACATGGCCTTGATCATAGCGAGTTCAGGCCGCGAATCGGCGCGTTACCGCCGTTCACGGATGAGGAGTTGACCCGGTTAATCCATGCTCGTCCTGTTGATTGGCGGCGACCGGGATGTGATTCGCAATGAGGAGCAAATTGCCGTGCGACTGGAAGGGCTGTTACCCCATTTACAAACCGTGACATCCTGCCCGGCGTTGGGCACACATTGACCAAAACAACGGCCTATGTGTTGGCCGTTCCTGATGAAAGAGACCGTTTAGACATGCCGGTGGGTAGATCGGGCAAGGGTTTCACCGACAGCAAGGCTATGACTTGAGGTGAAATGATGACAAACACAATCAACGGCCGTTACGACCACTTTATTGCTCTCGGTACATCCGGCAAGGCGCAGGATGTGGACGCCTTGATGCAGACGCTGGTTGGTGAGGACAACATGGCAACCTCCCGATTGGATTGATTTCGCCCTGTCTGGTCGAGACACATGAAGGTCGGGCGCGTCTCCGCCACTATCTGAGGAACGCAGCAGCAACGCAACTATGCGGCGCTGTACTTCAAGCGGCGCAACGTCACCTACCATCTGGGAAGAGGCGGTGGCGGCGGGCAAGATTGACGCGCACCAGGCCTTCTCGCGGTAACTGGAAATAGCCGGATATAATTGAGCTCATGGAAAGCAATGATGCAATCGTCGCCCACAACAGTGCGGCCTGGGATCGTGGAGGCTGAGCATGGAATCGCTGGACGGTTCCCGCCCACCGGAGGAAATCGCTGTTGCCCGGATACAGACTGGATGTTCTATTGACCGGAAGAGAAACCCGTCCCGCGTGACTGGTTCCCGGATGATCTGCATGCAGGTGTAGATGTTCTATGCTTGGCGTCCGGCGGCAAGCAGCAGGGACCAATTCTGGCGGCCGTTGGAGCCAATGTGACGGTCTTTGACAACTCGGCTGCGCAACTGGCGCAGGACGAGCTTGTGTCCAAACGTGAAGGGTTGTCGATTCGCACGGTGCAAGGGGATATGCGCAACCTGAGCGTCTTCGCGGATGAGTCATTTGACCTTTATCTTTCACCCGGTTTCCAATATCTTCACCGGAGATTCGCCCGGTCTGGCAGGAGTGCTATCGGGTGCTGCGGCCGGGTGGCCGACTATTGATGGGCACACTCAATCCGATCGAATACGCCTTTGACCGGCAACTGATCGACGATGAGGGCATTTACCGGCTCAAGTACTCGCTGCCCTATTCAGATGCCACTGACATCAGCCGCGAAGAATTCCATCGTCTTTACGGCGAGGCCGATATTTATGAGTTTAGCCACACATTGACCGATCAGATTAGCGGGCAGCTTGATGCGGGATTTGTCATCACGGGCTTCTATGAAGCCTACCGTGAGGATCCCGACCTGCCACGCTATTTCCCGCCGTACATTGCTACGCAGGCAATGAAGCTCTCGCGGTAGCCGGCAGCTAAACGACGATCCGTTAGCTCCCGTGTATTGGCGCCAGCCGCGCCGAGAAGTGGTGCGCGTCGGCGGGCAAGCGAGACGATCTTCAGGCCGCGACCAGGCTATCCTTCATGCTGTTGACATACAGGATAACTTCGGCCAGGTAGTCCACGTGACTCTGGTGTAGACCTCGACGAGGGAAGGCCATGCGCACCAATTCCATGGCCGTCAGGCTTCGCTGCCGTCCGGTTGTCGGCCGAACATGACCGACCCGATCCCCCACTGACCGATGCCGCCTTCAAGATAGAGCGCCAATGACAGTGCCCAGGCCGGAAATTCACTTTGCGGGATATGGGGCAACATGCCGAGCGCATCACCGTAGATGGCATGGCCGCCGAGGTCGGACGATCGGCACACCATTCTCGTCAGAATGTCAGCGACGGATGTGCGGTATTGCAGGTAGTCTTCATGTAAGACTTCCAAGCCAACGGCGGCGATGGCTTCCAGATCGTAGCCCGCCAACCCGCCATAGGTAGGGAAGCCCTCGGTCAGATCAACACCTCCTTGCATTTTTGGGCCAGCGCATCGTCGTTCAACGCCAGGAAGCCGCCGATGTTCGCCATACCGTTCGTTTTGGCGCTCATCGCACCGTCAGCGTAGCTGAACATCTCCTGGGCGATCTCCAGCGGCGTCTTGTCGGCGTACCCATCTTCGCGCATCTTGATGAACCAGGCATTCTCGGCAAAGCGGCAGGCATCGAGAAAGAACGCCACCCCATGACGGTGGCAGATCTCGCCGCAGCGCGGATGTCTGCCATGCTGACTGGCTGACCGCCGCCGGAGTTGTTGGTGACTTCAGGATCATTGCCAGTGGCACATTACCGGGCCTGCTCTTCCAGCGCCTGCTCCAGTGCTGCCAGGTCTATATTTCCTTAAACGGTAGCACCAGGGCGGGATCACGGCTTCCGGTACGGGGATGTCCAGTGCCGTTGCTCCGCGATATTCAACGTTGGCGCGGGTCGTCAAAGTGGGTGTTGTTTAGCACCACCTGTCCCGCTTCGACCATCGCCCGGAACAGGATGTTCGCCGCTCGGCCTGATGGGTGGGAATGACGTGCTGAAGCCGGTGATGTTACGGACGGCTGATTCAAACTTGAAGAACGACTTGCCCGGCGTAGCTCTCGTCCCCCAGCATCATGCCCGCCCATTGGGCCGACGACAAGGCCGCGTCGGAGTCTGTGAGCAGGTCAATCAGGACATCCTCAGCGCGAGCAGGGAATAGGTTGCATCCGGCTTCTTCGAGCAGGCGTTCGCGCTCCTCGCGCGTTGTCTGCCGGATAGGCTCAACGGCCTTGATACGAAACGGTGCCTGATAATGGTCTTGAAGTGCATGGGTGAACTCCAATTCTGTGGGCTGGTTGGATACCGGCATTGTATCATTGCCGGATGTCTTTCACGAATGTGCGGATTGAATTACGTGAAGAGGGGGCAGGAGGGGAGGGCTGTTGGGGAGTGCCCCCATCAGCCAGGCGCGCTACTCCATCTGTCGAGCATCGCTTCGGTCTATTGGTAGTTAGTTCGATACAACAGGAGCGTGCAGTTGCTACAAGAGTGAGCAATAGATTGGAAACAGGTCTAGATCGAGCTGTAGAATAGTGCACCTTTTTGCCATCCCAATCGATCCTATTAGCCTTCGCTTTCCACAATCTTGATGTCAGCGCCGGACAGCCCATACAACTGATAGACCAACTGATCACCTCTCTTCCAGTGAGGACGTATCTGCCTGTGGATTGTCCGCTTTTGCTGTCAATATATTGTCAACGAGTTTTTCGAAATTCTCAGGTGCGATGGTCGAGCAATAGGTATTTGCGAAACGTTAGTTCGAGAGAAATTGATACCTCCATCCATACTTAGGCCACCGTAACACTCTCTTAGAAAAAACCAGTCAGTTGGAGTTCAATATACCCACAATAGTTCCGACTTATTATTCTCGAACTCCCTTAAAACCAGTGGGATTTGCCAGCAACCCATTCGCCTTTGTTATCAAGAACACACTCAAGTGTCTGATACCAGAAATAACAATCTTCTGTTTTTTGTTTTGAGCATAACGCCTTGGAAACCTCGTTTTCAATGCACTTTCCATCACGACCGGGCGTCTATATTTGTTCTTTAGGTACGTAGTCGGCTTTATTCCCAAAGTGTGAAATAGGGTTCAATTGTCCCTGGCTGACAAGTTTAAGATATGTGCTTGCTTGCTCCACTTCTGTCAAAACTTCCGATAACAAATAGGCCTCAGATACAGTGAACGCTTCCCCAATACTACAAAATTCTTCAAGTTTAGGATTGTTATCGATGTCGAAAAATCAACGAAAGGTTTTGAGAGAGAAAAATGCCCCAATTGTCGAACCTACGAAACTTTCGTAGGGGAATCACCTCATCTGAGACTGCTTGATTCTTATCTACGAAACTTGTGATTCTTATTCTTCATGCTTTTTTTGCTCATGAAGGCAACAACTGCAAAAACCCCAGCCTCATCAAATGCACGAAACTTGGAATAATCAACAATGTGGTAGATAAAACTCCTAGAATATTTTCTAAGGCTTTTCCATAGGATATAGAAAGCCACTTGTTAGCGTAATCAGCGTTGCCATGCCATTTGGAGAAGCTAGTGTTAAAGACTTCTCCCAAAATGGAATGTATAGATCCCAATTCCCTTTGTTGTTTGAAAAATCTTCGCAAGCAACTTGCGTTCATCAGAATCCTTCCTAACCATATATTTTCAGAGTCAACGTAGGGAGGATTTCCAATCACTACATCAAAACCCCCGTTCAATTGAAACACTTCCGAAAACCGTTCGAAAGTCAAAACTAACGGCATAACCAAAAGCCTTCGTTGAGCCTTGTATCGAGATATTCGATCTTTCATCAATTTGCTTCTTTCTTGAGTTGTTCCTTTTTCCTGGGTCTGGTTTCATTGAAGTGTTGATGAATGAGGGACTCGATTTTCCCCAAGCGGCGAGCCCCAATTCTCAGGAAAGCCAACCAATGAATTTCCACACACTATTTTATAATCCAGGTTTGGCAAGGGCTTAATATTCTGAGGATCATCCTCATCCACAACCAGCGAGAGCCATAAGCGTAGTTTAGTGATTTCAACTGCACCCGGATCAATATCCACACCATACAGTGAGTTTTCTATGCACTCACGTTTGAAGTCATAAGTAGTTTTAGAAGACTTGGTCCATGTCTTTAAGACTACGAGCGCGTGTACGATCTCGCTCATCATACCAACAGGAAAAAGCACCGCTTCCGACGGCAGGATCACATACTTTGATGGAAGCGAGTTTTTCATCAATGAGCGCGAAGCATTTTCGCGGATGGATTCGGGCATTTGGAACGAGTAGTCTTTTGTCTCACGACTTCCGCCTCTACGCGAGCATCATTTTCTTTGATCTGTCTCTCCTTGGATAATGAATGTCTCAATGTCCTCCCTCGAAATCTTCTCCTCTGCACCTTGTTTCCCGTTGCCAGAAATACTGAAGAGGTCGTTCTGCCTTTCATCAGTGGCCTGATAACTTGTATGTGGGTTCAGCTCCGAGTAAAGAAAACTGATCAGACTTTGTTGACACATGTAGTGGACTATCTCGTGGAGTGTAGTACACCCCCATATTGTTTGTTAAACTTATTCTCACCCTTCTTCCCGCGCTTTAGCACCTCTCGATACTCATCGTAATTGTCCGGTCGGATGGCGTTGAACTTTTCGTACGCCTTACCTAGCAGCTCAGGGTCAATTGCAACCTCCTTCTCTAACGGCTCATCCTCTTTTACCGTGAAATTGTAGCGGTCAAAGATATCTAGAATCCCGTCGCCGACGTCACCTTCTAGTTCTATTGTCGTTTGAGAACAGATTATTGGGGAGAAGCACATCCGTCTTGTGCCAGGCGTAGTTTTCAATTGGATCGAACAATCCACCATTTAGAAACGGAATCTTACATCTGAACTGGCTGTAGTAATGGTCAACATGACTTCGGTCAAGACGTAGCGCTTTCATAAACAGTGGTTCGAGTATGTCGTTGAAAAATTGTCATAGTTTCCGTGCTCCATTTCAAATAGATCACGCAAGAAGCTTTTGGAGCCGTCTCCCCACATGCCATCTCGTGGCACTCCGAACCAACCCTTCTTCTGAAGGAAGTACAAAAAAACAATTTGGCCCAGCAGTTTCTTAGTGAAGTTCACCGTGTCAACGCTCTTGGCCTCGAAGTCGGTCTTTACCAGTCATTCTCTATAACTTCATCCAATGTAAGCTTTGGTTCGTATGAAAGGTCACGGTATTTTTTTCAAAGAACTCCTTCGTAACCCTCTCAATATTGAAGGTTTCCTCCAGTTCTGCCAGAGTTGGATTGCTGTGTGTCCTGCATGATCGGCACAAACTGCTTTTGCGCTGTGTGACTTTTTTCATTGCTTCCAACAAGGAACGACCATCGTTTGGCCGGCGAAAAACTCATCCACCAGTTTAATATTCTCTTGGGGTCCCTTCCAGTCTCGTCTCTAATCTGACCAATGAAAAGCGCCAATCTTCTGCATTGGCGAAACAAACGCCACTAGTGCGGCATCCTGTTTGAATCAGTCCCGTACTTGCCCTGAAGGCATCCTGCACAGTATTTTTCGCATTGAGCGAGCTCGCTCAATGGAGTTTTCCGCTCTTAGGTAAACAATGATGTCAATCCGGTATCCTTGTCCATCCTCATATTTGCCGAGTCGCTCATACCTGCTGACATAGCTTCTGTAAGCGTCAGGAATGTAAGTGCCGCTGCGCTTGATCTCCGAGATTTCGTATGTATTCAAGAGATTCCGTACAAACTTGTTAAACTGTTTCCTTGTCAAATGGCGATTCAGCGTGTCCTTTAACAGTTCAATTGCTTGTGCTTTTGTTCATGCTATTCTCCAGCAAGGTACAGTGAAAGAATTACTTCACGCTTTCCGGCAGATTGTGGGTTATCCGAAGCGTAGTGGCTTCCAGCAAGCCAGACGGTATCTTCGATTAGCACCGCCAGAACCTTCAATGGATTGATCATCTCAGACTTACAGCTGTTGAGTGCCTGCATAGTCACCTTAGTCGTCTGTTTCGGAAGACTTCCTCTTCGAGTTGTGTGATTATTTTTGGCAATATACTCTTCCTGCTCTTCGGTAAGTTGCTTCGTATTCTTGAAGACAACCTTTAAAATCTTAAGCATCTTGGTTGACCATCTTCCGCCCTCTGGGGTTGGCTCGGCCGCTTCCACTGTCGTTGTGTTGATAAAGGCTTCTTGTTTTTGTCCAGCTCAAAATAGAAATCTGGAAGTCCTTGTCGTTTTTCGTCCTTTGTACTTTCAAGTGCTTCGGCCGCGGAAATAAAATCCAACTCCGCTGCCTCATCATCGTCAGTGGCCTTGAAGAATTTTTGACTTTGCCCTTTCTGGTGAGCAACCAGTGGGACCTTCGCCAGATTTGAATCGCCGGGTCGACCGTGCTTTCTTGGGTAGGCGTTTGATCCTTTCGAATAGGTCCGGATCGTTATCACGTATGTCTTTAATAATGGTTAAGAATTTCAGTTCGCTGGTCTCTACTTCGTCCTCGCCGGTGATGGTCTTCTGGAAACCACTGATTGAAAAGCTCATGTGAGCCGATTGCCTCACCCTCAGTTAGTAGAGCGGCATCACCCCTCAGCAACGTAAGGAATGCATTGATCTTTGCTTCGGCAGCTTCCTTCAATTTCAGTTCATCGTTGGTCTGTTGGGTTGGGAAGAAATTAAATGTATAGATGGTTTCAAAGGTTGTATCGACACGATTGATGCGTCCTACTCGCTGCATCATACGTGTCGGATTCCAGGGAATATCGTAGTTGATTACAACGTTCGACCTATGAAGATTGACCCCCTCTGACAGAACTTCAGTTGCGATCAGAATACGATACCTGTCTTCCTGCTTACGGGCTTTGGCGTCAAAGTTGTGATGACCGTATCACGAACAGCTTCTCCTGAGCTGCCTGTGAAGTGCATAGGGTGCTACCGTCCTGAGCCTGCCATGTGGGACGCCACCGGCCGTCTCTTGGACTCAGAAAAGACAATTACTTTAAGCTGCCCTTGAGAAGCTCATTGTTTTCGAGTTGGTCTAGAAACGATAGAAGCTTGGGATCCCTCTCAATCCCCAACCATAGTGTTTTGATTCATTTAGTATCGCCAGGTCATTTTGAGGTGAGTCAAATACTCTGGTCTGGAACTCACTGCTCATACTTTTTCTGCCCTTTGCCCTCCTCTATCAAATGCTGAACGGCTTCGTCGTTGTCATTTTCCAGATACTCGAAAATCTTATATATGATTCACTGGTGTAGACATTACCCTTTCAAATTCTTTGATAAAGAGTTCATAGGATTCGAATGAAGCGGTCTATTGAATTTCTGAACGCATAAAAACTGCTCTCCAGTCTTTTTCAAAAGAAGGAGCTTCATGAACCTCCTACAGCCCAGAGGTCTCTTCGAGCTGATCGAGTGGCTTTTTCGCAGAGCAGCGGTGTATATCTAGCGTACGTAAATTCCTGCGCTATCAACTCCATCGTAGCGCTAAAGACTTTGTCCTCGTTTTCATTAAGCTCGTAAAACAACGGCTCTGAGCTGGGAGAGATTCTGGAAATCCTAGATTCTGCTGCTTAGTGATCTTTTTGTCGAAGCAATTTTGATAATCTCGGTTCTTGTGCGCCGAACCATTAGGTACCAGGACCTCACGAATCTCGTCCGAGTTTTCTTTACGACCCGCAGGTAATTTCATTGTCTTTCTTACGATCAAGGCCTTCAGTTTTTTCTCCAATCTTCGAAAAGAAAGCATTAAGATTGGGCAAGCAATAGCTCTTTTTGCGCTTTGAAACAGCTTGATTTGACTCAGGATATCCGCCGGCGAGTTGTTGTACGGTGTCGCTGTTACAAGGATTACTCAAGCACACGGCAAATTTCGGCAAGCTTTTCATACGTCATGTTCGTTTCAGTTCTAAATCGATGGGCTTCGTCGATGATGAGTTGGTACTTCCGCACCACGACTCAAGATGTCGTCCAATTTGCCTATCGACTCAAAATCTGCTGCTATCCTGAAATCTGAAAAGGCGTTATTACGCCACGACCCAGGATTGTCAGGTCCAGAAGCACGGGTGTGGATTACAAGGGTTCGACCGTCGAGTTGCCCCGACAAAGTGTTGCTAAGTGTATGTCTTACCCAACCCCACAACGTCTGGAGATAAATACGCCTCCGTATCCTTCCAGAATCTTCTTGGCATTTAAAAACTGCCTGTTCCTGATATTCCAACTTCATGAAGTTCTCTGGCAAGTTACTTTTGAAAAATCTCGTCTGTCAGACTGAGTTCGTCCTTGAAGTACTCGTACAAGAGCTTTAGGTAAAGTTGGTATGGTGTGATATCTTGATTGAACCAGGTCTTGTGTTTATCGTTTCAACATATTTGTCGCTGACATCTACAGCACCTCTCCACAACTCCTCGAACTTGTCCTTGGCAAACTTATGATCGGCGCTGTTTTTTAGCTCGACGTTGAATTCAAGGTTATCCCGCAAGCCCTGATTGAGTTAAATTGCTGGACCCCGTAATGACTCTGTCATATCACGATCGCCTTCCTTGGAAGGTCACACGTAGACTTTTGTGTATGTTCTAGAGGGGTACGCTTTATTTCCAGCTTTCCTGACTTGATCCACTAATAAACTTCAGGACGCCTTGTTTACACGTTCACTGTCGGCCGACAGTTCAAGTTCATCGACAACTAGGTTTTCGATAACTTCCTGTTAGTTTCAGCATGCGAAAAGACTAGTTGCTCCTTCTCTATTGGTGTTGGTCAGAAGATCAGCAGTCCTTTTATCAGTGCTTATGCCGATCAATATTCTTGATCTTCTCGGTGTCCTCAAGTGACGGATAGATCGCATAAAAGCTTCGCTTGAAAAAGTAGCCTACGAGAACGTCGAAAAATCGGGCATCCTTAATGAGGACGTTGAACCTATCCTTGCCGTCTGGTTCGCTTCGTTAGTGATGAAGGTGAGATCGGTTGTCATATTTTTGGATTGATGCAGAAGGTAGGCTGCTTGGGTGATTCAGCCAAATCAACTGCTTTCATTGTTCAATCTGTTATCAGGATTAAAAAGAGAAACCGTCAGCTTTTATTATACATGGGCCACCCTATTATAGGAATTGAACTCCATTATGATTTTCAATTCAATAAAGATACTGGTACATCTATTTATCATAAAACTTAGGATATTTTGCCCGCGTGATCCCAAAGATACCGTTGCCGTCAAGTTGAAGCGATGTTTGGAGATCATACGTTTCTGATATACTTGTCATGGAGCATGTTCAGCATACGTATCTCAATTATCTCAACTTATCTCCATGACCGCTGAAGCCTATATCTACGACGCCATTCGCACCCCTCGCGGCCGGGGCAAGGCCAACGGCCGTTTGCACGACGTCCCGCCCCTTGACCTGCTCAAGACGCTCTTTGACGTCATGCGCGAGCGTCACAATCTCGATACCTCGCAGGTAGACGATGTCCTGCTGGGCTGCGTGACGCCCATCAAGGAACAGGGCGGCAATATCGCCCGCACCGCACCACTCTATGCCGGGTGGGACCTGGACCTGCCGGGGGCGCAGCTCAATCGTTTCTGTGCCTCCGGGCTGGAAGCGGTCAACCTGGCGGCCATGAAAGTTCGTTCCGGGTGGGAGGACCTGGTTGTGGCCGGGGGCATTGAGTCCATGTCGCGCGTACCGATGGGTTCTGACGGCGGAGCCATGTGGGAAGATGAGACCGTGATCCGCGACCTGGGTATTGTGCCCCAGGGAATCAGCGCCGACCTGATCGCCTCGCTCGAAGGATTCAGCCGGGAAGATGTAGATCGGTACGGCTTGCTCTCCCAGATGCGCGCCGCCGCAGCCCAGACGGAAGGCCGGTTCACCTCCCTTGTTCCGGTGTGTGACGCAGACGGCCAGGTTCTGCTGGACTACGATGAGCATGTTCGGCCGACCACGACGCTGGAAAAATTAGCCGGACTCAGCCCTGCCTTCGTGGGGTTGGGCGAGATGGGCTATGATGCCCTGGCCCTAAGCAAGTACACGCAACTGGATCACATCGAACACGTTCATACATCCGGTAATTCGTCGGGTATTGTGGATGGAGCCGCATTGGTGCTGGTTGGATCCCGTGAAAAGGGCGAAGCATTGGGGTTGCAGCCTCGCGCCCGAATCGTATCGGCCGCCTTGCTGGGCGATGAACCGACCATCATGCTGACTGCGCCGGCCCCGGTATCGCAGCGGGCTTTGGCTAAAGTGGGTATGACCATTGATGATATCGATCTGATTGAGGTCAATGAAGCCTTTGCCTCGGTAGTTCTCAAATTCATCCGCGAGATGGGCCTGGAGGACGAAGGCCCGGAGCGGGTCAACGCCAACGGCGGAGCGATTGCGCTGGGGCATCCGCTCGGTGCAACCGGAGCGATGTTGTTGGGCACGGCCCTGGATGAACTGGAGCGTCGTGATCTGTCAACCGCCCTCATTACGTTATGCGCAGGTGGGGGCATGGGCATTGCTACGGTGATTGAGCGCGTGTAATTGTCCTCCTGCTAACCTGTCATAATTGATTCTTCCCTCTTTGCGGTAGCGCGCTGATTGTGGCATGATCCTCACCGGGCTGGGGAGCACCGGCCCCAATCTGGGACTGAACATGCTTGTCACATTTATTATTCTCGGCGTTACCCTGGTGCTGTTTATCGTCGGCCGATTCCGGTCAGACCTGGTGGCGCTCATGGCGTTACTGGCGCTTTTCCTCACCGGTGTCCTCACACTCGATCAGTCGTTGGCCGGATTCAGCAACTCGACCGTCATCCTGATTGCGGCTCTATTTGTCGTTGGCGAAGGGTTATCCCGCACGGGAGTTACCGCCTGGTTAGGAGATCAGCTATTGCGGCTGGCGCGCGGCAATCCGACACGCTTGCTGGTCGTCATGATGCTGGGTGCGGCTGCTCTCTCGGCGTTCGTCAGCAACACGGGCACAGTGGCGACGCTACTACCGGCTGTCGTCTCAGCCGCCTGGCGAGTGGGAGGCGTGCCTTCACAATTTCTGATGGGCCTGGCTTACTCAACCAATACCGGTGGTCTGTTGACGCTAACCGGAACGCCGCCCAACATCGTTGTGGCCGATACGCTTGCCGCAGAGGGTCTTGCTCCATTCGGTTTCTTCGAGTTCTCGTTAATTGGTCTGCCATTGCTGGCGATCACGGTTGTCTACATGATGACAATCGGCCGCCGGCTCCTACCGGAACGGGACTCCGATCAGCGGCCGATTGAACTGAGCCAGTCCGTGCGCGATGTAGCTGACACATTTGGTCTGGAAGAGGCGATGTACGCCCTGCGTGTCCGGGCCCAGTCACCCCTTGCCGGTCAGACGTTGGAACAGGCGGCACTGGGGCGAGACCATAATGTCACGGTTTTGCGTGTACAACGCAATCAGTTACAGGCAGACGAGGAGCCGGACCTCTCCGAGCCGCTGTTGCGCCGCCTCAGGTCCCAGGTGCGCGATCAGTTATCTGTCTTGCAGCCGCCGGATGCTGATGCGGTGCCCGGCCCGTCTACCCTGATCCGCAGCCAGGATCGTCTGATCGTAAAGGGGCGACCGGAAGATGTCACTCGTCTGGCTGTTGCCAATTCTCTGGGATTGCAACAATTGGGTGATGATAGTGCTGCTCTGAAAGAGGCCCTGCTTTCGTCCGAGGTGGGCATTGCGGAAGTGCTGCTGGCGGTGCGCTCGCAGTACATCGGCCGGACAGTGACCGAAGTACGTATTGCCGACAAGTACCGGGTGCAAGTGCTAGGTATTTGGCGCGGTGACCGTCGCGTGACGGATCCGGATACCCGATTGCGATTTGGTGATGCATTGCTGGTTCGCGGCCGTTGGGCTGATATTGAATTGTTGCAGCAGGAAGGGCGTAACTTCGTGGTGGTCGGTAGCCCGGAATCTCTCTCCAAGCAGGTGGTGGAGTTAACCCCACGCTCGCTCTTTGCCGTCGTTGCGCTCGCGGCGATGGTGGTCATGATGGTTACCGGTATCGTGCCGGTTGTTATGGCGGCGCTGATCACGGCCGTCCTCATGGTATTGGCCGGCTGCCTGACGATGACCCAGGCGTACCGCGCTATCAACTGGCAGAGCGTGATTTTGGTGGCAGCCATGTTACCTCTTTCGACGGCACTGGAGATCACCGGCGGTGCATCACTGATCGCCAATGGGCTGGTCAACACATTAGGCACGATTGGGCCGGTGGCGCTGCTGGCCGGGGTTTTCCTGCTGACGACCGGTTTCAGCCAGATCATCAGTAATACCGCAACGGCCGTCCTCATTGCCCCGATTGTCTTCAAGGCGGCCGTCACGCTGGGTATCTCGCCCTATCCGCTGCTGATGGGTGTGGCTGTGGCGGCGTCTAACGCGTTTATGACCCCCATTGGCACGACTACGAACCTGATGGTCCAAACGCCGGGTGGCTATCGCTTCAACGACTATCTGAAGGGGGCACCCCCTCATGTTGATCTTCCTGGTCGCTGTGTTGTTGCTGGTGCCGTTGATCTGGCCGTTCTAGAGGCAGAGTATTGCGAAAGCCTATCATGGGTGCAGATAAGAAATTGGAGATTCGGATTGGGGCTGATGAGCATCTGCGAGATGCAGCCTCATCTCTGTATGATGAGGCGTTTGGTCAGAAGTTGGCCCTCGCCGTACCGGACGCTGTACGACGCAAGGCAATGCTACGTGAAGCACTCGACCTGCGTTACGCGGCAGTTGCTCTGGATGGTGACGAGCTTGTCGGTTTGGCCGGTTTCCATACTGATGAAGGATCACTGACCGGTGGCCTTGATGTGACCGGACTGATTCAGCAACTCGGCTGGCTTGGTGCGACCCGCGCTGCCCTGGTGCTCAGCTTTTATGAACGCAAGCCGGCCACCGGGGAATTGCTAATGGACGGCATCTCCGTGCGGGCGGACCAACGGGGTCAAGGGGTGGGCACGCGCCTGTTGCACGCCCTCAAGCAGTACGCAAATGAACGGGGTTACAATCAGATCCGTCTGGATGTGATCGACACCAATGCCGGTGCCCGCCGTCTTTACGAGCGGGAGGGTTTTGTCCCGGTGGCGGATCAGACTTTCGAATACCTGCGCAGCGTCCTGGGATTTGGCGGGTCAACGACGATGGTTTGGACAGGCAACAAGGAACCGGTTTGAAGTGATCCACAAGAGACTAACCCGCACTACCCGGCAGCACGACCTGATGATCCTCATTTAGTAATTGCCGGTAGGTGAGAAAAGCGGCCGTTAACCCGGTGATCGCCGCCGCGCCCATAAGCATAAACATGACGATCATCTGAATCTGAACCGCTTCCAGAGGTGGCGCACCGGCCAGGATCATGCCGGTCATAGCCCCTGGCAGTTTGATGAGCCCTACCGTCTTGGTCGTGTCGATAATGGGGATCATGCCTGCTTGCAATGCCACTTTGAGGTAGGGATCGGCAGCTTGCCGCCTTGTTGCACCCAGCGCCAGCGCCGTTTCAATCTCCAGCCTCCGTCCTGCCGCTTCCTCCTGCACCCGCCGCATCACCAGCGAGCAAACGGTCATTGAACTGCCGATTACCATGCCCGCAATCGGGATGATCTGCTGGGCGGTAAACGAGAACACGTGCAGGCCGACCAGTAAGGCCAGGGTCAGAACCGCACCAATGCCGATGCTGCCCAGGGCAATGGCTGTTCCGTGTGGAAGGTCCTGGGCACGTTCACCTGAAGTGTACCCGGCAACGGCAGTCATAATGCCGATAACGATCAGAATCAGGGCCGGGCTATCAACGTCAAATAGATACGTCAGTGCGTAACCGATCAAGGTCAGTTGCACGAAGGCGCGGATAACGGCGACCAGT
The DNA here is from genome assembly GCA_041390945.1 of Chloroflexota bacterium. Lineage (GTDB taxonomy): Bacteria > Chloroflexota > Anaerolineae > Promineifilales > Promineifilaceae > Promineifilum. The sequence goes on from JAWKOY010000022.1 coordinate 139,133, forward strand.
ATTGACTTTTCGAGATCAAGACGTTGCCAGCGTGAGACGACTATCGCCACCACAACAAGGGATAGCGAAGCCGCCACCCGGCCACTTTGGTCCAGGGGCAGATTTTCGAGCATCAGGTTATTCCTCCAGTTCGCCCGCCGCGAATTGGGCGGTTCTATGTTGGCTGTCTGGGTGTAGAAGATAGGCCGATCGCCTTCGTCCTCAATACGGCCGCCAACGAGCAGATAAAGATGATCTGCCACGCGAGCAGCCTGCTCCGGGTCATGAGTTACCCAGAGCAATGTGAGGCCAAGCGAGTCGCGCAGCCGGGTGAGCGTTGTTTCAATGTGGCGCGTTGCATTGGGGTCCAGTGCGCTGGTCGGTTCATCCAGTAGCAAGGCTTCCGGCTCGTTCGCCAGCGTGCGAGCGATAGCCACTCGCTGCGCCTGTCCCCCCGATAACGTCTGGCTGTCCCGCCCGGCCAGGTCAGGTGACAGATCGACCAGATGTAGGAGACGCGCGACCTCTTCTGGGGTGAGTTCTCGACCTTGAATCGTTCGGCCGTAGGCAATGTTGTCGGCTACGGTTCCGGGGAAGAGGGCGACCTGCTGGAACACCATCCCAACCCGACGACGCAGAGCAATCACATCCTGTGCAGTGACGTCCTCACCGTCGATAAAAACCGTTCCGCTGGGCGGCTCCGATAACCGGTTGACGCAACGTAGCAGACTGCTTTTACCGCTACCACTGGGGCCAATCAGGGCGGTGATGCTTCCACCGTTTGCCCGCAGAGAGACATCATGCAACACTGCTTGCCCACCGCGCGAAAGGGTTAGATGTTGAATATCAATGGCCGGTCCCATAACGTATTCCTGGTGAGGATTATAACGGAAGTCGGCCGAGCAGCCGTGCCCTCATCGGGCATTGACACCGGATCAGCGAACATTTTATACTGACCCTATACCTGTTCGGTGATTGGAATCCTGACGGAGCGAACCAGAGCAGGTACGTGCGGCGAGGCGTCGCTGGTGGAGCCAGGGCGAGAGTTTTTATTGTTGCCTGCCTGGGGCTTTTATCGGTATGGACACCGTAAGTGGAGGGGGTCGATAAATGATACAGGTTGAAAGTAAAGTTTATTCGCACAGTGCATCGCGGCTGATTGCCTCGGCCTGGGGTGTGCTGGCTGGGTTGGGTGGACTGACCCACAGTATTGGCGAGCTGCTTCAGGGAAACGTTTCAACAGAGTCAATCATTATTAATACGTGGACACAGGGTCCGATTGCCGAATTTCTCGGTGGAGAGCCGGGAATGACCCTCTTGCCTACAATGATGTGGGCGGGAATGGCCACGCTGCTTGTTTCGCTGGCCGTGATTATCTGGGCCGCATTCTTTGTTGATCGGCCGCGTGGCGGACTGATACTGGTGCTCCTGTCCATTGCCATGCTTCTGGTCGGCGGGGGCTTTGCGCCACCGGTCATGGGCATTTTGGCGGGGCTGGCTGGGACCGGTATTAACTCGCCACTGAATTGGTGGCGTGACCATTTGCCGGCCGGTTGGCAATCTGCCCTGGCCGGGTTGTGGCCGTGGCTGCTTGGCCTGATGCTGGCCGCCGGGGTGATGCTGGTTTTTGGGTCTGTGCTCCTGGTTTACTTCTTGGCCTTTGACCACCCCGATCTGTTTAGCAATCTTTTCCTGGTGACCCTGGTATTGACGCCGCTGACCATTGTGGCGGGATTCGCTTACGATATCCAGCGTCAAACGCGCCTGGTACCGGCATAATCCTGGGCACGCGGTTCTTTATCTTACAGCGGGTCGGCAATTAAGGGAGCGGTCGTGTTACAATCCGGCTGTGATGACTGACGATCTCTCCGAAGCGGCCGTTCTGCCGGAGCTAACCACACACTGGCTCGGCCGTTCCTATCATTATGTGCCGGAGATTGGTTCGACGAATGACCGGCTAAAAGCGTGGGTAGACACCGGAACGGACGATCCCCCGGCGGGAACGGTATTGCTGACCGACTACCAGTCAAAGGGGCGCGGCCGACTTGACCGCCGATGGGAAGCGCCGCCACGTAGCTCGCTGCTGTTTTCAACCCTGTTCCGGCCGGACTGGCCGGCGCAGCAGGGCGGTTGGTTAACCATGCTGGCTGGATTGGCAATTGCTGAGGCAATTGAGCAGGTTACCGGAACCGTCGCGGGACTAAAGTGGCCCAACGATGTGATGGTGCAGGTAGATGGCGTATGGCACAAGGCAGGCGGCTTGCTGCTGGATGCACGTCTCGACGGCGACCGGCTGGCCTATGCTATAGTGGGGGCAGGTATCAACGTCAACATTCCTGAGGCCGTGCTGCCCGACGCCGTCACACCGGCTACGAGCCTGATGGTGGCAACCGGTAATCCGGTTTCCCGACGGCCGTTGCTGCTGGCCTGTCTGTCGCGTCTGGAACAGGGGTATGAAGCAGCCGATCGGGGTGAATCCCCGCAACCGGCCTGGAATGATCGGCTAATGACGTTGGGTGAACACGTAACCGTATCAACAAATCAGGATTCGGTGGCCCTTACCGGAATTGCCGAGGCGACGGATGAGTGGGGCGGGTTGCTGGTGCGAACCGGGTCGGGTAAGCTGCACAGCGTGGCTGCCGGAGATGTAACGTTGCGCCGTCTGTAATCGTGTTTATGGGGAAAGAGGATGACTGACTACAACAATTCATTTTACACTGAACCACCGGACTATGATCCGCCCTCGCGAATGACGGCCGGGCAGTGGTTTATTCTGGTTTTGCTGGTGCTACTAAATGCGGCTGTTTTGGGCGTGTTGGTACTGGCTGTCACCGGACGCCTGACGCTTTGATGTATCAGGGCGTTAGGGTACGCAGATAACGGACGCTACATAGACAGAATAGCTGGCGTCCAGACCATTCATGCGCTGTAGTTCCTGGATCGTTGTGCCGAACTGGTTAGCGATGCTGAAGGCACTCTCTCCTTCAGTAACCGCATACGGTTGCCACCCGCCGGTGCAGCACGAAGGATCACCCACCGGAAGCCGGATGACATTACCCGGCACAATCGAGGTGGACGAGATGCCAAACCGGGCCATGAGCGGAATTGAAGTGACGTAGCGTTGCGAGATGCTGAAGAGCGTGTCACCGGCCTGGACCGCGTAGTCAATAAACATGATGCACCGGTTGACCGACGGTGTGCTTGTGGGGGGTGGCGCCGAGGGCAGGATGTTGGGCGTAGCTGAGGGGAGAATATTCGGCGTGGCCGAGGGCAGGACAACCGTTGTCGGTGTTACCTGCGCTACTCCCTGCCCCCCGCTGCCTTCGGGAGAGGTTCCACCGCCAAGCGGAATCAAGTAAACTTCCTGATCCGGGTCCATCTCTACCAGGATAGTCGTCCCGTCGGCCACCGTCAGGAAAGACCCTGGCGGGAATTCCGGCCGTCCCTGTAGCAAAGGGATAGCCAGGAACAATCCTACAGCCAAAACGGCCGCCATAATGACGATAAAAACAATTTGTGGCAGTAGTGTTTTGAACCCTTCTCGGTCCCTGGGCATAGCTGTCCCTTGATCGATTCAGCGGTGCGATCGTACCGTTTAACGTGTATCTGGTACCCTGATTATGTTACACTTGACATAGGTTGGCGGCAACTAGCCAATTGTTTGAGAAGCGGCTCACAGATTGTGACTGAATCACCGTTGAGCCATCATGTGATCCTGACCAATGGTCAATGGAGCCCTTATTATGCTGTTTTACCGGAAAGAACTAGAGGAACGGGAAGCCCAAACGCTGGCCCCGTATGCGTCCCTGAGCGCCAATTCACGGGGCAGGGCTTACCCGGAAGCGGAGTCCGCGACACGGACAGCCTTTATCCGCGACCGCGACCGGATTATTCACACAACTGCCTTTCGCCGTCTGGAATACAAGACACAGGTCTTTATCTTCCTGGAGGGCGACCACTACCGCACGCGGTTAACCCACACGATGGAAGTGGCCCAGTTAGGGCGGTCGCTGGCAACCGGACTGGGCGCGAACGATGTACTGACTGAGGCCATTTGCCTGGCCCATGATCTGGGGCATGCGCCGTTCGGTCATGCCGGAGAGCACGCGCTCAATGCGTTGATGCGCGACTACGGCGGCTTTAACCACAATACCCAGAGCTACCGGATCGTCACTTTCCTGGAGCGTCGCTTCCGTGATTTCAACGGTTTGAACCTGACCTACGAAACCCGCGAGGGGATGATCAAGCACGAAACCGATTATGATTTGAGCGATGCCAGCGGGTATGAGCCGGAGAAACGCGGTTCGCTGGAGGCGCAGATCGCCAACCTGGCGGATGAGATCGCCTACGACGCCCACGATGTAGATGACGGGTTGCGTGCCGGACTGTTTTCGATAGAGGATTTGGAATCGCTGTCTATTTGGCCGGGATTGCGTGAAGGTATTGGTTGGGAACAGGATGCTCCTTTTACCAGCCTGATTCGCCGCGAGCTGGTGCGGGAGTTAATCGGTCAATCCGTCGTGGACGTCCTGCAACAAACCAACGCCAACCTGGAGGCGGCCGGAATAGATTCACAGGAGAAGGTGCAAACCCATCCTACGAACCTTGTCTCTTATTCGCCTGAGTTTGGTCCGCAGGTGAAGGAGTTGAAGAAATTCCTTTTCGAGCGAATGTACCGCCACTACCGGCTGGTGAGAATGCAGGTCAAGGCCGAGCGGTTTATCAGCGAACTGTTTGAGGCTTACATGCGCGAGCCGAAGATGCTGCCGAACGATACACAGTTGCGCCTTGAGGAAAGCCCTCTGCCGCGTGTGATTGCTGATTACATTGCCGGCATGACTGACCGGTATGCCTTGCAGGAATGGGAGAAACTGTTTGACCCGTACAGTCGGGCATGAAAAAAGACCCCGGTGAGGTAATCACCGGGGTCTTTTATTTTTAGGGTATGAAGAACTGCTCAGCCGGTTGCTGCATCAGTAGTTCATAATATCATCAACACCACCGGCCGTTTGGTCGCCTTCGCCTTCCTTCGACCATGCTGACAATTCAATCGTAAACAGGTCGAAATAACTCCGATCCGGGAGGTCGGGGTTGTTGCCGTAGGCCATCTCCGTGATCTCGGCGTTGATGATGAATGACGCCGTTTCCAGCACAATGGTTTCGTTCTCGCGGGCCAGAACCGGTTCACCCTTCGGGGCCAGCTTGGCTTTCAGCGCCTCATCGAAGAAGGCGTGGTCGCTCATGATGACCTTGGTGATCGTGCGAATATCATTCTTGTCAAACAGCCAGACTTCCAGCGCCGTGACTGCTTTCGGACTGCCGGTCCCCAGTACTTCCGAAATACCTACGCCACATTCGCCCATGAACTCCCCGTTGGCATTTTCAATACTGAACGAGTCGTCATAGGTGTCATGGCCGTGGGGTAGTTTGTGCGGAAGCGGGCAATCGGCACAGCCACCGGCTCATACTCCTGCACCGGTTCGGCATAGGTTGTGGCTGTTGTCTCGGACGGCCGTTGTGCGGAGGTCGTCGTTGGTGACGCCGTTGTCGGACGGGCGGAAGACGGAGCCGGGGAAGACTGCGCTTCAGACATAATGTCCTGACGGCGATTGTAGACGTACCATATTGCGCCACCCAGCAGAGCCAGTAAGGCCAGCAGTAACAGTGGCAGCAGCAGGTTGTTACCGCCTTCAGTATTGGTGGCTTCTTCCGTTGTCGTACCCGTGTCCGTGCCGGTTGGCGCGGACGCTCCGGTGCAACCGACGCCGTTTACGGCCGTTGCCGCTGCAATCAGCCGTTGCTGGTCGGCCGGGTCTGTGGAGGCGGCCGCCAGTTCACAGGCGACGGCATCTCCACCCCAGCCGTAGAGCGGCGCGCACTTTTTCCTGGTTGTTATCGAATGAGAACAGCTCGGCAACGTTACGAACGTAGAGGGTTTGATATTCGGGGAAAAGGCCGGCCGGGGTTGCACCGGTGTATTCAACCGGGAACAACCACCAGCCCAGAACAACCAAACCGATAATGAGGCCGAGGATGAAAGTTACCAGCAGCGAGATGCCGGGATTCTTTTTGACGATATCCATCAGTCACCTACCTGATTATTCCTCGCAAATGAGTTCTTGGACGGCCACGCCTGAAACAACAAGCATTATTCAGGACGTCCTATCTCCTGGCGACATCTTACCATAACTAAAAAGGCTACACAACAATCGAACCGCCCATACAATTCGCCCCAGCCCCGTGCTGGGTTAAAATATTATTACTGCCGCCGTTTGAGTGGTAATTTTATTGCCTGGCGGCGGTTTAGACAGAGAGATGATATGAAGACTACCAGGCATTACCTGATTGATATGGATGGCGTGCTTGTTCGCGGGCGAACCATCATTCCCGGCGCGGATGAGTTTATCAAGCGCCTCCAGGCAAGCGAGTCCGAATACCTTGTACTGACTAATAACCCCCGTTATACACCGGCCGATCTGGCCCACCGGCTGGGTACGTTGGGTTTGGATGTGCCCACAGAGCGTATCTTTACCTCGGCCCAGGCCACGGCCAGCTTCTTGCAATCGCAGAAACCCGACGGCACCGCTTTTGTAATGGGGGAGAGCGGGCTGACCTCAGCAATCCACAGTGTCGGCTATGTGATCACCGACATCAGCCCCGACTATGTGGTCCTCGGCGAAGGCAGCTTCGACCTGGAGATGCTGACCAAGGCCATTCGCCTGGTCTCGTCCGGGTCGCATTTCATCGCCACCAATCCCGATCTCAGTGGACCGGGCGAGGGTGGTATTGTTCCGGCCTGTGGCGCAATGGCGGCGTTCATTGAGAAGGCCAGCGGTGTTTCGCCCTACTTCGTGGGCAAACCCAACCCCCTCATGATGCGCACCGCCCTCAACTATCTGGATGTCCATTCCGAGGATACCGTGATGGTTGGGGATACGATGGGCACGGATATCAAAGGCGGTGTAGAGAGCGGTATGGCGACCATTCTGGTTCTGACGGGTGTTACCAAACGGGAAGATGTCGGCCGCTATCCGTTCCAGCCCTCCACGATTCTGGATTCCGTTGCCGAAATTGTTGTATAAACCCTCCGGTAAATGGAAGGCGATCTAACCCTGATACTCCCTCTGGTCATTGTATTTATTGGCGCCGCGCTGGCGGCAGCCTTTGGCCTGCCTGCGCTTAATCGCCGCCTGACAATTACGCAGGCCAGCTGGTTGCTGGCTGTTTTCCCTGCCGTAGCCTTTATCCTGCTGGCATTGCGTATTCCGGCGTTGAATGCCGGAGAGGTCATTGTCTGGCGAGTTGAATGGCTGCCTGTATTGGGGCTGTCCTTCGGTTTTTACCTGGATGCGTTGGCTGCCCTGTTTGCTCTCCTCGTGACTTTTATCGGGGCAATAGTCGTTGTGTACACGGGACAGTACTTCAAGGGCGATCAAACGGCCTGGCGTTTCCTGGCCTATCTCTTCCTGTTTATGGGTGCGATGCTGGGCTTGGTAATGGCCGGGGATGTGATTACGCTGTTCATCTTCTGGGAAGGCACAAGCATCACATCCTACCTGCTAGTTGCCTACAAGACGAAGGATGAGGCGGCGCGCCAGGGAGCCTTTCGGGCATTGTTTATCACCGGCGGAGGTGGGATTGCATTGCTTCTGGGGTTGCTTTTGGTCAGCTCCGTCGCCGGGGGCACGGATTGGCCCACTATTTTGCAGAGTGGCGATATCTTGCGCAACAGTCCGCTTTACCTGGCGATGCTGGGGCTTGTGGCGACCGGGGCATTTACCAAGAGCTCCCAGTTCCCGGCCCACATCTGGCTGCCGGGAGCCATGAGCGCGCCGACCCCGGCCAGTGCGTACTTGCACTCGGCCACGATGGTGAAAGCCGGTATCTACCTCATGGCCCGTATGAACCCCGCGTTGGGTTTTACGGAATCATGGTTCTGGCTACTGACCACAGCCGGCTTGTTGACGATGCTGGCCGGCGCCTATCTGGGATTGAAGCAGAACGACCTCAAGGCGTTGCTGGCTTACTCGACCATCAGCCAGTTGGGCGTGCTGATGATGCTAATCGGCCAGGACATCCCGGAAGCGTTCAAGGCGCTGGTCATCGGTGTCATTGCCCATGCGCTCTACAAAAGCGCGCTCTTCCTCGTTGCCGGAATTATCGACCACGAGACAGGCACACGTGACATTACCCGGCTCGGCGGGCTGCGTAAACCCATGCCGCGTACCTTTGTTGTGGGCACGGTAGCCGCCCTGTCCATGGCCGGTCTGCCGCCGCTATTCGGGTTCCTGGCTAAAGAGACGCTGCTGGCGACGACCATTCATCCGAGCCTGCCCCCCATTATCGGCTCGCTGCTACCCTGGGCCAGTGTTCTGGCCGGTGCGCTGCTTCTGGCGCAATCCGGCCTGTTTGTGTGGGAAACCTTCCTCGGCCGACCCAAAGACCCGACCATCCACGCCCACGAAGCGCCGCGAGCCATGTGGCTCATGCCCGCCATACCAGCCTTTCTCTCGCTGGCGGTGGGGCTTTTGCCGGAAACACGACAGGAAGCGGTGTTCCTGGCGCAGGCGGCCTCGGCAGCTTACGGAGACACGGTGAAGGTCACGCTGGCACTGTGGCACGGTATCAATGTCCCCCTGATGCTGTCACTGGTTGCCATCTCTCTGGGGACGGTCATCTTCCTGTTCCGTAACCCCATCCGCGCCTGGCAGCAACGTACGCTGCCCAACCTGAGCTTTAATGCGGTATACCAATGGATCCTGGCTGCCATTGATCGCGCGGCCTATCTCGCCACACGGTTGCAGGTCGGTAACCTGCGTGTTTATCTGATTACGATCATTGCCGGAACGGTGCTGCTGGTTGCCGGTTTCGCTAACCGGTCGTTGATCCCCGATCTTAGCCTCGCCAGTGGTTTATCACTGGAGTTAATCGGCCCGACCGGCTTGCTGCGGCTTTTTGCGCTGCTGGTGGTTGCCGGGGCGGCGCTCTTTTCCATATTACTTAGCCGGGACTTCTCGGCCGTTCTGGCTATGTCGGCTACCGGGTTGGGCATGGCTGTCCTGTTTGTCCTGGAACCGGCCCCCGATGTGGCCCTGGTCCAGATCGTTGTGGACTTGCTGGCGACCGTCATCCTGGTGCTGGCCCTGGCGCGTATTCCCCGCCGTCAGCGGGCCGCAGCCCAGGCGTTGGTGGAAGCCGAATACCGGGGACGGGACAAGCGCACGCTGATTCGTGATCTGCTGATTGCCCTGTTAGCGGGGCTTGTAGTGGCTGCCATTACCTATTCCTCATTGACCTCCCGGCCGCGTGAGAGCGTGACCACGCCATATTACGAAGAAAACGCCAAAACCCTGACCGGGGCGACTGATGTGGTCGGCTCGATCGTCGTGGATTTCCGCGCCCAGGACACCCTGATCGAGATCGTCGTCTTCAGCGTGGCGGGGCTGGGAATCTACATGCTCCTGCGCCGCGCCGCACCAACCTTTGGCGATACCGGACCGCAAGTGGAGGAAGCGCCATCCCACTCGGCGCCACCGCAAGCCACGATGGGCATTGGTGGACGGCCGACTTCGCCGTTCATTCGGGTAGTGTCCAGCACTATTCTGCCACTGGCGATGATCCTGGGAGTGACGCAGATGATGTACGGCCATGACCAGCCGGGAGACGGCTTCACGGCCGGGGTGATCATCGGTCTGGGTGTTGCCCTGTGGTATGTGGTCTTCGGCTATGAAGAAACGCGGCAGCGCCTGCCCTGGCTGCGGGGTATGTCATTGATTACCGTCGGGATTCTTCTGGCCGTTGGTACGGGTGTTGTGAGCGGCTGGATAACCGGGGATTTCCTGGGGAATGTGGATTTTGGCGAGATGATCGGATTACCCTTGCCCGGCGGTTTTCATATTAGCAGCTCCTTCCTGTTCGAGGTGAGCATTTGCCTGAGCGTGTTAGGTAGCGTGGCCCTGATGCTCAATACGCTAGGTCATCCCGGTTTGCGCGAGAATAACGAGGCGACCTGATTAACGGACGGTATTGACCTATGGAAATTATTACAGCCCTGATTATCGGCGCATTATTCGGCATTGCTGTATTCCAGATGCTGAGCCGCAGCATCATTCGCTCAGTAATTGGTTTGATCATATTGGCAAATGCCGTCAATCTCTTTTTGCTCAGCACCGGGGCGTACAACGGATTGGCCCCGGCCTACACGACGATTGCCGGTGTCCATAGCGATGCGCTGCCCCAGGCGCTTATCCTGACGGCCATCGTTATTAGCATGGGCGGTACGGCCTTTGTTTTGGCAATGCTCTATATCATTTCCGCGCGCTACAAGACCAGCGATGTGGAAAAGATCGACGGACTGAAGCACTAGCTGCCGGTTTCGGACGGAATATACCTATGCCCTTTTTAGGCAATGACTTCGTCATCCTCCCGATATTAATACCCCTGGCCGGGGCGGCTATCGCTCTGGCGTTGCGCAGCCGGCCGCGTGCGCAGGCCGGGTTTGCCATCGGTGCCATGACGCTCAGCCTCATCGCCAGTCTGACGCTGTTATGGGTTGTCTGGCAGGGCGGTGCGCCGGTTGTCTTTCAGGTCGGTGGGTGGATGCCGCCGTTTGGCATCGTGTTTGTGGCGGATCTACTCTCCGTGCTGTTTGTCGTCATGACCCAACTGGTCATGGTGATGGGCCTGCTGTATGCGTTGGGCAGCAAGGATAAGATCATCGGCTATGGGACGTTTTATCCGCTTTTCCTGACGTTGGCCGCAGGATTGACCGGCACGTTCCTGACCGGTGACCTGTTTAACATGTTTGTCTTTGCGGAACTGCTGGTCATTTCCGGCACAGTCCTGACGGCCGCTTCAGATGATCGCTACGGTACGGAGGCAGCGTACAAATATTTCTATATCAGCCTGTTGGCCTCGACGTTTATGCTGCTGAGCATCGGCTCCCTGTACGCATCGTACGGGACGCTCAATATGGCCGACCTGGGTGCGCGTATTGCCGCCAACCCGGACAAACCCCTGCTCTTACCGGCCATCGGTTTTTTGATGGCAACGTTCATGATCAAGAGCGCCGTCTTCCCGTTCCACTTCTGGCAACCTGATTTTCATGCTGCTGCGCCGACGGCCGTCAGCGCCATGCTCTCGTCGGTTGTGGTCAAGTTGGGCATCTATGGTTTTCTGCGAATGACCACGCTGTTGTTTGTTGACCAGGCCCCGACGATCCGAATGATCCTGCTGGTGCTGGGCGTCATCGGCATTGTGTTCGGCGGCCTCTCCGCGCTGGGAACCCACAACCTCAAGCGCATGCTGGCCTATTCAACGCTGGCCCAGGTCGGATTCATTCTGGTAGGCATCGGCTGGGGGTCTACCGCGTCCATTGCGGCGGCGCTGGTCTTTGCTTTCAACCACAGTTTGATCAAGGCCGCTATGCTGATGCTGGCCGGTTATGTTGCCAGCCGTGCGCCGGTTAAATCCGCCTCCTTTGACGTGGTGACCGGCGTCGGCAAGTATCTTCCTCTGGCCGGGGTGCTGTTTTTCCTGGGCGGCCTGGCGCTGTCCGGGATTCCCCCCACAAACGGGTTCATCAGCAAAGCGCTGCTCTTTCGCAGCGGTATTGGCGTTGAGGGGTATGTCACCCTGGCTGTAATCGGGCTGGCAAGCGTCCTGACTCTCATGTATACCATCCGCGCGGTGCAGCGTATCTGGTGGGTGCCGCTGGAAGAAGGCAGCAAGGTGAAGCCTGCCGGTGACAAACTATGGGCCCCGGCGCTGCTCATCACATTGGTAGTCATCTTTGGTATTTGGGCCAACCCCCTGATCGCGCTGGCCGAACAGACCAGCTTGTGGTTGGGAGACGCGACCCAGTATATCCAGGCCGCCGGTCTGGTATTAGGCGGATGATCCTTATTATGAAGTACATACCTATCATCCTGATCTTTACGGCAACCTATCTGGCATTGACCTCCAATGCGGAACCACTCAATATTCTCGTTGGGTTGATTATCGCTATCGGGGTCACGGCGTTGGTGCGGCCGTCAGTGCGGGGACGAGGCGTTGGGCAAACCTTGCGCTCCTGGCTGGCGGGTTTGCGGTATGTCGGGGTGCTTATCTATGATCTGGTCGTCAGCGGTATCCAGACGGCACGGATTGTGTTGTCGCCGTCGTTGCCCATTAAGCCCGGTGTCTTGCGTATCCCCTCCCAAACGGAGACGGATCTGGGGCTGCCCTCAGCGCCCACGCCATTACATTGACGCCCGGCGAAATGGTTGTGGAGATGGACGCCGAGAATAACATGTATACCCACACGCTCGATACGACCAGGTCCGCAGAGTACATTCATGACGCTCAGGAGATGCGTCGTGAACTACTGGACGAGATTTTCCCCTAGGCATAGCCGGAGGATAAATTGTCATGAGTACGATCCTGGTCATAACTTTCAAGATTGCTTTGGCCCTTCATCTGGTGATGGCCGGTGTGGCGGTTTGGCGCATCTGGCGTGGTGAAAACGTGGCGGATCGGTTGACCGGGGTGGAACTGCTTACGACGCTGATGATGGCTGTCCTGGTCTTGCTGGCGCTCATTCAGCGTGACAGCATCTATATTGATATCGCCATTGCCCTGGCCGCATTGGGTTTCATTACAACGCTGGCCATGGCGAAATATCTGGCCGACGAGCAGATGTTTTAGGGGGTGACTTGATGGAAACCGTCTTGCAATTGATTGCTCTGATCGCAGTTGTCATCGGCACCGCATTTTCCCTCATTGGTGTGCTGGGCCTCATTCGCCTGCCGGATGTCTACACCCGCCTCCATGCAACAGGGAAGGTTGGCGTGTTTGGCGTCGTCCTCCTGCTCGTTGCTGCGGCTGCCTGGACGCCGCTGGGGTGGGCACGGGCCCTGCTCCTGATTGCCCTGCTCATGCTCACCGGCCCGGTCGCCGCGCATGCCATTGCGTCGGCCGCTTATCGCATCGGTATTCCCCGCACCAATCCGGTTGCGGATGAGCTTCCCTCTATAGATGGTTGATCCGTCGTGAGACCAGTTACATTGAAAGTTGCCTGATCACGAGGGCCAACATCGTGTTATGATAGTCGCGCATGACGACCGATGCTGGTAGTCCCGTCTCAATAAGCTGGCCGATTGATTTGCAGCAGGCACTGTCCGGCTCATTTAATCTGGATGAGCTGGAGGATCTCTGTCTGCGCCTGGGCGTTGACTTCGAGGAACTGGGGGAAGGGGCCAAGTCTCGACGCATCATCGGACTGCTGCGCATTGTTGTAGACAACGGCCGTCTGGATGAATTGCTCGACCAGTGTCAGGCACTGCGTCCACGGGAAGAAGCCTGGGAGCGCGTGCGCGCAGCCGCGGCCGACGACCCGGAAATGTTCGACCGGCAACTGGAAGCGATTGGCGATGACGGCAATTTTTACCAGCTTTCCGGCGATTTTCGCGGGGCCACGATTACGATTGAATCGAATCCGTTCAGCGCCCTGTTCCGTAACCCACGCGCCCGACAAGTAGCGTTGGGACTGGTGATGGTCTTGCTGGTGTTGGGTGGCGGCGGGTTATTGTACGGTCTGGGTGTCTTTGAGCCGGATCCGGTGCCGGACAAAATGTCCGGTGACTTCAACATTGCCGTGGCTGAATTTGCCGTGCTGGATGAGGCCGGGCAGCTAACCAACGATGCGCATGAGGGTGGACAGCGTCTGGCTGACCGGGTGGCCTTAAATTTGCAGCAAGAGTTTGGCGATAATCCAGCCGTAGAAGTCTGGAGCGACAGCCCGGACCTTGAGGCTGAGCACCATGTGACAATCGGTGTTGTGTCCGAGGGTGTTGACGGCGCACGATCACCGGACGACCTAACGGCCGAATTGGGAGCGGACGCGCTGATCTACGGCCGGGTGGAGCCGTCGAGCAACCTTGCCAGCCAGAGCCTGCGCTTCTATCTGGCCCCGCAGTTTGGTCAGGACTTTACCAATCTGGTTGGCAATTACGTCTTTACAGCGAGCATCCCGGTTTTTGACCCCACACATCCGGCCGAGGAAGTGTGGCGGGAACTGGACCCGTTGTCAAGGGCGCTGGCCTGGTTGCTGCTGGGATTGCGTCAGGAGCGCATTGGCGAACCGGAGCAGGCCCTGGCTTCTTTTGAACGGGCGGCGATCTTTGTGCCCGATGCTGACATTGTTCATTTCTTCATCGGTCAGGAAAATCTGTTCCTGGCCCAGAAGAATCAGGGCGAGGCGTCACTGGCTTATGAATCAGCGGCCGAAGCTGCCTTTAACGAATCCTTGCGCCTGAATCCGAACAACGCGCGGGCTGTCATTGGCCTGGGAGGTGTCCAGACCGTTCGTGCCCAGCGCCTGCTCAATGATGGCAAATCACCCGAATACGACGGCGATCCCCAGGCGGCTTTTACGGCCGCGCAAACGGAAGCCCTACGCGCTCTCGAAACCTACGAGCCGGTTGCCGAGCAGCCGGAGCAAATTGAGACATATGGCCTGCCGGTAAGCAGTATTGCCCGGCTGGGTCAGGGCATTGCGTTGCGTATTCTGGGGGATGCGGCTTATCGTGCCGGTGATCCGGAAGAAACCCAACAGGCCATTACCCGTGCCATTGAGACCCTGGAAGCGGCCGTTACGCCGCTGGAAGAAGCCCGTGACTATCGACTGATGGCCCAACTTTATCAGGCGTTGGGGACGGTGTATGAGTGGCAGGGTTTTCTTGACCAGCAAGCGGCCGATCCGGCTGCTGATCTGGCTTACGATCAGGCGCTGACGTATTACGATCAGTGCCGCCAATTGGGGGATGAGTTTCCTATTGATGTGTACTTAACCGATCGCATTGTAGCCCAATTGTGTCTGCCGCGTATTGAAGCATTGCAGCAGACGTCCGGAGGTGAAGAATGACCCGGCGTAAACTACTCCCCTTGATCGCTTTGGTTTCGGCCGCTGTACTGATGTCTGCCTGTGGTGGAACGGGCGAAACAACACCGGAGCCGCCCGCTGTAAACACGATTAGTTCTGTGGAGCAAGCGGTCAATCAGACGGTTGAGGCCATGGCCGTGGCCCAGACGGTGGCTGCTCTGACTGGCGGTGAGACGCCGACCGCTGCGCTGCCTACAGCAACACCCCTGTCGGCAGTCACTGATGAGCCACCTTCACCCACACCGGAAACGGTGGTTGTCGCCACGGAACCACCGGACGTCGAACCAAGCCCGACTACGGCCCCTGTGCCCACAGATGAAGTTCCGCCAAGCTGCACAACCGTCACCGGCGTTAATGTCCGTTCCGGGCCGGGGACGGTTTACGATCCGCCAGTAGGGACGCTGGCCCCCAATACGGTCCTGACCCCACTCAGCTATGTAGCGCGTGGCTTTCCGCAGGGTGAGTGGCTGGAAGCGCAAGTTGACGCGACCGGGCAGACCGTATGGATAACGGCCGGTGCGCAGTTTGTCCAGTGCACGATTGATATGCAGTCTCTCCCCGGCCCGGCCTCCATTGCCCCCACGCCACGGCCGACCAACACGCCCACGCCAATCCCGGCAACGGCCACCCCGACGCAGGTTGTTGCCGGGCTTCCGCCTGATGTCAGTAACGATGTGCCCGGTGGGGCCTGCCAACGCACGGATCATATCAAGACGCGCATCGAGACGGATCCCTTCTTCCTTTACCGTGTGTATGCAGGGATGACCGTGAAGGAGAACATGACGGGGCCGGCATTGATCTCGTCCGCTTCACCATCTTTGATAACTTCGGCACGGTGTACCAGCGGGAAGAACGTGTTGCCGGATACTGCATCTTCCAGGGTGGAGAACCCGATTGCCGGACATGGCCTACCAATGAGCAGGGCCACTATACATGGGGGAAGGTGGTCCACAGGTTACCAGTGGCACGTACCAGGTCTTTATCGAAGTCGTTTCCAATGAGCCGGACCCCAGCGAGAACAGTAATATCTGCAACTGGAACTTCGACATGACGGTAACCGTACCGTAATTCGTGGGAGTGATGGGATTATAGAGCATGACACCAATAACCTGCCATCGTTGCCGGCAACAAGCCATTCGCTTGTCTCTGGTGCGATGAAGTGTTGCGGTGGTATGTCGAGTTGTCCGAAAGTAAGATGGCTCCGTAATCTACAAATGAGATAACGAGATGACATATAAGCGGAATGACGATCGACGCATTATTAGTGACGATATGCTCGTAAGCTTGCCGGAACCGGTGCAGCGTTACATGCAATTCAGTTGTGTTGTTGGCAATCCCTGGATTGAGACTGTGCGCCTGGAGCAGACAGGCACTTTTCGAACCGGCGCGGATCGACCCTGGATGCCGGTAACGGCCGTTGAAACGTATACCACGGAGCCACCAACTCTTGCATGGGACGCAAGCTTTAAGTTTGCTGGGTTGCCCCTTATTCGCGTAAGGGATCGCTACCAATCCGGTGAAGGCCAGATGCTCGGCAAGCTGGCCGGTTTCTATACGATTTTTGATGCGCAAGGCGAAGAACTGGCCCAAGCCTCAATGTTGCGTTACCTAAACGAGGTCATGTGGTTCCCTACAGCTTTCCTGGGCGAGAATATGAGCTGGGAGGCGATCGACAACAGATCTGCACGTGTGACCTTTACCGATTATGGAAGAAGCGTCTCCGCGGACATTTTCTTTGCTGAAGACGGCCGTATGATCAACTTCAAGGCGTTGCGCTATCGTGAGACAGACGGTAAGTTCTCACTCGATCGCTGGTCTACGCCGTTGACCGAGTATGGCGAGCGTGGAGGACTAAAGATTCCTGTTCGCGGGCAGGCGGTATGGAACTTGGAGTCCGGCGATCTCCCTTATGCTGATCTTTTAATCGGCAAGGTTGAATATAACAGCGTGTTATGAACGATAAGATACCCGCGACCGACGCGATTATGGGATCGCATTAACCTTGCAAGAAGATTTGAAAGCGGGGAGTGAATTGACGAAGTGCAACACGGGAAAGATAATTAATCAATGTTGCAAGAGCGAATACTCAAGTTTAATTGGCGGCTATCGGTCGTCAGAATCCTGGTGAATGCCCTGTCATTAGGGTTGACAGTCCTGATATTGCCGGGATTGAGTATCAACGGCGAGCACGTGCTGTTGACCTTGCTGATGGCCGGTATTATTTTTGGGATACTCAATGCCCTGATTCGCCCGATCCTGCAATTCATCTTGTTCAACTTCCTCTTTGCCACATTCGGGCTGGTTCTGGTGATAATCAATTTCATCCTCCTGTTTCTACTAGGTCAATTAACAACGGGATGGTTCAACGTGGAGGGGTGGACCTGGCTGGTGTTGGCGGCCATTATGGTTGGTTTGTTCGGCGTTATTTTCGAGAATTTGCTGGGGATGACACCTCCCATCGTTGACAAGCCGAATGCCTATCAACCGCCGTCGGTTAGCCATACCCTTTCAAGGGTGTTTGCACCGGAAGAAGACGAAGCCGATGAAGCAACAGAAAGCGGGGAGCAGGCATGAGACGGCGTAGTGGTCTGGATCAATTCCGCGAGAGCTTGCGCCTCCAGCAAGTGTATAACACGATTACCCGCTACGGCTTTGACATGCTGCTGGATAACGGCGCTATCGGCGGATTTCGACGCCGCATGCAGGAACTCATATTCCAGCCGGGTGTGCCGGTTGATCCGCTCAGCGACCCGATCAAGATGCGCCTCATGCTTCAGGAACTGGGCCCGACCTACGTCAAGATGGGCCAGATTATTTCCAGCCGGGCCGAGGTCTTGCCGCCGGAATGGGCGGTGGAACTTAACAAGCTCCAGAGCAATGTCCCCAGCTTCCCTTCGGACGAGGTCCGGCAGATCATTATTGAGGAACTGGGTGCGCCACCGGAGCAGGTGTTTGAGGCATTTGACCCCGAACCGTTTGCCGCCGCTTCGACAGCTCAGGTCCATCATGCAATGCTGGCGGACGGCCAACGGGTTGTGGTTAAAGTCCAGCGTCCCGGCATCCTGTCGCAGGTTAAGGCTGACATCAACGTCATGGATCGGGCTTCAGGTGTCATGGAGCGACGCTCCCAGTATGTCCGCGACATCAACCTGGTCGGCATGGTCAACGAGTTCGGCAACGGGATCATCCGCGAACTCGACTACGGGGGCGAGCTTTATAATATGAAGCGGCTGGCACGCAATATGGAACCAATCCCCGGAGTTAGCGTGCCCAATGCCTATTCGCAGCTAAGCACCTCGAAAGTCCTGACAATGGACTTTGTTGAGGGTGTCAAAATTAATAACACCGCGGCGATTGATGCCGCCGGTCTGGACCGGTATGCGATCGGGGTAACGGTCCTCCGGGCATTGATCAAATAGTTGTTGATTGACGGCTTCTTCCACGCGGACCCGCATCCGGGCAATGTCCTGGTCAATCTGGATACCGGCATCGTCACTTTTCTGGACATGGGCATGATGGGCGAGCTGGGCTTCACGCAGCGACTGAACCTCATCAATTTGCTCATGGTGACTCGCCAGATGGACCCGGCCGGCTTGGCGCGCGCAGTACGGAGTTTGAGCGTTCCGTTTCGGAAGAATGTGGATGATGCCGCATTTTATCAGGACTTCGAGCGTACCATCGGCCGTTACATGGACCCGGATGTGCCGGCTGATTTTGGTTCATTGATGAGCCTGGTTTTCGACCAGTTGTCAACCCATGGCCTGCGACTGGATGCGGACCTGACCCTGGCTATCAAGTCCATGATGCAGGCTGAAGCTATCTATACCTCACTCCATCCTGAAGGCGGCGGGCTTACCGCCGCCGGCTTTGACATTACCCTCGATCTGCTGAAGGATGAAGCAACGGCCGATAACATCACGAACCTGCTGCGCAAGCAAGCCACGATCACATTACAGGATGTTGTTAAGGATCTGCCGTCATTGCAGGAAGCGACCATGGGCTGGCTGCGCCAGTACCGTCGCGGCCGGTTTGAGCTTCATCTGGACACGTCGGACCTGACCAAGGAAGTACATTCGCTACGCCGAATTGCCCAGCAGATTATTGTCGGGATTATGCTGGTGGGTATGATTATCGGCTCGTCGATTGCTGCCAGCCTGGCGCTCTCGACAAACGACGCTATCTCTCAACTGGCTCAGTGGGCATTGTGGGGCTACTTTGGCTCAATGGCGATTGCTGCTGTGTTTGTCTTTCTGCTGATTTACCGCCTGCTGCGCGGCGATCGGGATGACAGAGATTGAGGTAGTACCGGGCGGATCGAGTCCCTGTTTTAGTGATTGAGACTAACCTGACGTTTTTCCTTCGGCCGGAAACACCCATTCGAAAGTTCCCCCCAATTGGGTTACCATACCCCAATGCCCAGAACATATGTAGCAATTGATGTCGAGACTACCGGCCTCGATCCGGTGCAGGATGAGATCATCGAGGTTGCGGCAATCACGTTTTCAGATGCCGCCATCACAGATGAGTTCACCTCGCTGGTGAACCCCCGCCGGGACATCCCGCCCTTCATCACCCAACTAACCGGGATTACACCGGCAATGGTCACTAATGCGCCGACCATGCAAGCCCTGCACGCAGCGCTGAAGCGAACGCTGAGCGACCACGTCCTCATCGGCCATAATGTGGGCTTCGACCTGGGCTTTCTGCGTGAGGCTCGACTGGGCATCGGCAATCACCGGCTGGATACACTGACATTGGCTTCCATTCTGGTGCCTGATGCGGGGCGTTATGGGTTGGAGGCGCTGGCCCAACACCTGGACTTTCCCCCGCCGCCCGGTACGTCCCATCGGGCCGGGGCTGATGCCAACACAACGATTGAACTGTTTCTGGCGTTGTACGAGCGCGCTCTCCAGCTATCTCTGGCCCAACTGGAGGAGATTGTTCAGGCCGGCCGGACAATCGGTTGGCCGGAGACGATCTTCTTTGAGGATGTGCTGGCGGAGCGTGCGCGCCGGGCGTTTGAGCAGAATGAACTCCGGCAGCGGGGCCAGTTACCGCGCCTGTATGTCACCCCCACTGTTGAAGGCCAACCATTGATCCCGGAGGAGCGTCCAACCCCCCTGGACATCGAATGGCTGACGGACCTGATGATGCCCGGCGGACATTTCGAGCGGGAGTTTCCGGGCTTTGAATATCGGCCGCAGCAGGTGGAGATGATGCAGGCTGTGGCCTCAGCCTTTAACGATGGTCAGCATGTGCTGGTGGAAGCGGGCACGGGCACGGGTAAGAGCCTGGGATACTTGCTGCCGTCAGCGTTCTGGGCCACCGAAAACGGCCGTCGTGTGGTGATCTCCACTAACACCATTAACCTGCAGGACCAACTGCTAAGCAAGGATATTCCCGCGCTGCGGGATGTACTGCGCATGGACCTTCGCGCGGCCGTTCGCAAGGGGCGCAGCAATTATTTGTGTACGCGCCTGTTCCAGCAACTGCGGCGCAACGGTCCCAACAGCGCCGACGAGATGGCGCTTTACGCCAAGATACTGCTGTGGCTGCCGACGACCGAAAGCGGAGATGTCTCCGAGATCAGCTTGCGCACGCCGGGGGAGCGAGCCGCCTGGTCCAGGCTCAACGGGGACAACCAGGTGTGCACAGGCGACCAGTGTGCTGCGGAAAATTGCCCCTTGCACGTGGCCCGGCGGTCGGCCGAATTAGCCCACTGGTTATCGTCAATCACTCATTGCTTATGGCGGACATGGCAACGGGTAACCTTGTTCTGCCCGAATATATGGACCTGATCATTGACGAAGCCCACCATCTGGAAAGCGCTGTCACCGGCGGACTTAGCTTCCGCACTGACCGCCGCGCTGTTGATACGATCCTTGATGAAGTGGCGCGACCCAGGGTTGGAATGGTTGCCAGAGCCCAGCAGCGTATCGGTGCGGTTGCCCTACCGGACGTCAGCCGGCAGGTAGATAGCATTGCCGAACGCATGCGCAGCAACGCCCAGATTGCCGGTAGCCAGCTCGACGACTTCTTCATGTCGCTGGATTATTTCCTGCAAGGGTTGAGCCAGGGGCGAAGCCAGTTTGCAGAACAGATACGCCTGACCGAGGCCATTCGGGTACAACCGGAATACCCGCAAATTGAAGAAAGTTGGGACAACCTGAGTCAGGCAATTGGCGCGTTGTCAAAAGATTTTGCCAAGCTGGCTGAGGCGGTTGCGGATTGCGCTGCCAGTTACGGGATTGAGGACGAAGAGGAAATGCGGGCCACCCTGCTCGACAGCGGCAAGGGGTTGGAGGCTGTCCGTACGAATGTAGACTGGATCATCCTTGACCCCCAGCCCGATATGATCTACTGGGCGGAACGCTACCGCGATACCATCTCGCTGCACGCTGCGCCCCTGCTTGTAGGTCCTCTGGTAGAGGAGCATATCTTTAACGCCAAGGAGACCGTTGTTCTGACTTCAGCCACCTTGCGGACTGCCGGGTATGGCGGGCTGGAGCCCAGTTTCGACTACCTTCGCGAACGACTCTATGCTCAACATGCGGACGAATTCGCGGTTGGGTCACCGTTCGATTACCGTCGGTCTACGTTGTTGTACCTGGTTAGCGATATCCCCGAACCAAACCAGCCCGGCTATCAGCGAGCGCTGGAGCAGGCGATTATTGATGTGGCTGTTACGCTGGGTGGGCGGACACTGGTGCTGTTTACAGCCAACAACCATCTGTCACAAACCGCGCAAAATATTGAGGCCGCCCTCTCGGCCCACAACATTACCACCCTGGCCCAGAACTCAGGCACCTCCCGCCAACAGCTTCTGGAACAGTTTCGTCGCGAGGACAGCCGGTCGGTACTGTTAGGAACACGCTCCTTCTGGGAGGAGTAGATGTGCCGGGACCGGCGCTTGAGGGATTGATCATTGCCCGTCTACCGTTTGACGTGCCTTCAGACCCTGTTTTTGCCGCCCGATCCGAAACATATGAAAATGCTTCTTCGAGTATTCCATCCCGGAAGCAGTGCTGCGCTTTCGTCAGGGATTCGGCCGTCTTATTCGCCGGATCACCGACGAGGGGATCGTGGTTGTGCTGGACAAGCGCGTTATTACCAAGCGTTATGGACAACTGTTTATTGAGGCACTCCCGGAATGCACCATTGTTCGCCAGCGTGCCGACCGCCTGAACGAACTTATCCTTCGCTGGCAGGCCCGCGACCGTGACGGTATGTAGAACGGTTTATATAGAAAAAGAAGAGGCCGGCATCGTCAGATACCGGCCTCTTTTTATACAGTCAGGTAGGGTGCGATCCTATTGGGGCAGAGGTCCTACGAGATTGAAGGTGTCCAGAACATGATCCAGGGCATCCAGATCCGCGTCCGTAATGGCCTGACCAATGATCATAATCGCGTAACTCTGATCAGCCGGTTCGACGGCAACCACAGCGATCAATGACCCGGAGCCGGGGCAATCCACATAAAGGTCGAACTTGCCGTTGAAGATCGGGTCTTCGAAATCCGACCGGCTGTCATAGGTGCAGTCGGCCGAAGTCGAAGAAGTCAAGCAACTCGTCCATCGTGCTGCCGGCAAAGCCGGAAGAAGCCAGTAACTGAACGCCGGGTGTGTCGTAGGTATTGCTGTACCCGTCAATGCTGGGGAGGCCAGCAACTGGCTGCCCAGTACAGTTCCATCGTCGTCCAGCCAAAGTGACCCGTCCACATCGACCCAACTGGCGGGCACTTCCATATATACAGCCTGAGCGTCATCGGTGATGCCGACATAGTCGTTGGTTGTTTCAGCGGAAGCCTCTCCCCGGAAGCCAGATCGTCCTCAGCGGCAACGGCGAAGGAGAATGACGGTTCCAGCGCACGGCCGTTGATCTGACCTTCAAGGACTTCTTCCGTATCAAACCGGAGTACTTCTACCGAGAGCACGTCATCGGGGCTGTTGCTGCGCAGAATATCGCAATAGTCGGCCATTGTACCGTCAGTCGCCAGAACCAGCCCTTCCATCTTGATGATGATGTCACCGGCCTTGATCCCTGTTTGGTCGGCCGGCGATCCGCTCTCTACCGAGGAGACCCAAATACCGGTCAGGCTCTCTCCATCGGTGACGGCTTCGCCGTTGACGCCGATGGCGTTTACGTTGGAGCCGGCCTCCAACTGGTTGATAATGGTCTGGGCATCGGCGGCGCTAATGGCATAGTATTGATTGGTATCGGAATCTCCGGCGTAGTTGACGCCGACAACCTGACCGGTCTCGGTTACCAAGGGGCCGCCGGAGTTGCCGGGGTTGATGGTCGCATCGTGCTCGATAACCCGGTCCACTGATGCCCAGGATGTATCACCGTATGCATTTTCCTTGGAGATGATACCCCGTGTAATCGTTGGTTCCGGGTCCCCCAGCGGGAATCCCAGTGCGTACACATCCGTACCGATTTCCGGCGGTCCGCTCCAGGTTAAGTAGGGGAAGTCGTCACCATCAATATCAATCACGGCCAGATCGGAACATTCCGAGACGCCCAGGACCTTTGCATTCAGAGGCTCTGAGCTGCCGTTCACCCAGACATTGAGAAACGCAGCGCCGGTTACCACGTGATTGTTGGTGACAGCGAGACCTGAGGGGTCAATGATGAATCCGGACCCGCGCCCTGCCGTGTTCAACATCATGCCGACTTCGGGGTCCAGAAAACTGCCCTGAGCTTCAATCTGAATAGTGGCCTGGAGCGCATCCTGGAATGTGGAAATAGTTCCTGTTTCCTCGACGGTGGGTTCAGGTTCGGGAACTTCGGCCGTTGGAGCAGTTGTCGGCTCCTCTGTTACGGGGGTTGCTACCGGTACTGTGGTCGCCTCCGGTTCTTCCCCGGATCCCCCGCACGCTACCAGAACTGCGGCCATGACGAAGAGCACAAAGATTGTTACCAGGCGTTTCATAATCTTCTCCTTGATGTCAATAAATGAATGTTAAATCATTACATATATGAGGGCGATTTGATGATGAGCCAGAAGTGAGCAGAGCTTTTGGTCGGAATCGTTTTTCATCACTCTGTTATCTTAGTGCATTATACTAGGCAAAGAGGTATTGATTCAATCAATCGACCTATTGACTTTTGTCCTCGGCTTATGCTAGACTGCACTTTTGATCTAGTGGAAGAGGATAATACGTGGCGGAGCGCATCCTTCCCGAAGCGTCTATTTTGCAGTTGAATGCGGTTTTTTGCGTTGGCTGAAGCCTGGGCAATTATCCGCCGCGTTTGGTAATTGTCAAAGATTAAGAGGACATAGAAAGGAATCATTGAGCATAATGAGCGACAACGAACCCATGTCCGACGAAATGGAAACCTTGAGCGGCCTGCTTAACGAAGGGGTTACCCAGCGGTATCTGACATATGATCAGATTCTGGTAGCCATGCCGGAGATTGAGAATAACATTTCGTTGCTGGAAGCATTGCTGGAAGAAGCTCAGGCGCTGGGCATTGTTATCTACGAGAGCGAAGATGACGTTGTGGATTTGTCGCCGACCGATGATGAGGATGATGCGCTATCTGCTGAAGATTTGGATGGTGTGTTTGACCACTCATCGCGCGTCAACTCCCATGAAGCTCCCTTGTTTGACCTGAGCAACGTTCCCATCGACGATTCTGTTGGCCTTTATTTCCGGGAGATGGGCCAGCAGGGACTGCTTTCCGCTGAAGAGGAAGTGCAGTTGGCGATGGAGATCGAAGCCGGCCGCGCCGCCACCGAGCGCATAGAGTCCGGCGAAATTGTAGACTTGGACGAACTGGATCGTCTGCAACTGGTTTATGAGGTGGGAGAAGCTGCCCGCGCGCACCTGATTCGCGCTAACACTCGTCTCGTGGTGAGCATTGCCAAGAAATATCGCGGCCGTGGCTTGCAGTTCCTGGACCTGATTCAGGAAGGAAACGTAGGGTTGATGAAGGCGGTCGAGAAGTATGATTATCGTCGCGGTAACCGGTTCAGCACCTATGCCACCTGGTGGATTCGGCAGGCTGTAACCCGCGCCCTGGCGAACCACGGACGTACCATTCGTATTCCGGCCCACCTCGGTGGCCGCATTAGCAAGCTGTATCAGGTTGCCCAGGAACTGGAGCAGGAATACGGCCGTCAGCCCACGGCCGAGGAAATTGCCGAGAGCATGGAACTGCCGGCCGAGCGCGTTCGCTGGATGCTGCGCACCAGCCGCCAGCCGGTACACCTGGAACGTCCCGTGGGGGATGAGTCCGATGCCGAGCTGGGTGATTTCATTGAGGATATCGAAGCACCGGCCCCGGCCGAAACGGTGGCCCAGAATATGTTGACCGAGGAGATCGGCGACATCCTGGACCAGCTAACACCGCGTGAGGCGCGTATTCTACGGCTGCGTTACGGTCTGCAGGACGGTGAATCGCGGACCCTGAAAGAAGTCGGCGAGATGTTTGGCCTGTCGCGTGAACGCATTCGCCAGTTGGAAAAGGAAGCGCTTCGCAAGTTGCGCCACCCGAATTTTGCCGGACATTTACGGCAATACTTGAATTAACACCCGTTTTCACTAGAAATGAAACACCCTTCATTATAATGGAGGGTGTTTTTATTTGGGGATGTGGATATTGTCCGCTCGTCGCTTTTGGGAGATTGGACAATACGACAATGTGATTCACGGAGTTGTCCTGATGAACTCCAGGTGCATATGATCCTTTTACGTGACCTTCACCACGGTTTCACAAGCCGTTCATATGCGCTTTTTCAAGATGTGATAAGGTGATAGCTGAGGGAAAAAACCGATCCGATCATGCTGCCGGCAAATATGTCCCATCCCTCCTTCCGTCCGTCATGATAAAGATGGGATGTCCGGTTAGCAAGATAAGATGAGCAGATAGCCAATGGCGCAAGAACAAATCATTATTGAACCAGCGAAAGACTGGAAACTGATTGACTGGCAGGAACTCCGCCGGTATCGTGACCTGTTCTACTTTCTAATCGCGCGCGACGTCAAGGTCCTCTACAAACAAACAATTCTCGGTTTTGGTTGGGCCATCATTCGGCCGGTGCTGAGCATGATCATATTCACGATCATATTTGGCAATCTGGCGGAAATTGATAGTGATGGTGTGCCCTATGCCATTTTTAACTACGCCGCGCTGGTCCCCTGGCTCTACTTTTCCAGTGCCATGTCGGCCGCTGCACTGAGCCTGGTCAACAACAGCGACATGCTGACCAAGATCTATTTCCCCCGGCTGGCCTTCCCGGTCACGGCCGTAATTGCCAAACTGGTGGATTTCTTCATTTCGTTCGCCTTGATTTTTGTCCTGATGGCCTGGTTCCGTATTGTGCCGACTGCCAAGGTGTTGTTCATCCCACTGCTGGTTATCCTGTTGGTGGCCTTCACCATGGGGGTTGGTCTGTGGTTTGCAGCCATGGCTGTTCAGTATCGGGACGTGAAGCATGCTTTGCCGTTCCTGACCCAAATAATGATGTACGCTGCGCCTGTTGTTTGGCCGGCGTCTCTTATCCAGGAGCGATTCGGCGACCTCGGCCGTTTGCTGTTTGGGTTGTACCCGATGGTCGGCATCATCGAAGGGTTCCGCGCTTGTTTGCTGAACACCACCCCCATACCCTGGGATTTGCTGGCTATCGGTACCGTGTCCACGTCAATTATCCTTGCTTCCGGTCTGATCTATTTCCGGCGCATGGAGGCTGTATTTGCCGATGTTGTTTAAGAGGCCTTTTCAGCGTTGTCGATTAACTGAGGATGGACGACGATGATCCTCAATAACAAGTTGGGAGCGCTTCGCACCAAACCGGTCTCTTCATCCAGAGAGATGCTCAATGCCCGGACCGCCGTGGCTGTATTGCTGGCCGGTCTGGCCCTGTTGTTGGGTGTGCAACTGTGGCAATCGCTCGACTGGCGAGTGCTCCACGACACAGCGATTATCCATTATGGCGCCTACATGATTGACCATTATGGATTCGTCCCTTATCGGGACCTGTTTGACACGGTCCTGCCCGGTACCTATCTGTTTCATCTGGCAATCGGCCGTACTTTGGGCTTTGGCGATCTGGCCTTCCGGGTTGTGGATGTTGCTATGCTCCTGGCCCTTCTGGCTGTGACGTGGCGAGTGCAACGGCCGTTGGGAGTCGCTGTAGCCTGGGCAGCCGCATTGGTCTTTGGGCTGGTGTACCTCAGCTATGGACCGTCCATGAGTTTGCAGCGGGATTATCTGGGACTGCTGCCCATTTCCGTTGCCATCCTGACCGCCTCGACAGCCGGATCGGACAGTCGGGCCGCCGCCGGGCGTTACCTGTTAATTGGCGCGTTATTTGGCCTAACCACATGGGCCAAGCCGCAACTGGCTATTGGCCTGCCGATTGTACTATTGCTGGCGATCAGCAATCATCGGGGCGACCGTTCTTCCATGCAGTTTCGTTTATTGCTGCAAGCCGGGATATTGGCGGCCGTGGGGATGGTTTTGGTGGCAGCCGTTCCGATGGTCTGGACCTGGCAGCAGGGCGGATTGCCCGCCTGGTTGGAGATCTTCAACGAGTACCTTCCGCTGTACCTGCAAATGACTGGTGATTTTAAAGTGCTCAGCGGTACAGACGCCATCCTCTACCGGTTTACCTCCTGGCAGGAGTTGGGAGGGTTGGGTGTTTTCCTGGCGGCTACAGCGCTGGGTGGCTACCTGGCGCTCTTTGAATCCGGTCTTACCGGGCGCAACCGGCGGTTGGTGGTCGCCATATTGGCGCTTGTCGCGGCCTACGGGATTTATCCGATCCTGTCCGGCCAGTTCTGGAACTATCACTGGATCCCCTTTGCCTACTTTGCATCATTAGGTACCTCCCTGCTGCTGGTTCCTCTGGCCGCCAATCGTGACTGGTCACGGACCCGACAACTCTTCGTGGCTGGGTTATTCGCCCTTGTACCGGCGTTGACTATCCGCCCGGCACCGTATTTCTTCCGGCAACTGCCGGAAATCCTCGCCGCGACCGCCCAAGGACGGCCGGGTGGATGAAATTGCGACATTTCTCCGGGATGAACTGTAACCTCGGCGATACCGTCCAGCCGCTTGACTTTGTTAGTGGTGGTGTGGAACAGGCCATGCCTCTGGCCGACGCCACCATCGCCACGCGTTACCAGTTTGATTCAATGTTATACCATCATGTGTCGTCGCCTTATACGCAGGCCAGGCAACAAGACTTCCGGCTCAACTTCAGGCTGAACCGCCACGGTTTATCATTGAGTACCCGGATCGTCCGCGACCGTCCGGGCGAGGACATGATTGAGGGTCTGCCGGAAACTGGAGCAATTGATTGCAGAGCGTTATAACGTTGTCCGGGAAGGCAATGGATATTTGATTTATGAACGACATTATGGTCCGCCGGTGAACCGGCCATCAGCGTAGAGAATATCAGCAAGCAATATCGCATCGGCGTGCAGGAACAACATGATACGCTGATGCAATCGGCTCTGTCCTGGGCACGTCTGCCCCTGACTAATTACCGAAACCTTCACCGCCTCAGTCACTTTGCAGAGGAAGAAAGTCCTGATACGATCTGGGCTTTGCGCGACGTCTTTTACTGTGCCGCGCGGTGAAGTGGTGGGGATCGTCGGCCGGGAACGGGGCCGGTAAGAGTACGTTGCTCAAGGCATGTCGCGCATCACACCCCCACATCGGGCCGCGTGGTCCTGAACGGCCGGGTCTCCAGTTTGCTGGAGGTCGGCACCGGCTTTCACCCGGAGTTAACCGGCGCGAAAATGTCTATCTCAACGGTACCATTCTGGGCATGTCCAAGCCGGTGTGGACCGGTGTTCGACGAGATAGTCGCCTTTTCCGAAGTGGAGAAATTCATTGATACACCGGTCAAGCGTTACTCCAGTGGTATGCGCGTGCGCCTGGCGTTTGCCGTATCCGCCCATCTGGAATCGGAAATCCTGCTGGTGGATGAGGTGCTGGCCGTGGGCGACGCCGCGTTCCAGCAAAAGTGTCTGGACACAATGGGTGGTGTGGCTGATTCCGGGCGCACCGTCCTGTTTGTCAGCCACAATATGCAGGCTGTCCAGCGCCTGTGCACCTCGGCGTTCCTGATTGATCAGGGGCGGCTGGCAACACAAGGCGAGACGAGCGAAGTCATCCGCACCTATTTGCAGGATTCGTTCTCCGAACCGCTGGACGAACCCATCGTTCTGGGGGTGATCTCATTCGCCTTTGCCAGATTACCGTGATGCGGGTGACGGCTATCGGGTATGAGTATGTTGATAACAACCGGCCGCTGGAATTGCGCATCCGGTACGATCTGCTCAAATCGGTCCGTAACCTGCATCTGGGCTTCGATATCTTCTCAAGTGATGGGGCACACCTGTTTCGCACCTACGATATGAATGCGGCCAATGATACGTTACGGCCGCCGGGGTTACGAGTCAGTTTACTCCTGCCCGGCGGTTCGCTGCGAACCGGCTTCATTATTTCGAGTTGGTCGTCGGTGTGCATCGCCACGGATTCCTCAGCCGGGGCAAGATTCGCGTCAAGCTGAACTTCGATGGCGTGCGCGAAACGGATGTATGGCCGCCGGGTGTTGTCGGTGAAATGGGCGAGTGGGTGATCTACGAGGACGTTGATCCGCTTGATGTTCACCCGGTTGTACCGGAACAGACTGTGCCGGAGAGAGGTCGCTAACAGAATGACCCATACCGCTTCCAGCGAGACGGTGACGGCCGCAACGCCGTTTGAAGCCTGCGGCCCAGCGAACTGTTCTGGGCGCCTGGGTGATTCTGGCCGCCTGCCTGGTGGTGTTTACACTGATCAGTTACTGGTATGCGCTATCTATCCCCGATGATTCCTTTATCTCGTATCGCTATGCTGACAACCTGGCGTCGGGGCAGGGCATCACCTTCAATCCGGGAGAACAACCGGTTGAAGGATACAGCAACTTCCTGTGGATTGTTTCGCTGGCGGCGTTGAAGATGATCGGTCTGGATATGACGGTCTGGGCGTCGCGGCTCGGCTGGCTATACGGTGTGCTGGCAATCGTTCTGTTGTGGTGGGTCTTGCGCCGTCGCGGTCTTTGGCAAACCGCTGGCGTTGACGGCTGGGTTGCTGGCGTTATCCGGTCCCCTGATCCTTTACGATATCCGGTTTGGAAACATCGCTGTTTGCCGCCCTGCTGCTGGCGGCCGTGCTGGTTGTGGATTACCTGTTTGAATTGCGTATGGTCTGGCTTGGCCTGGCGCTGGGACTGATCGGCGTTGCGTTGGCACCTCACCCGTCCGGAGGGAGTCGGGCCTTGCCGGTGCTGGTCGTGGCCTTGCTGGTTTTCGGCCGTTGGACAGCACCGGGAGATAAGGTCCGCGGACTCGGCCGTCCTATACTAGCAGCCTTGGCCCTGTATGCCGTGCTGCTCATTGGCTACCATCTCTGGCGTGTGTCGTACTTTGATGCCTTCTGGCCGACCCCGTTCCTGTCAAAGGGTGTTGGTGGCGGCCTGCCGGTAGATACATGGATTACCAATTTGCGCAACCTGTTCATTCGCCAGACCCATTATTATGTGCCGTTTGGATACTACTACGGGGCGCTGGCGCTGCTGGCGCTGGTCGGCGCGGCACTTGGTTTTTCTCGGCGGCAAGCGTTGCGGGTGGAATATACGGCCCTGTTGCTGGCTCTGGTTTACGGAGCCGTCTACCTGAACTTTGCAGACTGGATGCCCGGCGGCCGATACCTGGCTCCGCTGGTCGGGTTGCTGCTTGTCCCGTTTAGCCTGCTCGCGGCTGAATTGCGGGGAACCGGCGGCAGTAACTGGCGTGAGGTGCTACCGTTTACCCTGATCAGCTTCTTGCTGGTTGCCATGAGCCTGTCTGGTGTGGCCGTTCTGCGTAATGAGTCCTTACGCTTGCAGACGAGTACGGCCGTTTCCCTGGTCCCGCTGGGGCAATGGTTGCACGATACCGTCCCGGCTGATTCCGTTCTGGCGATCAGTGATGTCGGCGCGACGCCATACTATGCACGGTTAAAGACGGTGGATATCAACCCGGATTCGCTGACCGACCGGCACATTGCCGAGAACGGCTGGTCCAGAGACTATTTCTTCGCGGTGGACCCCGACGTCGTGGTTCTGACTGCTTTTTCGCTGGACAAACCGGACTTTTACGGGGCTCATGAAGAGCTTTATGCCGAGCCGCAATTCCAGGCGATCTACACGCGGGTCGGCGTGGTTCGCAATGACTGGTATCAGGATCGCTCCTACTGGGTATTTGTACGTCAGAATATGAATTTGTCCCCGGAACAGATGGCCTCGTTCCCGGCCGGGCTGACCAAACAGTAAACAACGATGTGCGGCATAACGGGTGAATTACGTTTCAACGATCACGAACCGGCTGTGTCGGATATGACACAACTGGTCGAAATGATGGCCCGGCGCGGACCGGACGGGCAGGGTATCTGGACCGACGGTCAGAGCTGCACGCTGGGCTTTCGCCGGCTGGCTATCCTGGACCTGACAATGGCCGCTGACCAGCCCATGCTGTCCCCGGACGGCCGCTTTGCTCTCGTCTATAACGGAGAGCTTTACAACTTCCGTACCTTGCGCGCCGAGCTTGAACAAACAGGTGTTGCTTTTCGTTCGACCGGAGACACGGAGGTTGTGCTTCAGGCGCTTATGCATTGGGACAAGGATGCCCTGGACCGCTTCAACGGCATGTTTGCCCTGGGGTTCTATGATAGCGTGACGAAGACACTGCTTCTGGCCCGTGACCATGCCGGTATCAAACCCCTTTACACATTGATTACCCGTGACGGTTTGTACTTTGCCTCGCAGTACGATCAGATTCTGGCTCACCCTGGAGCGCCGGACTGCCGGTTCAGTCGGCGGCACTGGGACTCTATCTGCGTATGGGCTATATCCCTGCGCCATACGGCATCCTGGAGCAGACCGGCATGCTGGAGCCGGGTTGCTGGCTGGAAGTGAATGCTGACGGGCAGGTGTCGCGCGGCCAATATTACACCTTTCCCGTTTACCGGACCCCCGACCTTTTCGGTGATGAGGCGTATGAAGCTGTGGACGCGGCCGTTACTGACGCGGTTCACCGGCAAATGATCAGCGACGTTCCTCTGGGCACGTTTTTGTCCGGCGGCATTGATTCCCCGCTGGTGGCGGCCAAGACAGTCGGGAACGGAGCAACCTCTCTACAGGCATTTACCATCGGCACCGGCGGCAGTGATCTGGACGAATCAGGCGACGCCGCACGATACGCCGAGGCGCTGGGTCTGTCCCATGTCGTTGAACATTACACGCCGGAGATGGCGCTCAGCTCGCTGGATAATGTAGTGGATGCCTGCGGTGAGCCGTTTGCCGATTACTCTATCTTCCCTACGATGTTGGTGTCGGCCATGGCCCGGCGCAACGTTACTGTGATGCTGTCAGGCGATGGCGGCGACGAATTATTCTGGGGGTATGCCAAACGGTTCGGTTCCGTTGTGTCCCGATCAGAACTGTTTCGCCAGCCCTACTGGCTGCGGTCCGGTCGCCGGGTGACTCAGCGGCTGGTCGGGTCTAATGCCGACTATGCCGCCTTGCGCTGGCCGACCGTGGGAGACTGGTTCCAGAGTATGCATACCCGTTTGGGTGATCCGGTGCTCAATAAGATTTTCACCGGTTTCCCAACCTGGCCGAACGAGTATGGGCAATTTCATTTTGCCAGTTGGCAACAGGACGAGACCGCCCAATGGTTGCGCTGGAATGAATCCACAGGCCATCTGACACGGGTGCTGCTGAAAGTGGATCGGGCCAGTATGTACCATTCCCTGGAAGTGCGCGTGCCGTTGCTGGATCGCGAGGTTGTTGAAGTTGCCTCTCGCGTGGACTGGCGGAGCTGCCTTGATCTGGAAACGGCCGTGGGCAAGCTACCGCTGCGCCGAGCGCTTGTCCGTCATGTGGGCTTCCAAACCCAGGCAAAACGCGGGTTTTCCATCCCGATGGATGAATGGCTGCGCGGTCCGCTGCAACCCGTTTTCCGGGACAAAGTACTCAGTCGCCGGGACATTTTAGGGCTGCCGGTCAACACGCCGGTTTTGACAGGATTATTTGAGGATCATCTGTCCGGTCGCGCGGACTACAGTCGTTGGCTCTGGACACTGCTCAGTCTGGTTTTGTGGAATGAACGGTATTTGCAACGATGAGTAATCGCCTGCATCTTCCCCACCGTTTTCAGACTCACCATTTGGTGGGTATTGTGACGGCCGTTCTGGTCCTGCTTCTTGTTGGCTTGCGACTGACCGGCCTGTCTTCCCGCCTCAATCAGACGGCCGGGAATCCGGCTGCCCTGCGTGCTGCCATGTCGGCGACACCAGCCTTGCTCAACGAAAGCACGGATGATCCGGTTGTGACGGATGATATGGTTGAGAATGGCTTGCAGGCCCGTGCCTACGCCCATGCAGCAACGGCCGACGGCCACCCGACCGAGGCGGAAGCATTGCTGCTTAGTGGACTAAATGATCCGGCGTCTGCATACCTGACCCAGTTTCAACTGTGCGACTTATACTGGGAACTGGGCCTTCATAGCCAGGCGTTACAGGCCTGTCAGGGCACAATCCTCTCGGCGGATTACTGGCTGGGGGAAGGGTTCAAGGCGTTGGATGACAGTCGTCCCGCAGATGCGCTTTCCCTGTTTGAACTGGCAGCTTATACGGACCCGGACATGTCCGAGGCTTGGCGACATTACGGCAGCGCCTTTTGCTGGCCGCCGGTCGTTCCAGCAGGCCGTGGCAGCGTTGAGCGCGTTCTTTTCTCCTGACCCCTGCCGACGGCCGATGTTCACTGCTCACTGGCGCAGGCCTACATGGATCAGGATAACCTGACGATGGCGCGGGACGTTCTGGAGCAGGGCTTGCTCAGCTACCCGGATCAGCGTGAATATTACACGTCAGGCTGAATCTTCCTGGTTGAAGGCGATGTCAAGACGGCCGACAGCTGGTATGTGCGGATGTTGCAGCGGTGGCCCTATGATGCCCAGGTCTGGTCCGCACGCGGCCGGATTGCTCAGGATGAGGGGCGAATTTCTGATGCCGTCACCTTTTATCAGGAGGCGGCCGCCAATCGCTCCTGATGGTTATGGATACTGGATGAACCTGGCGCAGCAGCGGCAACTGCCGGTAACGGCACGCTAGTTCGTACGGCGATAGATCGAGCGGTGGAATTACGGCCGGATGATACGGGAACCTGGCTGGAAGCCGGTCGTTATCCACGGAGACAGATCAACCGATGCTGCCCGCGCCGCCTTTGAACGCGTGCTGGAACTGCAACCTGACAATCTGGAAGTGCGAATGAACTGGCCGGTTTATCGGGAGCCGTCGCCCCATGAGTAAACTGACACACATGCCGTTGACTGAAAGTGCTCAGGCCTTGAATCCTGACGTTCAGAGTGAATCCCCCAGTCCACAGGTTATGGGGGACTGGTTACTCACCTTTGGCCCGCAGACCGCTTCCATCCCTGCCCGCTATGCGACTAACCCTGGACTGCTGCTATTCAGGGCGAGGGGCTAATGACCGTGGCAGACGACAATCGGTGTCGGTTGGCGGGGGATGCCGCTTGGTTGTCGCTGAGGATGATTCGTGGCTGGCCTGGCTGGTCGGTGAACTATATGGGACCGACTCGCCGTCGCAGACGATCCCGGAGGTGCTGGACGGTAATAGGGAGCCTGACACTTTGAGTGGTCACTTTTTGCTGTTGGCCCGGAATCGGTCCAGTGACGAGTGGCACGTCTGACGAATCGTCGCGACGCTACACGGTGGCTGGGCCGGGGATGGATCGCAGGTCAGCGCTACTGGCGTCTTTGCCCGGCGGCTGCGCCGGCGGGTGCACTACTCTGACTGGGAAGGTCTGACAACCTTCTTCGGCTTCGCTTATTTTGGCGGTGACCGGACTCATTTTGACGGGGTACGAATCCTCCGACCGGCTACCCACTACCGGCTGGCCGGCAATGGTCGTGTCCTGGAAGAAACACATTGCACGCAGCACGCCCTGACCATTCGCGGACGTATGATGAAACAGGGCGACCCGCCTCGCCTTTTCGAGATCGTCATGGGAGAGTTGACATCTGCCGAGCGGTTGCTACCGATATCAGGCGGCTGATTCGCGTGGCACGGTAGCGACGCTTCCGCAGACCAGGCCCATGAACGGCTGTGGGCCTACTCCTATGGCTACGGCAACGACTCCATGGAGACAGCCGCGCTCCGCAGGTTGCCGGGGCGCGAGGGCTGACCGGGATGCCTTTACCATCGGCCCGTACCTGTTTGCCCAATTGCCGCAGATAAGCGCGGCCGTTGAGGGGTTTGAGGATGTTACCCAGTGATGGATAAGGCCGTTGTCAACGAGATTGACGACCCATGCTTGATTATTTGATTTATGCCCATCTTGGCGATTTGCACGGCCGACATGGGCCTGGTTGGCGGAGGAACCGGTCTGGATGAGGAGCCAACGGCTGCTGTCCTGAAGAAAGTTCACAAAGGGGCAGCGATTGGCTGTTGGAGCACTTTGTGTCGCTGCACCTCCTCGTGCAAGAGGCTGTACCAGAGGACATCTTCCATGGAGAACGTTGCTGCGGAACTGGACCGGTTGGATACGATTGCCGAACCGGACTTTCGCGTGAAGGCCTACAAGGTAGACCAGTGGTGTTCCGGTGGACTACCGTTGCTTTTCGTATATCAGGCTGCCGCGTTCCCCCGGCTTCCGTTTTATGATAATCGGTTCAAGACTTCTTTCGCACGGTGCCGACCGAGATGGCAGCGGCTGTCGGTCAGGAATTGATTATCTGCTGCTGGTGCCCTGATCTGGCGCGTATTACGGCAGGCTACCGGTCAAGATTCATATCATGATGGTGTTGGTGGCCTCATGGATCTGGCTACGCGGGTTATGGCTGCGGTGCCCGGCAGTACGTTACGGCGGCTGAAAACCTCATTGAACGAAACTGGGAAATCCAGCTACCGGCAAAGAAGGCCGACAGGTGTTCGCTGAGCGTGGTTGGCGAAGTGACCCGGCCTGCTTCCACAATTCATCGACTCCGGCAATTCGTGATTCTTGCTTGGCAATTTTGCGCCGATCCCGCCGCCAGAGCAAACGCAGTTGCTATCGTCGCCATGTTGCTGGAAGCCCGCCTGGCTGGAATTGCAGTATCGCGCCGTGATAGGTGAACAATGACCCAGCAGGCACAAACACCCCTGCGGGTGCTGTTTGTCGGCGTCAAATGGCCCTTGGAATCGTTCCTGGCGCGGTTGGTGCGCGGTCTGGCGGATCGTGGATTGCGTATCACACTGGCGGCCCCCCAACAACCGGGATCTGATTGGCGCTCGACCGCCAACGTAGACTTTCTCTATACACCCGGCTGGACCGGCTCACGTGCCGAACGGTTGGCGCGCACCGGCTACCGGTTGGGCGCTGCAGCGTTGCGTTCCCCTGCGGATACGGGTCGGGTTTACAGGGAGGCGACACAGATAGATACAGGGTTGTCTTCGGCCGAACAGATGTATCGTTGGCTGCCTTTTGCCGGGTGGAGATGGGATGTTGTCTACTTCCCCTGGAACGCTACCGCGATCACCTACAAGCCGTTGATGGATCGCGCCCCGGCCATAATTAGCTGTCGCGGGACGCAAATCAACGTTGCTCCTCACAATCCCCAACGAGCGGCCTTACGTGAAGGATTGCCGGAGACGTTTGCCAAAGCTGCGGCTGTTCATTGCGTATCGGAGGCCATCTGCCGCGAGGCAACGCTCTATGGACTGGATCGTGAGAAGTCCGTCATCATCCGTCCGGCGGTGGACCCCGATGTTTTTACTCCGTCTACCCACAAGGCAGTATCGGAAGGGGTGTTTCGTCTGGTAACAACCGGCTCAGTCATCTGGCGCAAGGGATTTGAATACGCCTTGATGGCAATGGATCTATTGCGACGGCGAGGTGTTCCCGCCCATCTGGAGATCATCGGCACCGGTGACGAAGACCAGAGATTACTCTACACGATCAATGATCTCGGCCTGCAAGACTGTGTTGACTGGCTGGGGCTTCTGCCCCCGGCAGAGGTGGTCGGCCGTTTGCAACAGGCGGATGCTTTCCTGCTGCCCAGCTTGAGCGAGGGGATCTCCAACGCGGTGCTGGAAGCGATGGCTTGCGGATTGCCCGTTGTTGTATCGGACATAGACGGCATGGATGAAGCCGTAAATGATGGCGTTGAGGGCCTGCTCGTCCCGTCACGTGATGCTGAATCCATGGCCGACGCGCTGGCATATTTGTGGAATCATGCTGATGAGCGCGAACGCATGGGCGCAGCGGCACGGGCACGAATTCTGCGTGATTTTCGCCTGGACGATCAGGTAACTGCTTTTGAGCAGCTATTCAAGAGCGTGGTCTGAATTATGAGACTCGTGATGGTTGTCCCCCGGTTTCCCCAACTGCCGGAAACGTTTATCGTCAACAAGTTTGTTGGCCTGGTTGACGCCGGATGGGACGTTCACATCGTTTGCAAACACGAGATGGAGAAGAATTGGCAGATATTCCAACCGCTCAAGGACCGACCTGAATTGCGGCGGCGTGTTCATGAGCAGTGGCCCCATACCTCTATCCTGATTGTGATGTTGCTCTGGCTGCCGGCATTTCTAACAACTTTCTTTAAAGCCCCTCGTACGACGTGGCAATACTGGCGGGAGGGGTGGCGTCAATTCGGGCTGAAGACGATTAAGCAATTTTATTTGGATGCGGCCATTATTGCCCAGGCGCCGGACATCCTGCATTTTGAGTTTGGGACACTGGCTGTTGGCCGGACGTACCTAAAAAAATTGCTGGGTTGTTGCCTGAGTGTAAGTTTTCGTGGGTATGATCTTTCCTATGCGGGATTAGAAGACCCCACCTATTATCAGGAACTGTGGGACCAGGTAGACGCGCTTCATTTGTTAGGCAACGATTTGTGGTGCCGGGCACAGACGCGAGGATGCCTACCGGACAAGATGCACGCCCTTATTCCACCAGCCATTGACGTCAATTACTTCACGAGTGAACAGCCGGAGCGAGAGCCGGTGGAAATCACCTCGGAACGGCCGCGATTGTCAGTGTGGGCTGTTTGAAATGGGTCAAGGGATACGAATATGCACTGGAGGCGGTTCGCCTGCTGCGCGAAAATAATATCCCGTTTGAATACCATGTGGTTGGTGGTGGTGATTATAGTGAACCACTGCACTTCCTGCGCCACAGTATGAACTTAGAGGACGAAGTGCAGTTTCTGGGGCCCCGACCCCATGCAGTCGTGATTGACGAGATGAACTGGGCAGATGTGTTCCTGCATGCGGCCGTTTCCGAGGGGTTCTGCAACGCCGTCCTGGAAGCCCAGGCTAGTGGCTCCCTGTGGTTAGCAGTGACGCTGACGGCTTGCCGGAGAACGTGGTCAACGGCGTGACCGGTTACATCGTTCCCCGCCGGAATCCGGCGGCAATGGCGGATAAGCTGGCGGCGCTCTCGGCCGATGCGGAACTGCGACAAAAGATGGGCACGGCCGGACGGACCCGTGTTAAACAGCATTTTCAACTGGCTGATCAGATTGCGGCGTTCGATCAGTTTTACCGGGATATTAGCGAATTGCCATGCAAGTTGAATTGATCTGGCTCTCAAACGATACGGAATCAATCCCGGTCTGGGAGTTGGGGCCGGTGCAACCGGCCTTGCCCACACCGGCGTCAGTCGCTCGCGCTTGCCTGGAGATCGCGCCGGAGAGTGATCTGGTGCTTTTCTGGGATGCCGCGCTGGGATTGCCCAATCCGGCCGCGATCCCGGCCTGCCTGGAAACAGGTGGTGATGTCTGGCACGGGGGATTAGCACTGGGGATGACAGGGTTGCCCGGTGCGCTGAATGTCGTGAACCCTGCCTGGCGCTTTACCCGCGATCCGGCCCCGGACCTGATTGCAACCTCGTGGCGATTGTCACTGCGTGCTTGCCTGGTTCGCGCTGAGGTTATTCGTCAACTGGGTGGCCCTAATGCCGCTTTTGATTCGTTAACAGCCGCCGGGTTGGAAATGGGCCATCGTTGGATCAGCGAAGGCGCACTCATGCGCCATGTGCCGGACCTCCTTCCGATACCCTCGGTTGATTCGTCTGTTGAACCGACGCCGCTGGTTGATGAATTTCGGTTTGTACGCGCCCGGTTTGGCGGACAATGGGCACGCTGGACGGTATGGCGAATGTGGCGCAATGGCGTCAGCTTGCGCGATGCGTGGATAGCTTACCAAACCAGCGCCGATCTCAAAACACAGCCTGTCACCACGCACCCACACCCGCTGTCGCTACCTGATTTGGATCGAGACAGGGTTATGTCCGTCTCGGTATTGATTCCGACGCTGGATCGATACCCCTACCTGTTCACCGTGCTGGACCAGTTGCGCGAGCAAACGGTGCCGCCGCTGGAGATTATTGTGGTAGATCAGACTGCCTCCTCCGAGCGGGACCGGACATGGCCGGAGCAGTTTGCTGATTTGCCCTTGCAGATCATCTGGCAGGACGAAGCCGGGCAGTGTTCCTCCCGCAATGCCGGATTACAAGCGGCGCAGGGTGAGGCGGTTCTGTTTCTGGACGACGATGACGAGATTGAGCCTGATCTCATTGAACGGCATCTGGCCTTCCTGCAGGAATACGATGTGGATGGGTCAGTGGGTGTTGCCGAAGAAGTTGGCGCAGGTGCGTTACCATCCGATTTTCGGTTTATTCGTGACAGCAATGTGTTCACAACAAACAATAGCCTTCTTCGCCGGGAAGCGCTTTATGAGTCGAGTCTGTTTGACCTGGCCTATAATCGGGGCGCGCGGGCCGATGGCGACCTGGGGATGCGACTTTATCTGGCCGGTAAGCTGCTAGTCCTGAACCCGATGGCGAGTGTACTCCACATGCACGCACCGCGCGGCGGTTTGCGGCAACACAAGGCGCGCGTGGTTACAAATGCCTCCAGCCGGGCAAGTTTACTGGAGCGCCATTTCCTCTCACCGACTGAAGCGTACCTGCTCAGCCGTTACTTTACGCCGCAACAGGTCCACGAGGCAGTACTCATCCGCACCTATTCCAGCTTAAATACCCGGTATGGCGGCTGGCGGCGATTGGTGCGTATGGTGTTAATGATCCTGCTGTTACCCGACACTTACCTGCGTAACCGGCGCGCTCTTGAAGAAGGGCGTCATTTGCTGGCGCAGTATCCAACCATCCCCACCCTGAAACCAAACAGGCTTGAGGAGATTCTATGACGACGACAAAAGTACCTGAGCCTAACATGATGCCGCCTGCCCCACCTGATGATACGCTGGAACTAACCGGGAATCCGGCGCGTGATCTGGCCCACTCGTTTAATGTACGGGTTATTGTCTTCTTGGCCCTGCATATACCACTCGTATTTTTGCTGGAAGCGTATCCCTGGGTCAGTACTATCCACGCCTTGCTCATCCTGGCCTATGGTCTTCGGGCAGCATTGTTAGCCAAGTCATCACAGGTGCTTTACGCCGTGGCTTATCTGGCGGGCGGCGAGGTGTTGTGGCGCATGACACGAGCCTGTGCCCTGGGAGTACGCCAAGTATGCGACGGTGGTCATTGTCGCCGTGGCAATCATCATGGAATGGAGCCGGGAGCGTGGCGAGCGTCGTATCCGAAGTCCCTGGCCCTTATTCTTGCTATTGGCTCTCTTACCGGCCGCAGCGAGTACCTTGTTGCAGACTGATCTGGCTACTGCTCGTGATAATCTCAGCTTCAACCTCGGCGGCTATCTGGCGCTGGTATTACTATCGCTTTATGTTTGGGGACGGACCATTGACACCCGCACGGCAACACGGTTGCTACTGGCTCTGATTGCTCCGATCTTGTCAGTCACATCTCTGGCTGTCTTCAATACAGCGACGTTCACATCGGAATTTCTGTTGGCTTCCAATTGGGTAACCAGCGGTAATTATGGACCGAATCAGGTGTCTGATGTGCTGGGTCTGGCGGCATTAGCCAGTGTGATGCTCGTGTTACTCACCCTCACAAATTCGAGGACCCCGCTTAATATTCATTATCCTGGCTTTTGTGTTTCTGGGGCAGGCCATGCTGACCTTCTCCCGTGGTGGGGTGTATAGCTTTGTGCTGGGTTTCGTCGTTCTGGGCTTGCATACTCTGAATACGCCACGCAACCGGGGGCGGTTCCTCCTCCTGGTGATCGTGGGAACTGTTCTATTGGTGTTTGTCATTTTCCCCTGGCTCAATAACTATACCGGTGGTGCATTGGCCGCACGTCTGGCTGAGCTGGACACAACCGGCCGTCTGGCCGCGGCCGAAGCTGATGTTCAGGCGTTTACTGATTACCCCCTTACCGGTGTGGGTGTCGGGATGGCTACCGAGTACCGTACCGGTATAACCAGCTCCTCCCTGGCAGCACACACGGAATATACCCGGCTACTGGCCGAGCATGGACTTTTTGGCATCGGCGCGTTGCTCATTCTGGGTTGGATGTTGCTAAAACGGTATGCTGCTAATGCGCCGGGATTGAGCCGGGGCTTTGTCGCGGCGTTTGCTGTCTGGTCGTTATCTATCATGGTCCATAGTGCCATGCGAATTGAAGTGATCC
This sequence comes from Chloroflexota bacterium, assembly GCA_041390945.1. GTDB lineage: Bacteria > Chloroflexota > Anaerolineae > Promineifilales > Promineifilaceae > Promineifilum. Next base: position 180,633 of record JAWKOY010000022.1, read on the forward strand.
CCTTTGCGCTGGCTATCTCGTTCATGACCTGGAAACTTCAACGGGTTGAGGAGCCTTTGCCTGAAGGCATGCTGACTGTTGCGACACCGTCAGATCGTGCTCTTCCGGCGGGACGATAAAGGTTGCGCGGATGAGTGAGCCAGCAAAGGTTGGGTTGGGACGTCTGCTCATCCTGAGCACCGAGTTCCCACCGGGACCGGGTGGGATCGGAACCCATGCCTACCAGTTAGCGCTGCATCTGTCCCGTAGAGGATGGGTAATTCAGGTGGTGACCCCCCAGGCGTATGTGTCTGAGAATAAGCGCGATCGGTTTAATGGCGAGCAGCCATTTTCGATTGTAAGCCTTTCCGAACGCGCCGGGGGTCTCTCCGCATGGCGACAGCGCCTGGGGGTGATTGCCGGGACCATACGCGATTTCAGACCGGATGTGGTTATCGCCAGTGGCCGTCGTGCTCTGTGGGCGATCGCTGCCGTTCGGATGCGCTTTGCGGTCCCCTGGGTTGCCATCGTGCATGGTAGTGAATTGGATGCTCAATCGGCATCGACACAGTTCCTGACCACGCAGGCGCTTGCCCGTGCGTTCGGCCGTTGTTGCGGTCAGTGACTATACAGCCCGGCTCGTTGAGCAGACGGTTTCGCCGAATCGAATCGTAGTGATCCCCAATGGGGCGGACGAGGATCGATTTGCTCCCACAGCCCCGGATCCCATTCTGGCGACAGAGTTGGATATTGCCGGGAAGCGAATTCTTTTAACTGTAGGGCATGTGTCAGATCGTAAGGCTCAGGATGTGGTCATTCGCGCTTTGCCGCAGGTTCTCGACGAACACCCCGATGTCGTGTATGTCATGGTCGGGCTGCCGACCCGCCGGTCTGAACTCCAGGCGCTGGCGGATGAACTGGGCGTAGGCGACCATATCCGCTTTGCGGGATCGGTTCCTGATGATCGGCTAGTGGATTTCTATAACCTGAGTGACCTCTTTGTTCTCGTCAGCCGGCAGGCGGCCGATGGTGCCGTGGAAGGGTATGGAATCGTGGTCAAGGAGGCCGCACTTTGCGGCAAACCGGCGATTGTCAGCCAGGGATGCGGGTTGACTGAAGCGATTGAAGAAGGCGTTACCGGATTAAGCGTCCCCCCGGACGATCCGGCAGCTACTGCCAGGGCGATAAACTCCCTGCTTGAAGATGACACCGCTCGATTGATGATGGGACAAAAAGCACGGGACCTGGCAGTTCAGACAACCTGGGCGCACCGGGTTGCTGACTATGACCGATTATTGCGGGAAATAGTACCGCCGGTTACCTGGGCTGCTCCGTTACAGGCAGACATGGGCCAGGGTTAATATGCGTTTACTGGTCGTTTCACACACAGCTCACTATTATCGCGATGGGCAGCTAGCCGGATGGGGGCCAACCGTTCGGGAGCTGAGCTATCTGGCCGAGTTATTTGACGAACTGGTGCATGTGGCTCCGGTGTATGACGACCCGCCCCTGTCCAGCGCCCAACCATACGAATCTACGCGGGTGCGCGTGCGTCCGGTTCTCCGGCCGGTGGCGCTCGTCTGGATCAGAAGGTGGGCATCCTCACCCAATACCCGACCTATGCACGTATCATTAGAGAGGAACTGCAGCAGGCGGATGCTGTTCATGTCCGTTGCCCGGCCAACATTAGTTTGCTGACGTTGATGATCCTGATGCGTACCCAAACCCCGCCCTACCGGTGGGCGAAATACGCCGGTAACTGGCGGCCGGAGCAGGGTGAACCCTGGTCATACGGCTTGCAGCGGCGCTGGCTGGAACAAAATAAGCATCATGGTGTCGTGACTGTTAACGGCCGTTGGCCCGACCAGCCCGAATACGTTCATACATTTGATAACCCCTCCCTGACCGAAGTGGAACTTGCCGAAGGTCGGGATGCAGCGGAAAAACGCCGGCTTGAAAGTCCTGTGCAGTTGCTATTCGTGGGTGCGTTGAATGACGGCAAGGGGTGGGGCGTGTGCTGGAAATTGCCCGGTACCTAAATGAGTGGGGTATTCCCTATCGACTCCAACTCCTGGGGAACGGCTCGAACCGGCCACGCTACGAACAGTATGTGATGGACAACGACCTTCACGACGTTATCTTTCATGGCTGGGTGCCGCGAGACACTATCGGGCAGTATTACGCCGAGTCACATTTTGTCCTGTTGCCGTCGCAGTCTGAAGGGTGGCCCAAAGTGCTGAGTGAAGGTATGGCTTATGGTGTTGTTCCCATAGCCGGAGCTGTGTCGGGGATTCCCCGATTCATGGAGGAAACCGGCGTCGGGGTGGCATTACCCTACACCGATACAGAAGGTATGGCTGCGGCCATTGCCGGGTACGCCCGCGATCCGGAACGCTGGCAGGCGGCCAGCTCGGCCGGTCTTCGGGCCGCGCACCGCTTCAGTTATACGGCCTACCAGCAGGCGGTTGCCGACTTGTTTTTGATTCGTGGGGCGTGCGATTGCCCCTCCCGGAAGAGGTAACTCGTTCCGTGGAGGATGTGCGGGCATGACAGCAGCACCGCCTCGATTGGCGCTTGTCGGCCCCATGCTCGGCCGAAATCCGGGCTGGGTTGTGACGCAAGGTGAGATCCTGGGGGATCTGTTGGCTCGTGACGGCTATGATGTCCGCCTGACCTCGGAGCACGTGGGTCGGGTTCGGCGCGTGACCGACATTCTGACATCACTGGTTGCCTGGCGTAATCAGGTGGATGTGGTTGTCCACATGGTGTTTAGCGGCAGCGCCTTTCGCATTACTGATGCTGCCAGTGCGCTTTGCCAACGATTGGGCTTGCCGCAGATATTTGTTTTACGGGGTGGGGCATTACCCGAATTCACCGACAGGAATCCCGATTTCGTCCGTCGGGTACTGGAACGCGCCGACGCCCTGGTTTCGCCTTCCGGCTTTTTAGCCCACTATTACGAGGAAGAGTCCGGGTTCAACCTACCAGTGCGGGTTATCCCCAACATCCTTGATATTGACAATTACCCGTTCAGAGAGCGGATAACCGTTGTCCCCCGCCTGCTCTGGATGCGGACGTTCCATGATGTCTACCATCCGGAACTGGCGGTCGAGACTTTGCAGGAGTTGCAGCGTACCCATCCGGAGGCGACACTGACAATGGCCGGACAGGACAAGGGTCTGCTGGCTCCGGTTCAGGCATTGGCTCGTGATCTGGGCCTGGAAGACATAGTGCGCTTTGCCGGTTTTCTGGATCGGGACGGCAAGACCCGGGAATTCTCCGCTCATGATATCTACCTGAATACCAATCGCGTGGATAACATGCCCGTGAGCATACTGGAATCGGCCGCTTACGGCGTGCCGGTTGTGGCAACCGAAGTGGGGGGTATTCCTTATCTGTTGCAGGATGGTGAAACGGCGCTGCTGACGCCGGACAGCGACGCACCAGCCATGGCCGATGCGATACGTCGCTTGCTGGATGAAGACGGTTTGGCGCGACGACTATCGGTCAACGGCCGACGGCTGGCCGAATCCTGCGCCTGGCCGGTGGTGAAATTGCAATGGGCGGCGCTGTTCAGCGAACTGCTGGCTTCAGGTGTACTCAGCGGGGAGGCGATCCATGCCTGATTGGTTGCCTCTGTACCACCGGCTGCCCTATCCATTGAAGTCGCTGGCGGCCGGTCTGCGCGGACGCTATCTGAGTCGCTGGCGCTATGGCCCCGATGCTGAGCAACTGGTTGAGGAAACGCTGGCGCGCGACGAATGGACGCCGCAACAGTGGTCGGCGTGGCAAGAGGATCGTCTGGCATTCCTACTGCATCGGGCGGCAACGCAGGTGCCGTTTTATCGCGACATATGGCAGCGTCGACGTGCTGCTGGAGATAGGGCTGCCTGGGACATGCTGTCGAACTGGCCCATCCTAACCAAGGACGAACTCCGGGAAGCGCCGCACGCCTTCCTGGCCGATGATGTCAATGCTGATGACATGTATTACGAGCATACCAGCGGCACGACCGGCAAACCGTTACACATCTGGCAAACGCGTGAGACTGTGCAACAGTGGTTCGCTATCTACGAGGCCCGTGCCCGACGCTGGTATGGTGTTAGCCGTCATGATCGCTGGGCGATCCTGGGCGGGCAACTGGTCGTGCCGGTGACGGCCGAACGGCCGCCGTTCTGGGTCTGGAACGGGGCGCTCAACCAGCTATACCTGTCGGCGTATCATCTGGCCCCGCAAAATATCGCCGTCTATCTGGACGCACTGGCTGACCATCAGGTGACTTTCCTGCTGGGGTATCCGTCGGGGATGTACCGGCTGGCACAGGCTGCTCTGGATCAGGGACTTTCCGTTCCCAGGCTGCACGTCGCCATCGGCAATGCGGAGCCACTGTTGAATCATCAGCGGGAGGCGATTGCCGCGGCATTTGGCTGCCCGGTGCGTGATACTTATGGCATGGCCGAGATCGCTGCTGCTGCCGGCGAGTGTGAACAGGGGCAGATGCACATCTGGCCGGAAGTGGGGTTGGTTGAGGTGCTGTCTGACACAGACGATTTACCTGTGCCGGACGGGGAACCGGGGCGACTAATTGCCACGGGATTACTGAACGCCGATATGCCGCTGATTCGGTATGAAACCGGCGACCGCGTGGCGCTTATGCCGGATAATGGGGTTCCTTGCACGTGCGGTCGGGCGCTGCCCCGTTTGCAAAGCCTGGAAGGCCGGATGGATGATGTAGTGATTACGCCGGACGGCCGTCATATCGGCCGCCTGGACCCCGTGTTTAAGGCTGACTTACCCATCCGCGAAGCACAGATCATCCAGGAAACCCGCGATCAGTTACGCGTGCTCTATGTACCCACAGCGGAGTATAGCGAGCAGGATGGTGATCAGCTTATCCGGCGTATCCAGGATCGTGTCGGTGACATGACAGTGATACTGGAGCTGGTGGATGAAGTGCCCCGCACAGCCAATGGTAAGTTCCGGGCCGTCATCTCGCACCTGGATGCAGACTTGGAGAAGGCAACGACCCGCCATGAGTGAGAAAACAGGAATGATGAACTGGATAACGGAACCGACACGGCGAACGGATATATGGTTGGGTGCGTTGGTTTTCGTCTTTGCTGTGGTCGTTTCCTGGGTTTTCTGGTCGCTGCTCCCGGCGGCCTATCAGGAAAACCAGAGCACTGACTACACCAGCTTCTACGAACCGGTCGCCCGTAACATCGCGCAAGGATTGGGCGTGACGCTGGATGGCGAGATTGCCACTCGTTACCCACCGGGATTCCCCATGTTGCTGGCGGGAGCATTCAAGGTGGGTGATGCCGTTGGGGTTAACGCCGATGCTGCTCTGGTCTGGTTCCGTTTGTTATGTGCCGGGCTATCGGCCGTCTTCGTCTTTGCCATGGCGCGGCTTGTATGGTTGCCGATGGCTGCCCTGGTGGCGGCATTGGCCTGGGCCACGTACCCGTTTGGTCTGTGGTTGACCAAGCAACCCAACAGCGAAGTGGCTTTCATCCCCCTCATGTTTGCCGCCATCTACTTGCTCTGGCGTGCACTGCTGCGAGCGCCGCGAAACGGGTGGCTTTATCTGGCCTCCGGCGTGTTAGCCGGGGCAGCCATGCTGGTGAGACCGGCCGGTATCGGATTGGGGGTTGTGTTTGCGGTGCTGGTGCTTCTGTTTGCCGGGCGAAGCATGGGCTGGCTGACGAAGATTGGATTGGCGCTCTTGATTCTGGTAGGCAATCTGCTGATTGTTTTGCCGTGGCAGGGATCGGTGTATGCCCGGACCGGCGAGTTCATTCCGCTGAGCTCCGGCGGAGCCATTACGATCAAGGACGGACTGACATTTTTGGCGATTCCCAAAGAGTACCGGCGCGAAGTGGCTGTTCCTGAGGACGTGGAAACGATGATGCAGACCTTCCAGAGCCGCCGCGACGAGATGAGTTCGATAGGGGATGTGGTTTCCGTTGTGCTGGAAGAAGCGGCTCATGACCCGGTGGCATTTGCCAAGATTGTCTGGATTAAGGCCACACGAAGCTGGTACGGGATTGATAGCCGCCAGTTTGAAGGCCCGACGCTGGCCTTGCAGATCATCTACCTAGGCCTGGCTGTGTGGGGGAGTTGGTACGCCTGGCGAATGGGCGGCGATCTGCGCCGGATGATCACCGGCAACTGGCTCATCGTGGGCTACTTCTGGGCCATGACCATGCTGGTCGTGCCTCTGTTACGCTATACGCTGCCGGTGATGGGGTTATTGATGGTGGCCTTGCCGGGTGTGTACTATTCTCTGGCCGGTATGCTGGGCCGCCAGACAGCTCCGACTACCCAGATTCTCAACTCCGACACGTGAGTCTAACTGAGGATTCACAAGATATGCACGCCTTTTAACGGCAACTTGGATTACACTAGGTTTATGCAATCAATGCCCTTTGTCTCTGTCATCATGCCTGTGCGCAACGAGGCGGCGTATATTGAGCGCAGCCTGGGATCTGTGCTGGCACAGGACTATTCGGCCGACTGCCTGGAAATTCTGGTGGTGGACGGGATGTCGGATGACGGCACGCGCGAGATGGTGTTGGCGCATCAGGCGGATCACCCCAACATTCACCTGATCGACAATCCGGCCGGCATTGTGCCGCCGGGGCTGAATCTGGGTATCCGACGCGCCAGGGGGGATATCGTGGTTCGCGTAGACGGACATTGCGAGATCGCCCCGGATTACGTCTCCCGCTGCGTCCAGCATCTACTGGAAGACGGCGTGGACGCGGTTGGCGGGCCGATAGAGACGATTGGTGAGACGCCGGAGGCCGAGGCGATTGCCCTGGCGATGAGTTCCTGGTTTGGCGTTGGTGGGTCGGCGTTTCGGACAATTGATGATAAAGCCATGCTGGTAGAAACGGTGGCCTTCCCTGCTTACACTCGCGAAACGCTCCAGTGCCAGGGGCCTTTTGACGAAGAGCTTGTCCGCAACCAGGACGATGAATACAACTACCGTTTGTTGAAGCAGGGCGGCAAGATTCTGCTCTCGCCGGATATTCGTTCGCGTTATTACAGTCGCAGCTCGTTACCCAGGCTATGGCGACAGTACTACCAGTATGGTTTCTGGAAGGTGCGTGTGATGCAAAAGCACCCCCGCCAGATGCGGGCCCGGCAGTTTGTGCCGGCGGCTTTTGTAGCGGCGGTTGCCGGTTCGGCCATTCTGGGGTTAGTAATCCGGCCATTCTGGTCACTATTGGCAGTGATCCTGACCCTTTATGCGGTTGCTGATCTAGCAGCCTCCCTGTCATTGGGGAGGGAATCCGGCTGGGGATATGTGCCGCGTTTGTTGATCATTCACCCGATCCTGCATATTAGCTACGGTCTCGGTTTTTTGGCGGGTATGTTGCGATTCAGAAATCGCTTCACCGACACCACGCCACGCATCCGCACCGCCCAGTAACTGTCTCAGGAAGACTTTATATGACTGATACATCTGATCAAAACAAAGGGGGCGTGCCCCGACGGTTATTTTTGCAGGGCTCCATGGCGGTTGCCGCCGGTGCACTTATCCGGCCCACCTCCTCACATGCTCTGTCCTCACATGCTCTGACGGGTGCATTTGCGCTCCAGACTGAAGAAGTTGTAGACGTCACGGATCCGCGCTTTGGTGCTGTGGGTGATGGCGTAACGAACGACCGCGCGGCTTTTCAGGCGGCAATTGACTTTGCCATCCGTCGCCGTCGCGTCCTTTGGATTCCCGAACCGGCCCAGTCCTACCGAATCGTTCTTGATTCAAACAACGATCATCTTGAAATTAACGGCCGTCTGACCATTCGTGGAGCCGGTCGTCAAAATACCTTGCTCAACTTCGGGGCTCAGGGACTCGACTCGTCGAAAGTTCAGGCTGCGATTTTGGTCCGCAATGGCTATAACGTGGATATTTCCGGATTCCGGATGGAGGAGGATGCCAGCCCGGTTGATTATGAATTTACCGGTCTGCACTTTGAAGCCGGCCCGGAGAATCAGAAGGCAGTGGTGCAGGAAGTGGACATAGACGGGTTCACCCACTGCATCTATTGCCCGTCGGGCGGAAACAGTGCAACCGGTGAGCTCTTCCTGACAATACAGAGCTGCGACCTGTCACCTTATTTTCAGTATTGTCTGGCTTTCTGGACGGCCGAAACCGGCCACAAGCGGCTCCATATCTACGATAGTTACCTGCACGACAATCAGGAGTCTCATCTCGTATATTGCCATCCCCACAATAGTATTCATGTGGAGAATACGCGGTTTGATGGGGCTACGTCCTGGGCGTTTCAAATTCAGGGATCGGCCGTTGGCGGCGATCCGGAGTACCAACGTTTTATTGGCTGCTGGTTTGGCGCGCGCAATGAGCAAAGCATCATTACCCAGTCGCGGGCTCATACCTATACGTTGGTTGAGGTCCGTAATTGCGTTTTTGAGGGACGGCCCGCTGTCCAGATCCGGTCCGACATTTTAATTGACGGCTGTTACTTCACAACCCCGGTTGATCCCCCTGGGGGACAAAACTTTATCGGCGCTTATAGCAATGCTCCCTGGAAGGCGAGGATTACTAACTGCATTTTCGCGGCCAGAGCCAATTCCCAACCGGATATCGAGCTACGACTGGAGGGGATTGAGGTCGAGATTGACAACTGTCAGTTCTATAACCAGAATGCCGGCACGTTCATTACGATGGGGTCAAGCAGCGAGAATATCTATTCAATTTCCAATTGCCTCTTTTACTCCCGCCCTTCCGATGCGGCCCAGATCACAGTGTTTGACATCAACGACGGACAAATCAACATCCGTCGCTGTCGGTTTGTGGGCAAGATCGCCGGCCACCGTGGTGTCCTGTTCTTCCGGGGTGTAGAGACCGGCCCCGGCCCCGACGCGCGGTTACAGATAGATGATTGTCTGTTCAACGGAATCAGTGGCGGTAGCCTCTTTCATGTTGAAGAAACAGGCGCCGGTAGCTGGAGCGAGCGCATCTTCGGTAGTAACAACCGAATCACCAATCTTATTTCAGCCAAGCCGTTGCTGACCGTGGACCCGGAAGGGAGCCAGGTCTTTGGATATCTAAACCCTGTTTCGGGAGCCGCGCCGGCACCGTTGACGGCCGGCCCGACGCTGGTTATCAACAGCAACTATGACCAGTACGACGTGTTCGGTTCGGCCGATGTCTCCTTCATTCACTGGTGGTATTCAGATGGTCTGTCGGATGCACTCTTTAGCGGTGTGGTCACCCTGACAGCGTCCGGTGGGTTTACCCTGGCTGCCGGGGGGAACATTGATTTGGGTGGTGCTTCCTCGCGCGCCATCCCGGCCGGGACAACAATCCGGCTGTTTTACGAACCATCACAATCATCATGGTCTGTAGTCGCCGGTTAAACCACCGATGACCGATGCCGATAATGAACTGGAACAGATCCGCCGGACATACAGCCGGCGCGAAGTTGAATTAGTCGGGCAGGACAAATACTCGCTCGGTAATAAGGCTTACCTCTACACAATCCAGCAGCGTCAACGGGCAATCCTGCGGGCATTGCGGCAAGAGGGTTTGCTACCGTTGGGCGACAAGCGCATTCTGGAAGTGGGCAGTGGGGCAGGTGGGGTCCTGCTGGAGTTGCTCTCCTACGGAGCCAGCCCGGAATTGCTCTACGGTACGGACCTCCTGGCCGAGCGCGTTGCCATAGCCAGACAGCTTTTACCCCACGTTGCGCTCAGTTCCAGTGACGGCCGCTATCTCCCTTACCCCTCACGTTCATTTGATCTTCTCTTACAATTCACGATGTTTTCATCGATAACGGATGAAGCCATCTGCTATACTGTCGCCAGGGAAATGTTAAGAGTTACTAAGCCGGGAGGCGTAATCCTCTGGTATGACTTTTGGACAAATCCGCTTAACAAGGCAACACGCGGCATCCGGGCAAACGAGATTCGCAAGTATTTTCCCAATTGCCGGTTTGATTTTCAGCGTGTGACCCTGGCGCCGCCATTGACTCGAAGACTGGTTCCGGTTAGTTGGATGGGTGCCGAACTTTTGGAAAAGTTGCGCATTTTAAATACACATTATTTAGTGTCCATTCGGCCGGTAAGCTAAGTTATGAACGAGTCACTCGTTTCCTACCAAAGCGATATGAAGATCTTAATGCAAGGTACTGAAACCGGGCTGGGGCGTCGTCTGGACGATGCGGCCCGTCGCTTGCTGGATATCGTCGTTGCTTTGTTGGGAAGCATCGTTCTTGCACCGCTGTTTATCCTGATTGCCATCATGATCCGGCGCGATTCGCCGGGCCCGGTGTTTTACTGGGGAGAGCGTATCGGCCGCAATGGTAGACCGTTCCGCATCCTCAAATTCCGCACGATGTATGAAACATCGGAGAGCTACAACGGGCCGCGCGTCACCGGCCAGGGTGATGCCCGCATTACCCCCTTGGGACAGTGGCTGCGGGATACCAAACTAAATGAACTCCCCCAGCTATGGAATGTGCTGAAGGGCGAGATGGGCGTCGTTGGTCCGCGTCCTGAAGACCGTGACTTTGTAGCTCATTGGCCGCAGGAAGCGCAGGATGTGCTTCTTTCCGTTCGCCCCGGCATCACCAGTCCGGCCTCCGTGCTGTACCGGGATGAGGAGAACATGCTGCAGGCCGGCAACGTGGTTGACCAGTACCTGAAAGTTATCTTACCCAGCAAACTGCGTCTGGACCTGCTCTATGTCCATCATCGGTCGTTGATGACCGATCTGGATGTCATCTTCTGGACGTTGATGGCCCTGTTACC
>JAWKOY010000023.1:0-172253 GCA_041390945.1 Chloroflexota bacterium
GCGGCCGCCATTGTTCGCATCCCGCAAATTGCCGAAGATCCGATCTGGCAACCTGTGTATTCGTCGGGGCCGGCTGTTTTCTATGCCTTTGCGCTCTGGCTGGTGCAGCTAGACCCTGAGATTCAACAGACGGCCGCTGATCGACTGCATGTGCGCAAGGCCACCGGTGAGGACCTGAACGCATTGAACGCTTTGCGAGATGAGCTTAAAGCCCTGCCCACTTCGGCCGCTCCAAGCCAAATCGCCACTGTATTGCGGCGCTATGAAACACGGGTGTTACTGGCTGCACGAATCCTGGATATCAGCCCGGAGATCAACGAGTGGCTTGAACGCTATGTGCGGGAGTGGCAATCTGTCAAGACGGCCGTAACCGGGGATGATTTACGAGCGATAGGCCTGCCCTCCGGCCCGGCTTACGGCCGGATACTGGATACGCTCCTGGCTGCCCGGCTTGACGGAATCGTCACCTCCGGTGTGGAGTAACGGGAATTGTTGGAGCGGCTGGTAGCAGCGGAGAACAGTGCCGGTTAATTGGCAAGGTATCCGGTTGCCTCATCCTGTTCATCATCTATCGTGACGAATAACCATTTGCCTGTTTCAGCGCGCAAGTCAACCAGGCAGATGTAATCGCTCAGGTCACTTTGTTCGGGCAGCGTCTCTGCCAGCCTGTTCTCCGCCTGACTGAAAAAACTCCACTCAAGCTGCCCTTCGCCGCCGGATTGAACTCCAAGTACGTGGATTCCTGACTCGGTCAGGTCCTCAAAGAAGTCCGTTCCATAAGGTGCCTCCGGGGCGGGACTGTATCGCGGGCTTATCTCGATCAGCAGCTTGCTGTTGCAAATCGTACTGTAAGTAACCGGGACGCTCAGGCGATTGTTGGGGCTTCCCCATCGGCCGGGACCAATGGCAGCGTACTGTCCGTTGGGCAGAATATCATTAAGCTGGGTCAGACACTTGACAATCCGCTCCGTGTTTCTTCTTCCTGGATCTGATAATAAGCGTCAGGATCAATATAGACCAGGTAACGGATATCTTCCAGTTGCATGGAAGGAAGCAGCGTCGGCGTCTTGAACAAAATAACATCCGGCTCCGGTTGGTCGTCGGCCATTGAGTAGGACTGGCTACGCTTGCTTTGCGGACGACATTCCAGAATCTGTAACTGTTTGACCAAATCTGCTGTGGGCATGGCTGTGCCTGCGTCCGACGATGTGTGGTCTTTGTCCTCCACGGAGGCTAGCTGGATGGCGAATTCGACGCCGATAGGACCCTGGTAAACTTCTTCCAAGCGACGCAGTATGGCCTTCATCATGGCAGTAAATGCTTCATCCCGGCACAGACCGTCGAAGGTCAGGATGATGCGTTCGTCCGGGTCCAGAACGGTATCCACTGTAATCGGTTCGAGCGTATCGCCGCGATCCAACTGGGCAATATGCGGCAGGATGTGATGATCGTTTCCCAACGCTTTCAGAATGGGCATGTTCGTTGCCCTGTTTTCAACTGCATCAACGACAGCCATAAATCGCTGGGAGTAGCGCCGTTGTGCCTCAATGGTTTTTTCGGGACGCAAGGTGGGATGGCTGAGGGCTACCAGTCGCGGATAGTCTTGCGACACTCTTTCGACTGCGCGGGTTCCCAGACCCGCCACGATGCGAAGCAGACCATCCTCCTCACGTATTTCTTCTGACCAACGGAATGAGTTATGGCTAAAGGCCAGCCCGGCGATGTCGGGGAAGAAGTATCGGCCGTGTTGCTGCCCGGAAACCCGCTGGATCATGACCGCCATGCGCTCGTCATAGTCGATCAAATCATGCTTGCGGCGGTACAGGAGTGCGTCCGGGCTGAGGGTGCTGGCGTAGGTTCGCTGGATGGCGTCGAGTACATCCGCCAGATTTTCCTCCGGCGTTCCCGTATTAGGACAGAAAAAGCTTTTGTATTTCCCGGCAAATGACGAATCAAAACTGTCTTCCAGTAGACTGGACGAACGAACAATAATCGGACTACTATCGAAATCAACCAGCACTTCCCGAAGCTGAGTCACAATGTATTCCGGCATTTGCCCCTGACGAAATGCCTCCACTACCTGGGGGTGCTCGGCGCGAATGTCGCTGATAGGGAGATATTTCTGGTTCATGTAATCCTCCAGCTTGTTCATGAGTATGAACTCGTAGAGGACGTCTGTGCCGACGAAGAAGGTGTCGGGGATTTCCAGGCTGCCGGATGCTGCCACTTCTTCAACGGACTGAAGGCTGCGCCAGGCCAGAATCATGCCGGCGGCCTTGCCACCAATCTTGCCGGTGCCGAGAAGGCTTTGATAGATCAGGCGCAGGTCGCTGATCTTCAGCACCCGCTTGGCAACGCCGATAAAGGGCAACTGATCGCTCATCAACCGCCGGATCAGAACGACTTTAATTTCCTCCAGATGATGGCGAACCGCATCCTGTTCTTCTTCAGGGAGGCGTTCATAGGCCTCGCCTTGCCGGAAGAGCATTTCCCAGGGTGCCACTTCGGGGTTGAACGACATATCCACCCAATCAGATGTCGGTCCGGCCTGGCTGTTAAGTACATCATCAATGAGCCGGTCCAGACTGGCAATACCCAGGTTATTGGCAAAGTAGGCGTCGGTATGAAAGTCACGCACACGCTCCAGACGCATCTGCCAGCTAAAGCTATCCTCTTCAGCAAAGGGATCGGATAAACCTTCTCGTAACTGGGAGGCCAGGCTCAACTGCTGTACTTCGTATTCGAACCCATCCTCGGTAATGATGCCGCGCCGGTATAGTTCACGCCGCATTCGCTCGCGAATGGTATCGGCCAGGATCGGATATTGGGCCAGCCTGATATAGATATCAATGGTTGGTGTAATGCTGCGCAGAGATGGTTCGTTCATCATGTTATGAAGTGAGAAAAGCCACGGCCGCGTCGCTCGCTCCGTTCATCAGAACGCTTAAACTGGGGCTGGAGGGCAGGGCGTTAAGGTCTATTACTTTCAGGTAAGGGGCCAGATCGCTGTCTTCGGGGATCAACTCCGGTAGGACATTCGGGGCATCACGGAAAAACGACCATTTGAATGTATCGCCGTTCCCCGCCAATTGTAGGGCCAATGATTGAATACCACCTTCCACCAGGTCCTGGAAGAAATGAGTGCCATAAGATAGCTCGGGGACAAACCCGTCATGTGCAACAGCCATCTCGATAAGCACTTGCGTGTTGTAAATATCACCATACGTGACATGGACACCCAGGTCGATGTTGACGCTGCCCCAGCGTCCGGGACCCATCAGGATAAACTTCTCGCCTTCCAGACGTTTGTTCAGACGGCCAATGGCCCGACCCAGCTCTTGCCGGACTGTAGGATCCGGGATGTTGTAATAAGCATCCGGGTCCACAAAGATTATGTAGCGAATACCGTTTGACGGCCGTCGGGTACCAGATGATTTGACGTGAAAGAATCCGTTTCGGTGGAATGTCCTGAGGAATGGTGACGGAGCGGCTGTCTGCACGTTCACTCAAGGGACGACACTGCAGGACATGCAGTCGATAATCGGCCTGCGGATAGTTGGGAACAATGTCTATCGTGAATTCAACATCTACCGGACGGCCGTAACCGGCTTCCAACCGCCGCAGGGCGGTGCGAAACATGGAAATGAATTGCTGATCCTTGGTCAGATAGTTGAATGTCAGGACAAACCGGTCGTCCTGACTGACGCTGCCAGCGAAAGAATATCCTGTAAATAATCCCCACGGTCAACGGAGGCAATGTAACGCAGGTAGGGGTAATCAGTGCTGAGCAAGTCACTAACGGGGGAGGTCTGGAAGATGTTGTCCTTCAGGTCGATGATATCGGTGTACCACTGGGAATACTGGCGGATGGCTTTGGCGGTCGTCTCCGGGCGTAGTTGAGGGTGGCTCAGGGCGATCATACGCGGGTAGTCGTTGCTAACGCGATCCACGGCCCGTGTACCGTAGCCCAGACAAGGCGGAGAAACCCATCCTCACGCCGGATTTTGCTGTTCCATCGGAAGGGGTTTCGGCTGAAGGCAACACCGGCCAGATTGGGGAAGAAGTACCGGCCATATTGCTCCCCTTCCGCATGCTGAATCAGGACAGCCATTCGCTCGTCGTAGTCAATCAGGCCGTGTTTTTGCCTGTACAGAATGGCGTCAGGGTTCAGCGTACTGGCAAAGACGCGCTTGATGGCATCCAGGAGTTGTTCCAGATTTTCCTCCGGCGAGCCTTGATTGGGGCAGAAATAGCTGTTGTATTTACCGGCGAACGCGTACCCGAAGTTATCTTCCAGAAGACTGGATGAACGGACAATGATTGGGTTGTCGCCCAGAGAAGCCAGTACTTCGCGGAGACGTTCAATGATTGTCGGCGGAAAACGTCCGGCCAGATGTGCATCTACAATCTCAGGCTACTGTTCACGAATCTCGTCCAGATCGCGGTACTTCTGGTTCATTAAGTAGTCGAGTCCGTTCAGCAGGCGAAACTCATAAATAACCTCGGTACCCACAAAATAAGACTCCGGCACAACCACGGACCTGGCTATGTCATACCCCCTTCGGCAGCTTCGCGCTGCAAGATTTTCCAGGCGAGCATCAACCCGGCCGACTTCCCGCCGATCTTGCCGGTGCCGATACGACGCTCATAAATGTAGCGCAAGTCGGCAATTGTAAAGACATTCTTGGCGATACCGATGTAAGGTAGCTGATCGCTGATCATGCGTTTGATCAGCACCACCTTGATCTCTTCCAGATGGTGATTGCTTTTTTCGCGCTCATCCGGCGGCAGTCGTTCGTATATCTCACCCTGGCGAAACAGGAGCTCCCAGGGTGAGATCTCCGGGTTAAACGTCAATTCGGCCGATGCCGAGGGGGAGGGCTGGCTTTGCAGTACCTCCTGGATGAGCCTTTCCAGATACAGGCCGCCCAACGTGTCCGCAAAGAACGCGTCCGTCTGGTAATCGCGTATACGTGCCTTCCGGCGCTGCCAGACCTGGGCCTCCTCCTGACCGAAAGGATCGGTCAGCCGTTCGCGGCGCTGGGACTCAATGGCCTTTTCACGAACAAGGCGCTCGAAGGTAATCTCGTCCAGAATGCTGCGCTGGAATAGTTCCTGTCGCATTCGGGCGCGAATTTTGTCGGCCAGGACGGGATACTGGGCTAACCGTATATAGATATCAATTGCCGGTGTAACGCTACGAAGTGGGGCGGTATTATCCATTCACCATTATGCCTTGAGCTAACGACTCCCCTGAGTATGTAACGGATCAGTAGGATAATTGCATTATACCATCTGCTTGCACGGGTTAGTGAATCCCGATAAAACGGAGCCCATTCAAATCGGTTGAGATAAGGATGGGACCACGATGACAACGCTATTCGAGAAAATCATTGCCGGAGAAATACCCGCAGATATTGTGTATCAGGATGACCTGGTGACTGCGTTTCGGGATATTAATCCTGCGGCATCAACCCATATCCTGATTGTGCCGAACGAGCCGATCCCGACGGTGAATGACCTGACGGAAGAGGATGAGATTGTCGCTGGGCGGATGCTGTTGACGGCGCGCAAGCTGGCGGCCGAAGAAGGGGTTGCGGAAGACGGTTATCGTCTGATCATCAATTGCAACCGGGATGGCGGACAGGAGGTCTATCACCTTCATATGCACCTCATTGGTGGACGGCCGCTCGGCCCCATGATCCTGCGTCAGTGATTGCAGATCTTATCCCGGCATGATCAGCGCGTGATGGTGTTCATCTCGTCCCGGCAGGCACATGCCTCCCGGACTTCGTCACCACGTACAAGGTAACCGTCATATTCCGATCCCAGACCCTGGGAAACCCAACCGCCAATGATGAATGGCAGGTCGCCATCGGCATTGATCCAGCGGCCGTTGTAACTACGGACCAAATGGACATGCGTTCCGTTGGAGACGCCCCCTTCGCATGACGGATGCCCCAGCCGGTCCCCGATCTTCACGTCGGTCCCTACTGGAATGCGGTCTCGCGTTTCCAGGTGCATGTAAGTAATCGCCCAGCCGGTACCAGCATACCCATCCCCATCCAAATCCACGACCACCGCGCCGTTGCCGCTGCGGGTAACAATGCCGTCAGCCATCGCTGTTGTCCACAGGTCCGTTTGCACACAACCAAGTTGATCGCCGGGAGGAGCAAAATCCAGCGCCCCCCAGGAAGAACCGGTATTCCACGCGCCGTGCGGACCGCCGGTGAAGTACCATGTCTCTCCCTCTGCCCAGGGCAAGGCCAGTTCCGGTTGCTCCAGATTGTCGGGTAACAGCGGCTCGACCGTGTAAGCGAAGGGGTTGCCGAACAGACGGGTATAGGCAGCGAAGAATCCGTCCGGGCCGGTTTCTCCTAACCAGATATCCAGGGTGGCATCGTTATGGGACGCTAACCACAGTTGAACACCGGCCGTTCCGTCGTTGATCGTGGGGTCGAACAAGACAGGTCCTCCATCTACCGTCAATTGATGCAAGCCACCTTCCGACCGTCCATAGAAGCCCAGATTGAGTAGATTAGCCGCCCAGTTTAATTGTCCGTACAGTGAATCCACGCCCGGACTACGGTAGCCCAAAATATAAGACATAGTTGGGGCAGAAGCCTGGGTAACCCAACCGGCCCGATATTCCAGGACACTTAAGAGCAACCGGGGATTGACGCTATACCGGTCGGCAATGAGCTGCACAATTTGCGGCCCGGTCATCGTCTGGCCCTCAACTTCTTCGGTGTAACGCAGCAGATGACTGTTCATCGTTGTCAGAAAGGTGGTCAGATCAAAGTCGGCCGCTGCCGGACCATAAACGAGTTCGCTGTCCGGTATGATCTTGAATGCCGGGCCAACCTGTAACTCGACCGGCTCTCCCGGTACCACAAGTTGCTGCCCGACATGAATGATGTCCGGGTTGTCCAGATTGTTTAGGCCAACCAGTTCCTCTACCGTGGTGCCGTATTGCTGGGCGATGATGCCCAATGTCTCTCCCACATTGACTGTATGTAGCGGTTGTCCGCCTGCCTGAACGGCTGAAGCGGAGTCATAGTGGGGGGTGTCCGGTGTGGGGACGCCATCGTATTGGGGAAGGGGCGTACCCAACAGTGCTACTACGGGTGTCGTCAGGTCCTCCCCGGACGCAACGGCCGTCGCCACAGCATTGGTCACGGCAATCATGGATGGTGGTGTGGTGTTGACTGCGTTCGGATCCGGCCGTACGCAGGAAGCCAGCAAGAGCATCCACAAGAGGGCAAGGGTCGTGAGAATTCGTCGACTGGCTGATCGGCTCATGGAATGGAATTGTATACCGTATGGTCGCGAAGGGCAGGGTTGGATTGACGGGCGAAACGTGGTAAGAACGGGGGCTTATGAGTACCGAACAGGACGGCGTGCAGCCGATTCAACGATTACGCTTTACCTTTAGCAAGGATGGCCCCGCCCGTTACATTAGCCATCTGGATCTGGCACGAACACTGGAGCGTGTTCTCAATCGTTCCCGGATTCCGTTGGCCTATTCGCAGGGGTTTAACCGTCGTCCCCGGTTGTCCTTGGCCGCGGCTTTGCCACTGGGGTATACAAGCGAAGCTGAACTAGCTGACATCTGGCTGACGGAACAGGTGGAACCGGTTGTTGCCCTGGAACAGATCATAAACCGCATGGCGCCGGGAATTGCGGTTCAGGATATGGTAGATATTCCCCTGAAAGCTCCCTCTTTGCAGCAGATCCTGCAAGCGGCCGCCTACCGCGTCAGGTTTCTCGACCCGGTGGATGCAGGCGGCTTGCAAGAGAGGGTGGCTGCCCTGCTGGCGCAGGAATCATTACCACGCGAACGGAAGCGACGGAAAGACAAACGGCCGAAGCCCTATGATCTGCGGCCACTAATCATTGATCTAGGGGTGGAGCCAGGAGGGGCAGGCTCTCCAATCCTGACCATGCATCTGGTGCAGACGCCGACGGAAACCGGTCGTCCTGATGAAGTGCTGGATAGCCTGGGGTTTGATCCGCTTGATACGCACGTCCATCGCACGCAGTTATACCTGGCGGAATCGGATGCGGCGTAACCCGCCTAATGGGTTTAGGCTTCGGTCCGCGCGATTGTCGCCGGGCGAGACGGTTGCGCCATCTTCGCTAAGGCGGGTTCCGGTCCACGTGCAGTGGCGACATTGATACCGATAGGCTGGAATTCCTAGCGAGTTGAGCATACGATCGCGGGAGGTCCGGCTGATGCGCATCAACTCATGATGACCACATTGGGGGCACCCGGCTTCCAGCCAGTTCTTCTCGTTTGCCATCATGATCATGCGCAGTAGCATCCACGCCAGGAGAAGCAACCCACCAAGTCCCAACAACAGGCTCAGAATGCGGAACCCGGTGCCGTAAGCCAATTGGGTTGCCCACCAGGGCATTCCGTAAAGGACAGAAGCCCGGCCACGATTGGTATCCAGCAGGAAGACAACGGCCTCACTGCGCCGGTTGGTCTCAAACGAGAAAGGGATCGGTTCACTGGTACGGCCGTATGCATCAATTGCCTGACCCGCGTCACCAGAGATGATGTAAGCTTCATAGGTGCCGGGTCGGGAAATACGCCGAACCTGTTGGTAAACGCCGCCGCCCAGGTGTTGTAGGACACCGCTTGGATCATCGGGGTTCCAATCCTGGAAGCTCCCGACAACCTGAAAATCATTCACGCTATCAAACGCGCTGACGGTGTAAGGGATCGGGAAGAATAATGGTTCATCCCGTTCTTCACTGTCAAACATAAAAGTAACCGGTTGACCTGTAGCCTCTACCTCAATCCAGGATGCAGCCGCCGGGTAGACGAGATCGCTTTGCTCACAGCCGACAACCTGCCATTGGTAGGTTCCCGGAGCAATGGTCTCTAACTGCAACGCGAATACACCATCGTCGGCGACGATATCACCCTGTTTGCCGCTATCCTGCATCCGGGGCGAGGCATCTCCGGCGTTGAGGAAACTGCCGGTGACACACCAACCGGTTTCTGCACCGGCCGGATCCGCCAGCGTCGAGGATGAAACCGGGCGAGCCATTCGTGCGGTGGATAACGCCAGCCGGGCAAACGGATTTATGAAATAAGTCAGGGCTGCCAGCCCCAGCAGGATTAGGCCAAGGATTAATAGTGTTCGGGCGCGATTGTCGAAAAGGGGGTGCTTTCGCTTGGGTTTTTGTTTGCGGGGAGCAGGTTGTGCAGGAGCTACCGGAACTTCCTTTACGGGTTCTACTTCCGGCGCTTCTATGGCAATGTCAGCCTCCAAAGGCTCGGCAGCAATGGCTTCGAACTCCTCGACTATTACTTCACCGACTTCTTCATCAGGTAATTCAACCGGAGAGATGATCTCCTCTACCACGTCGTCTTCCGTGATCATTACCGGTTCTGATTCCATGGTTGAAGTAATTTCCTGCGGGTTAGCCGGTAGATCATCCTCAACCATCACATCTGTTGCTTCAACAACCGTTTCTTCTTCAACGGCCGTTTCTTCTTCGGCCGTTGCCTCAGCATCCATATCCGGTTCGTTGATCTTCTCCATGATCGCGGACAGAACTTCCATATCGGCGATTGATTCACCGGCTGCAAAACTGTTTCCCTGGTCTGCTTCTGCTTCGAGGTAAAGGCGTTCCAGTTCCGCCAGTTGGGAAAGCAGATCATCGGAGAAGCCTTCGTCCGCTTCTGCTTCGGCCTTGGCCTGTTCTATGAGTTCCGGCGGTAGCATGTCCGGGGACAGAGGGCCGGTTTCCAGCCAGGTCGGTTTGAAACTGGTGGATTCAATAAATCCGGCAGATTTTTGTTTTTCTTGGATTTGCTCTCCGGAGGACGGAGTTGTTTCAGATTTGGATTTGTTGGTTTCTTCGTCGGCCGTTGTCATAGGTATCTCCGCCAGGGCTGTGTTATGCAGCAAAAAGCATGCCGCCGGATTTCAGGGCATGATGCACGCCTGAAGATAACACCGAGAACGATTTAATAGATGAAAACAGGGTAAATCAAGCGTGAATTGTGCGTGAAGATATCAGAGTGGGGAAACTTGACAAGAGATTCGGAGCAACTCATAATACATCTATACTGGTCAGACCACTTACCAGCAAGGTGTAATTATGCAATGGATCGCTCCCACCAAACCCAAGGATCATGCTGAACACGCATTATTGACGGCTATTCTGGATGGTACCTTTGCGCCGGGTAGCGCACTGCCCGGCGAGCGGACACTGGCTGCCCAGCTTGGCGTGACTCGTCCGACATTACGGGAGGCGATCCAGCGACTGGCGCGAGACGGCTGGCTGACAGTCAACCAGGGCAAGCAAACAGTAGTCAATGATTATTGGGAGGAAGGAGGGCTAAATGTACTTGGTGCGCTCGTGGAACATTCCGATCAACTTCCCCCAGGCTTTATCTGCCAGTTGCTTGAGGTTCGTCTACATCTGGCTCCTGTTTATACCGGCCTGGCTGTTGCTGCCCATAGCCGGGAAGTGGCGGATTTTTGCTGGAAGGGATCGCTCTGGGTGAATCCCCGCCGGCTTATGCACGGTATGACTGGTTGCTGCACCGTCATCTAACTGTCTGGTCCGGCAACCCGATTTATACATTGATCCTCAATGGCTTTGCCGGATTTTATGAGGACCTGGCTACCCGATACTTCGGTACATCAGAGAGCCGGTCGGTTTCGCGGGCGTATTACACCAAGCTTGAAGAGTCTGCCCGCCGGGAAGATGCGGATAAGGCAACCACACTGACGCGCGAAACGATGTCTCAGAGCATTGCATTATGGGAGCACATTCAGGGCGCTCCCTGTGGTGTAGTAGGAGGGTAAGATGCGGCGCTGGAATGGTTGGGGGGATGACACAGTTGAGTATGCGGTGCCGGAGAATGCGGCCGTCTTTCTGGAGCGTCTGGTTGGTCCGGGCCGTCCACCCGCAGACGTTCGGTATGAAGATCTTGTTGCCGGAGTACCTGAGTCCCGTCTGCCGGCTCATGATCTGGTCAGCACCGATCCGGGTCTGCGCCTGGCGCACACACGGGGGCAGAGCCTGCCGGATTGGGTGGCCTTGCGAACCGGAGAGATAGACGCCTACCCGGACGGCGTTGCCCGACCTGTGGACGAAAAGCAGGTGTTGTCGTTACTGGCTTATGCGGCCGCAGTTGGCGCGCACGTCATCCCCTATGGTGGCGGGACCAGTGTTGTCGGGCATATCAACCCCTTGCCTGGCGGTACACCGGTCCTGACCATCAGTCTGCGCTATCTCAACCGGATGAAACGCCTGGATACGACCAGCCGGTTGGCGACGTTTGGTAGCGGCGTCAGCGGCCCGGAACTGGAGGCACAGTTGCGGGCTGCCGGATATACGCTTGGTCACTTCCCCCAATCGTTTGAACAATCTACTTTGGGCGGATGGATCGTGACGCGCTCCAGTGGGCAGCAATCGTTACGCTACGGCCGTATTGAAGATATGTTCGCCGGGGGAACTGTCCTCTCCCCGGCCGGTGTTTGGACGTTGCCGGCTTTTCCGGCGTCGGCCGCCGGGCCGGACCTTCGCCAACTGGTGCTGGGCTCGGAAGGTCGCCTGGGCATTGTCACCGAGGCCACAATACGAATTCGGCCGTTACCGGAGCTTGAGGAATTCCACGCCATCTTCTTCCCGGATTTTGAATCCGGGTTAACGGCGGTGCGCACGGCCGTACAGGACGAACTGCCTATGTCGTTGCTGCGTCTGAGTACGGCTGTTGAAACGGAAACCACCCTGGCGCTGGCCGGGCACGAACGGTTGATTACTTTACTGGAGACGATGTTGTCTGTACGGGATGTGGCTGACGGGAAGGCCATGTTGATGTGTGGCTTTACCGGGGCACAAAGCCAGGTGCGGGATACGCGCCGTCGAATGCTGGAAATTGCCAAAGCGCACAACGAGTGTATGTCGGGCGGCGCTTTGCGATCAATGGGCCCACAGCCGTTTTCGCACGCCGTATCTGCGCAATACGCTCTGGGAGCGCGGCTACGCAGTGGATACGTTGGAGACGGCCGTTTCGTGGAACAAGATACCCGACCTGCTGGCGCGCCTGCAAGTGAGCTTGCAGGATGGCCTTGCAGAAATGGGGGAACGGGTTCACGTCTTTACCCACCTCTCGCACGTGTACCGCGACGGGGCCAGTATCTATGTGACCTACCTCTTTCGCCTGGGCGAAAGTGGGCAGGAAACGCTTCGTCGGTGGGAGATTCTGAAGGCGACCGCCAGCCAGGCTATTGTGGAAACTGGCGGAACCATCAGCCACCAGCATGGTGTGGGGCGCGATCATATGCTATATCTGGCGGCAGAAAAGGGGACGCTGGGCATGGATGCGCTGCAAGATGTGGTCCACCGTTTTGATCCGGGCCGGATAATGAACCCCGGCAAGCTTGTGGGGTAAGCTCAAGGAGGACGTAGGATGGGTACTCTACACCAATCCCCCGATTGGCGTCGGGAATTGTGGTCACAAATTGATCAACCCTGGGATGTGATTGTTATCGGCGGGGGCATTACGGGGGCAGGGATTCTCCGCAACAGTGTTCGCCTCGGCTTGAGAACGCTTCTGGTCGAACAGCGAGACTTCGCCTGGGGGACCTCCAGTCGCTCGTCCAAGCTGGTACATGGCGGCCTCCGGTATTTGAAGAGTGGTCAGTTGAGCCTGACCCGCGCGTCGGTGCAGGGGCGTGAGCAATTGCTTGAACAGGGAGGCCGGGCTGATTGAGCCGCTGGGGTTCCTGCTGGCTCAATACAAGGGGGAGCGTCCCGGCCGGTTTGTGTATGGGGCCGGGCTGGGTGTTTATGATCTCCTGCTATGCAGTGGAGTCATCAGTACTATAGCCCGCAGGATTTCCAGATGCTGGCCCCTATATTGCTCCAACCGGCTTAAAAGGCGGCTTTGGCTATCAGGATGCACAGACGGATGATGCCCGGCTGGTACTGCGCGTGTTGCGGGAAGCGACAGCGGATGGCGGAGTGGCGATTAACTACGTTCGCGCAACAGGCATCCTGCGCGATGAGGCCGGGAATGCTTGCGGTGCGGCTCTCGAAGATGGTGTGATGGGCGAGTCTGCTGATGTCCATGCGCCCCTTATCGTGAATGCTACCGGAGCCTGGGCGGATTTTCTCCGCGGCGAGGTGGGGAACAGCCCCGATTGCGGCCGTTACGCGGCAGTCATCTCATATTCCCCGCGTGGCGTTTCAGCGTTCCCCAGGCAATTAGCTTCCTTCATCCCCTAGACGGCCGTCCCGTGTTTGCCTTTCCCTGGGAGGGGATTACCCTGTTTGGCACAACCGATATGGATTGCGAAGTGCCCCTGGACCAGGAGCCGGGCATTTCACCGGACGAGGTCGCCTATCTGATGGCTGCCTTGTCTGCCCACTTCCCCTCGCTCAATTTGGGCCTGGAGGACATCATCTCTACCTTTGCCGGAATCCGGCCGGTTATTGGTACAGGCAAAGCCGATCCCTCGAAGGAGTCACGCGATCACGTTGTCTGGGAAGAGCACGGTCTGTTGACCGTGACCGGCGGCAAGTTGACGACTTTCGGGCAGATTGCGGCCGAAGCCCTGGAGACGGGGCGGCCGTTGCTGGAGAACGCCGGACGTGTATCGGCCGACGGCCACGCAGACATACCGACGACGAGCAAAACCTGCTGGATCCGCTTGATGCTGCACTGCTTGACGATACAGGCCTTGATGAACGTCAGCGACTGCGGCTAATCGGCCGCTACGGGGCCGATGCCGTAGCTCTGGTAGAAGCAGCCCACCCCGGAGAGATGGATCCGATCCCCGGAACTCTTACCTCTGGGCAGAACTCCGTTGGGCGGCGCATGCTGAATGTGTCGTTCATCTGGATGACCTGCTGCGCCGCGTCCGGATCGGTCTTCTGCTGCCGAATGGCGGGGCGGACACCATGTCGCGTGTGCGTGAAATTTGCCAACCCGAACTTGGATGGGATAATGCACGCTGGCAAGCCGAGGAAGATGCCTACAATCACTTATGGCAATCATCCTATTCGGTCCCGGATGCAGCCGGTGTGCCGGACTGGCGCAATATGCTGGCTACGGCACGATCCGAGCAGGTTACTCTCCGTGCTGTGAAGCAGGAAGCAGCTCATACCCGGCTGCGCTGGGCGGGCTGGCTATCGGCCGCGGCCCTGGCCGGACTGGCGATCTTCTTCTGGCGCGCCCATCGAAAGAACCATGAGCAGTTATGAGCAACTGGCTTTCCCCTCCTGCGCCAACTGGATGCTGAGACGGCCCACGACCAGACCCTTGCGCGCTTTGATATTGCCCAGCGGACTATTGCCGGGCGGACTGTTCTGGCGTCAGATTGCCGGCTCGTTGCCGGTAGACCCGGTTGTATGTGCTGGACTTACCTTTCCCAATGTGTTGGGGTTGGCGGCCGGTTTTGATAAGGATGCGCGCGTTGTCGAGGGCTTGAGCCTGTTGGGCTTCGGTCACATTGAGGTCGGCACGCTGACCCCACGACCGCAGGCAGGCAATCCCCCGCCCCGTGTCTTTCGTCTGGTTGAGGATCAGGGCCTGATCAATCGGATGGGCTTCCCCAATGCCGGGGTTCAGGCAGTTGTTGCCCGTTTGCGGCGGTTGACCGTCCATTCTCGCCCCTATGTGTTGGGAGTCAGTCTGGGTAAACAGAAAGAAACGCCGCTCGCGGAAGCGGTGGATGATTACCTGGCCGTTATGCAGGTTGTCTATCAATATAGCGACTATCTGGCGGTTAACATCAGCTCACCTAATACACCGGGCCTGCGCGAACTGCAAGGTCAGCAATACCTTGAGGACTTGCTCGCCGGTCTGAAACAAGCCGGGGTGGAGCTGTCGGCACAAAACGGCCTGGAACCGCGGCCGATATTCGTCAAGATTGCCCCCGATCTAACCTGGCCGGAACTGGATGAAATCCTGGCGGCTGTGGAATCAACCGGGATTGACGGCATCATTGCCACCAATACAACCCTGCAACGGGACGGGCTAACCGACCATCGGCGAGATGAAAGCGGCGGGCTGAGTGGCGCACCTTTGCGCGAACGATCCACAGATATCATTGCTTACATTGCACGCCACACGTCAGGTCGCTTGCCCATCATCGGCGTAGGCGGCATCAGCACCGCGGCCGATATTTGTGAAAAACTCGACGCCGGGGCAACCCTTGTCCAGCTTTACACCAGCCTTGTGTACGGAGGCCCCGGGCTTCCCGGCCGTCTGGTGCGCGAGCTTTCAAATAACCCGTGCGAAGCGTCGTCCTGAACTGACCGAATTAACCACTTAAGACCAACGTTAGGCATGCGGTAACCTCGTCGTGAATTGTCTGTCAGGTATAATTTGCCTATGTCAACTGATCGCGTAGTCCGACTGGACGCCACTGTAACAGGACGTGTACAAGGCGTCAGTTTTCGTTACTACACGCTTCAGGAAGCACAACGCCTGGGGCTTGTAGGGTGGGTCGCCAACCAGCGCGACGGGAGTGTGAAAGTAGTTGCTGAGGGACCGGAGTCTGTCTTGCAGGCCTTTGTCGGCTTCCTCCGAACCGGATCTCCCCTGGCTGTTGTTGACAAAGTCATTGAGAGCCGCGGACTTGCTACCGGGGAATTCTCAAGTTTTCGGATTCGAAGCATATGATTGAAGCTGGCCGGCACGGCCGTGAGCGGCTTGCCTGGATTATTCTTTTTGGCGGCCTTTTTGCGTGCCTGTTTTTCACCGTCTCAGTTCCCATTGGGGTCAATGCGTTTATTCAGAACGCGACCCGCTCGCTAACGGCACAGGTCCAGGCCAATCAGGGTACTGTCGGTATTGACGCCATAACCGGACAGCGACGAGCTGTCCTGACCGGGGAACCGGCCCAATCTGTTGAAGAGGAGACAACGATCCTGACCGATACGACTGCGTCGGCTCTGGTAACGGTTACGCCTCCTGACAGCGATGAGATGCTGACAACGATGCAGATTGCCAGTAATACGACAGTTCAGCTCAATGAAGCTACGGCACCACGGTTCTCGTGGAGCGGCCAGCCGTATCAGATGGCTTTGGACCTCCAGAGCGGCCGGGTTCGCCTGGATGTTCCGGCCATTCAATCGCGTCCGGTAGAGATCGCGCTGACGACCCCACAAAGCGAGGTAAGCATTCGCGAACCGGGCCGCTATACCGTGGACGTGACCAATGACGCCACCCAGGTCACGGTTCAGGAAAGCGGCGTGGCATCCATCTTTGCTAATGACGGAGAGCTTTTACTCACCGGGACAGCGCGCTGAAGTCCCTACCGGCGGGAGCCCGGTGGGGCCATTGGACCCCACGCGTAATTTGATCCGCAACGGAGACTTTGGCGATGGGCTGAATGACTGGTCGCTTTTTGCCTGGCAGGTTGAATTGGAGGACGAGCCCAAGGGTACGACCGAAGTTGTCAACGAAGCCGGCAACCCTGCCTTGCGGTTTGCCCGGCAAGGCGTTGGTCATGCTGATGTACGTGTAACGCAGTCCATCAATACTGACGTCTCCGACCTCGGTGATTTGCGTCTTTTGCTGACACTGCGGGTGGTTGACCAAAGCCTGGGTGTCTGTGGTGTTCAGGGCAGTGAATGCCCGTTGTTTGTCGTCGTTAACTATGTGGATGAAAGCGGAGTCAGCCGGGTTTGGCAACATGGCTTCTACGCCAACGGCGTGGTGGATGATAACCTGACGCCGGGGTTCTGCGTATCCTGTGCGGTGGTGCAACAGGCACATGAACGCGTTCCCGCCGGGCAGCTTTACTTCTACGAAGTTGATCTCAATGACGAGTTGGCCCGCCAGGGATTCCTTCCCCCACGTTATATCGAGAGCATCAGTCTGGTTGGTTCAGGACACTCGTTTATTTCCGAAGTCACGGATGTGTCGCTCATCGTGGAATGAGCGACTTATGCCTCAAACCCCAACCCTCGCTCCTTGAGAGAAATAAAATTCGCCGTCCGATAATGATATGGTCGAGTACATCAATGCCCAGTAGCTTCCCCGCCTGAACAACCTGCCGTGTAACATTGATATCTTCGGGAGACGGAGAGGGATCGCCGGAAGGGTGGTTGTGGGCCACAATCATGGCCGCCGCATTTTCGCGGATTGCCGCCTTGAACAGCTCCCCCACACGGACAACAGATGAGTTGAGGCTGCCAATGTAAATGGTAGGGACACGCAGAACACGGTTGCGGGTGTCCAACAGGATAACACGTAGGTGCTCCTGTTCCAGATACATCATCTCGGAGCGAATCAGATTGGCGGCGTCAGCGGGGGAGGCTACACGCGGCCGTTCCTCCGGGGCCGCAGTGATCAGCCGCCGACCGATCTCCAGTGCGGCTTTGATCTCGATTGCCTTGACGGTCCCCATCCCATGCAGGGTAGTCAGCTCGGAGATAGACGCGCGGGAGAGGCCGGGCAATCCGCCAAAGTGAACCAGGATTCGTTCCGACAGGCGAAGGACACTTTCTCCACGTGGGCCGGTGCGAAGAATGATCGCCAGTAATTCGGCCGTAGAGAGCGCCTCTGCCCCGACCTGAACCAACCGCTCGCGTGGGCGATCGTGGTGGGCCAGATCACGGATTAACGGGACGTATTCGACGTGGCTGGGGTCACCTTCCATGATTTACATGGACGCGCCGCGAATGAGCGAAACCAGCTCCTCCCACTCCTCTGATGTCAGGTGCAAGGTGAGCCCACCCAGTTCGACATGGTACATGAACCCGTCACCATCTTCGACGCTGCGCCATACAGCGAAGAGATCTGTTTCAGCCAAAATTTCGGGATCGCCTTCCAGTCCATTGTTCATAGTAGCCTCCTGCTTAGCGTAATGCGTAAAGCGTACCGGCATCATCGCCGACAAAACGACCCGATCAGCCACGATCGGGGATGAAACACCACCACGCGCCTTGAACTGCCATAAAATTTGGCCGGTACTGGCATCCAGGGCATAGAGATACGAGTCAGCACTGCCGACATAAGCCGTATTATCAGTGATAGCTACGGCCGAATAGATAATGCCGCTGGTCGGAATACTCCACAAGGAATTGCCTGTTTCCGCGTCCAGAGCATAGATGTAACCGTCCAGACTGCCGAAGACAAGTCTGGGGCCGGCAACTGACGGAGCCGAGAAGGTCTCAATCGGAGCCTCATACTGCCATTGGACCGTCCTTGTTTCCAAATCCACGGCTTGAATGACGGTCATTGACTCAACGTCTGAAAACGTCAGATAGATTGTGCCTTCATTGACGACCGGCGAAGCTGTGGGGTTGTAGACGTCAGATAGCCCTTCGGCCGAATTGTATTGCCACTTCAATTCGCCTGTAGAGGCATCCAGTGCGTGAAGGATACCCAGGCTCGTAACGGTATACACCGTGTCATTGTCAATCGCCATGGAAAACGGCATTGACTCGCCCGGTGTTTCATAACGCCAGCGCTCGTCGCCCGTGGCTGTATCCAGAGCTAGCAGCAACCCGGCATCGCTGTTGGCGTAGAGCGTGTCGCCGACAACTGCCGGGGAGCCGGAGTAGATACCGGCCCCGGCAACCTGCCAGCGCAGGTCCCCGGTGGTGACATCCAGCGCATAGATATTGCTGTCTATACTGGTGATGAAGACCAGGTCTCCGGAAACGGCCGGGGAGGCCAAAATGGAGTTGCCGGTCTGGAAGCGCCATTTCTCGGTTCCCGTTTCCCGGTCCACCGCGTACACATAGCTGTCGTAGCTTGCCGCGATTACCGTGTCACCGACGATTGCCGGTGCGCCGAATATCCAGTCCCCGGCCTGGAATTCCCATTTAACCGAATCATAGTTGGCTAATCCGGGAGTTTCATAGACACCTGTTCGCTGGGCATTGGCCCGGAACATGGCTGTGTCAGCCGGATTCGATTCCGGCGTGCCGGTCTGTGTGCAGGCTGAGCCAACGACGGCCAGAACAATCAGAAGGAAGATTACCGGAATTGGTCTTGTAACACTGAATCGGTATCGTTTCATTAGGCCACCAGGAAGTTGCGTAGTACGGTGTGCAAGATGCCCCCGTTGCGGTAATAGTCAACTTCCACCGGTGTGTCGATACGACACGTGGTCGTGAAAGTTACCTCAGAGCCATCGCTGCGTGTGGCACGAACTGTAACATCCTGTAACGGTTGCAGGTCATCCGTCAGATCAGCGTGGCGAAAGTTTCCGTGCCGTCAAGCCCCAGGGAATCAGCACTATCACCCTCTTTGAATTGCAACGGCAGAATTCCCATACCGACAAGGTTGCTGCGATGAATACGCTCGTAGCTCTCGGCAATGACCATACGAACACCAAGCAGCAGGGGGCCCTTGGCTGCCCAATCGCGTGAACTGCCGGTGCCGTACTCCTTGCCGGCCAGGACGACTAACGGCATACCGTCGGCCTGATAACGTACCGAGGCATCGTAGATCGTCATAACTTCATCTGTCGGTAGATAGGTGGTCCAGCCACCTTCCGTTCCGGGAGCCATCTGGTTGCGCAAACGGATGTTGGCGAACGTCCCGCGGGTCATGACCCGATCATTTCCGCGCCGCGAACCATAGGAATTGAACTCCAGTGGTTCGACACCGTTTCCTACAAGGTACTCGGCCGCCGGGCTGGTGCGCGAGATGGCCCCTGCCGGTGATATGTGATCGGTGGTGATGGAGTTGCCTACCTTGACCAGGACACGGCCACCGGTGATATTGGTGATAGGGGCCACTTCCGGCGTAAGCTCGGTGAAGAACGGTGGTTCCTGAATATAGGTGGAGGTTGCATCCCAGTCATAGAGTTCACCACCGCTCTTGGGAATCTCGTTCCAGGTCTCGTTACCGGTGAATACATTGCTGTATTCCTTGGTAAACATATCGGCCGTCACGGAGTCGGCCACAGCTTGCTGAACTTCGGCGTTTGTCGGCCAGATGTCACGAAGATAAATCGGCGTCCCATTTTCAGCATGACCAATCGGCTCGTTGTACATATCCAGATCCGTCCGACCGGCCAGGGCAAATGCCACAACCAGGGGTGGGGAGGCCAAATAATTGGTCTTGGTCATCGGGTGAACCCGACCTTCAAAGTTCCGGTTACCACTGAGAACAGAACTGACGACCAGATCGCCTTCCTGAATTGCCTGGGAAACGGGTTCCGGCAGGGGGCCGGAGTTGCCGATGCAGGTGGTGCATCCGTAGCCGACAATGTAGAAACCCAGTTTCTCCAGATAAGGCAGCAAGCCCGAACGCTGGAGATAGTCTTCGACAACGCGGGAGCCGGGGCCAGACTTGTCTTGACATAAGGCGGGACTGTTAACCCGGCCTCGACTGCTTTCTTGGCTAACAGCCCGGCCGCCAGCATAACGCTGGGGTTGGATGTGTTTGTGCAACTGGTGATGGCGGCAATGACCACCGCCCCGTGTCCTATCTCTGTCGTGTGTCCGTTGGACACAACGGCCGTGCGGCTGAGATCGCTTTCGCTGAGGCCATAGCCTTGCGGGCCAACCGGCGCGACAAGATGTTCCTCGAATGAGGATTTCATCTGCGACAGCGGAATACGATCTTGCGGCCGCTTTGGTCCGGCCAAGCTGGGCTCAATGCTGCTCAGGTCCAGTTCGACCATGTCGGTGAAATCCGGGTCGGGGGTATCGTTCGTGCGGAAGATGCCTTGCTCCTTGGTGTAGCGTTCGACAAGGTCCACCAGTTCTGACGGCCGTCCGGTCTTGCGCATATAGTTCAATGTTTCATCGTCAACGGGGAAGTAGCCGACAGTGGCGCCGTATTCCGGGCACATGTTCGCAATCGTGGCGCGGTCGGCCAAAGACATGGAGCTCAGGCCGGGGCCAAAGTACTCGACGAACTTACCCACAACACCCTTTTGGCGCAGCATTTCCGTGATGCGCAGTACAAGGTCCGTGGCCGTTGCTCCTTCGGGCATGCTGCCAACCAGCTTGACGCCGATCACTTCCGGGGCCAGCATGTAAATGGGCTGGCCGAGCATAACGGCCTCTGCCTCGATTCCGCCGACGCCCCAGCCCAGGATGCCCAAACCATTGATCATGGTGGTGTGTGAATCAGTCCCGACCAGGCTATCAGGGAAGGCCACTGTACCGTCCGACTCCGGGGCAGTCATGACGACCTGTCCCAAATATTCGAGGTTTACCTGATGAACGATACCGGTTGCCGGGGGCACGACGCGGAAATTTTCAAAAGCCTCCTGACCCCATTTCAGGAATTCATAACGCTCGCGATTACGCTCAAATTCACGTTCGGCGTTGTAGAACAGGGCAAACGCGGACCCAAACTGATCGACCTGAACGGAGTGGTCAATGACCAGATCCACCGGCACGCGCGGGTTAATCTTGGCCGGATCGCCACCCAGCCGGGCCATTGCCGAGCGCATGGCAGCCAGGTCCACAACCGCAGGCACGCCGGTGAAATCCTGAAGGATAACGCGCCCCGGCTTGAACGGAATTTCAAACGACGCTGAGTTATTGGGGCTCCAGGCGGCCAATCGTGTCACGTCATCCGGTGTTACCTGATAGCCGTCACAGGTTCGCAGCAGTGCTTCCAGCAAAATACGCACCGAGAACGGCAGGTGATCAATCGCCCCATAGCCGGACAGTTTGTCCAGACGATAATAGTTATAATTGGTTCCGGGGAGCTTGGCTCGAGCATTGAAGTGGTCAAAGAGAAGTTGGGTCATGTTTACCTCGAAAAGAAACGCAGCATATGGCTGTGTTGTGTTGCTTGAAAACGTAACAGCGTGCAAATGGGTTTTGGATTGGGTGCTACCCATATATCCATAACATCGTAGATTATATCGGAAACACCCTTAGCGTGAAATCCGAGCGGATCGCCGGGAACCGGTTACTAATGGTGTTCATCGTTGCAAACTTACAGCAAATTGCTAGGATTCTATCAGTTAGGTTGCGGTAGTCATTACTGCCGCACTTTGGAGGTTGCTTCAATGAGTGTTGCACTGACTGGGGTGAAGTCTCCGCCCGTTGCCACAGGAGTCGGGCGTGAAGCGGTGCGTGATCCTCTCGGTTTTTTCCTGTGGCTTACCCGGGAATACGGCGATATTGTTCAATATCGTTCGAGTCTTGAGCCTGCCTATCTGATCAATCGTCCTGATTATATTCAACACGTCCTGTTGTCTAACGGGACAAATTACAACAAGGATACATTCCTCAATAAGTACCTGCTTGAGTCTGTGACCGGCAAGGGGCTTTGACAAGTGAAAATCCGCTCTGGCGGCAGCAGCGTCAGGTAATTCAACCCGCGTTTCATCGCCGCAGTCTCGACCGGTTTGAGACCGTGATGCAGGAAGCCTCGCAGCAGGTAATGGACCGGCTGGATCCGTATGCGATCTCCGGCGAACCTGTCGATATTTCGGCCGGAGATGGTTCGGGTGACGTTGGACATCGTGACCCGTTCACTCTTCTCATATGATATATCCGATGAGGCAGCACATATCGGTGAAGCCATGGACACGATGGTTTCCATCGGCAAACCACGACACCGCAAGGTGCAGGAAGCATTGGCTTACCTGGATCATGTCGTTGTGCAACTGATTGAAGAGCGCATGGCATCGGACGAAACGCCGCCGGATGATCTCTTGACGACGCTATTGGCAGTGGAGTATGAAGACGGTAGCCGGATGCCCTTGCAACAGGTCCGGGACGAGGTGATGTCCTTGATGGTTGCGGGCATGAGACGACAGCCAATACACTATCATGGAACTGGTATTTGCTGGCCCAGCATCCGCAAGTCATGGCCCGAATGCAACAGGAACTGGATGATGCACTGAACGGCCGTATCCCGACCATGACCGAGTCCGGGCACCTCCCTATACCTACATGGTGGTTCAGGAAGGAATGCGGCTCTACCCGTCGGCCTGGTCCATCAGTCGTCGGGCACTGAGCGATGATGAGATTGATGGGTATCATATTCCGGCTAACGCCATTGTTGCTATGAGTCCCTATACCATGCATCGCCACCCTGACTACTGGCCCGAACCGGAAAAATACGACCCGGAACGGTTTGACCCGGCTCAGGAGAATGATCGGCCGCATTATGCATATTTGCCGTTTGGTGGTGGGGCTCGCCAATGCATCGGCCGTCATTTCGCCGTTGCCGAAAGTATGATTATTTTGTCGGCCCTGGCGCAACGCTACCAAATGCAATTGGTCCCTGACCATCCTGTGGAACCGCATGCGCTGGTGACCCTGCGGCCTCGCCACGGAATTCTGGTGACACTTCAATCACGGAACTAGGCATATAACCGGATAACCTGTTGCAGTCGCTAATCTTTAACTTTGGGTACCTTGGTTTATTTGTCGTTAGCTATTTGTCCGCGACCGTCGTACCGCTCAGTGCGGAAGTGGCGGTGGTGGGCATGGTGGCCCTGGGATATAACGCGGTACTCATTGTTCTGATTGCCACAACCGGCAGCATGTTGGGGGCCGTGACAAATTATTATGTGGGGTTGAAAGGATCCGACTTCATCTTCTCACGCTATTACAAGATAGAACCTGAGGCATTAGACAAAGCCGAGGAACGGTTTAACCGTTGGGGTGGGTTGGCTCTGTTCTTCTCCTGGCTTCCCTTTGTCGGCGATATGCTTACGGTCATTGCCGGTGTGTTGCGCACGGATATGAAGATTTTTCTTTTCTGGGTGCTACTAGGGCGCATTTTCCGCGAGGCGTTGACAGTGGCTCTGGCGGCTCATGTGATTAATCTGCCGTGGAAGGATTTGTGCCTACTCGGCACTTGTAGATAATCCGATAGACTAGCAATATGAAAATTTTATTTATTGGCGGGACGGGAATAATCAGCTCGGCATGTTCCGATTTGGCCGTTGCCCAGGGGCATGATCTGACGATTTTGAATCGCGGCCAGACCGATCGGCCGGTTCCGTCAGGAGCCACACTAATTCATTCGGACATTCGCGATTTATCCGCGACGGCCGCTGCACTTGGTGATCGCACCTTTGATGTGGTCGTGAACTGGGTTGCTTATGCGCCGGAGCACATTGAGACTGACCTGGCTCTCTTTAGCAGCCGGACGGCCCAATATGTCTTCATCAGTTCTGCCTCTGCATATCAGAAGCCCATTCCGTTCCCCATCGTGGAAGAAACCCCGTTATCAAACCCGCTCTGGGGCTATTCCCAACAAAAGATCGCTTGCGAACAGACGCTGATGCATGCCTACGAGGAGAGCCGGTTTCCGGTAACGATTGTCCGGCCGTCACATACTTACGACAAGCGGTCCATTCCGTTTCATGGTCGCTGGACGTTTGTCGATCGGATTCAGCGCGGACGGCCGATTATCATTCATGGGGATGGTACTTCGCTCTGGACGCTGACCCATCACAGGGACTTTGCTGTCGGCTTTTGCGGATTGCTGGGAAACCCTCAGGCGATTGGCGAAGCCATACACATTACATCCGACGAATGGCTGACCTGGGATGCCATTGCTGGCCTTTTTGGAGCCGCAGTCGGGATGGAGCCGGAAATTGTCCATGTACCATCGGACACGATCAACAGGTATGATGCGGATTGGGGTGTCAGTTTGTTAGCTGATAAAGCTCATACGACGGTATTTGACAACGCCAAGATTAAGCGACTGGTGCCGGAGTACGATGCCCAGATTCCATTTGCCGAGGGGGCGGTCGAGATCGTCAACTGGTATAACGCCAACCCACAGGCAAAACAGATTAACGAATCATACAATGAGTTGGTAGACAGGATCATCGCTGCCCAACTGGCAATCTAGGACTAACAACTTCTCCTTGCTGCGGCCGTTTCTGCCTTTGTCAAGTTGGCCCGGACCCGATATGCTCACCAGCTATGAATCCAGCACACTGGGTATTTGACAAGCTCTATCCGGCTATCCGCTTTAACTACGAGCGTTTGCAGGGTCATCGCTGGTTTGACGAGATCATCCCTGACCTGTGGGTCGGTGGCGCGCCAACCTATGACCGCGACCGGCAGTTCTTGCTGGATAACGGCATTACGGCCGTCCTGGATATGCGCGCCGAGCGAACCGGCCCGACGGAATTTTATGCTGCCCATGATATTGCCTACCATCAGATACCGGTGCTGGATGTCATGGTGCCGGAAAAAGAACAGCTCGCCAACGCGGTAGACTGGGTGGGGGAACAGATGGATGGCGGCCGGACCGTACTTGTTCACTGCGCCAAGGGGCGCGGCCGATCCGCCATTGTTGTTGCCGCCACACTCATGCGCCGCCAGGACCTTAGTTATGATGAGGCCCGTGAGTTGATGGAGTCAAAACGGCCCCTGACCAAGCTGGAAACCCGTCATCGACAACGAATTACTGAATATGTCTCGACCCATGCTGAGGATGCAACCCATGATCAACACTGAACCCAGCCTTGCCATTGCCCAACGCTCATTGCGTGATCCCTCTGTTACCTATCCGCTTTTTCCCGTCATATCAACCGGCTGTCCACAGACCAGCACCGAGGATGTGCAGTACCCGCTGGCGCTGGTCTATGATTATGGGCGCTTTGATAAGTCATTGTTCGACCAAAGCCCGTTGCCCGGACTGGAACGCTGGCAGCCGCTGCTGCCGCCTCTTGCGGAAGGGTTATCCATGGGGGAAGGGGGTACGCCGCTGGTGTCGGCTCCCAAGGTGGCCGAGTGGGCCGGGTTTGAGGTGAGTTCTACATCAAGAATGAGAGCCGGAATCCGACCTCCAGCCACAAGGATCGCCTTAATTTATGTACGGTCAGTGCGGCAAAACTCAGCGGCGCGCCGGGTATAACCGTTGCTTCTTCGGGAAATCATGGAGCGGCGGCCGCAGCCTATGCGGCGCGGGCCGGATTGCCCTGTGTGCTGTTTATCACCGAAGGGACCGAGCCTCACATATTTCGTTTTGTACAGGCGTATGGTACGGCCGTTGTTATGCTGCCGCGCGCCATGCGGCGGGTGATGATGCGCGAATTGGTGGAGCGCGCCGGATACCATCCGGTCAGCAATATAACGCCGATCCATACCGGGCATCCATTCGGCCCTGAGGGATACAAGACCATCGCCTATGAACTGTTCCTGCAACTGGACCGGCGGGTACCGGCGGCCGTTTTATCCCCACCGCCTATGCTGAACTGTTGTACGGCGTGTGGATGGGCTTTAAAGAGATGGCTGAGCTGGGTGTTACCGACCGGCTGCCGCGGTTGATCGCCTGTGAACCGGCCGCAGCCGCCCCGCTTTACCATGCCCTGGAAGCAGGTGAGGCGTTGGCCCACGTTGAGGGCAAGGACACCGGCGCCTACAGCATTGTGGTTGATGACAACAGCTACCGGGGTTACCTCGCCGTAACCGAAAGCGGTGGGCGTGCTGTTCCCCTGACGGACCCGGATATGCTGGCTGCGCAGCGCGCGCTTGGGCTGTCGGGCTTGTGGGCTGAGCTTTCCGGTACGGCCGGGGTGGCCGGGCTTAAGGCGCTTGCCGGGGAAATCGGACAATGGGAGGGCCCCGTCGTGAGCATTATGACCTCGATCGGATTCAAGGATCAGGGCTACCTGCCGGATGATGTACCGGCTCCTGAACCGACGTGGGAAGGGGTCAGCCGTGTGCTACAACAGGATTATGGGCTGGCTATCTGATTGAAGCAGCCTGCCGGTTTTATTATTCATGAGTGATGCGAAGGTAACTCCCAGTCGCCAGCAATATCTGGATGTCAAGGCTCAGCATCCCGGCGCGATCGTTTTCTTCCGCCTGGGTGATTTTTATGAGACTTTTGACGACGACGCGGCCGTTGTGGCTCGCGAACTGGACCTGGTGTTAACCAGCCGGCCGCAGGGCAAGGGGCAACGTATCCCCATGGCTGGTGTGCCCCATCATTCAGCCGAAGGCTATATCGGCCGTTTGATTGCCAAGGGTTACAAGGTGGCTCTGTGTGAGCAGATCGGCACGGAAACGGTCAACGGCCTGATGCCGCGCGAGGTGGTTCGGGTCTTTACTGCCGGTACGGTCATCGAACCGGGGATGCTGGATGCCGGGCGCAATAACTACCTTGTATCGGTTGTCGTCGATCGAAGTGGGGATGACCTCCGCGCCGGGCTGGCGTATGCTGACATCACGACCGGCGAATTTGCCACAACCCAACTCAGCGGACAGAATGCGCTGCGTGAGGAGTTGGCTCGACTGGCTCCGGCCGAACTCCTGCTGCCCGAAGGTGACTCCGGGCTTTACACAGCCACCCGTACCATCAGCCGCTTACCCGATTACCGAGCCGAGTTGGGGAATGCGCGCCAGACGCTCCTCCGACATTTTGAGGTTGCGGCGCTGGATGCCTTTGGCTGTGAGAACAAACCTTTGGCAATTCGGGCCGCCGGCTCTTTGCTCTACTACTTCAGGAAACCCAGAAAGGAAGCATTGACCAGATTCAGCGCCTGACGACTTATAGTACGGACGGGTATGTTTCCCTGAGCGAGGCTACCCGGCGCAATCTGGAATTGACGGAATCAATCGCCGGGGATCGGACCGGGTCGCTGCTTCATGTGCTAAACAAGACGACCACGCCAATGGGGGCACGTCTCCTGCGACAGCGAATTACACGGCCGCTTATGAATGTCCGGCAGTTGGAGCAACGGCTGGATCAGGTGGAACAGTTCACACAGGATGCGACCTTGCGAACCGGCATCCAATCCATTCTGTCCGACATCCCTGACCTTGAGCGGCTGACCAACAGATGCTTAAGCGGCCGGGCCACGCCGCGTGATCTGGAGCAAATCGGCATAGGCCTGGCGGCCGTCGGGCGATTGCAGACCCGGCTGGCTGCACTGGATGGGTTCGACAGCCTTGTGGAAGGGCTTGACCCTTGTGACGAGGTGGCGAGCACGGTTGGCCGGGCAATTGTGGAGGAAGCGCCGGGCAACACCGCGCGAATGGGCTTTATCCGTCCCGGATTTTCCTCGGAGTTGGATGGTGTCGTGAATACGTCTGCCCATGCCCGCGACTGGGTTGCCGAACTGGAACCGCGCGAGCGGGAGCGTACTGGCATTAGCTCGCTCAAGGTTGGTTTCAACAAAGTGTTCGGCTACTACATAGAAGTTACCCACGCCAACACGGATAGCGTCCCCGACGATTACATCCGCAAGCAGACGCTGACTAACGCCGAACGCTACATTACGCCGGAGTTGAAAGAGTACGAAACACTGATTCTCAATGCCGAGGAACGAATCCTTCAGATTGAGAAGCGATTGTTTACCGAGGTTTGCCAGCATATCGCTGCGTATAGTGACCAACTTCTAGCGACGGCTTCGGCCGTTGCCCGGATTGATGTCGCCGTGTCGCTGGCCGAGGTGGCTGTGCTCAATGAGTATGTGCGCCCTTCACTCAACAACTCGGCCGCTCTGCGCATAGAAGGCGGCCGTCATCCGGTAGTGGAACAGGCGATGAACGCCGGGCGGGTTCCCGGCCAGCGCCGGGGTGAACGGTTCGTTCCCAATGACACGTTAATGGATGAATCAAGCTGCATCCAGATCATTACCGGCCCCAATATGAGTGGTAAATCTACCTACCTGCGGCAGGTGGCGCTCATTGTGTTGATGGCCCAGTTGGGCAGCTTCGTTCCGGCAACATCGGCCGAGATCGGCATCGTTGACCGTATCTTCACTCGTATTGGAGCGCATGACGAACTCCATGCCGGCCGTTCGACGTTCATGGTTGAGATGGTCGAGGCGGCGGAGATATTGAACCACGCTACCCACCGATCCTTGCTCATCCTCGACGAAATCGGCCGGGGGACAAGCACCTACGACGGCCTGTCATTGGCCTGGGCCATTGTCGAATACCTGCACAACCATCCCCGCCTCAAACCGCGAACACTTTTTGCGACGCATTATCATGAGCTGACCGGTCTGGCGGACTTCTTACCCGGTGTGGTGAACTTCAATGTAGACGTAGCGGAGGAGGGGGGTCAGGTAACCTTCCTGCACCGGATTGTGCCCGGCGGGGCCGATCGCAGCTATGGGATTCATGTCGCTCAACTGGCCGGGTTGCCGCGAGACGTGATCGACCGGGCCAACGAGATACTGGCGGATCTGGAACGACACGCCCCAACAGCGGCCGTTGAGCCCAGCCGCCTTGACAGCGGGCAGCAAATTGCGCTGTTCCCGGAATCCAGCCCCATCCTGGAGGAACTGCGGGACCTGGACGTCAATGCCCTGACGCCGTTACAGGCTATCAATAAGCTGTTTGAATGGCAGCGTCGTTATGTGAGCGATGCGGACGATTCCGAAGCGGGGTCAGCCGGGTAGACGAACCGGCAGAAATCGCGGAACCCGGTCCCTGTAAGTGGCGTAGGCGTCCCCGAACACGGCCGCCAGCCGCCGTTCCTCGTAGATAGACCCGATATAGAAATAGATCGTTACATAGAGATATAAAACCAGCGACTGCAAGGTCATATCCGGGTTGGCCCAAAGGAATAGAAGGCTGAATAGATATAACGGATGACGGACAACCCCATAAGCGCCGGTGGTGATGAACCGGGGCTGAGCCTCAACGATTTCTTCCCCGGTCAGATAGCGCCAAAACTGACGAACCCCGGCAAAACTGAAGATGTCTGTTTGCCACAGTGCATAAGCAAGACCGACCAGCCCAATACCCTGTAGGGCAAAATTGATGAGCCGGTAAGGCATGGGCACAGAGTAAAGCAAACGGTTGGGAACCACGGCCGCCAACGCGACCATTACCAACAGAAAGGTTGCCAGCGAGAAAAGGTTGTATAGTAGGCGATACAATCCTTCGTAAGCCCGGTCGCCGAATCGCTCGCGAAAAGCGTGCTTGGCTCGCCGACCGGCTGTCAGGCTGTGGACAAGCGCCCAGATAAAGAGCGCGACAATCAGTAGACCAATCTGTACTATCATGAGCAACAAAGACAGTTTAGCAAATAACCCCTTTGACGACGAAACCTGGGCGCTGCTGCCCGATCTGCTGGGCCGGTTGCCGGAAGCGATTGTGCTCCAGATGTGGGGGGATGAGAACGGGACACGCTATGAGCAGGAAGCACTCCGGCTGTGCCGGGCACTGGCCGATGAGTTCTCCGCCATTGATTTCCGGTTATTGCCGCGTCGGGTGAATTATCCCTACTATCCGGTCATCGGCGTCTTGGCCGGAACGATGGAGCAGTATACCGATCCGGGTGTGCGCATTATCGGGCTACCCACAGGGTACCAGCTAACCACTCTCATCGCAGCCTTGCAGACTGTCTCGTTCCGGGCCCAGACGTTGGAGCCGGGCACACGCATCCGGTTACACACGCTGGAAAAAATGGATCCGCCGCCGGATGTGCGTATTGAAGTGCTTACCTCGGCCGAAGATGAGGAGGGGACGCTTATCGCCAAACATGCCTTCGGGTTGGCTGTTGCCAGCCCCCGGGTGCGATCCTTTGCCATCATGACCGACTGCTTCCCTGAAGCGGCCATGATGTATTCGGCCGCATATCTGCCCCACACGGTAATTAACGGGCAGATACACTATGATGGGGCGTTGGGCGAAACGGAGCTTTTGCGGCAGATTGGTCTG
Source organism: Chloroflexota bacterium (assembly GCA_041390945.1). Lineage (GTDB taxonomy): Bacteria > Chloroflexota > Anaerolineae > Promineifilales > Promineifilaceae > Promineifilum. The sequence goes on from JAWKOY010000023.1 coordinate 30,565, forward strand.
GCAGTAGGCAGCTGAGTTTAGCCGCCAAACGGTTCGTCATCGTCGTCACCCCGGCCGCCGGGGCGTACGGTGATGTAACTCCAGTCGCGTCGTGCCAACGGCGCAGGCGGGAACGGCCGCGAGCCATCATATACCGCATCCGCTTCCACTCCTGATCCAGGAAGGATACTTCAGGTGGCGATACATCCCATTTAATGATCGTTGCACCCCAGGTTAGCCCCCCGCCAAAACCCACAAACACAACGTTATCATTGGGGTGTAGCCGCCCTTCGCGGATGATGTCTGCACAGGGCAATGGGAATTGAAGCGGCCGACGTATTTCCGGCCAGCGCCACATTCATGTAGAACTTTGTCCAGCGGCACTTTCAGCTTCTTGGCTGCCGTCTCAATGATGCGTGTATTCGCCTGGTGAGGACGATCAAAGCGACGTCGTCAAGTGTCAGATTGGCCTTGCGCAGTACCTCCTGCACCGACGCTGGAATGATATTGGTGGCAAAGCGGTATACCTGACGGCCGTCCATGCCCACTGTGTTCTTGTTGTGGCCGTTGCTGGAAAACTCCACGCCGGGAATGGGGACATGGTTGTGTTTGGCGGCCGGCAACGTTAGCAAATCACCGCCGGAACCATCCGACCCCAGTGTCGCGGCCATGACGCCGCCGGGCACGCTGGACCCTTTCAGAACAACCGCGCCGCCCCATCGCCAAAGAGGACACAGGTTCCGCGATCATGCCAGTCCAGCACGCGCGACATGGTTTCAGCCCCGATGACAATGGCACTGGAAATGGATCCTGTGGCAATGGCCTGGGACGCCATTTGCAGGGCGTAGACAAAGCCGGTGCGAGGCCGCGCTAAGATCAAACGCTCCGGCATTCTTGGCCCCCAGATAATCCTGGACCAGGCTGGCGGTGGAGGGAATGCATACTCCGGGGTTGAGGTAGCAACGATGATCAGGTCAACCCTGGGATGGGGACATACCGGCAACTGCCAGTGCCCGCGCCGCAGCCTCAAACGCCAACGTTGCCGTCGTTTCGTTGGAAGCGGCGATATGTCGTTGGCGAATTCCCGTGCGCTGTACAATCCAGTCGTCGCTGGTGTCCACCATTTGCGCGATCTCGTGGTTGGTGAACGCGCTCAGGCAGATAACAACCCCAGCCGACAATGTGGGCAAACTTCATAGAGTAATTCTGCGTCCCGTCAAGCTAATAGCCTCGCTAGTACATAACCCTATCGCGCCGGATGAGTTGCGTTTGCAATCACGCCATCGCTACAATCAGAACCTATATGGGTGATTTACCGACAGGTACAGACGGCCGTGCCGGTCAGATGAGAACATTGGGATGTATCGGCGCGTTGTTTGCAGCCGGTCTAGTGATACTCGCCTTGACGATTATCGGCAAGGATCGGCTGGACGGAGGATCTACGGCCTTAACAGAACCCACGCCAACTTTTATGGTTGTTGAACAGCCGATGACAACAGCCGACGCGCCGGCCGTTTCCGGCAAGATTCAGCCCAACGCAACCGCCGGTATCCAGCCCCCCGGTTGTTCCCAGTGACATTGACCGTCGCCCGGTGCCGGAGGTGCCGTAGATGACTTGCAGACCCTGATGGGGGTGACTATCCCCATACAGGATTACTATGCCACAGCCCAACGTCTGGGTAATTATGAGCTGGGTGAACGGCAGGTAGCCGCGCAATCGCTGGCAGTCGGTGATCGCCGTGTCTTCCAGACGGCCGACGGGCCGCGAGAAGCCGATCTTGATCTACCTTTCCGATGTGGCGGCTCATTCAGGTGGAGACAGGGTTGTCGCTGGATCCGGAGGCCCTTGCTTCGGCAGCGCAGGTAGTGGAAGCACAATACCTGCCGTCACTACAGGCTACATTTGGCCGGGAATGGTCGCCCGGTATCGACCAGACCCCCAGGTTTATGGTTCTTCACGTCCTGGGCTCCCGGATGATTTTGAACTGGGGTATTTCAGCGACGAAAATGAATATCCCCATTCGCTCTTTCTACATTCCAATGAAGCGGAAATGGTTTATCTGGAATATGTCCCGGTTGGAAGTGGAGAGCGACCTTTATCTGGGGACGTTGCTCCACGAACTTCAACACCTCTCCCAGTGGAATATGGATGCCAACGAAGAAGTGTGGATGAATGAGGGGCTATCCCAACTAGCGGAGACGATGGCCGGTCTGGATACAGTGGATCCCTCGGCATACCTGGAGCAACCGCGAATCCGGCTGGATCGCTGGAGTAATTCGGCCGAGTGAGGTGTATGCCCATTACGCCGGAAGTTACCTCTACCTGCTCTATCTTCGGCAGCGGGTGGGGGAATCCGGCGTGCGCGAACTGGTGCGCCACCCGGCCAATGGGCTTGCCGCCATCCAGTCAATCCTGGATGGATTCTTGCCCGGCACTGAGTCTGGCCCAGTTTTCGGCCGATTGGGCCGTCGCCACTTACCTGGACCACCAGAATGGGCAGAGTATTACGGCTATGACCTGGTTGACTTGCCACAGCCCGCGCTGGCAACGCGGCGAGCCAGACGGCTGCCGTTCAGTACGCTAAACGAGCTGGACCAGTTTGCCGTGGATTACATAGACCTGGACCTGTCCGGCCCGGTTCGGGTGACGTTTGTAGGTGATACCACCGTGCCGTTGGTTGACGAGCCGCCGCCGTCCGGCAGCCGGTTCTGGTATGCTGCTCCCGGCAACAGCAGCGAGGCGACGCTAACCACCGTTGTAGATTTGAGGATGCTATTGATCCCATACTGACCTTCGATACCTGGTATGATCTGGAACCCGGCTGGGATTATGCGTATCTTACGGTTTCGGCCGATAATGGCGCGACCTGGAAGGTGCTCAGAGGAACAGCCGACACTGCCGGGCAGTATGGGCCTGCCTGGAACGGGCAGAGTAACCCTGACGAAACAGGTCGCAATGGGTGGCTAACGGAGTCTGTCTCTCTCGCGGAATATACCGGGCAGGTAGTCCAGCTCCGCTTTGACGTGCTGACTGATTTTGAGGACCTAGCCGTGGGTTTGCCGTAGCAGATGGTCGTCTCTCAACAGCCATGGGCGACGGACAACCTCTTGTCTGGCAGCCGGTGGGGTTTGTGGAGACGAACTGGACGTTGCCCCAATTATGGGGCGTGCGGCTTATCCGAGAAGGGGAACCTATCGAGGTAATTGAGCTGACGCCGGATGCATCAGGCATGGTCCAGGCCGATGTTGTCCTCGGTAATGAGGGTGGGGTACTCGTTGTATTGCCCCTGACTGCTCCAGCCAATGACCCGGCCCAATACTGGATAAGCGTGGAATCGCTGCCTGATACCGCTCAGCCCGGAAACTAACTCTTTGGCGATATCGAAATCGCGTTCCATCTCCATGCGCTTTTCTTCCATTGCCTGCCGCGCCTCGGACTTGGTGAGTCCCAGCGATCTTCCACGCTCTGGATCAATTCCGGCCCGGAAGCAGGCGTCAACAGCAGCGCCGTTACTGCCCTCTACAAGCGCACCACTGAGCACCGCCGGTCAGGAAGCTAAATGTCTTGTTCATTCAACAATACTCCTCAAACAGATTCGATTGCGTCCCGAACTACCCGCATTATACCGGCGGGTTGCTATTTATCCTATACGCACCTGGGTTATAATCGGTTGCCATGTCCGAGTATATTGAGATCGAAGCGGAACTGGACGAAGACGGCCGAACGATCTTCTTTCAAACAAACCTGCCCCTGACAGCCGGCGAAGCCACAGAAACATATGACTCGCCGGAGGCGCTGGCTTTCGGTTCCCCGGTTGCCCAGATGCTGGCCGGCATTGACGGCATTACTGCGGCCGAAATCACCGGCGACGTGTTACTGGTCGTTTGTGAATCCCCGGCCGGATGGCACATGGTCGCGGCCGATGTCAGCGCAGCCCTGAAGGATTTGTACCTCTAACCGCCTGCCGGTTCTCAGCCGGTAATCTCAGTCTCGACATCTCCCGTAACCTGAAGATGCAGTTCATCCAGTTGCTTCTGTAGCACGAAGGACGGTGCGTCGGCCATCAGGTCGGTTGCCTGGGCTGTCTTGGGGAAGGCCATCACCTCGCGGATGTTGGGCTCCCCGGCCATCAACGCCACCAGCCGGTCAATTCCCGGGGCAATGCCACCATGCGGCGGCGCGCCAAACTCGAAGGCTTCCAGGATGTGGCCGAACTGCTCGCGGGCTTCTTCCATGGAGAAACCGATGAGCGACATGATCTTGGCCTGAAGCTCCTGGTCGTGGATTCGGATGCTGCCGCCGGCCACTTCAAACCCGTTGCAAACAAGATCGTACTGCTCGCTCAGGACGGCCGAAGGGTTCGTATCCAGCAACGGAATATCGGCTTTTTGGGGCGCGGTGAACATATGGTGACTGGGGGCATAATGCCCGTCTTCCAGTTCTTCCTCGAATAGGGGGAAGTCAATCACCCAGGCAAAGGCCAGCTCTTTCTTGTCCAGATAGCCCAGCCGTCCCGCCATCTCTGTGCGCAGCGTGTTGAGCACGTTGTTGACAATAGCCCTGGTGTCGCTGGACATTAGAATAAGGTCGCCCGGCGTAGCGCCAACGCGCTCGGTCAGGGCGATAAGCTGATCTACGGTGAAGAACTTGGCAATGGGTCCGCGAATCTCACCCGTGTCAGGATTTATTGCCAGCCACGCCAGACCCTTTGCTCCGGCATCGCGGGCGATTTGCTCCAATTCATCCATTTGCTTGCGGCTGTAGGTACCGCAACCCGGCACGCAAATTGCCTTGACCGGCTTGCCCTCGGCCACGTTCTCGGCAAACACGCGGAAAGCGCTGTTGCCAACGATGTCGGCGATATTGACCAACTCCAGTCCATACCGGAGGTCGGGCCGGTCGGTGCCGAAGCGATCCATTGCCTCGGCATAGCTCAGGCGGGGAAACTCGGTATGGGCGAGGGGGACCAAGCTGACCGCTTCAACCATGCCGACCATGAGGGCCTCGATCAGGTCAAGGATATCATCACGCTCGACGAAGCTGATCTCCATATCCAGTTGCGTGAATTCCGGCTGGCGGTCGGCGCGTAAATCTTCGTCGCGGAAGCACCGGGCGATCTGGAAGTACCGTTCGTAACCGGCAACCATGAGCAACTGCTTGAGCTGCTGGGGGCTTTGGGGCAGGGCGTAGAACTTGCCCGGATGAACACGGCTGGGAACCAGATAGTCGCGTGCACCTTCCGGTGTGCTCTTGAAGAGAATAGGCGTTTCCACCTCAATGAATCCGCGCTCGTTGAGAAAATCACGGATGAACTTGATGGCCTTGTGGCGCAGAATCAGATTGCGCTGGAGCCGTTCGCGCCGCAGGTCCATGTAGCGGTAGCGCAGCCGCAGGCTTTCATCCACAGTTTCGTCACGATCGATCAGGAAAGGTGGGGTCTTGGCGGTGTTAAGAATGACCACCGAATCGGCCAGCACTTCGATCTCGCCGGTGGGCAGTGACGGGTTTGCCAGACCTTCCGGGCGTAAGCTGACGACGCCGGTGATTTGCAGCACATACTCGCTGCGCACCTGTTCCGCCTGCTCAAAGCCTTCGGCCGTCCGGCCGGAGTCCACGACAACCTGCGTTTTGCCGTCCCTGTCGCGCAGGTCAATGAAAATGACCCCGCCCATATCGCGCCGCCGGTTGACCCAACCGGCCAAGGTGACTGTTTTACCGGCATCCTCGGCGCGTAACTCTCCGCAACTGTGCGTCTTCAGCATAACATCCTTCCTAATCAATCCGATGGTGAATTCAAATATAGCTGCCCGTTTCCGGCGCAATGCAAACCATGATTCTAGCAGATGTCCTGTGCCCGACAACGTGCCTTGCGAAAGATACTTACAAAGAAATTCTTCATAGAAATTGACAGAGATGCCATTCGTTGCTATGATTCGTATCAATGTTGGTCGATATTTCTTATAACGTGGACGAGGACTGAAACATTATGGATGTTCTTCAACTAGATCAGGTACAAACCGAAACCATTAATCTGACCCCTGCGGCTGTTGAGACTGTTCGCAATCTGCTGGTTCAGAAGAACGTGCCCGACTACGGGCTGCGCGTCTTCGTCGCCGGCGGCGGTTGCTCCGGCCTGCAGTATGGCATGGCATTGGAAGCGGAAGCCCGCCCCTACGATCATGTGATCGAGACCGACGGCGTTAAGGTTTTCGTGGACCCCACAAGTATGATGTATTTGAATGACGCCACGATTGATTACGTGGACGACATCATGGGTGGTGGGTTCAAGGTCGACAATCCCAACGCGGTGTCGTCTTGTGGTTGCGGTACGTCCTTCAAGCCCAAGAATGGCGGCGAGTACGCAGGTAACGAGGGTGGCGGCTGCAGCTGCGGTCACTAATTCACCTCGATTCCTTTCCACGATCTTGTGAGGGCGTCTGCGTCAGTGGGCGCTCTTTTTGTTTTCACACAAACTGGGGGAGATCATGGCAATCCGATATTTCACCCGCGAAGAAGTAGATGACCTGCTGCCGGAAATTGAGCCGCTGGTCGGCCGTCTTTTGGAACGTCGCGCCAAAGTTGCCCGCGTCGGCCAACAGATTGATGATCGCCTGACCGATCTCCATACTGACTTTGCCAACCCGGAGTCCACGCAGTTGGCCTACGAATTCGAGGTGATTGAAGAATTGGTAGACCAGATTCAGTCTTATGGCTGTGTTGTGAAGAGCCTGGAGGTAGGGTTGGTGGATTTTCTGTCGGACATGAACGGCCGTGATGTGTACCTGTGCTGGCGTTACGGCGAGCCTCAAATCTCATATTACCACGATATCCACGCCGGCTTTCAGGACCGTCGGCCGTTGGACTAGCCTTCTACAACAATCCAATCCTATATACCTGCTGACCTGATTCCGACCGGGATCACTGGTACCCTGCGCCTGTCCCAATGTCTCACTCATATGTCATTGCATAATATTGACAAAATATGTACAAAAATGTACTATTTCGTTCGATATGTGACCTACGTGATGAACGCATCAGGGTATCAGGGATCAACGTAAGATATAAAGTGGTAGTGCGTCTGGTGAAACACAGATAGTCACGAATACCGCAGTGGCTGGTTCTCTTGAGTACCAACAGCGTCGCAAGCAATACTGACAAGGAGATAACGATGTACACATCGAAACAATCTAACGGAAAGGAGATTGGCTATTACGGAGAGATAGAGTCATTCCCAATTTCGTCACCCACTAAACACGCGGGATCAGACCTTGAGGACAACCTTGCGCGGCCGGACGCTCGCACGATGGCCCTGGAAGATGCCGTGCGCGACATCCTCATTAATGTTGGCGAGGACCCGGACCGCGAGGGTCTGGTGCGTACACCGCATCGGGTTGCCAAAATGTATGGTGAAGTGCTGGAAGGCTATGATGTTGATCCGGTGATTCTGGTCAACGGCGCGTTGTTTGATGTGGACTATGACGAGATGGTTGTGGTGAAGGACATCGAGTTCTTCAGTATGTGTGAACACCACATGTTACCGTTTCTTGGCCGGGCCCATGTCGCCTATATTCCCGGCGAGAAGATCATCGGCCTCTCGAAGATTCCACGCATCGTGGACATGTTTGCCCGGCGGCTCCAGGTGCAGGAGCGCATGACGCGCCAGATCGCCGATATGATTGACGAGATTTTACGGCCGCAGGGTGTGGCCGTTGTTGTCGAGGGATCCCACATGTGTTCCGTCATGCGCGGCGTGGAGAAGGAGCATCCCCGAATGGTCACCAGCGCCATGCTGGGCCTGTTCAAGACAGACACGGCCGTTCGCAACGAGTTTATGGAACATCTACGACGTACCGGAGAACCCCTGCTCTAGCTCTAAATTGCAACCTATTTAATTTGATGAAGCCGGTGGTGGCCTACACCTCCGGCTTTTATTTTGTAGCGTACAGTTGTCGTGCCAGCTCCAGCGCCGCCTCTCGCGTAGATATCTCGCCGGCTGCCTGCGCCTCCTCGATCTCGCTCAGCAGTCGGCCGACTTCCGGCCCCGGTTCCAGCCCCAGTTCCTGCATCAACTCCCCGCCGGTCAACAGCCGCTGGGGTTTGACGGTATTGTCGTAGGCGGTGAAATAGGCCGCCAAAAGCGCGTTCACCACACCCAGCAGGTGCTGCCATGCCTGCGGATCGTTCGGCCCATCGAAGGTCGCCAGATGATCGGCCAGCGACAGAAGCGCAATATCAATGCCTGCCTCCCGTGTGGAACGGTAAAAACGGTAGACAGCCCGACGGGAAGGGAGGTCGTTACTATCTGCCAGGAGCAACGGCCGCATATGACCGGCGATAATTCGCGCCACATGGTCAGTTGCCTCATTGCTGAAGGCCAACGCCTTCATGCGGCGGGCCGCCATTGTGGCCCCTGCGTCATCATGACCGAAGAATCGGATACGGCCGTTTTCGTCCACCGTTCGTGTCTCAGCTTTGCCGATGTCGTGGAAGAGTCCGCCCATCCGCAGTAAATCATGACCGTCAAAGCCGCCTTCAACCGGCCGGTCCAGGTGAGCCTGAATTTGTTCGACATACGGTTCCAACAGGGCTGCCAACGACTGGGCAGCCGGGTCCGCCGGTTGTTGGTCCGGGGACTCGACCAGCGTCAACCAGCGCAGCACACTCAACGTATGCTCAAATACCGGCTCATGATGCGGCGGGGGTTGGGTTACCCCGACAAGGGCGGCCACCTCCGGCAGGACAACCGGCAGCAAGTCCAGGTTCATCATTCTGAGCACGGCCCGGTCCGGGTGATAACCGGCGATCAGCTTGACGATCTCGTCCCGAATCCGCTCCGGCGACACGTTCATCAGGTCCTGGGCGGAGCCGGTAATGGCAGCTTCCGTTTCGACCGTCAGGGTAAAGCCAAACCGGAGCGATTGGCGAACGGCACGAAGGGCCCGAACCGGATCATCCGAAATGGAGTTCGGGCCGACAATACGAATGGTACCGGATCGAATGTCCTCCAGCCCGTGTACAAGGTCAATCATGCTGGAAGCGTCACGGGCAGTTGCCGGCAGGGCCAGGGCGTTAATCGTGAAATCACGGCCGAAGATATCGGACTCGAAGGTAGGCCCACGGAAAGCAGCGATGTCAATGGTCGTTTGCAAATCTGGCAGAACCACCCGACCGACATCCCGTTCTTTATCCAGCACATAAGCCGGCGCATGCAGCGCATTACCGATGCGGAACGCCAGGTTAACTGCCCCGAACGCGACGACCAGGTCTATGTCGTGGCTGGCCCGCTGCAAGACCGCATCGCGTACTATCCCACCTACCAGATAGACGGGTTGTGGGAGATTATCAAGGAGGGGGCGTAACTGTTCTAATAGAGGGTTCAACGGCAACGGCCGATTATTGCTATTTTCCCGGTAAGTCAGTGACGGTGTACGATTGGGAAAACGGCGTTGTGCAGCGGCGATAGCTTCTTCCGGCGAGATGCCACTTCCGGCTGTTTCATCATCTACTACTGCCAGCCATTCATGAGTCACTCTATCACCGGTCATTAAATATTCAAATGCGCAAAAGTTTCCGGTTTCAAAACCGCAATAAAGGGTAGATTGCGATACAGTTCGTCAAAGTCCAGCCCAAAACCGACGACAAACTCATCAGGAATATCAAAGCCGATATAGTCCACTTCCACATCAATCTCGCGCCGGGCCGGTTTATTGAGAAGCGTGCAAATGCGGATGGACGCCGGCGACCGGGTCATCAGATTGCGGCGCATATACTCCAGCGTTCGGCCGCTGTCGATGATGTCCTCCACGATCAGAACGTGCCGGTCCTCAATAGGCGCCTTGAGGTCCATGATGATCTGGACGGCGCCACTGCTGCTTGTTCCTCGGCCGTAGCTGGAGATGCCCATGAAATCCAGGCTGTGGGGGCGCGCCAGCGCACGCGTCAGATCGGCCAGAAACATGAAGCCGCCTTTCAGGACACAAACGAGCAACAGGTCGTCGTAATCGGCATAATCGGCCGAAATCTGCTGCCCCAGCTCGGCGATTCGCGTGGCGAGTGTTTCCTGATCCAGAAGTACGTAAGCAATATCGTCTTGAAGGTCGCGCATGTTAAATTGCCCCGTTTATTCCCTGTGACCGTTACTTGCCGGACGGACAACATGACACTGCCGGCATCGTGCTTCATAGACTTCGGCCGCTCCGACCAGCACCACAGGATCGTCGAACGCCGCCGGCTGGCCTCATTAGTCGTTGGGTACGGCTGGCTTCATCCCCGCAGACTACGCAAATGGCATGCAGCTTGCTGACATCTTCGGCGCGGGCCATCAATGCCGGAATCGGGCCGAAAGGGATTCCGCGAAAATCGGTATCTAGCCCGGCACAGATCACGCGCTTTCCCTCATGAGCCAGTTGTTCGCATACTTCGACAACCCCGTCATCAAAGAATTGCACCTCGTCAATTGCGACGACTGTTGTTGTGGGGTCGAGCGCATCCAGAATGTCACGGGCCAGGGCAACCGGCTGGGCTTCAAAATCCAGCCCATTGTGGGAGGTTACCTTCTCGACATGATAGCGTTGATCGATGGCTGGCTTGAAAGCCTGGACGGACTGGCGGGCGATGACAGCGCGGCGCAAGCGCCGGATCAGTTCCTCTGTCTTGCCGCTAAACATGCTGCCGCAGATGAGTTCGATGCGGCCCTTGGTGTGTCTGGTCATGCGGAAGCCCTCTCCTGACTGCAAAATAAAAAGGACAGACACGATATCTCACATGTCTGTCCTATTATGGCGTAAGCCTGTTATTGGGACAAAGCCTTTCTAGGCGAATAGACCCTGGCTACGAAGGTAGCGCTTGATGTCGATCAATGCTTTTTGCCCGATACCCGGAACAGCCAGCAGTGCATCATCGCTCTTTTCAAGTAGTACAGCCACGTCGCCTACCGTAATCAGGTTAGCCTCTACAAGGGCCTTGGTGGCTCGTGTGCCCAACTCCATTTCCTCAACCGAATAATTCTCGGGTGTATGGCGCTGGCGGGTTTCCTCAACGGTGGTCTGGATTTCCTGCTGCTTCTGCAAACGACGCATGAAGCGATCAACCTGACCTTCCGTATCGACGAGGCGCTGGGTGCCGGTATAAAAAGGGTGGGTGCCGGACCAGACTTCAACATTGAGTTCCGGTGACGTTGAGCCAACGGTCATAACGACTTCGCCGTTTACAATGACCTTGGCATCGGGATACCATTCGGGATGAATGCCTTCTTTCATGATCTTGACTCCCGCTTATGAACCGGCTTCCACCGGATAAACGCTAACAAATTTGCGGCCGTGTTTGGTTTCAAAGGTAACACGTCCGTCAACCAGGGCGTAGATCGTGAAGTCCTTGCCCAATCCAACATTGCTCCCGGGGCGAAGTTTGGTTCCTTTCTGGCGAACAATAATGTTGCCGGTCGTAACAATCTCGCCGCCGTAGCGCTTGACGCCCAAACGCTTGGAGTTGCTATCGCGACCGTTTCGCGAAGAACCGGCGCCTTTCTTATGTGCCATTTTGCTTTCTCCTTAGACCTGTGAAACCGGACAAAATGCCGGAGGCTTCACATTAGCCGGCAATAATCTCGTCAATCCGCAAGCGCGTATAACTCTGACGATGACCCTGGCGACGGCGATAACGATTCTTTGCCTTGTATTTCCAAACGAGGATTTTCTTGCCGCGGTATTGCTCAACAACAGTGGCCTTCACAGACGCACCTTCGATTGTCGGCCGACCCACCTTAAAGGTGTCACCGTCACTTAGCAGCAAGACATCAGTCAAATCAACTTTATCACCGACTTCATAGGGCAGCTTCTCCACAGAGAAGGTATGACCCTCTTCGGCGCGGTATTGCCGGCCACCACTTTCCACAATTGCGTACACGTCAACCTCCAAAAAGAACCGGCATTCTCGATGCCGGTCGTTCAACAAATAGATTGTTCAAATTGCCGGGTCGGCAGTGGAGGCGGCCAGACCCATGCGAAACAAAATTATAGACGATAACTGTGTGGCTGTCAAAGGCCTGGAAGTTCGGCCGGTTGTCAACCTGATGGAATCTCAGCGGTATCTCATGCGGACTTACGTGTTATCCGGATTGTCTGACAATCGCTGCCACAGCCAGTCCAGATCGTCATCATCCGGGAGGGGATCAGAATGATTGTTGGCTGGAGCCACGAGTGGTTCGCTCCGGTCTTCCTGTAGATGATCTTCGGTGACAATCTCGTCAATTATCTCGTCTGTTTCGTCTACAGGTGGAGTCGCCGGTTCATCTTCAAGGACGATGGCGTCAACAATCACCTCGTCCGACTCTGTTGAATTGCCTATTGGTTCCACCGGATCAGAAACCCAGTCATCCTGTATGGCGCTGGCTACCGGTGTAGCGTTCGATCCACCGGCCGGTTCAAGCGCCAGTGAAGAGGCAACGATCAGTTCTTCCTGGGACAGAACTATCTGCCGGTGGCGACGGGCAACCCTTAGCCCACGCCAGGTGCAGTTACGACAGGCATACCGGTAAGCAGGGATACCCAGAAGCCCATACCAGCGGTCGCTGCGTTGTCGTGATACACGAACCAGTTCATGCTCCAGGCATTGAGGACAACCGGCATCGACCCATTGATGCTCATTAGACATGATTTGCCAGCGTCTGAATACCAGAAAGATAATCCAGAGCAACAGCAGGCTTAGCCCAGCCAGCCAGGAGCCGTTGCTGTTAACCAACCAGTCAACGATGTTCCCCAGGCCGGGCAGACGTGCCAGACGGCGCAGCATTGAATGGTCCAGAAAGGGGAGGATAAAGACGCCAACCGCCAGCAACGGTAATGCCAGAGCGATCAGCGTGCTGAAAAATCCAAACCCCTGCCATGGATGCGGCTCAATATCCAACGCTTCCCTTGTTGATTCAAGGTGTGTGCTCTCCAGTTCCATGAGAAATCCTTCAACTGCCTTTGACAGGCGACTGTGTTTTACCAGGCTTGGTCACGTAAAGTGCGACAGTGTACCACACTTAAAATTACACCTTATGGCTTACAGTATACCTTACCCTGCAAGAGGTCAGGCTTGCCCAGCGTCTATTCCTGGAAATCCCAGCCGAAATCAACTTCAAGTGCTTCTTCACCGGCTGTTAGATTCAAGGTGTATCGGCCGATACCCTGTGCCGGCCATGTCCAGTTACCGGGAATGAGCAAATCTACATTATCCGCACCGAGAGCATCAATGGAGACGCAATATGTTCCCGCAGCCAGGTTTGAGAATCGATACAGCCCGTCCTCCCCGGTGATTGTGGTTGACAGCAGATTGGCCGGATCGATAGCACCGCCTTCACCGCACTGACCTTCGCCAAGCAGAACCGTGATTCCGGGCAGAACGACCTCGCCGTTATTCAGGCTCCCGTCGCCGCGATAGAAACCGCTGTTTTCATCAGACTCCACGCAACCCCGCGAAGGTGTTCCACTATTATCAAGGAAGCATACGTCTTCCCAGACGACCCCGCCGATCACGCCGGTTGTCGATCCCGGATCAACAGTCGGTGCAACCTCAGCCCCTTCCTCGACAACAATTTGAACCCAGAAGGCATCCTCAATGAAACCGTTGATGCCGAAGGGTTCGCCCTGGGCGTCGCTGATTTGCCAGTTGCTCCGATAGGTGCCGGGTTCTGACGGTGCTGTCAGGATGGCCGACGCATCTACCGTCTGGCCGGGAGCAACGACATTGGGCAGAGGGAATCGTACTTCCGTCGACATCGAATCACCACCAACGAAAGCCACTGAATACCCCTCTGTCCAGGGGCAGGTGCCGTTGTTGCGCAACCGCCATGCGGCCGTGAACTCTGCTCCCGGCGGGAAGACAGTATCGTCAGGCACAGTGAGGTCCTGTACGTACTCAAAACTGTTCACACAATCCTCGGCGGCTACGTCCGGCACAGGCAGGAAGGCGAAATCGTAACCAAAGTTGACGTCTTCCTGACTAACCCCAGCTTCCAGATTAACGGTGACGCTATTGGTGACCACACCGTTGCTCGTGGGGAAAGTTAATTCACCCTCTTCCAAAACCGTGACATTCTGCCCCTCGGCAACATCTACAACAACGCAGAACTGACCCGGCTCCAGATCATCAAAACGATACCGGCCGGCATCATCCGTCAAAGCAACCATCTCATCCCCCGGTACGGCCGCTGTGCAGTCTCCGGCAAATAGCTGGACCTCGACGCCGGGAATTCCTTCCTCGCCCTCGTCCAGCACGCCATTGGCAATAACGACGGTACCGTCGGCCGAAGCAACGCATCCGTCAGGCAACGTCTCGCCTCGGTAACGGCCGATCCGGTGATACCACAGAGGTCATGCCAGACGGTACCGCCGATACCCAACCCGCCGGTGGCCGTTGCCGGCTCGGTCGATTCGGTTGTCGGTTCGACCATATCTTCAGGCAGTGCATTGTCTACATCCAGGGTGAAACTGTCCTGAACCCCGTTGACGACGACCTGGTAGGTGCCGGCCGGTAAACCGGCGACATCCAGGGGAATCGTTTCTTCGAAGGGTACGAGCGCCTCGGTACAGATGGCATCCGGCTGCCGGAAAGTCGTGACGGCAACCCGGAACACAGAATCGTCCTGTTGCGAGATAACCTGATCAATGGTTGTGCAGCCATCCGGCAAATTGCCACGGGCAATAACGTGGACCTGCACCGGGAAGGATTCCAGAATGAGAATCTCTATGCTATCCACGGTTGCCTGCCCCGATCCGGTTGGACAGAGGCCGGGGCTGAAGCATCCGGGTTGCCGCCGGTGTTTCGCCGGCGGCGGGTTCATCGGCCGTTCCGCCGGTGCAGGCGGCTGCCACCAGGACAACAGCCAGTAGTGCCGTTGCCCTCCAGATCATCTTGGTAGCTGAAAAAGGTCTGTTTCTTCTTCATCGTGAAACCTCTCTCCTAAAATCCGGTTTGTTCAGGCTGGGCGCCGGCTTACATGTTTGAAAACATGACGGCGATTTGAATACACCAGCGCCAGAATCGCGATCCAGGTTATGGTCGTTAGGGTAACACCGGCCACCCAACCTGAGGGTACATATCGCATCAAAATCTCATGATTACCCGGCTCAATAAAAAGAGCCCTAAACGCATAGTTGCCGACCAGAATTGGGGCCGGTTCTCCGTCAATCGTGGCTTCCCAATCAGGATGGTAAATATCACTGAGAAAGAAATAAGCCGGCTTGTCCGTTGTTACCCGGAAGGCAACTTCATTCAGATCATAGCGCAGTATCTCGACTGATGCCTGCCCTGCGGTTTGGTCCAGAAGCTGCCCCCCTTCAATCACCAGTCGCTGGGCAGGATCAAAGGATTCGTTGTGAACCGCCTCAAATGCTGCATCATGATCCGTCGCCACGTCTGCATTATACAGGACCATGGCCCGCGGTAGCGCCAGCGTGTTCAGATAAATGGTCACCTGTGGGTCTTCATCATAGACGGGCACAATAAATGACGTATCCCCCGGCGGGTTGTTTTTCCCACCGATCAGATACTTGACCCCCATCACATTGTAGGGTGATGAACCACGATAACCCACTGATCCCATATAGACCGTGTAGTTAGACAGTTGCAGCGGATTGTAGATACCGCGCGCAGCATAGAGCTGTTCAATCTGGGGCATATTCGGTTGCCAGGCTCCAGTGGCAATATCAATCCGGTGCAAGCCCGGATCGGACTTAAGGTATTCCAGACCGGGGTATCGACCGCAAAGCCCGGCGTGGGATCGTTCAATCAATTTCAACATACCGGCCGAGACCGTAGAGGTCGAGAAAAAGCACCCCCACAACCAGAATCGCAGCAACGCTTGTGGGTAAAAGTTGCCGCCAAATAGCCGTGACTAGTAACAAACTGACCAGCGCCAACCCGGTGAAAACCAGGATTGCGCGCAGCATCTGCTCATTGCGCTCAGGATGATCAGGGAGCAGGATGCCGCGCTGCCATAAGAGAACGGCCGCGATTACAGCGGAGAGAACGGCCGCCGCTGCCAGTGTCCAACCCAAACTTATGGCCGGTTGCCCGTCGCGTTGCAAGAGCGCATCCAGGCCGATAGCGGCCAGCATCGCCAGGCAGAAGTCGAGCAACAGCACAAAGCGGGCCGGGACCTGAAAGGGGATGACCGGCAGCCAGCGGGCCAGCAGGGAAAATAGAGGCGTGTGGGGACCAAGGGCCAGAAGCAGGAAGAACAGCCCGGCGAGCACAAAGAAGAGTGTCTCGCGTTTTGGTGCCAGAACAACCCCGACCAGGGCCAGAACCAGGGTAATGACGCCGACATACCCAACCTCTACGCGGAGCCAGTCACCCCAGAAGCTGGTTTCACCGCGACCGAAGAAATCGGGAGACACCAGCCCCGTTAAAGCCTGCCAGTTCAGGGCGTAGTTGGTCGAGCGCTCATAATCAAACTCTCCGCGCAGCGTATGTTGCAACGTTTCGGCCGCCGGAAAGAGACTGATCGCGGCGACCCCAATGGCGACTGCGCCCAATAGAGCCAGCAGGGGGAATGCCTGCCATTGACGACGGGCAATTGTCTCGTACAGGGCATAGACGCCGAGAAAGGTCGCCAGGAGGAACGTCATTTGCCCGTGCCCGGCCAACGTGCCCAGTCCCAGAGCAACGCCCCCACCGACAGCCCACAAAACCTTACTGCGAGTTTCTCCGGCGATGATCGCGCGATGCAATCCGAGGAATGCCAGGGGCAGCCAGGCGGTCACGGCGATCAAATTGAGATTGCCGATATGGGTGATAAACACATCAGAAAACATGAAGGCCAGCGCACCAACCAGTGCGGCCGAACGGAGGATGGGCTTCTTCGGCCGGTACAGGCGCAGGCACAGATACATAGCCAGTCCGGTGAAAAAGAAATGCCAGACAACCAGCCACTCGATTCCGCGATAGGAGAAATTGGGCCGGAGCAGGAACAGGAGCAGGTTGGGTGGGTAGAAAACACCGGATTGGTTATCGGCCAGGAAGGGCGCTCCGGCGTATTGGTACGGGTTCCAGAACGGCACCTCACCGGACCGCAAGCTATCGGCCGCAAACCGGTAGTTGGGGTAGATGAAGGAAACAGAATCGCCTGCCGGTAGGGCAGGCGTGACCACTGACAACGGGCCAGAAGAAAATTACAGCGGCCAGCGCAAGGAGAGATATGGCCGCAACGTCACGCCAGAGAGTACGGGAAGGGGTTTGCTCCATAAAATCAGGACGCAAATTGTAGCACACCGCCATGTGGCCTGCCCATCGTCGCCGGGATGCCTATGGGCTTCTCATGACCATGGTGCAGTGTGCCGGAGTTAACCGCCGTCGCCGTGAATGATGTCCATGACCTGCTGGTGGAGCAATCCGTTTGTCGCTATGGCATTACCGCCATAGATGGTTGGCTCGCCGTCCCAATTGGTGAACGTCCCGCCGGCCTCTTCCATGATGACCTGCAACGGCCCGCAATCCCAGAGAGACATGGCCGGATCCAGCATAATCTCCGCCCGGCCGGTAGCCACGAGGGCATAGCCGTAGGCATCGCCCCAGGTGCGCTGGATGTAGGTTCGGTCAATCAGTTGCTGCCAGGGGGCCTGTCGGCCGTATTTGGCAAACGTGTCCATATCACTAGCCAGCAACACGGCGTCAGACAGGGTACTGACGGTGGATACCTGTACCTTGCGGCCGTTCCAGTAACACCCCCCGCCACGACGGGCGTAGATGGTTTCCTTGAGGCCGGGAAAGTGAATGACGCCCAGCACCGGCTCCTCGTTGTCTACCAGCGCGACCAGGACTGAATAGAGTGGTACCCCACTGACGAAGGATTTCGTTCCGTCAATGGGGTCGAGGATCCATGTGTAGCGATTGCTGCTGTGATCTTGTCCGAACTCCTCGCCGATGATGCCGTGATCGGGCCAGCGTATGGTGATCAACTCCCGTAGCTTTTGTTCGGCCTGCCGGTCAGCAAGCGTCACCGGGGAGTTGTCGGCTTTTCGTTCGGCCGTTATGCCGGTCTGAAAATGAGCCAGTGTCAGTTGCCCGGCTTGCCAGGCTGCATCCAGGGCGAAATCCAAAAGGGTGTCCAGATTTGGGTCTGTCATTGTAGTTTGCGAGTCCGATGAAACTTATTCTTTTATGACGATATTATGGTGCCGGTTCCGGGTATGATTGAGGATGGTTCGGCCGTCTGTCTCCATACCGCCCGGCAGTGGCAGAAGTGCGCCGAGGGTGAAGACCAATAGATTGTCCAGAGCAAACAGCGTCGTAATCATGCCGACCAATGACCGTAGCGGCCACGTCAGCAGAGCCAACACCGACCCCAGCACCGTCATCATGATGCTGGCTCTCGGTCCGCCCAGCGCGCGGGCTATGTGGATATCATCAGGTAAGGGCGGCTCGTTCGGCGGATAGACAGACGATGCCAGCGGTCCCCAGAAATGGATACCCGACATTGGGAAGCCGGTCCGGCGGGCTGCCCGTGCATGGCCCAGTTGGTGCCAAAGTTCGGAGAGGAAGTGAAGGCCGGTCACGATGAGACCCCCGGCAATGGCTTTTCGCGGCGACAGTCGCCAGACCCGCCAACCAAGCAGGGAAAACACGACCCACAGCACTAGTGAGGTCGGCCCGACCGAGCGCCCGGCGGTTACCTTTATTCCCTGAATGTCTCCCAGTTCGAATTCTTCGTCGTTCACACAGTCTCCATGCTCTGTGCTGTCGCGCTCATTTGTTAAGCGGGTAGGCCAGCATCATATTTTCCAGTACCAATCGCGTGTTGGCATTGTGTTCAATTTGCCAGATCGCTCGATCTGTCCTGTTTAGCCCGCGCAGAACCTGCTGCGTCGTCCACTGCTGTGAATAGGCGTAAAGGTCCTGCTGGCGGTCAATATTGCTCACGTACTCGTCTTCCAGACGGCCGCAGGTCAACAACGTGACATCTCTCCACCAGCTCAGCCAGATGCGGAGCGTCGCCAATAGGTGATCAGGTTTCTTGGCAAGTGTCTCAGCCAGGGCGAATCGACCCACGCGAGACGTAGCCAGTGCCTTATCGAGCAAATCCAACTGGTCGTTGCGCCCCGTCAGCAAGTCATTGTTTTCGGCCGCAGTGATGGCCCAGCCGATACGGCCGTCGGCAACATGAGCCAATAGCCGCGCCTTGTTGTCCTCGACCCGGTGGGTGGTCATCAACGTTTCCTCAATCAATGTTGGTGCCACCGGCCGGAGATTAATGGTGTGGCACCGGGAGGCAATCGTCGGGAGTAACCTGTCTGCGTCCGTGGCCGTTAACAGTAACACCACGTTGGCCGGCGGCTCTTCCAGCGTCTTGAGGAAGGCATTGGCCGCGCTGGGGACTGCGGTTTCAAAATCGCGCAGAATGGCTACCTTGTACCGGGCTTCGTAAGCGGACAGATTCAGGTCCTGCTGGAGGTTGCGAATCTGTTCGATCTTGATCGATCGAGTGCCCCGGTCGGTGGTTTCCGGTTCCAGAACCCGGATGTCGGGGTGCCGGTCGGCCGCGATGAGGCGGCAGGAACGGCACTCTCCGCAAGGACGATCTTCCAGATCGGCCGTGCAGTTTAGTGCCTGGGCAAACGTGCGTGCCAGGGTTGTCCGGCCGATATTGGCCGGTCCTGTGATGAGATAAGCATGACCAACCCGGTCCTGATTGACCGCATTACTCAGTAACTGGACAGCCCATTCATGCCCAACGATCTGTTCCCAACCTGACGCGACAACTGACATGCAAGCAATTGTACCGTTCGCCGGTGTCTTTCGGCAACGCCAGGTGAGGATGCATTGGTCTATTTTGATATACTACGCTCATGTCTCCCCTCACTATTTCCGGTGATTCATTACACATTGATGATGTTGTATCCGTTGCCTACGGCCAGCCGGTTGTGCTGGACCCGGCTGCATTACCCCAGATAGAGCGCTGCCGCGCCGCTGTTGAGCAACTGGTTGCTGAGGAGCGTGTGGTCTACGGCATTACAACCGGCTTCGGCCGCTTTAAGGACCGCGTGATCGCTCCTGATGAGGTTGAGCAGCTACAGCTCAACCTGGTACGAAGCCATGCAGTTGGCGTTGGCCCCGATCTACCTGAGGCAACAGTCCGGGCGATCATGCTGGCCCGCGCCAATACCCTGGTACTGGGTTACTCCGGCGTCCGACCGGACATCATTGAACTCCTGCTGGGCATGCTGAACAACGGCGTTACGCCGCGGATTCCGGCCCAGGGATCGCTGGGCGCCAGCGGGGACCTTGCGCCACTGGCCCATTTGGCGCTGGTGCTGATCGGTGAAGGCGAAGCCCGTTACGAGGGCGAACTCCTGGACGGTGCAACGGCTCTGTCACGGGCCGGTCTGGAACCGGTCAGATTGTTGGCGAAAGAAGGATTGGCGTTGCTTAACGGTACTGCCCAAATGGTAGGTACGGGAGCGCTGATCGTCCGGCGAGCGATTAATCTGGCCCTGACGGCCGATATTGCCGCCGGCCTCAGCCTGGAGGCATTGCATGGCACCGAGCGAGCCTATGATGCCCGTGTCCACGCCTTGCGACCCCATCCCCGTCAGATAGACTGTGCGGCTTTTTTGTGCCGGATACTTGAGGGGAGCCAGTTCCTGCGGACGGACGATCCCCGTCATGTTCAGGACCCGTACACCTTGCGCTGTGTTCCCCAGGTGCACGGGGCAGTGCGAGATGCAATTGCCTATGCTCAATGGGTTGTGGATATCGAACTGAACACGGTCAATGACAATCCCATCATCTTTGTGGATGATGACACCGGGGAGATTGATGTGGTGTCGGCCGGTAACTTTCATGGCGAGCCGGTAGCTTTGGCAATGGACCATCTGGCGCTGGGCCTGGCGGAACTGGGCAATATGAGCGAACGGCGCTGTGCCCGGCTTGTCGATGCTGATAGTAACGGCGGCGTGTTACCGATGTTTCTGACGGACAAGGGCGGGCTGGAAAGTGGCTTCATGATGGCCCAGTATACGGCCGCGGCGTTGGCATCCGAAAACAAGGTGCTGGTGCATCCGGCCAGTGCCGACTCCATCCCAACCAGCGCCAACGTGGAGGATCATGTCAGCATGGGACCGGCGGCAGCCCGACAAGCGGAGCAAATCCTCAATCATGTCGAAACCATTGTCGCCATTGAGCTTCTATTGGCGGCGCAGGGGCTGGAATTTCGCGCGCGGGAACTCGGCCGAACATATGATGATTTGGGGCAAGGGACCGGTGTCGCCTTCCGTTTGATTCGGGAAGCTGTGCCGTTTATTGACGATGATGTTGTCCTTTCACCCCTGATTGAACGTGTACGCACCCTGGTTGCTGGTGGTGCAATTAAGAGCGCCGTAGAGCAGGCTCTGGAGCTTGGTTAACAAAAACCTACGAGAACGCTGTCCCGTTGATGACCAGCCGGAAGTGGCACCCCAGGAATTCGGCCGCCTGCTTCACCATGCGCATCCGGTCCAGGAATATCTCGAAGTACTCAATGACCTGGGCATATTCGGTGTCAATGACGAGTTCCAGAGTGATGACGGCAAGGTTGGCATCCACGGTCAGATCACGTTCTGTGGTGGCGTAGTTCACCCGGTCATGGATGTCAAACTCATCGGGATCACACTGGACGCGCGTCCGGTGCACGTCGGCCTTATCGGCAATGTTTAACGCTGCCGAGATTGGCGTGGTGGCATAGCCGCGCTCTTCCTCATGGTTGCTGATCGCATTGGCGATAAGCACTCGTTCGGTTGGCGGCATCTCCAATCGCTCCAGGATACGCAGGGCGATGGTGCTGCCGCTGAGGGCGTGGTTTTGCCGGTGGATCACATTGCCGATATCGTGCATGTATCCGGCAATGGATGCCAACTCGCAAGTCCGTTCATCAGCCCAGGTCGTTAAGAACGTTATAGGCCATCTCAGCCACAATACCGGCATGGCGTTGGCCGTGTTCTGTGTATTCCAGGGTGCGTAAATATTCGTTTGCCCCGACGATAAGCGCAGCGACTTCCGGGTCGCTACGGACAGTTTCCAGGGTCACCATAGGATACTCCGTCGCTTATTACTATAGTCCGGTGTCAAAGCGGTACAATTCCCAACAGGTTGATTGTAGATGGCCCGATGAGAATGACAACCCTTATGGGTATGAGTCAAAGGGTGGTTCTACAAAGTAGAGTCGGAGGAAAGTTATGCGTGAGGTTGTAATTGTTGACGGCGTGCGTACGCCGATTGGTCGCCATGCCGGTGCATTGTCTGCTGTTCGCCCGGATGACATGGCGGCGCTGGTTATTGCTGAAATCATTCGTCGCACCGGCATTGATCCGGCACTGGTGGAAGAAGTCTACTTTGGCTGCGCCAACCAGGCCGGAGAGGATAACCGCAATGTTGCCCGGATGGCGACGTTGCTGGCCGGGTTACCGTATCATGTCGGCGGCGTGACGATGAACCGCCTTTGTGCGAGTGGGTTGAATGCAGTCAATATGGCGGCACGGGCCATCCGCGCCGGTGAGGGCGATGTCTATATTGCCGGTGGTGTGGAAAGTATGACCCGCGCGCCGTATTCATTCCCCAAGAATGCGCGTGCCTGGGGGCCGTCGGGCAATGTAACCGGTTGGGATACAACGCTGGGCTGGCGTTACCCGAACCCGAACATGGAAGCGCTGTTTCCGCTGGAAGCCATGGGCGAGACGCCGAAAACATCTACGAGATGAGCTGCAACGGCCAACTGGAAGGCGGGGCGATCACCCGTGAGGAGCAGGATGCCTTGCGTTGGAAAGCCAGCGCCGGGCGATGGAGGCGATCAATAACGGCCGTTTTCAGTCGGAGATTGTGCCCGTGCCTATTCCCCAGCGCCGGGGTGATCCCATTATGGTGGATACTGATGAGCATCCCCGTATCCGGCCGACCGATAACGGTTTTGTTCTTGATACAAACCTGGAGCAACTAGCCAGGCTACGTGCTGTCTTTCGGCAGGGCGGGACGGTGACGGCCGGAAACTCCAGCGGATTGAATGACGGAGCGGCGGCATTACTGGTTATGTCGGCTGAGAAGGCGGATGAATTGGGGCTGGAGCCGATGGCGCGCTGGGTTGCGTCTGGGGCGGCCGGTGTGGATCCGCGAACGATGGGGTTGGGGCCAATCCCGGCCACACGCAAGGCACTGCAACGGGCCGGACTGAGCCTGGACGATATCGACCTGATTGAACTCAATGAGGCGTTTGCCGTACAGTCTCTGGCCGTCATTCACGAATTGGGATTTGACCCCGACATCACCAATGTTAATGGCGGAGCCATCGCGCTGGGCCACCCGTTGGGGTGTTCCGGGGCGCGTATCCTGACCACATTGCTGCATGAGATGGAACGCCGGAAGAACGCCGGCGATCCGATGCGTTATGGTTTGGCGACGTTGTGCGTCGGCGTGGGGCAGGGTGAAGCTACGGTTGTCGAACTGCTGTAGTGTTTACAGCGTATCGGCCAGCGCCGCCTCAACGGCCGCAAATACGTCAACCAATCCGTAGCCGGTGACGTTATTCGGGATCTGACCGGGGTCGCCGCATGTGGGTGTCCCGAACAGCGATTCATCATAGGGTTGCGCAGTGCTGGTTAGCAGGGCTTCGGTGCGGTCAATATCACCGATCAGATCGGGGTTGGCTGACCAGAGCAATGCAACCGCACCGACGACATGTGGCCCGGCCATCGAGGTGCCGCTGCTATAGCTGTAACTGCCTCCCGGAAAGCTGGAGAGGACATCGACACCCGGCGCGGCAATATCCGGTTTATCCGGCCGCTACCATCGACCGTCACCGGTCCCCGGCTGCTGAAATCGGCGATTTGTCCCAACCTGTCCACTGCCCCAACCGAGAACACCTCATCGTACAGGGCAATGGGGCGCTAACCGTGCCGCATGCACTCCCGTCATTACCGGCCGAAGCCACAACGAACACCCCCGCAGCGCAGGGCACGAACGGCCGCCAGCAGCGCATCAGGATCGCAGCCCTCAATGTCCGGGCAGCCCCACGAGTTGTTGAAGACATGAGCGCCGAGGTCCGGTCGGCCGTCACGTAGAGGGTCCCCGTCCTGTGGGAAGGGGGCAAACAGGAATTGGAGGCAGTCGAGGTATACGGCCGGGTTGCCGAGATTGCGCTCCAGATTGACACAGGCAATCCAGGTCGCATCGGGAGCCACGCCTACGCTTTGACCCACAATCGAGCCAAGCGTGTGCGTGCCGTGACCGCCCAAGTCATACGGAGTACTTGATCCGGTCCAGGGATCGTACCAGTTGTACTGATCTCCCGTTGGCCCATCCGGCTGGTTGCCACGATAGGTGCGGGTCAATTCCGGGTGGGATAACTCAGCGCCTGAATCTGATTGCCCGACAATAATCCCCTTACCGGTTACGCCGTAGGTTGCCCAAACGTCCGTCGCTCCGATACTGGTCAAATTCCATTGTGGCTCGGACGGCGCAGATTCAGTGCCGGACGATATCGGCGGCGGCTCCGGCAACGGCCGTAATTGCGGACTGGACAAGACTCGATCCACATCCGGCCGTCTTTCCAGCCACCATCGCAGGACCGGGCCGCCGTCCACTTCCAGCGCGTTCACCAGATAATAGGACGTGTAATCAATACCCAGACTGTCGAGTCTGTCCTGAATCGGGGCCTGGGTCCGGTCAGCTTGAGCTACCAGTTCATCATATATAGTTTGGCGTCGCTGCCAGTAATCGCCTGGGGGTATTGCTTCCTGCCCAGTGTATTGTTCGTTCAGGATAACGAATAGCTGCTCGCCATAGAATCCGGGTTGACCCGGCCAGACATAGAGAGCCAGCAACACAATTGTCGCTCCGATAGCTCCGATTACCCCCAGTTTGTTCTGCTTCCATGCCGAGAGTGTCGGTCCGATAGCAACAGCGAGAACGCCGAGTAACAGGGCGATCACCACACTGAAGAGCAGCGATCGAACCGCCCACGCACCGACATCACGCGAGCCGAGATTGAGGATCAAGACTAACTCATCTGAGTCAATAAGGATCATCGGAACTGCGGCAACCAGAGCAACGGTTAACCCGACGGCCGCCCACCCACGAGACATCGCTTCCCCGCGCCCCCAATAGGCAATGCCCATCAACAGCCAGCCGAGAGACGGCAGCAGGAACATGAGGAGCAACTGCTGGCCGTTTGCACCGAACCCGCCACCAATCACAACCAACGCTCCGCCCATAGCCAGCCCACCCAGCAGCATATTGACCCGGACACTGCCTCCGGTTGTTTCCAAAGCCGGCAGCAGCCGCGCGCGGAAAAGATAAGCAACGGCCGCTCCTAAGGACAGTGCAGCCAGGATATTGAGCACGGTGTCCAGCCATGACCCGGCTGCGCCCCACAGCACCCACGGCCAGATGACCAGAGCAGCGGAGAAGATCGCGGTCCAGAAGGGAGGAGAAGATTTCGCATCTGTTACAGGCGGGAAGAATCTCCGAATGAGTACCAGAAAGACGATGGCGCAAACGATCTGCAAAAGGGCAGCCGTTTGTCCGGCCGTAGCCGGTACGAGGCGGATGGGGATGCAGACCAGCACAAACAGGCCGGCCAGCGCCCAGGTCTCGAAGATCGCCTTGTATCGTTTCTGACTGCTGCGGCGACTAATCCAGGCGGCCGGGAGCAGTACGGCAAGACCATGAAACAGACCCAGTGAAGCCCAGACAAACGGTGACAGCGTCTCGCCGGAGAGAATCGCAAACTGCTCTGAGAACCAGGCGCTACCGTAGATGACGGCCGTTAACCCCGCAAGAACAACGATGCTGATGAGGAGCAACCAAACAGGCGCTTTTTGTTTTCCTGCCTCTTCTATTCCTGAACCTTCTTCGTCCGGAAGTTGGTTGCTGTCATCAGGTGTTTCAATCATTTTGTGGGGTCAAATCCGTTGTGGGCAATGACATCCTGATACCAGAGCGCACTGTCCTTGGGGATACGTTCCTGTGTGTCATAGTCTACCCAGACGACACCAAAGCGTTGTAAATAGCCTTTGGCCCATTCGAAATTGTCCATGAGCGACCAGACGAAGTAACCGGCCAGCGGCACGCCGTTTTGCATGGCGGCATGCGCGGCGGCAAAGTGGTCCCGCAGATAGAGCCGACGGCGTTCATCGGGTACATGCCCATCACTGTTTGGTCCGTCACTATAGCTGCTTCCGTTCTCGGTAACGATTAACTTGGGTGGCGCATATTCAAAATGCAACCGGTTAAGGAGCTTGTAGAGACCGTGGGGATAGACCTCCCAATCCATCTCGGTGCGGGGGAGATCGCCGAAATGGGTTTGGGGTAAATTCTCTGCTGCTTTCTCATCACGAATCACACCACGTGAGTAGTAATTGACGCCAAGAAAATCAGTTGGGGTAGCGATTGCCTCCATGTCTCCATCGTGAATGAAATCCATTCCTTCAGGGAAACAGGGTGAATAAAGTGCGACGCCATCCGTCGGGTAACCACGACCAAACAGGGGGTCGGCAAACCAACGGTTGAAGGTTGCACATTCACGCAACCGTGTCAGGTCCAGATCGTGGACTGCCGCGAAGCAGGCTCATACACCAAAGTTCAGGGTTATGCCTACCTCAGCGAATGTCGGGGCTGTTCTGCCGAATGACAGGCACGGCCCACCCATGTGAAAGCAAGACATGGTGGGCTGCGCGAATGGCTGCGGCCGTATCATGCCAACCCGGCGTGTTCACCATTCCGGTGGCGGCTGAGAAGACTGATGCACCACGGTTCGTTATGAGTAATCCATGTATGCACCCGATCTCCGAGATGGCGTGCGATCACGTCGCTGGCGCATTCGACAAAGGCCCGGCTGTTTCCCGTGCCGCCAACCGCCCCGATCCTGCAGAACTCGCGGGAGATCCCACAATGATGTCGCATACGGGATGATGTTGTGACCAAGCAGTTCATCAACCAGCACAGAAGTCAAGACCGGTCTGATTCACCCGGCCACGACCTTCCGGGAGGATGCGCGGCCACGAGATGGAGAACCGGTAGGCCTGTAAATTGAGGTCAGACATCAACGCTACGTCGTCCTGCCAGCGGTGATAGTGGTCGCAGGCAATATCCCCGTACTGCCGTCAATGATCTGCCCGGTGTATGCGGGTCTGATCCGATGGATTCACCCTTACCATCTTCCTGCCATACGCACCTTCAATCTGCATGCAGCGGTGGCTGTTCCCCACACGCAGTCCTGCGGGAAATGCCTGGTTGACATGTTGTCTCCTTCGATAACTGCCGTTTCTTATGCTGAATAAGATTGCTGTCCAGCATTCAACCCATCCTTGTCGTGTCAAATATCCCCGATCGTACGCGAATCATGGGGACAGGCAAACAAAAATGCGGATCACCTTCCGATTCCTGCCATACTTCGACGCTACGATGGGAAGTCTCGCAGCGGATCACGTAAATCCTGACCATACTCTGGCAATGGAAGGTGGGGTGCCGGACCGGCAGACAGTGCAGCCGGCCGCGATTACACCCTCTGATGAGAATGGCGAGCGCAATCCTTACACGCCAGGTCACCCCATACGCAACCGGACCATGTCTGCTGGGCCGTCAGGCTGAACTCGATAGCCTGAACGAACGGCTTGAACAGGGTGTCCATACGGCCGTTGTCGGCCCACCGGAAATCGCTTCTCCCGTTTACCAGATAAAGGCGAATCCCCTGATCGCTACGGAGGCGCTTGTCGCGTTTGTGGATTTGAGTGATGCCCGGTATCAAACCGCAGCCGGATTTTCCCAGGCGCTTTGGTCCCAGTGGTGGAGCCGGATTCAACCTGGACATGTGCCGGAGATTGGCGGGCTGGATGTGCTGGACCCGCTTGTTCGACGGCTGGTGGGGAAAGGTCACAAACTGGTGGCCGTACTGGATGAGTACGAACAACTGATCTGGCGACCGTCCCGGTTTGACAGCGCCTATACCGGCCTGGAAACATTGATTCGCGAAGGTCTGATAACCGTTGGGTAGACGGGGACACATTCTCCCTTGGCAGCCCTTTATCAGGAGGGAGGTCTGGATTCGGCCGGGTATGAATCGTTCGTTCAACTGGACATTGGTCTGCTTCTGATGCATTGATGCAACTACTCTGTTGACTGCACCCATGACACGATTGGGACTATCGTTGCCGGATGATGAAGCAACGGCATTGGTCGATTGGCCGGGGCGCATCCCTTGTTCTTGCAGTTGGCCGCCGTTATGCCTTTGCCGGGCTGGCGGCTAACCAGTACAGTCGGAGACTGTTGTGGAGCAGTTCAAGGCAGCGGCCGAACCGTACTGGCAGGAGTTATGGTCGGATCTGCCGCCTACGGCGAGGGCCAGCCTGTCAGTCAAAAAGGGATTGGCCGTTGACCCAACCTTCGCCGGGCACCAGTTGCGTAATCTCCGGCGAAAGGGAATTGTGCAGGGGACGGGGAAGAAGACACGTCTGTTCAGCAAGGGGTTTGCTGAATGGACAAGAGCCATGCAACAGGCTACCCAGTTGTCGCGGGAAGCAAATTCGCCGTGAAAATACAGACGCAGAGTAGTTTGCCCCCAGAAATTCGAATAGCCTAACCATTTGAGTTGAAAAGGGCTATATTGTTGGCTATAATTATAGCCTGTATAATAGCTATATTGGTTTGATTCAGTTGTGTGGAAAAGGGGATCAATATGCCCAAGACAATCTCCGTTAGTGAAGCAAAGAACAGATTAAGCGCCATCCTGGAATGGGCGGTTGAACATGAGGATGAAGTGGTTGTTGAAAGCCGGGGTGAGCCCAAGGCTGTCATCATGGCCTATGGAGAGTATGAAGCCTTGCTCGATCTTCGTGTACTACAGATGCTGCAGGTGCCCGTAACGTCTCGAAGAGATCGCGACCCAGGCAAGAACTGGAAATGCTGACCTGAGTGAAGAGGATGTGGAGCAACTGGCCGAGGAGGTTTCCCAAGAGACGATCCGCCGAATGGTTGAGAAGGAGACATTCGATCTCTGGCCGTAACCATGCGCGTGTTGGTTGACACAAATGTGTTAGTTAGCTTCCTTCTTGGGCCGTCTGAACACAGTCCGATAAGAAGATATTCCAGGCATTTTTAGAGCAGCGATTTATACTGCTTGTGCCCGAAGCATATTGTTGCATGAATTGCTGGTTACAGTGTACAAGAAACTACTAAGGCCCGGCGAATCTTGCCGGAGGAAGCAGTCCTTTTGCAACAATATTAAGGACTTATGGAGAGAATGTAGTCTAATCCACGACCCAATACCCCAGGTAACCCGTGATCCCAAGGATGACTATTTGCTGGCCTACGCTAGTGGGGCAGCCGACTTTCCTTACAACGGGGATCAGGACCTTGCTGTTGGCTGAGCAAGCATCCCGATCTGGAAATCATGACCCCGGCGCAGTTTGTCAAACTTTTTAGGGAGAAACAACCTCTTTAATCTCGTTTGCCATTAAGGCCCGTTCACCTGCAGTGCCTGTGGTGTTCCCGTGCGTCGAGCAGCCCCCTGACCGATTCCGAATCCAGGTAACCCATCACACGCTCATCACCCGCCAACAGGTCTTCCAGCGATTGTCCTCGCCACGCCGTAATGCTGCCCATGCTTCCAGGCTGGCTTCGCGGATCCATTCGTGAGCGTCCTGCCGGCTGGCACCCTCCGCCACCAAAGCCATCAGCACTCGTTCGGTAGCCGCAAATGGTCCGTAGTGCGCCAGATTACGGCCGACCTGTTGTTCGTCGATGGTCATTTGTTCAACCAGGCGCGTAGCGCCGAAGCATCTCATCCGTCGCCAGAAATGCCTCCGGTTGCATTAGTCGCCGGTTGGCGGAGTCGTCGAGGTCGCGCTCCAGAATGGCCTGACCGGCGTTGTCCCAGGCAGCGGCCGTTAATGCGGCCACATACCGGGCCAGGGAGCAAATATTCTCGGCGTTGATCGGATTTCGCTTTGAAGGGCATGGCGGAGGAGCCGACCTGTTTCCTGGCCGAACGGCTCAGCCCATTCCCCGAAGGGTGGCGATTGCAGGGATGCGAAAGTCCAGCGCGAACTTGTGCAGGCTGGCAGCGATCCCGGACAAAGCATGCTGTAGGCGCAAGTCCTGCTGGCGAGTGTAGGTCTGGCTGGCTATGGGGTAGTAGGGCAGGGTCCAGATAGGCCATTGCCGTTGTCTCCATTTCCAGCGGGCTGATGCCGGTACTCTGTAAAAACTTCTCCATACCCGGCCTGTGTACCGACCGCGCCCTTTGAGCCCCTTGCCGCGCAGATTGGTGATGAGGTTCACCAGCGCACGGTAATCTTCCAGCAAATCCTGGGCGTACATGGCGAACCGGTATCCCAGTGTGGTCGGCTCGGCCGGTTGGATGTGAGTATGGGCCATGACCGGTAGCCCGGCTGTAGCCTCTATCCCAAGCCGATTAAAGCCTGCAGGAGTGTGCGCAACTGATCGGCGAGCAGCTCGGCCGATTCGCGCTGACGCAACACATCCACATTATCGGTAATATCGGCGCTGGTCGCGCCCCAGTGAATTCATTCCACTCCCCACCGGGCATTGCTCCGCGAATGTGCGTATTTCAGCCATGACATCATGGCGCGTTTCAACCTCAATCGCCAGGGTGCGATCAATATCTACATCGTCTGCGTGCTGTTCAAGGTCGGCCAGTTGCTCGGCCGAGACAAGCCCGGCTTCGTGTTGTGCTGTAGCCAGGCGACCCATACTCGGCGCATGAGGCCAGCGTTTATGGACCTCGGACCATATGGCGCGCATTTCCGGGCTGCCATACCGCCAGGTCATGGGAGAGATAAAGGTATCGTGAGCGAATTGACTATCGGTCATAGGACATATTATACGGCGGGCCGGGTTATTTGGTCGTCGGCATGGGTCCGTCGGTAGTGGGCAATCCCTTCGGCCGTGTACAAAATCAGGGCGACCCATATCAGGCCGAAACCGATCATACGGGACGGACCGAAATCCTCATGATAAATGACAACACCAATCAGAAACTGAAGCGTTGGCGCGATGTACTGTAAAAGACCCAGAGAAGTCAGTGTCACCCGTCGGGCGCCTGCTGCGAACAGTATCAGCGGTATGCTTGTCACCGCACCGGACCCAATGAGCAGCAGGGTGGTTGTCAGGCTGCTATGGGCAAAAGCGCCGGTACCGTTCTGATTCATAAGTAACAGGAGTCCAAAGGCCGGCAGAAACAGTACGGCCATTTCCGTGAACAGCCCTTCGGCCGAATTAAGCGCGGACGTTTTTCGCAGAAGCCCTCCATAGGCACCAAAGCTGAAGGCCAGCGTCAGGCAATCCAGGGCACCGCACCATAACTGATGGTCAGATAGAGTACGCCCCCGGCGGCCACGGCGATTGCCAGCCATTGGGCCGCTGCATGCGCTCTCCTCGTGGAGCAAAGCATATCCCAACAGCACGTTGACCAGGGGATTGATGAAATACCCCAGACTGGTCTGACAATGAATCCGGCGTTGACTCCCCCAGATGGTGTACCAATTGATTGCGAGGAGAAGCGCACTGGCGATGAATGTCAGGACGGTTCGACGTTGCCGGAGCGCTGGCGTAGCCAGCCCCAGTTGTGACGAAGCGTTAGCAGACCGGCCATAAACACAAAGGACCAGATAATGCGGTGGGCAAGAATCTCCTGGGCGGGGAACGGCCGACAGCGTTTTCAGTAGAGGGGTAATATACCCCATATAACATAGGCCAGAGCAGTAAACAACGCCTTTATTCATGGGTTGTACCTCCGGCCTGTCGCTGGAGACGTTAACGTCTCGCCTGGTAGTTTGGCGCTTCCTTGCGATCAGAATGCCATGCGGGTGGCTCTCCAACCCGGCATTGGTGATGAACAAAACGCGCTTTCCTCACGCAGCTCATCCAGATTGACAGCCCCGACATAGCCCATACCGAGCGCAGCCTGCCCATTAGTTGATAGACGGCATCCCGAAGCTGGCCTTTGTAGGGCACCTGGCCTCGACCCCTTCGGGGACAAGTTTCTTGTTTACTGACCGCCGGTCAGGCTGAACCCCGCTACCATACCGATCAGCTCCATGACCCTGCATGGCTCCCTGGCTTCCCATACCCCGGTATATATCTTGTAGCGGCGACCCTCATACAGAATGATCTCGCCGGGGCTTTCTTCTAGGCCGGCCAGCATTGAACCGAGCATGACTGCGTCTGCTCCTGCGGCAAGCGCCTTGACGATATCACCGCTGTACTTGATGCCACCGTCGGCAATGCAGGGAACGTCATGTTGACGGCAAACGGCCGCACTGTCAGCAACGGCCGATATTTGGGGCACACCTGATCCGGCGACAATACGTGTTGTACAGATTGAACCGGCCCCGATGCCTACCTTTATTCCGCTGGCTCCGGCCTCAATGAGCGCCCCAATGCCTTCACCGGAGGCCACGTTTCCGGCCAGAATGGGTAGATCGGGATAGCGTTTGCGGGCCTCAGACCGTTTCAATCACCAGCTTGGTGTGGCCGTGGGCTGTGTCAATTGCCGCGATATCTACCCCAGCCCAGCAGGTCCAGTCGTTCCAGACCTTTTTCTCCCACGCCCATTGCCGCCGCGCACACAGCAATCGTCCCCGTGCATCGGTGGCCGCGTTGGGGTAGTCAATCTTCTTGAGGATATCCTTGACGGTGATAAGCCCCTTGAGACGGCCGTCGTCGTCTACCAGCGGGAGCTTCTCGATGCGATGCTGGTGCAAAATAGCCATGGCTTCATCAAGGCTGGTGCCTACCGGAGCCGTGATGAGATTCTCGCTGGTCATGAACTCCGATACCAGTTGAGCACCGGGTTTGACGAAACGGGTGTCGCGATTGGTCAGGATACCAACCAGGTGGCCGTCTTCGTCAGTAATGGGGATGCCGGAGATGTGGTACCGGCTCATCATGGCTTCCGCATCGCCCAGCGTTGCGTCAGCCCGCAGGGTGATGGGGTCCACAATCATGCCCGATTCCGACCGCTTCACCTTATCTACTTCTTCAGCCTGTTCTTCCGGAGTCAGGTTACGATGAATGACTCCGACGCCGCCCAACCGCGCCAGGGCAATTGCCAGCGACGCCTCGGTAACGGTATCCATAGCCGCCGACAGGACCGGCAAATTTAGATAAATTTCCCCGGCGATACGTGTGCGCAGATCGACTTCGGCGGGCAAGACCTCAGAGTAACCCGGTGCCAACAACACATCATCAAACGTTAGGGCCAAATCACCATACTCAGTGGCGAATTTCATCCGGCTATCTCCTCTCCCGGACCGGATAGCACTGTTGACCGGTCCGTTATTCCAACTGGGTCAATGCTGTACTCAATAAGCAAACAGCCTCAGGCTGTTCGGTTAGGCTTGGGCTTGGGTGGGTGCTTACGTTGAGAACTGGTTAGTAACCGGCGACTGCGGCTCAGAACCACCCATATCCCGGCGGCAACCAGGGCCAGCGACATGATCATTGAGAAGGTAATGGGTGTGTTGCCGATAGTAGCCTGGTCAGGACGGAAGAACTCGATCACAAATCGGCCGCTACCCCACCAGATCAGGAAGATGCCGAACAGTACGCCCGGCCGCCATGTATCCCGGTAACGACTACTCAGATAGGCAAGGACCAGGAAGCCGAGAAACAGCCAGAGCGATTCGTACAGAAATGTGGGATGGAAACGGGTATCCAGTGGGTACTGGGTCAAATCGCTATATTGCGGGAGGCGGTGCTGGGCATCAATCAGGATACCCCAGGGTAAGTTGGTGGGTGGGCCATACAGCTCCTGATTGATGAAGTTGCCGAAACGGCCGATGGACTGGGCCAGTAACAGGGCCGGCCCGGCAATGTCGGCATATTGCCAGAAGTTCAGCTTCCGGCTGCGCAGATAGATGAAGCCAACAATGGCTGCACCAATGAACCCACCGAGGATGTTGATACCGCCCTGGCGGATGTTAATAATGTCGAGAAGGGAATCAAACTGGTCGCCGCGACCGCCCAATACCTCCAGTAGCACATAGGTTAAGCGGGCGAAGATATACCCGCTCAGGATAACAATGATCAGGCCGTTGAAAAACTCATCAACATTCAGATTGCGTTTCTGAGCTTCGCGCGCGCCCCATATTGCACCCAGAGCAATACCGAGGGTCACCAGAATGCCATACCAGTAAATGGGGAACCCACCACCAATGGGGATTGTGAAGGCCACCGGGTCAATACTAAGTCCGTCTAGCATACCAATAATCCTTATACCACAATGATTTGTTTTATGATGTCGTTACTGATACGAGAGCGAGTAGAAAAAGATACTCCCTACTCCATATATCCCAGACCTTGCAAACGCTTCTTCAGAAGCTCGTCACCGTCAATGTCGACGGCCGCACCGGTGGGCATCGCATCCCGTTCCCGTGTGGCCCGGCTAACCATTTGCTCCAGACTCTTGTCCAGCGTTGTCACAAGTCCCTGCTGTTCTTCAATCACATTCTGCAATTCCAGCGGGTCGTGGGTCAGATCAAATAGCTCATCCGGGACACCTTCGATTTCGATGAGCTTCATGGCTGTTGCAGCCTCGTTGCCGGAAGCGCGCTGGCGCACAGCCGCGC
Organism: Chloroflexota bacterium; assembly: GCA_041390945.1. Lineage (GTDB taxonomy): Bacteria > Chloroflexota > Anaerolineae > Promineifilales > Promineifilaceae > Promineifilum. Next base: position 65,140 of record JAWKOY010000023.1, read on the forward strand.
GACGGATATCAAGGCAACGGAATTCATCCAGAAGCTCTGGTTGGCGTCGTTCGATGGCCCGGACGAAGTTCATGGGTGGATAGACTTCACTGAAGGCTGTTTGCTGTTCCGGATCACGACCGGCAATCGTGTGACGTAGAGAGAGTCGTTTGACACTTGCTGCTTCCAGGCCGGGGGTAGATTCCAGTTTTTCCATGGCTTCCGGTGTGGCTCCGGCAGCTTCAAGCATCGTGTGGAATACACGGCGGGTGCTGACCGGTGTGTCTATACGCCGGCCGGATTCATAGCGCCCCGGCCAGTTCATAATCAATGGGACATGAACCAGTTCCTGGTAGGCGACAAAGGCATGGCCGAAGTAACGATGATCACCCAGGCCGTCACCATGATCGGCAACGATGACCGTTAGCGTGTCTTTTTGCTTTCGCCGTTGGTCCAGAAAGTCGAATAAATGGCTGAGGTAATCATCCTGAAAGGCGACTTCGGCATCATACAGATCGTTTAGAACCTGGCTCTCCAATTCCCCTAACGGCTCCGCTAGTGGGGCGGCCCAACGGTAGGCTTCGCGGTTCCAGGCGCGCATAATATTGCGGGCTTCCTTGTTGTGCCGGATGTAGGGCGCAAGGCGATCAATAAACTCGCCCGGCGGCCAAAAAGGAAGATGAGTCTCCATCAGGTTGAGGAACAGGAACAATGGTTGATCGGCCGGTTCCTGTTCACGTTGCTGCAGGAAGGAAATGACATCCTTGACCGACCGGGGATTTTGTCCCTTGAAATTAGCCAGCTTGGACCAGATGGGAGTCAACCAGGAATTAAGGGAGACACGGAAAGCGAGATCGGATTGGCCGAAGAAGTTCTGGATAGGGTAAGAAATCCGCCGCAAAAACTGGGTATACCCTTCACTGATGTAATTAAGCGGCGGTGGTAGGGGAGACGACTGGCGGGGCAGGCTGGGGATTGCGCCACCATAATTGTAAAACGTCTGAAAGCCCCGCTTGAAGCCGTTGTTCAGGATGCCGACAAGTGGGTTGTTACAAAAGCCAACTGTTTCGTACCCCATGCTTTGCATGACCTCGGCCAGATGCGGTCGATTGGGGCTAAGTCCTGCGAAGATTGCGTGACGCCATGTGTTGTCGGGTATAAGCCGGTGAACATGGAAGCATGGCTGGGAACGGTCCACTGCGCCGGAGCGACGGCCTGTTCAAACAGAACACTTTGTTCGGCGAAACGATCGAGATTGGGGGAGGTGGGCTTATCGTGACCATAACAGCCCAGGCGGTCGGCACGTTGCGTGTCCAGTACGATAAAGAGAATATCGGGAGTCGTCATAGATTCTATTGGGCCCTTACCCACATAGCTGTCATTGCCGGTCCGGCTTCCCCATCCATGGCGTCCCCAGACTAAGGATGAAGGATAGCATGGAGACATTCTTGTCGCAACCGGCGGGAAGTTGTGTTTGCACCGCCATAAGAATCAGCTTATCTTTGCCCACTATGCAAGTCAGACACCTGTCGCTGACCAACTTTCGCAACTATTCCCGGCTGGAACTTGACCTTCCCCCGGGCGCTATTCTGCTGCATGGTGACAACGCGCAGGGGAAGACAAACCTGTTGGAAGCGCTTTACTTGCTGGCTACAACCCGATCGCCGCATGCGACCCAGGATTACCAGATGGTCAACCAGGCGGCGTTGCAAATGGGCGATCCGGTAGTCGTCGGCCGTTTGGTGGCGGAGGTGGTTCGCCCGGATGGCCCCACCCAACTGGAGATGCGACTAATCATTGAAGACCGGAACGGCCGATCCTCCGGTGCCTTCCGGCCTTGCGCCGGGAAGCGTTAGTGAATCGGCGCAAAGTTCGGTTAATGGACTTGCTGGGCCAACTCCGGGTGGTTCTTTTCCTGCCGGAAGATGTGGACATGATCACAGGGTCACCGGCTGCCAGACGGCGTTACATGAATGTAACTCTGTGCCAGGTTGACCCGGCATACTGCCGGCACCTTTCAACCTACAACAAAGTGCTGGAGCAACGGAATGCCCTGCTGCGGCAAGCGGCCGAGGGTAAGATTGCGCCGAAAAATGCGGCCGATCTCTTGCCCATCCTGACCCAGAAGCTCATCGTTCCCGGTAGTCACATTCTGGCCCGTCGGGCGGAATTCATTAGTGCTATCGGCCGTGAAACACATCGTATCTATTATGAGGACCTGATCAAGCAGCGTGAGACGATTCGCCTTTGCTATCTACCTCGCTGGCGGGCAAACGGCCGCGATTCTGCGGAGCAACAGCAGGCGGACGGTGAATGGCTGGAACAGAACGCCGAGGTTGAAGCCGCCGCGAAACGTTTTGAGCAGGCGCTGGAAGAGGCACAGGCGGCCGACATGGCCCGTGGCTCCACATCGGTTGGCCCTCATCGTGACGATTGGACAGTATTAGTGGACGGACAGAGCCTGGGGGACTATGGATCACGCGGTCAGCTACGGACGGCCGTTCTGGCTCTCAAGCTGGCGGAGATCAACTGGATGAAGGCCGTCACCTCTGATGTTCCGCTGCTTCTGCTGGACGAAGTAATTGCTGAACTGGATTTGCATCGTCGCCACGCATTGCTGGAGTATGTGCAGGGTGCGGTTCAGGGTGGCACAACCGGTCAGGCATTATTGACGGCAACCGATCCGGGGATGTTCCCGGATTCGTTCTTGACGACCAGCGCAACCATGCTGGTGAGTGAAGGCCGCGTACAGGAAGAAGTCGGCACAGGGGGCGAAGGCTAAAGCGGCCGTTTGGAGGGGATGCCTGCGCGGCGCGGATAGCGTTCATCAGTTGCTGTGACTATCTCTATTACGATGAGCTTGTGTGGGTCTGCTACCTGCGGCAATTGAATTATTTGGGTGGCCGTTACCATGCCCCCCAATGCTTCAATGGCATTCCCGGCGGACTCGATCTCTTCCGTGGATTGCGCCCCTTTTTTGCGCCAGGACGTGGCCTCCGACACGGACCAAGGGTAGTAAGTACTCCGCCAGAACACGCATTTCCGCCACGCTGCGAGCCACAGCCCAATCGTATTGCTCGCGGTGTTGAGGATCACGCCCCAACTCTTCGGCGCGCGCGGCCAGCACAGTGACGCCGCTTAGCTTGAGCGCGTCTACAACAGCCTGCAAAAAGACCGTTTTCTTGGTTACGCTATCGACCAGTGTTAACTCCAACTGGGGGTAGAGGATTTTGAGGGGGAAGCCCCGGAAACCCGGCACCTGAGCCTACATCAATCAGCCGTTGGCCGCTCAAATCGCCGGTGACGACAGCACATGTGAGGGAATCCAGAAAGTGGCGAATGACAACCTGTTGCGGATCGTGAATGGCCGTCAGATTTAGCCGGCCCGACCACTCCTGCAGCATCGCCTGATACGCTGCAAACTGAGCCAGTTGCTCGTCGGAAAGCGAGATGCCCCACTCAAGTGCCCATCCGGCTAAATTGGATAGATCACTCATGGGTTGGTGCGGCTACGCTCCAGTTCCTTGGTTGTCGCATCGATCATGTATTTGTCGTACTGCTCGCCGCCAAAGATGGACGGATTGAACGTTACCCAGTCCTGCACTGCCAGACTTTGCGCCCGAACGTAGAGCGGGGCAATAGGGTAGATGCCACCCTCTCCAAAGAATAGATTCTCCACCTCGCGGTATAGGGAAGTCCGTTCGGCTGTGTCTGAACCGGATGCCGCCCGTCGCAGAATCGTATCCGCGTCAGAACATTCACGATTCTGACGGTTCTCGCTGTCAGCGCAATGGAGCAGATCGCTGGTGACTGTATGGGCATCGGGAAATCCGGCGCCCGGCGAGTTCCACATGTCGGGCCGTGCTGATCCGGCATCCTGCCGTGTATTTGCCAGTAGTGCGCCAAACTGGGCCTGCTCAATATTGATGTTTTCCTCGGGCAATCCAGCTCGTCCACCCACATTTTACGGATTAACTCTGCCTGCCGAAGTGAAAGGTCGGCCGAGCTGACCAGAAGAAGGTGAAGGGTAGCCATCAGGCGACAGGACTTGAAGGAGCTGTTAGCCATTTGCTGGCGCGCATAATCCGGACTGTAGCCGACGCCAACGGCATCTAGCGGCAAGGTGCCGATCACGCCGGGCACGGTCATGTGGCGCATTGGGGCGCGCGCCCACCGTACAACTCCTCGATCAATGCTTCCCGATCAATAGCCGCGCTGAAAGCCCGCCGTACCTCTGGTTCCCGGAACACAGGGCTGTCGAAATTAAAGCCCAGGTAGAACAGCACCTGCTCCGGTACCAGTTTTTTCCTTGTTGGGGGTGCGGTCAAGCAGGGTGTCACGTTCGGTACTTGGGAGAGGTGCAACGTCGAGGGTGCGGTCCTGCCACAGTTCGTAGGCATCTGTCTCATCCTCGACATAGTACAAGTTGATAACTTCTACGTTTCCGCCACGGTCAATGGGCCACAGGGGATTACGCTCCAGCACGACTCGCTGTGACAGTGTTTCTTCCGGGATGAGGAGGTAGGGGCCGCTGGTTACCAGATTCTCCGGCGTCTGCCAGCCGGTGCCCATCTCGCCTGCCTGATTCTCCCATTCCGTGCCGAACTCTTCTACCAGGTCGCGCGGGACCGCCTGGAATAACGGGGTGGTTGTCAGGGCCAGAAAGTACCCCGCCGGTTTTGTCAGTGTGATCTGGAGCGTGGTGTCGTCCATTGCCTGAACGCCGATGCTTTGCAGATCGCCCTCGGCCAATTGGGTAGCGGTATTAACTAGCTCACATCCTTCGATGAGGAATAGGGCGTAGGTCAACTCATTCTCAACCTCACCGCTACATGTGCGCTGAACGGCAAAGACGATGTCGTCGGCCGTCACCGGTCGTACCGCCTCTGCGCCCCACAATGCCTCGGTACCTAATGGCGGCGAGGTCGGACGAACCCAGAAGATGTCGTCGCGCAAGTGGAAGGTCCATGTACGGCCATCCGGTCCGACCTCCCAACCGGTAGCCAGCTCCGGTTCGATCGTATCTGTGGCTGCATCATAATTTGTCAGCCCGGCAAAAAGATTCTCCGCCAGATCAACCTGTGTATCGCTACCGGCTTGCTGCGGATCAAGGTCAGGCAGGCTTACTTCCAGGGGCAGGTCCAGCACAATAGGATTATGATCCTGTTCTACTTCACGTGAGGGATCGGGTGTCGGTGTAACGATGACCGTACGCTCAACGATGCGGGTCACAATTGCCAAAATCTGTGAGGTAGGGGCGGGTGTTGCCTCCGGGTCTTCCTCAGTTGGCTCCGCCTGAGATTGGCAGGCGGCCAGTAGAAGAAGCACAATCAGCAAAAATAGGATTGTAGTGAGGGTACGGCGGGTCGTGGAACAGGTCTTCATAGATGGATTAATGGGTAATTTACCCCTGTTGCGGTCATGCTATCGCACTCGTCGAGCCCCGACAAGTGCAGTTTGCGAGGATAGCTACCGGGGGGTAAGATTGGGCCGCTTTATCAGCAGATTCTTACGTTGGCGCCTATGTACGAACGAGTACTGGTTATTGAAGACTCGGACGAAATCCGTGATTTTGTCGTCGATTATATCCTGAAACCGAAAGGGTTTGAGGTTCTTGTAGCGACCGACGGGCTGATGGGCCTGGAGATGGCTATTGCCAAAGAGCCTGACCTGATGATCACCGATCAGCAGATGCCGGGTATGACCGGGCTGGAGGTGTTGCAGCGACTCCATGAGCGTAGTATCAACATCCCCTCTATTTTGGTTACGGGGGAAGGGTCCGAGGATACGGCCGTCAAAGCCTTCCGGTTGGGGATCAAGGATTACATCATCAAACCGATTGACGCCGAAGAATTGGGTCAATCAATTGATAAGGCCTTGCGTGAAAGCCGCCTGCAAAAGGAACGGGACTTGCTGGTAGACCAACTCATGGACAGCAACTCCCAGTTGCAGCGACGCGCTCAGGAACTGAACGTCCTCTACGGCGTCGGAAAATCAGTCTCTTCGTCGCTGGACCTAGAGGAAGTCCTCCAAAAGGTTGTCGAAGCGGCCGTATTTGTGGTCGGCGCCGAGGAAGGATCACTGATGCTTCTGGATGAGGATCGCGGTGAGCTTTACATCCGCGCTTCCAAGAACCTGGACAGTAAAGCCCAGACCATGCGCAAGCGAGTCACCGACAGTCTGGCCGGCAAGGTGCTGCAAACCAAGCGGGCTATTGCGATTGGCACCGATTCCCAGTGGAAGCGCGAGCACACGGCGCTTCTGGTCAAATCGCTGATCTACGTACCGCTTGTCCTTCAGATCGGCCGATTGGCGTACTGGGAGTCACCAATCAGGTGAAGGAAACCACGTTCGACAACAACGATACTCGTGCGCTTTCGGCTCTGGCCGGCTACGCCACAATCGCCATCAATAACGCCAATATGTATGACGCCATTACCAGCGAGCGCAACACGCTCAGCGAGGTGGTGGAGCAGATTGACGACCCGGTTATTGTGGTGGATGAGGATTTTCAGCTACGCGTCCTTAACGCCGCAGCGCGGTCCCTCTTTTCCCTTCCGCAGAGGATGTAATCGGTCGCCCGATCATGGACCTGATTACGGATGTCGGATTGGTGCGATTGATTATTGAAGGCGAAGGGGAGTCTGTGGCGATCAGCGAGGCCGCTGGGTTAGCTCTGTCGAACGGTCACGTTTACCATGCCCGGGTGACACCGGTGGAAGGCGGCGGCCGTTTCGTGACGTTACGTCAGGCCACAGCCGATCAAATTGAGTCCGACTAAACCAAGAGGATGCCGGAAGTGGTTTGATTTCCGGCATCCTTCTTGATTCGCTTCCTAGCCCCGTTCTCCAATTTTCACAGCTACTTCTTCCAACTTCCCGCCTCGTAATATGCGGATCATTTCTTTTTGATCCACAACATCACCGGAAAGTGCGGCGAGCAGATCATCATGGGTTCGGACGGGCCGGTCACTGATGCCGACAATTGTATCTCCCAATGTTAATCCGCCTTCGGCCGCCGGGCTTTCGGCTTCGACATCAACAATGAGCAAGCCTGATCGCTGGGCTAGTTCTGCCTGAATATCCTCCGGCAGGCGCACCCGTTGGGTGCTGACCCCCAGATAGCCGCGACGAATCTTGCCGTGAGACTGCAAAGAGTCAGCCACGCGGGCCAATGTTGCGGACGGGATTGCCAGACTGACACCCTGGCCGAACCCGGACGTATTCATACCTAGCAGGTGTCCATTCGCGCCGACCAGCGGGCCGCCGGAGAAGCCCGGATACATCACAACATCGGTTTGCAGGTAGTGATCAACCTCGCCACCCATCCCGGTCCGCCAGCTACTACCCAACGCGCTTACGATGCCCAGAGTGGCCTGGACCGTTTTGCCGGGCCGTCCCAGAGCCAGCACCAGATGACCAACTGTCATCTCTGATTCGGCCGCTGATGTGAACGGCGTCAACCCGGTCGCTTCGATCTTCAATAGGGCAACATCCGTTGTTTGGTCGCGCCCAATCAACGTCGCCTCGACAACCTCGCCATCCGGCAGGCCGACGCCAATCTGGCTGTCACGCCGAACGACGTGGTTGGCTGTAATAATAAACCCATCGGCCGACCATACAATGCCGGTCGCACCGGCCCGGCGTCGCCCCTCAACGCGGACAATGCCTGGGCTGCTCTCCTGAACTAACGCCGCCAGTTCATCTGATGTGGTCTGTAATCCTTTTGCCATTTATTAGCCTCCGTGCTCAATATGCGTACCTCCGATGTCGGAATACGCTCTCGCTGCTTGTGATTAGATGATGGTTACAGGATAGGTGATAGGTGCGCGACGCACACCGTCCGGAGGGTTGGTTTCGGGCCTGCCTGTATGGGTAGGTTGGTGCAGTCCTACAGCGAGATCAGACCCTGACGAGTTGCCTTGACGACAGCATCTGTTCGGCTCTGCGCGCCAAGCTTGCCCAGAACAGAATTGAGGTGGAACTTCACTGTGTGCTCGCTAATGGACAAACGGAGGCCGATAGCCTTATTGGTCAAACCCTGGGCAACCAACTCTAGGACTTCCTTCTCACGCGGAGTTAAATCCTCAGCGGGTAACTCGCTGTCGAAGGGCACCTCCCGACCGATACTACTGACCAGTCCCTGAGCCATCACGACAAAGCCGGTGACGGTGGCATTAATGGCAACCAGAATGTCATCCGGGGAGGTGTCACGCCGGATCATCCCGCGGCAACCGGCAAGCCAGGCTTCCCCAGCCTGCTCCTCGTCTCCAATCAACGCCAAGACAGGGACCGACAATCCTCCCAGATCAAGCGAGTCGTCCACACCATCCCACCCCACATCCCACAGGATAACCTCAAAAGGTTCATCGTCCGGTAGTTGGCTGTCGTCGGACAGGATGTGTGTTCCTTTCTGGCAACGACGGCAACGTCTGCCAATGCGCCCAGCATGGCCGCCAACCCGACACGGGCCAACGGATCATCGGCGCAAATAATCACGCCTCCAGGAGAACTCATGAGCGGATAATAACGCGACTGCCTTTGATTTTAATAAGAAGCAACTTTTCTAAAAAGAATCTCTAGCCGAAGAGTTACGGCGTTTCCAGCAAGATGGTATAGGTCATTGATACTTCATCATCGTCGTTGAACCCTTCAACGATGACAGTGTGCAACCCGTCATTTTCGATAGTGTATTCCAATACCTCTGTCTCGCCAGTGTCACCGTCGTCTACATCAGTGAGCTCTACCCCACCCGGCCCGTATAGATATAAGAAGCCGTCAGATGTTGCGTCTGGCGTCAGGGTGATCTTGATCTGAACCCGGCAGAGGCAGTGAAGTTTCAGTAATGGCTGCCATCGATGGGCAGGGTAACATTGCTGCGGGCGTTCCGGGGGCCAGGAATCCTAATAGCTCTGACTCAATGTCTCCTTCAAACGAAATGACGACAATATATTCGGCCGCTTGCCCGTTTTCGGTTTGGATGCGGAGCTCATATGTTGTATCCGTCTGGTTGCCGGCGGTTAGCATCTCAGCACTGGCCGCCGGGGACTGATTTTGATGATCAATGATGGGTTGACCATCTTCATAGAGCGAAAGCACAATGTCGGCCGGAACCGGAGCGATAACGCCTACATTAATAACCTCATCCTCAAAGACTTCCATGGACCAACTGTGGATCTTCTCCGGTGCCCAGCGTGTCGGCTGGAAAATATTCCTCTGTGTCAAAGATATCACCCTTATCCACAATCTGACCGGATGTAGTCGTTGCTGTGGAGAGTCCTTTGATGTCGTAGGCTCCGGTGTCACATCGGACTGTTCAGGAGTCGCGGTTGGTGTGCCTGCAGCCGGGGTTACTGACGGTGTGCCGGAGATGGTGGCCGTGGATGTAATGTCCGGGGCAATTGTCAGAGTTGGAGTCACCTGATCGCCGGTGTCCGGCGTAGGTTGTTCTGATGTGGGAACGGGTGCTTGGGTTGGTGATGTACCACTATCGGCCGCTGTCGTGCTTTCGATAGTGGGCTGTTCAAGGGTTGGTTCTTCCACTGGGGGCGACGGCCGAATCGCCGGATGGCGTAACCTGGGCAACATCATCGACCGCGTTGTCCACACCCGCCGGGGTCAATGTAGCCGCAGTCAGGGGCTGGGCGAAATAATGCGAGAAGTTTCAGGCACCAGACTTCCTGCGTCTGGGCCTGCTTGCCGCACCCAACAGGACCTTCCCAATGGCGCAGTCGGCCTTCGACAGTCATAGTGAGATCGGCCGGTAATAATGTTCGCACCTGTTGGTCAAATTCGCTGGCAAGGAGAACTGCTCCATTGTCTGTTAGTGCCCATGTTGCCGGGGAGGGTTGCGTTTCACTGTCACAGACCAATACCGGTTGCCGCTGTAGACGGCCGGTTACGATGATCGATGCGTCTTCATATAATGCCGGGGATTGGCAACTTCCTCTATTGTGAGTGTTACCGGTCCTGCAGGTGTGTTGCCAATGGATGTACCTGCGGTCGGAAACGGTGTAGGAACGAGCGGCGTTTCTGCAGAGGAACAGCCTGCCATAAGTAGAGCAACTATAAATACGACGATGCCGTGGACGAGATTTCTGGTTCATCCGTCAGTATACACCGGGTAATTACCCTGAACATGAATATTGCCTAAATGGGTTCGCAATGTGAGCCCACGGCCGACCTGACACAAAAGCACCATTTTTGCGAGGATATATTAGCTAATATTTCTGAAACAGTTTATTTAATAAACCAAAATAGCATAAACGGTTGCATAATTTGTAGCCGGCCTTTAGAATGTGGATAAAGTCACATACACAGATAACCCATGACCCTGCAACTGGATGATATTGATTCTGCATTATTGAAGTACCTGCCAAGCTGATGCGCGCATAACCAGTGCGGAGCTGGCGCGGCGCGTGGATCTGTCCTCCCTGTGGTTGCAAAAACGCCTACGCCGCCTTGAGGAGGCCGGTATTATTGGTGTTACGCAACGATTCTGGATCGGGAGCAGCATGGGCTATGACATGCTGTGCTTGTCCAGGTAAATCTCCAGCGCCATGCCGTTGACGCCATAGAAAATTTCCGACGCGTTGTCCAGACCATGCCGGAGGTTCTGGAGTGCCATCATGTAACCGGGGAATATGACTACCTGCTCAAGGTCGCCGTCCGCAATCGCAAACATTTGGAATCGTTTCTGTTAAATACGCTGACACCGGTCAAAGGGATGGACAAGATTCGCACCAGCCTGGTCCTGAGTGAGATCAAATCTACCACCGAGTTGCCGGTGGAATAAGGAGTTGGGATGCAAGCTATTGCCCCACCAACCAGAGAGAGTTTGCCCCTGGCATCGTGGACGAGAGGGATGCAGCGTTCAGCACTACGGGAGATGCTGGCCGTTGTTTCCCGGCCGGGCATCCTGTCATTTGCCGGGGGATTGCCTGCACCGGGCTTTTCCCGCAGCGCAGTATAGCGAGGCTCTTTGCCGGGTCCTGGCCGAGGACAGGAAAGCTTTGCAATACGGTCCGCCGTTTGCACCTCTAAAGTCCCATATCGTTGATCTGATGTCCCAGCGTGGTGTGAATGTGACACCGGAGCAAGTGTTCCTGACGACTTGGTGCGCAGCAGGCACTGGATGTTCTGTCGCGCCTGTTTCTCGATCCCGGCAGCCCGGTTATGCTGGAGCAGATTGTTTACACAGGCATCCAACAGGCTGTCGCCCCGATGCGCCGACTGTCTTGCCGGTGGCAACGGATTTGGTCGAAGGGATGGACGTCGACCGGGTTGCGGAATATCTCGAAGATGGTGACGTCCCGGCATTCCTCTATGCTATTTCCGAGGCCCACAACCCGCTGGGTGTTTCCATGAGTATGGACCGACGGCAGGCGCTGGTTGATCTGGCCGTGACCTACAACATGCCCATCGTGGAAGATGATCCGTATGGATTCCTGGCTTATGGCGGGGAATCTCCACCGCCTCTGCGGGCGCTAAACGACACCCACGTTTTCTACGTTGGTTCATTCTCCAAGATTCTCGCGCCGGCTCTGCGGCTGGGCTGGATGATTGTCCCAACGAATCTGATCCCGAAAGTAACAGTGATCAAGGAGGCCGGGGACCTGGAATCTTCGGCACTGACCCAGCGAGCGGTGTCGGCTTATTTGGATGCGGGACACTTACCGGAGCATGTGGCCCGGCTGCGTCAGGCGTACGGCGAGCGGTTGGCAGCGATGCTGGCGGCGCTGGACCGTTATTTCCCTGACGGTACATCCTGACAAGGATGCCGCATGGCGGGATGTTTATCTGGGTGACCTTGCCGAAGGGTTGGATGCACGGGAACTTCTACCCTTGGCAGTTGCTCAGGAGCAGGTGGCCTTCATTCCCGGACAGGCCTTTGCCTTACCCGGCGTGGATGCGCGACGTTACATGCGCCTCAATTTCTCTAACTGCTGTGTCGCTGATATTGAGGAAGGCATTCAACGGCTGACCCGTGTTATAGAAATGGCTTCTACATAGGCATCATTTTGCCCTAACAAACAGAATACATGCTTCGTTTCCAAGCCTGATTCCCACAAAAGGAGACTGGACCATGAGTGAAGACTTTCTGCCCATAAAAGGCATTGATCATATTGAGATTTATGTAGGTAATGCCAAGCAAGCCGCCCATTTTTACCAAACCGGTTTCGGTTACGCCGAGATCTGCTTATAGCGGTCTGGAGACAGGCAACCGCCAGTCTGCTTCCCATGTGATGAATCAGGGCATGATTCGTCTGGTGTTGACGGCTTCGCTTGGCCCGGACGATCCCATTGCTCGCCATGTTGCGCTGCATGGGGACGGGGTGAGGGTGATTGCCATGTCGGTGCCGGACGCCGCCAGCGCTTACCTAGAATCCACAGCGCGCGGCGCAACCGGGGCCATTTCCCCAACGCAGGTTGAAGATGATAATGGTGTTCTCCGTTACTCCGCCATCCGGTGCTATGGGGACACTATCATCAAATTCATAGACCGGTCGGATTATCACGGCGTATTTGCGCCCGGCTATGAACCGACAAACGGCGCGAGCGTCGCAAGCGAGAATCTGGCCGTGATCGCCACAAAGGAGTTGGTCTGGCCCATGTGGATCATATGGTCGGCAATGTGGAACTAGGGGGCCATGAACCGGTGGGTGGAGTTCTTTGCTAACACGATGGGTTTAGCCAGTTGATCCACTTTGATGATGAAGATATCTCTACGGAATATTCAGCCCTCATGTCCAAGGTGATGCAGGACGGCAGCGGCAAGGTGAAGTTTCCCATTAACGAACCGGCTGAAGGGAAGAAGAAATCACAGATTCAGGAATACCTGGATTATTACTACGGTCCCGGCGTCCAGCATATTGCCTGCTCAACCGGTGATGTATTGTCCACTGTTACGCAGCTAAGGGATAACGGTATCGAATTCCTGCGCGTCCCCACGACGTATTACGAAACGCTGGAAGCGCGTATCGGCAAGATCAACGAGCCGATTGATCAACTGGCGGACCTGGGCATTCTGGTAGACCGTGACGAAGAAGGCTATCTCCTGCAAATCTTCACCAAGCCGGTTGGCGATCGGCCGACACTGTTCTACGAGATCATCGAACGACACGGGTCGCGCGGATTCGGCAAGGGCAACTTCAAGGCATTGTTTGAGGCCATTGAGCGCGAGCAGGACCTGCGGGGCAATCTGTAGGACCGCGCCTCAGGGAGAAGCAAAATGACATACTACTACAAGCTGGGCGAGTTCCCGCACAAGCGCCATACGCAGTTTCACCAGCCGGACGGATCGCTCTATCATGAAGAAGTAATGGGTATCCATGGGTTCGCGGGCATCCAGTCCATCCTTTACCATCTGTCGCCACCGACGGCCGTACGCCGGGTTGAGCAGGTTCGGCCGGTGGAGATTCCCTACGAACCGGCCGGGCCGTTGCATGCCCGTCATTTACGCTCGGCTCCGGTTCCCGAAGGTGGGGATGCGATCAGCGCGCGTGTGCCGCTAATGGGCAACAACGATGTCGTGCTCTATGTTGCCCGGCCGACCGAGCCGATGAACTATTTCTATAAATTTGCCCATGGAGATGATGTGCTGTTCATCCATGACGGCAAGGGCGTGCTGGAAAGCCAATTCGGGACGCTTGCCTACCGGCCCGGCGATTACCTTGTCATTCCCACCGGCGTGATCTGGCGGCTTGTTCCCGATGAAGGCGTTGAGCAACGGATACTGGTGGTTGAGTCATTTGGGCATGTGACGCCACCCAAGCGGTACATCAATAACTACGGCCAGTTCCTTGAGAATTCTCCCTACTGCGAGCGGGACATTCGGCCGCCGGAGACCCTGGTGACCCATGACGAACGCGGTGAATTTGAGGTCCACGTCAAAGCGCGCGACCAGATTACCTGCTTTGTCTACGATCATCACCCGTTGGACGTCATTGGCTGGGACGGTCATTTGTGGCCGTTCGCTTTCAATATTGAAGATTTTGAACCCATTACCGGTCGGGTTCACCAGCCGCCGCCGGTACACCAGACCTTTGACGGACCGGGGTTTGTCCTCTGCTCGTTTGTGCCGCGCCTATTTGACTATCATCCGCTGGCGATTCCCGCACCCTACAACCATTCCAATGTAGACTCCGATGAAGTGCTCTACTACGTTGAGGGCGATTTCATGTCGCGCAAGGGAATTGAGCGTGCGTCGTTGACCGTTCATCCCAACGGCATCCCGCACGGCCCGCATCCCGGCACGTATGAAGGATCCATTGGGAAGAAGGCCACCGAGGAACTGGCGGTGATGGTGGATACATTCCGGCCGCTACGCCTGACCCGCTATGCCTGCGAGATCGAAGACGAGGGCTACGCCTATAGCTGGCTGCCGCAATCATGATCTTTCATCCTGACGAACTGGCTCATCGTGATCGCTATAAGCTGATTATCGGATCCATCGTTCCGCGCCCTATTGCCTGGGTTAGCTCAATGGACGAAGCGGGTAATTTGAACCTGGCCCCGTTTTCGTACTTTACGGCCGTTTGCCCCACGCCAATGACCCTTGTCTTTTGTCCGGGCATTCACTCCTATACCGGCGAGAAGAAAGATACATGGCGCAACATTGAGCAGGTGCCGGAGTTTGTGATCAACATCACTAACGAAGAAACGGCTGCCCGGATGAACCTCAGCGCGACGATCTTGCCCCTGGGCAATCTGAGTTTGAGTGGGCAGGCGTAACGGCCGTACCCAGCGAAACTATTCGCGTCCCGCGCGTAGCCGAAGCACCAATCTCGTTTGAGTGTCGGCTGCAACAGATTGTTGTTGTCAGCGATCAGCCGGGTGGCGGTGCCGCCATCTTTGGGACGGTGCAGTGCGTTCACGTTCGTGATGACCTGCTGGACGACGGCCGGATTGACACAAGCCTGCTGCAACCAATCGGCCGTTTGGCCGGCAGCAACTATACGCGGGTGTCGGAACCGTTTTCGATGGAACGCATACCGCCGCCGGATGAAATGATATGAAGCAGGTGCGGGTTAGACCGCGTCCCAGGCTATGTTAATAATTGAAAACATATGAACATAGGAGTAAACTCAGCCCTAGAGTGGCTGCTTAATGCTGCTAATTTTTATTTTAGGTAGACCGCTGACTTACCCGACAGCCGGCGGGAGCAATCGTTGGAGGGTATCCGATGGATTATGATGTGATGCGCAATGATTTGAATGAGAAAGGTTTTGTCCTTGTTAAGGGGCTCCTTTCACCAGAAGAGATTGGCTACTATATTGACCGTATGGAGACGCTCTCCGGCATTACTCGTGCGGGAATGCAGGGCAGCGAGGAATGGAAGGGCACCGGCCGAGGTTCGGGCGGCTCCTCCTGGACTTTGCCCGATGGCGTTGTCAAGTATGAGGATTTCTGGCCTATCCTTGTTCATGAACGGCTGGTCACGATCGTTCGTGAGCTGCTGGGGCCGGATGTTCGTATGTTGCAGCACAACGATATCCACGTCGGCTTCTCCGCTATTTCCTGGCACCGCGACAGTGTGAACCGGGAATATGGTGTTGGCCCCGACTGGGACGAGTCTGATGCGCCGTATCGTCTGGTACGCTGCGCCATGTATTTGCAAACTTTTGAAGAAAGCAACTCGCGTCTGGGATTGATTGAAGGCAGTCATAAACCCCCGACTGGTCAGGTATCGCAAGGGCGTAAGTTCAACGAGCGGAAATTGAAGTGGCTGGGCGCTGCCAACTACCTGTCACCGAAGGTCCAGATGGCCGCTTCCAATGCAACCTGGGTTGCAACGGACCCCGGCGACTGCATTATCTTCGATCCGCGTTTGGTGCACTCCGGCAGTTACATTACCGGACCCAAGTACTCCATGTTCGTTGCCTACGGTATAGAGAAAAAGCATTTCTTCAACCACTACAACTACTATCGTCATGTTCGCGAAGAGCTGGGCTATGGCGAGATTCAGCCTGAGTTAATGGAGCTGCTGCGCGAGCACGATCTGGATCCACGACTGACCCCAGATTACGACAATGTTGAAGGCGCCTGGGTGCCGACCGGGTTAGTGAAGAGTTTGTACCAGCGCCGGCGTGATCAACCCGCCGGTACGCAAATGTGATTTGTTGCAGGTTTTGCAATTCCTGCTAGACTTGCAATTGGCTCCCCCCCAGAGATGATCCCGTAAGCGCCCGCTTGCGGGACATCTCACTTCATAACTCCCTTACTCCGCCAGCACTGCTTTCATACTCTCCATATGCGCCTGCTCATGATCCGCGATCAGGTAGCAGATCTCTTCAATACTCATAATTTGCAGACTGCCATGGCGACCTTGTTTGTCCCAATCCTCCGGTTCAAGGCTCTCAATCACACCCAGAAGTGTTCGCCTGTTTGCGTCCATTTCTGAAAACAAATCAGCGGCTGTTTTATCCTTTAGCTTGGTGACAACCCGTTGATTCCAGCGGTCGATATCGAAATCCGGGGGAACACCCTCGCCACCAGCCTTGATCTGAATGATCAGGCCGGTCATGCCTTTCTCGGAGTCCACAATATGCCGGAAGGCGTCGATCATTCTCCACTCCGAATCCTCTGCAAAAGCAGGCTGATCCCAGTCGGAATCCGACATACTCCCGACCATCGCCAACCAATCGGCTCTGACGGTTGCCAGTTTAGCTTTAACTGCTTCCGCGCGTTCGTCTGTCATGAATCGGCCTCCAGTTTCGTTTGAGTAATGGACTAAAATATGATGTAGACTGCTGGGTGATTATCCCCAGCCTTATACCCGTTGAGGGATCGTGCCGTAGGTTTCCAGCGACTGTATAGCTTCCTGCCAGCCGGGAGGTTGGGTCTGACGATAAGCCTCTATTTCCTCTGAGACGTCATAAGCCACCCGGATATGTTCGGCCGACCACTGTGCCCCATCCCATGTCACTAACGCATATTTTGCCCGCGGATCGCCGTCCCCGGTCATGCTAACCGAACTGACGTTGATGAGTAGAAGATTCTGCCATAATCGGATGGACGGGATATGCAGGTGTCCGAAAGCCAGAGCCTGGGCTTTAAGTCCGCTAAGAAGACTGTCCAGGCTGAATCCGATTGGCGAACCTCCCGTAGCGAGACTGCTGACGTCCTCCGGTGGAAAGAGAATCTGATTCACGTCTTGCGGGTTGGCGTGGACAATGGTCAGGGCAGAAGCATTTTCGGCTGTGGGGTTAATCGTGACGGCAAAAGGTAAATTCCTGAGCCATTCGCGGTTCTTTGCGGATAGCTGGTCCAGTGTCCAGGTAGCCAGTGGCTGCAACCGTTCCGGCGGCGACTGCCGGCCCAATACCCAGTCATCGGTATTGCCATAGACGGCCGTAATGCGCCGGCTCCGCAGAAGGTCAACACATTGGGCAGGGCGGGGTCCGACGAGGCACAGATCCCCGGCAAACACAATCAAGTCAGGTGCTTGTTGGTCAATGTTCTCCAACACCGCCCGGAAGGCGGAGAGGTTTCCATGGATATCCGAGAAGATGGCAATACGCATAGTGATTATTGGCTCCTGATCAGGCGAAGGCTGTTGGTAGACTGCACCTCCCAGTTAGGGCAGATGGAGCAGTTGACGTAACTCGTCATCGGGGATGTGCTCACCTGTTCGTACGTCCATCATCCGCCGACGCGTCTCGTTAAAGAAGTACCGCAGCCACACCAGGGTGCCAAACTGGTCTGACACCTCCAGGCCGGAGATGACAAACCCGGCCTTTAGCTTGGGAATAATTACCCGGTTATTGGATGCTGTGTGACGGCTTTCGACAACCTGGAATCCTTCTTTACCGATGATTGACAACAGAGTGGGTAGCAGATGGGTATAGATCCCCCGGTTCTGATGCTGGGGCAAAATGCCCGTGTTCGCCATGTAGTAGACGTCACTGTCCCGCTGCCAACCCACTGTCCAGCCGGCAAATACGGTTTCCTGGTAATAAATGCCTATTCGTAACCGGTAACGACCGCTCATTTGTTGTTGGAGCCGTCGTGCTGCACGTGCCTCCTGCACATTGTAGGTATCCTCAGGCTGGTATCCGAACGTCTGGCCGAAGACAACCGGTCGGTAACGCTGAAAGAGTGGTGCAAACGCCGGTGCACTCAAAACAACATAGGTGTAGTCATCAAAGAGTGGATGGTGTTGAGTATCCATAACCTATAGTTCATCCAACCGGGTAGCAAAGCCGGGTCCACCCAGGTACAGTCCCGGGTCTACATCAATGCACAGACCGCCGGCGTATACATAGGCCTCGCGGACATCACCGGGACGCTGGCCGGTAACACGGGCAATGGGCGTGTGGGCGTGAACAAACTGGCGGCCGCCGTAGGTCTTCAGGAAACGGGACGCACGCTCGCGGCCGAGGAAACGATCCATAAAAGCGCGCCTCTGTGAGAAATAGTCTAGTAGAGCATCCCAGTCGCCGGGTATCGTGCTATTTAATGTGGCACCGATGGATTCATTGATTTGCGTTACGCCCTTGCCATAGTTGCTATAGAAGGTGGCGTCGGCATGAGCCAGTAGCCGATCTTCCACAATGGTCATTGCCGGAAGGACCTTGAGCCAATCAATGTGATGAGGCTCCAGCCGGGTCAAATCGTTATCCTCTCCGCCATTGGCATGCCAACTGGCGAGGAAAGATCCCTGACGACTGCCGTCCGGTGCATCTCCAAATTCATGGGCAGCAAGGATATGAACGTCATGGTTACCCAAAATAGCGCCCACAAAACCACCGGTTGCCGGAGCTTCGTTCTGAAGCCGCATGATCAAGTCAATAACGGCGATCCCGTCCGGCCCCCGATCGAAGTAGTCGCCCATGAACCAGAGGGTAGAATCCTTACCCGTCCAGTGATTGTCGGCATCAATTAAACCGGCTGAACAAAGCACACGCTCCAACTTTTCAATATGGCCGTGAACATCTCCGATAACAACTAGCATGTTGCGATATAACATCCTTCGTACAACTTTGAGCACCAAGCACAATGGCGAAGTATAGCACGGGATGAAGCGGAGCCGCCGGCGCCGACTTACTTAGGAGTTGAGGTGATGGCGGGAACAAACACCATTGCTGTTCGAGCCAATACCTGACCGGAATCCGGATTCCCCATGAGCGAGGATACATCTACGGCTTCAAAATCACCCCCGCGAAGTTGGTGGAGTTGACGAAGCATATCATTGTCCCAACGGTCATCCGGCGCGCCGGAGATATACCAGGGCGAGCCGTTATCGGCCAGTATAATGCCGTAACGTTGCATGGCCCTCAGAATAACCTGTACCTGGGGGTCGAAGCCGCTCATATCAAAATCAGCTCG
This sequence comes from Chloroflexota bacterium, assembly GCA_041390945.1. Taxonomy (GTDB): domain Bacteria; phylum Chloroflexota; class Anaerolineae; order Promineifilales; family Promineifilaceae; genus Promineifilum. Next base: position 84,447 of record JAWKOY010000023.1, read on the forward strand.
CAATCTGAACCGTTGGCCCATGGGTGGGTAACGTGAATCAGTCAGGTCTGATGCGAAGTGGCGCGCCGGCCAGACATAGGCGCGTTGCGTTTGCGGTGCTGTGAATCGGAGAGCATGGGTGATTTCACCGGATGCGACTTCTTCATAGCGGATGAGTCCGGGAAAGATGGGTAACCCGGCAGCATCGGCCGATGTCCAGCCTGCCGGTCGCAGGGTATTGCTGTGCAAGTCGAAGATCGCCCCTGATCCTGCTTCCCACCGACCATCGGCTAATGGGAAAGCGTAATAAAGTTCGTAGAGGGTACAGGTGTCCGAATCAATGATCAGGACATGGCGATCCCCGTCACTGCCCGGCCCACCCTCTATCGGCACATCGGCCGGGATTGGGTACGGACCGGGGTCGCTTTCATCCGCGTAGTCGAAGACTACTTCCACACCGGGTTGGTCAGCCCCAACAGTTACATAGGGGATTCCAATCGGTCCACCGTCGTCCGGCGGCCAAATGCCGGACCCGAAATCAGCGTGAAATGTTTCATCTGAACCGATAGCCGCAACATAGTTGGCCGAAAGCGGGTGAACCGGCAGGTTGTCTATCGGTGTATTCCAGATGTTATCGGTTGGGAAAACAGGGCAATTTATTGTTGATGGGGGACCTCCACCCTGAAGGGGGGTGCTTTCCGGCGTGGAGGTTGGTCCGCTGCCTACCGGCAAAGCGCGGCAGGCAATGACCAGGAGTTGCAGGGTCAACAGCCAGACAGTCGGCGAACGGCCCGGTATTATTCGACTCGGCAAACCCATGGTGATGAGCCGACGACGTTAATGCCGGTCGAGCGCATCTTCAGCCAACTCTTCAGCCACATGCTCGTGCAGGAATTCTTCTTCCGGTCGGGCGGGCCAGCTATACACAACATACGTGCCGCCGATCTTGTCATGCCAACCCTGCCTGTTCTTGCTGAACAACACCCAAATGAAACCGAGGAACAGTGGGATTGCCGCGATAACAGCGCCGATCATTCGCCGGACCGAGCGCCAGAATGAAAGTCGGCCGCCGGCCAGATCCACGACCTCGAATCCCATAATCGAGTCCCCAATTGTCGAGCCGGTCAAATACCAGGACAGGATGGCGTATCCGGAGATGAGCAGAAGACTGGCTAAGCCGAGGAAGACCAGTGTAATCTGCGAGGCGAGTGTACCGGACGCCAGAAAACGACTGACGATACCGGATAATCCGAACAGGTTGATTGTCCCGGTTATTGCGGCCGATCCGATGGCATAAACCAGCAGGAGAATCGCAATATCAATGATGGTAGCGACAAACCGGCTTACAAACCCTGTGTAACCACCGGCCAGGCTGTTGCGGATGTCGATATGTTCGTATTGTGGCCGTCGCAGAATCAGGGTGCGAAGATACGCATTGCGGAACGGCGGCGGATCCGGTTGGGCTGTTCCAAAAGCGCCCTGAACCCAGATGTCCATGCTGATGAAGCGTTCCCGAATTTCCTGCAAAATCTGGGTGATGATACTAGTGCTTTGACTTTGGATCACTTCCTGGACAAGTACCTGTATCTCCTGGTTGTTAGTCAGATCGGTTACAGATTCCTGGACCAGGTTGTTCAGCGACGCAGAGGCAATCGCTCGGCTTTGCATTTCTTGCTGCATGCCGCTGGCAATCCACTGTTCGACCTGCGACTCTCCTCGCTTGCGCCACCGTTGAACGGGACGTCGCACCGGACCCAGCAGACCACTTTCCCAAACCGGCCCGGCAAAGCGCCAGAATGTACGGCCGGTTGCATCGGTGATATCGTCAACCACTGCGAGCCCGCGCTCGGCTGCCTTGCGGGCATCACCGGCAATCCCGATAGTTAAATAGCGAGTTTTCTGAAACTGTTCCCCTCCCAGCAGTTGGTCAAATTCAGAAGCGGGTCGGAAGACGGATTCCGGAGTTCGGGTCGTATAGGGGACTTCTTCCGCATCCACCACAACACGTTCGGCGACCTCTTCCGTCAATACAAGGACACTGCCGAACAGAAGTTGGATTAGCCTGGGGCGCTGGGCCGGCCGTGGTTGTGCACCAATTCCGGCTGTGGGATCAGATGAGGTGATCACAGTACCCTCAATGACAACCCGGTCTTCAACCGGATTTTGAGCCGGTGCGCCACGTTGGGAATAGTCGTTCGGCAGGGGGTGTTTGGTGTGTCCGTTGTCATGATATCACTCTCTTGGATAAGCAGATCGCTGGACCGATTCAGAAAGGGTGGTATTAGTCGGCTGTGGGAGCGATTGGTTGCTGATAGCAGGACTTTCTTGCGGGACTGGCCGATAGCCGCTGATAAAGTGCGTTCCAGCCACCGGTTGGACCAACCCAACAGACGGGTCTTGGCTACGATGCTCTGTACTTCGCCACGAGTTATTTTGGCCTCACTATTTAATGCGGCTAAAGGATTGTTGCGACTGACGGCCAGCGTTTGCGCCGCAAATAAAAACGGCCACATGAGGGCCAGCCGGATATGGTGTTCATGGCGAGGAAGGACTCGATATAGACCAGACCCAGATCAAGATGCCGGCTGGCTTTGTCGATTAGCAGATTGACCACCTGGATCGCCTTGTCCTGACACTGAGGATCAAACAGGGTGTCTCTCGTCAGGCCGACTTGCTCCAGGTAGGATTGGGGAATAAACACCCAATCACGGTCATAATCCTTACGTATCCCGCGAATGACGTTGACGGTCTGTAGTGCCAGACCGCACTCACGGGACAGCGGCATGAGCAGGTCGTGCTTGTCGGCAATTTCCGGGAGTACATGGCGAACAGATCCGTAACCAGATAGCCCACACGGCCCGCGACTTCGTGCATGTAGTCGTCGAGTTCTTCCTCATCCTTGACATACGGTCCATGCCGTTGCCATCGGGCCATGCCGCAGGTCGTATCGTAGACATGGTGAACGATAGTCTCCTGCATTTCTTCGGGGAGAGCATGGAGCCAGTCAAGGATCAGTTGGGTTTGGTGAATGATAGTGACTTCCGGGTCATCTGAATCGAGATCGGCCGTTTCGGATATGAGCAGCGCCGGGTCAGCTTTGCCAATAAGAATATTCGCCCACAGATCGAGCAACGCGGCTTTGCGTTCCGCGCTCATCTCGTCATGATCTTCAATACCATCCGAGATGCGAAGTAATAAATAGGCGATGCCTACAGATTCGCGGAGGCTTGGAGGAAGAACCTCAATAGAAAGGGCAAAGGTTCGACTCACATCGCGGACCATTGTGTCGCGCTGATTCATCTTTCGATCCACCTTTGTCGCAATAACACCATCAGAACCACTTAGCCTTTACTTTTGACGACCCGAACGCCAGATAGACCATAGAAGCCAGAAGGCCAATACCACCACGACGCCAAGAGAAGCAACAAGCACCCAGGTCAGTGGCGGCCACGGCCATTCCAGATTAATGCTTGGCAGGAGGAGAGCCAGGCCGATAGTTAGTGAGCCAATTAGATAGCCTGGATTAATCGGTTGGCGGCGCGATTGACTTGCTTAGCAAGGGTCTCGGTCGCTGGGTCAACAATATTGACCTTGATATCTCCATTCTCCATTTGGCTCAGCAGCCGGTTGGTCTGGCGCGGCACGTCATTTAGGAAGGAGGTCCAGCCGGTAATGCTGCGTACAACCTCCGGCCCCCATGAACCTGGTAAAGCCATATTCACCAGGAAACGGCGTACATATGGCGCAGATACTTCAAATACGTCGAAGTCCGGTGCAAGCTGCTTGCCCACGCCTTCCATGACGACCAGTGTTTTAATCAGCAGCCAGTAATCGGCCGGGACATTCAACCGGTACTCATAAATAATAGGTTGAATTTCCCAAGTAACTCTGAGGCTGAGATATCCTTCAGTGGCAAGCCAATATATCGGCGCAGTAGTTGGCGTAAATCACGTTCCAGGCCTTTCTCATCAACCGTCGGCCCGGCAACCCCCATTCGGATAAGCTGCTCTACAATAGCCGGCGAGTCAAACTGGATCACGGCTACATAGAGGCGGATCAAATTTGCCTTGTCGCGACTATCCAGGTAGCCGACCGTCCCGAAATCGAGCAAACCAATGATCTCGCCGGGCATGACGAGCAAATTGCCTGGGTGAGGGTCAGCGTGGAAAAGCCGTCCTGCAATACTTCCTTGACGACCATCCGCGCAGCATGCATGGCGATCTCATCCCGGTCATATCCGGCGGCATCCATGGCAGCGAAGTCGTCAAATTTTATGCCTCTGATACGTTCCTGGAGCATGACCTTTGTCGTGGTGTACTCCCAATACACCTTGGGCACGTACAGGAACTTCTCGTTCTTGAAGTTTTCGCGGAAGCGATCGGCGTTATGCCCTTCACGCCGATAGTCCAGTTCCTCGCGCAGTGCGGTGGCGAACTGATCGGCCAGGTCCACGGGATCGAACGGCAGGAATCCGGGGATTCGCTCTTTGGCAAGACGGGCAATATCCTGGATGATCTCCAGATCGATGCTGACGATACGGTCGACATTGGGACGCTGGACCTTGACGACTACCTCGGTTCGGTCCGGTAGCATGGCCGGGTAAACCTGCGCCAGTGAAGCGGCCGCCATGGGTGTGCGGTCGAAGGCCAGGAAGATCTCATGGATTGGCCGACCCAGCTCAGCCTCAATGATGGGCTGTACCTCTTCCCAGGGTGCGGGAGGGACATTGTCCTGCAGACGGCTCAGTTCAGTAATGACTGCCGGAGGTAATAACTCCGGGCGAGTGCTGGCAATTTGTCCCAATTTGATAAAGGTGGGGCCCAATTCCTCCAGTGCCAGCCGCAACCGGACTGCGGGAGGCGTGCTTTCCCAATCTTCATTAGATGAACGGAAAAACCGGCGGGGAATATCCAGGGTATGATCAATCCCTAGCTGGGTAAAAATGGCACCAAAACCATGACGCGCAAAGACCCCCGCAATTTCACGATAGCGAGCAATGTAGCGCGGCCTTAGCCGCAAGAGAAAGGAGTCTCTAAGCAAGGTGAGTCACGATCCTGATTTGTGTCATTAAGGTTATTGCCCCGACTGCCGGGCAGCAACGCATTTAAATAATTATCCCTTTACATCTGGGGTAAATGCCGGGCTGGGAATTCTTGATACCCGTCAAGCCATTGTAAGATTGTAACAAAGCGTATTGGACCTGCACGTTGCTGTGCCTGATTGATCCATAAATGGTCGCTTATCATGGTAAGGAGAGATTAGCAGGGAGGAACTGTTTTGCACGAACCGGATTGATTCTGAGCGTAACGGTAGCGTCACCAATAAAACTTGCTCGTATGGTGACATCCTGTGTCGATTGCACCGGTTTGGTGTGAATGGTGAATGTTGTGCTGGTCTGGCCTGCCGGGATTTTCACCTGACTGGGAACCGCCGCAACTGATGGATCATTGCTGGTTAGAGAGATAGTAGCTCCACCGGAGCTGGCCGGGGAAAGCAATGTGACAACAGCCGGGACACTTGCGCCACCCAACGTTTCGCCGGTTGTTAAGGTAATTGAAACAGGTGACAGGCTTTGTTGCGGCCCGGAGGTGAGCGTCCAGCGAATAACTCGTTGCATGGAAGGTTGGGTCAGGTAAGCCACATTCCCGGATGGGTTTACGGCAATTGCCCGGTATTGTTGCTGCCGGTCACCTCGACTGAAACAGGCAGCATTCTGCAGACTAAGGTTAGCCGGAATGATGATGAAATCTTCGTTATTACCACAGGCACTGCTCAGGTACGAAGAAATATAAAAATTACCCGCAGCATCTGCCGTCATACCCAGGCTGCTGGTTCCACCAAATAAACGTGCTGGAATACCTCCGCTTCCCTCAGGGAAGTCGCCATTGAAGACGTATACAAACTCGCCTTGTCCGGTGATGGGTAAGGTGGTCATTACAACGTTTTGATTATTGACAGTCACACCTCGCGGCTCGCTCAGGTCCGGAGCAAATGGGGCAAGGGAGGTGACCATCACCCGTGCGGATTGGAAATTTCCCTGATGAAAACGCAGGCGGGTTATGAAGGGGTGAATGACATAGTGCCCGCTGATGTACACATCCAGGAAATCCCCGGTGCAACAGGGCAATATCGCCGTAGTCAGCCAAACAGGGACTTAGTTGATTGAACGATCTGATCGTTTCGCTGGCAACGTCATAGACCTGACCGGCAGCGGTTGGGAGATCGCACAAACGGCCGATGTTTGAATACTGGCCTGTTTGGGGATTCAGTAACAGTAATGTGGAGTCTGACAGGAATACCCAAACGTAGCCTGTGGTGTAATCGGTTGTCATATGCGCATAGAGAAGGGTATTGAGCGGGAAGGTGGCTAACCCAGCACCGTTTGGCGCAAATGCTGTAACAGTTTGAGACAAAAACGTATTTGTCGTGTGAAAGACAAATACGTTTCCGTTGCTATCTGTTGTGATGCCTGCCGGGAAATTTACCTGGGCAAATAACGACGGTTCAGCTTCCTCATCCGCTGCGCCAGGCTTTGCGATCAACAGGAGTATGGGAACGATCAAGATGATCAAAAGTGCAGCGAAGAATTTTGAGCGACCTCTTCTTGCTTCCAACTGCATTATTTCCTCGCACTGATGTTGGAATTTAGCTTTCGAAACGAATACCCTGAGCGAGCGGTAGCTCACTGGACCAGTTAATCGTATTGGTTTGCCGGCGCATGTAGGCTTTCCAACTGTCGGACCCTGACTCGCGACCACCGCCGGTTTCCTTTTCCCCGCCGAATGCTCCGCCGATTTCTGCCCCGGATGTGCCGATATTGACGTTGGCGATGCCGCAATCAGAGCCTGTCGCGGCAAGGAAGGTCTCCGCTGTACGCAGGCTGTCCGTGAAAATGGCGCTGGATAACCCCTGAGGAACGTCGTTGTGAAAAGCCATGGCTTCATTCAGAGTGTCATAGGCCAGCAGGTAAAGGATAGGGGCGAACGTTTCCTGACGCACGATTGCTGTCTGTGTTGGCATTCTGATGATGGTTGGCTCTACAAATTGCGGGCCGATGTCGGGACGGGTCTTTCCACCGGTGATGACTTCGCCACCTTCACTTACGGCCTGTTGAACGGCCGCCATCATTCGATTTACGGCAACCTCCGTGACAAGTGGGCCGAGCAGTGTTCCTTCATCACGCGGATCACCCAACGGTACCTGCTCATAAGCTTGCACAAGACGCGTTGTGAGTTCCTCTATGATGCTTGTGTGGGCGATGATTCGTCGTGTAGTAGTACATCGCTGACCGGCTGTACCGACCGCGCCAAAAACAATTGCTCTGGTTGCCAGGTCCAGATCCGCTTCCGGGGCGACGATAATCGCGTTATTGCCTCCCAGCTCAAGCAATGACTTGCCCAACCGGCCGGCTACCGTTTGGGCAATTGTCCGTCCTGTTTTGGTAGAGCCGGTGAAGGAAATTAGCGGCAGTCGCGTATCTTCGGTCATGAGACGGCCGATTTCCGGCCCGCCGACGGCTAGATTGAAAACACCTTCCAGCCCATGGTCGGCAGTCACCTGATTGGCAATATGCTGCATGGCAACGGCCGTTAGCGGTACCAACTCGGAGGGCTTCCAGACGATCGTGTCGCCACAAACCGCAGCAATGGTGGCGTTCCAGGACCAGACGGCAATGGGAAAGTTAAAGGCCGTGATGACACCGATAGGCCCCAGCGGGTGCCATTGCTCATACATGCGATGACTGGGACGCTCGGATTGCATTGTCAGTCCATAGAGCTGGCGTGACAAACCCAGAGCAAAGTCACAGATGTCCACCATCTCCTGAACTTCGCCGATGCCCTCAGCTTTGATCTTGCCCATTTCCAGGCTGATCAGTTCTCCCAGGGGTTCAAGATTATCGCGGACGGCATTGCCCAGATCGCGCACGACCAACCCGCGTTTGGGGGCCGGTAGACTGCGCCATTGCGCAAAACGTTCTCCGGCCCCTTCAACAATGATGTTATACGTCTCGGCCGAAGCCGGGACGACCGACGCAATGGGCTCGCCGGTTGTGGGATTATAGGAGGTGATGGGCTGCGACTGGCTGTCATACCAGGCGCCGTTACCCGATGCGCCGAGATTGACCGCTTCCAGATTTAGACGTTTCAGTAGAGACTCAGTTGAGATCATGTGCTCTTTTCGTCGGTGGTGCTGCCTGCCCCCTCTACACTCTCGGCAGATGGGCTTTTACTGTCGGACAGAATTGTCAGTTTGGGTAGCTGGAACCCTTCGCCATGATCCCCTTCGTTGGCATGGATCAGGTAAGGCACATCAATGATAACGATGTCTTCGTGGTGAACAAGGCGACGACGCAAGATATTCGCTGTCTGGTTATGGAGCCATTGTGCGGGGAGTTGTTCCGGTACGAACTCAGGTATTACCACGGTGATAATCTCATCCGGGTATTCCACATGGTTAACATGCTCAATGTAATTCACGATTGGTTCAATAATGTCGCGGAAATCGTAGTCAATGCAGACAAGTTCGACATTTTGAACAATCTTCGGAAAACGCTTCCAGCGACGCTCAACACGTTCGCGCATTTCCTCGCTGGTACAAATCGTGATGGCACGCACATTGGGTGAGATACGCTGGGCATACTGCAATGCGCGCAATGTTCCACGATGTACATCGCCTAACGGCACAACGACCACATCTGCAATATCCGCCAGGTCTTCCATTTTCAGATTGCGTGTGCTGAGCGATTCAGCGACATCTGTGTAATGGCGGTTCACCTTCTTGAAGTAAAGGACCAGTAGCGGAATGGCAATTACCACGATCCATGCACACCTTCGGTGAACTTGGTGACAATAAGTATGATTAGGACGATACCGGTAACGATTGAACCGAAGCGGTTTACGGCCTGCTTCCAGCGCCAGCCGTCTTCATGATGGACAGTCGTAACATGTGTATGCAGGACTTCGCCCGGCTCCAGTTCGCCGATACGTCCCATCAGGATGCTCATGCTCCACTGGGACAAGGTGAAGGCCAGCATAACGCCCAGCGCATACAGGGGAAGCATTTTTGATTTCGTCAGCCCGGAATATCACCACGATGACGGACGCAATGACGGCCAGGGTAATGATGCCACCGCTATAGACGAGGCGGTCCCCACGATTCTGCATCCAGCGCGGCATAAAGCCGTCTTTCGCCATGAAGGAACTGACGCGCGGGAAATCCTGAAACCAGTATTAGCAGCCAGGAACAGGATAAGCATCGTGAATATCTGTACCCAATAGTACATGAAGCTCTGGCCTACAACGGAGCGGGTCAATTGGGAAAGAATACTCTCGCCTTCCGCAGCCGGTACGAGGCCGAAGGGTCGCCAGGAAGCTGATTCCCAGGAACAGCGTCATGGCGATAACGGCCATGGCAACCATCGTTTCGGCCGCATTACGGGACTCCGGTGGTTTGAATGCCTTGACGCCGTTACTGATGGCTTCGATACCGGTGAGCGCTGTACAGCCGGCCGCAAATGCCCTTAGCACCAGCCATATTATCAGGAACTCGGTCATTTCCGTGGCCTGCTCAGTAACCACTTGGACGGGAACATTCGGTGGGGCCATACCGAAAATGCCGAACTGTCGCATAAATCCTATAACGATTATGACCAGTACACCGCCGACGAAAGCATAAGTTGGGATAGCAAAGATGCTGCCGCTTTCACGTATACCGCGCATATTTAGCCAAGTGAGCAAGGCAATTGCTGCCAAAGCCATAAACACGCGGTAATCATAAGTCTGGGGAAAGGCAGAGGTTACGGCGCGGACGCCGGCTGCGGAAGAGACTGATACCGTCAAGACGTAGTCAATCAACAATGCCGCAGCAGCAAAAAGCGATGGTGTTGTACCAGGTTATCCTTGTGACTACATAAGCGCCGCCTTCACTGGGGTAATGGATGATGGTCTGGATGTAGCTGAAGACCACCAGCAAAATTAGTCCCGCCACGGCTGCCGCGATAGGTAATGTCCATTGCAGGGCGCTGACACTGATCAGGATCAGGACGCTCATAATGGCTTCTGTGGCGTAGGCGTTACTACTGATTGGGTCTGATGCGAATATAGCTAGTGCGCGAACCTTGTCCAACCGTTCGTGGATGTCCGCACTGGTTGGAAATGGGGTGCCAATCAGTACGCGTTTAATGTTGAATGACGACATTCTCGATAAACTCCTTCCTCCGACATGCTTTTACCCAATTGCTGGTATAGGCATTTATACCTTCATACTGATGTATGTAGTTGCCTGATAAGTGAAAATGACTTGGAGAGGATAAATATGCCAGCATACAATTGGGGAGCGCACGCCAAATGCACCCAATTAGTTATTCAGTGGCTTATACTTATCTTACAAGTGTGCAGTTTTACTAAATAGACGCTAGGTTTTAGGGAAGAAATAACCAGAACATTTACCGCAAACAGGATTGATTCTGTTCAGGACAGTGGAAATATCGTGGCTACCTTTCTGCCGGAGCACATCACATGGGATACGTGGGGGAATATATTTACCGACGTGGGCACGTGGTCCCTGGCAGTACGGCAATTATGGCAGACCACCCAACCCTCCGGCAACAAACAGGAATCGCCAATCCCGCACACATTCAATCCGGGTTTCAGGAACCTGCGCTGTCTTTGTGGTGGATCGTACTGTTGTGGTGAAATTCTTTCCTCCATTTGTTCATGAAGACTATGGACGGGAGAAGTACGTCCTGGAGCGTCTGGCCGACAAAATTCCGTACCTACCCCGTTTATTGGCAGCCAGGGTGTTGGATGATCGCATTGAATGGCCGTATCTCGTCACGCGCTTTGAAAAAGAGGATGTGTGGCGTGACTGTCATGGTGATATGCCCCCAACTGACAAGCTGACCGTTGCGGCCGAGTTGGGCACAACCATTCGTGATTTGCATTTATGGCCCATACCGGATGGCCTTAAGTGGCCGGCTGCGGCTGACTGGAGCACCCTGGTCAACCGGCGTATTCGGGAAGCCTCCGGCCGAATTGGCAAAATTACCTGCCGGAAAGGGTAGAAGAAGCGGAACAGGTGCTCAGAAGAACTGACTGGCAATCACATCTGGCCGTGCCTGGTCCATTCCGACCTGACTGAAGACCATGTGCTGTTGGCAGGACAGCAAGGACAGTGGCACCTTTCCTGTATCATTGATTGGGCTGACGCAGAAGTCGCCGGGTCAGAATATGAGTGGGTGGCGCTCTGGTTTGGTTTCTGCAATCGTAACGCCGAACTGTTTCAGGCTTTTATGGACGCTTATGATCCGGCAATCCGATTAGACACTGCGTTTGTTTGCAGGCGTCGATTGCTTATACACTCTGCACCGTTTCGGCCGCGGATAATCGCCGACACGGTTTCGCAGGAACCACAGACGTCTTGTGACTCCTGTCGGCTGGCGAAGGCTTGTTCCCCGGCTTGGTAGCAATCCGCAGGTCTAATGGTCAGACGACTGCGATGCACAAGATAGACACCAAGAAGATCCACGGCCCCACCCAGAATTTGGACAAGTGACAGTGATTCGCCGAGCAGGGGAATGGCAGGATACCGGTAAGAACCGGCTGCAACAGCAGTGTCGGGGACACGATGGAAGCCGGCAGGTACCCCAGAGCAAAGTTGACGGCCATCTGGCCGCCCACCTACACCACCAGCCCAAGCCAATCAGGTTCAGGTAGGTTGATAGGGGTAACCGGTCAGGGTTGGTGGAGGTTGAGCCATAAGCGCCAGCTAAATTGTTGAGCTGAACGCCGTAGCCAGAACGAAGTCAGCGTGTCCAGCGACTGCCGACTGCGCTGCAATACCAGAAAGTAACCACCATAAAACATGCCGGAGAGGATGCCGAAGAACGTACCCAATCCCACATCGTTCAGTGCATCGACGCCAAGAATAACAGCCGCTCCGGCAATAGCCAGCAACAGTCCAATCCAGAACAATCGGCCGGGCCGCTCATGGAAGAAAATCATTGCCCCAGCCCGACCCAGATCGGGGCGGTATTGCCCATCAGCGTTGGATTAGTGGCCCCACTGATCAGGATGCCGTTGTTCAGAAGAAGAGATCGGCGGCGAAGATGCTGCCGGCCAGCATGGCAATGAATACTTCCCGAATGGGTGGACCTGACGGCCGCGAAGGTTCAGCAGGAAGGGGATAAACAGGGCCAGTGATGCGATCCCATCCGGTAAAATCCGGCAGCGGTTCCGGCGCACCGGCCAGACGACAAAGATGCCGGAAAAGCCCAGTCCCAGGAGGCCTAAAAACATGACCAGATAGGCGCAGTTTCGGTGCTGCTCGATGTGTAACGTTTGTCTGCATCAGCCAATTTTCGCCTTTCACACGCGCTTTCCGGCGCGGGAACGGGGACCGGACTTATAACGTGCTTATGGTCGGGCGTAATTTGTCGAAACCAGCATGATCATCGGGGAAGCGGTTTGCCCACGTAAGGTTATCCAGGTGCTATAATCCTCACGCAATATACAAGAAAGGAGTAACCGGATGACAGAATTACTACAGGAAAAACGGTGGTTGTGACCGGAGCCAGTCGTGGGATTGGCGAAGCAACAGCTCTGGCGCTTGGCCGGGCCGGGGTAAATGTGGTGCTGGCCGCCCGCACTGATACTGAAATCGAGGACCCGCTTCGCGTGTGGAGTCTATGGGTGTGGAGCATTGGCTGTAACTGACAATGTGAGCGATGCGGAAGATGTGGCTTACTTGAAACAGGCGGCTCTGGATCGCTTCGGGCAGGTGGATATTCTCGTTAACAATGCCGGCGTGGGTAAATATGGCCCACTGAATACGCTATCCGTCGAAGATTACGACTGGATGATGAACATCAATATGCGTTCCAGTTTCCTTCTGCACCCATGCTTTCTTACCGGAAGTGCTGGGGCGCGAATCGGGCTGGATTGTGTTCGTTGCTTCGGTGGCCGGTTTGAAGGGGCTGCCGAATGAAAGCGTGTACTGCGCCAGTAAGTTCGCTCAGGTCGGCTTTGCCCAGGCGGTTGATTATGAAACCCGCGAGAAGGGGGGTCAAGGTGAGTGTGGTTGCGCCGGGTGGCGTGCATACCCACTTTGCCTTTGGAACGGGACGAACCGCTGGTGATCCCAACCTTGATAGGATGATGGATGCGGAGGATATTGCCGAAGCTGTTCTGTTCGCTGTGACCCAGCCCCCCAAGGCACGGGTCTTTATGATCGGAATGCGGCCGATGTCCGAGCCGCTCTAGGAGGAATAACAATGGATGCGTTCATGCTGGATGTTGAAGATCGCTTGATGGTTTTGCATGAATCCATGAATAAAGCATTGACCGGTCTGTCGCCTGAGGCACTGGATTGGTCCCCGGCCCGGAGATGAACTCCTGGCGGGTGATTGCCGCCCATCGGCGGCTCGAACGTTGCTGGATTGGCGACATTGCCGGACAGGAACCATCCGGCCGCGTGCGGGCCGAAGAGTTCCGGGTTACCGGTGCAACGTCGGCAATTTGCTGGCTCTGCTTGATGGTTCCCTGGCCCACAGCCGGTCTGTGCTGGCCTGACTGGATCGCAGCCAGTTGGATGAGGTGCGCGAATCGCCAATGGCTGACCAATCATTTATAGTGAGCTGGGCCTTGCTACATGCCCTGAACATACAGCCCAGCATACCGGCCACATGGAACTGACGCGGCAGCTCTGGGACCAGTACGCGCAAGCTAAATAGATTCGACCCGGCCTCCAAAAGCCGAATCACTCAAAGGTCAGAGTGACTTCGCCCGGCCCTGACATCATCAGGGTTGTGCCGTCCAGTGTGGCGTCATTATTGCTTTGAACGGCCGACGGCGTAAACGGTACACGCCAGTGATACCCGCCGGGTGGCGTCGCCCCATCTACTGTGAGCGTGATCTCGCCGATCCAACGGCCGTCCACGGTTTGTAGATTGCCATGCGTAGACAAATCGAGTGGGCCATAGATGGTTGGCAGACGCTCAAGCACAATTCACGATCCCCCTCGAACCACCATGTCGGCGCTGTCTGGAACAGTGTCAGCGAATCATCTGCCGGTCCCTGCGCGTATTCCAGCACCAGCATATTGCGGATAAGAATCGTCAGCGAACTCGCCATCCAGGCATGGGGCATGTCGCCGCCAGTGAAGGTGAAGTCGTTAGGGCTTACCTGTTCGGCCCAGGCGTAGGTTCCCGGCAGTGTCTGATGATTCAGCGTCCATCCCAGGATTTGGTGGACCAGATCGCCCCGATTGAGGCGCAGGTAGGCATTCGCTAACTCAACGCCGCCGTAGGTCCAATACTGGCCTTCCCGGTGGAGATAGCCGCCATCATTCGGTGATATCCACTTATCGGCATAGACATCAAAAGCGCGTACCATGAGTGGATCTTCGGGGGATGTCAGGGGAAGGGATGCAGGGCTGGTGTGGTTCCGCGAGCCATCCCGGAGTTGTCCGGTGTTCGACGCTGGCCGGAACATAGCTACAGGATCGCCCATCACTTCTGACAGACTGGTTTCTATTGCTCACGAGGGCACTCGCCTCAGCCTGCCAACGTGCCGCATCATCGGCCGCATTGAGAATCGTGGCTGCTTCGGCCGCCTGGGTCAGCCCGACCAATGCCCAGAAGTTGTCCCAGTAGTAATGTTGCTCGCCGTCGGCCAGGTCCTCGGCGCTGAGGCTGATGGGCAACAGTCCACGGGTGGATGGTGGGTCATCGGCCGTCTGATTGCGCAGCGCCAGAATGTAGTCGGCCGCGCCGGCTATATGGGGATAGACCGCCTCCAGAAACGTCTCGTCCCCGCTGTAGTGATAAACCTGCATAGCCAGATAAATAGCTTCACCCTGTGCGTCCCACTCATTGTTTGACCAGGGCGCATCCTCACCCTGGATCGGCGGGATACGGCTGTCCGGGTCCTGACCACCGAAGATCGTATTGACATAATTGCGAGCGACGTCTTCATATCCTCGCATCAGCAAGCCAGACCCATGTAGGCGGCGTCGCGGTCCAAACCGCATTGTGGGCCAGAGGGCTGATGGGGGCCATCGGATCGCCAGCCAACAGCAAATAGCCCAGGCTGGCATCCAGCGCTGATTGAACGGCCGCGTCCGGCACCGAAATTGTGACGCGACCTTGCCGATCGGCCCATGAAGTGCGTGCTTCGGCCAGACGGTCATCTACATTGGCGGCTGGTGGAAAATCGCGGTCTGGTGCAGCCGGGAACCCAAACTCGAATGTACTTGTACCGGAATCCAGTAAATGGACTAACTCAACCCGATTGTCTTCAATAGCAAAGTTGTCGGGCGTGTTTGATACCGCAACATAGGGAGTATTGTTCAGCCACAGGTATGACTTGTCATCCGACAGTACCGGATTGCAAAGTCAGTCAGTGTGCGGTTGACGCGGAAGGGGCGAACGGCAATGACCAGTTCGTCAAATCGTGATTCAGGCTGCCGGTTGGCCGCAACCTGCCACCGGATCGCGCTTTCCGTTTCATCATAAAAGGCCACCGTTTGAAGAGAAACACCGCTGTCCGTTGACTCAGATACCACTTGTACAATCGGCGCATTGTCAATGAGCGAGAACTGACCTTCTGCCAGAGGGTTAATTGTTTCCCCGCTGACGCTGTCCCGCAACCACACCTGAACAGACGGCGCATCTGCATAAGGATTCAGACTACCGTCTGCCCCAATCAACGCCTCCTCCGCCTCGTCTACGCCACCGGTCATGGTCCGGTGCCCGGCCGTCCGGCGCAGGTGGTAGCTGCGGTGATTGTGCTTCCAGGTAGTCAATCAGCCTTGCCTCATCCAGTGCCCCGATTGCGGTAGCACTGGGGCGCGGCGGGCTTAATCCGCCAAAACCGCCTTCATCCATCACGCGAATCGCGATGAATGATCGGCCGTCGGGATTGTCAAGCTTTAGTACGGTGGAAGGGGTATCGGCACCGAGTGTGGCGACTTCGACACTGTTTACCCAGATGGTGGCGCTGTCGTCGGCGTCGGCCAGAAATAGGTAGGCTTCAGGACCGTCCCAGGAGATTTCACGAACATACCACCCGATACCATCGTAGGAAAGACCGTTTTGCTCCCACGCCCGGCCGACCGTGGCCTCGGACCAGTCCATTCGCTCAGCATCCGGGGCAAACCAGTGCTCGACGATTCCGATGTCGTCGGGATCGGTTGTAAATACCCAACCGTCTGTAAGTACGTCAACCGGAGGGGGGCTGGGGCAGATGACCTCCGGTGGGGATTCCGGAGGTTTGGCCTGGGAGCAGGCCGTCAGAACCAGCATCAGTAGCAGAAAAGCCGCTTTTCGTACATCCAGCATCACGCAGAACAGTATCGCAGACAGCGGGCAGGGACAAGGCGGCAAAGGGACTTTGGATTGAGCTGCTCATGAACCGGACTGATTCTTGCCCGCCGGGCACCCACCTTAATTCACAGATAGAGGTGGCAGGATAGGCTGTTTGCCAGTATTATTCCGCGACCACATGAATCGCTGAGCGCCGGGCAACCAATTTACCCTCGGCAATTATCTCAGAAGCAATTGAATATCTAGAGGAGGCAGGCCATGGCAATCTCGATCCCAAGTTTGTTGCTGAAGCAGCTACATACCTTTGGTAGTCTGAAGAACACGGAAAGCGGCGTTGAATTCTCAGTCAAAAACAGACTGAGCGACGCTACGATTCAGGGGCTAACTCAACTGAAGTTTGACGGTGTTGAAGTACCTCTGGAGCAGGTGACATTGCGCCTGGATGATGGCTCAACCGTGACCCCGGACGATCTGCTTGCCACGCCGCTGGATTTCCCCCTGCGCCGGACGATGGATGTTGTGGCGGCCATCGCTCCATTGCCAATCGGCAAGCACCAGATCGAGCTGCGGTTTGAATCGCAACCCTTCGGAAAACTAAAGCTCAAGGTTGATGACAGCATTACCGAAGAGCGTGTCAGAAAGATACAGATTCCCCGCAATCCCGTTGATGATTACGGTCCCGGAAGCGATTGCCGAGCGCCAGGCATTTGTGGAAAGCTATGCAGATACAGAGTTGGAGCATGTGCCCTATTACTCCTTCGATCCCCATGCCCTGCAGGGCAACATCGAAAATTTCACCGGTGTGGCGCAGTGCCCATAGGGTTTGCCGGGCCAATTACCATCCATGGCGAACATGCACAGGGTGATTTCATCGTCCCACTGGCGACAACCGAGGGAACCCTCGTGGCGTCTTACAATCGCGGGATGAAGATCCTGAATCTGTCCGGCGGCGTTACGTGTACCGTCATCGGCGACGCCATGCAGCGCGCACCGGTCTTTGTGTTCGACAATGCGCGTGATGCGCGAAGCTTTGTGGAATGGGTCGAAGACAACATGGATCGGATTCGGGAGGAAGCGGAGGCGACTTCCAGCATCGCCAAGCTGCAATACATTGACTACTTCCTCGCCAGCAAGTTTGCCTACCTGCGCTTCAACTTCAGCACCGGCGACGCTGCCGGCCAGAATATGGTCGGTCGGGCGACGTTCGCCGCCTGTAGCTGGATTCTGGATCAGTACTCCGGCATCCGGCACTTTTATCTGGAGTCCAATCTGGCAACAGACAAAAAGCCTCCCAGGTCAACGTCATGCGAACGCGGGGCAAGCGGGTTGTAGCTGAGGCGGTGGTCAAGCGGGATGTGTTGGAACAGCATATGCGCGTCGAGACCGAAAACCTTGCCTATCATGCGGGTATTGCCAACGTCGGGGCGATCCTGTCCGGGGCGAACAATAACGGTCTGCATTCGGCCAACGGTATTACCGCCATGTTTATCGCTACGGGCCAGGATGTAGCGAATGTCTCTGAGTCCTCAGCCGGTATTATCTACACAGAGTTAACACCGGAAAACGACCTCTATTTATCCATCACCATTCCCTCGCTCATCGTGGCGACCTATGGCGGCGGGACAGGCCTGGCTACCCAGAAGGAATGTTTACGGATCCTTGGCTGCGAAGGCAAGGGCAAGGTGAACAAGCTGGCCGAGATCGTCGCCGGGGTTGTGCTGGCCGGTGAAATCTCACTGGCCGCAGCTATCTCTTCGTCAGACTGGGTGTCCAGTCACGAGAAATACGGCCGTAACCGGTAGAGGTGCTGGCTATTCCCCAAGCGTCTGCGCTGTTTGTTGGATGAGGTCCCAGGCCTGGGCAACATGCCGGGCCTGGGTATTTGTCTGGCCGATGCTCATACGCAGCGTATACTGACCATTGAGCGTGGTGTGGGTCAGGTAAATTTGCCCACTCTCGTTGAGCCGCTCCAGCAGTCGCCGGTTAAATTCATCTCCGGCAACATGGCGAAAGCAGACCAGGTTAAGCGGTACCGGAGCCATTAGCTCGAAGTCCGGTGATGCTTCCACCCACCCGGCAAACTCCTGGGTCAAGGCCACATGTTCGCGGACATGGTGCTGTAACCCTTCCACTCCGTAGTGACGGATGACAAACCAGAGCTTCAGGGCGCGAAAACGCCGGCCAAGCTGGACATGCCAGTCCCGGTAATCAATCACCGCACCTGACTCAGTGGCCTGATTGCGCAGGTATTCCGGCAGGATGGTGAGCGAACGAATGACGGCTTGCGATCGCGGACGAAGAAGCAGTCGCAGTCAAAGTTGGTGAACATCCACTTGTGGGGATTGAAAGCGTAGCTGTCAGCCAGTTCGAGGCCGTCCTGGAAATGGCGGAACTCCGGGCAGACGGCCGCTGTACCGGACATGGCCGCGTCCACATGGAGCCAGGCACCATACTCGCGGCAAATCCTCACCAATCTCCGGCAGCGGGTCCATTGCATTGGAAGATGTTGTGCCCACCGTCGCGCTCACAAAAAACGGAGTCAATCCGTTTTCACGATCGGCCGCCATCTGTCGCGCCAGTGCATCGGGCCGCATGGCAAACGTCTCATCTACCTCAATCATACGCAGGTTCTGTCGGCCGATACCGGCAATACCGGCTGCCTTGGACAGCGAAGAATGGGCCTGTGATGATGTGTAGGCACGCAGGCGAACGTCGCTGCCCCACTCATTGCTGGAGAAACCGGTTGCCCGTTCGCGCGCCGCGATCATGGCGACGAGTGCCGCATTGGAAGCGGTATCCTGAATCACCCCGCCGCCGGTGGAGGAAGACTTGAACGCTTCCGGCAAGGCCAACATCTCGGCCAGCCAATCCAGGACATGCGTCTCCAGTTCAGTACAGGCCGGGCTGGTCAGCCATAACATGCCCTGGACGCCAAGACCGGCGGCCAGCATCTCGCCCAGGATGGACGGGAAGGATGTGTTGGCCGGGAAGAAGGCGAAGAAATTGGGAGATTGCCAATGAGTGAGACCGGGAAGAATGAGCTGGTCCATATCGGCCAGCATGGCGTCAAAAGGTTCGCCTGCCTCCGGCGCGTGCTCCGGCAGCGCAGCTCGCAATTCGCCGGGCTTTGCCTGGGACAATACCGGCAGCGATTCGATATGCTCATAGTAATCGGCCAGCCAGTCAACAACGTCACGGCCGTATTGCCGGAATTCATCGGGAGTCATGTGGTAAGAAGTGGTCTCGCTCATGGGATTATTTATGGATTATTTTTTGCACAGGGGATGCTGAATCTGGTTGCCCCCACTGCGAGATTAACGCATACTACCTTCTGCTGACAACTATATAGGACTTAAGAGTATTTTATATGGCAGACAAATCATTGAACCTCGGCAAGGAAGACCTCGACAATACCAAATGGGGCCATCGCTGGGGGTATGCGGATACGCGGTTTATCATCAAGCCGGATCGGTCCGTTGTTGTAACCGGCAACCGCTATGCTATATCAGGTCATGACATGCCGGATCTCGTTCCGTTTGTTGAAGAGATGCTGGACATCACCATTGATGTAGATGATCTGAAGCCGGAGCGACAGGACAAGCCTGTCCCTGAACCCATCATCAATGCCGCATTTCTGAAGGCTATTGAGTCTGAGTTCCCGGAATCACAATATACCTTTGACGAGCGCGAGCGCCTCCTGCACAGCCATGGACAGACAACGGCCGATGAGGTCTACAAGGTCCTCTATACCAGTCTGGAGCGGGTAGCCGACATCGTTTTCTATGTGGAATCGGAAGGGGATGTTGTGCGGCTTATCCAACTGGCGGCCGAACATAACGCCTGCCTGGTTCCGTATGGTGGGGGCACGAGCGTGAGTTGTGCGCTCAAGCTACCGGTGCACGAGCAGCGCATGATCGTTTCCGTGGACATGCAGCGGATGAATGCCATTGAGTGGATTGACCGCGAGAACTATCGTGCATCCGTTCAGGCCGGAATTCTGGGGCAGGACCTTGAGGATAAGCTGATGGCTGAGGGGTTTACCTGCGGCCATGAGCCGGACAGCGTCGAGCTGTCTACGCTGGGAGGCTGGATTGCCACCAACGCCAGCGGCATGAAAAAGAACCGTTACGGCAACATTGAGGATATTGTCGAGAACGTGACCCTTGTTACGCCCAAGGGTGTGGTCGAACAATTGGAGATCATGCCGCGAGTATCAATGGGTATCGAGCCGCGCCACATTGCCTTCGGTAGCGAGGGTAATCTGGGCATCATCACCCGCGCCGTCATTCGTATTCATAAGCAGCCGGAAGTGAAGAAATATGGCTCGCTCGTCTTCTCCGATTTCAAGACCGGCACTGACTTTCTTTATGAGCTGGCCCATGAGGGCGTTTTCCCGGCCAGCATTCGCCTGCTGGACAACATCCAGTTTCGTTTTGGTCAGGCGCTTAAGGCTCGACCGACCTCATCTGAAGAGTTAATGGGCAAGGTGCAGAAGACGTACCTCACCTCAGTCAAGGGGTTTGATCCCCGTGAGCTATGCGCGGCAACCATTGTTATGGAAGGGTCGGCCGAGGAAGTAGCCTATCAGGAGAAGGTCATCAAACGTCTGGCGGGCAAGTATGGTGCGGTTTCCGGTGGTGAAGGGAACGGCAAGCGCGGCTATATGCTGACGTACGCCATCGCCTACATCCGCGATTTTCTGACCGACTATCACATTATCGGTGAAACTTATGAAACCACTGTGCCCTGGAGTCGAATCCAGGAGGTGTGTGATTCCGTAGCGGTTCGAGCGTTGGAGATGCACCGTGAGTTTGGCTTGCCCGGCGTGCCGTATGTGTCGCCGCGCATCACCCAGCTTTATCAGACAGGCGTGTGTATTTACTTCACGCATGGGTTCAGCACCAAGGGCGTTGATCACCCTGATGAAGTGTTCAGCCAGATCGAACATGCCATGCGCGAAACCATTTTGGACCATGGTGGCTCTATTTCCCACCATCATGGTGTCGGCAAGTTGCGCCGTGATTTTGTCCCGGAAACGATGACGCCGGCCGGGATGAACCTGATTCGTGATATCAAGCAGGCAACTGATCCCGATAATATCTTCGGTATTTCCAACAATGTTATGGCGTTAGAGCCGGATTCGCCGGTATCATCTGATTGAACCGGCATCTTGGTAGCCGATAAAGCGTGCTACAAGAAAAATACGCCAGGCCTGTAGGTATCAACCAATCCCACTGCACTTTACATCTTTATAATTAATGTGGTTCGCTTGCTTTCTTAAACCGGCATTGCGCTGAAGCTGTCTGGATGATCAACGGACATTAGTCTGTGGCTAGGCCGGATAGCGACGTGAACAAGCTGGATTAGAATTAAGGCAGGAGCCAATCCCAGATTGGTGGTGAACCGGGTATGAATAGCCATCGACACAGGTGTTGACGTATACCGTTCGGTTTGGTCGCCTTGTGCGGAGAAATAGTATGAATTGGAAGCAAATAGTAATAGGCGTGGTCATTGCGGCCATTGTGGTGCTGGGCGGTGTGTTCGGCTACCGGTGGCTGTCCTCCTCACAGGTGGACGAGACGGCCGTTCTTTCCACGCCGGATGCGGCCGGTGTGGAGCGGGTAGACACGCTGGTCGTCAGCGGCCGGGACACCGTTTTGGCCGAGGGCCAGATTGTGCCGCTGCGGGATGCCCGACTTTCTTTTCCGGGTACAGGTCAGGTTACGGAATTATTGGTAGATGAAGGAGCAACTGTCGCGATAGGCGATCCCCTGCTGCGGCTTGACACGGCCGATCAAGAGAATGCCGTGGCCCAGGCTCAGGCTGCCTTGCAGCAGGCGCAGGCCAATCTGGCAACAGCCCAGGCCGGACAGCAGGCCGCCCAGGTGGGGGTGCAGGCAGCTCAGGTAGGGATTGAGGCGGCCGAAGCCCAGCTCGCCCTTGTCAGCGCCGATGCCCGCCCCGAGGAAATTGCGGTGCAGCAGGCATCCATTGATTTGGCAAATGCCCAACTCGGTCAGGCTTCCTCCGCCCAAAATGCTGTCCTCGAAGGCCCATTAACCTCCCAGATCGAATCAGCCCAGGCGGAGTTGGAAGCGGCCCAAGCCCAGGCGATCCCTGTCCGCGACAAACTCGATGCAATCGACGCGAGGATGACCCGGACCCGGATGTGCTGGCTCAGGCAGAACGTGATTTAAGTGCGGCACAGGCCAGCATTGCTGCGGCTCAGGCCGCTGTAGACGAGCTGCAAGCCGGTGCGACCGATGCGCAACGACAGGCTGCGGGAAGCGGTGTGGCGGCTGCGGCCGCCCAACGGAACGCGGCCCAGGCTGAGTTGGACCTCCTCCTGGCCGGCAGCCAGACCGAACAGGTTGCCATTGCCGAGGCTGGTGTCACCCAGGCTCAGGCCGGCCTGAGCGAAGCACAGGTTCGTTCCCAACAGGCTGACGCCAGTGTTGTCCAGGCTGAAGCGGGTGTGACCCAGGCCCAGGCGGCGCTGGATGCGGCCGAAGCTGCCCTGAATGATCGCACATTAACCGCACCTTTTGCCGGAACCGTGGCGGATATCACCGTCGAACTGGGTCAGGTGGTCTCCCCCGGAATTCCGGTGATTGTCCTGGCTGATCTGGATAACTGGCAGATTGAGACAACCGACCTGACAGAACTGGATATTGTGTCTGTTGCGGTCGGCATGCCGGTCGAGGCGCAAGCCGATGCCTTACCCAGTGTCACATTGACCGGCACTGTTTCAGATATAGCGACAATCTCGCAGGAAATCCGCAGCGACACGACATATGTTGTGACCGTTGACCTGGATGAAGTCCCGGATGCCCCCTTGCGTTGGGGGATGACGGTGTTTGTGACCATTGACACGGCGCAGTAAGGTAGAGGATATCTACAGTGGACAAGATGAAAAATATCAAACAGGTTGCGCCAGTGTTTTTGCTGGTGATGATTCTTACATTGGGCCTGGCTGCTTGCCAGCAGACTGATGAACCGCAGGTAGTGGAAACAGGTGATGCAATTGCCGATACGGCGACCCAGGCGGCCGACACGGGAGAGATTACTGCCGAAGGTCAGATCGTTCCCGTGCGTTCAGTAGACCTGGCCTTCCAGTTAGGTGGTACCGTTCAGGATGTACTGGTCAGTGAAGGGGATATGGTCGCCGCAGGCGATCCGCTCATCGTGCTGGACAGCGAAACTGTAGAGACCAGTCTCCGTCAGGCGCAGGCAGGTCTTGAGGCAGCTCAGGCTAATTTATCGGCGGCCCAGGCCCAATTGTCACTGGCGGCGGCCGAAAAGGAAACAGCGACTGCGGCCGTCACTGCTGCTGAAGCTCAACTGGCCCTTGTTCAGGCCGGAGCCAGGCCGGAGGCGATTGCTGCGGCAGAACAGGGTGTGGCGGCAGCGCAGGCCGGAGTCGCCCAGGCGGCTGCTCAACGGGATGCGGCGCTGGATGTCAGCTCCGCACAGGTTCAGGCGGCCGAAGCCCGACTGGCGGCAGCCCAGGCGCAGTATGCGTCTCTGTCAGAAACATACGACACGATTGTCACCACCTGTGTAGACCTGCCGGATGGTAGTGAGATTTGCCCGTTACTGGGTGCCCCTGAAGAAAATGCCCGCGCCCAGTTGGAAGCGGCGCGAATTAGCCGTGATGCGGCGCAAGCTGCTCTGGATGAAGCGCGCAGCGGGGCAACCCCGGCGCAGCAACAATCAGCGCAGGCCGGAGTATCTGTAGCGGTTGCGCAACGGGACCTTGCTGAAGCTCAACTGGCACTTATACAGGCCGGCGCGAGCGAAGAACAGATCCGGCAGGCTGAGGTCGGTGTGGCTCAGGCGGAGTTAGGGTTGGCACAGGCCGATGTGTCGGCGCAACAGGCCCAGGCGGCCGTCACCCAGGCAGAAGCCGGTGTAGCCGGCGCGGAAGCGAGTGTCGCGGCCGCCCAGACCGCACTGGATCGCATGACACTTGTCGCGCCGTTTGACGGAACAATCGGTCAGGTTTCAGTGGAAATCGGTGAGCTAGCCGCGCCGAGTGTAACTGTAGCCACGTTGGCCGATATGTCTCGCTGGCAGGTGGAAACGACCGACCTGGTGGAACTGGATATCGCCCAGGCGCAGGTTGGAGAATCAGCTACCATTACATTAGATGCCCTTCCGGGAGAGGAGCTTTCGGGCACAATCGTGGATGTTGCCAGTGTGCCGGAGCTGGTCCGCGGTGACGTGACCTACCGCACCCGTCTGGATTTGGATGAGTACGGCGATCTGCCCCTGCGCTGGGGCATGACCGCTATTGTCCATATCGATACGGAGTAATTTCGGTTCAACCGAACAAATTAAAAAGCAGGCTCCCGATCGAGCCTGCTTTTTTGTTTCTTTGTTGAGGGCTTAGATATTTTCTGAAATGGAAAGTCGCCGGAGGCGTGAACGCTGCTTGGAGAAATGGGCGCTGACACGCTCCAGCACGCCATTTAGAAAATCGACGGTCTGGACGATATACGGCCCCTTGTTTAACATGACGCATTCAGCCCGACCACTCATCACCGCATCCGAAACTTCCGCGCGGGAGGGGGATCCTTTCCGTGCCAATGTTTCCAGAACCTGGGTGGCCCAGATAACCGGGACATGGGCTGATTCGCATAGCCATAGTATCTCTTCCTGGACCTCGGCCATCCGCTCAAACCCGACTTCGGCCGCCAGATCGCCGCGAGCCACCATGATTCCAAACGGTGGTTTGCGCAGTCCGGTCAGGAGCAATCGGGGCAGATTCTCGAAAGCCTGATTGTTTTCTATTTTCAGAACGACACCGACATGGGCTGCGCCAAGCTCGCTTAACTTGTTCTGGAGATAGGCCACGTCATCGGCCGTGCGCACGAAGGACATGCCGATAATGTCGGCCCGTTCTACCATGAATTCCAGATCGGTGAGGTCTTTCGGTGTCAGGGATGACATGACCAGCCGGGAGTCGGGCAGGTTAATACCCTTCTCCGGTTTTAATTTGGCTCCAGCGTTACCGGCGCGAGTAATTTCCACCACGATTTCGTTGCCGTCATTGCTGAAGATACGGCCGTCAATCTTGCCGTCATCAAACCGAATGCGTTCGCCGGGCTTTACTTTGGCAAACGCTTCTTCCAATGTACAGGGGATACGTGCCGGTGATGTGACCTTGCCCTTGCTGTCCCGTACGGCCGCGCAGCCAAGCTCCTCCGGGCGAGTCAACACCAGATGATCCCCTTCGTACAACATCAGCGGCTCGACTACTTCGGGCAGCAGCCCGACCTGGCCTTCAGCAACAGGTTGCCCTTCACGCTTCAGGATCAGTGGACTGCCCGTTTCAATGTAGGTAGTCTTGTCGGCGTGGAAGATGGCTGAGTTACCGGTAACACTCTCCAGATCAAATTCGCGGATCTGATCCCGCGTGTCATGAAACTCAAGAGAATCCCCTTGTTGCATTTGGCTGAGGAAGTCGGCAGCCAGGTTAACGGTTTTCATACCTTCATGAGGCGGTGGTTCGGGGTTATCCTCCGGGGTAAGCCACACTTCCTGTGTGGCAATCACCCTTCCGCGCAGATCGCGGTTAGGGCGCAGGGCTGTCACTCGACCGGCCGGGATAATGTCCCCGGTCCGCAGCTTGGGGCCTGCCAGATCGGCATATACTTTGCATTGCCGGCCCAGCTCTTTCTCTGCCCGGCGCACGTTGTCCACCATTTGCTGCCAGGCGACCGGGTCATCATGGGCGCAGTTAATGCGCGCCAGGTCCATTCCGGCATCTACCAGATCGCGCACTAACTTCTGTAATTTGTCGCTGCCTCGCTGGGCATCGTGACCATGATCCGCACGTTCCGCTGCCCGGATGGCGTACCCAGCAAAGTCGCGCACTGTCATTAAGCAGCATGGGGCCGGTGCGAAAATCAATGGGCGGTTGGCTGGACAGCAGCCCATCCGGCAGGGCCGATCTGCCAGGTCATAGAGAGCGACGAGAACAGCGTTGAGGGCACTCAGGGTATACGATTCGATCCCTCCCAGAGAGTGAAGTCCCAGAGAGGTCAGGTCGCGTTGCAGCGGCTGAATGTCAGACTGACGCAAGGCAAGGTAGTGGAGCAGATTTCGGGCGCTGGCCTGATATCCGGGATCCAGGTGATTTATCTCATCTTCGTATTGTGCTTCCAGTCTCAGGGCGCGCTCCCGTAGTTCGGTCACCGGCGCAATGAGCCGATCGGCTAATGCGGTGTTCTGTTGCATATTCAACTGTCAACTCCCATTGTTGTATCAACCATGGGGCCGCCGGTCAGCGATGTTTTCGGCAAGAGAGAATCAGGTGCTGGATAGGTAGATATTGCCTGGTTATCGGGCGGGGAAGCGGCCGCTCTCAGTGTGAAAGTTCGGGAGCAGGGCAACCCTGCTCACACTTATGGATTCTATTCAAATTGCAGGAAAAGTGACAATAAATCCGTTTGGATTTTATTGTAATGGGGGAAGGAGAATAGCCCCCCGGCCGTTATCAAATGCTTGCTCCGGGCCAACATCCAGGTGGTAAATAAGACGGACGATTTCCCCATCAGCCACCAAAAGCGTATAGGCAGGAACAGAACCACTGCCGGTCAATACCACCCCATAGTCACCCGACGGCCAATACGCTTCTTCAGCAGTGGGTTCTGATGTGACCTGATAGATACCAAAAAGTCCGCCGATATCCATATTCTCAACAACGGTCAGGATTCCCTGTGCGGGCACAAAGCTTCCCTCGGAACCCAGCACCGGGAAGACGGTTACCACTGTACCATCGGTGACGCCGTCTTCACACTTGGGCGGACCACCCAGGCCGTCGGCCGTTGTACAGGGTGTCTCCAGTGTTTGGAACCGATCAGCAATGCGCTCCGGATCGCCGCCGGCAAGGGCTTCTAGGACAGGGTCCAGTCCGGTGATGCCCGTACGCAAATCATTAGGGTAGATTCCCGAAGTGCCTGTGGTAGTTTGATCCGGGGCGGCAGGGTTTGATTCGACGACCGGCGTTTGGACGGCAGGTGTTGGGTTATCGGTTGCCATGTCATCCGAGTTGCAGCCGGCCATACCTAACGCAAAAAAGAACAGCAACCCGGTGCCGATGATGAGCCTGAACGAAGTGAGGTTAAGCGTCTTTGTCATACCGGCCAAGAATAGCACATTTTACCTGGTTGGTGATTGTTTCCAGGGATCACTCCCCCGGACAATCTGGCTGTGAGCCTGGCCGGTGTGCCAGCCCCCGGTTTGGGCATGACGTTCTGCCTCAACTACCAAAGCGGCCGACAGGAGCCGGTCGTCGTGTATGAGTTCCGCGCCATCTGGCGTCTGAAGACTGGCCTGGGTCGGAACACCCCAGCGTAAATCGCGGTCAAACTGACCGTCCGCGGGCAGGGTGTAGGTGCAGGCGGCAACCTGCTGCCGGAACCACCAGCCGTCTGAGAGCGGGACATCCTCATCCCCTGTCCAGTATTGAAAGCGGCCGGTATCTATCAAAGCGAGAAGTCGGAGCCGAGCCGGGCCTTAGCTGCTCGCCCACTGAACAGGAAGCGGCCGACGCGGTGGGCACCCAAAGCGGCCGATAACCAGTCCGCCAATCCTTGTCCAACGCCGGAGGCATCCACAACGGTATGGACAACGTGCCAATGCTGCAAAAACGTCAGTAGCCGGTCTGCCAGTCGGGGTGTGCTGGCTGTACCCTGAAAATGGCGCGACCCCTGATCAATGAAAACATCTACTGCTTGATACAGCCGCTGGCCATTATCGGGATGTTCGACGACTTCAAAGATTGTTGCCACTGTGTAATCCCGTGCCGGATTGTCCAGCCGGGTGAGGCTGTCTGTCTTTTCATCCTGCCCGGCAACATCCACGGTTGCGACATACACGCTTTCAGGAGTCGGCTGCGTTTGTCGGGGATGCGTTCCCTGCATGAGCGCCTGCCGCCAACGGGGAAATAACTTCTCGGCATTGTTGATCGGCTCCAGGTAATACTCCGATGCAATAATGGGGTGATGACGGCCGTATCGCGCCACCTGGGCGGCCAGAAAACGGCCGTAGTCCGGGTTTTCCCGGCAAACCTGATCCGGCGAGACGATGAATACGCGTGGCACCCCGTCCTGTTCGGTCAGGGCTTCAAGCTCCCCTTTCTTTTGCCATAGGAAGTCATGGGTGGACCGTACCGTTCCCAGATAGACGGCCGTTGCGTTGCGGGCCGCACGCATGGGTGTAAAAACGGCTTCAATGTGGTGAGCGCTTTGGTCCTGGGCTTCATCAATGACGAGTAGATGATCGGCCGTTTCGCCACGACTGGCGGCGCGAGGATGGGTGCTGATAAAGGTGACGGCCGCCTTGCCCAACACGATACGCTGCGGCCTGCTTTCTTTTTGCCAATGCCCGCGCATTAACGGGTTTTCCAGTCGCTGCTCCAATCGGCGGCGTCCCCGGCCGAGGCCGTCACCAATCGCCCCGAAAATCATCTGGCCGCCGCGGCGCTGGTAGAGCATCAACAGATATGCAAGTAAGTGGGCGACCGCTTCGTTCTTGCCGGACTGGCGCGGGAAAACCAGCAGAAACTCTCGACCGTGGCAGTGCAGTACGGATTCAATAATCGCGAATAGGGGCGCTTGCTGATAGGTGTAGAGGGGGACGCCGATGATATGTGTTGAGAAACGGCTGATGTCCCGCAGGAGATAGGTCAACAGCGATCCCTGGTTGTCGGCCGAAGTCATGGGTTTGTTGTACGAAATTAGAGGTCTGTCTCCAGTTCGGCCGAGAGGGTATCAAGTGCCCGGTTGACCCAGCCCTGCAGATCGGCCGTTGAGTTACCCTGCTGAGTGGTCAGATAAGCCACTGTTCGCACCCCGCTATATATCAACGTTGCCAGGATCTTCAGATCGGCCGGTAACAAGGTATATGTGGGGTCGTCGAGGCGCTCGGCCAAACGGCTCAAGACATCTCTAACCAGAAACAATTCGGCCGAGAGATCATGAGGCTCATTAGGATAGATCAAAGCTGTAACTGGCTGATCGGATTCTACAGCAGCACCTTTGTCTATGTGATGACGGCAGCGCGGTGGCTGTGACCCCGGTACAGCCCAATTGCGACAGCGATGGCCTCGACGGGTAACACCGCTGCAATGATTCGAATTGTGCATGAGAGACTAAGCCTAGTTTGGCAGGCAGGGGAGTAGATTATGGTGATGGTAGCATGGTAACCTGGTCATGACGACGCTAATTTATGGCGTGAGCCCGCCGCCGGGTAATAGACTGGGTGCTTTGGGCCGTGCTATTTGTGAAATTTGGAACTAAAATATCTACTGGAGTAGAGGATCTAAAAGTCAAGGTCCCTGGAGGTGAAATTGTGAAAATACGACAGATTCCCGGCTCACGGTTAATAGGTATCGTTCTGGCGCTTCTTGTTATGGCTTTTATGGTGCCGCAGACTCATGCGGCCGAAATACGTAGTGATGACACGGTTGTGATTGAAGCCGGTGAAGTCATTGACGATGATCTGATTGTTGCGGGCGAAACAATCCGTATCGAAGGCACAATAACCGGCGACCTGATCGCGGCCGGCAGGACCATCACCATGAACGGCACGGTAGAAGGTAGTGCTGTCCTGATGGGACAGTCAGTCTACGTAAACGGTGATGTGGATGGGAGCCTTTACACAGCAGGCTACGCACTGGAAATGGGGGAATCGGCAGCCATCGGCCGAAATGCCTATTTTGGTGGCTTTTCACTGAACACCATGCCCGGTAGTCAGATCGATCGTAGCCTGTACGTGGGTGGATACCAGTTGGCCCACGGCGGACAGATCGGCGACGATCTCATGCTGGGGGCAGGTGCCGTGGAGATCAGTGGTGCTGTTGGCGGTGATGTTCGTGGTTCGGTGGACTATAGTGAAACCGGCTTTAGCTATCCTGTATTTCCGGGGATGGGCACGGTTCCCACCGTAGCCCCGGGACTTCACATTGATCCATCGGCCGACATCGGCGGCCAAACGCAGGTAGATGTGAATCTGAGGACGTCGAATGAAACCGGAGCAGATGGGGTTGCACCACAGGTAACATCTACCACAAGTCGGTTTGGCTTACCTTCCTGGTTTACCGACCGTCTGGGTGAGTTCATTGGTCTCATGCTGATTGGTGGGCTGATCATCTATTTCTTGCCGCGTTTTCTGCCGGAAGTGGCGGACACATTGCAGAC
Source organism: Chloroflexota bacterium (assembly GCA_041390945.1). GTDB lineage: Bacteria > Chloroflexota > Anaerolineae > Promineifilales > Promineifilaceae > Promineifilum. Next base: position 114,954 of record JAWKOY010000023.1, read on the forward strand.
ACGTCCCTTGCCTAGCCTCGGATGGGGTGCACTGTTGCTGTTTATCGCTCTGCCGGTAGGCATCATTGCCGGAATCATCCTCATCATCTTGCTAACGATCATATTTGGTTGGCTGACTTTCGGTGAATTTGTTGGCGCAATCCTGGGACTGACAGGGGGTGCCTTCTTATTCGCCTTGTTTGCCGCCCTCTTTATTATGTACGTGATTGCCAAGATCATATGTGGCTACATGGCCGGCCGGTTCATCCTCACCCGGTTTAATGTGGATCCTGATTCCGCTGGTCGCTGGATGGAAGTGGCCTATCTGGCGTTAGGCGTTCTGATCTATGAAGTCCTGCGCGCTATCCCGGTTGTTGGTTGGCTTGTTGCCCTCATTGTGGTCATGATTGGTTCGGGCGCGATTTTTGCCTACTGGCTGAACCGGAGACGCCAATTGGAGAAATTACCACAACCCGAAGCTGTATTGGCTGCGGAATGATCGATTTGCTGAAAGCGATGTAACGCACTTCAAAAGTGCGTTACATCCAATATAGCTAATAGTTTTACGGTTCGCTGATTCGAAACGATCCATTACCGGTATCCAGCTCAATTTCAACCCCATCACCAGAGCCTGAATATCCGGCTGTCTCATAGACGCCGTTCTCGCGATCCCCATCAACCAGTTCAAAGCGCTGGTCTACAGTAATATTTCCGTTGCCCTGATCGAACTCGATTCGGGCATCCACGCCATCCTGCAGATAGAAGCTCATACTGCCGTTCCCGCCGTCAATTTCCAGCCGTTGGCGGCCGTCTTCCGGCAGGGTGATCCGTAAAGTGCCGTTGCCGCCATCAATTCGGCCGTCGTAGCTGCCGCCGGGCAATGTTGCGGTGAGTGCACCATTGGCCCCATCCAACTGTAACTCTGAGAGAGATAGCTCGCCAAGGTCGGCCGTAACCACACCATTACCGGCATTGACGCGAAGGTCCACCGGCACGCGCTCGTTAACCGCAAACTGCCATGTTTGGTTACCTTCTTCAGTTAGCCACCCGAAGGGGTTCCGGAACCAGTTGAAGTTTGATTCCTCACCAACCTTGACCGACATCGCCCCCTCATCACCCTCGACGTCCAGGTTCAAACCCGATGTGGTCCAGATTGCGCCCTCAATCAGGTTGCGGCTGTCCGCCAGTCCGGTAATGATAGCGGGCTGGTTGCCAAGATCGATCTCCACGTCCGCCCGTTGGATGGATCCTGCAGGGACGGAAAAAGGTTCTTCCTGAAGCAGGGCGGTCGGGCTTGAAACTCCCAGCGAGCGCATGACGTCATTTTCGGGCCCGGCAAACAACAAATAACCGAACGTTCCAACAGCTACTAGTGAGACAATCAGGCTGAGGAATGTGCCTCCCGGAGAAGGTGCCTGAACGACAAGAATGTTCAGACCAATGAAGATGAGGAGCAACGGCCAGAAACTGAACGCGTACGACCAGTTGGGCTGGGGGATGATATTCAGGTTGGTCAACAGAAAGATTGCGCCGGCGGCAATCAGGATAATGGGGCCGAATAAAGACCGGCCTCTCGCCCGTTGTTTGGGCTGGTTGGTTGTCCACTTTTCATCAGCTGACTTGGGTTCGCTCATGACATTATGCCTCCTTAAGTACGGTTCCGATCGCTACCCTATACGTGTTGCCCCTCCGCATGGTTTCGACTAGAATTGCCCATACTCCTAAGAAGGACAAGAGCCATCCCACTTTTTTCGAAAGCCTTGGGCATCGCTCCAGCCAATGCTAAATGTTAGGCCGAACAAAACCTAGGCCATACCCCAAAAGTTAAATGATTTACCCGATTTCCCATAGAGGTTTAGTTACGCATGAAAGAATATAACACCGGTCAAATCCGTAACATGGCGCTCGTTTCCCATAACGGAGCGGGCAAGACGTCGCTGGTTGAACGCCTCCTGTTTAACACTGGCGTCATTACGCGCATGGGTAGTGTCCTGCAAGGTACAGCCCATATGGATTTTGAGGAAGAGGAAGTTTCCCGGAACAGTTCCATCTCGACGGGTATTGCACCGGTCGAATGGAACGGTGTCAAGATGAATATTCTCGACACACCGGGGTTCCTGGACTTCCTTGGTGAAGTCAATAGCGCGATGAAAGTGGTCGAGTCGGCCGTTGTATTAGTCGAGGCGGTTTCCGGCGTTGAAGTCGGCACGGAAGCTGTATGGCAGGCGGCCGATCGGTATAACCGGCCCCGCATCATCGTCGTCAACAAAATGGATCGCGAGAATGTTCGTGTTCGCCGGGTGATGGAAAGCATCAAGCGGTAACCTGGAAGGCAATCTCATCCGCCTTCAGTTGCCCATTGGTGAAGGCCCTGACTTCAAAGGCGTTGTTGACCTTCTCAAGATGGAAGCGCGAATGGGCGAAAAGAATGAGAAAGCCCCCATTCCGGACGATTTGGCTGAAGAAGCCGAGATGGCCCGAATGGAACTGGTTGAGTCTGCGGCCGAAGGGGATGATGCCCTGATCGAGAAATACCTGGAAGGCGAGGAACTGACTCCTGACGAGGTTATCAAGGGTCTCAAGGCGGCCATGATCCAGGGTTCGGTTGTACCAATTACCTTCTGTGCTGGTGAGGCCGGCATCGGGCTGGATGTACTCATGGATACCCTGGCGGATCTATTGCCCGCGCCGAATGAAGTGGAGACCACGACAGCGACCAATGCCGGTGGTGAAGAAGTAACTCTTGAGCCCAAGGACGACGCGCACCTGGCCGCCTTCATCTTTAAAACACGCGAGGACAACTTCGGTAAGACCAGCTATGTTCGGGTATTCAGTGGTATGCTTGAATCCGATTCCCGTGTTTGGGATGCCGACCACGATGAAGAAGTCCGTATCGGCCAGTTGCAGGTTCCATCCGGGAAGGAAGCTTCCCCGGTGACGCGCCTGCACAGCGGCGATATCGGCACGGTCGTCAAACTGGGCGATGCCGTAACCAACACGACGTTGTGCGATCGCGGCTCCATCCTCAAGGTTGACCCGGTTGAGCAGCCTGCACCGATTGCCTCTGTTGCCATCCATCCGGTTTCTCAATCCGACGTAGCCAAACTCAACCAGGCACTTAACCGGCTTGTTGTTGAAGACCCGACTCTCTCCTGGCACACCGACACCGCCACCAAAGAAACCATCCTGTCCGGCATGGGCATGGCCCATCTTGACATTGCTGTCCAGAAAGCACAGAACAAGTTTGGTGTGCATTTAACGACAACCGTACCCAAGGTTCCTTATCGGGAGACTGTTACCAAGACGGCCGATGCCGAATACACTCACAAAAAGCAGTCGGGTGGTGCAGGCCAGTACGGTCGGGTTAATCTTCGCGTAGAGGCGGCCGATCAGAACCATGAGTTTGAGTTTAAGTCCGAGATATTCGGTGGTGCTGTGTCGGCACCGTTTGTGGCGGCCACTGAAAAAGGCTGCCGTCAGGCGTTGGAGAGCGGTGTGCTGGCCGGTTACCCGGTCGTTGGCGTCCGTGCTGTTATCTACGACGGCAAGATGCACCCGGTCGATTCCAAGGAAATCGCCTTCCAGATCGCCGGACGCGAAGGTTTTAAGAAGGCGGTGATGTCTGCCGGTCCTGTTTTGCTGGAGCCGATCTATGAAGTAACAGTGACCGTTCCGGCCGATAATATGGGCGACATCCTGGGTGATATGAACTCGCGCCGCGCTCGTGTGCTCGGTATGGACCAGGAAGGTAACAAGAGTATCGTCCGCGCCGAGGTGCCGCTGGCCGAGATGCAGACCTATGCGGCCGATTTGCGCTCAATGACGCAAGGTCGCGGCATGTTCAGTATGGAGTTCTTGCAGTACGGACGTGTCCCGGCTCACCTACAGGATGATCTGGTCGCACGCTTGCGCAAGGATCATGAAGAGCACGACGATCACGAATAAAGCCCTATAGGCTAATATTCTTGGTAATAACAAAACGGGGTACATGAATTATTCATGTACCCCGTTTGTTTTGCTTCGTGGTTTATCGCTTAACCGCTAAATCCGTTACAGGGGTACCGGTTGTCATATAGCGTGAACTCACCCAGCCTGTCTGCCCGCCCGGCAGAACGATCTCAATCCAGTAACCGCCGATAGACTTGTAACCTGTCATTTCAACGGTCTGGTTGCGGCTGAGATTGCCGACGACGGTACCGTCCATAGAAGGCTCATCCCGAACATTCAGATAGAGCGCGCCGGTCATTGTTGCTGACAAACCGCTTGGCGCAGCTACCGGTGTAGCTGCGGCAGTAGTTGTTGCTGTGGATGAAGAGGTTGTCGTGCTGGTTCCCATCCCGGATCCGCTGACCTGCGTCCAATCCAGCTTAATGACGGCATTGTCACGAGCATCGTAGTATTCCAGTACGATGGGAGTGGAGCCACCGGGTACGGTGACAGTTTTCGTAATCTCATCCTCTGCCTGCAAGTGCCATTCATTAATGACCAGGATGTCGTTCACCCATAGCCGTACGCCATCAACAACTGTTACATGGAACTGGTAGGTACCGGGATTGAGGTCTACGTCCTTGGACCAACGCACTGAGAAATTATCATAATTGAAACCTTCTATAGGAGCATCCAGTCCCCAGTCGAAATCGATCGCGGCGTCATCACGTACATAGAGCACCGGTGGAATCAGGCTGGGGTTGTTGAAGTACTCTCCCTTCCAGTTATTGAATGTTGCCGGCACACCCCCAACTGGAGTCCAGAAGAAACGAGCCTCAGCATCCCCACCAGCCTCGTAGTATTCCACGCGAATGGTATGCTCACCGGGGGTGAGGTAGCGATCTGCCGAAATGGTATGGACCTGGCTGTCGTTCCAGGAATCAATGATGAGTTCATCATCGATCCAGACACGCATACCATCATCCATGGTTGCTGTAAAGCGATAGGTGCCGGCTGGGAACTCAACGTCGCGCGTCCACTTCACGGAAAATTCGTCTGCATTGATGCCGGGAGCGGGATATCCGCTACCCCAATCGTAGTCAATCGTATCCTCGAACTGTTGCAAGACCGGCTCGCCTGCCAGACTGCGGTTGTTCCAGTAACGAGCATGCCACTGGTCATCGGCTGCCTGAACCGGGAGGGCGGCAACCAGCACGAATAGGCCGGTGACAAACAAGAGGAGGATGGAGAAGTGTAGAAGGTGGGTCTTGGTTAACAGATGGTGTTTGGTTCGCATGGAGATCTCCGTTAATTACCCTGCTCATTTATTAGCGCAGGAGGGATAAACAAATGCAGGTACAGCTTACCTGCATTATAGAACCACTACGAGGCTCCATATGCCCACTCTATTTTTAGATTAAGCAACAGTCAATAGGAGATTGCCAAGAGCGTCAATCTGTCCGGACCAACCCTCCGGGACCAGAGTTGTGGTGTCGTATTGGGTGATGACTGCCGGGCCGGCGAACTGGCTGCCGGGAGAGAGGTCTGTGCGTTCGATGAAGGCGGCGTCTATCTGACGGCCGTTGATCCACACTGACTTTGTTGTCTGGGATATCTCTTCCTGGGGGAGAGGGATTGAGGCCACAAGCTTGGGTGGGGAAATGGGAACGGAAGCTGACAACCGGATCGTGACCAATTCGACAGCCGCATGCTGTTGGTGATAGCTATAGCGTTGCTGGTGTGCCTCGTGGAATGTTTGGATAATAACTTGTGGGTTCTGGGTTTGATCCCAGAAAATGGTCAGCTCATGGGACTGGCCCAGATAGCGCATGTCCAGCTCGTACTGCCATGAGATAGCGCCGGGTTCGTGCCCATCTGCGGCCAGATCATCGAGTGCCTGCTTGACCAGAGATTGAAACTGCGACTCAAGCCACTCAACTGACACTGCCTCACCGGACATACCTTGCATGACCGTTCGCGAGTAACTGCGAGTTGGGTTTGCTGCCAGCATACCCAGCGCCGACAGAACCCCCGGCGTTGGTGGGATGAGAACGCGCGGTATCTGTAGCGCCCTTGCCAGGTCGCAAGCGTGGAGTGGGCCCCCGCCACCGAAAGCCAGTAGGGTAAACCGCCGGGGATCATGGCCCCGCTCGACCGAGATGCGGCGTATAGCACGTTCCATTGTGGCATTGGCTACGCGGAGTATATCGGCCGCTGCTGCCTCCGGGCTTTCCGCACCAATTTGCCGTGCGAGTTCGGAAACCGCAGCGCGGGCGGCGGCTTCATTCAGGCGCATGGCTCCACCCAGGAAGTGATCCGCATCAAGCCGGCCCAGAACAAGATTGGCATCCGACACCGTGGCCTGACCCGGCGCAAAATGACGGTCCATCTGGTTGCGCCAACCGGCATAGTCGCTGGAATAACAGGCCGGACCGGGATCGGCACCGGCGCTTTCCGGGCCGACATGCAGCGCGCCTCCGGCGTCCACATAGGCGAGACTCCCGCCACCTGCCCCTACCGTGTGAATGTCTATAACGGACAGACGTAGCGGTAAACCGGCAATCTCGCTTTCGGCCGTCATGGGCAACTGTCCGGGGCAAAGGGCTACATCCGTACTGGTGCCGCCCATATCAAATGTGATGAGATTGCTGTAGTCAGTACCGGTGGCCTGTCGGGCGGCAGAGGCAATGTAACGGGCACCGACCACGCCACCGGCTGGGCCGGAAAGCACCGTCCGAGCCGCCTGTTCCCCGGCCATGGATGCGCCGATAATCCCGCCGTTGCTCTGCATCACTGCCAGTGGTCGAGGTGCCACTCCCTCGGCCAGCCGGTTCAGGTAGCGGGTCATGAGCGGTGCGACATAGGCATTGATGACGGTTGTTGCTGTGCGCTCGTATTCCCGATACTCAGGCAGGATATCGGATGACAGGGAGATATGGATGCTATCCTCGCCGGTTTGCCTTAACTGTAGCTGTTCCCGGATCTGCTGTTCATGGTCGGGCACCAGAAAGGAAAACAGGAGGCAGACGGCTACGGATTCAATCTGTCTGTTCTTTAGAGTTGAGAGGAGTTGCTCAAGTTCTGCCTTATCCAGGGGGACAAGGACATTCCCCTGGCTGGAAACTCGCTCGTTGACCTCGAACCGCAGTTCGGCCGGAATTAGTGTTGGAGGTTTGATAGGTACCAGAGCGTAGAGGTCGGGGCGATTCTGTCGGCCGATTTCCAGTACATCGCCAAATCCTTTTGTGGTGATGAGGACTGTGCGTGCGCCTCGCTGCTCCAGTAGGGCATTTGTTGCCACCGTGCTGCCATGGACAATGGCGGCCGAGGTCGGGATATGAAGCTTTTCCAATCCCCGGAGGATGGCCTGAGATGGGTCGGACGGCGTGCTGGGTTCCTTGTGGATCTCCAAATCTCCTGTTTCGGAAACCCAGATGAAATCAGTGAACGTGCCGCCTGTGTCTATTCCCAGCCGAAGTTCCATAGGCATATCCGCTATACGCATTCCATATAAAGCCAGAGAGCGGGCTCACTGGCCCGCTCTCCTTAAGTTTACTGATCCTTCGTTTAATAGAACTAACCCAGCTTAGGCTTCAGAGAAATCTATGTCCTTGCCGGTGAAGTTCAGATAGGCAATCGTGAACGTTGAGGACTGCCATGTTGTAAGGACGGCGAAGATGATCGCCGAGATGATGGCAGCTGTGAGGACGCCCAGAACGGCCAGCAAGCCCTGCAGGAACGTTGCATCCGTGTTGGCAAGCAGCCCCATGGGCACGGCGACACCCAGCCCTAACGTAAACAGAATTGCTGCGGCAATGATAAAGGCGATGATGTTGAACAGAAGGAAAGCTAAGACTAACATGATGATGGGGGCCAGGTTATCACGCAATACTTCCCAGCCATGCCGGATGGAGTCTGTCACGCTTAAGTCGCGCAGGACCAAACCCCGAAAAGCAAAGGCGTAGATGAAGTTGAGAACAATCATCAGAGGGATGAGCAGACAGAGCAATCCCACGAAACATAGACTCATAACACCAAATCCGGCAGCGAGCGAACTCATTGCGTCTTCCCCACCGCTAAATAGCGCCGCCAATGCGCCACCTGAAAAGACAAAGACCAGAATTAGCGCAATCACAATCAGGAAAACGATACCAAACAGTAGAATCGTGAGTCCGGCCAGGCTCCAGACCTTTTTCCAACCCAGTTTGAATGCTTCGCCAAACCCGCTTACCGGCTTGTGAAGTTCCAGCCGGGCAACGCTCTGGATCAGACCGCCGCGCGCCGCCAGACTTACCAGCCATAAAACGATGCCCAGAATCAAGCCTATGCAGGTTGCGGCAGCCAACCCGGCCGCCAGTGTTCCCAGGAATGCCGGATTACTAGCCAGATTTTCGGCGAAGCCGGAATCAGTTGACCCTGAGCTAAAAGAATAAGTAAATTTGCTGCCGGAACCCAGAGCGGCCAGAAAGCCCAGGATCCACAAATACTTGTTATCCCAGGCGGTGGACCACCCGCGTTTTAGCATATCCATATAATCCATTACGTCGCCTCCTATGAGTTCTGTTTCAGCAGATTAATCAAGCCGCCTAATAATCGTCCATTATCACACAAATCGAACCGCTTCGCTAAGCGTTATTCCCACTCGATTGTGCCCGGCGGCTTGGAGGTAATGTCCAGCACGACGCGATTTACCCCATCGACTTCGTTGACGATGCGCCGGCTGACCTGGGCCAGTAAATCATACGGGAGACGTGCCCAATCGGCCGTCATGAAATCCTCGGTCGTCACTGCGCGCAGGGCGATCACTTCCTGATAAGTTCGGCCGTCACCCATGACCCCGACACTGCGCACCGGCAGGAGTACGGCAAATGACTGCTGCGTTCCCTGACGGAGCAAATCCGCCTGGCCCAATTCTTCCAGGAAGATGGCATCGGCCTGCCGCAGCCGTTCCAGTCGCTCCCAGGTAATCTGCCCCAGACAACGAACAGCCAGCCCCGGTCCGGGAAACGGTTGCCGCCAGACAATGGAATCGGGTAAACCGAGCGCCGTTCCCAGCCGGCGCACCTCATCTTTGAACAGAAAGCGGAGCGGCTCGACCAGTTCGAAATCCATATCTTCGGGCAGACCGCCTACATTGTGATGGGTCTTGATGACCTGAGCCTGCTCCCGGCCTTTGCCTGCACTTTCGATTACGTCGGGGTAGATAGTTCCCTGAGCCAAAAAATCAATCTGGCCCAGCTTGCCCGCTTCACGCTCAAAGATACGCACGAATTTCTCACCGATAATGCGCCGCTTAAGCTCCGGGTCGGTTACCCCGGCCAACGCATCCAGATACTCCTCGATTGCGTTGACGGCCACAAGGTGAATACCCTGTTCCTGCTGAAAGGTCTGCACGACCTGCGCCCCTTCACCCTGGCGTAACATACCGGTATCCACGAAGATGCAGGTGAGATGGTCGCCAATCGCCCGGTGAATCAGCGCCGCCGCAACGGCCGAATCCACGCCGCCGCTCAGTCCCAGGACAACCCGGCCATCCCCGACCTGTTCACGAATGGCGGCCGTTTGTTCTTCGATGAAGCCGGTCGGTGTCCAGTCAGGTTGGCAGTGGCAGATGCGATGAACGAAGTTGCTGAGCAAGAGGCGTCCCTGGGGGTATGCACGACTTCCGGGTGGAACTGGACGGCATAATATCCCCTTTCCGGATCGGCCGCGGCCGCATAAGGGGAGTTGGCAGTATGTGCCAGTGGTAAAAAGCTCGGCGGAAGTTGCTCCACTTTATCACCATGACTCATCCAAACCTGGTCAATAGGGAGGCCGGAAGCAGCAGTGCTTTCAGGTGAATTCAACCAACCGATAAAGAGATCGTTGTCAGGTTCGTTAATAATGAGATTGGCCGGACCATATTCCCGTTTCGATGCCCCGGCGACCTGTCCCCCAAGACGATGGGACAGGAGCTGCATACCGTAGCAGATACCCAGGACCGGCACCCGCTGTCCAGAACGACCTGGGGCAGCGTCGGTGCCTCCTTGTCGGAGACGCTCCAATGGCTTCCACTCAGGATAAACCCTTTAGGATTGAGGGCAAGAATGTCCTCAGATGATGCGTGCCAAGGAAGCAACTCGCAATACACATTGGCTTCGCGTACCCGCCGGGCGATCAACTGCGAATATTGCGAGCCATAATCCAGAATAACAATTGTGTCGTGTTGGGTCATAAGTTCGAGTGTTTTCCTCTTTCGGGATTATCGTAGGAGAATCTCGTCACTGGTCATGGAAACGATTGAAACCAACGCTTCGATGGGTACACCAGGGGGCCAACAATTGCCGCCGTCTTCAAATTCTTTTTCTACGATAGCCGCAATGCCGACCAGAGTCGCCCCGGCTGATCGCACAATCCGCGCCAGCGCATCAATTGTCTGCCCGCTGGCTAAAAAATCATCCACGATAAGAATTCTATCCATCGGGGCGAGAAATTCAGGCGACACCATGAGCATGACTTCATGCCCCTTCGTATGGCTGGGAGCCGTATCCAGAAAGACCGGTTCCTGCATGGTAATGGGTTTTCGCTTTCGGGCATAGACAACCGGGATATTCCCCAGTGCCTTACCAGCCATAACAGCGGGAATAATCCCGCTGACTTCGGCCGTCAGAATGCGGGTGGGGGCAGTTGACTGAAAGCGCTCTGCAATCTCCTGACCGGCAGCTTCCAGCAGTGCCGGGTCTACCTGATGATTCAAAAAGCTGTCAATCTTTAGAATGCCCCGTCCCAGATTCTGTCCTTCGGTTCGAACTCTCTCCCTAAGTGCTTCCATGTGCCCGTCCTGAGTGTATCGTTCCGCTTAACCTGTCAGTCTGCTGTTTTTGGCTATACTATGATTATGACGCAGCCTGCTGCCCTAGCCAAAGTATGGCCGTTATACTTAAAGATTGCGCCAATTTTCACAAACGTCTTGACGACGGGATTTGGCAAAACTATAATATAAGTCAGATCGTTCAGAAATAATTGAAAGTTGTGAACGACGAGGTAGGATATGGATTTACCGTTGGTGCAAGAAGGCCTTGACGCCGTTGATGCAAAATTAATCGCCGTAATTGATAGTGAAATTGACCTGTTGAACGAGGCCAGTATCCATATTTTGAAATCGGGCGGTAAGCGGTTGCGTCCGCAGATTGGTTTCCTCTCCTATATCATTGCCGGGGGAAAAGACATTCATGATGCCGTATCTATGGCGGCGGCAATCGAAATGGTTCACACGGCCACCCTGGTTCACGACGATATCAACGACCATAGCCTGCTTCGCCGCGGCCGACCGGCTGTCCATGCTCGGTGGGGCCGCACTTTTGCCTTGTTGACCGGGGACTACATGTTCACCAAGGTCTACGAGTTGATGGCCCCCTATGGTGGCGAATACAATGTGATTATGGCTGATGCCTGTACACGCCTTGTGGAAGGGGAAACGCTCCAGGCTGTTTCCGCAAAAGCCGGAACCATTGACCGGGAAACCTACAAGCGCATCGTTAGCCTGAAGACAGCCAGCCTGTTTGAAGCCTCGGCGCGAATGGGCGCAATGCTGGGTAATGGGGATGACAGCGTGGTTAATGCGCTGGCAGAGTACGCCTTCAATCTGGGAATTGCATTTCAGATCGTCGACGATATGCTCGACATCATCGGCGATCCGGACGCGTTGGGCAAGCCGGTTGGTTTGGATGTCGCTCAGCAGCGTGGCGTCCTCGTCGCTGAACAGGAACGGCCGATTCTGACCCTGCAAACGAATGGGGAGGAGACGGCTACGCTGGACGAGCCACAGGATCCCATTGAGAAAATGATGGCTCGCCTGCGCGATACCGGCGCAATTGAAGCTGCCCGTTTGCAGGCAATGGAGATGGCGACACGGGCCCGCGAGGCATTGGCCGTCGTTCCCCCGTCAGCGGCCCGTGACGAGCTTGATTCATTGATAGACTCAGTGCTGGAACGGGATCACTAAACAGAACCGCCGGCATATTTTGATTACAGGGCACCGGGGCTGCTTGCAGCCCCGGTGTTTTTGTTTGTGGGGTTTATTGGGTTTCTGCTGCCAATCGCTTGACATCGGACAGGATAGCACTCATCCCGAACAACCGTTGGCCGGACAGGACGGTCTGTAAGCCGGTCGCCAGATAGAATTGGTCCGGGACGGCGGCAATCTCATCGGCCGTTGCGCCCTTCAGCCCCTGCTGGAGGATAGCGCCGAAACCCTGCACCGTCGGCGATTCCGGGGGAATGTCGATATGGAAGGTAAAGCGGCCGTCCTCATTGCGTTCGGCAAAGACGAAAACCGGCGTCATACACTCGTTGACTTCGTGCATCTCACCGCGCCGTTCGTCCAGCCATTCGGGCAGGGGAGCAAGTGTCTGGGATAGTTCCAGCAGGTATTCCAGTTTCTCATTTCCTGGCATACCTCAAAGTCCTCTACGATTTCTTGCAATCTTGGTGTCAGTCCGTTTGTTGACATGAATAGGATTATAGGCAGAGATCATCAGACTTCCAGTTCGTCGTGGCCTGAACCGGTCTGATCTGTAGTTATATGAGGGTTGGAAGTTTAGGCGCCAAATGCCTGCCGTGTTCCGGGAGTCAGACAATAGAGCAGAATCAGACCGTTAATCAGCAGGCTGGGCAGCATGGCTGAAAACGTGGACTGCCCCAAAATCGACAGGAAGGCGAGGATCAGGTTTAGGATAGCCAGAATCGTTACGAACAGCCAGCCCTGCGGATTGACGTTCCACAGCATAAAGAAAAGCCAGACGTAGATCAAAGCTAACAAGCCAAACAGTATTGCGCCGATAAGATCGAAGGTGAAGAAGTGACTCTCACCCAGTGAAATCGGAATGATATGGAGCATTTGGAGCGTGTGCCAGATGTTCACCAATGCTGCGATTCCGGCCAACAATGCTAACAGGGTCACGCCAAACGGCCGATGCTTTTCCATGGGATTGCCTCCATTCGAAGATGCTTCCGCTCAGGCGCAGGAATTAAGAAAATGTCGCCCAAGGGTCTCTTTGGCGACGCATTATAACGGTGGCTGTGGCCCGTCGCAATGGTGACACACTTTGCGGAGGTGCACCGTATCACTTTTTATGGCGGGTAAACAGGCGTAACAGGATGAACGCACCGGCGGCAGCCGCAGCCCAGGGAAGCCACTGTGGGATTAGCGGCCTGGGGTTGCCGGCTGGCTGTACGCTGGAGTCTTCCCAACGAACGGCCGAAGCGCGTGAGCCATCCAACTGGGCACCGCTGAAGTTGGCGGCAGAGACATTGGTTGCCATCATGCGACTTTCGCGTAAATCAACGTCGGTCAGGTTTGCCTGCTTAAGGTTAATTCCCACCAGGATTGACTGATTAAGTTTGGCTTTGCGTAAATTGGCCCCTTCCAGATTGACGCCGGCAATCAGGCTCCGGCTCAGGTTCGTACCGGACAGATCCGCACGGGCCAGATTCAATCCGGTCAAAATGCCTCCGGATAAGTCAGCATTGCTCAGGTTGGCGTGGTTGAGGTCTGCGCCGGCCAGATGAAATCCACGCAGATCAAGCCCGCTCAGGTCCACATCGGCCAGTTGGCGGTTTTCTCCCAGAGCCGCTTCCAACTCATTGCGGCTGGTTACACGTTTTACGGTATTTTCTGTTGAATTTAAAGTCTCGGTTGTCATCAGGTGCTCTCCCTTGTATTGTCCGGAGCGCTCAATTGCAACCCCAGGCTAACCCCCATCCTAACTCACCTATAATGGAGTCTCAACCGTTATTAACCAGTCGCCAACCCCGGCAATCAAGGTATTGAAACCGGGGCAAACCGCAATACCCGGTTGTTCCCGGAATCCACAACAAACACCTGATCGGACTGATCCACCGTGATCCCGTTGGGTAAACCGAAGCCGGTATTATCGGCCGCATACTGCCCGAATCGTCCAAGATACTCCCCGTCAGTGGAGAAGATCAAAACCCGGTAACCTTCCGGATCGGTTACATATAACCGGCCGCTGCTGTCTACATCAAGATAGGGTTTGTTGTTGATCGATTGACCATACCATGCATCCACACGGAATTCGGAGAGGGGTTGCAGGCTGGCGTCAAATTCCTGGATGCGGCCGTTCCAGGTGTCGGCCACAAACAAAGTGCCGTCACTGCCAACCGCCAGTCCGACCGGCTCATTAAACTGCCCCGGCGAGCTTCCCAGACCGCCGACCTGGCGCAGGAAATTCCCATCTGTGTCCATGACCTGAATACGGTGGTTGCCGGTATCGGTAATAGCCAGTTCATTTTCGTTCAGAAAGACAATAGCTCTAGGTCCGAAGAACAGCCCCAATCCTTGGTCAACGCCGTCCCCGGCCGGGGCGCCACTGGTGCCAAAGACACCGACGACGTCACCCTCCCGGCTAAATTTCTGAATGCGATGGTTCCAGGTGTCCGCCACATAGACGAACTCATTATCTACAACCAGCCCCCAGGGCTCGTTGAACTGACCGGGATTTGTCCCGGAACTTCCCCATTCACGGAGGAACTGACCATTGCTGTCAAAAACCTGAACGCGGTTGTTACCGGAGTCGGCAACATATATCTCACCATCAGGGGCAACAGCGACATTTCGCGGTGCGGCCAATGAGCCAGGCGCGTTGGAAGCAACACCACTATCGTTTAGGACCTGATCCGGCAACAGCGCCAGAGCATTCTCTGCGTAGGGATCTTCCAGTGCCGCTACCGTGGTTGCGCCGACGCCATAATCCCAGATATTCGCCAGAACATCATTGCGAACGTACATACGGAGTTCATGCCGCAGCGGCCACTCCCCGGCTGTATAGGTGCCGCCGAATACCTCACCGTACTTGGTGTAGTCGCGGTAGAAGAAGATATCCCACAAGGCCTGGCGAACGTCCGGATCGCCCAATCCATGGCGCACCTCGGCGTCGGGATTGCCGAAAACGGCTTCCCAGGAAATGCGCCGGTAATCTTCCATGGGCCACCACAGGAATGTGTATTCGTGGCTGGTATAGTTATTCGTCAGGAATGGGTCTACCTTACTCCAGTTATTGCTGCCGACGAGAACCACCGGGGATTCGTTCAGACTCTGGGTCGGATTTTCCCCAAAGTACACCCGGTTGGGATAGTCCCGTAGATACCACGTAAACGGCCAGGAAACGTCATTGTCATAGGCAACATTGATACCCTTGTCGCCGTTAAGCCGCATGGAAATTTCTTCCAACTGGTCAAGCACTACACTCTTGGTGGCCGGTGCGCCGTGGGCGTACACCATGAATTCGTTGGTGAAATCGGCATTAATGAAATTCGCCATGTAGCTGGCCCGGATCGTCAGGAAACTCAGCACGCCGAAGATCGCCAGGGTAATGGTCATTGACCGAATCGGTTTGGACATTTGTTGATACAGGCGATAGCAGGCATAACCGACCACCCCTGCCAGCAGAAGCCCACCGAGGAAACGACCGCCAGCCGACAGATTTTGCAGTTGCTGATCACCCAATTGGAAGGTACCCAGCAATATCGGACTCAGGGCGACGGCAGCCACGACGATAAACAGCATTGTCAGTCCCAGAGCCAGGATGTTTCGCGTGGTGAATAGTTCACGCACATTAATCGCATTCAGTCGTTCATTGAAATACCAACCCGCTAGCATTGCCATGGGAATGACGAAGTGAGTGCTTAGCCAGGGCATCTTCTCACCGGCGAAGGTATAAGCAATCCAGGTCAGGATCGTCCACCAGATGAGCGAGGGAATAAACGAGACCAGCTCAGATAGATTGATCAGTTCTCGCAACCCATTGGTCAGCTCATGCCGGGTGATTATTTGTCGTCGCCGGACCAGGAACCAGTAGGCTGCCCCAAGCAACAGAACGGCCGCGGCCGCCATGAAACCGGGGATCATACTGGCGGCGGCCGGGTCTTCCAGTGTGCGGTTGAAAAGCCAGTTGCTCAGGCTGAATGCCAGCAAACCAAACAGGATAACCCATACCCAGTACCAGACTATCTCATTGAGGCGCTCTTTCTTAGTCCACAGCCAGGCTCCGGCGATGGCAAAGATAATCGTCAGGTATTCGTAAAACGGTGTGACAAAGAAGTAGTAAAACCAGGGTTGGCTACCGCGTTCAACGCCTTGTTGCTCCAACCAGTAGCCCAGCGAGCCGATCATACCGGTACGCCACCCGGCCGGATTGGTAAATACGGATGTATAGAGAATCAGGAAAATGCCGTTGAAGATCAGGGCGGCAATGATCCACCGCCGGCGATTCCACCACAGTCCCAGGGCAATGGCGATGACCAGACTGAGGAGAAGGAAAATAGTCGTCACCACATAATCAGAGTGGAGATAGGAGCTAACACAAGTGCCGTTGGTGGCGCGCGCCAGGAACAGTTGCAGGGACGACATGGTTTCCTGACCCTCTAGAAGACATCGTTCAATTGTCGTGCCCTGAGGATTGTATCCGGCGATACGCACAAGTAACGGCGAGGTCAGTGGTAACAACAGCGTACTGAAGAGCATGATCAGATCAAACTCCGGGTACTTGTCAATTTCCGGCCGCATTGCCCGCAGTGCGAGGAATAACCCGACGGAAAAAGTGGCGATACCTGCCAGTTCGATCCATTGAAAGATGGTGGTTGTCGTATTGGCTGGGGCGGTCGTAGTTTGCGCTGCGTTCGGGTCAACGGCAAACCCCTCACTGGTTACTGTCGTACTCTCTGTCGTTGCCGTGTCGGCCGTTAGCGTATGGGTGGCAAACCCAGCCCCGACCATCACGATGCCCAGCAGCGCGACCAATATAGGTGTTCGCAGGCGTGGCAGCGCCGATCGGAGCCAATCTGCCTCCGCCAATCGTGCCAGAAGCCGCAGAACCAGAAAGCTACCGAAGATCGCCACATAGATGAAAGCAACTTCCTTGGTGGAGAACATGAGGGCTAGCCCTGCGGCAAACCACCAGAGATAGCTATCTTTGGACTGCCTCAGGTAGTACAGAATGGCGATGAAGACGATGAGCGCCCAAATAATTATATAGATGTCATGGCGGATATAGCGCGAGTAGTAGCTCAGGTAGGGGGAGATCAGGTACAGAAAGCTGGTGAATAACGCCCCCTTGCGACCCAGCCAATCCCGCAGGAAGTAGGGAACGATGATCAGCAATACGCCGAGAAGGGCGACAGGAATTCGAGCACTTAAGTCGCTATCACCAAAGAGCCAATAGGAGGCTGCGGTGGCGTGGAACAGCAACGGTCCATGCATGAGGGGCGTGTGCGAATAGCCGTCGCCAATGAAATACTGGTAGGAGAACTGGGTGTGCAGGCTTTCATCATGGCTCATGACGCGATCGCCCAGGCCCCAGAACCGGGACACGATGGCAATCATGATGAATGCGATGTAGATTGCCTTTTCCCAATCAAGGCCGATGGAGGCGATGAGCGGTCGCGAAAGAAAATCCGTTTGTTCAGTCTGCTGGGGTGTTGATGTTAATTGCGCCATAACGTTTCAACTTTTCGGAGGCTGGGTTAGTTAGGAATCCACCGTTCTATCAGTGTGTGTCGGCCGATGGAGCCGTCGCTTCAGGTGTGGACACCGACACTGGTTCGGTCATCTGCGAAGCCGGTCGCGGTGCGGCCGTTTCGGTCGGTGGGGCTGGTGGTTGTACCGGAAACGCCATACTGACAGCGTCTTGGGAGAGATGACTTTGCCGGTCCAGATTGGCAATAGTCGCTGTCGGTGTGCTGGTGTTGGTTGCTGTCGGTGTGCTGTTCTTGTAAAAAGCCGGTGCCGGGATATTGAATTCCCCGGCGACGCGCGTTACCTGTAACACCAGAGTTCCGGCCAGAATAAAGAGCAGCAGCATGACCGGCGCTAGCTGCCGTACAAACATTGTGGGTTGCTGTGCCTGCCGTTCCACAACTCGTGGACGAAGGGCTTGCAGCCGCATCGAGTTGGGCTGTGTTGCAACTTGAAGTGTCTGGCGAACCAGTGTCTCAATCTGCCGTTCCTGTTCCAACGCCCGGCGACAATCGCTGCATGTGGCGGCATGTGTCTCCAGCATGTGCCGATCGTTTTCCGGCAACAAATCCAGAACGTAATCAGAAACGGGTGGCAGGATGTGTTGTTCCATAAGTCTTCTCTAGAGCCCATACACGACAGACTTTCGAAATTCGCAGCGAGTCTTCAGTCAGTTGATCCTGTAATATCTGGCGCAACGCCTTGTGGGCCAGAACGCATCCGGGATTCGGCCGTTTTGGCGGGAATTTCCAGAACGGTCCCTATCTCCTTATATTGCATTCCGGCGAAATAACGCAGGATCGCTACCTCGCGCAGCTTGGGCGACAGTTTCCCCAGAGCCACCCAGACGGCCTGTTGCCGCTCGGACAGGTTGAGCCGCTCGTCCGGCGTGGTGATTGTCTGGTCCTGTAGCTCCTGATTATCAGCGTGTTTAATGAAAATGTCGGTAGCCATTTGCGGCGGCGCTTGTTGCGGCGGCTGACCGTGATGCGATACAGCCACGTTTTGAATGCCGACTTTGCGCGGATCAAACAGAACCAGCCGGCGGAAAGGCGTACTCAAAGCTGTCCTGGAGCACTTCCTCCGCGTCCTGCGGGTGCTGCAGGAGGCTATGAGCCAGCCGGTACACCATGCCACTATGCAGGTTATAAAGGGCCACAAAGGCGGTCTCGTCCCCGTTCAGGCCACGCCGGATCAATTCATCCGTTTCATCAACCGCATCAGCCTGATTGGCCGGGACAGTATTCCAGGGTAGGGCGGATTGCTCGTTCATGGGATGCTGCTTCTAGTGCGAACCCTCTGTCAGGTCTGCGCGAACCCACAGAATGACCCGGTCAATGTCAACGGGGGCGGTTGATTCGTGAAAGAGTACCCACTTGAGCGTATCGTTGAGTGAGAACGGCTGGGAGAACAGCGACAGGTGCTGCCGGATGCCAAAATCCGCACCCAGATAATACTGCCCAGGCGTAACTCGGCCCCGGCCGGTGTAATTACAGCCTGCGGGTTTGCATGAAGGGAGTGTCTCGCCGAATTGAGCGTATTCAAAGTCGCGCAGATACCATCGGAGAACCGGCGTGTCCACAGTGCTGATCAGGTCAAGATCATGGTCACTGCCCGTCGTTTGTTGGGACACTCCTCGAAGGACTTCTGACGACATCCGAACATCATCATCCGTTCCTCCACGACTGCCCTTTCACGCGGGTCGTTGGCCCCTGTCTGGGTCAAGGTGTGGCGCTGCTGTGAAGATATAGGAGAAAGAACAGCCAGACCCAGAAAAGCGCCCTGCCGGGCAGCCAGACTGTTATAGGACATAGCCAGAACAAGGACGCCTCCGGCCGCAATCAGCGCAAACAAGGCCAGAACCAGAAACGCGATCTGATCCGATGACCAGAGCGCCAGACGGGCATAACGACCGACGCGCTCACAAGCAGGATCATTCCCAGCAGAACAAGCCCCCGGCCACAAGCTGAGCGTTGTACGGTAGTCTTTATGGGATTGAATGAACAGATTGCGGGCCATTAAACCGATCAGCAAGTAGCCGGGTATGGTGAATAGCAGCGCATAACCGGGTAGTTGGGATTGGAGAAGGGCCAGCCCGGCCAACAAACCCAGCCAGCCGCCATGAGCCCGGCGTTTTGCCGAAGCGGGTGATGGCCCAGGCCAGTGCTGGTAAACCCAGGACGTAGAGCGCCGCTCGTATCGCAAGGCGGTCACGAACGGCAGTAGTATCCCGTTTGCGGAGAACACCGGCGTTGGTAAGCCGAAACTGCCCAGCCAGCCCGTGACGATCTCCAATGCTGCTCCCAGGCCCGGCGTATACAACAGAAACGAAGTGCTGAGAGCCAGAAAGGTAATACCAAAGGCGAGAGCTGACGGCCGTAGATATTCGCTAGACGCCCTCGTCTCCGGCGAATCAACTGTGAGTTTCTCCCGCCGGGATGTCCATATCCAGACGGGGATGAGCGCCACCAGGCCGCTAATGAAAAGCGGATCGCTCGTTAAGCCCAGACCAAGCGCAACCCTATTCCATAAGCCCACTGTTTGCCGCCATTTGATGCGACCCGGATGATGCTGACAATGAGAAGCATCAGAGCAAAGACGGCAATTGCCTGGCCGCCGGCGGTGCGCGACACCAGAATGTTCAAAGGGGAGAGGGTCAGAAAGAGAGCGGCCGTCAAGAATCCGGCCGAACCCCAGACCCGACGCAGGAACCAGACAAGGCCGACCGTTAGCGTTCCGGCAATAGCGGGCACCAGACGGGCAATTGCGTCACTGCTGCCGAGTATAAGCATGACCGCGTTGGTTAACGTGAAGTAAGCTGGGCTGGTAACCTGGGTGACGTCTGTTCCCGCCTGCGTGAACTGCCAGCTTCCCAAGGCGGCCGTTGCTTCGGACGGAGACAGTAACGGTTGGCCCAGGTGATAGAAACGAACGGCCGCCGCCAGAATAACAACCAGAGCCATGATCCCATCGGCGATCGTTAATTGGCGGGACCAGGCGGCAAGACGTGACCGCAGTGCAAACCGGGACGGCAAAGCGTCACTGGTAGGGAGATCACGAGGAGTGTCCAACGGCGGCTCCGGTATGGCTTGAGTGATGTCGGCGGTAGAATCGGTCATGGGCTAACTGGTTTGGGGCGACTGCCACCGGTAAATCGTAACACCGTCATTGGCAAAGGCAACGTCCAGCCGATCACGGAACTTTTCCAGACCAATGGCGTCATACGTCTGGGCTTCTAATCCACCGACGTAAATGTAGCTGACACCCAGTTCATCCAGCACGAATGCCGCCTGGTCCAGGTCGGGTGTTGAGTAAATCTGCTCCACCAATAATTCGCGGCGGCCCGGTTCCGGGTGATCGCTGCCCCGCCATTGCCATTCATGTCCGGGCCAGCCTATAACTGTCGGCAGTCCGGTACTGGCCGAGATACGGCCGTAGCCGCTATATTGCCCGCCGACTGCCTCCAGAACAACCGGCAGGTCGCCGGTTGATTGGGCAACCTGTTCGCGGAGCCACATAATCGCCTCATACTCGCTGGGGTTGTAACGTTGCAAATAAGCTAACCCGTCCAGCGTGGCCGGTTGACGTTCGGCTGGTTGTCCGTCGGCCGTTTGGGCAGGTCCCCGGTATTCAATTGACCGCGAACGGACCGCATAGACAGGAAAGAGCAGTGCGATAAGCAACGCAATTGTATACCCGGCCGTCGCCAGGATCGGGGTTATGCGTGCTTCACGCGCCCGCCATAGCTGCCATAGATAGTCCAGCCCAAAAACAGCAGCGATACCGAACATGACCCAGGCCTGGTAATAGAACTTGAATGTCGTATTCAGCCGGACGCCAAAGTTGTCGCGCAGGTAGACGAACTCAGGGCCGATGGTCAGTAACAAGCCGGTCAGGATCAACAGCAAGGCAAACGGCAATGTCACCCAGCCGGGCCCCTCTTTGGTGGAGTCATCTGCCGGTTCTGCACCTTCTTTCGCAATCATGACTACCAGCATGAGAAGTGCTGATAGGAACAGCAGCAACGCGGCGTACAGTAATCGTACCCGCAGAATGGCCGGCAACAGCCGCAACACAGCCATCGCTCCCCAAATAGGCGCGACAACCTGATCCGGTGATCGCTCCGCCAGCGTGATTCCCAGGCTGTTAGCCAGACTCATAATCTGGGTGCTACCGGACTGGCTGGTCGCTATGATCCACATCAGGAATACCATCACCAGGAACAAACCGGCAAGTAGAGCCAGCGCCGCCTTCAGTCCGGTTTGCCAGTGGCGAAAGTGCTGCCGGATGGCAAGGCTGATCAGCAGCAGGGTGATGACCAGCATCGGCGCCCCGAAGATGACGAGATAATGGGCAAGCCGTGTCGGCCGCATAAGCATGGGCAGCAGGAACGGCGGCGCGGCCTGGGAACGAAAGCCGAGGTAAAACGGGAAGTAGAGCAACACAGCCGGCAAGACCAGCGCAACGGCCAACAGGATTGTCTGTATCAGCAGGGAGCGAGACCAGCCATGACGGTACCAGCCTGCCAGCAGAAACGCTCCCAGGACAACAAAGAGATGGATCAGCACATCCCAGGTATTGAGGAACGACAGGCCACCGAGGACTACGGCCGTTACCAGCCACTGTAACGGTCCAACTTCAGCCAGTAATCGCCGTAATCGGCCGCCCCAGGATAAGGGATCCCATTCATCCGGCGAGATCGCTCCCTGCCCGTCCCGCCCACGCAGCCACCAAACCAACGCAATGCCCAGGCTTAGTAGCGCAAAAGGCAATGCCAGCACATGCGGGTGCAGATCTCCCAGCACAAAACTAAACGCCGGGACCTCAACAATTGGTTCCAGCCCTTCTCAGGCCGACCGTCAAGATGGTATTCGTGAATGACGCGCGAGGTTCGCCACCACCACCAGTCACTCGTCGATAACGCGGCGTTTCTGCCTGCTGCGGCGGCCGCTGACATCGCGTACGTCCAGCCATTCCCAGACGGCCGCAGAGCCGATATTGTTTTCGTGGAGCACCTCCAGCCCGATCTCCAGATTCCCGGCAACCGGGATAGCCAAAGCAGCCACGATGCCCAGCAAGACGGCCGTTCGCCGTCGCCCCTGAGCAGCGATCAGGTTGTAAGCCAGCCCGGAATGATCCGACGGCCGTCCGCGACGATCCAGGCGATTGCCAGATTGAAGGCCAGAGACTCCGGAACCATCGCCAACCGGGCCAGCAATGAGGTCATCACATAGCCGAAGTAGTAATAACTGATGGCATAACCGGAGAGCCATGGATCTAACGGCGGGAATATGGGACTGCTGCCGGAGGCGTTGAGGAAGGCGAACTCCATCGGTTTCTCGGTGGCGGATATGGCTGGGTTCTGTGCCCGTGCCCACACCCACAAGCCGAAGACGACAGCAAACAGAAGCTCGGTGATGATGACCGTGCGCGCATTTTCACGCAGCCACTCAAACAGGTTTGATCGTCACCGTGATAGCGGTAATAGACCCAGACTGAAATGGCGACGAAGATTAGTACGGCCAGTAATAGCCCTCCGGCGTTGTTGGCTGAGAATCCCAAACTGCCGGTAATCCAGAAGAAATAGCTGGATTCCCAGCAGCCCCAGCATTTTGGTGAAAGCGTAGCCCTGATCCGCAGCCGGCGCAGGACAACATAGGCTAGGCGGCAGCGCGGCCAGCCCCATGGCGCTCAGACAATCCACCAGCGCGCGGCCGCAAGCAGATCACTGACCGGGCATTTTGTCCTCCCATCGCTACCGTATCGTCGGGCCGAACAACCGATAAATACGGGCCGCATCATCGCGGTAGACCTCGGTCAGGGAGGCCTTCATTGACCATCTGATCGAACTCGGCGGATTCCTTCCGGCAGGTAATAGGTGTTTTCCAGTGAACCAACGAAGACATAACTGACGCCGTACTTGTCCAGAATGGCTTTGGCCTGGGCTGTATCGGCCGTCGTTGTAGAGTGAGTTCACATCAGTTGCGCGGTCGCTAACCATCGAGTTAGGTACAACGGCTCGTTGCTGACGTTGGTGCCAATCCCAACCAACGATATCCGGTAACCCAGTGTACATGGCTACACGGTTGGCAATCGAACGGTAGTAATTGCCGGTTGTGGCCTCGGCGATCACCGGTGACCCTTCGATGTTACGCTGCATCCAGAGGATCGCACCGTAATCGTCTGCCAGCCGCACGGTCTGGGGATTACCCATATAATCCGTGTCCCCATATTCGACGTAGGGCATAAAGGCCATACCGTTCAGTGTGTTGGGGGCATCGGGATTCATGCGAATACGCCACTTGGCTGGCGTCGCCGTCAACGGGTAAAGAAGGGCGGCCGCGACGAGCACAGCAAAGATGGTCGTCCAGACCGGTCGCAGGCGCGGCTTGGATGCAATTGCCGGCCAGGCCCAAATGGCTGCTACCGCACAGGCGATGCTGAGCATCAGCCACACCTGCAGGTAGAACTTGAAGACAGTATTCATCCGGCTGATGTCGCCATCCAGCACCACAATCTCGACCAGCAAGGTTAATCCTAACGCAGCAGCCATTAAGGCCAGGACGATGCGGCGGGACGTTTCAAGATTCGGCCGCAGCGCCAGAAGTCCGGAGATTACCAGCAACGGTAACGCCGAGGCGCTATCGCAACCCCGCCACAGGAGCAGCAGGTCCAGCACAATGAACAGCCCCAACACCAGCAGGAGTGGTAACGTCATCCCTTCCAGCTTTTTGCATTGGCCTCCGGCTGCCATGAGGCTGCCCAGTCGCGCAACTCACGAGCCAGGTGGGTGATAATCACCAGCAGGAACAATCCGTAGATGAGCAGGTAGGTCCAGAGTGGTGTGCGTGATCCTTCCCATAGTGATACTGAGGAGTATGCTGTGCCGTAATTGTCTATATACGGCCAAAATGCCAGCATGGAAAGCCCGGCAACGCCGATAATGACCAACACGGCCCGACCGGCCGTGCGCCAATCGAACTGTTCTTCGCTGCGCCAGAAGTAGTAAAGGATCGCCACTGCCCCCAGCAGAAGGTAGGTCGGCCAATCCCAGGTATTTGTGGCGCGCAGCGAGCCGATTGCCAGCACGCCAACACCCCAAAGGATCGCCGCTTCCCCAATGGCACGAACCCTGCCGGGCGGCCGTTCCCTCCTTCGTCCGGCCATCAGTGCCAGACTGATCGCCCAACTCAGGGCCAGCATGGTCAGGGGCATGCTGATCATATGGGCGTGAAGGTCGCCGTACAGAAATGTAAAGAAGGGGAACTCGGTGATCGGTGCTGCCTCGCCTTCGTCAGCGGGGATCACGCGTGTTGCATTCCAAAACCAGTCACCGGGGTATATCGCGGTAGGTGTGCCCGTCATGGCCTTAATGCCGCCGTCCAGCGTACGCGCCGCACGACCCACAAGGGGAACATCTTCCAGAGCCGGATTGCCGGTCAGGTACCAGGCATTGGCGATAACACCTGTCTGTGCCAGATTACCCAGAATGAGCGCCATCAGGACGGCCAGGAATCCGGCGATAGCAGCACGCTGCCGGACCGTATCAATGAGTGTCGCCGACCAGGATCGCACCTGATCCGTTACGGCCTCCACGCCGCGCTCCCGATCAAGGGCGCGCACCAGATTATGAGCCAGGCTAAATACAGCCACTCCAGTAAAGCTGAACAGCATCGGCAGCGCCAGGTTGTAGGCGACAGCCGGCACAATGCCCAGCAGTTTGGCTAACGCGCCGACAAAAACAAAGCCGTAGTAGTAATAGTTGATATAGCCCCCGGCCAGCCAGGGATCGTACGGAGGAAATGTGGTGGACTTCATGACGGCCGTAAAGTACGTCAGGTCCATGGGCTTCTCGCCACCCCAGATCACATCCCACACATCGGGATTGCCCAGGCGAATGGCAACCATCAGGAGGAACAACCTAATGCCAGCAGTTCCACCAGCACCATGTAGCTCCACTTGCGGCGAATGAACTCAGTGATTTCCCGGCGTCGGCCGTAACCAATCGCCGCACTGACCACGCCGATAGCCAGCATAAGGCCAGCAGCAGCGTCCCCCGCGTGTTGGGCAGCCAGCCGATGCTTGCCAGCAGCCACGGGATATATGACAGGAGCAATAGTCCCAAAACACGGGCCAGAGCATAGCCCCGATCCGGCAAGCCCTTCAAAGACACAAATGCGAGAGGGAAAGCCAGCCAGCCCAGCAGGACGGTAGCAACCATCCAAACAATCGCCGCTAACCAGGGGGTGGTGGACAGCAATCCATCCGGATCGAATACGTCACTAAAGGTGCCGCCGCTGCGCTGCTCACTGAGCTGTGGTTCGGTCAGCATCAGGCCGGAAGGGGCCTCGGTTGCTTGCAGCGGGTTCATGTACGTTGCGTTGTTTAGATCAACGCTGCTCAAAATATCCCGCGTGTTTTCAGAGGAATACCGGTCAGACTTGGCAAATATCCACACCGGCGGGTGATCGTAAACGCTGAACGCTTCTTCGGCCGCCAGCTCACCCGGCGGCGGCCAGCCCACATTCGGATCCTCGCCCCAGGCCAGTTGGGCGGACGTGTCGCTGATCCGCAGTGGCCCGACACCGATATTGCCGTGGAACTGCGCCACCAGATCGAATCCCAGATCGCCGTTAAACAGGTCCTCGTAATAGTGCATCATGAGGGGATAGGTGAGGGGCAGGCGGGGTAACGACCACATGGCACGCTGGCTGCTGATCATGATGTAATCAGCTTCGTCCAGCCAGGCTTGAACTTCTTCCAGTTTCTCCGGGTTGTCGGGATTAGTCACCGGCCGCTGTCCACCGTTGACTTCGGTGTAATACGAACCGTAGGCATTGCGCCCGCCGGTGCTGACCGGCAGAAGGTCATCCCAATGCTCATTCATCAGGAGGCTGGTACCTGCCTGGATAGCACCACCCGGCCCGCCTTGGATGGTCAGCCGCTGCACTGTATCTGCAACTACATCCACCGGGGGTAGAGCGACCGTCACCGCCTGTCGTGTTTCATCCAGTTGCATGGCCTGGGCAACCGGTGGTGTATCGTTAAGCGTGATCCATAGTGCCTCGGTATCGGCGATATCGCCGTCGGCACCGGGGTCGCTGAGATAATTTAAGCGAATACCAGTGATTCGGCCGTCTTCCGGCATGGAAAAGTCAAGGAGCAGGGGCACACCCTGTTCTTCAAAATAGTAACTCTTAACGGGTAACTGAAGCTGGCGGATCTCGCCATCCGGCGTTTCGTACAGCAGGGTTGCTCCGGTGGGGACGTTCTCGAAGATCCAGTCGGATGCTGCGACACGGGTGAGTGGCTGGCGATAAATCTGGGTGAAGCCTAACGCCCACAGGAAACTGGGCAAAATAATCAGCACCGTCAGGATACCCATACCGGCCATACGCCAACTGCGGGCTCGCTGTGTGATCGTGTCATTTCCTAACGCCAACTGCCACAGATACACCAGCGCCCATCCGGCTACGATAAACAAAGTCGGGTAAATGGGCAGGAAATACCGAATGGATTTAACCCAGCGGGTGCCCATGAACAGGAAGTAGAGTAACGTCCAGGACACGGGGATGGCATGGACCATCCACTCCGGGTAGTCGCCCCAGCGCGTGTCGGGACGGAACATACGCCACAAAGCCCACAATACAGCGAACACAGCAAAGAGACCTGCGGTGACCCCCATCCCGTAGAGGATCATATTATCAAGCGGGAACAAGATGGCCGGCCGGTCAGTCCATTGCAAGGCGGGCGGGAACGAAGCCTCCGGTTCTTGCAGACGCTGAATTTCAGCCATGTTGGACAGGAATTGCGGATTGGGCGTGATAAACGAACGCAGGGTGAGGCTGATAAAGCCGGGCTCGCTGCCGGTTGTGGCGATGGCCTCCTGACGTATCATCTCCCGATCGGCGAAGGCATAAGGCTGGGCAACCCGGAAGGTCAGGAGGGAGGCAATACCGGCCAGCGCGACCCCGACAAGCGCCCGTTGCACGTCAGTATTGAAGCCATGACTCACGATCGAACGCATGGTGTGCCCGCGGCGACCCAGCCAGACATAGGCTCCAACACCAATGATGACCGCTAACGGAGCAATGTTCACACGGGACGCAGCCGCCAGCCCCAGAGCCAGTCCGAATACGGCATACCAGCCCAACTTCCAGCGCGGCTCGTCGTCACCGATTGTTGCCGCGCGCACGGCCGCATAAATACCTAGCGTGGTGAACGCCGCTGCCCAGTTGTCCATGGTGAAGAAGTGAGACTGCTGGATGGGCATGACGGCCAGCGCCAATAACAAGGCGCCCACCAACCCGGCTTTCCAATTATAAAGGCGACGGCCGATCAGAAATGTCAGGAAAACTGAAAACAGATCAACCAGCCCGGAGAGAAATCGGCCGACCAGATGAATACCATCGTAAGCGGTATAAGTTGTCGCACAAAAGCCGCTTCCTCCGGGGTCGGTTGACCCAAACATCTCGCAAGCCCGGTTGGTCCACTCCGCAATATAGCGGGTGACTGTCATCGGCAGGTTACCGTAGACATAGAAAGATTGGTCGAAGTTGTAGGGATTGAGTGTGGAGACCGATGTGCGTAGATAGTCCAGTGGATTATCAACTGAACTGATCTGGCTGCCGACGATGGTCAGGAATCGCTCGTCCGGGTGGAGATGGTGATTGTCGTCCCAATTCAGCCCTACGGATCGGAAATAGGCCCCCAGCAGCAGAATACCGATTAACAGGGCAATCGCCAGTGTTTCCCACCTGTCGCGGGCTGCGGCAACGGGCTGCTCAGGACTCTTTTCCTCGCTCGATGTTGAAACGGCTGTAGTCAAGCGTTGTTACCTCAATGATTGAGCGTGTCCAATTAGGTCGGCGAGCTTTGAGATACCGGCCGATATTATTTGAAATTGACAGCGCTTTCGTATTGTGTGCTGCGTGTTATACGATTATCGGGGATGGGGCGCAACGACTCAGCGAATTTTTAACGCTAATGTTTAACCCTTTGGTTGGGTGAGACGCGGGAATTCATGCTCATGGTCGTGGCCGGTTGGTGGTTAGTAAGGTTCTCCCCGGAGACCTCAATCAGAATCTTCCATTGCTTGCTGATCAATGATGGTCACTTTCCGCCCGGTAATGGTAATCCAGCCGGATCGGCGAAAACTGACGGGCTTTGACCGATGCTTACCCGCGTTGCCCCATTCATCTCGGCCAGATCGGTCTGCGTCAGTAACAGGTCGATCAGCGTTCCGTCTTCGTTGTCCCGCCCGTATTGTTCGGCCAGATTCGAGGGTCCGCGCTAAACGACCGGGCAGGTCGAGGAAAAAGATGTCGGCCAATTGGGCGTTTAGACGACGAATATGTTTTGCCAGCGTTTGCAGAACATGCAGGGCGAAAGCTGGATTGTCGGAAATATAATGGATGAAATCGTCGCGGTGGAGCGTCAGGGTTTCGGTCGGTTCCAGGGATTCGGCCGTCGCCGAGCGTGGTGAATCATCCAACAACGCCAGCTCCCCAAGAAGTCGCCCGGTCCCAGAATAGCCAACACGACTTCCTGTCCTTCCGGGGTGGTGTAACTTATTTTGATTTTGCCGCGGCTGATGATATAGAGCAGGCCGCCGGGGTCACCCAGGTGAAAGATTATCTGGCCTGCCCCAAACCGTCGCGGGACCAATCGCCCTGCCAGTTCTTTGGCATCGTCCGGGTCCAGATTGTTGAAAAAGGGTACGTTCTGGAGGGCTACGGCAGCGCTGTCACCACGAGATGTCATGTGCCTAATCTCCTGCGCGCTGCGTATCTCTGCGCAGGTACCCTCCGGGCGAACATCGTCTTGCCTGTAGTCATCGGGCTCATTCTACCGGCTTTGACGCGGCCTGCAACTGGAGCAGGTATCTTGTAATAGCACCTCTGCCAGAATCGTCAATCTGTGGAGCCCTGCCTGCGCCATCGTCGGGCTACCGCCTCGATTTAGCGCCATTCAATTTGGATAATGTGCCGAATCAGATCCCCCATGTGCCCGGGGGCATCGGCCGAACGGCAAAACAAAATGAGTCCGTTCCCGGTAAGCGCAAGTAGGGCGATCGTTTTGATCGTGCTCAATGAGACGGTTTGCCAGCAAGCGAAGCGCATCCGGTTCACGATCGGTGTATACAGCGGTCACGATGCGGACCCCTTCCGAGGTTGGGTTTCTTCAATCAACCGATTGGCTTCGTAACCGGAAAGCTCCTTCTGCAGAACAGATGCGGTTGTGCGCCACTGACGCGCTTCCTCTTGTAGCCGGCCGATTGAGGGAGCCAGGTCATCGTAGCCGGTTGTGAGTGTACTGTTCAGGTCTGTCAGGACGGCGTGCTTGTGCCGGTAATCGTCCAAAGCGCGCATGCCACAACAAAACTCCAGACGGGTTGAATCTCCCCGACGTTCTGTTTTGAGAAGCTTGATCTGTCCGATTTGGCCGGTCGCTGTAACATGGGTACCTCCACAGGCAGTCAAATCGAAATCACCGATGGCAATCAATCGTATCTCCCCATCGTATTTTGTGGGTATCTTCCGCAGCGATAGCCGGCTCGCCTCCTCCGGGCTGGCAAACCGAATGTCTACAGGCACATTGGCCCAGATGATTTCGTTTGCCAGTTGCTCAGCCGCCTGGATCTGTTCAGATGTTAACTCGGCTGTGTCCAGATCAATCGTCACCGTCTGTTTGCTGAGATGAAACCCGACCGTCTCAGTCTCCGCCACACGAATGAGCGCCTGGGAGAGAATGTGCTGGCCGGTATGCTGCTGCATATGGTCAAAACGACGGAGCCAGTCAATTTCACCGATCACCTCGTCTTTTCCGGTCCAGGGTTGATTCAGAATATGAACAACCGGATCGCCGGGTTTGGGTGACCAGACATCCACCACGGCGACTGTGGCCTGCCCGTCACTCAAGCGCCCGGTGTCGTGCGGTTGCCCGCCGGATGTCGGGTAGAAGTAGGTTGCATCCAGCAGTACGGCCGGCCGGTCATTATGAATCAATCGCTCTGTAACCGTGGCGGAAAAGCGCTTTGTTGTAGCGTCCTGATAGTAATGTCGAATTGTCATGGATGGTTGTTGTTTGGCCCGATACGCACGAATTAGCAGATATTATTCACCAGCATTCCCGGCATCTGAGAGAGGCATAGCCACCATCGTCCTATGCGGTTGGGCGGTGTGCATGGTGACGTTGAAACGGGCCCCGCCCCCCGGTGCTTCGTCGACCCAGATTCGGCCGCCGTGGGCTTCCACAGCCAGCCGGCAAAAGGCCAATCCCAACCCCAACCCCTTGCTGGAGGATTCGCCCCCTTGGATGCGTTCGTACTTTTCGAAAATCCGCTCGCGGTACTCTTCCGGGATACCTTTACCCTCGTCAGTGACTGTCATGTGAAGCATGCCGTCACCCACTTCCTCAGCGGTGATCGTGATGAGTTGACCGTTTCCACTGTATTTGACAGCGTTGTCCAGCAGATTGAGCAGCACGCGCTCCATCATGTTTTCATCTATATAGACGGGCGGAAGAGAGTCGGGCAAGTCCTTGCGGAGCGTAATGCCCCGACGCTCAATATTAGGTTGTTCAATCTCGTACACATTTTCGGCGAGTTTTTGCAGATGAACGGGGGCCAATCTGCCCAGCGGCTGCCCCGCCTCCAGACGCCGGATATCCAGCAGGGAGTCAATCAGTCGCTTGAGCTGATGGCTACTCCGGGCCGCCATATCCAGTAGCAGCAAAAGCTCCGGGTCGCGGCGGCTTTTTTGGATGATAGGTACGATTAACTCCAGGCTGGAGATGACATTCCCCAAAGGGCTTTTCAGGTCATGAACCAGCATCACGATCAGGTCCTGACGCAGTTGTTCCAGGGCCAACTGGTTGGACAGATCACGATATATCCACTGGATGATTTCGCCTTCCCCATCCCGGAGTAGCTGGGCACGAATTTCTACCGGGCAGTGCAGGGGATCGCCCTTGCCGGTCAGGGCGATTGCCGCTGTGTTCCGATAGCTGACAGGGTTCCCTGTTTCTAACCGGTTCAGATCGGGCGATGGTTCTTCTGTGTTATGTAAATCAAATATGCTGGATCCGAGCAGTTGCTCGGTACTTTGCCCCAGAAAGAGAGTGGCCTGTCGGTTAGCGTTGAGGATGATACCGTCCGTTGAGGTGACTAGCCTGGCGTCAGCTCTGATCAAACAGATGCTGCAGCCGTTTCCCGTCGTTCAGGGAGATTTGGCTATCTGATTGGTGGCTTGCCGCTTCAACCTGCAGGGTACTCACACTCAGCTTATCTTCCATCATACGTACGTATTTATTATGACCGGCGTGGGAATGCTACCTTACTTATGAACAATTGTGAAATGTTAGACTCTGTTGATAGATTCGCCCTGGCTGCTTTGCACATCAGACCAATTGCAGGCTGGGGGTAACATCCATATCCAGGGAACTGCGCTCTCCGGCCAGCCAGCGCCAATGCGCGCGGCCGCAATCATGGCGGCGTTGTCCGTGCATAATATGGTGGCGGCACGCGAAGTGGTACTTCCAATTGTGACCGCATGTGACCTGACGCAGGCGGCTGTTGGCCGAGACCCTCCCACAACATGAATTACGCGCGAACGTTGTATTCATTGGCCGCCTGGACCGTTTTGGCGACCAGCATATCCACCACCGCTTCCTGAAACTTGCAGCCAGATCGTTGACTGGTACGGGATTGGGAGCACTTGTTGCTGGCTCACCTGTCGCATGACGGCCGTCTTCAACCCACTGGAAACTAAAATTGTACCCATGCTCGGCATCCATAACAGCGCGCGGAAACCGGAAGGCGTCACTGCTGCCTTTTTCCGGCTGCTGTCCAGTAGCCGGTCACCGAGAAGCTGGCAGGCCCAGCAATCGGCCGACTTTGTCAAATGCCTCACCGGCGGCATCATCCAGCGTACCACCCAGATATTGGTATTGACCGTGGTCGGTCATGAGAAACAACTCGGTGTGGCCGCCGCCGACAACAAGCGTCAATATAGGGAAGCGGATCAGATCGGCTGACTCGGTTAACCACACGGAATAAATATGGCCCTCAATATGGTTAACGCCCAGCACCGGTTTGCTGCGGCTGAGCCCCAACCCCTTTGCCATGTTCATGCCCACCAATAATGATCCAACAAGTCCGGGTCCCTTGGTAACGGCAATGCAATCGAGATCGCCGAACCCTGTGTGCGATGTGCGCATGGCCTCGTCAACGACCGAGTGAATGACTTCCACATGCCGTCGGGAAGCCACTTCCGGGTATACGCCTCCATACTGGCTATGCAGGTCTATTTGGCTGGCAATGACGTTGCTCAGAATATCCGTGCCGTTGGCGACAACGGCCGCAGATCTCATCACAGGATGTCTCAATCGCCAGGATACGGGTGGGTCGTTCAGTTGTTTCCATAGTGTCGTCTCAATGATTGCGCGTAACGTCCCTAATTATCTCAATCAACTGCTCTTCCTATTCAGGGAAGACAGTGCGTGGATAAGCAGGAACTGCCCGTCCTGAATTCGGCCGATCACCGGGATGGGTCATTGTTCGCAGCTTGTGAGCCAGTTCATCAGGCTGGATGCCGGGCACTTCGATGGTAACCAGATAAGGTGCGGCAGGCTGGTCCCCGGCAGACTGCCGCCTTAACGCGTGATTCGCCCGGAATGGTTATAACCCGCACAGTTTCTGTTTGGAATTACTCTTACCACTGTCTGGCTGTTTGGTCCAGTTCTTCAGGGGGAGCAGGCGATCATCCTTAAGACGGGCACATCGACTATGGCGTTATCTGTTGCGTAGTGATTTAACGTGGCATTCAGTGCCGCCAGGCAGAGTTTGTCAGAGTCGTACGCACGGGCCAAAGGATGATGCTTTGGTTCCTCAATGAGTGTCCTTGACACCTGGTCCCTGCCTGCGGTCCGCCAGTAGCTTGTCACCGCTGAAGGCCACTACATCACACCCGGCCTCCAGACCATCCGGCACAGTAGGCTCCGGGTCCAGTCCGTAGGAACTAACGTCTACCAGTGCTTTGCCGCTGCCCTGATCGTACAGGATATATATCCCGGCCTCATGGGCTAATCTTGCCAATTCGCCAAGCTCAGGCTGGTAGGTAAAGCCGTTACCTTGTTGAATGGTGGGCGACCAGAATGGCGGCCGTATTTTCGTTGATCGCCTCCGCGTAATCGCGTAGGTGAGAGTGCGGTTGGTTGTCCCCACCTCTGCCAGTTTGGCCCCGGATTGGGCCAGCGTCAGGATGCGGAACCCGCCGCCAATCTCAACAAGCTGCCCCCGACTGATGATGACTTCTCGCCACTTAACACAGCACTGGGCATAAGCAGGAGGCGGCGGCGTTGTTGACTACCAGGGCCGCTTCCGCGCCGGTTAACCGGGTCAATAGTTGCTCGGCGTGCACCGTCCGCGAGCCACGCTTCCCGGCTTCAATATCGTATTCGAGCGTGGCATACCCGGTAGACGCACGGGCAATGGCGTCTACCGCAGCCCGGCTGAGGGGGGCACGACCCAGATTGGTATGGACAATGACGCCGGTTCCGTTAATTACCGGTCGCAGCGTGGTTTGGAAGGCGGCATCCAGCCATTCGGCCGCACTGCCGATCAGCTCAACCGGCGAAGGTACGGCCATGTGCCGACCGGAGGCCATTGCCTGCCGGCGTTCTTCGAGCACATGACGAAAAGCTTCCGTTGCCAGCGGACGGCCGTACTGTTCGACGAGGGACGTCGTTGCCGGGTCCTGTAGTAACCGATCGACACTGGGCAGGTTGCGTAAAAGGATATGGGGGTCTGTGGCCGTGGGAACGTCTTGCACGGGACAGCCTGTTATGTGACGTGTTGCTGTTGCATGGCTGAGGCACGGGCCCGGATCTGCAACAGAAGTTCAAACAAAATAAATACACCTGCAACCAGGGCGGCTACGGCAATACCAAGCGTACGGTTCATCTGTAACCACAGGCAGAAAGCAACCCACAGGCCAACAAGCAACGCCTGGCGAGTCACCGTCAGCATTGGCGGCGAGTCACCATCACGATATTGTGGATCAAACCGCTTGTTGAGGAAGTAAGCAACCGGCAACATCAACCCGGTAACGGCAACCACGACCGAAGCGAGAAACGCCAGGATAATCTCATTGTTGGCCGCAGCCAGCAACATGGAAGCATCGACGCGCTGTTGCGCCGTCGCGCGTACCAGTTCGATGTGCGAGACATCGAACGGCCACATGGTATTGGTAATATGGTTAAGCGCAAGAACGCCTAATACGAGGAGTCCGGCACCAAGCAGTAAAGCGGGCAGAATTCCCAGACGTTTGACAAAGCCTTGCATAGTCACCCATTATACACGATTCACATCATCTTGAAGGCGCAACAGATGGAGCAGCGCCGCCGCATACGCTTCACCGGCTGAAGGTGCGGCAAATACCAATAGCCCTCCATCTGAACCTATTGTACAGGTATAACCGTCTGCTGTCAGTTGCAGTATCATGACGCCGCGCCCGGCCTCCGGTAAGCGTGCCGCAAGCTCGTCGCGGAGTTGTTCTTCGGTGGGAATCCAGACAACCTCGCTGGTATAGATGTAGTCCAGCGCCCACTCGGCCGTTCCGTGGAAAGCAACCACCGGCCAGCCGTGGAGTAATTCCGTATAGGCCATGATATCGGTCAGGACAAAGACGCGATCCTCAAGCCCGCTGTCCGGCACCGCGAAGAAATCATGGCCGGCGGTCTGCCAGATGAGACCGGCATCCTTGAGTTCACGGGCTAGCGGCAACGGAATCATGCGTTCTCTTTACTCTCTACTTGTATATCGGAAGTGTACATTCGCTAAATTCGGGCTTGCCCGCAGGTAAGCCCACCACTATGATCGCCAACTGATTATGATCGAACTACCGGCCGATTTTACCCACTTGTCCGTGCATTCGCATTTTTCGCTCTTGAGGGCTACCCCATCAATCGATGATCTGGTGGGCCGGGCGGTTGACGACGGACGACGAGCGCTGGCGTTGACCGATACCAATGCCTTGTATGGCGCGATAGCCTTTGGCCGGGCGTGCGCCCAGGCTGGCATTCGGCCGATTATCGGCATGTCGGCGGGCCTGGCTATCCTTCCCGGTGAGATGTACCCGGATGCTCAGGCAGTTTGGGGCGAGGTGACTCTTCTCGCTACTAACGCTGTCGGGTATCAATCCCTGTGCCGGCTTTCCTCCCGCCTCCAGAGCAGGCCGCAAACGGACAATCAAAGTGAACCCATGTTGACATGGGATGAGCTGCAACAGGATAATGCGGGGCTTGTCTGCCTGACCGGCGGCCGCACCAGTTGGCTGGAACGGTTTGTCCGGGCCGGTAATCATCTGGCAGCTACACACACCCTGGGTCGATTGGGTGGCATCTTCGGCGATCGGTGTTACCTGGCGATTCGGCCCGAACTTCTTATCGACTCCGATTCGTTGGGAACAGAGCTGATGGCTATCGGCCGCCGGTTTGGGCTGAGGGCAGCGGCCGTCCAGCCGATCTACTGCTTGCAAGAAAGTGACCAGCATCTGCTACGTGTTATGGCTGCCATTCGCCACAATGCTCCGGTGGCATCGGTTGAACCGGAGTGGTTGCCCGCGTTTGGTGACGGTGTAAGTACGGTGACCTGGCCGGATACCGACAGACTGGTCGAGGCTTACCGGGCATACCCGGAACTCCTGACAACAACTTCGGACATCGCTCGTCTCTGTACACAGGAAGAGGTCCTGCCGGCGCCGCGTATCTGGACTATCGGATTGCCGGGTACCGCCTCCGATTCCATGGATGACTCGCCACTTATGGCGCAGGCTACCACCGGGTTGCACCGGTTTTACGGCTCGGACGTTTCCCCACAGATAAGCGGCCGTCTCGCCCATGAGGTCGAGGCGATAGAAGAGATGGGCTATGGCGATCTGTTTTTAGTGGTGGCCGACATCGTCCGGTATGCGCGTGAAAAGGGGATTGCCGTCAGTACGAGGGGGAGTGTCGCCGATTCACTGGTTGCTTACTGCCTGGGCATTTCTACGGTGGACCCCATTGCCCATGATCTGATCTTTGAACGGTTCATGAACCCTGCCCGACGTAACCCGCCCGATATTGATCTCGACTTTTGCAGTCGCCGACGTGACGAGGTGCTTCATTACGTTCGTGAAACCTATGGTGCTGATCGTGTGGCCCTTGTCTCGACCATGTCTACGTTGCAGTTGCGGTCGGCCGTGCGCGAGACGGCAAAGGCATACAGACTGTCTCCCGAGACTGTTCAGGAGCTGGTTGCGATCCTACCCCGCCGCTGGCATCCTGATCCCCGGCGTCGTGACAGTCAATCCCTGGAAGACATCCTGTCCAAAGTCACTGATGAGCAACAGGCAGAAGTCCTCAGCGCTGCCTATGAGCTGGTCGGCTATCCCCATCATGCCAGCATCCATCCGGGCGGCATTGTGATTACCCCCGGCCCGCTTACCGATGTAGTGCCGTTGGAGCTGGCTCCCAAAGGGTTTCTCATCACGCAGTACACCCACGAAGATCTGGAAGACATTGGCCTGCCGAAAATTGACCTGTTGGGCATCCGCGCCCTCACGGTGCTGAGCGATGCGGCCGATTTGGTACGCGAAGGCCGGGAACCCGGCTTTCATCCGGACGATATTCCCATGGACGATCCGGCCACGGGAGACCTGTTGACAGCGGCGGAGACGATCGGCGTCTTTCAGTGTGAATCGGAAGGCGCCCGGCGTACCCTGCGCCAGCTACGTGCCCGCACACTGGCGGATCTGGCAATCGCCGGGGCTTTCTTCAAGCCGGGTCCGGCTACCGGTGGAATGGCACGCGCCTTTGTGCGCCGCTATCGGGGTGAACAAGCTGTCACCTACCTGCATCCCTCGCTGGAACCTATTCTGGGGCGTACCAAGGGCGTCCTGATATTCCAGGAGCAGGTGCTACGTGTGGTCCGGGAAATTGCCGGGTTGAGTTGGGCAGAGGCGGATCACATCCGGCGTGGTATGAGTAAATTCAAGGCCCGCGAGATGGAAGCACTGGCGGCCGAATTTATCGCCGGATGCTGTCGCCCGGAACCGGACGGTCCCGGTATGCGTGCGGAACAGGCGCGTACACTGTGGGAGCAGGTCGTTGCCTTTGCCGGGTACGGTTTTAACCAGGGACATGCGACAGCCTACGCTGATGTGAGCTATCGTTCGGCCTATATCAAAGCCCACTGGCCGGCAGAGTTCCTGGCGGCCCGGTTGGCGGATGCCGGCGGCTTTCATCACCAGGCCATCTACATCGCGGAGGCCAGGCGATTGGGCATCCCTGTGCGGCCTCCTCATGTCAATATCAGCAACAGCCACTTCACGCTCAGTTATGAAGCCGGTGACGGTGATATTCAGGCACGCCACCCGGTTCTCTGGATGGGGCTGGGCCAGGTACGCGGGTTGCAGCGAGCTACCACCAGAGCGATCCGGGAAGCCCGTATGGGTGGGTTGTTTGTCTCCTTGGATGATTTTCTGCAACGTATACGCCCGCAGGCTAAGGAGATTCAGGCCCTGATTCAGTGCGGCGCGTTGGACGGTCTTGGGCTGAACAGACAGTCCATGCTGGAGGAAGCGGAACATACCCAACGCGCCGGAGCTGTCGGTCAGATGGCTTTCGCTTTTGCTGAACCGATTGCTCATGTGATGGAAAGTCCCCGTCAGCGATTCCATTGGGAAAAGGATATACTGAGTCTGCCGTTAACCGTCTCGCCTCTGGATGTCGCCCAGCCTGCATCTGACGCTGTGCGGTTACGCCAGTTGCCGGAGAAGGCGGGTCGTGCTGTGGTCATTGATGCCTATCGCTTACCCGGTTGGACCGGAGGTAAGGGCACTTTTATCAGCGATGGCGACGCCTATCTTGCTGCGCGATTAGCAGGTGCGGATAAGTCGAATCTTCAGTTTCGTCCGGTTTGGGAACCAATGCGTCTGTATGGTCGTTGGATAAATGATGAATGGGGAAACGGATGGTTTCAGGTCGAACAAATGGAGGAACCCGGTGAATTATCATAGTATTCGACAGCTCAAGGCTACCTGGTTGTTATTGCTTGTGGCTCTGGTAAGCACCCTTATTATTCCGGCCTGCACGCTGATACAAGGGCAGGGCGCGGTAGGTGAGGAGAGTCTTGGCGACACGTGGGTAATTCAGTGGCACCGGGAGGGTGGAATCGCCGGTTTCTGCAATGATGTAACGATCTATACTACCGGCAGTACGCTGATATCCAATTGCCAGAGTGGAGAATTTACTAACATTGCAGAAGCCCAGTTGACGGCCGATGAGCAAGAGACGGTTAACCAGTGGCGAGCAACATTTTCATCCTGGTCCTATGAACAGTCCGACCCGGCTGTGGCCGACGCCATACTGATCCGGCTTGAGTTTGTGGGGGACGGTACCCGCGAACCGGATGAAGCGACGTTGCAGCAGATGAGCCGTCTGGCACAGCAGGTGCTGTCACGCGGCGACTCGTAAGGGCTGCTAGACCCAGCCCAATCCGATACGGCCGCGTTCCGTATCAATGCGCAGGATACGGACAGTGATCACGTCCCCAACCTGTAGAGCCTCGCTTCTCGGAATCTGACTGCGGTGCAGCAATCCGTCCTGTTTGACACCGATATCCAGGAACACGCCAAAGTCCACAACATTTCGTACGGTCCCCTTCAGCTCCATTCCCTCGCGCAGATCATCCATAGACAGGACATCACTTCGCAGAATGGGCAGGGGTAAGTCCGCGCGCGGATCACGTCCCGGCCGCAAGAGCTGCTCCCAGATGTCTTGCAGCGTGGGAACTCCTGTCCCCAGCTTGTCTGCCAACTGCTCCCAGCTTGATGTGCTTAACAGGTTGTCCAGTTTTGATTGACGGTCGGCCGGATTCGATTGCGGCGACAGCCCGGCAAGTTTGAGGATTGCTTCAGCCAGTGCGTAGCTCTCCGGGTGAATGGCGCTGTCGTCAAAAGGCTCTTGGCTATCATGTACGCGCAGAAAACCGGCCGCTTGCTCGAACGACTTTGGACCCAGACCTGATACATCCTTTAATGCTGCGCGACTGGGGAATGGGCCTTCGGCATCGCGGTGGGCAACCATTTGCTCCGCCAGGCGCGGGCCAATCCCCGACACATAGGTCAGTAATGCCGGCGACGCGCTGTTCACTTCAACCCCTACCTGATTTACGACAGATTCCACGACTGTCCCCAGAGTTTCACTCAATTGCTTCTGATCGACATCATGCTGGTACATGCCCACGCCGATGGACTGCGGATCGATCTTTACCAACTCCGCCAGCGGATCTTGCAGCCTTCGGCCGATCGACACGGCACCGCGCATGGCAACATCAAGGTCAGGTAGCTCCGCGCGGGCCAACTTGCTGGCGCTGTAGACGCTGGCCCCGGCCTCATTGACGATTACATAATGCACCTCATCCAGTTCGCGTGTTAGCCCGGCGATCAACTGTTCCGTTTCGCGAGAAGCCGTACCGTTGCCAATGGCAATTAGCGTCACCTGATGTTCCTCGATCAGCTTCTCCAGAGTCGCTCGCGCGGCATCTGCCTTTTTCTGTGGCGGATGAGGATAGATGGTTTCGGTAGCCACCAAACGACTGGTAGCGTCCATGACCGCGACCTTGCAGCCGGTCCGAAAGCCCGGATCAATGCCCATGACAACGTGACCGGCCAGCGGTGGCTGGTTGAGCAGTGCGCGAAGATTACTGGCAAATACGGAAATGGCCTGCGCTTCGGCCTGCTCCGTGAGCATTCGCCTTACATCACGCTCAATCGCCGGGCCAAGTAACCGTTTGGCTGCGTCGTCCATAGCTGTTGCCAGTTCCCCGGCCAGGGGCGATTGCTGATTGGGGCGAAAGGCAGTACGCATTGCCAGGAGCGTGTCCGTTTCGCTGATAAGCACAGAAACCCGCAGTACCTGTTCTTCTTCACCACGATTGATGGCTAACACCTGGTGGGGGCGGAGCCGGGCTACCGGAAGTTCAAACTCGTAATAAAGTTGGTAGACTTCTTTGTCATCGGCTGCCTTGTCCGATTTCTCGGTACGTAGCAGACTATTCTTGGCGGCACGGTTGCGCAGGGCTTGCCGTACGCCGGCATGGTCGCTGATCATTTCAGCGACGATATCACGCGCTCCGGCCAGGGCTTCCTCTGCACTGGTTACTTCCTTGTTGAGAAAACTCGCCGCGTACCGATCGGCTGTCTGACTACCTGTCGGCTGCGCAACGATCAACAGGGCTAACGGTTCCAACCCTTTCTCTCGGGCAATTCCCGCTCGTGTGCGGCGACGGGGCTTGTAAGGTGCATACAGATCCTCAAGCGCTGTCATGGTAGTGGCTTCAGATATCTGTTTTCCCAACTCCGGCGTCAACTTCCCCTGTTCAGTAATGCCGCTGACAATGGTGTCGCGCCGTTCATCCAGGGTGCGAAGCCGTTTTAGGCTGGATTCGACAAGACGAATTTGTTCCTCGTCCAGTGTTCCTGTTGCTTCTTTGCGGTAGCGGGCAATGAACGGTACCGTGTTGCCGTCATCGAGAAGTGCTATAGTTGCCCCTGCCTGTTGTCGCCGGATACCAAGTTCCGCAGCGATAGCGTCATCATAGGAATAGGTGGGTGTGGTGGTCATCAGTGTTCTGCCTTTATCCTGTTTACCGGCAACTCAATCTCGGACACCAAAGCGCCGGATCGTAACTATACGTTGGATTTGAGACCCGACAAGGGGGCCATTTGTTGACCATCCGGCCAATTGTTAGAATCAGTTTGCCAAGCAGGTGGGTAGAGCCTGGCGAACAAGTACGCCAAGGGGTATGAAAGGATGCCGTATCGGATACTGATTGTCGAGGATGACGTCACACTCCAGGAGACGTTGGAATATAACCTGTTAAACCAGGGCTATGATGTCTCCAAGGTGGATGATGGATACGCGGCAATAGAAGCCGCACGAACCAACAACCCGGATCTCATCTTGCTGGACCTGATGCTTCCGGGTATCGACGGATTTGAGGTTTGTCGTATCTTGCGGCGTGAGATGAGCGTTCCTATATTGATGCTGACTGCACGCACCGAAGAGGTAGACAAGATTATTGGCCTTGAAGTCGGTGCGGATGATTATCTGACCAAGCCGTTTAGCATGCGTGAGCTTGTTGCCCGTGTGAAAGCGCTGCTGCGTCGGGTTGAACTTGTTCGGGAGGACATTGCTGCCAGCCAGGAGGAGAATGGAAGCAGCAGTGATATCCCCGGAGGTACCCAAACTGTCCTGACCTTTGGCAACCTGGTCATTGATGAATCAAGACGTGAAGTGCGGCTGGACGGAAAGCCGGTTCGTATGAAGCCCAAGGAGTTCGACCTGTTGCTGTATCTGGCCCGACATAAGGGGATTGCCCTCTCGCGCGATCTTATTTTGGAGCGAGTTTGGGGCTGGTCGTTTGATGGCAATAGTCGCACAGTTGATGTTCATGTTCGCTGGTTGCGGGAAAAGATTGAACCTGACCCGGCGATGGCCTCTCGTATTATGACTGTCCGTGGGCTTGGTTATCGTTTTGATGGATAAGCCCCCAGGCAGCACTGCATTCACCTGATTCCCCATGTTGCGTAACAGCCGGTGGCGTATAGCCATACCTTTTGTTTTGCTGATAGCTGTTGTTACCGGCGGATTGGCCTATTACTTCTCGCGTTCGACCTGTCTGGCGGCCGAAGGCTGCGCAGTCCGCGCTGTTTTGGTTGCTGGGGTTTTGGTTGCGATAGGTGTGGTCGTTCTATCCTGGGTAGTTACTGAACGATCAGTCCGATCCATTCGCGAGGTGACGGAGGTTGCCCGGCGTATCACAGAGGGGGACATGCGTGCTCGTGTGCTTCCGCGACGGAGTGATGACGTTGGCGAATTGATCCTGGCCTTTAATCGCATGGTTGAAAGCCTGCGGGAAGAGATGGATAGCCTCATCGAAGATCACCAGCAGTTTGGTACGGTTCTGGATCACATGGTTGATGGAGTGCTGATCACCGATAGTATGAGCTACGTTGATCTGGTAAATCCGGCAGCCTGCCGTCTGTTGCATATCAGTGAGACAGAAGCTATGGGGCGTTCGTTTGCGTCGGTTGTCCGCCACCATCAACTCATTGATTTGTGGCAACGATGCCAGGAACAGGGGCATGAACAACTGGAAGCAGTTGAAATCGGCCAGGATTTATTCCTTCAGGCTGTGGTGACGCCATTCCAGCAAAAGGGCGCTCCCGGCTATCTGGTTATTTTGCAGGACCTGACCCAGGTTCGTCGTTTACAAACGATGCGACGGGACTTCATCAGCAATCTGTCTCATGAGCTGCGTTCCCCGTTGGCCTCGCTGCGTGCTGTCATTGAGACGCTAGTTGACGGCGCTATGGAGGACCCCCCCGCCGCCACGCGTTTCCTGGGGCGGGCTGAGCGCGAGGTAGACACAATGACGCAGATGGTGGATGAGCTGACAGAGCTATCCCAGATTGAGTCAGGTCAGATTCGGTTGCGTCTTGCGCCAACACCCGTTTGTGATCTCGTCAACACCCCCCTCGAACGCCTGCGTCCCCAGGC
Organism: Chloroflexota bacterium; assembly: GCA_041390945.1. Lineage (GTDB taxonomy): Bacteria > Chloroflexota > Anaerolineae > Promineifilales > Promineifilaceae > Promineifilum. The sequence continues at coordinate 157,978 of JAWKOY010000023.1, forward strand.
GGAGCGGAGCGACCTGACGATTCAGGTAAAGATCCCCGATGACCTGCCGGATGTGATTGTTGACCGCGAGCGAATACAGCAGGTTGTAACAAACCTGCTCCATAACGCCATCAAATTCACCCCACCCGGCGGCCGTATCAAAATTACTGCATCCCTGACCGACATGGAAGATGGCCCCGGCCATGGTGTGCTGGTGGAAGTGAGTGATACCGGAGTCGGTATTCCCAAAGCAGATCTCCCTCGTATTTTTGAACGTTTCTACAAACTGGATCGCGCCCGTACGCGGGGTCGCGGCGGCACAGGTCTGGGATTGGCAATCGCTCGCCACATCGTCCAGGCCCACAATAGCCAGTTGTGGGCTACCAGCAAAGAAGGGAAGGGGAGCACTTTCTACTTCACGCTGCCTGTTGCAACAATTGAATAGCCGTTTGGCGTTAAACACCTATTAACAATACCTTATCTGGATGTTAACAAAGGTTTGATTACGTGTTAAATGGGCTGTGTTATTCTCCCAAATTGTAGTGTAGCGATCGTCTGCTCCTGAACATCCCCATCGTTTCTTGCAAGTTAATGGCTGAGCCGGTTTCCGGCTGTTCGTAATCCTGAGACGGTGGCCGTTCGGTGCATACCGATCGCTGGTGATATTCATATCCTTACATATCTCGGAGGAGAAGCAGTATGCGTATCAAGGTACTTTTGATGTTGGTGCTTGTGGCGCTGGTCGCTGCAGCTTGTGGTGGGCAGGCAAGGATGCTGCAAGAAGTCGCACCAACGGCTGCCGCGGCGGAAGAAGCCGTAGAAGAAGCGGCTGATGAAGTAATGGAAGAACCCACGGCGAGCCTGCGCCGACCGAAGCGCCGCCCAGAGACCACTGAAGTTAGTAGTGGGTCTGTTGTTTTACCCGCGCCGGATCCGCTGAGCGTAAGCGGACATCGTGACGGCCGGCAGCTCGACAGTATTCCCGCTGTCAGAGCGGATGGCCGAGCGGTATCAGGATGAGGATTCGCCGACCAGATCACGATCGACAGCATCGGTTCCGGTGCAGGTACGAGCGGTTCTGTAGCGGCGAGACGGACATTTCAATGCCAGCCGGGCAATCAGGACGAAGAGATTGCCAGTTGTGAGGCCATCGGCCGGACACCGATCGAATTCCGAGTCGGACGGATGGCTGGCAGTCGTCGTCAGCCAGAGAATGACTTCCTGACCGACGCGACGTTGGAAGAGTTGGCGCTGATCTTCAGCACGGCGGAGTTGTGGTCGATGTAAACCCGGCGTACCCGGCAGAGCCGATTCAACGGTTCATTCCGGGACGGACAGTGGTACATACGACTACTTCAGTGAAGTCGTTTACCCTGACCTGGAAGACGGGCAGGTAAACCCGCAGTTGGAAGCGTCAAACTTGCAGCAGAGCGAGGATGACAACGTGCTGGTGCAGGGTGTGGGGCAGCCCGTACGCCATCGGTTACTTTGGCTATGCCTATGCGGCTGAGAACGCCGACACGATTCACCCGCTGAACATCGAGGGGATCGAGCCGACGTTTGACGCAGTAGAAGGTGGGGAGTACCCGCTGGCACGACCGCTGTTCATTACAGTGATGCGACCATCATGAATGACAAGCCGCAGGTAGCGGACTTCATCAACTTCACCTGACGTATGTTGATGAGAAATCTCCGATGTTGGTTACTTCCCCGCCAGCTTGTGGTGGGCAGGCACAGGATGCTGTGCAAGAAGTCGCACCAACGGCTGCCGCGGCAGTGGAAGAAGCCGTAGAAGAAGCGGCTGATGAAGTAATGGAAGAACCCACGGCTGAGCCTGCGCCGACCGAAGCGCCGGCCCAAGAGACCACTGAAGTTAGTAGTGGGTCTGTTGTTTTACCCGCGCCGGATCCGCTGAGCGTAAGCGGACCCATCGTGACGGCCGGCAGCTCGACAGTGTTCCCGCTGTCAGAGCGGATGGCCGAGCGGTATCAGGATGAAGGATTCGCCGACCAGATCACGATCGACAGCATCGGTTCCGGTGCAGGGTACGAGCGGTTCTGTGTAGCCGGCGAGACGGACATTTCCAATGCCAGCCGGGCAATCAAGGACGAAGAGATTGCCAGTTGTGAGGCCATCGGCCGGACACCGATCGAATTCCGAGTCGGGACGGATGCGCTGGCAGTCGTCGTCAGCCAGGAGAATGACTTCCTGACCGACGCGACGTTGGAAGAGTTGGCGCTGATCTTCAGCACGGCGGAGTTGTGGTCGGATGTAAACCCGGCGTACCCGGCAGAGCCGATTCAACGGTTCATTCCGGGGACGGACAGTGGTACATACGACTACTTCAGTGAAGTCGTTTACCCGGACCTGGAAGACGGGCAGGTAAACCCGCAGTTGGAAGCATCGAATCTGCAGCAGAGCGAGGATGACAACGTGCTGGTGCAGGGTGTGCAGGGCAGCCCGTACGCCATCGGTTACTTCGGCTATGCCTATGCGGCTGAGAACGCCGACACGATTCACCCGCTGAACATCGAGGGTATCGAGCCGACATTTGACGCAGTGGAAGGTGGGGAGTACCCGCTGGCACGACCGCTGTTCATCTACAGTGATGCGACCATCATGAATGACAAGTCGCAGGTAGCGGACTTCATCAACTTCTACCTGACGTAAGTCAATGACGAGATATCTGATGTTGGCTACTTCCCCGCCAGCGACGAGGCCCTGAACGCCTCCCGTTGCTTGTGGGCAGATGCCATGGGACAATAGCTTCTTCCTAAAAAGAATCGGCACAAAGGCTGGGAGAAATCCACAGTCGGCCGGCCATCTTTGACCAAGAAGCTTTAGACATTTGGACAGAGCAAGAGAGGGTGGTTTACACATCCTCTCTTGCAACTGTGTAAATGGGCGATATCGAATCGTCACCATTGTTACAATTCTTTACTAGTTAGGAGAGCGACGAATGGAGACCAATGTTCCTCTAGGATCCACCGAAGCCATGAATGACGCAGCTCTCGGCGCTTCCCTCAAGAAGAAGTCTCGACTCGGTGAGACAATTATTGAAGGGGCGTTATGGGTGGCAGCTGTGCTGTCAATTGGGACAACGATAGGTATCGTTTACATCCTCGTTCGAGATGCCTTGGGTTTCTTTGCAAACCCAACCGTGACTTTGACAAACTTCCTCACTGATACGATCTGGCAGCCGCAAGGGAATCATTTTGGCATTTGGCCGTTGTTAAATGCAACGCTGATGATCTCCGCCATCGCTATGCTGGTGGCCTTGCCTCTGGGCTTAATGGCCGCTATTTACTTGAGCGAATATGCATCGCCGCGGGCAAGAGGAGTATTAAAACCGGTCCTTGAGGTTCTGGCGGGTATACCAACCGTTGTGTACGGTTACTTCGCCCTGACGTTTATGACTCCCTTGTTGCGAGGTATTTTCGGTGAGGACACAGTTCAAATCTACAATGTTGCTTCAGCCGGCATTGTTGTCGGTATCCTTATCATTCCTCTGGTTGCGTCCCTAAGTGAAGATGCGTTGCATGCCGTGCCTAATAACTTACGCGAGGCATCTTATGGGATTGGCGCAACCAAGTTCGAAACGTCCACGAAGGTGATAGTACCGGCAGCGCTGTCCGGTGTGGGGGCGGCCTTTGTGCTGGCGATGTCCCGCGCTATTGGCGAAACAATGATTGTCAATATTGCTGCCGGTTCCGGTCCGCGTTTGACTTTTAACCCATTGAATCGGCCGAGGCCATGACCGGCTACATGGTTCGTATCAGTGGCGGCGACCTGAGTTATCAATCAATTGATTATCAAAGTATCTTCGCCGTTGGCCTGGTTGTCTTCCTGATAACGCTAGCCTTGAATATTGTTAGCCAACGTATTGTGCGTCGGTTCCGGCAGGTGTATCAATGAGCGAGCAAGAGCTTCCCGAGTTTGAAGAGCTGTATCCTCAGGGAGAGGACGCTGAAAAGCAGATCAGCACTCGTCAACGGGTCGGTCGTGGTTGGAGTATGGGATTTCTTGGTGCAACAGCAATCGCTGTTGTCGTATTGACCATTCTCCTGATCACGATCGTAAATCAATCCGCAGGCTATGTGGCAGAACAGTCAGCCGTTCCGGAAGAACAACTGATAACTGATTACAACAAGTCACTGTTGATGAATGGGCCAAATGTTGTCGCCATGTCTGAAGACGATCAGGCGTTAGCTGACGGCATTGCTTCTGATCCGGGTGGAGTCGGTTTCTTTGGCTATGCTTATTATGCACAGAACGTAGATAAGCTCCAGCTAGTGAGTATTGATGGTATTGTTCCCTCCGCAGAGACAACAGCCAGCGGTGAATACATCGGTACAAGGCCGTTGTCGCTCTATACATCTGTTGAAATTATTAAAGACAAGCCTCAGGTTGGGGCCTTCATCCTCTACTACCTCCAACATGCCGATGAGGTTATGGCGGAAATTGGTTACTTCCCTGCAGATCCTGTTGAACTTGAGGCCCAGGCTCAACAAATCGTCGAGGCGCTTGGCCTGGAGTCTTTACCGACAATAAACCCGGCCGATTATGAGGGCGATCTGCGCATCACCGGTAGCTCGACTGTTTATCCTGTGACACTGGAGATGGCTAAACGCTTCCGGCGTGAAGGCTTTAAGGGTGGGATTAAGCTCGATAGCACAGGTACCGGGGCCGGGTTCGACGCTTTCTGCGGTGTGACCGAGGAAATCGATATTGTAGATGCGAGTCGTCCGGTTAGCCAGCTCGAATCGAAGCGTGTCGTGGTAATGGACTTCCCTTACCGGTATCCTGGCCGGTACCGACGCTTTGGCGGTGGTTGTTAACCCTGAGAATACATTTGCAACCGATATGACTCGCGAGCAGGTGGAAAATCTGATGGTCAATGCCGCCGATTGGAATGAAGTTAATCCAGACTGGCCGTCATTAGCCACAGCAAAATACATCCCCGCAGAAACTAGCGGGACCATGGATTTCTTTGTGGAGAATTTCTTTCTGGAGCAGACCTTACAAGACATATCATATGATGGTCTGGTAAGTCTCTTTGCGGCAAATGTCTCTGCCGGTCGGTGCAAGGCGGTTGAGAGCGAACAACGATTCTACGCAGATCGACTTGTATGCGATACTGAAGAATCATTTCAGGCACGTTGCGAAAGTGCTAATCCGCCTACCGGCTGTACGCTTGAGCCACGCGACCACGCCAGTATGGAGGACCTCGTATACGCTGACATTGTCCAACCGGTTGTCCTCAAGTCCTGGTTTCTGATTGAATCACTATTAAATCGTAGCGAAATCAGTGCCGAGATCGCCAGAGAGTATCCCAGCGCGGAGATGAAGTTCAAACGCTGGCTAACTTGGGACTTTGTCGTCAGCCCGCAATCCAGTGTGCCGGAGTTGGCTGGTGTACGAACCGCCATTCTGGGTTCTCTATGGTTAGTCGGCATCGCAATTTTGTTTGCGTTTCCCTTGGGGGTAGGCGCGGCAATTTACCTCGAAGAATATGCGGACAAGACTAATCGATTTAATCAGATCATCCAGACGAATATCAATAACCTGGCTGGTGTACCGTCTATTATTTACGGTCTTCTTGGGCTGGCCGTTTTCGTTCGTGCCCTGGAACCCATAACAAGCGGTTGTGTTTTTGGTGTCGTGGATTGTACAGTCGCCAACGGCCGTACTGTTCTATCCGGTGGCCTGACGCTGGGATTGATGGTATTGCCCGTCATCATCATCAGCTCCCAGGAGGCTATTCGAGCTGTTCCCAGTTCGTTGCGTGAGGCCAGTATGGGGTTGGGCGCAACCAAGTGGCAAACGGTTTGGAGCCATGTGTTGCCTAATGCCATCGGTGCGATTTTGACCGGTGTCATTCTGGCTATGTCCCGTGTCATTGGCGAAACGGCACCGCTGGTGGTTGTTGGCGCGGCGACTTTTATCAACACAGACCCTACGACGCCATTTGCAAAATTCACATCACTGCCTACTCAAATCTATCAGTGGACAGCGCGACCGCAACAGACATTTTTGAATATCGCTGGTGCAGCGATTATCGTACTCCTGATCTTGCTGTTCGTGTTGAATGCAACCGCAATCTTCTTGCGCAATCGCTATAGTAAGCGCCTGGGTTAGTAACTCTCTCGGAGAAAAATAATGGCAGAGACAAGTACTGTGTCCAAGAATGGTAGAAACTCAAGTTATGCTATCGAAGCCCGTGATCTAAGTGTGTATTACGGGGATTTTCGGGCTGTCAAGAACATCGACCTCCAGTTCAACGTCAACCGGATTACAGCATTGATTGGACCATCCGGTTGTGGTAAAAGCACTGTGTTGCGTTCTTTCAACCGGATGAATGATCTTATCCCGGTAGCTCATGCAGAAGGTGAGATCCTGTTTCACGGCAAGAACATCAATGACCAGGATGTTGATCCCGTGGAAATTCGCCGGCGTATTGGGATGGTATTCCAAAAGCCAAACCCCTTCCCCAAATCTATTTATGAAAACGTGGCCTGGGGAGCCAAGATCAACGGCTTCAAGGGCAGCAAGACTGAAATGGATGCTCTTGTCGAGGAGTCATTGCGTGATGCGGCTGTATGGGACGATGTCAAGGACAAACTGGACCAGAGTGGTTACTCACTCTCAGGTGGTCAGCAACAGCGTTTGTGTATTGCACGTGCCATCGCCACCCGTCCCGAAATCATCCTGATGGATGAGCCGGCGTCGGCACTCGACCCGATCTCTACACTCCGCATTGAAGAGCTGATTCAGGAATTGAAGGAGCATTACACTATCCTGATCGTAACTCACAATATGCAGCAAGCCGCGCGTGCTTCAGATTACACCGCTTTCTTCAACATGGATACAGACCGCGCCGGTTATTTGGTTGAGTACAATGAGACAAACGAGCTGTTCACCAACCCCAAGGATGAGTTAACTGAGCAGTATATCACCGGCCGTTTTGGCTAAACCAGTATGGGGATAGAGGAGGTTACTTATGCGCGAGGCATTTGACCGGGAATTACGCCGGCTGGAAGAAGAAGTGCTGCGAATGGGCAGCGAAATCGAAGAACATATTGTTAGCGTTGTAGATGCGTTTATCCGTCGTGACAATTACACTGCCCAGCGGATGATTAACGCCGATGCTGTAATTAACGAACAACGAATTCAGGTAGGTTTGGATTCCCTGACATTAATTGCTACCCAGCAACCAATGGCGAAGGATATGCGTTTCATCGGTGCAATCCTGGAGATCGTTGGTGAACTGGAACGCATTCACGATTACGTCAAAGGCATCGGCAAGATCAGCTTAAATCTGGGTGCTCAGCCGCTTCCCCAGGACTTGGTTCGTCATATGCAGGAAATGGCTGCGATCGCCAGCAATATGCTGAATCAATCCATCAAAGCGTTTGCTGAACGCAACGAGGAGCTAGCCAGAACAGTCCCGGCTGATGATGATCAGGTTGATGCATTGTTCAATGAAGCTTACTCGGACATCATACATCATGTCACACAGAATCCTGATGATATACAGTTGGCTAACCAGCTTGAGTGGGCGCACCATAATTTGGAGCGGACGGCCGATCGCTGCATCAATATCTGTGAGTGGGTGGTGTACATGGTGACGGGCGAGTACAAGGAAATGAGCTTCGGTGAATATTCTTCACCGCCGGAAGCAACAGACTAGTTTCATTTTGGGAGAACATCTATGCCGGTAACGATTGATATCTTTAAGTATGAAAAGAACGTAGAGTATTTCTCCGAAGGTGAAGTGATTTTCAAGGCCGGTGACGAAGGGCACTGCATGTATGTTGTCCAGGAAGGGATCGTTGAGGTGAAACTGGGTGATCATCTCATTGATGAGCTTGGCCCCGGAGGTGTCTTTGGCGAGATGGCTTTGGTTGATAACTCCCCTCGTAGCGCGGACGTCATTGCCAAGACTGATTGCCGCGTTGTACCCATAGACGAGGACAAGTTTATGTCCCATGTTCATCGTACACCTTTCTTTGCCCTGCAAGTGATGCGCCTGCTGGCTGAGCGATTGCGTTTGCGAATGGCTGAAATTGCAGTTGAAGAAGGAGCGACTTCGAGTTAGGGACTCTTTAGAATCAGCCTTTGAAGGTTTGCCCATTTGCCGGTGCCGGTATGATCCTGTGGATGAATTGGCACCGGCTTTTCTTTTGGTCACTGCTTGGCCTTGTCGCTACGATACTCCTGCTTGTTTCAACGTCTTGTAGTAATCAATACAATCCCCAGGATATCCTCTATCTGGGTTGGGATAATTCAGAGCGAATACAGCTATTTCGGCACAACCTGTCGGGGGACGGAACAATGCCCACACAGCTTACCGGGCTGGGAGAGGGGAGTCGTAGCGGAGACGTGACGACGTTTAATCCTTCACCCGACGGGACTCGCATTGCCTATAGCATGGACCTGGATAGCGGCAGCAGCGAAATCCGGCTGCTCACGATCAGCTCCGGTACTGATGAGCTTCTCGTTGCCTGCGATTCGGCCGAATGTTCGGAGATTACCTGGTCCCCGGATAATCGTCGTCTGGTCTATGAACGTCGGGAGCTGGACGATGAAACGGCTAAAGAGCCGCATTTATGGTGGCTGAATGCGAATACAGCCGAGACTGTGCCGTTAATCGAGGAGTCGGAAAATGGGGCGTATGGCGCATCGTTTTCACCGGACGGTCAAATGTTGGCCTATGTTTCTCCGAAGGATTATGGTGTTGTTGTCGTCAACCTGCTGACCGGCGATCAACAGCGACTGTCTTCGGATACGGGGATGCCGCCAATCTGGAGCCCGGACAGCCAATCCATTATTTACAGTATCCGCGAGTTACTCGTGTTTCACGAGGAGGACGGGAGCGACCACACCACTCATGCACACGAATATATCTCCGTTATCAAGCTATATCGTCAGGAGGTATTCCAGTCCTCACCTCCCGTTCAACTCAGTCCTGACTCAACGATTGACGACAGCTCGCCGTCCTGGTCACCTGATGGGGAATGGATCACTCTTGGTCGCCGTCCGGCTGATACGGCCGGTGCACGGCAACTCTGGTTGATGCAACCGGACGGAAGCAATGCCCGCACGCTGACATCGGATACCGACATCCACTACGGCCCGACCTGGTGGTCTTCGGACGGCCGTTACCTGGTGTACCAGCGATATCCGTCGTTAGAGCCTGGTGCTACTTCCTCAATTTGGGTGATGGATATGGAGACGGGTGAACAACGACAAATTGCCGAGATGGGGTTCTTGCCTCGCTGGTTACCGGAATTCTGACGGGGCGTTGTCTAACCCTGTAGCAGAAGGTAGATCAGGAAGGCTAGAACAACGAGCGTGGCAATAAGCAGAATTGCCAGCAGGATGGAAAGCGTCCGGTTGCTTTGAGCCGGCTCCGGCTGGGCAGTTTCCAATTGGGCCGGTACGGATTGTGGTTGGGGTGCAGGTATTGCTTTCGATGCGGGTGGAGGAGTGCTGGTCCGGCGTTGGGCAACAACCGGTTGATCCTTGGCGACCGGTCGCAACCAGTCCGGCAAGGCGGTTTCGGTATTTACCTGATTTACGGATGGGGCAGGAACTTCGATTTCCTCAACGACGGCCGTAGCGGTCTTCTCAACTACTGCAACCGGTGTTTCACCGGGCTCCAGACGGCTGACGACTTCGGTGGGTAAGGAGAAGAATTCAGCCCAAGCTCTTTCGTGAAAAGGATTCAGGGCCAGGGTCTTGCTGAGGTATACGGCGCGGCGGGCGTCTGAATCCACAATCTGGCTCAGAAGGTACCAGGCCTGTACTTCATCGGGGTTGTCCCGGATTACCTCGGCCAGTTGGCGCTGAGCTTCTTCATAATTGCCGACGCGCACTGCGCTAATCGCATCTTGTAGTGTGCTGGTCATTTATCCCTCGCTCCTCGCTAGGTTGCGATTATGTCAAACATTCTAGCACGTCCGGCGTAATCCGCCTAATAAATTTAACGCGAAGTTGGTTAAATCATTCCCGCAAGTACCTAATTAGGATCGAGTTGCAGAGCATCCAGGAGTGAACAGCCAAACCCTCCGTGGGCGGCTATCAGCGCATCCATATCGACCGAGACGCTTGCATTTAGTCTGATCAATACACTGATTAGGTGGCAGAGGGAGAGGCCGACGACGCTGAGATAGCAACCATCCAGTCCAATCACGGGATGGAAGCCGGTATGCTGGATGGCATACGCGCCGGCCTTGTCCAGCGGATCACCGGTGGCAATATAGGCCTGGATCTCGGCATCGGAGTAGCTGCGCATAGTCACATGGGTTGTTTGCACCTCTGAAATCTCTCGCCCGGAGGCAAGATCAATCACGCACAAACCCGTATGAACTTCATGGGTACGATCACATAATCGTTGCAGCATCCCGTAGGCTTCTGCATCTGATGCCGGCTTTCCCAGAATGTCACCATCAACAGCAACCGTTGTGTCGGCGGCTATGATGAAAGCCTGTCTTGTCGTATTGGGGTGGGGGAGTTCTGCCACAGCTTTCGCTTTTCGGCGGGCTACATCCGTCACATAATCTGCCGGAGTTTGTCCGGGAACAACGTCCTCGTTTGCGCCGGAAACCTGCGTCACAATGTGGGCATCCAGAAGCCCCATAAGTTGGTGCCGCCGAGGTGATTGCGAAGCCAGAATGAAAGTGGTAGTCATGGTAAACGAAAAAGGGACCGGCGTGTGCCGATCCCTTCCTTACTTGAATTGAACAACAAAGAAGTTACTGAAGTTCTACGACAGCGCCGGCTTCTTCGAGCGACTTCTTGGCATCGTTGGCAGCGTCCTTGCTGACGCCTTCCATCACGGTACCCAAGCCTTCCACCATATCCTTGGCTTCTTTCAGGCCCAGGCTGGTCAGGCTGCGGACAACCTTAATGACCTCGATCTTCTTCGCGCCGACATCCTTCAACACAACATTGAACTCAGTCTGCTCTTCAGCTTCCGCGGCGCCTTCGCCACCAGCGGCTGGCATCATACCGGGCATCATACCCATGGCAACCGGTGCAGCAGCAGAAACGCCCCAAGCCTCTTCCAACTTCTTGGTCAGCTCGGCTGCTTCCATCAGGGTCAATTCGCTCAACTGTTCAACAATCTTATCTAAATCTGCCATTATTATATCCTCCGTATCGTTCGGTTAATTCTCTATTTTCATTAGCCTGCAGCTTCAGCCACGACCTCTTCTTTCTTCGAATATGCATCCATAACGTTAACCACTTGCCGCACACTGCTTGCCAGTACGGATGCAATGCCCTGAGCCGGGTTACCGAGAAGACCAATAAGCTGTGCCCGCAATTGATCAAGCGACGGTAATTTCGAAAGCTCCTCAACCTCAGCAGGGGTCAGGAAGCGATTTCCCATGATGGCCCCGCGCAATTCCAGCTTTTCATTCTCTTTCGCTTGGTCAACCAGGGTTTTTGCCAGTGTTGGGACTTCCCCCAGCGCGAAGCCGGTTGCCGTCTGGCCCATGAGCAGATCATCGGGAAACTCTACTTCGCTCTGCTTTAAGGCGATGCGCATAAGTGTGTTTTTTCACACTTATCTGACCATCGGCCTCGCGTACCTTGTTTCGCAACGCTTCCATCTCTTTGACGGAAAGACCCAGATAATCTGTCAGGAAGATAGCGCGACTTTGCTCAATAAGCTGAACATACTCATCAACCAGCTCATCCTTGCGTTGTTTCGTGATTGCCAAAAGCACTCACCTCCTCTTAAATCAAAAACTCATGTCTTGCCGACATGAGGATTTGCTGCGAAGGACATTTCGACGATTAGGTCGTCTGTCCGATAGTTTCGCGCAGTACCCCACCTCGGCCGGACTCATTAAGGCAGTAACTATATACTGCCGCCGACTGTCTTTGGTGTAGAGACAGCGATAATGTCTAAGAACGATTAATCAACAATCTACAATTATATCAGCCTTATTCGCCTGAATCAACCCGAATACCAGGTCCCATCGTGTTGGCGAGGGTAATACGGTTAATATAGGTGCCTTTCACGGCTGCGGGGCGGGCCCGTTTTACGGCCGCGATAAAGGCATTCAGATTATCCAGAAGCTGCTCTTCAGTAAAGCTGGCCTTGCCAATCGGCGCATGCAGATTGGAGGTCTTGTCTACCCGGAACTCAACACGTCCGGCGCGCGCCTCTTCGATGAGTCGTGGCAAATCGGCCGCGGGTGCAACCGTGCCGGCACGCGGATTCGGCATCAGGCCACGTGGACCAAGCACACGACCCAAACGGCCGACCTGACCCATCATGGCCGGGACGGAGATTGCAACGTCAAATTCGGTCCAGCCGTCCTGAATTTGCTTGACAACTTCTGCGTCAGCGATGATATCTGCCCCTGCTTCGCGGGCAGCGGTTGCATCTTCGCCTTCAGCGAAAACCAGCACCCGGACGGTCTTGCCCAGACCATGCGGCAACACGACCACATCACGTACCTGTTGATCAGCGTGCCGAGGATCAACGCCCAGGTTCATATGAATCTCCACGGTCGGGTCGAACTTGGTTGTTGCTGTTTCCTTGATCAGTCTAACAGCATCAGCCCGATTATAGTTGACGCCCCGGTCAATCTTTGCCGCGGCCTCCTCGTACTTGCGTCCTCTCTTAGTCATTCAAAACTCCTTGTGGTTCCGACGAACGGCCGTACCGTTCTCCCACTTGTCAGACATCGCCACAGTGCGATGTTATTTACTTTTCAACAACAATGCCCATGCTTTGGGCTGTGCCTTCGATGATCTTCATCGCACCCTCAATATCGTTCGCATTGAGGTCTTTCATCTTGATCTCGGCAATCTCCCGAACCTGCTGGGAAGTTACCTTTCCCACCTTTTCCCGATTGGGAACGGATGATCCCTTCTGGATGCCGGCAGCCTTGCGTAAGAGATCGGCTGCAGGGGGGGTCTTCAAGATAAATGTGAAACTTGCATCCTGAAAGATGGTAATTTCTACGGGGATGATCTGACCAACCTGGTTGGCGGTCCTGGCGTTATATTCCTTGCAGAACTGCATGAGGTTCACGCCATGAGGACCCAGCGCCGTACCAACAGGCGGTGCCGGGTTTGCCTTACCGCCCTGGATTTGGATTTTTACTACTGCTCTAACCTTTTTTGCCATTATGGTTCTCCCGGAGTCCAAACGCCTGGGATCGCCAGGCTCCTCCTATTCTTAACCTTATACTTTCTCGACGTGCAAAAAGTCGAGTTCAACGGGTGTTTCGCGCCCAAAGAACGAGACCATCACACGGACCTTGGCGCGTTCCGCGTCAATTTCAGATACCGTTCCGATAAAGTCTGCGAAGGGACCGGTACCGATGCGTACTTTCTCACCAATCTGGAAATCGAATTTGACCTTCGGTGCCTCAGCCTCCATCCGGTTCATGATCTTGGCGACTTCTTCCGGACGTAAGGGTGTGGGTTCGTTGCCCATACCAACGAAGCCGGTAACACCGGGCGTATTACGCACGGCGTACCATGACTCCTCGGTCAGCAACATCTGCACGAGGATGTAACCGGGGAAAACGCGACGTTCAACCGTCTTGCGTTTTCCGTCGCGGATTTCGATTTCCTCTTCTGTTGGAACAACCACATCGAAGATATAGTCCTGCATGTCCATCGTCTCGATACGTTGCTCAATGCTGTGCCGGACCTTGTTTTCATAGCCGGAATAGCAATGAATCACGTACCAGGCGCGACCATCATGAACATCACCTTCTTCAGATGTGTCCAGCAGGGGAGTTTGAATCTCTTCCTGCGGTTCCTCCAGAATTTCTTGCTCGTTATCCATTGTTGGTTAAATCCCAACGAGGCGTTCAATCAAAAACCGAATACTGGTTGAGAATGCTGAATCAACGGCCCATAGGAACAAGGCAAATGCCGCGGTTACGCCGAGCACAATCGCCGTTAATCGCCAGGCCTCTTCACGGGTCGGCCAAACAACCTTGCGTAATTCCGCTCGGGTTTCCCGCAGATATCGTGATATAGCATTTTCCTGTTGGACTTCTGCTTTGTTCGCCACGTATGTATCCCTCTACCTTAGCCTTGAAGAGGCTGCGTTTGTGAAAAGCAGCCTCTTCTTAAATATCGTACAGGGGGTGCAGGAATCGAACCCGCAGCCTGCGGTTTTGGAGACCGCCGCTCTGCCAATTGAGCTAACCCCCTTCGAAGCAACCCTAGCGCGTTTCGCGGTGGAGACGCACCACGCGGCAACGCGGGCAGAACTTCTGCAACTCTAAACGGTTCGGGTCGTTCCGCCGATTCTTCTC
>JAWKOY010000024.1:0-170884 GCA_041390945.1 Chloroflexota bacterium
ATCAACGTCAGATTTCACATGTGAGCGTGTTGAGACGGAAATTGCGACTCAACACGCTCTGTTCATCACTCGTTATACCCCATGAGTAACGAGCAGGTTCTCACCGTGCCCGGCCGCTATGCGGAAGTCCAGGGTATCTGTAAATTCGTCGGTGCCGGGGCGGCCGCTGCCGGTTTCGACGCCGATACGGTTTTCCATATTGAACTGTCCTGCGACGAAGCCGCGACCAATATCATTGAGCACGCCTATGGCGCTGAGGCAGTCGGTCCCATCACCGCCAGCTACGCAGTTCAGGGAAACGCCTTTACCATCACCCTGCGCGATCAGGGCCATTCTTTTGATCCATCCAAAGTCCCTCCGCCACCTAATGTTGCTACCGAGGTTACGGATGTAACGCCGGAGGAGTTAGGGAATCAGTTACAGGTTGGCGGTCTGGGCCTGCATATGATCCACAAGCTGATGGATGAGGTCTATTTTTCATTTGACGAAAAGCAGGGCAACACGCTGGTGATGGTCAAGCGGCTAAGGGAGGACGACGGGAAATGAGCGTTCATCATGAGAGATTGGGACAATCAGACACCTATGTCGTGAAAGTCGTGGGCCGCTTGGATCAGGCATTGAACGCCATGCTGGAAGAAACCCTTACCTCGCTCCTGGATGAAGGGCACATCAACCTGATCATCAATCTGAGCGAAACGTCTTACATCAACAGCGGAGGACTACGCACGCTAGTCTCCGCCTGGAGAAGGGTCTCACGCGAAAATGGCTCATTACAACTATGCGGATTAAGCCCGCGCCTGTTGGAGATTTTTGCCATGGTGGGGTTCGATCAGGTGTTTGAGATCGTCCCGGACTGCCGAGAGGTGCTTGCACCTTAATAGCAGCCCAACCCTCAGTATTGCCGGTCATGATCATACCGGCTATGGAGCCCGTTCCTGGTTCTCTATCAACGTGATATGCTGCGTTACGCCGTGCAACCCGCTATAAGCACGAACCCTAACTTCTGGTGGCTGGTACTCCTTGCCGGTCTACTGGGTATGGGGCTGCTGATCTATATCTACTTGCGTCGCCGCGCCTCCCGGCGTCAGCTTGTTGAACGGGTGGCCGAGCTGGAAGCACTCAGCACAGCCGGTCGGGCGCTGGTTGCTTCGGAGTTGGATCTGGATGCGCTAATTGACTTGATTGCGGATCAGGCCGGTCAGATCATTGATACGGATACTTTCCAGATCGGCCTTTTCGACAAGGGCTTCTACGAAATCCGCTACTGGATGATCAACGGCGAAGCCCAGGACACACCCCAACGGTTCGACCTTCACTCACCACAGGACCGGAACGAGCACAGCAACGGGCTAATGGGCTGGGTGTATGACACCGGCCAGTCCCTGTTCGTTTCCGACTTCCAGAAGGAACAACTGCCCGCCCAACCCCAATACATCAGCCCGGACCCGCCGCGCTCAGCGCTGTTTATCCCCATGGTCAGCGGCGAGCAAACCATCGGCGTGATTGCCGCCCAAAGCCCACAACCCGGCCGGTTCACAGACCAGGATATGCGCCGGCTGACCATCCTGGCTAATCAGGCGGCCGCCGCCATTGCCAACGGCCGTCTGTATCGGCAGGAGCAGATGCGCGTTCGCCATCTGGATCTTGTCGGGCAAATTGCGCGTCAGGTCAATGCCGCCCACGACCTGGATGAACTGTTTGAGCAGGTCGTCAGCCTGACAAAGGAAACGTTCGGGTTTCATGCCGTCAATATCTTTGCGGCCGATGCGACTACCTCGGAAATGGTTATCCAGGCCAGCAGCCTGGAAACCATCCACAGCGCGACCCGTCATGGCCGGGAGGCTTTCCCCGATGCCGTACTGCCGCACCATATCCGTATGCCCATCGGCTACGGAATCGTGGGCACAGCGGCGGCCGAACAGCAAACAATTGTCGCCAACAACACGGCCGATGATTCGCGGTTTGTGGGTAATCTGGATGCCCTGCCGCAGGAATCGCAGCTATCGACGCAGGCGGAAATCGCCATCCCTCTCATCGTCAATGATGAACTGCTAGGGGTGCTCGACGTGCAAAGCCCAAGTCCGAATACCTTTGGGCCGGCGGAGCAGACGGTTCTTGAGGCGCTTGGTGCTGAAGTCGCCAGCGCCATTCACAAGGCACAGCAGTTTGCCCGCGAGCAGGAACAGGCCTGGATGACCACGGCCCAGCTCCAGGTGGCCGAGGCCATAAGCCGCAGCCGGGATCTGGATGAGATGTATGCCAATGTCGCCCGGCTGATCCCCTTGCTGACCGGAGCCGAATTTGCCGGATTTATGCTATGGGATGATGAGGATGAAACCTACCAGGGAGTCGTCCTGATGGACGCCGCCGGTGATGAGGACGACACATTCGGGCATCTTGAACTGGAGATTGGTGATTGGGGCGCTTTAGATGCCGTGCACGTCGGCCGATACGCTATCTCCACCAGCCAAACGCCAAGCTGGATGCGCGTATCAGGTTCTCGTCAGAGTCCCGAAGCTACCAATTGCATGCGCTTGTATCCCCTTCTCAGCAGTCAGGAACAACCACTTGGCGTTCTGTTGGTTGGCCTGGATGCCAAAAGCTCGTGTGATCAGGAAACGCCCCTGCCCCCCACAGAACGGGATAGCGCCCGGAGGCGGGAGGAGCTACGCGCGGCGTTGGCCCGGCAGACTGCTCAGGCGCTGGAAAGCGCCCAACTGCGGATCGCCCAACAGGAAGAAGCCTGGGTAAATACGGCGCTGCTCCAGGTAGCGGAGGCTGTCAGCAGTTTGACGGAACTGGATGAAATTCTCGATAGCATTGTGCGCCTGGTGCCGTTGCTCGTTGGTGTCGACAGCGTGTTCGTCCTGATCTGGGATGCCGACCGTCAATTGTTCCGGGCCGGGCCCAGCTACGGTGTCAGTCCCATGGGTCGGGGGCTGGTCGAGACGTTGGAGATTGATCGGGATGAACTATTGTCAATGTCGCCCCAACTGGCGGCCGACTTTGATGAACCGTCAGCAAGGATGTCAGCCGCCAGCCACTACCCCTTACGCGTCCCTACCTGGCTGGAGACTGTTCTGGGAACAACCAATGCCTACAACTTCTCGCTGATTGCCGGAGGTCGTCTGGTGGGCACAATGATCGTTGGTCTGGAGCATGACCCCAAGGGCAAACGACCCTTCTCTACCCGGCGGGCCAACATCCTTAACGGCATCGCCCAGCAGGCGGCCACGGCCGTTGTAAACAATCAACTCTATCTGGAATCGGCCGAACGCTCGCGGCTGCAACAGGAACTGGACGTTGCTCATAATATCCAGACAAGCTTCCTGCCGGATACCAACCCCCATATCCCCGGCTGTAGCATCGCCAGTTACTGGCAGGCTGCGCGACAGGTCAGTGGTGACTTCTTTGACTTCCTGCCGCTTGGTGATGATCGCTGGGGGATTGTGATTGCCGATGTGGCCGACAAGGGCGTGCCGGCCGCGCTCTTTATGGCCTTAAGCCGAACGATTCTGCGAACAGTCGCCTTCAACCGGAATGATCCCGCCCAGGTTCTTATGCGCGTTAATGAGATCATCGGCCGTGAGGCGCGTTCCGATCTGTTCGTGACGGTATTCTACGGTGTTTGGGATGCCGCCCAGCAACGGCTCACATACGCCAATGCCGGACATAATCCGCCTCTGTTGATGCAGGCCAACGGTACATTCCGTGAGCTACCCGGTAACGGTATAGCGCTGGGTGTCATACCGGAAGTTCAACTCAGAAGCAGTTCAGTATCCCTGAATCCGGCCGATACAATCATTATGTATACTGATGGCATCACCGAAGCACTCAATGAGGATTTCGATGAATTTGGCATGGATCGTCTTAAACTTGCGGCAAAGAGCGCAGCCCAACGCGATGCTGCGACCATTCTGAAACAAATTACTGAAAGCGTTGGTGATCATGTCGGCGGGACGCCACAATTTGACGACATCACCCTCATTGTCTTGAAACGACATGCCGAAAAAGCTAAACCCGAAACATAACCTGCCCAAACATCTCTCTATTCCCGGACGACAACTGTGGTTTCTGATGGTTGCGATTGCGATTCTGTTAATCGTGGCGACAGGATGTCAGACGGCCGATCAACCGGTCGCGTCTCTGGAGCTTTCGCAGCTCGTGGTCAACACACCGGAGGGAGTATCCATTCCCGCGCCCGGCCCCGTGATCACGGCCGTCGCACCGGCAACGGCTGCGCCGGTAGAGCCAACGGCCGTTCCCGCAACGGCTACCAGCGCCCCGGAATCGACACCCTTTTACGCCGGTCCGCTTTCCCCTGCCTGCGGCCAACTACTGCCGGTTGTCCCCACCAACCCGGAACCGGAGACAACCAGCCTGACCATAGATGCCGCCACAAGAGCGCAATTGGAAGCCGCAGCTCCGGCCGTAGCCTGGCCGGCACTGGAACGACTACTGGACGCTCCCGGAACAGTGGGGCTTGTCGCCTACCAACTCGGCCAGCAAGATAACGGGGTCTTTCTCAATGTCAATACGCCGATGCCGTTGGCCTCGGTTGTCAAACTCATTACGCTCGTTGCCTATTCTGAAGCTGTTGCGACCGGGGAGCTTGACCCACTGGAAGCGGTTCCTCTGGAAGATGTGGACAGCTTCTACTTACCTAACTTTGACCTGGGCGCCCATCGCCGCGCGGTCAATGAACTTCGCGCCGACGGCCGTGTCTCCGGCGGCGACAACCCAACCGTTTTGCTGGAAGATATTGCCTTGATGATGATTCGCCACAGCTCCAACGCAGCCAGTGATTATCTACATAATCGTCTGGGACAAACACGCATTGAGCAGACAGCCATTGATCTGGGTCTGACGACACAGACAGCCCCCTGCCCGTTCATCGGCCAGTTCCTGCTGATGGGCAACCATACACGCGGCCAGACGGCCGATATGACGGCTTTACAGGGCTATGTGGCGGGCGATCCGGCGCAGTACGGCACCGATGTCACCCTGCTCACTGATGCCTATAGTAATAGTGAGCTGTTCCGCGAGGCGGAGGTGGATTGGCGCGCTGACACGCGACGACCTACGATTGAGACACAACGATACTTTACTGAGAATCTAAACGCGCAAGCCAGTGCGGGCGATTATGCAGACCTGATGGCCCGCCTATCCCAAAACGGATTAAGCTCACCGGATAGCAGCTTTCAGGCACGCAAGATTCTGGGTGGCCTAACCAGTTTACGACTAACCAGGAATTGTTCAGCAATGTGGGATATAAAAACGGCAGTCTACCCGGTGTGTTGACCACAGCCTACTATGCCTATCGTTGGGATGATTCCGCGCCGGTCGTCGTGGTCCTGTTCTATCGCGAGCTTCCCCAGCAAACCTACCGGCAGTGGCGGCGTAGCCTTACCCATGATGAACTGGCGCGGTGGCTGCTGAGTGATCCTCAGGCAATACCGCTGCTCCAGGCAGCGTTAGCCTCCTGACACTTTAGGATCATATGGGCTTTAGATTGATTGTAACCCAACTGGTTTAGGGTGTACCGAGAGGGACTTTGGTATGAGAAGATTGGGTCTTGGAATCGCACTGATTGTCATATTCCTGTTAACGGCCGCCATGACGGCCGTTCGGTATGTGGGCTACCAACTCGCAGGGTTGCCGTTTTCACCGTTCGACCTGTACGACTGGTTGGTTCGCAGCGGCGCCGGCCTGTGGCTGTCGCTGGTTGAGTTCCTCACCGCATTCTTTACCGGCCGTGGGCAGAATCTGGCAACGGCCGCCACCACCACCGAGTGGGTTCTCTCACTGCTTCTGTTCTTCGTGATTGCCCTGATCGTCGGTCTGATCTTCTACCTGTTTGTAGGTCGCCGACGAGTGCTGCCCGACGGGATTGACGGCATCACAATCGGCGCGGTGTTTGGCGTTCCCATGTTGCTGGTCAGTCTGTTTGCCGGGCAGTCGCTGACGGCACCCATTCTCATCATCGTCTGGATATTGGCGCTATTCCTGTTGTGGGGCATCGCGCTCAGCTATTCCTTCCGGCGACTCATGCGTCCCATTCCCACCACTGCCGTGCCGGCACAAACCGACGAGAATGGCGAGATGCAGCCGGTTGACCCGGATGAGGCAGCCCGTCTTGACCGGCGCCATTTCCTGTTCCAGTTAGGTGCAAGCACAGCCGCAGTTACGGCCGTTGGCGCGACAGCCGGCACCCTTCTCGCCAAAAACGCAGATACCAACCGTGCCCTCCGGCCGTTTCCCGTTGCCGATGCGGAATTTATGGCCCGCCAGGGTGGATTGCTGGACAACTTCCGCCGCTTTGCCATCGTTAATTATCCGCCGGGCAAGCCGGAAGAATCGCAGGTTGTAACGCTTGGTGCGGAATACCCGGACCGCAACTATGTCTCGGTCTGGTTGGGCGAAGGTAGTCCGATTGTCGTTTATGAAAACCTGGAGACTGCCATGTCTGCTTACCGGACAGATGATTCCGAATCGGCCGTCCTCTGGCTGGACAAATAACCCATTTGACAGCCCTCAATATCTAGTCGTATGATCACGGTGATCATCGGCGACGCTTCCTCCAACAATTGTTCCTATCGGCGTCGCAGGAGTATGACCACCATGACAACAAATACAACCCCCATTAGCCCCGACCTTCTGGAAATTCTGCGCGATCCCTACGCCATTCAACAGGGCGACCAATTCGGCCCGGACCCCGGCAAGTTGACCCTTGTTAACGACTATTGGCTGGTGTCGGCCGACACCGGCTATAAATACCCCATCCGTGACGGAATTCCCGTTATGCTGGTGGACGAAGGAGCAAGGTGGCGCGACATACCGGTGGAAGATTTGCCGGTGCCGCCACCATCTGCTGCACCGGAACGATTTGACCCCGCAGCAACGGCGGCGACATCGGCCGATGCCAACGATACATTTAACTTTGTCGCGCTGGCAGTTGTCGGTGGGTTATTATTAGTCGGGGGGCTGATCGGCCTGTCCTGGTTACGAACACGGCGGCAATCATCTGACCCTCAATGAACCAACGCCTGACCGACAGCCGGTTGGCTAACATCGGCGCCAACACAATACATCAAGCATACATAACTTACCGCAACCAGTTTCAAGCCATTACCCAACGTGCGGCTGAACGCTTTTCCCGGCAGGATTGGTCCGGTATGCAAAACGATGCGTCGGAGCGCCTGGTTCTCTACCGCCAGATCATTGACCTGGCTGAAGCAGCCATCCGCGATCTGCTGGATGATCGTCAGTACGACAAATTTATCTGGGCCAGCATGAAGGCCGTTTATTCCGGCACAATCGCCGATCACGATGATTGGGAGCTGGCAGAGACGTTTTTCAACTCAGTGACACGCCGTCTGTTTTCAACAGTTGGCGTCGATCCGCGCATTGAGTTTGTCGCCACTGATTTCGAGACGCCACCCACGCGGGCCCAGACTAGTATCTATCGCACATTCACCCGTGCTGAGTCTACGGAAAAGATGATGCAGGCTGTATTAGAGGCGTTTAACCCCGGACGGCCGTATCGTAACCTCAACCAGACAGTTGCTCTTGTGGCCCAGGTTATCGAAACACATCTGGAAACCATTGGCGCGTTGCGAGTGGTGGAACGGCTGGAGATCGTTCGCAGCTTGTTTTATCGTGGTATGGGCGCATACATTATCGGCCGGCTGTTCAGCGGCAGCCACCAGATGCCGTTCATCCTGTGCCTGCTTCATACCGAAGATGGGATTGTGGTGGATTGCGTCCTGCTGGATGAAAACAGCGCCAGCATCCTGTTCAGCTTTGCCCATTCCTACTTCCAGGTCGACACCACCCGGCCCTATGACCTGGTTCATTTCCTGCGCTCTATGATGCCGCGTAAACGAACCGGCGAGTTATATATCTCGCTGGGATACAACAAGCACGGCAAGACCGAGCTATACCGAGATTTGCTGGATCACCTTGACTATTCCGAGGATAAATTTGAGATCGCTCGCGGTCAACGCGGCATGGTCATGCTGGTATTCACCATGCCCAATTACGACATGGTCTTCAAGATCATCAAGGATCACTTTAACTACCCCAAGGATTCCACGCGCAAGCAGGTCAAGGCCAAGTATGATCTGGTCTACCGTCATGATCGCGCCGGACGACTGGTAGACGCTCAGGGGTTTGAGTACCTGGAATTTAGTCGTCGTCACTTTTCCGATGAGCTATTGGAGGAACTGGCGCGTAATGCCAGTCAGAGCGTCAAGATCAACGACGACAGTGTGGTTCTGGCCCACGCCTATGTGGAACGCCGTGTTATTCCGCTGGATATCTATGTGCGCGAAGCAGGCGAAGGGGCTGCCCGTTCGGCCGTCATTGACTACGGGCAGGCCATAAAAGATATGGCTTGTAGTAATATCTTCCCCGGCGATATGCTTCTTAAGAACTTCGGTGTGACGCGACACGGCCGTGTCGTATTCTACGACTACGACGAGTTGTGCCTGCTTACCGACTGCAACTTCCGCAAAATGCCCTCCGCCGGTTACGAGGAAGAACTGTCGGCCGAACCGTGGTTTCATGTCAATGAGGGCGACATCTTCCCACAGGAGTTTGCCTACTTCCTGGGTTTGTCCGGGGAGTTGAGAGAGGTATTTGACGCCCATCATTCAGACCTGTACCAACCGGAAACCTGGCGCAGGTATCAAGAAGGCATTCGCGAGGGCGCAATTGCCCATATCTATCCCTATTTATTTGAACAACGGTTACATCAAGGAGTATCGTAATCAAAATGGAATATCGACGACTTGGAAAATCAGGGCTGCCTATCAGTGCCCTTTCGTTCGGCTCCTGGGTCACCTTCAGCAATCAGTTAGCTGTCGATTCAGCCCTGGAAGCAATGACCATCGCCTACGATGCCGGGGTGAATTTCTTCGACAATGCTGAGGTCTATGCGGTTGGTCAGTCCGAGACAATTATGGGCGAGGCAATCAAGAAGGCCGGCTGGCGTCGTGACAGTTACATCGTTTCCAGCAAGGTCTTTTGGGGTTCTCTTCCGGACCCCAAACCCACCCAGAAAGGGCTGAGTCGCAAGCACATTGTGGAGGCCTGCCACCAGGCGCTAGACCGTCTACAGCTAGACTATCTCGATCTCTATTTCTGCCACCGGCCGGATCCCACCGTCCCGACAGAGGAAATTGTTCGCACCATGACCGACCTGATCCATCAGGGCAAGGTTCTTTACTGGGGGACATCAGAGTGGCCGGGTCAACTCATTACTGAAGCCTACGGCATTGCCCGGCAATACAACCTCATTCCTCCGACGATGGAGCAGCCGGAATATAGTATGCTGGCCCGTGACCGGGTGGAACGGGAGTATGCTCGTCTATATGAGACAATTGGCCTGGGCACGACAATCTGGTCGCCGTTGGCTAGCGGCATATTAACCGGGAAATATAACAACGGAATTCCTGACGATTCCCGTGCTCGGCTTGATGGCTATGACTGGATTCGGAAACGGATTGAAAGTGACGAGGGTCAGAAGGCTGTTGCCAAGGCCCGCGAGTTAACCAAGTTGGCCGAGGAAATGGGTACCACAGCCGCACGCCTTGCCCTGGCCTGGTGTCTCAAGAATCCGAATGTCAGCACCGTTATCACCGGTGCGTCCCGGCCGTCCCAGGTTGAAGACAATCTCAAGGCTCTGGACGTGGTACCGCAGCTAACCGATGACGTGATGGCTCGCATCGAGGACTTCCTGGACAACAAGCCCGATCCGGAACAAACCTACAACTAGTCATTACCATTGTGAAAATATGACCCTGAAAGAATTGCCGATTACCGGCCTGCCGGTTGGCGGTGTGAGTCCATCTGTTCTGGTATGTGGTGATCCGGCCCGTGCGGATCGCATTGCCGTTGCTCTGGATGATTCCCGCCTTTTGAGCGAGAAACGAGAGTATCGGGCCTATCAGGGTTCTTTCCATGGCGTCCCGGTCACCGTCTGCTCCCATGGAGTTGGCGCACCGGGATCGGCCGTTGCCTTCGAGGAGTTGATCGCTGCCGGGGCGCAACGGATCATTCGCGTGGGGACATGCGGTGGAATGCAGCCGGATATTCAGGCGGGGCAACTCGTTATTGCAACAGCGGCCGTTCAGCATACGGGGCTGGGGCGGGAGTTGGCTCCGGCCGGATACCCGGCTGCGGCCGATCCCGACGTGACCATAGCCCTGCGAACGACTGCTGAGCAACATGGGATGCCGACCCAAAGCGGTTATGTTCTGACACGTGACGCTTTTTATGCCGGTGTCCAGACCGCAGACATACCCGACTACAAGGTCCTGTCCCAGGCGCATGTACTGGCCGTTGAGATGGAGTGCGCGGCTCTGTTCCTCATTGGCGCGCTGCGTGGCATCCCGACAGGGGCCATCCTCACCGTAGACGGCAATGTGCTGGTCCAGACGGAATCCATGGAAAGTTACCAACCTGATCGGGCAATTGTGCAAGCCGGAGTAGAGGCAGCTATCCAGATTGCGCTTGAGGCATTACGAGGTCTTGCATGAGCCAACTCGTAAGCAAACGACGGGCCATCCGCCATTTACTTCGTGAACAAGACCCGGCTGACGGGATGGCAGCCTACTACGCCTTTTACCACCCTGACGAGAAAACCAATATCGTCATTATGCCCGAAGAAGGTGCTCGCGCAGACGGGTATGTGGCTGTCTCCCGCACAGGCATCGACCTCTTTCGGCCACTGGTGACCATGCGGCTTCCGGTGGACCAGGGACCGCAAGGGTACGGAGCCAGCCTTGCTCTCCTGCGCCGTACATTGGGGCCGGGAATGCCTGTCTTTCTCAGCGTCCCCCAGCGTTACATGCCTCTCATCCGTGCTGTTTTTGATATCCAGGCGGAGGAGGTCCTGCGCATCTATGCACTGGATACCCGCCGTTTTGAGCCGGTCATCAACGTTCTGGTTGTGCAATCTACGGGGGCCAATGGCCTGCCTACCTACCTTATCCAATCGCGACAAGACGGAGAACCGGAAACAGTAGCCATGGCTTCCCTGAACTGGCTATCCCCCTACTTCGGCGAAATTGCGGTCATGACCAAACCGGAGTACCGGCGACAGGGTTGGGGGCAGAGTGTTGTGTCGGCTATGGTTCAATACCTGCTGGAAAACGGCCGCACGCCTCTGTACGCAGTGAATGAGAATAACCGACCTTCCGTGCAGCTCGCCGGCAACATTGGCTTCACAGACAGTGGTGCACGAGAGTACCTGCTGCAAGCCTCTATAGGAGGCGTGAAAGAGGCGTGAATTTGACGTTAAATCTATTTTGGGCCCGTTGACACTCCTCCCGCCTAGATGATACATTGCCCACAGCTTTGACACGTATTGGATTCCCACATTTGTAGCGAATTGTATAGGTAAACTGCAGCAGATAAAGCACCATTCATTGAGTGGGTGGTGCTTTATCTGAAGCATCCCCGACTTCTACCCGCATGCTGTTGTCGTAACAGTGCTTAGATACCCGGAGGTATTGTTGTCCATGGGCAAAGAAACGGGCACCGTCAAATGGTTTAGCCGTCTGAAGGGGTATGGGTTCATCAACCCGGACTCAGGCACACAGGAAATATTCGTCCACTACACTGCGATCCAGGGAGACGGTTATCGCAACCTGTTTGAAGGGGATCGGGTCGAATATGATCTTGTGGATCGGGGCAAAGGCCCTCAGGCCGCCAACGTAACGCCGCAACACTCTAACTGTTCGAAACAACCACGTCATCCGGAAACCTTATAGCTGCCGGTCCATCATGCCTGCCCCTACAATTTGGTAAGGAATATATCGGCGATTCCGCTATTTCGGGATGCGGTCCGAATCAGCACGTCAACTATCGACGGGAAATGATCCAGCAACCGTTGGTAGATATATGATTTACGCATAGAGCTTGCCATCTCCGCGTTACATTTCTCTTCGTACACGCGGAGTGTATTGCGACTGACATCTCCCTGCTTAAGCGCCATATCAGCGGTATCGGCCGCCAGCTTTGCGGAGACAACTGCATTATGGATGCCCCCACCGGTTAACGGATTAATGAAGCCTGCAGCGTCGCCAATCAACATTGCGCCATCAAACGCATGCTGCATGTGGGGTTGGGACCCAAAATTGAGCTGCCACGTTGCCACATCCCGCACAGTATACCCATCGTGCAGTCGTTCGCGGATAAAAGGCGCATCCAGAAAGTCTTGCAACATCTTCTTCAAATTGCCCTTGAGCCGACGGAAGTTATCCAGGCGCATACCCAGACCAACATTCGCCATGTCATCGGCCGCCGGAAAATCCAGGCGTAGCCGGGAAGAATTTCATCATACAGGAAGAACTCGACTTCATGGGGACGATGAAAATCAAGTCCTTCCACGTAGGCGCGCAAGGCTACAGCACGATGCTTGTCCTCATGCTGTTCAGATTCCGGTCGCAAATGGCGCATGATAGGTGAAGTAACACCATCTGCGCCGATGACGATCTTCGAGCGGAGTGATCGGAGTTCGCCGTTCATCTGGGCCATAACACCGGTCACGACGCCATCTTCAACCAGTGGCTCCTTGACATCAGCCACAGCAAAGGTCGCTCCATTGTCAATGGCGTGCTGTTGGATTGTGGCGTCGAGATAAATACGCGGGGCTACATACGACTTGGCCCCGGTGCGCTCGTTCGGAGGAAACGGGACGTCCAGGGAATACAAGTGTGGCGAAACCAGCCGGAAGGAATCAAGTGGATAAAACTCGCCCTGTGCTTCTGCCTTCAGGATCTTTTCCTTCATTCCCAGACTGTAAAGCAAGGACACCACTTCCCTGGAGATAGCGTCCCCGCATACCTTGTCGCGTGGAAACGGCGAACGATCCAGCAATAGAACTTCATGGCCCTGTTGAGCAAGGGCAGTAGCAGCAGTGGCACCTGCAGGGCCGGCGCCAACAACGATCACCTCAGCATCGTATGAATTAGGCATAACAAAACTCTCTCTATAATAAATTCCAGTTCAGACAATTGGGTGCAGCAGGGGATGGAGTGGGACTAGGTCTTATAAGTTTACCTGATTATACCCCTTGTTCCAGTCTGATGTGGGTCAGTAACCCACGACATCCGTCTTCGATGAGGCGGTAAACGAGATCAAAGTTATCACTATAATAGGGATCCGGCACATCATGGATATCTGTTTGTTGTGCGTACTCCAGCAGGCGAGTCACCTGAAGGTCCTCACCAAAGGTGCGCTGGAGATCGGCAACATTGTCCTGATCCATCGCTACAATGAATGTATCAGATCCGGTGACGTCCGAATTTCGGATCTGTCTGGCCCGGCCTTCATAGGCAATGCCGTGACGAGCCAGTACCCGACGGGTTCCCGGGTGGGCGCGTTCGCCGACATGGTAGCTGCTGGTACCGGCCGAATCAACCGTAATCTCGGCTTCAAGTCCCGCATCAACAACCATGCGCTGAAACACCGCCTCGGCCATTGGCGAGCGACAGATATTCCCCAGGCAAACAAACAGAACTTTCGTCATATTTGATAGCGATAAGCAGTCACCGGAAGACCTTGGTGATGTATCCCCTCGGTCTTCCGTATTGCCAAAACAAGCCGGCCTGTAAGCCGCATTCTGTAGACGTTCCAAAGGAACGCTGGTGATCATCTATCTTGGGCCGCCATTACTGGCGACCTCATGCAGTCTACCCGGACGTGCAGGCGAGACGGGCGGCCTCGCGGCCCGAAGGCCTTCGCCCTGCTTGACCTTGCTCCAGGTGGGGTTTGCCTGGCCGGTGGCATTACTGCCACCGCCGGTGGTCTCTTACACCACCGTTTCACCCTCGCCGAATGGCAAGCCACCCGGCAATATGCCTCTCTGTTGCACTTGCCGTCAGGTTGCCCTGCCCGGCCGTTAGCCGGCACCTTGCCCTGTGGAGTGCGGACTTTCCTCAGCTTCAAATAAATGAAGCCGCGATCACCCAGCCAGCTTGTTAAAGATAATGGTACTCGCTACATCACTGCCGGGCAAGCAGTACAAAAGGGATTGGACCATACCTGATCACTACAACACAATTCACCGGGTCAGTTGATCTTGGACATGGGATCGTCTAGACTGGGAACATTATTCACCCTTCGACAACATGCTCGCAATCCCGGAAAGGAGGACCCTCCATGCCCTTTTCAGTTATCAATTCCAAAGGCAAGACTTACTATCTGCACTTGCAGGAAAAGCTACTGAAGAACGGCAAGCGGCAAAAAACCTTTTTCTTCGCCAAGGATATTCGTGACGGGGTATTGGAAACACTACCGGTCGGGTATACAGTCAGTGAAACGATTCGCGGACTGCCGGTCATCAAACGCATTAGCTAGATGGGTAATTCTTCATGGCCCTGATTGCTCGTCTGAACATACCATCTGATTCTCCATTTCCAATCCAGAACCTGCCATACGGTATTTTCGAGCCTCTTTCGGGAAACGGCCGTCGTGCCGGAGTTGCCATCGGTAAATGGATACTGGACCTGTCTGTCATTGAAGCGGTCGGTTGGCTGGATAGTTTGCCGGCAGATGGTTCACTGTTTCGTCAGCCCACACTCAATGCGTTCATGGCGCTGGGCAAACCGATCTGGGATTCGGTTCGTAGTAGTTTGCAAGCGTTGCTGACAAGCGAACGATCACCTCTACTACTGGACAATACGATTCAGCAGGCAGCGCTGCACCGACAGGCGGACTGCCGGATGCACCTGCCGGTTGCTATTGGGGATTACACAGATTTCTACTCCTCCCGCGAGCATGCCGGCAACGTCGGGTCAATGTTTCGCAATCCGGAGCAGCCTCTGTTGCCCAACTGGCTGCACATCCCTATCGCCTATCACGGCCGATCCAGCAGTATCGTTCTTAGCGGGACTCCTATTGAACGGCCGTCCGGCCAAATCCTGACCGGCGACGGTACACCCCTTCTGGCCCCAACCCATGAGCTGGATTTTGAGCTGGAGGTAGGCTTTTTCGTCGGGCCCGGCAATTCGGCCGGCCAGCCCATTACGATTGACGAGGCGCCGGACCATATCTTCGGTCTGGTACTGGTCAACGACTGGAGCGCCAGAGATATCCAACGG
The DNA here is from genome assembly GCA_041390945.1 of Chloroflexota bacterium. Lineage (GTDB taxonomy): Bacteria > Chloroflexota > Anaerolineae > Promineifilales > Promineifilaceae > Promineifilum. Next base: position 15,111 of record JAWKOY010000024.1, read on the forward strand.
TGGGAGTATCGGCCGTTGGGGCCGTTTCTGGGCAAGAACTTCGCCACGTCAATCTCCCCCTGGGTTGTCCCCCTGGCTGCTTTGGAACCGTTTCGTTGTTCCGGCCCGGTGCAGGACCCTCCCCCTTACCCTATCTGCAAACAACCGGACCGTGGGCATTTGATATTCATCTGGCGGTGCACCTGCAAACGGCCGCCATGGTCGCCGCTGCTGAACCTCCGGTCAGGCTCAGTGACACCAACTTCCGCTATCTATACTGGAACATGCCCCAGCAGTTAACCCACCATACCATTAATGGCTGCCCTATGCAGCCGGGCGACCTGCTGGCTTCCGGTACGATTAGCGGACCGACGACCGGAAGCTACGGCTCGTTGCTGGAACTGGCCTGGGGCGGACAAAAACCACTCAGCTTACCCAATGGCGAAACACGTACGTTTCTGGAAGATGGTGACACGCTTACCCTAACCGGATGGGGGCAAGGGGACGGCTTTCGTGTTGGTCTGGGAGAAGTATCGGGCACAATCCACCCACCGCGCGCACTTGATTCATGATTCCGGCCATTCATCACCGGGGCAGGCAGTCAACCTGGTGGTTGCGTGTATCTGCTGTACTCCTGGTTATCGGCGCAGTTGGGCTGTTCAGTCTGATCGCTATCGGCGTATTTGATCCCCAGCCGGTCGGCCCCAGGACGGCCGATTTCTTCCTATATACCGTACCGATTTCTTCGCAAGACGAGGTAATTGATTGGATAGATAATAATCCGGTTCGGCATCCCCGAACCTGGCAACTGGACGCAGCATTCAGCAGCGGCGAGCCTGACAGTGGCTATGGGCTGGCTGTCGGGGATGACGATCGGATGCTGGTCGTGGGGGTATCGCCGTTGGGGTATGCGGCCGTCTGGGAGCAGACCGCCGGCGGTGATGAGACGGCCGTGTGGTTTCCCTGGCAACCCTGGCCCCACGTCGGTACAGATACAACGCCCAACGAGATATGGCTCGACGTAGTACCTGAAGGTGATAGAGATCGCCTGACGGTGCGCATCAACCGGGAGCTGCTATGGTCGGGGCAGGTTGAAGCATTAGGCGGGTCGGCCGGTATATGGCTGGCCTCATTCGGCGACGACGATGCGTTTGTAGACTTTCGGCAGCTTACTCGCTTCGACGCGCCACCTACGGCAGACGGAGAGGACTAGGTGGTGTGTCGTCACTGTGAATCGACGGGGTAAACAAAAAGTTCGTCGGCACCGTAAACCACGCATATAACTTCTCGCGCAGTAGCGCAGTTTGTTCCGGCATCATTCCACTAACATCTTCCAATTCATACTGTGACGCCGGCTGGATCTCATAGAGGACATCGCCATCATCATTGCGTATCTCATGGATGAACTTTAATCCGCTCTGTTTAACGGCTCGCTGTTCATAGCGCGGCGACATCCAGAAGTGAAGGTTTGTTGGGTCAGTTTCACCACTCAGTTCGGAGTAGATCGGTCGTAAAAAGTCGGCCGCTTCCCCTCGCATTACCGGCTCCAGAGACTGCCCACTGAGATCATCCGGCACATCCAGGTCAATCAAATCCAGCAGGGTTGGTGTCAGATCCATCGTTGTGACCGGTGCAGTGATAACCTGGCCCGGAGACAAAACGCCGGACCAACGAATACTTAGGGGTACACGAATAACTTCCTCATACAACGAGTTGTGGTGGGTCCACTTATTGTGCTCACCGAACATTTGCCCATGGTCGGCCGTTACCACTACAATCGCATTATCAAGTAAACCCAGGTCATTCAGGCGTGTCATCATCTCACCGAAGCGGGCATCCCAGTTGGTAATCTCACCATCATACAGTGCCTTGAGATGCTCAATATCCCGCGCGGTGGGAACGATTTCGCCCGATACCACTCGCTCGCCATTGTTATAGACCTCCCCGGTCAGCGTTCCCGTATAGGTGCTGTCATAGAGCAGATCATACGGTGGCGGCGGATCATAGATGGTGTGAGGATCATAGTAATAGAGATACAGGAAAAGCGGTTTGTCCTGTAATGTTGGCTGCCAGGTATTCTCCAGCCAGTCAAACGCCGCATCGTTGACCAGCGCCGCGTTGCCGTTTTGGCCGGACTGTATGACCTGATAGATATCATAGCCGTCGCCAAAACCGAATTTGGGCCAGACATAGTATGCATTGACAAAGCCGGCGGTTACATAGCCGGCCTCTTGCAATATTCGGCCAGCATTGTTTCCGATTCCGGGATGCGCATGTTGTCATCATGCCATCGGACACCGATGTCGCTGGGCATACGACCGGTGAGCATGGCGGCATTGGCCGGATAGGTCCAGGAAGATGTCGAGGATGCATCCAGGAATTGCACGCCTTGGGCACCTACCCACTGATCGAGGTTGGGGGTTGTCGGCCGTCCATATCCATAGGACGATACATGATCGGAACGAAGCGCATCAACAACGACAAAGATGATCGTGGGCTGCTCCGATGCCGAGACAATCTGCGGACTGTCTGACGCAAGCGAGGACAAAGCCCAGTACACAGCCACTAACGAACCGATGAGCGATATTGCCAGTATCGGCAGACGTTTCATATACGTGATTTACCCTTTGAGTTCTAACCAGTTTTGGCCGGTCTCCGCTTCAACCTTGAGCGGCACCGAGAGTTCAAAGGCATGCGACATGGTATCCACGACGAGCGGCAGCACTTCATCAAGCTCCTCCTCCGGAGCTTCCAGAACCAGTTCATCGTGAACTTGCAAGACCAGGCGCGCCTGATAATGTCGCTTCAGCTCTTTGTCGAGGTGAATCATGGCTACCTTGATGATGTCGGCCGCTGTTCCCTGAATGGGGTGGTTGACCGCTTCCCGCTCGGCGCGCGCCGTCGCCTGACGATTGCTGCTGGCAATCGAAGATTGGAACACCGGGAAATAGCGTCGTCGACCAAACAGTGTTTCCACGTAGCCCTGTGTCCGGGCCAGACGGACTGTCTCATCCAGATAGCGACGGATACCAGGGAATCGCTCGAAGTACGCCTTGATATAGTTCTCCGCCTCAGCCAGCGTCAGTTCCGAATCTCGCGCCAACCGGTATGGTCCCATACCGTAGATCAGGCCAAAATTTACCGCCTTCGCAAAACGCCGCTGGTTGTAGGTTACCTCTTCAATAGGGATGTTGTATACAGCCGCGGCCGTTGTTCGGTGAATGTCCTGGTCCTGGTGAAAAGCTTCCAGCAGGGCCGGGTCCTGGCTGATATGGGCCAGAATGCGCAGTTCAACCTGCGAGTAGTCAGCGGAGATAAACGACCAGCCCGGATCGGTGATAAAGCCACGCCGGATTTGCTGGCCGACTTCACTGCGAATAGGGATGTTTTGCAGATTGGGGTTACTGCTTGCCAACCTGCCTGTAACGGCCCCGGTCTGGTTGAAACTGGTGTGAATACGGCCGGTGTCCGATTGACCAGTAGCGGCAGGGCATCCACATAGGTTCCTTTAACTTGCCCAGCTCCCGGTACTCGCCGATGGCCGCCACAATGCCGGACGTATCGGTAGCCTGCAACTCCTCTAGAACATTGGCGGCCGTTGAGTAATGACCCTGCTGGTCTTTCTTAATCCTTCGTGCGGTAGCTGGAGCTTCTTGAATAAAATGTCACTCAATTGCTGGGTCGAGTTAATGTTGAACGGCTCACCGGCGATTTCGTGGATATCCTTCTCCAAGGCCAGCATCCGGGCTTCCAAATCCTGTGACATCTGGTTGAAGAACGGAACGTCAATGCGCACCCCAGCCCGCTCCATGCTTGCCAGAACCGGCATCAGCTCCATTTCCATCGCCAGCAACCTGGTCAGCCCTTGTCATCCAACTCATCCTGCAAGGGAGCAACAAGCCGCAGGGTCATGTCCGCATCAGCCGCCCCATAAGGAGCCGCATCTTCAATTGGTACCTCGGCAAAGGTCTTCTCCGACTTCCCCTTCCCAATGAGCGAGTTAATCTCGGTCATCTCAATGCCCAGACGATGACGGACCAGGTCTTTCAACCCCTTGTGCTTCGTGCCGGGGTCGGTCAGCCATTCGGCAATCATCGTATCGAATTCGATGGGCGACACCTCCAGTCCCGGCCGCAGCAGGATCATGTAATCAAACTTGGCGTTGTGGGCCACTTTGGGGATGCTGGGGTCGGTCATCGCCGGGCGCAGAGCATCCAGCACTTCGTCCAATGTGAGCTGGTTGGGTGCACGCGTGGCGTCCCCGGCAAAGAGATTCATCTGTCCGGAGGAGGATTGCTCCGCACCGGACACATGGTTAACAGGGATGTAATAGCCACGCGGCGGTTAACAGCCAGGCAGATGCCGACAACATCGGCCGTCATCTTCTTCAACCCGGTTGTCTCCACGTCGAAGCTGATCATCTCTGCCTGCTCCAGATCACGAACCAGGTCGGCCAACTGTTCCGGCGTGCGCACAACGGTAACGTCCGTTTCCTGCCCGGCACCCGGCAAGTCTTCCTCAGCCGGAACATCAATCCCGGATGTATCCACACCTTCCATCAAGGTGTTCGTCAGGGATCGGAACTCCAACTCACGGAACAGCTCCAACACGGTAGCCGCGTCAAAATCCTGGGCCACACACTCCTCAATATTGAGGACAATCGGCGCATCAGTGACAATCTGGGCCAGTTTCTGACTGAGATAAGCGGACTCTTTCCCCTCGACCAGTTTCTTGTTTAGCGCGCCCTTGATCTCGTCAATATGGGCGTAGACATTATCCAACGTGTTGTATTCAGAGAGCAGTTTAACGGCCGTTTTGGCACCGATGCCCTTCACGCCGGGATGTTGTCACTGGTGTCGCCCACCAGCGCCTTGTAATCCACAACCTGATCCGGCCGCACGCCGAGATACGCCATCACACCGGCTGTATCGTAAACATCGGCCGGTTGCGACACCTTGCGGGATGGCAGTTCCACGCGCGTATTGTCATCCACCAGTTGCAGCAGATCCCGGTCACCGGTGATGATGTAAACCGGGACATGTTCGCCGTTCATCTGCCGGGCAATTGTCCCCAACAGATCATCCGCTTCATACCCTTCCAACTCAAAAATCGGGATGTTGAGGGCAGTGACGATCTCCTTGATGCGGTCGATCTGGAGTCGCAGCTCGTCGGGCATCTTCTCGCGCGTGCCCTTGTAGTCGGCAAAAATATCGTCGCGAAAGGTTGCTCCCAAATCAAAGGTCACGGCCAGGTACTCCGGCGGATCGTCCCCCAGAATCAACTCCAGCAGCGTACGGGTGAAACCGTAGGTGGCGTTGGTCGGCTCGCCGCTCTTGGTAGAGAAAGCCTCAATCGGCAAGGCATAGAACATGCGGTAGGCCAACGCGTGACCGTCTATCAAGACAAGGGTGTTATTGGGCATGGATCGCTCCTGGTTCCCGATATGGGAGCTACGAGCCGGTATTATAGCGGGTTACTCCGGCACTCTCCAAAGACGCAACAGCCTGACGGGCCAGCCGGGTCAGGCGGGGCAATGGAGTTCCGGCTTTCCCACAACCGTTAGAAGTAAATCGTCGTCAAGCGGTTGGGTATAGAGCAGGCGCTCATCAGCCAGTAACGGTAAACGCATAAACTGGATTCGAGCAGTCTGACCGCGTTCCTGCCACCCTCGGCGACCTGGGCCGCAATATCCTGGGCTTCCGTCGGTTTCAGATCGCCCCGGTGCACCAGTACCTGGGGGCCGCGAGCAATGAGCACGGTCTGATCGGCCGCCAGCGCGATCTGCTGCAACACAGCCTGCGCCTGCTGTCTGTATAGCTGTTCGCTATTGGGTGGGGAAGGTTTCTTTCCAGACATCGGTAACGTCACCTGGCGGCCAGTGTATCATAGACTTCATGGACTGACGCGCGGGACAACCGAAGCGCTATCATTCGCTCACCTTTGGATCTCAATCCCGGCGACGTAGCACAATCATCAGAATTGCTGCCAGTCCGGCCAACCAGTGCGCCGATGATCCAGGGCCACAGGTTGGTTTGCGTAGCCGGTTCCGGCGTCGTTGCCGGTATCGGGGTTGCGGCCGAAGTCGCCTGCGCGACGGCGGTTGCCGGTATGCTTGTGCTGGTTGGCGGCGCAAGTGTGACCGTTGGCACAGCCGGTTCTTCGGCGGGATGCTCCCAGATGATCCAGGGTGTGTCGTGGTCTGAGTACCCATAAGGCAACAGTTCCGGGTCCGTCTCTCGCGACCAGGCAAAGGGGTAATCCGTGTTCATATGCAGAATACCCACATCCTGAACGGCCGCCTCCAGCGCCGGGGAAACAAGAATGGCATCCAACAACCCGGCGACGCCGCTGAACACGTAAGAATAACGCCCATCTTTCGGCACGGCCGACAGAGCATCCACCAGGCGGCCACCCTCATCCGAATCGGTCAACGTCAATAACGGAGCGGACAACTCATAATCATTGAGATCGCCCATGACCAGAACCGGCAGCTCCGGGTTGGCGTCTAACAGCTCACCAACCAGCGCATTCTGGAAACGCGCCTGAGCCAAACGCTCCAGAGCAGTTTCGTCTTCCCCTTCCCGCTTAGACTTGAAATGATTGACGAAGGCAACGTACGGTCGGCCGTCAATGGTCATATCCACTTGCAGTGGCGGCCGATCAAACAGGGGGTAGTCCCCCAAATCACAATCAATTGTCAGGTCAATGTGGTCCGTTCGTAACGGCGAGCAGACCTGTTGCGACCGGACATTCGACACGGATACGCGACGCGGATCACTCAGTAACCCGTTGTCGATACCGCGCTGGTCGGCGCTCTCGACGTGGCTGACGTCATAGGTGAATCCGCAGACAGGCTGCAGCGCCGTGGCGAGGTTCTCCAGCAACGACGCATGTTCCACCTCCTGAATGGCGACCAGCGTCGGGCAGTTGAGCAAATTCCCTACCGCATTTGCCAGCTTGGTTTCCTTGAGCGCCAACTCCTCCGGCAGCAGAATCTGCTCGCTGGGGTAGCCCGGCGTCGTTTCGCTATCGAACCAGTCATGGGTATTGATCGTAACCGCGCTGAGCGCCTCCGCACCTAATACAGGAATGGGGTCCGGTAAGGTCAACTCTGCCGGAATGACCTGGGCGCTAGCCGGGTTTTCCCAGAGGATCTTGAACTCCTCAAAATTATAGACCAGCGCACCACTCAGATTTTCAATCAAGTCCCCGGTCTTAAGTTGCGGTAAATCGCTACAGTCCACGTCCGTCGGGTAGAGCACGGGAATTACACGGCCGGTTGTATCCTCAATTGATTGGCGAATGATTGGCTCCGGGGGATCCGTGGCGACGACAACGGCCGCTGCACAGCCACTGTGGGTGGCGCCGGTTACCCTGGCCGGTCCGGCGAATGTAACCCGCATCCCTTCCAGCGGCTCGAAGTAGGCCTGTTGCTCAACCAGATCCGCCGGCGGATCGATGATCACCGCGTCAGGCAGCACGCCGTCTGAATTCTCGACGGTCACATCCAGATCGTCATCGTCAATTTCCGTGAATCCATAGTATTCCGTCACGACACCCTTGACGAGCACCACCGCCCCGATGGGGATATCCGGCCGGTTAGTGCCGAAAAAGACGCCAATGCCGTCGGACGTCAGGGGATCCCCGTCGGCCGCTTCCGGCAATTCCTGGACAAACACCGTGTAGTAGATCGTCCCCTGCGAGTTCTGGTCTTCCTGGATGCCGGTTACGACGCCACGAAAGCTGACCGTATCGCCGCGATATGGTGACGCGTCGCCATCACCCTGGATTGCGCCGATGGTCAACAGTTCGTCCTGGGCAGACACATGACTGCCGGTGACAGCCAACAGGAATACGGCCAGCAAGGCAGCAATGCCGAGGAATGCCCAATCCCACGCCGACCTTATGTTAGAATGTGTATTGTGTGATTTTGTAGAGAGGGTTTGCATGTCTGACGATTTTACCACCATCCTGGCCCAATTGGAGAGTCTGGCTGATCCCGAGGCCGTCGCCGGAATGGCTCGCTACGGCATTGTCGGCAATGTCGTCTATGGGATTAAGATGCCCGTCCTACGCCAGATGGCTAAAGAGATTGGCAAGGATCATGAGTTGGCTCAGGAGCTATGGGCCGCGGACATCCGCGAGACGCGCATCCTCGCCAGTCTGGTGGACGACCGCAAGCTTGTAGACGAAGCTCAGATGGAACGTTGGGTGGCTGACTTCGACAGTTGGGAGGTCTGCGATCAAGTGTGCAGCAACCTGTTCGGCCGCACACCACACGCCTATGCGAAGGCGCTGGACTGGAGCGGTCGGCCGGAGGAGTTTGTCAAGCGGGCCGGGTTTGTCCTCATGGCCCGCGCGGCCCACAAAGACATGAAGACGCCGAATGCCGACCTGCTGGCCTGCCTGCCCATCATCGAACGCGAAGCGAACGACGATCGTAACTTTGTCAGGAAAGCCGTCAATTGGGCGCTACGCGACATCGGTAAGCGCAATCTGACGCTGAATGTCGCAGCCATTGAAACGGCCGAACGGTTAACTGACCAGGACAGCAAAAACGCCCGGTGGAACGGCAGAGATGCATTACGCGAATTGACAAGCCCCGCTGTCCAGGCCCGTCTTAACGCCTGATCCCCGAAAATCTAATACACCTCTGATACGATTCTATCGTCATATATATGCCCGCTTTGTAGGATAGGGACCATAGGTAATCAGACCCTGGCGCATTAGAACAGTCGGCCGTTTGGAGCGGCAGGTTAGCCGGGTCTGATTGAGGAACCGAGGGAAAGATATGACAGATATACTAGAGACAAGACCCATACCAGTCGTACCGTTACGAGGTGGATCCGTCTTCCCCGGCGTTACTACTACTGTATCAATCGGCCGTCGCACATCGCTGGCGGCCGTTCAGGCAGCCATTGAGCGCGGCGGCGACCTGTTGGTTGTCGTGCAGAAAGACGCTCAGGTGGAGGAACCGTCCACGGAGGATGTGTTCCCCATCGCCATTCTGGCAACGGCCCGGGATATGATCCGCACACCGATGGGCGTTCAGATGGTGGTGGAACTGGATCACCGTGTCCGGCTGCTGGGCCTGGAACCGCTGGAAAACTATAGTGTCGGCCGTTACGAAGAGTTGGCCGAGACAGACCAGGCAGACGAGGCGCTGCAACTGGAGACTATCGCCTACCTGGAGCAGTACATTGATCTGGTGGGTGAATCGAACCAGCAGGTAATGACGGCCATTCGCGACCGCGAGACGGCCGGGCAACTGGCCGACTTCGTCGCCGGGTTGCTGAACCTGCCGTTCGAGCTGGAAGTAACGTTGCTGAACGAACTGGACGGCCAGACACGGCTGGGTCACATTCTGGAGCACCTGCAACAGGAACTGCGGATTGCTGAAATTCGCAGCAAGATTCAGCAGGAAGCCCAGGATGGTGCCGAGAAGGCGCAGCGCGACTACATGCTGCGCGAGCAGATGAAGGCCATTCGCAAGGAATTGGGCGAAGAAGCCGACGAAAGCGGCGATGACCTACGTCAGAAGATTGAAAACGCAGGTATGCCGGAGAAAGTACTGGAGCGCGCGCTCAGTGAGCTGAAGCGGCTGGACTATCAGGGGCCGCAATCGGCCGAAGCCAGCGTCATCCGCACCTATCTGTAGTGGCTCGTCGAGCTACCCTGGAGCAACGAAACGGAAGACAACCTGGACATTGACCACGTCCGCGAAGTGCTGGACGAGGACCACTACGGTCTGGAAGATGTAAAGGAACGCATCGTCGAGTACGTCGCCGTCCGCAAGCTGGCGGGCAAGGATATGAAGGGCGCGATCATCAACCTGAACGGGCCTCCGGGTGTCGGCAAGACATCCATCGCTACCTCAGTGGCGCGAGCCATGGGACGCGAGATGGTGCGCATCAGCCTGGGCGGTGTGCGCGATGAGGCCGAGATTCGCGGCCATCGCCGGACGTACATCGGCTCCATTCCCGGCCGGGTGATTCGCGCGCTGCGCGACGCCGGTACGCGGAATCCGGTCATTGTGCTGGATGAGATTGACAAGGTCGGCACCGACTGGCGGGGCGACCCGGCTTCGGCGCTGCTGGAAGTGCTCGATCCGGAGCAGAACCACAGCTTCACCGACCACTATCTCGAAGTCCCGTTCGACCTGAGCCAGGCGATCTTTATCACTACGTCCAACCAGCTCAACACGATCCCCGGACCGTTGCTGGACCGTATGGAGACGATCTCCATGCCCGGCTACATCGAGGATGAGAAGCTGGCGATTGCCAACCAGTATCTGCTGCACAAGCAACAGGTGGCGAACGGTATCGGCGAGGTAGAAGTTACCATTGAAGAACCGGCGCTGCGGTCGCTCATCCGCCACTACACCATGGAGGCGGGCGTGCGGCAACTGGAGCGCAACATCGGTAAGGTGACGCGCAAGCTGGCGGTCAAGGTCGCTTCGGGCGAAACCGGCCCGTTCGTGGTCACTGAGGACGATGTCGTCGAGATCATGGGGCCGAAGAAGTTTACATACGGCGTCATCGAAGAACAGGACGAGATTGGTCTGGTGACGGGACTGGCGGTTAACAGCTTCGGCGGCAATACGTTGCCCATCGAAGTCAGCCTGAGCGAAGGCACCGGCCGGGTTACCCTGACCGGATCGCTGGGTGACGTGATGCAGGAGTCGGCGCAGGCCGCACTAACTTACGCGCGGTCCCATGCCCGGACACTGGGTCTGGAACCGGCTTTGTTCGACAAGGTCAACGTCCATATCCATGTGCCGGACGGAGCCACGCCGAAGGACGGCCCCAGCGCGGGCATCGCCATGGCGACGGCCATCATCTCGGCCTTCACCAAACGGCCGGTGCGCCGTGACGTAGCCATGACCGGCGAGGTAACGCTGCGCGGCAAGGTACTGCCGATTGGCGGGCTGAAATCCAAGACGATTGCCGCCCATCGTGCAGGCATCAAGACGGTGCTGTTGCCGAAGGACAACGCCAAGGACATTCCGGAACTGCCGGAACGGGTGCGTCAGGACCTGGAGCTGATCCCGGTCGCGCATCTGGATGAGGTATTGGCCGTGGCCCTGAAGGAGCCTACCGAACCGCCGATGAAGGTTGGCGGCAGCGGGTCCGGCGGTGAGGCAGTGATTGTCCCCCCACCCCCGGCTACCGGCGGGAACGGCAATCAGGAACCGACCATGCATGCCGGGACCTAATCGACCGACCTATCGGATAACGAAATGAGAAACGCCGCTGTCAGAAATGGCAGCGGCGTTTTTTGTTACCGATTCTAAACGATTGAAGATGACCCAGCGTCATAGTCAAAGGGAGCAAAATAGTCGCATCTTTCAAAGCCACATCTAGACGTGGTTTCCGAATTCTTCTATAGTCTTTGCAGATCAGTAATAATGCAAGTCAGGCTGTTTGGACGGCTTCGTCAGGCCTGACTACACCCAACAGGAGATACCGATGACAACTTATCTTGACCTGGCCCGCGCCCTGATGGATGCCGGCTATGTATCCGATGCGGATGTTCAGGCGGCCGCTGCGGTTCTGGCTGATGCGCTAATCGTCGAAGCGGCCGAAGATGCCGAAGCCGCCGCCATGGAAGACTACAACGAGCAGGAAGACATCATTGCCGAAGCCGAGGTCTGGACGGCCGAAGATGCGGCCGAAGGCGACCTGGACCTGGTAGACGTTGACGAGGACATTATTGAGGATGCGGCCGATCAGGCGCTCGTGGATCGGGAGATCGTCATGCAAGCGGAAGCCATCATTGAGGCCGCCTATGATGACGCAGCCGCTGCCCTGCTCGCCGCCGCCCTGATTGATGAGGCAGAGGTTGAGGCGGTTGCCCTGGCGCTGGCCGCGGCTTTGGAAGACTGGGCCATCTTTGGGGTGCCGGTATATGACCGGTGTTGGTTGAAAGCCAAAGCGCCGCTGTCAGAAATGGCAGTGGCGCTTTTTGTTGTTTCTGAAGGATTGATGATGAGATTCAAGTAGTGGTTGTTGAGACAGTTAGCTCTTGAGGGGTTTTAAATGCCGAAATGTCAATTAGTCGAAATTGGGAGTACTAAAGACTGTTGAGATATTCTTGTTATGCGACAACTTCATACTGAAAAAATTCTAGACGCACTCGGCAAACCCTAACAGACTAATGAAAGATTACTAATAATCACCAAAACTATTACCCAGATCATAACCGCTTGATTCACGGTGTCTGGGACCACAACTCACTGTCAACAAACAGTTACGTGACTAACTGCCAAAGCCTTGAACAAGCCTGTGTGCTGAAAGCAAGTTGGCAACAAGGCCTTCTTCAAAACTGTCTCTCCCCAGATGAAAATGCTTTGCCCAATCTGAGCAATGACCGACCTTAACCGCATAAAGTAATCACTTTCATTTCTGTTCCAAACCTTGCCTGACTATAAGGTGTGTATCTAGACAGGTTTGGAAGCACTCAGCCAAACTCTCCATATTCCAAGATACTCGCTTGCCATCAATTATTTGATTCACCACTTGATCATGCCCTTGCCGTATCTCTCGAGATCGTGCAGATTCTTTAAGATTCTGTAACTCATGGCTCGCAAGTGTTTTGTGGGTTGATATACCGCTTAGGAATACCGTCAGAAACTCCCTTTCTTGTGATGTGGGGCAATCCTTGTAACCCACTTAGTAATGCTTCTATTTCGCTGTACGTTCTTAAGGATATAACGTCTGTACGATACTTGCTTGTATGTCAAGAACCTCCGTGATCTTATCTCCTTTCGGTGGCAAGAAAGTACCGTGGCAGTTTATCAATTGACCAATCAGTAAATAACCCAGCTCTTTCAAGAAACCTCAAAATGTGATCGCTTCCCATATCCGACGAACAGGACAGAATGGTTTACAAAGATAGTTGCAACGCCATGGTAAAACCAGGGTATTTTTTCCGAATGAGGACATAGTCTTCAGTAGTGAAAACGAAATCGCAGTACAACACCTGTTTTATCGCGTGAACAGAATTAGCCGGGTCTTTGTTATAGAGAGTGAGAAGACTTTTTGAGGTTCTTATAAGTTAAGCTTCATACTAAAGGTCATTATGACCTGCTTTCTTCGCAGCTGTCCTCCAATAAGGAATCATAATTAGACGTTAGGATTATCGGGTAATTAGTTTCAACTATCATCCGGTGGCTTTTATTAGGCTTGGCACTCAGCAATTCGATTAACCAATTCTGAAAAGCTCGCTCAACGTTTCCGGTGCCAGAGCTTAAATTCCGATGGCTATTTGCTACATCTTTTGCCTGCCCAGCATCTAATTCTAGAAGCTTACTCTTCAGTACTGATGCAACTCTGGCGGGGTATTTGTCTTTTTCCTCCTCCGCAGCTTTGATTAGCTTTTCAAATCGCTGATTCTCTGGCAAGCTTGCTGCACAGATCTGGTAAAAGGAAATAAACTCTTCTAATAACCCATCCCACGTTGGAAGCTTAGACGGGGATCTATGCGATTAAGTTCCGAGCCGACGAAAATCGCCAGCTTACCTCTTTAGAATCGGTTTCAACTCATCAACTGCCGCGAACCGTAATTGCATTTTACACCTCCCATGTCAGTCGGACACTAACAGCCAGAGTGAGCTAGCAAAAGCAATTGATCAAATGGGAGTATATTCACCAATTAATGATTTGGCTGATTAGCCGAGACTTATTTATTGTAGTTGGTGTTAGAGTAATAAGCAACATATATCTGGGGATAAAATTATTCTAGGCCATATATTGTTATAGATATCTTGTCGATGTTTATAAGCAAACGGGTGTTGCTGCTCATCCCGGAGTTATTCAACTGTTTGACAGTCTGTGCACCATAACGGCCGATTCCCCTCAAGCCGCCATTTCAATCTGATCCCGATTCACCCGAATCGTCGCCGGACACATAACCGGGAAGTTCAGCAGGAAGAAGACCAGATCAAACGCAAGGTTGCTGTTCTCGGCTGGTGCGCCCCGGAACCGGCTCAGCGTGGCATCCCAGGTATTCCCGTACAAATTGCCGAAGAATATCATGCGAATGAACAGCATAATGTGGGCGGCCGTTTCTTCACCGTAGAAGTCAACCAGCCGGTCGGTCATGGCCGGGTCGGGGTGACGGTTGGTTTCGGCATAGTGCTGGGCATAGAGCAGTGCGGGCATCTCGAACTCGGTCGCATCAGCCTGGAATTGCAGGTTGAGCATATTCCGAACTTCCTCCTCGCTGATTCCGCTTTCCACCGCCTGCCGGGCATGGAACCACGCGCAATACACACAGCCGTTAACGGCCGTAGTGACCGTCATAATCTTCTCGACAAACGCCTTGCTGATTCGCTCGTCCCGTGTGGCCTTGACGATCTCCGGGGCATTCGACACCAGAAACCCCATATCGGACATCAGGGTTCTTGCCGTAAAGATCCGTCGCTTGAAAGACTTGTCCAGACCCATAGCACTACTCATAAGCCAGCACCTCACGAATCGTCAACCGGGCAGCACTGCGCGCCGGGACCATGCTGGCAACGGCCGACAGCGCCAGCACCACCACCAGCCACAGGATGAAGCCCCACGGCGTCAGGACAAAGGGCATGATGGCGTCAATCATCGCCGTGCCCACAATGTAGAGCAACCCGTAGCTGATCGGGAAAGACAGGATCACCGCCAGCACCCAGCTAATCAGGCCAATCAGCACCCCTTCGGTCACGACAGACTTGATAACGTCGAGGTCTACTGCCCCAATGGCGCGCATGATACCAATCTCGCGCGTGCGCTCCAGCACATTCATCCCCATCGTCCCGGCCAGCCCGATACTGCCCACGAAGGCGGTCAACAGCGCCATCAGGAGCAGGAAGATGACCAGGATGTTCATCGCCTGGGAATTCTGCTGGCGTGCAACCAGTCCGGCCTCCACATCTTCCACGTTAAAGCCGCGATCACGCAGATGTTGATCCACGACGGCGCTCAACGCCTGTTGTTCCTGCAATGTTTGTGCCCCGGCCACCATGCGGAACGAGGTCGCCCGGCCCGGCAAATTGAGCACATCAGACAGGGTATCGTAATCGGTATAGGTCAACTGCGCGCCGATCATATCGGTAAAGCGGAAGACACCCAGGATCGTCCAGTCCTCCGCACGGCCGTCGGCGACGCGCAGGCGGTTGTGTCGCCCGGCTGCAAATCAGGGTAGTCGGCCCAGATTGAATCCGCCATCACCAGGCCTTTGTAATCGCCCGGCTCCAGCCACCGACCGGCCACAAGATCAGGCTGGATCAGTTCGCTGTCAATAGGCGGGGCAAAGATGATAAGGTCGGTCTGGGCATCGTCGTTGGCGTCAAGCACTTCGGCTCGCGCCAACTGCCAGCCTTCCACGTGCTGCACGCCGGGCACTTCCATGGCCGCTTCCTCCACCCGGCTGTCACGGTAGGGTTGCTGGAAGTTGACCGTGATGTCGGCCATAAAGTGCATCGCCAACTGGTCCATAAACCCTTCCAGCGAGGCGCGAACATTGAATACCGCAATGAAGATCGCCCCGGCCATGGTCAGGGTGAACAACGTCAGCATCAAACGGCCGCGCCGCCGAAATGTATTCCGAATGGACAGGAGCAACGGTCGTGACAGCACCCGTGACAGGAATCCGCTGCGATCAGCCAGAGCTGCGGTTGTCCCCGGATCGCCGGTCCCGTCGCTGCTGATGGCCCGTCTGACCGTGATCTTGGACCCACGATTAACCGGGAAGTATCCGGCAGCCAGCGGCACCAGCATCGCCACAAGAATCTGCAAGATGACGGCAATGGGCACAATCCGAAAGCCCTGCAATTCGGCGCTCATAAAGTCAGCAATAAACGCGGATAGCCCGTAACCGGCCAGTACACCCAGCGGAATCGAAATCGCCAGCGCAATCAGACCGTAGATCACAATCAGGGCGATGTACATGCCCGAAATCTGCCAGCTTCGCGCGCCCACCAGTTTCATAACGCCGATCTGGCGCAAGTGCTGGGCCAGCAACGCATTGAGTGTGTTGAAGATGAGCGAACTGCTTAACAGCATGACCAGCAATCCCAACGCCCCCAACACCCCCAGAAGTGCCAGAATGGTTGAGGTCATCGGATGTTGATCCGTCAGTGTCGTTGTCGTCAGGTAAACTGTGCGGCCGCCTTTCTCCAGCTTGTCCTCAATATCTGTAGCGACCTGCTCGATTGCATCCTCATCACCATGATCGCCGCTGACTGTGGCATAAACGCGATTGTACTGTTCCGGGAGTCCCAGATCACCCATCGTATCCAGCGTCACAAACGCACGGGGTGACGCGGCGAAGTCACCGGACCGGGCTTGATCTCCGACAATCCCGACTACGGTCAGCTCATGGACGCTCTCGTCCGGCAGTTGAACCTCAATCACTTCACCAACGTCGTACCCGGCATTGTTGATCAAGTCATAGCTGAATACGACCTCGCCTGTTCCCGGCGTTGCCGTCCCTTCCAGGAGGTTCAACTGGTTAATCTGCGCCGTCGTAAAGTCTTCCACGCCGACAAGCGTCAGGAGCTGCCAGGCTCCGCCGTCATCTCGCCCCCTGATGGAAACAACGGAACGCCCCTCAGCCATGTCTACGCCGGGAACGCGCTCAAGCGTGGTGAGCAGGTCATCATCAAAGTAATCTGTTGTGATCTCGACATTGGCCGGATTGATCGACGTGTAGCTGATGTCAATGTCCGAAGACATGATCACAAAGGCGGTTGCAATTGCGCCAATGGCAAAGACGCCAACGGCGATGGAGATCACCACCAGGAATGTTCGGCTCTTGCTGTCCCACAGATCCGCCAGCACCTTGTGCCAGCGGGGTTTCATGTTGTCTACCCGGCTGGTCATCGCACCGGCTCCTGTCGCGTGAGGCTTTCATTCTCACGGCGGCGCGTATCGGCCGTGTCGGAGATCACCTCTCGCGCAACGGGGGACTGCCGGATCAGATCATCCACTTCCTGCCGGGGTAGCAGGGCCACTTCGACCGGCCCACCGGGAGGGACACGCACACTTGCCAGTGAATGTCTTCCCGACATCATCTCAATTTCGCCGAAGAATTTACCCTGGCCTAACCGGGCGACCGGCGTTTCACCAGCCGGGGGTTGATCCACGACAATTTCCACCTCACCGGAGGCAACCATGAAGAGATGCTCCACCGGTTCGCCCTGCCGGAGGATAACCTCGCCGGGCTGGTAGATGCGGCGCTCCGCGCTCTTGGTGGCCTGTAGCATCAACGGATGGTCAAGCATGGGCAGGGCTTCGGCAATGGCCCGATCAATGATCTCCCCGTCAGAGATGATAATGGTCTGGTCAGTCAGCTTGGTCAGCGACGGGTCATGGGTCACGATCAGAATCGTCTTTCCCCGGTCCGCCAGCTCCTGAAACATATCAATAATGTTCCGGGCGGAACGCGAATCCAGGTTACCGGTCGGCTCATCAGCCACAATAATCGGCGGGTCGGTGGCAATGGACCGGGCAATCGCGGCGCTTTGCTGCTGGCCGTTAGAGACTGTAGCCGGCAGGTCATGGACATGATCCCCCAACCCTACCATGGTGAGCAATTCCATCGCTCGATCCGGCCGTTCGCCCGGCGCATAAACGTTGCTGAAATCCATGGGCAACAAAACATTCTCCAGCAAGGTCAACGTCGGCAAAAGCTGGAAAAACTGAAAGACAATGCCCATATTTCGGCCGCGCCAGCGTGCGCGCTCGCTTTCGCTCAGCTTGTAAATATTCTGCCCACCGATAATCACCTCGCCGGATGAGGGTGGTCGATCCCGGTCAGCATGTTGAGCAGGGTAGATTTTCCGCTACCCGACTTCCCGACAATGGAGATGAACTGGCCCTGATGCAGTTGCAGGTCAATCCCCTTCAGGGCCGTGAACTTTCCGGCCGCATTTTCATAGGTCTTGACCACATCGCGCAGAACAATAACCGGCTCGTTACCGGATTGTCCCTCCGGGTTCTTGTCCTCCCGAACGCGATACAGACCGTGATGTCCAGTGGTGTCGGTCTTGGGGGTCTCCGCGACGGTTGTGGCCTCAGGAGCTCCGTTTTGGCTCGCCGGCACCAGACTGCCGTCGGCAATACGCTCGACATGAGAAAAGCGCTTGCTCAGCCCCATGTCGTGGGTAACCATGACAATCGCCTTGCCCTGCGCGGCCAGCTTCTCGAAGATGCGGAAGATGGTATCGGCCGTTACCGAGTCCAGACTACCGGTCGGCTCATCGGCCACAATCAGTGGGGGATCGTTTACCAACGCGCGGGCAATTGCCACTCGCTGCTTCTGCCCGCCGGAAATGTGGGCCGGCAGCTTATGAGCGTGCTCGGCCAGCTCGACAATATCAAGCAGTTCCATAGCCTGCTCACGGGACAACGCCGGACGGTATTGGCCGGAAAAATCCTGCGGCAGCATGATGTTGTTGACCAGGTCCAGGGTCGGAAGTAGCTCAAAGGATTGGTAAACAACTCCCAGATTCTGCCCCCGCCATGCCGCCAGAGCATCTTCCTCCAGCGCATGTAGCGGCAGCGGTTCAGGCGCATTATTGCCGTTCAGCCCCGCCGCCGGATAGTAGAACACCTCACCTTTCGTGACCTCGCTGGTACCGGAGATCATATTCAGCAGGGTGGTCTTACCCGCCCCGGATTTGCCGATGACACCCAGGAACTCCCCACGCGCCACATCCAGGGTAATATCGCGCAAGGCCATGAAGTCACCGGACCCGGTTTTGTAAACCTTGGATACATCCCGCAGGCTGATTATCGGATCGGCCGTTGCCGGTTTATGGGCTGTTACGGTATCTGTCATCAACAATGCTCAAATCTTTCTCAAGACGACCGCACGCACAGAGGGCTCTCGAAGCCTTCCTGCACACTTCGTAAAACGTTAACTTGGCCTCGTTCAGTGGGAATAGGGCGCCCCGGATAAGCCTGAAATAATTATGAATTGCCGCATACAGGCGGTCAAGCACGCCAGACCGGGTGTCAGCGAGCGCTCATCTGGTTAAGGTCAGCTCCAGGATTGTAATCCAGCCGGGGGCAGGGAACAATATAAGGAGTATCAGATTTGGGGTTAATCACCCGGCTGCTGCTGGGCTTCGAGGGCGATTCCAATCGCCCGGACAATCAACTGATGCTCGGCGCTGTGCATGCGCGCCTCGAACTCATCCAGCGTATCACCCGGCAGAATCGGCACTTCGGCCGTTGCAATCACCGGCCCGGCGTCGACTTCCGGGATAGCAAGATGCACCATGCAGCCGCTCCCGGCAACATCCCCCTGCCGGTAAGCTTCATAGGCGCGCTCAATCGCATGAGTTCCGGCAAACATGCCGGGCAGTGCCGGATGTAGATTCAATACCCGATTGGGAAACCGGTCCAGAAAGGCCGCGCTGAGGATGTGCATCCAGCCCGCCAGCACGACCAGGTCCGGCGAAAAGGAGGCTACCTTCGCAGCCAAATCGGCATCGTAGTCGGTACGGCTTCGGCCGTCGTCGCGGTAGGGTTTGTAGGGGAAGTAGAGCGTCGGCACACCGGCGGTTTCGGCACGCTCCAACCCATATGCATCCCTGCGATTAGACACAACCCCAACCACCTCAGCCGGTAACACATCATTTGCACAGGCGTCCAAAATCGCCTGCAAGTTAGAGCCGGAGCCGGAGATGAGCACGACCAGCCGTTGTTTGGAGGTTGCCTGGCTATTCAATGACAACCTCACGCGGCCCGGCGACAATCTCACCCACCAGGGTCAACTCAGGAACGGCTTTGCGAGCTATGTCCACTTGCCCAGCGGGAACGACAACCAGCATCCCCAGGCCCATATTAAACACATGGACCATCTCCGACGAAGCGATATCGCCCACCGTCTGAATCAGATCAAAGATCGGCGGCTCCGGCCATGTTCCTCGCCGCAGCCGAGCACCCAGTCCCTCCGGGAAAATGCGAGGCGGGTTGTCAACAAGGCCGCCACCGGTGATATGGCTCAGGCCACGAACGTCACCCCCTGCCGCCCACAACGTCTCCAACTCCGACAGATATGGCTTGTGAGGCAGCAGCAGCGCCTCGCCAATTGTCGTACCACCCAGTTCGTCACGCGGTTCGTTCCAGTCAAGATCAGCCAGAACCCGCCGGGCCAGTGAATAGCCATTGGTGTGCAAGCCGGACGACGGCAGGCCGAGAATGGCATCCCCGTTGCTGATTCGCCGGCCGTCAATGAGCGAAGCGCGATCCACGACGCCGACGATCGTTCCCGCCAGATCAATCTCACCCACCTCGTACACACCCGGCATCTCGGCCGTTTCGCCCCCCAGCAGAGCGCAGCCCAGCGCCCGGCAGGCTTCGGCCACACCGGTGACAATGGTAGCGATCTGCTCCTCGTTCAGACGCGAGGAAGCAACATAGTCGAGGAAAATAACGGCCGTGCGCCCGGACCAGGATATCGTTCACGCAGTGGTTGACCAGATCATGGCCGATCGTCTCCCAGCGGTCCAGGCGCGAGGCTACCTTGGTCTTGGTACCCACACCATCTGTAGATGCCACCAGCACCGGCGCGTCCATCTGTTTCAGGACCCCGGCGTCAAACAGCCCGCCAAACGAACCGACATCTGATAACACCTCCGGTCCGAATGTGGACCGGACGGCGTCGCGCATCATCTCCTTGGCCCGCGTAGCGGCGGCAATGTCTACACCGGCTGCAGCATATGTGGATTCAGTCATCTTGCTTACATCCTCACCGAACGGCCGATATCACGACGGTAGTGGGCTCCCTCAAAAGAGATAGCGGCAACCCCATCGTAGGCACGATCAAGGGCCGTGTTCAGATCCTCACCGGTTGCGCTGACAGCCAGAACTCGCCCGCCGTTCGTCACCACCTGATCACCGGCGACGGCTGTTCCCGCGTGGAAGACAAGGGCTCCGCCTGATTCAGCTTCCGTCAACCCGGTGATGGGCAAGCCCTTGGGATAGTTGCCCGGATAACCGGGAGCCGCCATAACCACGGTGGCACAAGCGCCGGGTTGGAATTGCACTAGATCGGCCGACAATTCTCCGTCTGTGCAGGCCCACATAATCTCCGCCAGATCGCTATCCAGAAGGGGTAGAATTGCCTGCGTTTCGGGGTCGCCAAACCGGCAATTGAACTCCAATACTTTAGGGCCACCCTCGGTCAGCATCAGTCCGGCATACAGGACACCGACATACGGCGTTCCCTGCGCCGCCATGCCGTCTACCGTGGGTTGCAGAACGGTACGAGTAATTTCCTCAATGAAGTCGGCGTCCACATCAGGAGGTGGTGCGTAGGCGCCCATGCCGCCTGTATTGGGGCCTTCATCGTTTTCGAACACACGCTTGCGGTCACGGGCCGGCAGCAGGGGCACGACGGTGCGGCCGTCACAAAAGGCCAGCAACGAAATCTCCGGGCCGGACAGTCGTTCCTCAATCAGCACCTCATCGGCCGCAGCGCCAAATGCCCGTTCGATCAGCATCTGTTTCAGGGCAGCCTGGGCCTGTTCACCATCATCACAAACGATGACGCCTTTACCGGCGGCTAACCCGCTGGCCTTGATGACCACGGGACCAGGCATCTGCGACAAATAAGCTTGGGCAGCAGTAAAATCGGTGAACGTTTCGGCCGCGCCGGGAGGAATCCCATGCTCCAGCATAAAGTGCTTGGCGTAGGCTTTGGACGACTCCAGTTGGGCGGCCGTCCGGGTGGGACCAAAGACGCGTCGCCCGGCCGCCTGAAAGCGATCCACAATACCGGCCGCCAGCGGCGCCTCCGGTCCGACAACCGTCAGGTCAATATCGTTCTCATTCGCAAAACGCAGAAGACCGTCCAGGTCCTCCGCACGAATAGGTACGTTCTCGGCAATCGTGCCGGTACCGGCGTTACCGGGTGCGACGTAGATGCGGCCGACTCTTGGGGACCGCGCCAACGACCAGGCGAGCGCATGCTCACGGCCGCCGTTACCAATAACAAGTACAGATAGTTTCATGGGTGAATTAGGTGCAAAATGCAAGTTGCAAGTAACAAGTAACAGGTTGCAGCACTTAACTTGATGATCTCTGTTGCCTGGCTAACACAATTAATCGAGCGATGATCTCATCAATAAGTTCCATACGATGTTGAACAACCTTCTCCTCAATAACATGCCGCCCGCGAAAATACCACCCACGCGCCTCGCGGGCAGAGCCGATAGAAATACGCAGGAAACGGGCATAGTCTTTACCATATCCACGCCCATATCCTTCCTCAATATTGGCGGAGATAGAGCCAACGCTGTCTACAAGTTGCCAGGCAATTCCCTTGCCACGGGAATCCTCCATCAATTTAGCCGTATCATACCAGGCAAGATCAGACAGAAAGAGAGCCTGCCGGTATGTAACCAATTGCCACAAACCATCACCGGTGAGGCTATCCGGCACCTGTTTCAGCCACTCCTCGTAGCTACGAAATCCAATCTCGCCATCATGCCGGGCAGTCATTCACAATTACCTGCTACCTGTAACTTGCAACCTGTAACCTGTCACTCGTTCAGCCCAGCGCCCGCTCAAATATCAGCTTATCTTTCTGACGTTCGTCCTCGAAAAGCCATTCGGGAATAGGGATCGGATACTGGCCGGAGAAACAGGCATTGCAATGACCTGTCTTTTGCTGGATGGAAAGCCGCACCGCCTCATGCATGCCCTCCAGGCTGAGATAAGCCAGACTGTCGGCACCAATGCGCTGACGAATCTCCTCCACATCCAGTTGCGCGGCAATGAGCTGCCCACGTGTTGCCATGTCAATGCCCATGAAGCACGGGTAGCGCACCGGCGGAGATGACACCCTGACATGGACCTCTTCGCGCCGCCGTCTCAGATAAGCTGCACCAACGGTCCGGCCGTGTTGCCGCGCACAATCGAATCATCAATCAAGACAACCCGCTTGCCGCGCAGATTGGCCTCCAGCGGATTGTACTTAATACGCACGCCTTCCCGGCGCAAGGCGTCGTCGGGCTGGATGAACGTCCGGCCGATGTACCGGTTCTTAATCAACCCCTCGGTAAACGGCAGATCCGATTCATCGCTGTAACCAATGGCTGCCGGTGTCGCTGAATCCGGAACACCAACCACGACATCCGCATCGGCCGGGGCTTCTTTGCTAACTGCCGGCCCAACTGCTGGCGCACCAGATGGATTACCTGCCCTTCCAGGATGGAGTCCGGGCGGGCGAAGTAGACATACTCGAAGATACACATGGCGCGCTGAGTCGATTTAACGCCGGTAAAACTGGTCAGTCCTTCGGTATCCAGCCGAATGATCTCCCCCGGCATGACTTCACGTACATACGACGCGCCAATGGTATGCAGGGCGCTGGTTTCCGATGCGATAACATACCCATTCTCGCCAAGCTGCCCCAAACATAACGGCCGAAGCCCCAGGGTCACGCACAGCATAGATGGCAATCGCGGGTCAGGATGCTGAGTGAATAGGCACCCTGGAGCGATCTCCATGAACGACCGGATACGAGCAACCCACCGGTCCTGTTCATGACCGTTCGCCATGGGCAACGACCAGGAATCGGCCGGGGCCGCCAGCATCTGGGTGACCACCTCACTATCGCTGGTAGAGGCCAAGCCCACCCCGCGTTCCAAAAGCTGATGACGCAGTTCATGGGCATTAGTGAGGTTGCCATTGTGGGCAACACCCAGCGGCCCGTAGATCGTTTCAATCAGATACGGTTGCGCGTTGCGCAAATGGGAACTGCCGGTCGTTGAATATCGGTTATGGCCGATAGCCAAATGACCGTTCAGAGGCGCCAGGTTGTCTTCTTTGAAAACCTGCGATACCAGGCCCATGCCTTTGTGGATATAGGCCATATGGCCGTCACTGGTGGCAATCCCCGCACTCTCCTGACCACGATGCTGCAGCGCATACAGGCCAAAGAAGGCCAACCGCGCTACATCACGCCCCGGCGCATAAACGCCGAAAATACCACACTCGTCCTGAAATTTGTCATCTTCAAGGATTGATTCCATGGTTCGAATCTCTTCTCTCCCAACTCAAACTGTCATGATCCTAAAAAACCAGCGGCAATGATACCCTTGCTACATCGTACGCGATCGCTTGCTTACATACTTTTCAGTAAGTAAGTGCCGCGCCGCGAGTGCCTGCTCGGCCGCTTCCGGTCCGCTGTTCGCCAGCGCGGTTAAGTGGCCCATCTTACGGCCCGGCCGTGCCTCGTGTTTCCCATACAGGTGAAGCTTGACCGACCGGTGCCCGGCCAGCGCGGCCCAATTCGGTTCACCATCCGACCACAGATCGCCCAGCAGATTCGCCATAGCCGCCGGGCGTACATAGGTTGCATCCCCCAGCGGCAAACCGCACACAGCCCGTAACTGCTGCTCGAACTGGCTGGTCACACAGGCTTCGATGGTCAGATGCCCGGAGTTATGCGGTCGTGGCGCAATCTCATTGACCAGAATTCGGCCGTCCGCCGTCAGGAAGAACTCCACGCACAGCACACCGACATACTCCAAACCTTCGACAATACACCGAGCGATATCCACCGCTTCGGCTTCCAGTTCGACCGGTACATCAGTGGGGGCAATCGAAAGGTCCAGGATGTGACGCTCGTGCCGGTTCTCAATCAAACCATAATGGGCGAACTCCCCCGTTATGGACCTGGCACATACAACCGATGCCTCCATGACAAAGTCAACTTCGGCTTCAAGAATCGCCTCGGACCGGCCGATTGAATCCCAGGCGCTTGCCAGTTCATCGGGAAAGCCAATGCGGACCTGTCCCTTACCATCGTATCCGGCAGCGGCCGTTTTCAGGATAGACGGTGTGCCTACCTGCTCCATAACTACCGATAGGTCAGCTTCTTCGGCAACCGGTGCAAACGAGGTAACCGGCAGACCCTGCCCCTTGCAAAACATCTTTTCCCGCAAGCGATTTTGGGTGATGTGCAGGACCTGACTGTTCGGCCGAACCGGCGTCGTCTCGGCGATCGTGGCGGCCGTCTGGGCAGGGATGTTCTCAAACTCGTAAGTTACAACATCCACCGCCTGGGCAAACGTGCGGGCCGCAGGAAGGTAATCATAGGGAGCAACGAACTCCCTGTCGGATACCTGCCCGGTGGGGGAATCGTTATCAGATGAAAACGTAACCACCCGGTAACCCATTCGCCTTGCCGCCAACGCCAACATCCGGCCCAACTGTCCACTACCGAGGATGCCAATTGTTGCGCCGGGAAGAATGGGATTACTCATAATGCGCAGGTGGGTTATTGAGGCGGGAGTGTCTGCGCCAGTACCGCCTCAGTTTGTGTGGTGCGGTAAGCGTGGAGCTTTGTGTGCGTAAATCGGGGCGACTGGTCGCTAAAATGAGCTACGGCGAGTAAGGCCGCGTTGCGCGCGCCTGATTTGCCGATTGCCATAGTGCCGACCGGCACCCCTCCGGCATCTGAACAATGGAAAGGAGGAGTCCAGACCGTTCAGCGCATGGCTTTGGACGGGAACCCCCAGCACGGGCAGGATCGTTTGTGCGGCCACCATACCGGGCAAAAGTGCTGCTCCCCCGGCACCGGCGATAATCACCTCCAGCCCACGCGCCTCTGCCCCGGTAGCATATTCAGTCAGCCAGGCCGGTGTGCGATGGGCAGAAACGACCCGGCATTCATGACCTATCTCAAATTCGGTGAGGAGATCGGCCGCATGGCGCATGGTATCCCAGTCGGACGTACTACCCATGATGACACCCACCAAAACAGATGAATCGACCGGCACTGGTATCTCCTCTCGCCAAAATCTGGTACTCAATCATACAATGCGGTCCACAATACGTTTGTGTCCACAATTGGGTACAATAGATTTACCTGTAGCAAAGAATCTTCCCGATATTGTCTAGGACTATACGGAATCGTGCCTGCCGGGGCAAGGGATTATGACGACCAGGGAGAAGATGAATGGAAATTAGCTTGCAAGAAATTCCCGGAGATGTGCCGGTCTCCATTCTTAAACTAAGCGGCGAACTGGATGCGGCCAACTATCTGTCAGTTATTGATACGGTCAACGAAGCATACAGCAACGGGACATCGCGCCTGATCATCGACTTGTCTGACGTTACCTTCCTGTCCAGCTCCGGCCTGGTTGCACTCCACAGCACGGCGCTGCTGATGCGCGGCGAACAGCCACCCAGTCTGGAGGCCGGTTGGGCCGCCTATCATGCAATAGCGGCCGACGTTGAAAGGGGCTTTGAAGATTGCTGCGTGCTCTATAATCCGCAAGGGCGCACCCTCAAGACACTCAACATGACCGGTTTCAACCAGTTCCTCCGTGTTTACGACGATCTGGACGAGGCAATCACCGCACTATCCGGTAGTGAGCAGTAATTCCCTTTACCTATCAGTTGGTCCATTGAAAGACGGTCGCTGCGCCAGGTAATCCTCGATAACCCTGGATGGCGTTGGTCACGCCGGTTTCGGCCGTGATGTGCCGGCCGACCTCCTCCGCACGCGAACGTATGGAAGTATCATTGACAGCCTGATCAATTGCCTGCCGACAAACGGGAGGCGGTTAGTTCGGTATAGGGAATACTTTCCGGCCCTGCCCCCAATGCAGTCACCCGATCCCCAAAACGGCTGGTCACCAAAAAACGGTACAACAAGGGTCGGCCTTCCGGCACGCAGTCCCACGTGCGTCGTACCTATCCCACCATGATGGACAACGGCCGCCATGCGCGGAATAACCAGTCGTGAGGCGCTTCCTCCAGTTGCAGGATCGATGAAGGCAGATCATCCTGAGCAAGGCCAGCCCATCCACCCAGAATAATCCCGCGCTGACCTGCGCGTTCAAGCGCCTCTACAACAGTCGCTGTCAAGGCCGCCGGGTCGCGGCTGACCATACTGCCGAACCCGACATACACAGGGGGAGGACCATCCGCCAGAAAGGCGGCCAGATCATCCGGCGGCTCCCAACGGTCATTGTCATCAAGAAACCAGAATCCCGATACGTGAAATGCTTCATTCCAGTCGCTGGGCCGTGGCAAAATTGTAGGGCTGTACCCATAGATTACCGGCAGTTTCCGACGCATCACGTCCATAAACGGCCCAAAGTAAGATAGGGGTGGCAGCCCCAACTTGGCTGTGCGAATATCGTTAACGGTCGGCCGCATCAACTGCCAGAACGCCTGCCCTCCTATGACATGCGTCAGGTAATTGGTCAGGGCATGCCCACCAAACCTGGAAGGAAAAACGGCGCTGGGGAAAGCCCGTGTCGGTTGGATGGGTTGGAGGTACGTCTGAATAAAGGGTAAGTTGAGTTTCTCAGCCACATTATAGAAGGCATAGAAGGTAGGCCCGGCAAAGAGGAGCAGCTCTAAGTCCTCGCAAGCGGCTAACGCATCGTCCGTTCCCTTATCGAGCATTGGGCCAATCAAGTCCCGAAACCCACGAGCAAATTCGCTGCCCTGACGACCTGTCTCCACCCAGTCCTGACCTCGCTGCTCATTAAGCATCGCTTGTGGGTCGCCTTCAATGGGTGCAAAGTCAAGGCCATAGGATCGGACAAAATCTTCAAAAGTTCTGTGTCGCCAACCGCACATCGTGGCCCTTATCAGCCAACCCTTGCCCAGGGGCCACAAACGGTTGAACATCACCACGGGAGCCGCCGGTCGCTATCGTAATCCGCGCCATTCATATTCCTCCGGTCCCTTGCAGGAACTATGCTAGAATCCATCGTCGCCAAGAAGGCCTGACGACTGGTGCAACGATTTTAGTGTCAGGCCGGGATATGGACCAAACAACAGAGCATTTTATATGGATTTAGGGACAATGCTGCGTCCAAGGTTTTGGTCGTCTTCATACAGCTACAGACAACAGCGAGCAGTGCTTCTATAGATAAAAAGCGTTTACGTAACATGACGGAGCCGGGATGATGAAAGATGTAACTTCCGCACCATATAGCAAGGCATGGAAGGTAACCAGATTAGATTTCTGAGCCATGCGGGCACACTTGAACCAGACCTTCCCCGACATACGCATGAACGGTACGCCATCGGCGTCATTGAGCAAGGAGCCCTGGGTTTCTTCTATCGTGGTGAATATGTAACGGTCAGTCTCCGGCAACATTAACTTGTGCATCCCCGGCGAAGTCCACACCGGGCAACCTGCCGAATGAGGGGGTGGACCTATCGCATGTTCTATTTTGAGGCCGAGAGGCTACAACAGGCAGCGGCTGAAGTGATCGGCCGACCGTCTTCTTTGCCTTTCTTCCAAACCGGAGTCATTGTTGATCCTCCCTCTGGCACATAAGCTGCGCCGGCTGCATATCCAATTGAACAAGGAAGGCATCCACTTGGAACTGGAAAGTGGCTTTTAGAAGTTCTGACCCAACTGATTGTGCGTCATGCCGACGATCGGCCGTCTGTAATCAAGGGCGGTCAGGAAGCAACGGCCGTTCGCCAGATAAAGCATTATCTTGAAAGTTACTTCGCTACCGATGTATCACTGGCCGATTTGGCCCAACTCACTCACCTAAGCCGCTATTACCTTATTCGTGTTCTTTCGGGAAGCAGTAGGCATCCCGCCCCACGCTTATCTGGTGCGCGTCAATCGCGCCAAGGAGCTATTGGCGAGCGGACAGATTGTTGCTGATGTAGCCCTCGCTACCGGTTTTACCGACCAAAGCCACCTGACACGTTGGTGCAAACGGTTATGGGGATCACCCCCGGCCAATACCGCGAACTCAGCCTCGCTCAATCCTGAAACCAACACGGCTACCGTTCTGCCAGAGCCAGTCGGATACCAAGGGCGACAAAGGCAACAGCGAATGATCGCTGCAGCCAGGCAACCACTCCAGGTGAGTTCACGACCTGTCGGCGCACCCCATTGGCTAAAAGGCCATACAAAACAAAAATGATCAAGGTGATCAGCATAAAGACCACACTCATCGCAACCATTTCAATGACAGGCGAGGCGGTATATGGGGAGATAAACAGTGGCAGAAAAGCAAGAAAGAATAGTGTCAATTTGGGGTTCAACAAATTGATCAAAATCGCCTTCATTACAATTTGCTGTGGCTTCTTCTGCGGCGACGTCGAATCAAATGTCAGACCGCCACTATCATGCCACATTGTCCAGGCCAGATAAAACAAGTAGACAACACCCACCCATTTGATCCCTTGAAAACAATGGCACTTTTGTGCAAAATGAACGATAGTCCCAAGATGCTGGCTAACAGGTGGGAAGTATGCCGATGGTGCAACCAATGGCAGCAGCAACTGTAGCTCGCCGACCATGAAAAAGACCCATGGAAACAGTATAAATAACACCTGTGCCCGGTATGACGATAACGATAAGTGAGGTCAATAAAAACTCTGTGCTAAACATGCCCACCACTGAAGATTTCAACCCTCTCAGCCTTGACTTGGGGGGCGAAGAGTAGGATGTATTTATAAATGAGGTCGAGCTGCTGCACTGCCGGTACAGGGACGCCTGCCGGCGCATAAGCGACGTAAAGGGCTCGGCGGGTCTTTGGCGAAATAGGGGTGCGCTTATCCTGTCCATAAATGATGGTGCAGACAATGCCCTTGCCATCCGTCATCATCATATCGTTTGGCTTCAGGAATCGCGTCGAACCGTTCATCTGTGTAAACTGTTCACCGCCTTGAGTAGCATCAATGGTGACAGGGGCGGCCAGCAATCAGCATCATGCCCAGCCGTTAGCACGAGCGTTTGTAATTCAGCCATAAAATTCGCGTCCACCAGCGGATTGACAGTGGGTAGCGATTTCTGCTTGTGAACCAGAGACTCTAATTGAAGTAGGACATGGTAGGTTTGTTAAATTGCTTGTAATAATTGCGGTAAGTTTGCAATATCCTAACTCAGAAACGCTGCCCGTGAATAGCCGGCGTACTCTTCCTGAAGTCCCTCAATCTCCCTTTTCTGGGTTTCGAGAGAGGTTATCCGCTGACTATTATCGACGTTTCCAACAAGCAAGATGCCTACGTGACCACCGGGAAAGGTCGCATGCCATCGGTCCGTCTGTTCAATTTGAAACAACTTGCGACTCCTTTTATAGTTTGTAATTGTCGTCCATTAAGGGTATACGCTTTTTAAGTAGAACGGTCTTGTACGTTATTGCTCTTTTGCTACGATAACCGGCACTGAAAGAAACGATTTTATTGTCAGGTCAGGGTCTGGGCTAAGCAACGGAACATCATATGGATTTCAGAGACAATGTTGTCATTATTACCGGCGCGTCGCTGGGCATAGGCGAAGCCATCGCCTACTTGTTGGCGAACCAGGGGGCCTGGTTGGTATTGGCGGCGCGCAGGTAGAAAAGTTGGAAGCGGTAGCGCAGAATCCGTCAACGGGGTGGACGAGCCATTGTCGTTCCTACCCGATGTGGCGGAGGCGGAGCAATGCGGAAACCTGATCACACGCACGTAGCCGAGTACGGCCGTATTAACACCCTCATTAACAACGCCGGCATCTCCATGTGGTCACGGCTGGAGGATGTACAGGACCCGGTCACACTGAACAAATCATGCGCGTCAACTTCTTCGGCAGCATGTACTGCACCTACTATGCCCTACCGTATCTGAAAGCCACGCACGGCCGTATTGTCGTCGTATCCAGTATACAGGGTCGTACCGGCGGTTCCGACGCGCACGGTGTACTCCGCAAGCAAAGCATGCTCAGATCGGCTTCTTTGAATCGTTACGGATCGAATTAGAAGATGATGGGTTGGTGTGACCATCGCTTTGCCTGACTTTGTGGATACGGGCACGCAGGCTCGCTCGCTTGGACCGGACGGGCAACCGCTGGGTGCAAATCCATTACCAGCCGGCTCGTTCATGTCCGCTGGGAAGCTGCACGAGATATTGTCGCGGCTGCGGCCGATCGGAAGCGCGAGATCATCATGTCACGCCGGGCACGCATCGGCAAATGGCTGAAGCTTATTGCTCCTCCATCCCTGACCGCCTTGCTCGTCAGGCGATTGAGAAAGCCGATAAAAAAGAGCACTGAGGACCATAGCCGAAGCCTGATCCCCAGCACTCAATCAAACCGGAAGTAGTTTGAATGCTACCTACTTACGATGCATTGGCGGTGAAGTCGATATAGAGTTCAACTTCTTCTTCCACATTCGCCACGTTCGGCACCTGCGGAATAATGAGATCATAATCGCTGCGGGTCACCACCGCGCTGGCGGTACCCACAACCTGATCCTCCGACACAAGAGTTGCTTCAACGGTGAATGTTGCCGGTTGCGTGATATCACGAATCGTCAGATCACCAGTAATGGTAAACTGCACCGTATCACCGACTGATGCACTGGCCGGTAGTCCATCCACTGAAGTCGGGGTAAAGGTAATGAACTCAAACCCGCCTGTGTCCAGGATCTCGTTCTGAATTGCCCTGTTGCGGAAATTGTTATCGGTAAACAGCGTCCGGGCATTGATCTGTAATTCGCCCACCTGTGTCTGTGACAGATCAGACGGATCGAGCGCCAATTCCCGGCAACCTGATCAGTCTCCACTGACAACTGTCGTATGCTGCCCGCGCAAGTCCTCATCCAGCTCAAAACGAACACGAGAACCGGCCGGGCCGATGGTGAAGATCACCAAACCGGATGACGGTGCTTCGGCCGCCGGTTCAGCAACCTCAGCGGTGGGCTCAGCAACATCCTCTTCTACCGGCGCTTCTTGTAGCAACCGGAACTTCATCAACAGCTTCGGTTGGTTCGGCGGCCGGTTCCTCTGTCGCCACGTCCAACGGAACTGCTTCAATGGTTGCACTAGGTGCTGCCGGCTCCTGAAGCAACCCGCAACCAGCCACTGCTACGGTTAGAATCAATAACACACCAAATAACATGGAACGTTTCAACATATTCTTCTCCTTGCTTGTCCTCTTTAAACGATAAGACCTAATTAAATTCGTTGCATTCTAGCAAGAGCCGGAACTGCAATTACAAATGGAAATAACCGGCTAAGCAAATCTCACCTGCAGTCGCCGAAGACGACTGGGAGATCTTCACAAACTCACACAGTAACTGTTGTCATGGGCAATGTAATCAGGAATTCGGTCCCTTCCCCGACTTCACTTTTTACGGAGATATTGCTTCCCATGCGCTTTCTACCAACGACCGGGCAATCGCCAGGCCAAGCCCGGTTGCGCCGTCTGCCTGGCGCGCCTTGTCCGCCCGGTAAAAGCGATCAAAAACGTAGGGCAGATCCTCGGCCGCGATACCACTGCCGGTATCCCGCACAGCCAGTTGCACCTGACCGTCAAGGCATTCGGCCGCCAACGTGACCTGTCCACCGGCGGGTGTGTGGCGCAGAGCATTACTGACCAGATTGCCAAGCACCTGCATCATCCGATCAGTATCGGCCAGACCAACGGTCGGGCAATCCGGGTCACAATCAGTTTGCAGGGTAATCTGCCCTGACTCGGCCTGAGCCGCGTAGACCAGGGCAGTGTAATCAATCAACGAACAGGGCGGCACGCTTTCCATCTCGCAGTGACAACTGCCCGGCATCGGCCAGAGACAGGGTGCGCAGGTCGTCAATCAGCCGGCTCAGATGTTGTGATTGCAGGTGCATGGCCTGGTAGATATCCGGGTTGCCATGCAGTTTGCCGTCATTCAGCGCCTCTGTATAGCCGAGAATTACGTCAGGGAGTCACGCAGATCATGCGCAATATCGGCCGTCATCTGCTGCCGGGTCTGATTCGCACGCGCCAGATCTTCGCTCATGTGATTGAACGATGTAGCCAGCTCACCCAGTTCATCCCTGGTTCGCACCGGCACCTGTCGCCCCAGCTCTCCCTGGGCCACGGCACGGGTAGCATCAGTCAGTTCACGCACGGGTCGGGAGATGGTATAGGCCAGCAATGCACCCAGCGCCAGAGCCAGCAGCGTCGCCATGGCCGCACTTAGCAGAACAGAGCGGTTGATGGCGGTAACATATGCCTGTTCCAACGGTTCACGCAATCCGGCAATCACCGGATTTTCCTCAAAATAAGTGTCCCCACTACGTTCCCGTCCACTTCTATCGGCAGGGATGGTTGATTTTCATACGATACAGACTCCTGGCCGTGGGAGCCGGGGGCCAAAAACCACATTGCCCTCCGCATCCAGCAACCATACCTGCTGCCGCAATGTCGGGAATCGTGAGGGGCGTGAATCCTGATCGTTATTCAAATTTTCCCAAGACCCAGTGGTGGCATAATATTGTGCCACTCGATCAGCCAACTCGGTTTGATCGCGGTTGGCAATGAAGCGGTCGAATTCCCGCCGGGCCAGGCTGCCAACAACCAGGGCAACAATAACGACGCTAATGAGACCAACAGCCAGAAAGGCAAGAGTGAGCTTTGATGAGAGCGAGCGCATAGAGCTGGGGTAGTTAGTTTCAGGCAGCTACCAAGCGGTAGCCTACACCGTATACAGTTTCGACGTAATGGGGATTGCGTGGGTCAGGCTCGATCTTCGTCCGCAAATTACGGATATGGACATCAATCGTGCGCTCGTACCCCTCATAAGCATCACCCTGAAGGCGCTCAAGAAGCTCCAGTCGGGAAAAGACGCGTCCTGGCGCACCGAGGAAAGTTGCCAGCAAATCAAATTCAGAGGGGGTCAGGTCTACGTTCTTCTCCCCTACGCTGACGACCCGGCTTTCTCTGTCCATTGCCAGATCACCGGCGCGCAGGATAGCCGAACTGTTTTGAGCTTTCTCTGCCCGGCGCAGGACAGCCCGGATACGTGCAGTTAATTCGCGCATGCTGAAGGGCTTGGTCACATAATCATCCGCGCCCAGCTCCAGACCCAGCACCCGATCACCCTCATCAACGCGCGCCGTCAGGATAATGATCGGCGCGTCGCCTTCCGATGCGTAGGCGTGCATGAATTCATACCCGCCAAGCTCTGGCATCATCAGATCCAGGATGATCAGGTCCGGTTTTTCCTGCCGGGCGATCAGCAGGGCCTCACGGCCGTTAGCCGCGGTTACTACCCGAAACCCCTCTTCTGTGAGATAGGTCTTGAGCAATGTTCGCAAACTGTCTACGTCGTCTGTTACCAAAATCGTCTTAGCCATGCCTGTCCTTACCGCCCAGATATGCGGCAGCGCACCTAAAAGTATCTACACGACAACAGAATACAACCAGAATGTTCAAAAATTGTTAAGGACGCTTTGATAAACTGTAAAGGAATCTGAATGATTGGCTCTGTAAAACAAAAAGTCGGGCCGCAGTTTGCCCCACGACCCGACTCGCAAAATCGACTATTTCGGCGCTGGTCAATCTTCTCTTACACCGGACTGACCGTTAAGAAACCAGTCCTGGCTGCTAAAGAGCGCCTTGTCGTCCTCAACCAGATAGCGGCGGGGCACATATCGGCCATCGGCCTGCAATACATGACTCTTGGCTGTGTCGCGCAGGGATACGCCAAGGATGTTCTCAACAACATCGCGCCGCAAGTCCGGGTCTTCAATCGGGAACAACACTTCGACGCGGCGGTCGAGGTTACGCGGCATCAGATCGGCGCTGCCCATATACAACTCCGGATCGCCGTTATTGTGGAAGTAATAGATGCGCGAGTGTTCCAGAAAGCGGCCGATGATGCTCATCACCTGGATATTTTCACTGACACCGGGGATACCGGGACGCAGGCAGCAAATCCCGCGAATAATCAGGTCAATCTTCACACCGGCTTGCGACGCCCTGTATAGGGCGCGGATCGTCTCGCCGTCAACCAGTGAGTTGCACTTGAGAATCAGTCGGCCGTTCGGACCCAATGCTTCTTCGCGGGCAATCAGTTCCAGAATACGTTTGCGAATACTGACCGGCGCAACCAAGAACTTGCGGTAGTCGGTATATCGGGAATAGCCGGTCAGGAAGTTGAACAGGTCGCTGGCATCAGCCCCCAAGGCATCGTCCCGGCTCATGAACCCAATATCGGTGTAGAGCCGTGCCGTTGTGCTGTTGTAGTTGCCGCTGGACAGATGGACATAGCGTCGAATACCGTCCCGTTCGCGGCGAACAATCAGGAGCACCTTGCAATGAGTCTTCAATCCGATGAGACCATAGGCCACATGAACCCCGGCGCTTTCAAGCTCCTGGGCCCAATGGATGTTGCTCTCCTCATCAAAGCGCGCTTTCAGCTCCACCACAGCCGCCACCTGCTTCCCGTTCTGGCGGGCACGGGCCAGGGCACTAACAATGGGCGGGTTCGTCCCCACGCGGTACAGGGTAATCTTGATCGCCAGCACATCGGGATCGGCCGCGGCCGTTTCCAGCAAGTTGATGACGGGGCCAAAGCTTTCGTACGGATGATGGAGCATGATCTCACGCTGGCGAAGCACGCTGAACATCCCTTCACCGGACCGAAGAGACGAGGGCAGGCGCGGCTGGAACGGTCTATCTTTAAGATCGGGACGCTCCAGGCGATGTAACTCCCACAAGCTGCTCAACCCCAATGGGCCATCGGCCGTATACGTATCATACGACTCAGCCTCCAGATTGAGCATCAGCAACTCGCGCATATCATCGGGCATTTTGTCGTCAATTTCCAAACGAACAACCGACCCAAAGTGCCGTTGGCGCAAGTTTTGTTCCATCATCAGAAGCAAGTCGTCAGCTTCTTCTTCCTGCAATTCCATGTCACTATTTCGGGTGACCCGGAACGGGTGCACCGAAAGAATGTCCACACCGGGGAATAGCCGATCCAGGTTGGCAGAGATAAGCTGCTCAAGCCAGACAAACTTCTGTATGGATGGTGTGGAAAGTTCATCACCACCCAGTTGGGTCAGCGGAACCAGACGCGGCAAGGTGGCGGGCATCTTGAGGCGGGCAAAGTGAACGTCACCATCCTGAGGGTCGCGAATCTGGATAGCCAGGTTCAAACTAAGGTTGGAGATATGGGGAAACGGCCGGCTGGGATCAAACCCCAGCGGCGTCAGGACCGGAAAAACATCCCGCTCGAAATAGGTGCGCAGGTTAGCCTTTTGCGACTTGCTTAACTGGCTGTAATCCAGCACTTCTATCCCGGCGTCATGTAACGCCGGTTTCAACTGTTCGCGCCAGATGGTATTAGACTCAGCGAATAACTGGGTTAGCGTGCGATGAATATTGGCCAACTGCTCGCGCGGCAATAACCCGTCCGGGGGGTGGTGGTCACACCGAGGCGCATTTGCTGGCGCAAGTCGGACATTACGCACCATGAAAAATTCATCCATGTTGCTGTTGTGATCGCCAGGAACTTAACCCGTTCCAGCAAGGGATGATCGGCCTCGGTTTCGTGCAGCACACGCCGGTTAAACTCGATATGACTCAGTTCACGATTGATGTAAAGACTGGGGTCCCTGAGATCAATCGTAGGGGCAGACGCTTTTGTCTCACTCTGCCGTGATTTGCGGGTTGCAGATTGTTTAGCTTTCGTATCAAGCATATGTCCTCCCGGATTCCCGGATGGTAGCCCGTTAAAGCGATTGTACGCTACTCTACGGCGCATGCGTCGGCGGATATCGTGTACCTGGTCCTATTCACCCTGTTGTTGGCAGGTTGCCAATTTGTCGGACCCCCAAACTGATGCCACAGTTGACCTACCCACAGCCGTTTTCCCACCGCCCACGCCACCCGTTTCCCCTGATGCAGAAGCCCCCTTCTTGCCGACACCCACGTTGGCTCCGGGGGCGACTCTGCCTGCCACAGAACCGGCATCTGAACAATCAGACCCAACGCCGGAGGGGAAAGACGCGCACCTGGTTCCCCAACCACCACCGGCCACGGCCGATGCATCTGGCCCTGGGTCTTCCATAGGTCGTTATACACTTGGCACAACCGCTAATGTACCGATTGAGATCATCGCTGCTGCGCAGCAAACGGCCGATGCCAATCCTGAGTTATTCGCCTGGGTAGGCGCGGCCGGTAACGAACTACCCGACGTTCTTTTGTCGCCGGATGGGCAGACCCCGCTGGCATCCTGGGTCTACACGGTAGCCGCGCCGTTTGCCACGGTAACCGATGATGTGAGCTGGCCCAGCGTAACAACCGGCTGGCAAACAGGGCAATCGGAGTTGGGCAGTTTGCTGATACCCGGCGAGTCAGCCGCAGCACTGGAACACCTACTGGGCGGTTCGACCCCGGCCCAGACATTAGGTGAAGATAGAGTAGGCGGGCTGTGGGCAGCCAGACCAAGCTGGACGATTTTGCCCTTCGATCAACTGCGTCCCGAATTCAAGGTATTGTCCATTGACGGTATTTCAACACTGGCCCAT
Organism: Chloroflexota bacterium; assembly: GCA_041390945.1. Lineage (GTDB taxonomy): Bacteria > Chloroflexota > Anaerolineae > Promineifilales > Promineifilaceae > Promineifilum. Next base: position 52,355 of record JAWKOY010000024.1, read on the forward strand.
GATTTCGATGCAACCGCTTACCCATTGACAGCCACAATCGGACTAAGTGGAGATGAAGACGCGGTGGCGGCATTCCTTTCAACCTACAACGGCCCAACAACGAACCGCAACCCTAACTTGCTGACGCGCGTTGCCATGACCGGGGTGACCGCGCTGGTGCGGGCAACCGCATTCCAGATGGAGCAGAATGGGATGCTCTGGCCCGGAGAAGAAGTGGCGCCGGTATTGCAATCGGCCGATATTGCCCACGTCAGCAATGAAGTATCGTTCACACCGGACTGCCCTTTTCCTGATCCCTACGGCGGCACGACATTCTGCTCCAACGACCGTTACTTTGAGCTGCTTGAGTCGCTGGGGATAGATGTCATTGAACTGACCGGCAACCATGTCAATGACTACGGGCGTGAACCGCTGGCCCACACATTGGATCTCTATGCCGGGGCGGGAATGGACTGGTTCGGTGGTGGACGTAATCTGGCCGACGCCTCCCGTGCGGCCGAATTCAGCCACAACGGCAATCGCATTGCATTTGTCGGTTGCAACCCTGTCGGCCCGGCCAACGCCTGGGCCACAGCCGATGCGGCCGGGTCACGCCCCTGTGGTCCCGATATGCAGGCCCAGATCAGCCAGTTACGAGACGAGGGCTATGTGGTCATCGCCACTCTCCAATACACCGAGTACTACCAGTACCCTCCCACGCCCCAGCAGGAAGCCGACTTTGCCGAGCTTGCCCAGGCCGGTGCGGCGGCCGTCTCCGGCAGCCAGGGTCACCATGCCCAGAGCTTCGCTTTTGATGACGGCAGCTTCGTCCACTATGGGCTGGGCAACCTGTTCTTCGATCAGATGGATATGCTGGGCACGCGCCAGTCTCTGGTGGATACCTATGTCATCTACGACGGTCGTCTTGTCAGTGTGGAGCTTTGGACCGGGCTTATCGAGAATTGGGCCCGGCCTCGCCTGATGACTCCTGAGGAACGGGCAGAAACGTTGCAGGCGTTGTTCCAGGCCAGTGGCTGGTAACGTTTCCCATTCTGTATTTGCGAACATCGTGCCCTTCACGGCATGTGCGAGACCCGCTATACTAACCCTCCATGAGGATCGTCGAGGGCCAGCTCCCTGAGGAAAACAACTGGCATGTACTGGTCGCCCTGACCCCGGAACAGGGTCTGGGTATTACCTGGCAGCTTGGCGTAGCTCTGGCCGATGCCAATCGGGGTCGAGTGATTCTGGCAATCGTTGTTCCCGCGGCTACGGCCGATGTGCTGCACCAGGCACGGGAAACGTTGGCCCTGGCTCAGGCTGAACTTGCTGAGGTAGAAGATGCCCCCGGTCTATTCACCGTTATTCTGGAAGGGAGTGATTTCGTCAGTACGGTGAAAGCAATCCTGACTGATGCCGGTGTGGACCTACTGCTTGTTTCTGTCGATCGACCGGAAGCATTCGACCTACGTTCCATTCCTTGTGCAATCGCCATTGCCCGCAACGCTCCCCATTCACCACATAACATTCGCAACGCTAAAGATCTAATTCTGGACAATATCATCGTTCCTACTGCGGGCGGGCCAAATTCAGCCTATGCGCTGGGACTGCTGTTACCACTGACTCCGGACGTTCACATCACCGCGCTGTATGTGGCTTCCGCCCGGATGGGTGAAAGCGAGGAAGCGTTAGGTCGGTCCCGACTGCGCCAGGTCATTGACTTCGTCGATGCCGGCGATCGGATCGAGTCTAAAGTGGTTACAACCGAATCTGTGGCCGCCGGCATCGTCGAGGAAGCTGCCAGCCGTTGTGACCTGGTGGTGATCGGGGCCAGCGAGGAAAGCCGGCTGGATCAAATCCTCTTCGGCAACCTCCCGGAAGCAATCATCCAACAGTTACAACGCCCCGTTATGGTGGTTCGGCGGGGCAACAACCCGATTAGCAGCCTGGTGGGGGCGTTTGATTGGAAGATGCAAAGCATCATTCCCCGCAAGACTATTCGCGAGCGGGCAGAGATATACGCCCGCATCCGCCGTGGGGCACGGCCCGAAATATCCTTCTTTATCCTCATCGCCCTCTCGGCCATGATCGCCGCGCTGGGTCTCATCGTAAACAGCCCGGCTGTGGTAATCGGGGCCATGCTCGTCGCTCCGCTCATGTCACCCATCATCGGCACCGGTCTTGCCATCGTTATGGGCGATACCCGTTTTCTGCGACTGACGCTCGGCGCCGTCAGTCGGGGGTTGATTCTGGCTATTATCGTCGGTTTCATTGCCGGTCTGTTTGCCATCGGCCGTCCATACAGCAATGAAATACTGGCCCGTACACAGCCCACCCTGTTCGACTTGGGCATTGCCGTTTTCTCTGGAATGGCGGCCGCTTACGCCCTCAGCTTCTCGCAGGCAGCCGGTGCGTTACCGGGTGTCGCCATTGCCGCAGCTCTGGTACCGCCATTGGCAACGGTCGGGATCACTCTGGCCGGTGGATTAGGCTATCTACTACTGGGCCGCACCCAGATAAGCCTCGACAGCTTCGGCTATTCGCTGGGGGCGCTCCTCCTGTTTACAACGAACTTCATTGCCATTGGTACAGCATCCGCCCTGGTCTTTTTCATTCTGGGGTTCCGCCCTACACCATCGCAGAAAGCACGGCAGGAAGTACAGCGCCGAAGTGCGCAGGTGGCGGTTGTCCTACTCGTAGCTGTTACGGCCGTATTGGGCGTTGTCAGCTATATCCTGGCTCACAACACAGCCCTGGAAAATCGTGCTATGCCATCGTTGACGATCAAGTCACAACGGTGACCGGCGGCGAGGTGAACCAGACCGAAATTTCCGGAATAGGGGACGACGTAGCAACCGTTTACGTTGTCATTAGCTCAACTCAACCTATCCCCACTCGCAGATCGTTGAGTTACAAAAATCATGGTCGCCGATTTTCGCAAAGGAAAATCGCCAATGACTATTACCCTGACCATAACAGTCCTGGATGTGACAAAACTTGAGCCGCTAACCACTCCCACGCCCGTACCGGAAGCGGCCGTTCCTAACCATGAACGGTTGCATCGCCAAGTCGGACTGTGATAAAATGGCGAGACGCGAATGACATATGGCCCTGTAGCTCAACGGCAGAGCAGTTGACTCTTAATCAATTGGTTAGAGGTTCAAATCCTCTCAGGGTCACACAAAATTAAGTGGTTTAGAATTGATTTTAGTGGCGTTTTCTCGGGAGGGAAACATCCGTGGATAGTTCTGTTCTGCTCCTCTTGTTATGCATTGGAATCCCCTGCTTTTATTTTAATCGCTGCGCTAATTCCAATCAATGCTGAAAAGAGAAAGAAAGAAGAAATCAGAAGCTCAAGACTGAGTACCAGAGGGCTGGCAGCACTGAGGGAAGATCCTGGCAACATAAAGTTGCGGGAAGCTGCATTAAGTTTAGGTAGACAATATGTTGCCCTTGCTCGCGATTCCAAGATTACACTCTTTGATGAAGTTGCCCTAATGAACGACTTGAATGCGATCGAGATCTCAAAACTACCGCAGATCATCCAGGTGAAGGAACAGGCAAGCATCACTGATATTAATTCCCGGTTGAGTAAATTGAATGAGCTTTTCAATTCAGGGATTATCACAAGAAGAGTACCATTAGAATCAAAGAGAGCTACGATTCTTGATGAGATCTGATGACCACATCCTGGATGCTAAGTTAATGATTTTGGATAAATTGTTCTCAGATTACTCCCATTACCTTGCCTGAAATCCTCGCCTGCTCACTAATTTAGTCTTTAGCTACAAAACATCTATTACGCACCGGTTGTCCCCTGCTCAATAGTTCGTACTGCATATTATTAGCTTACTCGATGAAAATCGGCATCCTGTCCCGCAATGCAACCTTGTACAGTACCCGACGTCTGGCCCGCGCGGCCTGGACGCGGGGGCATCAGGTGCGGGTACTGGACACCACCAATCTGACCGTCCATGTCGGGACAAACGGGGACGGCCCTCTGGAAACAAAGTTGCTGGAACCCGGTGCATTGGGTCTGCCGCGAGCCATCCAACTCCCCCACCTCGACGCCATCATCCCGCGCATCGGCACATCTGTCACCTATTACGGTCTGGCTGTTATCCGCCAATTTGAATCATCGGGCATCGTCACCACGGCCTCGTCGCAAGCCTTACCGTCTCGCGGGACAAGCTGCAAAGCCTGCAACTCATGGCCCAGGCAGGGCTGCCCATTCCGCGCACAGCGATTATCGCCCGGCCGGAGGCGCTCTATGCCGCGGTTCATGCAGTCGGCGGGTTGCCGGTTGTGGTGAAACTCATCCGGGGCACGCAGGGTCGCGGCGTAGTCCTGGCCCGACAGTTGGGAACGGTCAACTCGCTGGTCCGGCAGGCAAAGAGCCGCAACCAGCATGTCCTGATTCAGGAGTACATTGCTGAGGCTTCGGGGCACGATATTCGGGCCATCGTGGTCGGGGACAGGTGCGTGGCGGCCATGGAGCGTCACGCCGCTCCCGGGATTTCAGGAGCCTTCACATTGGCGGGACGGCAACGCCGGTGGACATCACCCCCGAAACGGCCGAGTTAGCCATCCGCGCGGCGCATGCCCACCAGCTAGGGGTAGCCGGAGTGGACCTGCTATTGTCAGATCGTGGTCCCCTGCTCCTGGAAGTCAACTCATCCCCCGGTCTGGAGGGAATTGAACAAGCGACCGGCGTGGATGTAGCTGAGGCGATCATTGCCTATGTCGAACGAGCAGTTGTTCAGTCAGCGTAGTTAATACAAAAGCACCGGGTGGATCTCACCCGATGCCTGTCAATCTTCTTGGAGAACGGTTCCCAATTAAACGGAAACTTTTGCGCCCTTGCGTGTGGCGATGTTGTCAGCGGTCAACTTGCTGGCTCCGCTTTCGCCGGTTTCCAGCCACCAGCACGCCGCATAATGCCCGCCACCATAATCCTTAAAGGGTGGCTCCTCCTGGGAGCACTTGTCAAAGGCAATGGGGCAGCGGGTGTGGAACCGGCAGCCGGTTGGTGGGTTAAAGGGGCTGGGCACATCCCCTTCCAGAATTATTCGCTGACGCTTCACCGTGGGGTCAGGCACCGGGATAGCCGACATCAACGCCTGCGTATACGGGTGCAGCGGATTGGCATACAGGTCCTTGCGGGGTGACATCTCTACCATCTTACCCAGATACATCACGCCCACACGTTCGCTGAAATGTTCAACTACGCTCAGGTTATGGGCGATGAACAGATAGGTCAGGCCAAAGTCGCGCTGTAATTCCTTGAGGATGTTCAACACCTGGGCCTGGATGGATACATCCAGAGCCGAAACCGGTTCGTCGCATACAATGAATTTCGGCCGTAAGGCCAGAGCACGGGCAATGCCAATGCGCTGCCGCTGACCGCCGGAGAACTCATGCGGGTAACGCCGGGCGTGTTCAGCCCGCATCCCGACGCGGGTCAGCATCTCAACAACGATCTCGTACCGCTCCTGGGCACTCTTGTCGGTATGCACCCGTAGACCTTCGGCAATACTCTCCTACCGGCATACGCGGATCGAGTGAAGAGTACGGATCCTGAAAGATGATCTGCATATCGGCCCGCATCTTCTTCAATTCGCTGCCTTTCAGATCGAAGATATTCTTCCCATCGAAGATCACCTGCCCGGAGGTTGCTGGGGTCAGGCGCAGGATCGTGCGGCCGGCAGTCGTCTTGCCGCAGCCCGACTCCCCCACGAGCCCGAACGTCTCCCCTTCATTGATGAAGAAACTGACATCATCAACTGCCTTGACATAAGCCTGCACACGCTGCAATAATCCGGCACGCACCGGAAAGTACTTGACAAGCTGATCCACCTCAAGCAACTTCTTGCGCTCTGTCGGTTTCGGTGTTTTGCCGTTTGAGCTTACTTCTTCTGCCATCCGCTTCTCCTCAAGCCGCTGTTGTTCACCACTCCGGTAACTACCGGAGCGAACCAGGCGTTATTCGTACAGCCAGCAGCGCACGATATGGTTCGGTGCGATTTGTTTCAGTTCGGTTCTTTCTCGGTGCATTTTCCAGGTTGTGCTGTACCCGTGCTACACAGCGCAGCGCAAACTGCACCCTTCCGGCAAATCTACCAGGTTGGGTACGAGCCGGGAATGGTCGTCAAATCCTTTCGACCTGTCCCAACACCGGTGTGGATCCAATCAGGGCAACCGTATAGGGATGTTTGGGATCCTGGAACGGTCGTGACAGAGAGCTTCCTCCACAATGCGACCGGCATACATCACGTTCACGCGGTCACACATCACGGCTACCACACCCAGATCATGCGTGATCAGGATGATGGACGTATCCACCTTGGAACGCAGATTACGCATCAGGTCCGAGTTTGGGCCTGGATGGTCACATCCAGCGCGGTGGTTGGCTCATCCGCGATCAGGAGCTCCGGAACGCAAGCCAGCGCCATGGCGATCATGACACGCTGGGCCATGCCACCGGACAGTTCATGGGGAAAGCCTGCACGCGAGATTCCGGGTCGGGCACACCAACCATTGCCAGCAACTCCACGGCTCGCTTATTACCGGCTTCCTTGCCCATATCCTGATGAATTGACAGCACTTCGGATAATTGATCGCCTACCCTGAAAACCGGATTCAGGCTACTTTGCGGCTGCTGGAAGATCATGGACATGCGATTACCGCGCATGGTAACCATCTTAGACTCAGACAATTCGAGCAGGTCCTGACCGTCAAAGATAATCTCCCCCTCAATGATTCTGCCCGGCTGGCCGATCAACCGCATGATCGACAGCGATGTCACGCTTTTACCGCAACCCGATTCACCGACAATGCCGACAACTTCACCACGTTTGACCTGGAAGTCTACGCCGTCAACGGCGCGGACAACGCCGCCTTCCGTGAAAAATTGCGTCTTGAGATTTTTGACGTCCAGTATGAGGTTTTTGTCGCCGTTGGCGACGCTCTTTGTTTCCAATGCAAGCCTCGTTAGAGCTTCAGGCGTGGATAATGTGCAGAGTACAAGCCGTCGCCCGGAATACTAAATGACAGAGATGTTAAGAAATTCATCAACCCAAGTAAAACGCCTCTCAGAGAGTAAGACACTAACTCAATCATACCCCAGATTCCCGGCAGATCATTGTTCCAGATCGTACTCATACATTGTACAGCTCGGAAACCTGAGTCGGATCAATATTGAAGTTTATAACTTCAGGGCGTGTAGCCGCAACCTTAAGGCGCAAAAACAACGGGATGATGGGCATGTCCTGTGCAAAGATGCGCTGGGCCTCCATGTGGTTCTCGGTATAGGTCGGTGTGCCGGGGAGGGAATTCAGGGCAGTCCGGCAGGCAGTGTCAAATTCAGCACTCGAATACCCCGAATTATTTCGGCCGTCCCACCCGTTCTCATACGGCAAGCCGGTCTTCTCATAGATCGCGTTCGCCGGTCCGGGGACTTGCGAGCTCAAGAAGAAATCACAGGGTGGTTCAACGCCGGTTAGCCACGCGAATTCACCCAGATCATAACGACGGCCGAATAGTGGCCCATCCGGGCCGTCAGCAAACCATTCGCTTTGGGGCAAATAGTACAGGTGAACATCAATCCCGCAGGCCGCCATGTTTTCTTTGAACATCTGTGTTAGCTGTTCACGGATACTGTCCCCGGCGGTTGTGCCTAATGTGGGCGCGAACCGTTCGCCACCGGGATCAAGACGAAAGCCTGCGTTGTCGCGCTGATCGTATCCGGCTGCATCAAGAAGCGTATTACCACTATCCGGATCGTACGCCCACTCGGTTACACCTTCGGCAGGATACAACGGATGATTAGTTGGGGCATACGTGTAGAGCACTTCGGATCGGCCGAACAAAATTGCATCCACCATGCTCTGCCGATCAGTACACACCGCCATGGCCTGACGAACTCTGACATCCTCAAACCAATCGTAGCGCGTATCGGCATAATCGCCGTAGGGATCAATGTCAAAATCAATGTGCTCATACACAGTGCCGGACTGGAAGTAGGGAACCAGAATACCGGCCGCTTCAGCTTCAATCAGGAATGGGGCTTCGCTCAGCCCCATAGAGTCCTGGGTGCCGATGTCGCATTGCCCGGACAGCAATTGGGTGAGCAGTTGATCGGTATCGGGGATAAATCGGAAGGTAACGCTGTCCAGATAGGGCAGACCTTCATCAGCGCGGTAGTAATATTCATTCCTGACCAGGTGAATACTGTCACCGGGGATCCATTCGGTGATCCTGAACGGGCCATCTCCTACCGGCATGTGGCTGGATTCCTCTGCCTCCAGCAGCTCAGCGGCCGAATACCCACCCAGAATATACTCCGGCAGCGGTTGCCAGAAGTTGGTGAAGTACGTGCTGTCACGGAAACCGGGGATGCCGGTCCAGCGAACGCTCAGGTCCCCGGTAGCTTCATAGCCGGCAGTGCGTTCGACAACACGCTTTGTCGTCAATGAATTAGGGTCTGAGGCCAGATTGAAGGAGTAAATGGAATCAGAGGCGCTCACCGGCGTGCCGTCAGACCAGACTGTCGGCAGCATGGTGAAGTCCACCACCATCTGCCCCATGGTGATCGGCTCGCCATCGAAAATAACCGCCTCCATATTGGAGTTGATCACCACATCGCCCGGTTCCAATGCTTTAACAACATCGTCGGCGGTGAGGACGATGTCGCCTTCATTGATTTCTACGGAGTTGATGACCGCATCCCCATCCGCCAGGCCGGGCAACTTCTCCAAGCCGTCAGCCTGATAGGCGTAAGATAAATTCGTTATGTAGTTCGTAAAGATAGCGTGCTGTACGGCACGGGATGCAACCATGGAACTGCCATACAAATAAAGGGTATCCGGCTCTTGCGACTGACAAATGACAAGGTCCTTGGGTTTCGCCGGAGCATCGGTCGGGGTCGCCGTTACCTCAATAACCTGCTCGACAATCCGGGTTACCTCAACAGATTGTTCTTCCTCGGCAACTGTGTTCTCTGCTGCGCGGGTGGCACCCACCGGCGCTCCCGAATCCCGACAAGCAGTAAGCACCACGGCAAAAAGCATTGCAAACAAGATAGCCAGCGTCAAAGCTTCCCTTGACACGTGAGGTATTTCTTTCATTGACAATATGTGCTGTTATCGTACGAGATTAACGGATCGGGTACGCTGACAACACGGGAGGTTAGATGTTTCACAGTGGTCCGGTGATTCAGAGATCGCCGTCTACTGATTCAGAGTCACGCATCAGATTGACAAACAAAAAGTGCAACCAATTCATACGACACCAGAGTGGTTCCGTACCGGTTGCGCCTTACCAATCCAACTCGATGTTACACAAATCGAAAGCTTCAGCCCTTCGTCAATTGGTTACTCGCCATCAACGATACAGTGGAACGAAATTGTAGTCACCCGTCCGGGGCGTGTCAACCGGGCCAAGGGAACGACAACCCAATACGACAAATGAAAGTGGCCGGCAGATTGTGAGAAACCTACCGGCCACAAGCGAGTGGAGATGGCGGGAATCGAACCCGCGTCCGAAAAATTCGACCTCTGAATGTCTACAAGCTTAGTCAACCTATTTAGGTTTCGCTGCCGGGCGCCCCGGTTAACTGGGTCAACCAACTGCTAGCTGATCACCCCAAAGGGGTCTCTCTAGCCGCATTTATCAGCATCAATGCGGAGCACGTTAGCCTATTTGTCGCCTATTCCGGCCCGGCCGACGAAAAAGCCTGGATAGACGGGTCCCTGTGGGACATCTTGCTCTCAAGCTACACTAGGCAGCCATGGGGAGAGCATTGTATGCAGTCGTGCGATTGGCACTTATGCGTTTGCTTCCAGTTTTACGAGATGTAAAGCGTGCTCGGCTTGCAATCCAGGGCCAGCCTTCCCCGTCGAAGCCTGTCATCCCCGAATCTTTGTTCTAACAGTATACCACAGGTCCGAACACACGATCTATCAGCGACCCGTAAGAATCAGTGTGGCTACCCTTCCGTTCCGGCTTCGGCATTCTCTTCAAACATACCGCGCCGGCGCACATAGTCTTCTACCAGCAACAGACTGGGGCCTGCATGCTCAATTGTTTGCAGCAGGTTGGTCATTGTGCTGACTTCCTCCACCTGTTCCGTCACGTACCACTGCAAGAAATTATCACTTGTGTGATCTCCCTCTGCGCGAGCAATACTAACCAGGTTGTTGATCTGACTGGTCACATGCTTCTCCTGCTCCAGGGCAAAGCCCACAGCATCGGACGGAGACGCAAACTCATTACGGATATCAGGTAAGCCGGGGATAATCGGCTTGGCGCCTGCTTCCAACATAAAGTGGACAAACTTCATGGCATGCATACGTTCTTCTTCTGCCTGCCGGTAAAAGAAGTTCGCCAACTCCTGCAAGCCCATATCATCGAAGTAAACAGCAATAGCGACATACTGGGCCGAGGCGAGGAACTCGCTTTGAATCTGGCTGTTCATCGCATCGACTGATTTCTGCTTAATAATCATGAGGGTTGACTCCTTATCTATCCGGATTCTACACTCATAATAAGTATCACCCAGCCGCACTCTTCGCAAGCGGTTTAATCAAACTATCGCATTCTGTGACGGACGGAGGCGGCCACGCGGCGAATGTAGTTACCGAACGGGTTCTGTACTGAGGCAACCAATGCCTTGTATCGACGACCTGGCACAACAATGACCTTGCCCTTTGTCAGGGAGGATAGGGATTCTGATACTACAGATTCGGCCGTCATCCACAAAGGGGCAGGCACTTCCGAGCGTTCGAAATCTTCAAACTCGGCCGTGTCATGAAAGCCACTGTAAAAGAACCCTGGACACAAAGATTGAACAAAAACGCCGGTGCCTTTGAGCTCGGCCTGCAAAGTTTCCGAAAAGGTATTGAGGTATGTCTTTGTCGATCCGTACGTGACGCCGCCGGGAGAAGCAAAGAAGGAGGCGACGGAGGACACATTGATGATCGCCCCGGCCTGACGATCGATCATCTGGGGCAATACCGCCCGCGTCAGTCTGACGGGAGCCAATACATGCACACTGATCATGTCCAGTTGCGGTTCAATATCTATCTCCGCAAAGTAACCTTGCGTACCAAACCCGGCATTGTTGACCAGCAATAGGATGTCATCGCGCCCGGTGATTAGCTGCTCCAGACGAGTAATATCTTCATCCTGGGCTAAATCAGCCCCGACAACCGTCGTCGTGACCCGGCAACTCCCGCTAATCTCCTCCGCCAATTGGGAGAGCTTGTCCTCGCGGCGGGCAACAAGGATGAGATCATAACCCCTTGCGGCAAGCTGACGGGCAAATTCTGCCCCGGCTCCGCTTGACGCGCCGGTTATAAGAGCTGTTCCTGTCGGTAGTCCCAACGGACTGGTTGATGTAGACATCCTGAGACTACCTAGTCGGCAATCAGCCGGTGCACGTTGCCGACGGCTGCAGCTACATCATCAGCCTCGACCACCACGCTGATGCTGCATTCGGAAGACCCCTGAGCGATGGCGATAATGTTGACGCCATTGTCACCCAATGCGCTGAATACACGACCGGCGATGCCTGATATACGCTGGATGCCGGCTCCGACAATCGTCAGGATGGCGACCGACGGCGCCGCCCAAATGCGTTCGATATCACGCCGGACCAGCTCATTCGAGAACTCTTCCTCCAACCCGGCGATTACGCTATCTACGGCCTCTTCCGGCACAATAAAACAAATTGATTGCTCCGACGATGCCTGAGTGATGAGCAGGACACTGACGTTGATGCGGGCCACTGCACCAAGGTTCGCGCAGCAATACCGGGGACGCCAATCATACCCTTGCCCTCAACCGTGATCATGCTGACGTCCTTAATGGCCGTCACTGCCTTGAACCCACCGTTGCTCGCTTCCGCTTCTTCAACAATGACCGTTCCGGGATGATCCGGGTTGAAAGTATTCTTAATCCGTAGGGGAATACCGTTCTCCACGCAAGGCCGCATCGTTTTGGGGTGTAAGACCTTGGCCCCATAGTAAGCCAGTTCCGACACTTCCCGGTAGGTCAACTCCGGCAGCGATTTGGCGTCCGGCACCAGTCGGGGATCGGCCGACATTACGCCGTCCACATCGGTCCAGATCCACACCTCTTCGGCACCCAGCGCCTGCCCCAATATGGCTGCACTGAAGTCCGACCCGCCGCGGCCCAACGTGGTTGTCAACCCACCGATTGTCGAAGCAATGAACCCGGTCACAATGGGAATAGTCCCCTTCTTCAGCATCGGGCCCAGCGCAGCCGTTGTCATCTCCCGTGTAAGCGCGGGGATCGGTGTGGCCTGCTGGAAGTGATCATCCGTAACGATCAGGCGGGTGGCGTCCACCGCTTCCGCCGCATGACCAATCTGGCGCAAATAGGCGGCCAGGATGCGCACGCTCATTTGCTCGCCCATGCCGCTTATCGTGTCCAGCGCCCGTGGTGTGATTTCGCCCAGTACGCAAACGGCCGAACAGAGCGCCTGAAAGCGTTCAATAAATCGCTCAATCTCGGCCATCACTGCCTGACGTTCACCTTCCGGCGTTAGTAATTCGTCAATTGTCTCAAAGTGGATTGCCCGGAGTTGCACGGCCGCTTCGCCGCATACAGACTGATCACCGGTCTTCAGCGCCTGATAAGCACCCTGTAGCAAGAGATCAGTCACCTTGGTGGGTTTGGACCCCATGGCCGAGGCCACAACGACAACATCTCCCCCAGGACTCATGCGCCTGAAGGATGAGTTCGGCCGTTCCGCGCATGGCGGCGGCACTACCGACCGATGTTCCACCGAATTTCATAACCAGCGTCATACCCGTCTTCCTGTCTTTAATCTGAGTACCGGCATCCTTGATGCCGCGGGTGAGTATAGCCAGCTAAGTGCAGAGGGAAAAGCATAAGGCAAGTTGGGATGAACGATTCCCACCTGTTTATAAAGCAAACGGCCACTCCTTATTAGAGTGGCCGTCTACCCACAGCTCTGGCTTAGGAGATTGGAAACAGGAGAAACCCATTGCCAGAGGCGTGTTGGACTTACTCGGACAGGCAGCCCGCCTATAACAGGCTACTGTCCAATTGCATTAAGCATTTTTGATGACGATCTCTTCCTCGTCGAACACATTGCCCTTGGCAGAGGGTACCGACTGATCCGGCATAATGATAGCCAGGATAAGGTAGATCAAAATGCCGTGGCCGCCGGCCAATGCCAACAGGACAAACAGCAGACGGACGATTACCGGGTCAATATTCAGGTAATGGGCCAACCCCGCCGCCACACCAAAAATCATGCGATCGTCATTTGAGCGTACAAGTCTCTTTTCTTTCATTTCAATAACCTCCGACGTCATAATTCCTTGATTCTGAAAATCTATACGCCCCATATCAAACAAAGTTGCACGCAGTTTCGGCAATCCCTACAGGTGAGTAGGGGGCGTAGTTGTGCTACACTCACCTCAGGAAATTCATATTCAGGAAAGAGTTGTTTTTCAGGAAAGAGTTGTTTCAAATGGCGTCAAAACGTGAAATTCTGATAACGGTCCCGTTTTCGGCCGAAGCGCTGGAACGTATTAAAGCTGTATCACCACAGATTGAAGTAACATCCACGACCCTCGACGGTCAGTGGCCGGAGGAACGAACCACAAAAGCCGAGGTCATATACACCACCGGTACCGTACCCCCGCTTGAACTGGCCCCCAATCTTCGTTGGGCACACTCTCATTGGGCCGGAGTGGAACAATTTGTAGGCAGCCCGCTCTGGAATAGCGAAGTGGCGATCACCAACACCAGTGGCATCCATGCCCCCAACATGGGGCAATACACAATGGCTATGATTCTCGCCTGGGCCAATCGGGTGCCGGCCTGGATCCGCCAGCAACAAGAGGGCCAGTGGCCCGCGCGACGTCGGGAGCAGTTTACCTCTGACGAGCTGCGCGGCCGTACCCTGGGAATTATCGGTTATGGCAGCATCGGCCGGGAGATTGCCCGGCTAGCCACAACTTTTGGTATGGAAATCCTGGTAACCAAGCGGGATGCGCGCCGGGTAAATGATGAAGGGTATAACCTGCCCGGCTATGGCGACCCCACCGGCGACCTGCCGCGACGCATCTATCCTCCGGAAGCCACCCACTCCATGGTGGGCGAGTGCGATTACATCGTGATCACGCTGCCGCTGACGACCAGCACCCATCATATGTTTGATGAAGCCATGTTCCGGGCCATGAAGCCCACCTGCTTTGTGGTTAATGTAGGGCGTGGTGGAATCATCAAGGAGCCGGACCTGATCCGCGCTCTACAAAAAGGGTGGATCGCCGGAGCCGGACTGGATGTGTTTGAGGAAGAACCGCTGCCGGAAGACAGCCCTTTGTGGGGGCTGGAGAACGCGATTATTTCACCCCATGTCAGCGGGTTTACCAACGCCTATGAAGAGCGGGCCGTTGATTTGTTTGTTACCAATCTGGAACGTTATCTGGCCGGGCAGTCGCTGCTTAATGCCGTCAACCGGGAAACAGAGTACTAACACTCTCTAGTCACCCAGTGACAACACATACTCACGATACGCCTCCCCTAACGGCGTGAGTTCGCCGGTGCCGGGATCGTAGAGATCTCCGGTCGGGTATGCGCCGTCATCATAGATGCTGTACCAGAACCAGTATTGCACCAAACGATTGTCGTCTGCCGGGTAGCCGGTTTCCCCTGTCGCCGTGCGCATATATTCAATCGTTGTCCGCATGTAATTGGCAACCAGCTCATCCGGGAACCCATAATCCGCAGGCAGCAAAATCCCGAACTCGGTCACGGCCAGCGGCGTATTCTGATACCCATTAGCAGCCATCCATGCCCGGAAATCGTGAATATGCCGGATAAAAAGGGCTACGTCCCCGTGCTGCTCGATCTCGTATAACTCCCCGGTTGTTGCTTCCTCACCCGGTGGAATGCCTACTCCCCAACTGCCTTCCTCCTCGCGTAGGGTAAATGCGTGAACAGACCAGATGTCCACCGGCATCGGCGTTCCGTAACGCGCCTGATACGTTTCGCAATCCCTGTCGAGATAAGCCAGACGCAGCGGCGATGGGATGGAAATACCTCCAGCGCCAATGACGGCCAAACGGATCGCGCTCTTTAATGAACGTGTACGCTTCATGATATAACTCGGCATATCGCTCGGCCGTGATGCCGTCCTGCCAGGTCACATCCGGCTCATTCCCAATGAGCCAGACAGAACTCGGGCCAGGCATCCAGGATCGTTTCCACATAGTCCCAATCAGGAAAGACACCCTCATCTGACAGGCGCAGCATTTGCCAGTAAACGATCCCGTCAGGGACCGACAGTTCTGGATTGACCCGCCAGTTCAGAGTTGTCCCAAACGGCAGCCCGGCGGCGGCGATATCAGGCACATACTCCAACGGCCCAGCTACACCGAAGCGGGCCAGTTCAGTTGGAGACAGACGCACAGTCTGTATGGTAGGGATCGCGGTCGGGCTTTCAGTCGGCAAAACAGCCGGCCGCGTTGGGACTGGAGTCGGTAGTGGTGTTGGCGTAGAAGCAGGTAGCGTTGCCGGAAGTGGGGTGCGTGTGGGTGCAATCGGCTCCGGTGTCTCGGTGGGAGCTCAACTACTTCTGCCGATGTGCAGGCGGCAAGCGCCACCAAACAGACCGGGATCCATGTCAGCCGGATTCGCTGCCCCCACCTGAATAGCCGACCTGTCAGCATATGATAGCAAACAGGGGACGGCCGTCCGCCGACCATCCCCTGTGATTGGTAAATATCGGTTCCCTGACGTCAGTCCGCCAGGTCTTTGACATCCTCAGCGACTGCAGCGGCCGCAGCTTCCAACGGGCGCGCCATGCTGACCGGTCCATGACCGGTGACCGACTTCACAACGTCTTTCGTATCACCCACATTCAGTTGGTCAAAGAGGAACTCGAACTGCTCCTGAAGCACATTACCGATTGCCTCCTGCTGCGCCGGGCTCAGGTCCCACCACGCCTGCTTAAAGTGGCCGATAGCGCGCTTGCGAGCCGAATAGAGGAACTGCTCTTCCGTCTTACCCTCTTTCCACTCATCCTTATGGTTGTTGCGGATATAGTCATAAGCGGTGGCAACAACTGATTCCGGTAACTGATCAAAGATGATGTTCTGAAAGTTGGTCGCCAGGTGGATCTCCACGGTGCCGACTTCGGGGAACTTGCTGAACGCATTCGGCGGAAGCGTGGATGCACCGTGCTGGACGGCGCCACCCATACCGTAATCCTTGCGCGCGGTTGCGCTCAGGTCACGCAGAGTGTCGAAATCCACACTCACCTGGGCCAGGGTTCCATCAGGCAGCACGACGCGCCGTGGCTGGTCCCGGTCTGGACAGAGATCTTGGAAATACCTGTTGCCCCGTCCAGATGCTTGTTATAGCCCTGCATGAAGGCATGTAGCTCTTCAACGGTTGAGTTCTTGTGGCCGACTTCACCGATTTCACCACCGAGAGAGATCGTTACCCCTGCCGGCTCAATGCTCCGCACATACTGGGTCAACTCAGCACAAAGCGTGTAGTTGGTATTCTGCTGTTCGTCCAGCGTATCAAAGCTCAGGTCCACCAGCGTGGAAGTATCAATGTCGATATTGTAAAAACCGGCAGCTACAGCTTCGTCCATCAAGTCCTTGACAGCCTGTACTTCGGCCGTAGAGTCCTTCTTGTAGCGGGCGGCCGAAATCTGGAAGTGATCCCCCTGGATGAATACCGGTCCGTGGTATCCTTCCTTGATCGCAGCGGCGATGACCGAAGCGACATACTCGACCGGGCGCTGGTCCGTGTAGCCCATTTCGGAGCGGGCGATCTCAAAGAGCATCGCACCGACATTGGTCTTGTTGGCCGCCCGGAATACGGCGCGCGACGTGTTGTAATTCATCGCGCGAATGTTCATGGCGGGGACGGTGAATGTCGGGGGGAATATCGCCGCGACCGATCGCCATGTATAGCTCATGGATTGAAGCGGGGTATGTGCCCAGGTCTGCCCGCAGCTATAATTAGCCAGCGGGCAGTATCCCTGGTCAGACCTTCACCAAAGACGGCCGTATAAACCAAATCATCCATTTTGTTCCGGAGGGCGGCTTCATCTACAACCGAGACTGTGTCCTCCTGAACCTCGATGGCACCGGCAAGGTGACTCATCAATTCCTGCACAGAATTTGCTTTCATATGTATTCTCCTCAATCAGTTCCGGATATCAGGTGGCTTCTTGCTAGCGCGGGCGCCGCACCCGGAAAGAGTGCATTGGTAAATTGACAACACCTTAATCTTATCGCAATCTTGGCCGGGGGTACAATCTGAAACCGGCAAATTAAGAGACAAACGAGCTAAATATGAACCAATTGGAACAAGCAATCCGTATTGCCCTGGACGCCCATGCCGGCGTCGTTGACAAATCCGGCCAACCTTACATCCTGCATCCCCTGACGCTTATGCTCCAGATGGAAACAGAGGAAGAACGGATCACGGCCGTTCTGCATGATGTCGTTGAAGACAGCGACATATCACTGGACGATCTGGCCCGTCTGGGCTTCCCTACACAAGTCCTGGAGGCGCTGGAGTTACTCACCCACGACAGGGACACCCTACCCTACCTTGATTACGTTGCCGCCATCTCGACTAATCCGTTGGCCCGTACAGTCAAGCTGGCCGACCTGCAACACAACATGGACATCCGGCGATTGCCGCTGGAGTTAACAGAGGCCGATCTGCAGCGGCTGGCGACCTACCGGCAGGCATGGGAATTGCTCCATCATTAAAGAAACCGGCGATTGACCGGAGCCGCCTGGTCTGGTATTATTTCGCTACTATGAGCAGTTCAGGCAATCTCAGCTTCTTCATAGCCGCCGCCGGCCGGGCTACCAGTCTGGCCGGAGCCGTTGCCTGATGTTCGCCTAACAACGAGTCCAGCAACCGCCAGACTGTATTACTCAGTCTGGCGGTTTTTTTGTTTACCATGCGAGATTGCCTAACCTGCCAAGTCATAAATATCTGATACTATTCTGCTCGGAGTGATCATGAGACCGACAACCAGTAACGAAATTCGTCAAGCCTTTCTGGACTTCTTTCACGAGGTCCACCATGAAATTGTCCCCAGCGCGCCATTGCCGCAGCGGGACAACCCAACCCTGTTGTTCACCAACGCCGGGCTGAATCAGTTTGTGGACGTGTTCCTGGGCAAGGAAAAACGGCCGTATTCCAGAGCCACCACCGCCCAGAAGGTGATGCGCGTTCAGGGCAAGCACAACGATCTCGAAAATGTAGGGCCGTCCCCACGGCACCATACCTTCTTCGAGATGTTGGGCAATTTTTCCTTCGGCGACTACTTCAAGAGCGAAGCCATTGACTACGCCTGGACCTTCCTGACGCAGGTCATGGGACTGGAACCGGAGCGTCTGTGGGCCACGGTATACCTGGATGATGATGAAGCATTTGAGCTTTGGAAACGGTACCTGCCTGAGGATCGCATCCTCCGTTTCGGCAAGGATGAGAACTACTGGGTAATGGGCGATGTCGGCCCCTGCGGACCCTGCTCAGAAATCCATTACTACTCCGGTTCGCTGGAGGACCAAACGGCCGAAGGCGTCAACAACGAGGACTACCCCGAATACCTGGAAGTCTGGAACCTGGTTTTCATGCAGTTTGATGCCCAGCCGGACGGCACGCTTCTACCCTTGCCCCACCCCTCGGTAGACACCGGCATGGGTATGGAGCGGCTCGTGCGGGTCATCCAGGACGTAGACAACAATTACGAAACGGATCTGTTTACGCCGGCGCTGAATCGTGTGCAGGAGTTGCTCGGCGACTCCGATGCTGATCGGGTGGAAAAGCTGGTTGGGTATCGCGTGATTGCCGATCACGGTCGGGCAGCCACCTTTCTTATCGCCGACGGCGTGCAGCCCGGTAACACCGGGGCAGGCTACGTGCTGCGGATGATCATCCGTCGCGCGGCCCGGTTCGGTCGCAAGATCGGCTTCCATGACCCATTTATGGGGAAGTGGCCGAGGTCTATATTGAGCAAATGGGCGAAGCTTATCCGGAACTGCGCCTGCGCCGCGACCTTATCCTCCATACGCTCCGGCGGGAAGAGGAACGGTTTAACCGCACACTGGATAACGGCTTGCTTCATCTTGATGAAATCCTGGATGAACTCCACAGCCGCGGCGAAACCGTAGTGCCGGGTGAGGTTGCGTTTAATTTGTATGCCACCTACGGGTTGCCGCTGGAACTGACCCGCGACGAAGCCCTGGAACAGCACGACATGACCGTTGATGAGGCGGGGTATGAGGCGGCGCGGGAAGAACACGCTCTTGCCAGCGGCAGCGGCGTTTGCGGCTATGAGACCGGTCAGAATGTCTACTCGGATTCTACCGCTCCCTGATTGAAAGCGGCCGTCTGGATACGTCCGGTGTGGACTATGATCCTACAGCGGTGCATCCCTCGAAACCGGCATACTGGCCCTTGTCCGCGACGGCAAGCAAATATTAACCGCCAAGGAAGGTGACTCGGTTGAGATCATCACCGCAGCTACACCTTTTTATGTCGAATCCGGTGGTGAGGTCAGCGATACCGGTCGGATAACAGTTCCCGGCACCGGTGCAAGTGTGCTGATTAACAACATGCTCACACCTGTCACCGGGTTGATCGTCCATGCCGGACATGTTGAATCCGGCACGGTCCGGGCCGGAGATTTTGCGCTTCTGGAAGTTGACCGGGCACGACGTGAGGATATTCGCCGCAACCACACAGCCACCCACTTGCTGCACCGCGAGCTGCGGGCGCACTTGGGTAACCACGTTGCTCAGGCCGGATCCCTGGTTGCTCCGGATCGGCTGCGCTTCGACTTTACCCACGACGAAGCCCTGGACAAGGAAATCTTAACCAGGATTGAGACGGCAATAAACGACGCGATCATCACCAATATGCCGGTCACGATAACCTACATGGGCCAGAAAGAGGCGATTGCCGAAGGAGCCATGGCGCTATTCGGTGAAAAATATGGCGACATCGTGCGTACGATTGCTGTTGGCGGAGAGCCAAGTAGTGACGCCTATAGCTTTGAGCTATGCGGCGGGTTACATGTCAAGGAAACCGGCGAGATCGGCCAGTTCCGCTTTGTCTCCGAAGAAGCCGTTGGGGCCGGAACCCGACGTGTCGAAGCGGTTACCGGGCGAGGCGCGAATCAGTTCGTCATTGAACGATTGGCGCTTCTGGATCGTCTGGCCCAGCGACTGAATACGCCTCCTACCGAAATAGAGAACCGCCTGGAGGCCCTGCAAAACGACAATAAAACAATGAGCCGTGAGCTGGATCAGGTTAACCGGCGGTTGGCTCATGAGCAATTTGACTCGCTGCTGTCTCAGGTTCGGGAGGTCAACGGAGCCAACCTGCTGGCAGCCCAGGTGGAGGTCAGCGGCATTGACGGCCTGCGGGAAATGGCTGACTGGTTCCGCGACAAGGTGCCCTCAGGTGCGGCCGTTCTGGGAACAGTCAATAACGACAAGCCGGTCATTGTTGCTACTGTCAGCGACGACCTGATCGCCCGTGGCCTGAAGGCCGGTGACCTGGCGCGCGAGGTTGCCCAACTGGTCGGCGGCAATGGTGGCGGACGGCCGAATATGGCCCAGGCCGGCGGGCGCGACCCGGAAAAGCTTCCCAGCGCTGGCGGCGGTGGAAGGGCTGGTTTCGACCACCCTGGACAGTTAACCGGCCAGATGCATCTACTGGTGATGGACGCCGGCGAGACGTTTCCTGCATTGCGGGAGCGATTGCTGGCGCATCGCGTGATGAACAGACACTTATACTCCTGCCGCCGGGTGCGGTGCAGCAGGATCAGACCATGATGCTGGTCCTGCTGCGCCGCCTCGCGGATCAGGGAACATGACAGTGGGCCTCGTCAGCGATCAACCGGATATACGCCGCGAGGCGCTAGCCCTGGGCCTACCGGCCTTCCCGGATATCCGCACCGCCGAGCGGCAGAAAAGGACTTGGAATACAGCCGGTCGCAGGGAACAGATCGGCTTTGCCTATGGCGCATCGCGGCAGCCACCGGATGTAGCCTAACCGTAGGGGAGCCATCAAGCCGTGTCAGGCCACGGCGGCATACTGGAAGAACGTGAGCAATACACCCGCAACCCGGCGCCAGCCCTATCCCGGTCGTGCAATGGGCATAGACCTGGGCGAAAAACGCATCGGCATTGCCGTCAGTGACCAGACGCGCCTCATCGCTTCGGCCCATTCCGTAATGAAGCGCAAATCACGCGCTGAGGATTTTGAGCGATTCGCCCGGTTCATTGCCGAGCAGCAAATCACCCTGATCGTCATGGGACTGCCAATCACGCTGGCCGGTCATGAAGGGGACCGGGCAGCCTGGGTGCGGGATTACACGGCCGATTTATGCAACCATATTGATGTTCCCGTCGTCTATTGGGATGAGAGCCTGTCCACCAAACAGGCTGAGGCCAGCTTGCGCGCGCAGGGCAAGCGCGGCAGAAAGATCAGGGAGCATGTTGACGCCGTAGCAGCAGCCGTTATCCTGCAATCCTATCTGGACGCCGACCGGCCGCCATTGGAACAACCAGATGACTTTGAATAACCATCCCGACGAACCGCAGCGCGAGGGCCGAAATAGCCTTGCCGGTCTGGTATTATTGCTGGTTCTGGTGGTCGCGGTGGGTGCAGCGGCATTTGCTCTCTATCGCCAGTGGCAGAACGCAACCCCAACCACGGCCGTTGACCGCAGCCGGGCCAACCCTGCTCTTGACAGGATTCAACGCCTGTCACTGGAATATTACCTCGGCGCCCATGCCGACGAGCTGGAGCAACCAGCCGGATCGACTAGCGAATCGGTAACGTTCAGATCTCTCCCGGTGAAAGCGCCGCAGCCATTGCCGACAACCTGTCGGCGGCCGGGCTGGTGAGCGACAGGGAGCTTCTTCTCAATTATTTGGTCTATTACGGGTATGATGGGGCGTTAGTGGCCGGTAGTCACGTACTGGATCCGCGCAGTACAGTTCCTGAGATTGCCGAAGCATTGAGCGGCGGCGGCGCACGTAATCTGGAGCTTGGCTTCCTGTCCGGCTGGCGGGTGGAGGAAATGGCAAATTACCTCAGCGTGACGTCACCGGCACAAATTGACTCACAACAGTTCCTCGACATCATTCAGCGACGACAGCCATTCGATCTGTCAACTTATGAGTTCCTGGCGAGCGTGCCCCGGATGCCTCACTGGAAGGATATCTGTTCCCCGGAACCTACTCGATCACCACTGAAACCAATGCCGGTGAACTGGTGGCGCTGATGCTGACCGAATTCGGCCGTCAGCTAACACCTGACCTCCGGCAGCTTTTCGGCGCACAAGGCTTATCCATACGCGACGCGCTCATCCTGGCTTCCATTGTGGAGCGAGAGGCTCTACTGCCGGAGGAAAAGCCAATCATGGCCGAGCGTATTTCTCAACCGGCTGCGCGACGGCATGCCGTTGCAGGCTGATCCAACAGTGCAATACGCGCTGGGCTACCAGGCGGATACGCAGAGCTGGTGGAAGTCTCCCCTGGCATTGGCCGATCTGGAGATCGATTCCCCGTATAACACCTACCAAAACAACGGCCTGCCCCCCGGCCCCATCTCGAACCCTTCGCGGGCCAGCCTGGAGGCCGTCGCCAATCCGGCAGTCACTGACTATCTGTTCTTTGTATTGGACTGCACGGCCGATCAGCCGGGCGCCCACGTTTTTCAGCACGACGTTTGAGGAGCATGTCGCCCATGTTGAGCGCTGCCGGTAAATGGCTGTGTCTGCTGTTAGTCCCCTACTCGCCGGTTGTCAATCCGTTGACCCTGTCGTCAAAATTGGGCTGGTGGCTCCGTTTGAGGTCGTGATCGGGCCATCGGGTACGATGCCATCTACAGCGCCCGCCTGGCTGTGCGCGAGATCAACGCTGCCAGGCGGTATCAACGGCTCCCGTATCGCGCTGGTAGCCCTGGATGACAGTGGAGATGTCGAGTTGGCCCGCCAGACGGCCGCATCCTGGCGGCTGATCCCGGCGTCGTGGCTGTTGTCGGCCACTTTCACCGGACACAACTGCTGCTGCCGAGACTGTCTATGCGAACAAAACCCTTCCCTTCGTGGCGATGGGGGACTCCCCATTTTCCGCGACGGACCCGGTCACCTTACCGGCAACGTTCCGTGAGGCGTATTCCGCTGTCACCCCTTTTGACGAAGAAGCCGGACCCTATGCGGGTCCAACCTATGACGCATTTAACCTGCTGTGGCAGGCGTTAACACTTGCTGAAGAAACGGCCGGTGAAATCAATCGCGCCACTGTCCAGGATGCACTGGTTGGTTTAGAATATCAGGGTCTAACCGGGACGGTGTACCAACCGCCCCTCTCTCAACCCTAATGAGGTATACGTGTGACGGTCGGAAATATTATCAAGCGCATACTCGGTGTCATCATGATCGCTACTGCCCTGGCTATTATCATCGGCAGCATTTATGGCGCGTTTCGTATTGGTGATGCCATCGCAGGCATCTCGACCAGCATTGAAAATACGCTCCTGTTTGCCGGCGATTCCCTGACCACGGCCGGTGAAACGATCACCCTGACACAAACCACAATTGAAGAGGTTGGTACGGGGTTGGATACGGCATCCACGACAACCGCCAATTTGTCCGGCGCTGTGGCTGACAGTCGGCCGTTCCTTGCCAGTGTCAGCACACTCGTCACACAAGACCTGCCGGAAAATCTTGAAGCTGTCCAGGGGGCAATGCCCAATATCGTTCAGGTGGCGGGGGTCATCGACAGTACGTTGACAACCCTCAGTAGCATCGGCATTGACCGCACAATTGACCTGCCGTTCGGGCAATCCATTCCGATCCAGTGGGATTTGGGAATTGACTACAACCCCGAAATGCCGTTCGACCAAACATTGACCACTTTCGAGACAACCCTTTCCGGTCTGCCGGAAAGTCTGCGAGCGCTGGAAGAAGATCTGACCACGACCACCGAAAATCTTGGAGTCCTGTCAGATGATCTGCTTACGATTTCCGACGACCTGGACACGATCAACCAGAGCGTGGGTGAACTTGTCCCCCTGCTCGAACAATACACGGTCCTGATTACCGACCTGCAAAACTCGATTGCCGACGCATCAGAGCGGATCCCCATGCAACTGGACATGCTTCGTATGGGGATTATTATCGGCTTGATCCTGCTCGCGCTCAGCCAACTGGCCGGGTTGTATCTCGGCTGGGAACTGGTCAGCGGGCAGCGGGATACAAGTACAACCACATTGACAAAAGAAGAGGTGTCATCTGATTTATCCTGACCGGCTCATCCCACGGCCGGGAACTGTTCTACTGCTCTTTGCGCTAATCCTGCTGGTTTCAGCCGGCTGCTCCGCAGAGCCGGGTGCAACCGCGTCCTCCCCGGATAACCGTCCGGAGGGGGATCCAACAACCACCCTACTCCCCACGCCGACATTGGCCCCGGAGGTAGCCAGGACCGTGGTCATTGCCCCGCCGCCAACACCCATGGTTTTCCATCCCCCTACATCGGAAGGTGGCATACCTGCAACCGATGAAACGGATTCGGCCGCCATTCCAACGGCCGATGTTTCACTGGAATCGGCCGAACTGTCCAGCAGCGCGACTATCCCAGCCGGTGCTACGGGGAGTGACCTACTGGAAATAGGCGAACGACTCCTTGGTGAAGGGGACTTCTCCGGTGCCGCAGCAGCCTATCGAGAAGCCACTTCCCGCGAAACGGAACTCAGTGCGGACGAACTCGCTTCCGCGCGATATGGGATGGGCGTTGCCTTACTGGAAGATAATCAACCGGACCTCGCAGCCCAGGCGCTGGATCCGCTCCTGTCCACCGAGGACTCGGTCCCGACCGATCTTTCAGCGTCAGCATCATTCCAGCGCGGCCAGGCAACTGCTGGCCGACGGTGCAGCAGCAGAAGCCATAGAGGCATTCGAGGCGTATCTTCAGGAAAAACCCGGATATGGGGGCCTATGTCCAGCCGTTGATCGCCGAGGCTTACCAGCAACAGGGCGATACAGCCGGAGCCATTGCCGCTTACGAGGCAGCCCTGGCGGCGCCATCCCATCGACTCAACACCATTGCCATTTTACGGCAACTGGCAGACTTTTATCTGTCCCAGGGCGACTATGCCGCGGCCATTGTCCAGTACGATGCCATTCACGATCTGGCCGAGACGGAGATCACCAGGGGTGAGGATGACCTATTTGGCCGGTCAGGCCTGAACTTCAGGCCGGCAATACGGATGCCGCTTATGATCGCTACCTGATCGGCATCACGGATTATCCCCGTGCTGTCGAGAGCTATTGGGGACTGGCGGAGTTGGTGGATGCGGGCGTCGAGGTAGACGAATTTCAACGTGGCCTGGTGGACTTTTATGCAGGCGTTTACCAGCCCAGCATTGACGCCTTTCAACGCTACATTACCGCAACGCCGGACGAATACCGGAAAGATACCCATCTGTATTTAGCCTGGGCCTATGAAGCGATGGGTAACCTGGAAGCCGCATTGGCAGAGTTGGACGCTTACCAAGAATTCGATCCGGCCGTAGCAACCCTCGAACGAGCCGACATGCTCGCCAGAGCGGGCAATACAGAGGAAAGCTATCCAGGCCTACGAGTCATTTATCTCCACCTACCCGGATCATGAGCGTGCTCCGGATGCGGTCTGGTCGGTTGCCTCTCTCGCTGAAACCATTGGCGACAGTAGTGCGGCGGACCGGTATCTCTATCTGGCCGAGAACTACCCGGCCCATGCGGATGCCCCGGAAGCCGTCTCGCGTGCCGCCCTGCTGTCTCGTCTCGCTGGAGACACTGAACGGGAGCTTGAACTCTGGCAGCGTCTGGCCGAACAGTATCCGCAAAGCATCTACGGTAGTGAAGCCTTACTCTGGTTGCTGCGTCTGGCGCAGGATGGTGAGGGTTCGCTTGATCAGGCAGCGCTTGAGGCTCAGGTTGATGCGTTGCTGCCAACGAATTATTACGCCATCCGTGTGAAGGAATTTGTGGACGGCATCACACCCTTTTCGGCCGAATCACCCTTGCAACTACCTGAAGACGAAACGGCCGACCGGCTTGAGGCTGAAGCATGGCTGCGCGAATGGCTGGTTGACAACAATATCACTGTCCCCCCGGAAGGCGATCTCGCTGACCTCTCCCCGACGTTACTCAACGATTCCCGCCGGATCGTGGGTGAGAAACTCTGGGCGCTCGGTCTGCTGGAGGAAGCTCGCGGCGAGTTGGAAGCATTCAGGCAGGCATACACAGACGATCCGCTAGCCAGCTATCAAATCGCCCTATACCTCCGCGATCTTGGTCTGTACCGCTCGTCCATTATCGCGGCCGCCAATGTGCTGGGACAAACCGGAACGTTGTTATACGATGCGCCGCGCTTTATCGGCCGTCTCGTCTACCCCGCCTATTACACCGACCTGATCCTGCCTCTGGCTGAGGAGTACGACTTTGATCCCCGGCTCCAGCTAGCCCTCGTGCGGCAGGAAAGCCTGTTTGAGAGTTTTGCCCGTTCCGGTGCGGCCGCGCAGGGGTTGGCCCAGGTGATCCCTGATACGGGTTACTGGATTGCCCAGCAACTCGCCTGGCCCGACTATGAGAACGAAGACTTGTACAAACCCTATGTCGGCCTGCGGTTCGGTGCGTACTATCTGAGCCAGCAGTTGGCTACATTTGACAATCTGCCTCAGGTCGCGTTGGCTGCTTATAATGCCGGACCGGGCAACGCCATACGATGGTATGATGTTGCCGGGGATGACTTTGATCTATTCGTAGATACCATAGATTTTTCAGAAACTCGTGAATACGTGCAGCGAATCTACCAGGGGTTTATCGCCTATCGATTTCTCTATGGGGATGAACCCGGCTTCTAAGCGGTTGATGATTATCAGGCCCCCGGCGTTGCCACCGGTTCAGTAGATGCGTAAAAATAAAATCATCAACTATCCATGCCGCCCGGCTGTGGTTCTGTATCAGAATACAGCCCACATCTTCTCTGCAAAGCAAACTACCATCTGTTAGACACTTAAATTTATGTCCGGAAACTTTGATTGGCAGACCGAAGACGAAATTCGTAATCAAAAACAATCCAACTGGGATGACCTGCCGGAACCGGCAAACACACCCCACCACGTCGCAAAATGCCTGGCGATTGCTGGCTGTTGTCGGCGTTCTAATCGCCGGGTTAGGGCTAATTGTCTGGTGGCGGGTTCAGGCGCAAATTGACGCAACCACGCAGGCCCTGCGAAATGATGTCGCCTCCAGCTTTAACCTGGTGCAATTGGCAATCGCCGAGCAGGATGAAGAGCTTTTCCGCTCTGTTCTCTCCGGCCGAAATCCGGTATGGACAACCGCACAGCTCGAACTGTTCAAGGCGGATCAACTATTGGACCGGGCACCGCTAGGCCTCACAGCCATCCCGGAGTCGCTCCCCCAAAATCTGCCGGTCCCGTTTGACGATGCGGTCGCTGATGAAACAGCCGCCACCATTGAGTTCTCACCGGACCTGAATGAAGCTGTCGTTACGACCGTTCAACCATTCGTGGTGAACGGCTTGCAGGATGAATCTGACACCGTATTCCTGCAGCAAACGGCCGTCTTTCGGCGTGGTGTACAACGTTGGCTGCTTGCCCCGGCGGAGGGGGGATTCTGGGGCGAACGACAGAATATTGAAACCGATCGTTTACGTATTGAGTATCCTGAACGTGATGAGGCTATCGCTGCTCGTCTGGCAGATGATTTGACCGATGCCATTGATCGGCTTTGCACCGAAGCGCTTGACGGCTGCGCCGGTGAGAACCGATTGGTTCTGAACCTGGAAGATGATTCCAGCTCATTGGCAGTGATGGCCGGCACATTGGGTCGTCAGGCGGCTCTGCGAGAGGCCCAACGGGGTTCGAGCCTGGATCTACCAACGCCAACCTTGATTGGGTTACCGGTTGATGACGAAACCGAGGCGTCGGCCGGTTATCAGGCCCTACTGAATGCCTACCTGCCCCTCGTGTTGGAAACAGTGGTAGCTCAAAATGTGGGGTGGGAATGCTGCCAGCAAGGAGCACTCTTTGAGGCGCTGTCCCAGCATCTACTGGCTGATCTGGGCTATGCTGCCTGGCCTGTTGATCCATCCGATTATCAGCAGATTATGGACGAGGGGATACGTCTGAGTGATGTCGCCTATTTCTGGCGGCGGACCCCGGCAGCAAATCGGGAGAAGGACATGGCAAAGATATTTGTCATGGTTGATTTCCTGCTGGATACATTTCCCGATCTGACACCGGCCGATATGCTGGAGCAATTACCGGTCTCTCCCAACCTGGAAGAGTGGCTCAACCAATTATTGGCAACCAGCGACACCGTTGCTGATAACGCCTGGATTATGAGCAGCCTTGACCAGGCTTGGTGGCTATTTACCCTGCATGGAATTCTACCGGAGGAGGAACCTTCCCCTCCCCCTCCGGCCGACAGCTCACTTTACCTGGCTTGTACCCCTGCCGATGACGGACAATCCGATCCATCATCGGTCTACCGTTATGATGTAAGTTCAGCTACTTGGGAGGACATGCTCCAGGTCGAGGGCTTCATTTGGATGAGCCCGCTACCAGACCCCCAGACGTTACTGATGCAGGAGTTTCGGTTGGGAGAAGAATCCTGGCGAGCCGGTATCTGGCGCAACCAGGAACGGCAACCCCCTTTACCAGACTGACACCGGGTTTTCCATCTCATTCGGCGAAGGTGATGCAAGCGGTCGTTTCCTGATCTCTTACGCCTGGGAACCTGAAAATGATCAAACCCAGCCATTTCTAATGGATCTGGATTCATGGCAGTGCAGAAGGCTGTGAGTATGGTGATATCCAGGGCCTACCGACCTAGTCCCAATGGACAACTTGCCATCTACAGTGGAGATCGGACCACCCTGCCCTATAACGTCACAATCACTACCAATGAGCGTATCATTCTTCTGGATTCCAGCGGGCCATTGCAAAGCCTCCCGCTCACAATCGGGCCTAGCCCGTCCCTTGCCGGTCCCGTGGAAACAACAGCAATAGATAGTGGTTATTCACCATTCTGGCTGGACGATCAGACCTACGGTTATATTCGCAGCGTGCGCAACGGCATCGCTGACTCAGCCATGGACACAGAGGTTGTGATTGCCTCAACCGAAGATAATGCCTCCAATCTATCCTCACTTCGACCGACCTCCAGCAGTTCCTGCCGGATGCCCCTGAGAGCCGGCGTATGACACTGGCCTATATCGCCCCACACCCAATCGATCGCGGAGCTGATCTTCATCGTGGCGATGGATGAGTTGCAACGGGTCGCCTATATCTTTTCCTATGACCTGGCGCTTCAAACACCGGAGTATCGGTTCCGGGTTCGTTACGACCTCAACCATTCCTTCGGTTTCTCGCCGGACGGCCGTTACCTCGTTGTAACCGGTCGCGATCGCACCAACGGCATCAGCGGAAGTGCAAATGATAGTGGGGTACTTTACCTACACAACATTGCCGACAATATAACCATCCCCTTCGCCATCCGGTTGCCTTTCTTTCTGGCATCCGTTACCTATGACTGGACGGCCGATAGCCAGTGGCTCGCCCTGGCAATGGACGATAACCTCATAGCGCTTGTTGCCCCGGATGAGCGCTACGTTCAGACGATTGTCCATCCTTATGGGGCATGCACTTCGGTGGCCTGGCTGGAAGAGTGATTCGTTCCTCCGGTAGACTCCCCAAAATTGGCTTGGATAAGTGCTTGACGCCCATGTGGTGCCTCGCTAGAATCCGCCATTGCATCGACGAATGGCGGTAACCCCGTCGGAAAGACAAGCAGGCATCATGACCAAGACCTATCACTTCTGGATTACTGGCTGTCAAATGAATTATGCTGACGCGCGTCTCGTGGCAACCGAGTTGGAAAAGCTTGGCTATCGGGCCACGTCAAACGCCGAAGATGCAGATTTAGTTGTTCTGGAAACCTGTACCGTGCGACAGCAGTCGGAAGACAAGGCCTATAACAAACTTCATGCATTGCGTCCGCTTAAGGAAAAACGGCCGGATATGACTGTTGCGGTCATGGGCTGCGTGGTTGGTGTTCGGGGTAACGAAGCACTGGAAAAGCGTTTCCCATTTGTGGATGTGTTTATGGAGCCTTCGACAGATGGTCTCCCATTGCTGTCCCATCTAACACAGGATGAAGACTACGCCCTGGAACAGGAAGAGACCCGGCAGCGTCATGCGTTACAGGATGGAGAGGTTATTCTCCCCGCCGATCAGCGCGGCCAGCTTGTTTCGGCACCGGTGGCGATTGTTTATGGCTGCTCCCATGCCTGCACGTTCTGCATCATTCCTCAAAAGCGAGGCAGGGAACGCAGTCGTCCCGTGGGTGAAATTGTCTCCGAAGTCCGCTCACTGGTGGACCAGGGTGTCAAGGAAGTCGTCCTGCTGGGACAAATCGTAGACCGTTACGGTTATGATGTGCCCGACGGCCCGGACCTGGCGGATCTGCTGCGAACGGTGAATGATGTCGAGGGGCTGGAACGCATCCGGTTCCTGACCAGCCATCCCAACTATATGACCGACCGTATTCTTCATGCGGTCGCTGACCTCCCCAAGGTCATGCCCCAGATCGAGGTACCCATTCAGGCTGGAGATGATGACGTGTTGATCGCCATGAAACGGGGGTATACGCGGGACGAGTATCGCCGGTTGGTCCATCGCATCCGGGAGATCATCCCCGACGCCGCCATCCATGGGGATATTATTGTCGGCTTCCCCGGTGAAACGGCCGAACAATTCCAGAAAACCTATGACATCCTGGATGAGCTGCGTTTGGACAAGATTCATCTGGCCCGATACAGCCCACGCCCCGGCACGGTCAGCGAACGGCGTATGATGGATGACGTTTCTGATGAAGAAAAACGTCGACGCTATCAGATGATTGAAGCGCTGCAGAAAGAAGTATCGGCCGAAAAGACAGCCCGTTTTCTGGGTGAAGTCGTAGATGTCCTTGTCGAGAATAAGGTTAAATCACGTTGGCGTGGACGTACGCCACATAACAAACTGGTCTTCTTCGATGACCCCCGTTCCCTTCGCGGCCAGGTCGTTCCCGTACGGATTACCCATGCCGGTCCCTGGAGCATGTCGGGCGAAGCAACGGATCGTGAGCCTGTTGATACTGAAGCTTTTGCGTCAACGGAATCCATTCCGCTAAGCGTACTCTAGAGCTCGACTTGCCTCTAATATAATTTCCCCGTTATTTAGATAGTGAAGTAATTAGGTTGCGTTGCGCCGCGACTGAGCGCCTCGGTGAGATCATCACCGTTGTTAACCATGTAAGCTACCTGCCCGCTGGCTCTGCAGCAAATAATACAGACCGTCGGCCGATTGCGAACCACGGAAGGACTGCGGGTTGACAAGAATGGTCACAACGCGCAGACCGCGCCGGGTTAGCTGCCGTGCCGAGGTAGCCCACTCCTCTCGCGTGGTAGGCGTGATGACGATCACGGTTGTCCCACGAGGGAACAGGTGAGACTCCGCGTGCAGCATATCCTGAATGGGCACATCCCCTTCAGCGCGCAGAACAGAAAGTGTCTCCAGAATGCGGTTAAACTGACGCTCGCCCCGGTCGGGCTGAAGGATTTCGTTCGACTGCCCATAGGCCAACATACCGACTGCCCGATCCCGGTGAAGAAAGAATTGGGCCACCGAGGCGGCAATGGTAACAGCGTACTCTTCGGTGGACTCCGGGAGTTTGAACTCCTCCATTCGCAACCAGGCCGGACATCACCGGGTAAAATGGCCTGGCTTGCAGAATCCTTGCGAGGCGAGATCTGCCCATAAACCGACATGTCCGGAACGATCCAGATGTCGGCCAACGGGTCCAGCTCGAACTCCTTCACAATAAGTCGATCCCGCCGGGCGCTGCTCCGCCAATGGATGCGACTAAAGCTGTCGCCGGGTTCGTAATCCCGTACTCCGGCGGCGTTGGTGGTGGTGTAATGGGTCCGGCGACGCAGCGCATCGCCACCAGGTAAAACCCCCACCGGCAGGGCAAATTGATCAATCTCAAACGTCATCGGGTATACGACGACATTGGAGGTAGCCAGAATGTCCCGCTCCATGGGAAACAGACCAAACGGGTCGCTGGTGCGCAGGCGAATCGGTCCCAGTTGATAACGGCCGCGCAGGCGACACATGGTGGTTACACGCCAGCTAAAACTCTGGTGCGGCCCCAATCCGTTGACGACCCGGCTGGCATAGTGGTCAGGTAGCGAAGAAAAATCACGCACCTCAACCCACAGTTTGGGGATGATGCTGGTATTTTCCAGCGTGAACCGCTCCTCCAGCGGTCGGCCTACTTGAGTACGACGAGTGCGGGTCAGGCGGGAGAGATGAAGCCAGTTGAGATTCGCCCATGCCCAGGCAAACGAAACGATCAACAACAAGCCCAGTAAATAGGCTATTGTAAATAGCAGGTCCCGTCCCGTCAGGAGCCCGGCGACGAATGACGCAACCGCGAGGAAAAAGACAATCGTTCGCCGCTGCGACAGGAAATCCAACATCAGGCGTGCTCTCGCTCGCGACTGACTTGCCCACCGGGTACGGCCGTTGTATCCAGGATTTCCTGGATTATTTGCTCCGGCTCAATATCTTTGATGCGTGCGGCCGGACCCACGATAAGGCGGTGGCCGAGTGCCGGCCCGGCTAATGCCTTGACATCATCAGGCAACACGTAATCGCGGCCAAGCAGCGCAGCCGCGCCTGTCCCAGACGGTAGATAGCCAGGGCACCGCGCGAGCTTGAGCCCAGATAAACATCGGGGTGTTCACGGGTCTTGCGAACAATATCCACGATATATTCTTTCACCAGCTTGTCGACGTAAATACCACGAACTTCTTCCTGCGCTGCCACAAGCTCTTCAACACTGACAACCTGTTCCAGGCTATTCACAGGATGAGAGAACTGCTGGCGATCCAATACCTCGATTTCCTCATCCCGGCCGGGATACCCCAGACGAATACGGAGCAGGAAGCGGTCCAATTGTGCTTCCGGTAAGGGGAAGGTGCCCTCATACTCAATCGGGTTTTGGGTTGCCAGGACCATAAACGGCACATCAAGAGGATAAGTCGTCCCGTCCACCGTTACCTGGCGCTCCTCCATCGCTTCAAGCAGCGCCGATTGCGTCTTTGGCGTGGCCCGGTTGATTTCATCTACCAGGACAATTTGTGCATGGATCGGACCCGGACGAAACTCGAACTCGCGACTTTTCTGGTTGAACACCGAAACACCGGTAACATCACTAGGCAGCATATCCGGCGTGAATTGGATGCGCTGGAATTTACATCCCACCGACTTCGCCAGTGATTTTGCCAACACCGTCTTGCCGACACCGGGCACGTCCTCAATCAGGATATGGCCTTGGCAAAGAAGGCCAAGGACCGTTAGCTGGACAGGTTGGCGCTTGCCAACCATCACATGCTCCACGTTTTCAACAATTCGCTGTGCAACCGCCTGGATATCCGCCATTGTCATCTCCTGGTGAAATTCGGGGCTATTTCTCAGCGCCGATGTGTCCGGTCACCCATACCCGGAACGCAGTACGCTTGTATACAGTATAACACGCGACCGGCATCACGGTAAATATTGGTGGCATTTTGGGGTCAGAGCCCATAAAGTAGTGAACAACTGTTATGGTTTGGGGTCAAGGATAGCCCGGCATTCCATGGTCTCGAAACAAAGTTCACCCACGCCTCATATCCCGGATAAGCAGTCTACACCGAAACCGATTTCAACGCTGTAACACGACCTTCGTTCTTCGACCCTGTAGAACAAATGTGGTATAATTAATAAGTTACGATGACGCAAAATCAGAAGCAGACATCCACCCTACCCAGCATCTGGAAGACCATCGCGGCAGGGTTTGAATTAACGACGCGCCACCCCTGGTTACTGCTCATCCCGGTGCTATTGGATGTGTTTCTTTGGCTGGGACCGCGCCTGAGCTTCAGCCCGTTAGTACAACAACTACTGGACCAATTGCCCGTTGATGCAGCTATCATGGACCCTCGTCCGATGTTGGACCTGATCAGTACGCGCACCAACATGTTTACCTATCTGAGTGTGCCACTCGTCGGCGTTCCCATCCTCATGACTGGCCTTACACCGGAGCAAACACCTACCGCACCACTTACAGTAGATGTTGCCAACTGGGGTTCCTGGGTGGGTTTGCTCATTGGCCTGACAATCGTCGGTCTGCTGCTGGGAGCAATCTACAGTACACTAATTGCCTCTGTTGTGGTTCGCTCTGAAGACGAAACCGTGGAGCATTCGTCCGCCAACATCGGCGCATTGCTGCAGTGGATCGGGCGAACATGGCTCCGCTTCGGTTTGTTAGCGTTACTTTTTCTAGTGGTATTTCTACTGATTGTCCTGCCTATTTCGTTTATCGGCGCTTTTGTAGCGTTAATTAGCCAGATACTGGCAACCTTTATTCTGTTTGCGGCCCCGGTGATTCTGCTCTGGGTAGCAGTATTTCTAAGCTATACCCCACAAGGCATGACCCTCAACCGCAAATCATTTTTCCCGTCGTTGGCCGATAGTGTCCGGTTGTTCCAGGCAAACCTGCTCCCGGCCCTGTCTTTATTGCTGGTCGTTGTGCTCACCAGGCAGTTGCTTGGCTGGCTGTTGCTATCCGCAGATGACGGATCCTGGCTCACTCTGGTAAGTCTGCTCGGCCACGCATTTGTCTCCACGGCTCTCAGCACGGCCATGCTAATCTTCTATCATGATCGCTACCGGTTGCTCCCGGATTTGAACATTACAGACTCTTCACTTGAAGCGGCAAACTAGCTCTATGAACAAGAAAACAAAACAAACACAATCCGTGAATTATGATGCCAGTAGCATCCAGGTGCTCAAGGGTCTGGAGGCCGTCCGGCGGCGTCCCGGTATGTACATCGGTGGTACGGATTCCAAGGCGTTGCACCACCTGGTTATTGAAATCGTTGACAACTCGATTGACGAGGCGCTGGCTGGTCGCTGTGATCGCATTGAAGTAGTGATCCACCCCGACTCCAGCGTCAGCATCACTGATAACGGTGTCGGTATTCCTGTGGCCGAGCATCCTACAGAGAAAGTCTCGGCGTTACAGGTTGTTCATACCAGCCTGCACTCCGGCGGTAAGTTTGATGCGAACGCCTACAAGGTTTCCGGCGGTCTGCACGGCGTCGGTGCGGCGGCCGTAAATGCTCTGTCAGAGTGGATGGAAGTAACTGTCAAGCGGGATGGTGCCGTATGGCGGCAGCGATATGAACGGGGCATCCCGGTAACGCCGGTGGAAAAGCTGCGCAATCTGGAGAAAGGCGAAGGCACAGGCACAACGACGCAGTTCAAATTTGATGACACCATCTTTGTCGAGGACAACGTCTACCGTTTTGAAACGCTGGCAAATCGTTTCCGTGAGATGACCTTTGTCACCAGCGGTGTCTTCCTGCGATTGCGGGATGAACGCGTTTCACCGCCTCGCGAGATTAACTTCTATTTCGAAGGTGGCGTGCGGTCATTCGTCCGCTACCTGAACCGTAACCGAAAGGTGCTCCACGACATCATTCACGTCGAGAAAGAAGCCGATGGGATCGGTGTTGAAGTAGGCATGCAATATACCGACGGCGTGAGTATCTCCGAGTATGCCTTTGCCACTACAATCAACACACCGGATGGTGGTACCCATCTAACCGGTGCTCGTACGGCGTTAACCCGCGTAATCAATAACTACGCGCGCAAGAATAACCTTCTGAAGGAAAAGGACAAGAACTTCTCGTCCGATGACACGCGCGAAGGCGTTACACTGGTGGTCAGCATCAAGCATCCTGATCCCCAGTTTGAGAGCCAGACCAAGGTCAAGCTCATGAACGCTGAAGTGTCCGGCCTGGTATCTTCCGTATTGGGCGAGGCGCTGGCGCAGTTCCTGGAGGAAAATCCGCGCGAAGCCAAGCGCATCGTTGACCGTTGCCTGACATCCTCGCGTGCCCGCGACGCGGCCCGTGCTGCCCGCGAGCTGGTGATGCGCAAGAGTGCACTCGACAGCCTGACCCTGCCCGGCAAGCTGGCCGACTGCTCAGAGAAAGACCCGGAACGGGCCGAGTTGTATATTGTTGAGGGTGAATCAGCCGGTGGTACAGCCAAGCAGGGTCGTGACCGCCACTTCCAGGCCATCCTGCCTCTGCGCGGCAAGATTCTAAACACTGAGCGCGCGCGGCTGGATAAGGTACTGGCTAACAATGAAGTCAAGGCGACTGATTTCAGCGTTGGGAACGGGCATTGGCGAATCGTTTGACCTGAGCAATCTGCGTTACGGCCGAACGATTATCACTGACTGATGCCGACGTTGACGGCAGCCACATCCACCTGCTGCTGCTGACTAACGCTTCGTCCCTACATGCCGGAGCTACAATTGAGAACGGGCATTTGTTTCATTGCCAGCCGCCGCTTTACGCAATCAAGTACGGCAAAATCTAGGCCACTATACCGATGCTCAACGCGACGAAATACTGAAACGATTCAACAGTCGAAATATTCCATTGCAGCGTTACAAGAGGCCCGGGCGAAATGAACGCCATTCAGCCTGGGAAACGACCATGGACCCGGTGCGGACCTTGCTCCAGGTTACCATTGAGGATGCTGTTCTTGCCGACCGGACCTTCGATAATATGCTCATGGGTAGTGAGGTTGCGCCGCGTCGTCACAACGCCTGCATTTACAACCCACGCCAGCGAAAGTGCAGAAATCTGGACATTTAACCGCACGATCTCTGCACAGGACTAAAACAGAAAGGCCGCAGCCAACAAAATTTGGCTGCGGCCTTTTTAGTTGGCGCGACGTCTAATCCTCGGCCGATTCCCGACCAAAGACCAGTTTCACCAACAGCAGAATCAGGAATGAAAACCCAACCAGGATCACCGATAGCGTAACCGCCATTTCCAGATCAAGCTCAAAGCCGAGGTAGATTGCAGGGCATGGTCTGCGTACGGCCAGGAGAATTTCCGGCAAAATATAATCATTGCTCCAAACTCTCCCATGGCTCTGGCCCAGGCGGCGACTTTGATCAGAAAGGACATACGCGACAGCGGCAATGTCATCCGCCAGAATATTTGCAGCAGGGTCGCGCCATCCATGGCGGCGGCATCTTCAGCTCCGCTGCAGGCAAAACCGATGACAGCGCGGACAAGCAACGCGGCCACAAATGCAGACGTGACCACGGCCGTTGCGGTAAAGGTAATCCGCAGCCCAATATCATCCAGCATCCCCCGATCCAGCCCCGACGGCCGAAAACCAGCAGTAGCGCCAGCCCCCAGACACAGCCAGCGGCAAGCTGTGGGCAAGTCAATGAGGTTGTCCAGCAACACCTTGCCGGGGAACTGTCGCCGGGCCATCAGATACGCTGCCGGTGTTCCCAATCGCAACAGCCGCCAATGTTGAGACGGTACTGGTTCGCAGGCAAGAAATCGCCTGACGCACGGCCGGACAGCGGGATTTTCGAAGGTCCCCCGGTGATCCAAATGTCAGCAGAGGCGACAATTGGCAAAGACAAGGAACAGAAGAACGGTGCGGCTAATGCCCACCACAACTCCGGCAAACGGCGCTTGGGCTGATAGCGACTGGTTCGCCATCAGACGATACGGCCGGTCGATCAACCTCATGAGGCGTTAACCAGGAGGAACCGTAGCTCCCCAGAATGGCCTGCCCGATCTCTGTACGAAGTCCCAAATAAGGCCTGTACGGTTTCGGCGTTCTCGCTGTCATTCAGAGGGGCAATCGGATAGGTAGCAATGGTATTCAGAGCATCCGGGATATCAATACGGCCGACCTTGCTCCCATCCTCACTAGCCAGATCACTGCTGTAAACGATACCCGCATCCGCTTCGCCCAGCGCAACCTTGGTCAGAACTGCCCGAACGTTTTGCTCACTGGAGACCAGATTCGCCAGTACAGCCGCCTCGACCAGACCATAAGCTGGATCGTCAGCCGTCTTGGCGAGGAAGTCCAGGTACTGTCAGGCACTTCAGTGCAGCCAGACTAACAAAGACCCTTCCGTTCGCCAGATCATGCCGGCTCTGTAATCCGGCCGGATTGTCTTCAGGGTAAATAACAGCCAGACGATTGGTGACAAACGTCTTCTGGAGTTTCGGGTTTATGCGGCCGGTTTCGACAGCCCCTAGCCATCTTCGTCGTTGGCGCTGGCGAACACATCGGCCGGGGCACCTTCACCGATCTGCGTCGCCAATTGATTGGAACCGGCAGCGAAGTTAAACTCAACGGTTACCCGGATACTCTGCCTCAAATGCCGTCCCTATTTCTGTGAAAGCATCGGTAAAGAGGCGGCCCACGCATAAACAGTCAACGTTGCAGCTCCGCCTCTCCGGCGCAGACGAGAGCAAACTGATTACAGCTAAAAACAATGAAATCAGGAGCAAAGACACAAGACGTTTACGATAGTTCATGTAGTTACCTCCTCAATCTCCTCAGTTAACCAGTCCAGCCATTCTCCAATCGCAACGATTTGACCGTGCCGATACCGGCTAACTACCGCACGAAATTCGGCCGATTCTTCAGTTCCGGATGCCACCAGCGGCCCACTTAACCATTCAACACACTGGCGACGTTGGAGTGCGACGAGTTGAGTCGCGACTAAAGATGATTCCAGCCGGGCAAAGTAGAGCTTCAGCATAAACTCCAGACGCATGGCTCGTGGTTGGCGCACCGGAGTAGTCAACCATTCCAGGAACACTTCCTCCCCGGCCGCAGTGAGCGAGAACATCTTTCGCGGCGGCCGATCGCCCTGCGCTTCAGTATGGGCCACGATATACTGGTGATCCTCCAAGCGCCCCAGAATGGCATAAAGACGGCTCAGTTTCATCCGCCATATTCCATCCAACCCCTGCGAATCGGCCAGCAGTTGATAAATCTCATACCCATGCATGGGGCGTGATCGCAGAAACCCCAGCAGGGCCAGTTCAGTGGAAAGAGGCGATTGGCGGAGTGGGCTCATCTTATGATTACTCAATAAATGAGTATAGCCAGTACAAACCGGCCCGGCAACTGGTTCACCAAATCACAACAACCCAGGCAATGACAGCCGGTTCTTTTGTGTTATCATCCGCATCTATTTCCAATTCACCCAAGTAATACCTTATGAAGTTCACATTACGATCAGCCTTTGTTCTAACACTTGCCCTGATATCCCTGAGTCTTCTGGTCGCGGGCTGTACGCCTGCTCAATCTAACCAGGCGGCCGAATCGGATTCGGCAAATCGGCCGGGACCACTTGCCGATACGCCCCCAGAAGGTGACAGAGCCCATGTCGAATGGGTTTATGACGGTGACACCATCGAAGTGACGCTTAACGGCGACATTTACAAGGTCCGCTATATCGGCGTAGATACCCCGGAACGCGAAGAATATTTCTATGAGGAAGCGTTTGATTTCAACATGGATATGGTCCGCGACAAAACCGTGATCCTGGTCAAGGATGTATCCGACACCGATCAATACGGCCGTCTCCTGCGGTATGTCTATCTCCCGGACGGCACGTTTGTCAACGCTGAACTCATTAGCAACGGCATGGCCCGCCTGGTTACATTCCCTCCCGATGTCGCCAATACCGACTACTTCAAATCCTTGCAGGAAGAAGCCCGCAACGATGGCCGGGGAATGTGGGCCGATATGGAACTGGCCGGACCGTGTGACTGCGACCGCAATCTCTATGACTGCCGCGATTTCGACAGTCAGCGTGAAGCACAAACCTGCTTTGATTACTGCATGGAAACGACCGGCGAGGATGTACACCACCTGGATGGCGGCGGCGACGGCCGTGTCTGTGAATCCCTCCCCTGATCCGGCAACAACCAGACATCCATGCTCATTTATCTCTTCGGGTTATCGGCGGCCGGCAAGAACTATGTCGGCCGTGTTCTGGAGGAAACGTTCGGGTTCACGTTTTACGATGGCGATCTGGATCTGACTGAGGAGATGCGCGATGCGGTCCGCACCCAGCAGCCCTTTACCGAGGAGATGCGCGACCGCTACTACACGGTCATCGTCGAACGGATTACGGAGCTTCGTCAGGACAATCGCTTTCTGGCTTTCGGTCAGGCGACGTTCAAGGAACGCCACCGGCAACAAATTCTGGCGGCCCATCCCGACACTGTTTTCGTGTTGATATCGGCTGATTTATCTATACGAATGGAACGACTACAACGAGGCAACAATCCGGTAACCGCGGAATATGCCAGGTTTATCGACCAGTTCTTTGAGCCACCCCAACACCCCGTCTGCACAATTCACAACAGCGGTACCCGTTCCGATGTCGCCGATCAATGTCTCTATCTGCTCAGCGATCTGGCTCGGACCGGTAAGACTTGAGGCTAGTGACTTAGCACATTGACAACTTCGACATCCCCCAGAGCGCGCTGTAGTTCAGACGTGGAAAGTATAACGGCCGTTCCCCGCACGCCAGACCCCATAGAAACGATCTCTTCCTGTAATATGCTCTCATCCAGCATGATACGGATAGGTATCGGCAATCCGAACGGGGCGACCGCGCCAATCTGATAGCCGGTCACCTGTAGCACCTCCTCCGGTTTAGCCATGGTCATACGCGACTGGCCCGCAGCCTGACGCAAGGCACGCCAGTCAATCTGGTTGGGTCCGGCCACAGCGACCATCAGGTACTCATCCTGCGCCAGCCGGAAGAGGATGCTGCGTACTACCTGCTCCGGTCGCTGGTTTCGTTCTTCGGCCGCTTGTTCCAGCGAACGCACAGGGCCGGCATGACGAAATTCCTCAAAGGCAATGCCTTTTGCCTGCAAGTCTTGTCCAACCGGCGTAGTAGCTTCTGTCGTCATAGTCGTCTCCATGTTCTGCCGTGTATCCGGAAAGGCACGAGCTGATAGCAACCGCCAAATTCTGACGGAAAACCGCCGCTTCGGCAAATGAGCGGGATGTATCCTGTATACGCGCTTCAGCACAAGGGGATTACCTGATTACGTGTATAATGACTTTTATGCAGCAGAGCCATGACCGTCTTGAGAGCGATGCACACCGCCTGATTCCCGATCTGATTACACAAAGTCTGGCTAGGGGACAACTCGAAGGAACGTTTGCCGCAGCCAGCCTGTATCTGGACCTGTCGGGATTTACCGGCCTCACCGAATCACTCATTGAACACGGTACAGACGGCGTAGAAACGCTAACCACTACGGTTGAATCCCTGTTCGCCCCCCTGGTTGAAAGCGCGTTTGCTTACGGTGGGTTTGTGGCCGGATACGCCGGGGATGCTTTCTCCGCACTATTCCCCCATCAGGAAGGAGAAAGCAATTCGGCCGCTGCCCGACGTGCCCTCGCCGCCGCCGAAGCCATGCAAACATCCATGGATGATCTCCGCGATCAAAACCAGGCTCAGGGAAATCATCCGTTGTGGGCCAAGATCGGTCTTGGTTTGGGAAATGTTGAATGGGGTATCTCGGCATCAAGCGACGACAATCGGGCCATTTATTATTTCAAAGGGCAAGCCATCACGGAGGCCGCCCTGGCTGAAAATGAGGCCCATCCGGGCCACATTGTTGCCAGCCCATCGTTCTATCACGCGGTCACGGCTCATGTACATACCCTACCCACCCCACAAGGTTATTACCGCATTGAAGCGATCCCCGGTCCCCCACCGGCTCAAATACCTATCGAACTCCCGGTAACGGATATTGGGGCGCTGACACGATTTGTCCCGGCCTCTGTGGTCAGGCAAGCCGCCAAGGGTGAATTCCGGCAAATCCTGTCTCTCTTTATCAATCTGGAAGGGGAGCCGGGATCGGCCGAATTGCGCGAAATAACGGCCACAATCTTTCCGCTACTACAACGTTATGGCGGTGTGGTCTATCGGATTAATTTTGATGACAAGGGCTGTAATTTATATCTGTTCTGGGGCGCACCCATCAGTCGCGAAAGCGATTTGCGCCGTGTTCTGGGATTTGTGCTCGACCTGCGAGAAAGCTGTGAAATTCCCTTGCGCGCAGGACTTACCTACCGGATGGCCTACGCCGGATTTATAGGCTCTCCACTGTATGAAGAGTATACCTGTTACAGTCGCGGTGTTAACCTTGCGGCGCGTCTGATGGCGTCCGCACCCTGGGGGGAAATCTGGCTGGACGAACCCATGGCCCGACGGACCGAAAACACACACCGTGTGGAACTCGTTGGGGATCAGGTTTTCAAAGGGTTT
This sequence comes from Chloroflexota bacterium, assembly GCA_041390945.1. Taxonomy (GTDB): domain Bacteria; phylum Chloroflexota; class Anaerolineae; order Promineifilales; family Promineifilaceae; genus Promineifilum. Next base: position 94,692 of record JAWKOY010000024.1, read on the forward strand.
ACCGAACCGGAACCTTTCTACCGGCTTCAGGACCGGCTCGAAGTCGATTTCCATCCCTTTTTCCACGGGGAATATATCGGCCGGGAAACAGAACTGCGGCAATTGACCGACCAAATGTCAATACTGACACAGGGCAGATCAGCCGGTGTCTATACCATTTCCGGGGAAGCCGGGATGGGCAAGAGCCGATTAATTTATGAGTTCTTCAGGCAACCCGAAATAGCAGGCTCGTACCAGCAACTGCTATGCCAATCAGACGAAATCTTGCAACAACCGCTTAACGCTTTTGGTTATGGGTTGCAACGCTACTTCCGGCAGCAGATTCAGGGGGATGCGGACGCCAATACGGCCGTGTTCAATACGGTTCTGGATGACCTGATTGCTGCGACACCCGATGAGGAACTACAGACGGAGCTTCGTCGCACCCGATCCTTCATTGCCCATGTCATCAATTTGCATTGGCCTGGCTCTCTATATGAACGCGTAGATCCGCAATTGCGCACTGAAAACATCCAGAGTGCGCTCAAAACGCTTTTCAAGGCCATGAGTCTCCGGCACCCTCTCATCATCCATCTGGAAGACGCTCATGCGCTCGATCGGGACAGTCTGGCGTTTCTCCCCTATCTCATGCGCAACGTAGAGGATTATCCGCTGGCCCTGCTTATCACCACCCGACGGCCGTTGGCGGATGATCTGTTTGACGAAACCATCCCCCAACGAGTGCGCTATCTGCAACCATTGAATCAATCAGCGACCACACGCCTGGTCGAATCGCTATCCAGCCAACCCCCTGCCCCTGAACTGATTCAGTTTCTCGCCTCGCACGCCGAGGGCAACCCCTTGTTTGTCGAACAGATGCTTCTCTATTTGGTACGCGATCAGGGCTACACCTCACAACCGACCGGGAGGGGCCGATATACACAGAACATGCCCACCGATGTACGCTCTCTCCTGATTGCTCGGCTCGATCAGTTACCGCCCCAGGTGCGGGAGTCTGTTCAGGTAGCTTCCATTCTGGGGCGTGAATTTGGGGTAGGTACATTGGCGGCGATGGTAAACAGACCGGAGGGGATCGAAAGCGTACTTGAAGAGGGAGCGATCCGTGACATATGGTACCCACTTGATGAGCAATGCTATTTGTTCCGTCATGCGCTCCTCAAGGACGTCGCCTATGATATGCAATTGGGATCACGGCGGCGCGAGCTTCACGCACGCGCGGCAACCGTTCTGGCCCACGAAGTAGATAACAGCGCAAATTCGGCGTCTCATCTGGCTGAAATCGCCTATCACTATGATCGTGGAGAAAGGGCGGAACAGGCCGCGACCTACTATGGACAGGCCGGGGAACAGGCTGCGGCCGCCTATAATAATGAGCAGGCGGTTGATTACTTCACGCGTGCCCTGGAATTAACCAACCCTGCTAATCTGGAAGCCCGATACAATCTGCTACGTGGCCGGGAAGCGGTCTACGATTTGTTGGGTATGCGCAGTGAGCAACAGGCGGACCTGACAGCGATGGCATCGGCGTTGGTCGTGCTGGCTGATCCTTACCGTTGGGCGGAGTTGTTGCTGCGACAGGCTGCTTACTCACTGGTACTGGGCAACTACGACGAGGCAATTACCCAGGCGCAGCAATCGGCCGAAGCAGCCGCAGCCGGTAACGATCCTTTGGCTGAAGGGCGCGCTTACCACAGACTCGGTCGAGCCTTGTGGCAACAAGGACTCGCCGCAGAAGCCGAACCCTACTTGCAAAAGGCACTGGACCTCGTACGCCGCGGAGCCGGTCACGTGGAGGAGGCAGAATGTCTCTATGATCTGGGAATGGTCGGGCAATATCTGGGCAACCAACAGACAGCATTGCAATACGCCATCGAAGCGCGCGATGTATTTACCGATGAAAACCATACCCAGGGTCTGGTCCAGTGCAGCAATCTGCTGGGTATGATCAATTATTCGCTGGGCCAATTTCAACGCTTCACATCAGACGCTTATCAGGCAGGCCTGGTCCAGGCTCGTGAAATCGGTTGGCGATATGCTGAGTCAAGGCTGTTGATGAATATCTCTCATTTCGCCTTTGAGTTTGGGGACTATGATCTGGCAGAGCAACGCCATGGGAAGCACTATCCATTGCCCGCGAAACGGGTGACATGGAGTGCGAAGGGGATTTCCCTACGGATACGCTGGGGCTAATCGCATACTGCCAAGGGAAACCATACGGCTGCTCAGGAACGTCTCACGGCCGGGTTAACTGTCGCCAGACAGATCGCCAATGAACGAAGTATGGGCTATATGCTGACCCATCTTGGGCTATCATTGGTTGAAGATGACCAATCAGCAGGCGCGATCGGAGCATTGAACGAAGCCCTGGATATTCGCAGGCGATTGGCGAATGATGGGAACCCAATGGATACCCTCGGCGTATTGGCCCTGGCACAACTACGAGCAGGAATCCGCAGGAAGCGGCCGGAACCATCACGCAGGTGCTAGACTGGATCGACACCCACGAGGTTCAGGGGCTTGAACTACCGGTCGAAGCACCTGATCAGGCCGCCGGATCTGACCCAGGTGATGATCAACGCTGCAGCCTGCCTTCGCGCCGGGTACAGCAATACAGGAACCACGGGCTACCTCATTGGATAGCAGCGTTTTACAAGCGCTATCTGACACAGGTTCCGTTCAACAAACGCTCTTTACCTTTGGGAAGCAGTTGCTCCCACAAACTGATATCCGCTGACCCAGCATCAACTTCCCGGCACATATCCGTCCGGTGACCGTTCCGGTGGGGCCCAGGTGGTGCAACCGGTTCATCTCCGTCAATCAAATCCAGTACGCATTCCCAAACTCCAGCGTATCCACATTCGTTCGGGTTGCACCCGGCATATCGGCCGGACTGCTGCTCTCTTGTAGACAACTGAATAAGCCCGTCAATAGAACGTAACGCATCTGTTATGGGTCGCGGATCGCTTAATGGGTATACAAACTGGTTCCAGCCGGGTGACAGTGCGGGCATTTGTATCGTTGCCATGATAGCGTAGACACCATCCTGCTCCTGCAGATCGGCAACAACCATATTTTCCACGAATCGCCGCGTCTCCAGCCGTTGCCAGGTTTCACCACCTGTCGGCAGGAAGTAGACATTCAGTGTGTGTTCAGTACCCTTCCGGCACATCCCGCTGCAGGTAGTTAAACGCGATAAAACGCTCATCCGTCACCTCCGGATTCAGCACAACCTGATACGCCTGACCAACCGGATGGAGCCAGGATTGGGAGCCTCCCTCCAAACCGGGAACATGGCCCAGCACCTGTAGCGTGGACAGACCGTTGTCCTCAAAGAACCCTTGCTTGCTATAGACAACCACCTGAGCATCGGCGAGCAGCATCGGCGCGTTAAATGAACGGCCGTCTGCGCCACCGATGCCAACCGCGTTAGGTCCGCCAATACCAACGGCGTTGGGGCCACCAATACCAACCGCATTCGGCCCGCCGATTCCGACAGCATTCGGCCCGCCAATACCGACAGCGTTGGGTCCACCAATACCAACGGCGTTGGGCCCACCAATACCTACAGCGTTGGGCCCACCAATACCAACTGCGTTTGGTCCACCAATGCCGACCGCATTAGGGCCACCAATACCTACAGCGTTTGGCCCGCCGATACCTACAGCATTCGGACCTCCGATACCCACGCTGTGCGTGCCGGTAATCGTTTGACTTGCATCCGTCGGCGGTGGGTTCAGCGGAAATAGCTGATGGATTCACGGAGTAAATTGCCTCTACCCAGGTGCATGCAGCCCATCATAGGCGGCAAGGTCATTGTTATCGTTTCCCGAATAAGACATCGTCGTTAGCCTGAAGTGTTGCGGTAGGTGACAGCCCGGAGAAGTTGGGGAGGGACCAATGGTGCATCGGGAATACCTGCACATTCAGCGCCTCATCATCGGGAAAGCGTTTGCGTCACAGAGATAGACAGCGTGCGGCTGGTAACCGCCTGGACATCTACATCAGGACCCCAATTCTCATCCAACGGCTGCATGAGAAGGGAAACATCGGCCGATTGCAGATTGTCATCGCAGCCAATGAAGCGAGCTGCGGCGCTTTATCAATCAGGCACAGCCAGTCACCCGGATAAACACCACGAACCTTGAGACGGTCACCGCCGCAGTCGGTGTTCCCAATTGGACCAGCATATCATCGGTTTCATCGGCCGTCCCCTGGGTCTGGAACAAATAAGCCTGAGCCGAGGGCAAGCGCAATCGCTCTTTATTGCCGGCCGGATCGCCGTCGCGCGTCAAAATTGCGGGCGCGCAGGACGGAACGTTCCTCCTGAGGCGGCCAGAAGACCACCGTCGTTACCGGCACCGGCAAAACGTCCGGCCCTCGAACGGGACAATCTCGCGCAGGCGGATTAAGCATCGGGTACATCCTGGTGATGGTAGCCCAATCCGGGCGACCGGTTGTGATGGCGGCCAGGCTCTCCGTGCAGTCTCCTGTCCATTGCTCGTCAATCAGAAATTCGCTATAGGCCGGATCGTAGGTCGAGTCATGGAAACTGCCGTCACAGTTGATGCGCCCCAGAATATCTTCTTCAGGAAAGCCGAGATAATCATCGAACAGGAAGAAAAGGTAGTGGGATAGCTGTGGGCGCACAAGCCCGCCACCATTCTTCACCCGGATTCGGACGTGTTTTTCCCAAACGGGTCCCAGACGGTACCCATGGTAATCTGGCCGCCGCCGTAGGCGTTGGTGACGATAACCTTCGTTCCGTTGGGCTGAGTTGCACTGTCTCCAGGACCGGCACCTGGGCCACGCCACCGATTGCCGCTGACGGACGGATGCTGTTGTTAGCCCTTCACGATGATATCGGCCGCCGGCCTGATTCCTTATCCTGGTAAACGTATACCTGCCCCAACGCTGCCTGTCCGTTGGTGACGTCGTACAGGATTTCGGAAGCGCGCTCAATGCTTGTCGCCAGTTCGGTTAGGAACGTTGTATCGTTGCGAGCATCCCACTCAGTGACACAACCAGATCAAACAGTTGAAGCGGGTTGTCTTCTGAGACGGCAGATCAATAACATTTGGCTCAGTAAAGGATTCAGTACTGGCCCGGAGGATGTCACCGGGGCACTGGTAAAGAACAGCCGCGCTTTATCGGTGAAGGTAATTGGCTGTGTCCCCAGAATATGTATCCGGGACCGGCCAGAGGGCGATCGGTTAATCGTCAGCAGCAATCGTACCGCCGCCGGGCGAATAGCCGTTGGCGTCCGTTACCTGCGGCCGAGTCGCCTCCGGCATCCATAACGCGCCGTCCACCTGGCCTTCCGGCAACCGGAACACCACTGCCCCTTCCAGCCCATTGCCTGCCTCATCAACAACACGCACCTGGGTACTCTGGACACGGAAGGGGAAGGTCACCGATGTCGCCGTCGGCCGCTGGAAGGAACCGGAAACTGCATTGAAGTAGCGATATGGCTCACCCGGTGCTTCCGAGCGGATAGGCGGCGCGGGGAAGATCTCAATGCGCATGACCACATCATCGGAACGCCCGAAGAAATCGCTCTGGAACGTATCCCAACCGAAGACGTGATCAGTTCCTGCCGGGCTGGCCGCCAGATCGGTCGTCTGGGTAGAGGCTGACGCCTGCGCAGTGCGCCAGTTGTCGCCGCCATCCAACGAGTAGTACATCTTGACCTGACCGACAGGCGTCCCGTTGATGCTTGCTACGCGATACGGTATGGAAATGACATTGGTCCCCACGATATCGGGCGATGCATAGAAATTGGCTGCGGCCGTATCATCCGGGTCAGATACATTTACGAGCGAAACGGTTAGTCCCGGTAGGGATTCTCGACGGCGCTGAAGTGCATTCAGGTAAATCTCGTTGACCAGCCCTGGCGATTCGCAATCCTCACCGGTGCAATAGCCGGCATAGGCCAGGTCCTGGTCACCATCTCCATCCACATCGCCCCAGGCCACACTCTGGGACTTCTGGGCCTGACCGGTATCCGGTCGTGTATCCGGCGTTGTCCAGGCCGGTCGGTCGGACAACACGCCGCTATCATTCTCAAAGACGACGTTGGGTTCAAATCCTTCACCGGCAGCTACGGAAAAGGCCAGATCGAGATCGCCGTCGCCATCTGCATCACCCCAGGCCACGCCGGTAGCCTCCAGAACATCAAACGACTGCCAACCAAGATTCTGACGCACCGAAAATGCCAGAGAGCCACCAAGATTTTCATAGACGCGCGCCCGGCCGCTGGGGATCGCCACAGCCAGGTCCCGGTCACCGTCCCCGTCATAGTCCCCCCAGGCTACGCCGTTGGCGGGAATGTTCCCGTTCCAGCCCCGGCTGCCGTCCAGCACCAGATCTTCCCCACTCAGGTTCTCATACACGCGGGCCCCCAGTGTCAGGTCCAGATCGTCGTCCTTGTCCCAATCGGCCCAGGCGACACTGCGCGCCGTCATGGTTATCGGGGATTGCCAGCCCAGACCCGCTTCCGGGTCCAGTTGCAGACTCCCGCCGTCGTTCTCATAAACACGCGCATAGTCCCCTTCGCTGCCAACTGCCAGGTCCAGGTCGCCGTCACTGTCCCAGTCGCCCCAGGCGACGCTGCGAGTCGCAATGGTATCACTGATAGGCGCACGCCAACCGAATCCGGCCGCAGGGTCCAGGAGCAACGCCTGGTTGTCGTTTTCATAGACCAAATTCGGAGAACCGTCATTCCCCACCACCAGGTCCAGGTCCCCGTCACCGTCCCAATCACCCCAGGCCACAGCCATTGTTCGAGCCGTGTCGGTTACGGTTGCCTGCCAGCCCAGCTCTGAATCCAGGTCCAGATTGAGCTTGCCTTCCTCGTTTTCATATACCACATTGGGCACACCATCATTACCGGCCACCAGGTCCAGGTCACCATCGTCATCCCAATCCCCCCAGGCAATGCTGGTGGTGGGTTGCTGATCCGGCGACACCCAGGCGGGATATTGGCCGAAGGAGATAGCCGGGAGTTCGTTGCGGAACAATAGGTTCACCTGACCCCCATTACGACGGCCGCCATTCCCTACTGCCAGGTCCAGGTCGCCGTCGGAATCCGCATCCCCAGCCGCAATCCGCATACGTCGTTTCCGAAAACGGGTTCTGCGGCTCCGACGTTGCCATCCCAATTTCAGCGACTGGCCGCCATCATTGAGGTAAATCTGGTTTTGCCGCCCGCTTCCGCCTCCGGCGTTGTTGCCCACGATGAGGTCCAGATCATCATCATTGTCCCAGTCAGCCCACACCAAACTGGAAGGTTTGGAAAAGGCAGCCAATCCTGATTCGTTAATCAGCTCAAATCCAAGATTGTTTTCGGGATCGAGCTGCAGTGTCCCATCTTCGTTCTCATAAATAATCAGGAACGACCCGGACGATAGATCGCGGCTACCCCCGCCGACTGCCAGATCGAGATCGCCATCGTTGTCCCAATCACCCCAGGCTATCGCCTGTGTTAATCGTTCTTCCGGCGCTTGCCAGCCCACCCCTTCATCCGGGTTAAATTGCAACGTGTCGCTGATGTTTTCATAAACACGGTCGCCCTGCCCATAATTGGCCGTCGCCAGGTCCAGGTCGCCATCACCGTCCCAGTCGCCCCAGGCAATGCCCAGCGTGGTCTGGGCTTCATCGGCCGACCACCCCAGCCCAAGCGTTGCCGACAATTGCAAGGTGCCGGTGATATTCTCATAGACTCGATTGGGGGCATCCTCATTTCCGACAGCCAGGTCCAGGTCACCGTCGCTGTCCCAGTCCCCCCAGCTCACGCTGCTGGTCTGTTCCGCTTCGGCCGACACCCAACCGGCACCATCTTCCGGCGCAAGACTTAAGACACCGCCTGTGTTTTCGAATACCTGATTGGCCTGTGCCCCACTCCAGGAACCACCGTTGCCCACAGCCAGATCAAGGTCGCCGTCGCCATCCCAGTCTCCCCAGGCCACGCTTCGCGAGTCCAGCGGCGAAGCATCCGGAGCAATATCGGCCGCCGTGAAGCGACCCTGCCCGTTGTTCAGGTATACCTGATTGTGCTGGTCATAATCCTCTATCGAAAGCCCCAGGCGTTCCTGCCAATACAAACCGTTACCGACAGCCAGATCCAGATCGCCGTCCCCATCCATATCGCCCCAGGCCAGGCTCTGCGTGTGGCGGACATTGGACGGATCAGCATCAGGCAACTGTTCCGGCAACATGGGCTGGAGTTGGAACGACTGGAATTCCGGAGCAAGGGCGGATGTGTTCCCCCGCATCGAGGTAGTCGCTGCCCGCGCTACGGTTGTCAGGATGCCCAGTAACCCGCCGCCGGCAATCAGGAACGCCAGTAACAGGATGGAAAGACGGCGAATAATCAGCGCGCGATGCGTATAAGACCCGGGTTGCATGACAACTTCCTGCGGAAATTTATAGACTGTCAGATGGGACCACAGATGCTGCAAGCAACAGCAGATAGCCCATTGTAACAGTCAGCAGGGCGCAAACAAAACACGCCGGGCACAGCCGGCGTGTTAACTTGTTTATAGAATGGACGCAGCGCTAGAAGCGCAAGCTAAATCTGGGGAGTAACTTCGCCGGCCGCAGCGGCCACAAAACGCTGGAACAGGGCCAGCATGGACGGATCATCCTGAACCAGGTTTTCAGGGTGCCACTGTACACCAACCATAAACGGTACAGATGGGGCCTCTACACCTTCGATCAAACCGTCCGACGCATAAGCCGACGGAACAAGATCAGGCGCCAGATCACGAATGCCCTGATGATGCAGGCTGTTAACCTGTATATCCGTCATTACCGGCAGCACTTCAGCCAGCTTGCTTCCCGGCTGAACAGATACCGTATGAGGCCGGTAGTTCGAGGGGAACTCACCAAAGTAATCATGCTTGACGACATTGGGCATCAGCGTGGCGATGTCTTCATAAAGTGTGCCACCCAGGGCCACATTGAGGAGTTGGTGGCCCCGGCAAATCGCTAGAGTCGGTTTCTGCTGTTCAAACGCCGCCCTGCGCCGGAAAGCTCGACGCGGTCACGATCCTCGTCAACACTATTTATTAAGTCCGGCCGGTTGCTGCCGTATGACCCGGCGGCCAGAATCGCCGCCACCGTTAAAAGCAGGCCGTCAAATTTCTCCAGCAAGGTCTCCAGGAGGCTTCATCCAGCCCCAGTGGAATCAGCACGGGGATCCCTCCCGCAGCGGAAACGGCGTCAATATAAGACGGCATCAACGCATATAGCGGAATGGGGGTCGCCTGTGCTGCGACCTTGCGGTAAGTTGTCAGGCCAATGATTGGTTTGCGTGTACTCATGATGATTTTGGGAGTCTTTACAATTTGGGGCGTATTGGCGCCACTCCGGTAACAAAAAAGAGGCGGAAGCTAATTGTTCCACCTCCAGGGAATACACTAAAGTAACGGCGGCCGAATCTATCTGGTGCCGGAGCACATGACAGGCGGCATATCGCTACGGGTTATGCGTCGGCCGTCAGCCGCTTGCTGCGCAGACGAGTCGCTTACCCGTACGGCCGCGAGGAAGTACAGTTTCGAGCGACGTACATGGCCTCGATTGTGGATCTCAATTCTTTCAATGCGCGGTGAGTTCAGCAGGAACGTACGCTCGACGCCAATGCCGTTGGAGGCAATGCGGCGAACGGTAAGGTGCGATTCGCCCCGCCGTTGCAGAGCCGAATGACCGTACCGCGAACCATCTGGACACGTTCATTGCGGTCACCCACATTGATGCGGACATAAACCGTCACATTATCGCCGACCATCAGATTTGGCAGTTCGGCGTTTTCACTCATTATCAGAAGGCCTTTAGCAACATATCAGACATGATTCACTTCTCCAAAGGGCGAAACATGCTCTCCGCGCCGGTAGTATGGCGCAACCAATGGCATGAACAGCCCCCCAGTTTTTCAAGTTTGCACAGTTGGCAAAAAGATAGCCCGCCTTGCGGACTGAATTAGTACTATATCATGGAGGATGTAAGAAATCAACCCCGGATCATGAGGGATGTATAAACCGGGCTTCATCGTTGAAGTGCATGAAATCATCAGACGCGTAAGGAATCTGTAAGCATTTGGCAAGCCGCTGTTAAGTAAGAACCGTTACGCTTCTTTCCGTCAATGACCCGGCCGATCGGGTTCGGGAAAACTGGCAAATCAGTATAACCAATCGGAGGAAATTAGTAATGAGACGACTTACCTACATCATTTTGACCCTGCTTCTCCTGAGTGCCGTTGCCTGTTCCGGGGCAGCAACCGGGACGGCCGAACCAGTGGCACCGGATACGGCCATGTCCGGCGAAACAATGGATGACATGGCCGGGGAAAGCATGTCTACAGACGATTCAGCTATGGCCGATGAAACAATGGCTGACGACACCATGCATGATGAGTCTATGACCGACGAGGCTATGGACGATGATGCCATGCATGATGAATCTATGGCTGACAACGCTATGTCTGATGAAACCATGTCCGACGACGCCATGCATGACGAGTCCATGACTGATGAAGCCATGGCCGACGATACCATGAACGAATCCATGGCTGAAGTGATGATGGATGATGAGGCCATGATGGAATCGGCCGCGTGGCAAACCATCCCCCTTACCAACGCCCAGACGGGTGAGACATTCACTCTGGGCGATTTCGCCGGCAAGACGATCTATGTGGAACCAATGGCAACCTGGTGCAGTAATTGCCGTCACAGCTTAACTGAATGTAAACAGGCTCTCTCCCAGGTAAATAGCGACGAGGTCGTCTTTGTGGGTCTGAGCGTTGAGACCAACATCAGCGATCAGGACCTGGCCAGTACGCCGGCAATCAGGGCTTTGACTGGACGTTCGCCGTCATGTCACCGGAATTTCTACAGGCGCTGGCCGGTGATTTCGGCAAACCATCGCTAACCCGCCGTCCACGCCGCATTTTGTGATTCGCCCGGACGGCAGTGTACGTCGACCTGGTCACCGGCATAGAATCGGCCGACGCCATTGTTGCGCTGACAAATAGCTAGGATTGTCCTCTCCTTACCGTTGGGCCGGGGCTGCACCAAACGCAAGGTAACAGCCCCGGTCCATACTAAACTTGATCTTTGCTGGGACTACGATATGAACGAACTGCTCCAAGCTTTTGTACTAGGCAACGCGGCCATCCTGACCAACGTCTGTGTGCTGCCCCTCTATCCGGGTTTGGTCGCCTATCTCGCCGGAACCGCCCAGAATGAGCGAGCGCGCAAAGCCAGCAAGTGGCTGGGGATTTTTGTCTTGGCCGGGGTGCTGACGCTGATGATCGCTGTTGGCGGGATTTTGTATGCCTTACAGCAATCCTTCGGTGCAGTTCTACCCTTTCTGTTACCGGCGATTTATCTGATTGTCATCGCCATGGGTGTCCTGATGCTGACCGGTCGCAATCCGTTCAACCGCCTCAGCACCGTCCAGACGCCGGTCCTGCAGAATCCTTATATAGGCGCCTACGTATACGGGCTGTTGCTGGGGCCGATGACGCTACCCTGTGCCGGTCCGATTGTTGTCAGTGCCTTTCTGCTGGGAGCAGGCAGCTTTTCAGGATTGGCTGACGGCTTGCTCTACTTTGTGTTTTTCGGGATCGGCTTTGGTTGGCCGCTGGTCGTTATCCCACTCCTGGCTGCACCATTCCAACGCCAACTGACACGCTGGACCACCGACCATTACAAGACGCTGACCCGCGTATCCGGTGCGCTTCTGGTGGCGATTGGCCTGTTCGGACTTACGACCGAGGTGTTGCCCAATCTCGCCTGATGGATTTCATTCCGGGCCGTCTGTCTCCGGGGATTCTTTTCGCTGGACAAGCACCTTGTCAATCCGGTTGCCGTCCATATCCACAATCTCAAAGCGCAAGCCGGACCAGGTAAAGTACTCCCCGGCATGCGGTAATCGGCCGAGCATGTGGATGATAAATCCCCCCAGGGTCTGGTAGTCTTCCTCATCGGGCAGTTCTTCTACTCCCAACGCAACCCGCAGATCATCCAGCGAGATCAGACCTTCGATCAGCATAGACCCATCTTCGCGAACAATCACCGGCGGCTCCTGCATCTCATCCAGGGTCGGGATATCACCAACAATGGCCTCCAGAATGTCGATCAGGGTGGTGATCCCTTCAACCCCGCCGAACTCATCAACCAGGATCGCCATATGGGCGCCTTCCCGCTTGAACCGTTCCAGGGCAGGCAAGACCAGCATCGTCTCCGGCAAAACAAGTGCCGGCTGCACGACCCGTTGCAAGTTGATTTCATTTTCCTGCCACTGGTGAGAGCAAATCCTTGGAACGCACCACACCGAGGACGTAATCAAGTTCTTCCTTACACACCGGAAATTGCGTATGGTTGGATTCGCGTACTGTAGCCTGAATCTGCTCAATGCTATCGTTCACATCCAGCCAGACGATCTCGGTGCGTGGGGTCATGAGGGATCGCATTTGTCGGTCACCCAACCGGAAGATGCCCTCAACCATATCACGTTCAGCCACGTCAAAGATGCCCGCCTGCGCCCCCTGCTCGACCAGCAGCTTGATCTCATCTTCGGTTACCGGGCTGGCAGCCTCTTCACTGTCAACACCCAGCAACCGCAGGACACCGTCCGTAGAGAGCGCCAGTATGCTTACAACCGGCCGGGCGATCCGCGAGATAACCGACATCACCGGGGCAACGAAGGCCGCGACGCGCTCCGGGTTGCGGAGGGCCAGCCGCTTGGGCACCAGCTCGCCAATGACGACGCTGAGGTACGTGATAACAGTGACCACAAGGATGAAGCTGACGGTCTGACTATAACGGCCGAGTGCGGGTTCCAGGACGGGGGCCAGCAGGGAGGAAAGTCTGGCCCCGCCAAACGCACCGGCCAGGATGCCGACCAGTGTGATGCCCACCTGGACAGTAGAGAGTAAGGCGGTGGGATCATCGGCCATCTCCAGCGCCAGTTGCGCGCCCCGGTTTCCATCCTCGGCCATTGGCTGGAGTCGCTCGCGGCGGGCGGAAACGATCGCCAGTTCAGACAGGGCGAAGAACCCATTGATCAGAGTCAGGACCAGAATGATACTGATATCGAGTAACGCTGTTGTCATTGTTGAAATGAATTGTAACTGATGAGCCACATCACGGCAGATGTACAGTTGAGAAACTACCCGGCAACCCAACACACGTTAAGAAACATACAGCCACCTGCCGGGCTGAAGTTCATGTACTACAATATCAGAATGGATTTGCTCTCAACACTTAATGATGCCCAGCGTGCGGCCGTTAGTGCGCCGGCCGGACCGGTCCTTGTTCTGGCCGGGCCGGGAAGCGGCAAGACCCGCGTACTTACCCACCGTATTGCCTATCTGAGTCAGGAGATGAAGGTTCCCCCATGGCACATTCTGGCCGTCACCTTCACCAACAAGGCGGCCCGCGAAATGGAACATCGGGTGGAGAGTTTGCTGGACGGCCGTCCGAGCGGGCTGACGATGGGTACCTTCCATGCCATTTGCGCCCGCATCCTGCGCCGCGAGAGCGAAGCCCTGCCCTACTACACCCGGGACTTCGCCATTTTCGATACGGCCGATCAGTTGCAGGTGATCAAACTGGCGTTGGCTGAGCTGAACATTGACGACAAGAAATTCCAGCCGACGAAGATGCTGAACGGTATCAGCCAGGCCAAGAACGAGCTGATTACCCCGGCCGAATACGCCGCCAGCAACTACTTGTCGGAAATTACGCGCCGCGTCTATGAACGATACCAGGCCACCTTGCAGACCAATAACGCCATGGACTTTGACGACCTGTTGATGAACACGGTGTTACTGCTCGACGAACGACCGGACGTGGCCGAGAAGTATCAGGAACGGTACAGCCATATTCTCGTGGACGAGTTCCAGGACACAAACACCACGCAGTACGCGCTACTCGGCCGTCTGGTGAACCAGAACAACAGCCTGTTTGTCGTTGGCGATTCTGACCAGTCCATCTACAAGTGGCGAGGAGCCGACTACCGCAATATCGAACGCTTTCGTCAGGCGTTCCCCGAAGCAGAGATCATCCTGCTTGAGCAAAACTATCGCTCGACTCAGGTGATCCTTGACGCAGCCATGGCGGTTATCCAGAACAACCCCTACCGGACGCACAAACAGTTATTCACCGACCGGGAAGGGGGGGCGGAGATCGTCGTACGTGAGGCCTACAACGAACAAGACGAAGCCGCGACGATTGTCAATACCATTGAGAACCTGATGGTCCAGGGCTACGACGGCAACTCCTTTGCCGTGATGTACCGCACCAATGCCCAATCACGAGCCATCGAAGAAGCGTTTGTCCAGGCGCAACTGCCGTACCGGCTGGTGGGCGCGACGCAGTTCTACCAGCGCCGGGAGATCAAGGACATGCTGGCCTACCTGCGAGCGATCAATAACCCGCAGGACATGGTTAGCTTCAACCGGATTCTGAATACACCGACGCGCGGCATCGGTCAGAAAACCCAGCAGCAGTTCCTCGATTGGGCAGCCGCCAACGGCCGACAGCCTACCGAAGCATTGATAGTCCTGGCGCGTAATCAAAATCAGCCCCATCCGTTCTGCTGCCCGCGCCCTGCTGCGCTAGTCGGCTTTGGCGGTATGCTGGATGCATGGATGCAATTAAGGGAACAGGTTGGCGTCGGCGAATTACTGGACGTCATTCTGGAACAAACAGGATACCGGGAGTTTATTGACGACGGTTCTGACGAGGGTGAAGAACGCTGGTTGAATATCATGGAGTTGCGAGCAGTCGCTGGTGCGGATAACTCAGTTCCTCTGAGTCAGTTTCTGGAGCAAGTATCCCGGTCTCCGAGACAGACAACCTGAGGGAGACAACCAAAGCGCCGACCCTGTTGACCTTGCACGCCGCCAAGGGTCTGGAGTTTCCCGTCGTCTTCATCACCGCTGGAGGACGGCATCCCTCCCCTACAGCCGTTCAATGGACGACCGCGAAGAATTGGCCGGGTGAGCGTCGTCTGTTCTATGTGGGCATGACTATGCCCGCGACCAGCTCTATTTGTCGCATGCCTTCCGTCGCACCACCTGGGGCGACAGTTCCGTTTCCGTTCCGTCCCGCTTCCTGAATGAGCTACCGGAAGGGTTGGTAGACGGAACCAACATTGGCCGTCGCCGGGAGCAAAGCCGTCAGCGCGCGAGCAGTTGGCAACCGGACCCCACCATCTGGTCCCAGCCAGCAGCCCGTCCGTCCTCACGCTCAAGCGCGCACGACCGGGCACCACCCGCCGGTTCCTCACCGGCAAAAACCCCGCTCTTTGCCGCAGCCCTACCGCGAGGTGGAGACAGAGGGCCTATCAGAGCGCAGCGTTCAGACAGCTCGCTAAAACCGGGCAAAAAGTGCGGCATGCCAAGTTCGGCGAAGGGACTGTCATCGAAAGTAAGGTAACCGGCAACGACGAGGAGGTATCGGTTGCGTTCCCCAGCACCGGTATCAAGCGTCTGGCGGCCAGCTTCGCGGCGCTGGAAATCGTGGACGGCGACTAATTTCGCCGGTTGCTCGCTATACTGCCCATGCAATTTCTCATTGACGGCCATAACCTGATCGCCCGGCTGCCGGACATCAGCCTTGCCGATCCGGATGATGAGGCCAAACTGGTCGCCCGGCTGAAAAGCTGGACGGCTGCCAACAGCAAGCGCAAGGTAACCGTCATCTTCGACGCCGGTTTGCCCGGCGGACCGATCACCTGCTCTCCAACAACACGGTCAAGGTTATTTTTCGCTCCCACCGGCACAACAGCCGACACGTTAATTATCAAGCGCATCATCAAGGTGTGGGACGTTGGTGGATATACAGTGGTCACCAGCGATCAGGCAATCATTAACGCCGCCCGGAAACACAAGGTTCAGGTCACCCGCTCGGAGGAGTTCGTTACCATACTGGCCGAAGAACGCTGTTCCCCATCCGGCACTCCCGCTACCCCGGAGGCCGGTGATCCTCGTCTTTCACCCAATGAGCCGGCTGAATGGCTGGAGCCGTTTGGGCCGGAACCTGAATCCCCACCACCTGCCCCCAAGCCGCCGAAGCGCAACAGGAAACGCCGCCGCAAGCCCAATACGTCAGAAGATCAGAAGCAGGCTGAGGAGATCGCGGAATGGATGCGGCTGTTCGGGTATGAAGAGTAACCGGGCGGGTTCAACCTTTGGCCGGACAGGTAATGGATCTCCGTAAGGCCCGCAGGCGATCGGCCGCTTGTTCGGCCGTCAGGTCACGTTGCGTGTCCTCACTCCAGCATCTCATAGCCAACCATAAACTTGCGGATGGTCGCCGACCGCAGGAGCGGCGGGTAAAAGTGGGCGTGCAGTTGCCAGTAACTCAGATCGCGATCCTCGAACGGCGCACCGTGCCAGCCCATTGAATAGGGAAACGAGGTATTGAACAGGTTGTCGTAGCGAATCAGCAGGCGTTTGAGAATCGCAGCCAGCGTTTGCTGCTCGCCAACCGTCAGGTCCGTCAGACGCAGGATATGGCGACGGGGTAGCAAAATCGTCTCGAACGGCCAGTTGGCCCAGTACGGCACTACGGCCAGCCAATGTTCGTTTTCAACGACTATTCGTTCCCCCAGCCGTGCTTCCAACTCCACGTAATCCAGCAGCATCGGCCGTCCGGTCTGTTCATGATAGGCTGCCTGATTCCGGTCTTCCTTGGCCGCCTCGTTGGGCAGCACATCAATACCCCATATCTGGCAGTGGGGATGCGGGTTGGAGCAACCCATCATCTCCCCCTTGTTCTCGAATACCTGCACCCAGCGATAACGGCTGCCCAGTTCGGCCGTCTGGGACATCCAGGTTTCGACGACACGGACAATCGCCGGCTCCTCCATCTCCGGCAGAGTCAGATCGTGGCGCGGCGTAAAGCACATCACGCGGGCCGTGCCGGGCACGGTCTGGGCCCGCAGCAGATCAGTCTCGCCATAGGTCGGGATATCGGGGACGTCCGGGAGGATGGCGGCGTAATCATTGTCGAACACAAACGTGTCCGCATAGTCCGGGTTCACAGCGCCGCTTGCCCGCGTATTACCGGGACAAAGATAACAACCGGGATCGTAATCAAGGCGCGTCGGAACGAACACCTCTTCCACCTGGCCTCGCCAGGGGCGCTGTAACCGGTGGGGCGATACCTGGACCCATTCGCCGGTCAGCGGATTTTGCCGCCGGTGCGGGTGTCGTGTCGGATCAAAGGAATCGGTCATGAAGCTCCCCTCCGCATGCCGGGCAGGTAATTCCGGCTACAATGGATAAGTGATGAAAACAATTCGCGCCTTTATCGCTGTCGAAATACCTGACGACGTGAAGCGTATCGCAACGGATGTAGGCCGGCAACTGGCGGCCTCAACGCCGGACGGAGCAATCCGCTGGGTGAAGCCCAACGCCATGCACCTGACATTACGCTTTCTCGGCAATACAGACGAACAACTGTTACCCGACATCAGCCGGGTATTGGATGTCGTTGTCGCGTTGCCGGTATTCTCACTGCGCCTGGATCAACTGGGAGCCTTTCCCAATACCAAACGGCCACGTGCGTTATGGCTGGGTCTGTTGGGGGACAGACCGGATGATGTGGCTGCGCTGGCGACCCTCAAGGCCGCCATTGACCGGGGCCTGGAACCGCTTGATTGGCCGGTCGAAACCAAACCCTTCCAGCCGCACCTGACATTGGGGAGAGTTCGTGAAGGCCGCTCGCCGGGTGATGTCCCCTGGCAACTGGCCGTGCCGGAAACCGTATTCCCGGTCACGGCGATTCATGCTATTGAAAGCGATCTCTTGCCAGTTGACCACGCTACACGATCCGCCACACAACCCAACTGGCGACTCCGGGTTAATCGCCAACCCGGACCGGGTGATACTTGCGGCGACCGCTGCGCAACACCAGGAACTGGCCGTCAATCGCTTGCTCAGGGTAATCTGTTGCGCCGGGATCACAGCTCACGCGCTCGTTATTGACATACATGCCGCCACCCTGAATGGAGCGCCGCGCATCCGCCTTGGGCTGGCTAATTCGCTGGTCACCAGTAGATCAACCAACGCCATCCCCTCACCTTCCAGGTCCGCCTTGTTCACATTGCTGGACGGCACATCGGCGAAAATGTCGGCAATATCCCGTACCCATCCAGCCCGGCAATATCCCCACCGAACAACACGCTGGCCGCCTGCTCAGCTTTCTGGACGGCCGATTCGCCGTGAACCATACGGGTTACCTCCTGGGCCAGGACGCGCTGCGCTTCCCGTTTCTCCGGTTCGGCGGCGACCTTGTCCGCCAGGTCGGCAATCGCCGGCTCATCCAGCGGAGTGATGCTTCAGGTAAAAGTGATGACGTCGTTGTCATCCGTGTTGTACCAGTACTGGTAGAATCGGTAGGGTGGTCGTTCCGGGCTAAGCCAGACACTTTCACCCTCGGCCGTCTTGCCGAACTTGCTGCCGTCAGCGCGTGTCAGTAGGGGGTAGACAAGCCCGTAAGCCTTCTTGACCGCTGCCTTGCGTATCAGTTCCGTACCGGCCACGATATTGCCCACTGGTCGCTGCCCCCGGCCTGCACCCGGCAGTTGACCGTATCAAACAGATGCAGATGATCATAGGACTGTAACAGCATGTAGCTGAACTCAGTGTAAGGAATGCCATCCTCACGCTCCAGACGGGATTTAACCGAGTCTTTCGCCATCATGTAGTTCACGGTGAAATGCTTGCCCGTGTCGCGCAGGAAGTCGAGCATGGTCAAGGAGCCAACCACGTGGCATTGTTCTCTATGCGCGCCGGGTTGTCCTTAGCCTCGAAGTCCAGAATGCCGGCCAGTTGAACCTGAATCTGGCTACATTCGATTCCACCTCGTCCCAGTCCAACAGGTTACGCTCCGAGCTTCGGCCGCTGGGATCGCCGATCATCCCCGTGCCACCACCGGCAACGGCAATCGGTGTATGCCCAAACTTTTGCCAGCGCGCTAGCTGCATCATCGGCACCAGATGGCCGATATGGAGCGAATCGGCCGTGGGATCAAAACCATTGTAGATCGTGACCAATTCCTTGCCGACCACATCCTCCAGCCCTTCCGTCTGGTCATAGACCAAACCCCGCCAGCGTAATTCATCAATAATGTTCGTCGCCATATAAATCCTCCTGCGGCCTGCCAATGCCGCATCCGACAAGAATGTTACCTGTTTCTAGCGGACAACAAAAAAGACGCGGCCACGCCGCGTCTCTTGTCAACCTGCTTCGTTATCCTGGAATCTATCCGGCAAGCAAGATCGGTACGGGCAGGCCGTTCGAACTTTGCAGGCGGTAATAATAGGTCCAGGGTAGTATCGCGTTCATCAGTGTCGGGATGGTAACAGCAACACCACGCCGGGTCAAGCCGAGGCCATCATACGGTCTACCGCATGGGACAACTGGGCCAGATTGCGGACCACAAATACCTGATCCACCAACCCCGCGTACTCCAGCATATCACTATCACCGGTCCCCCACTGTCGGGGATGCTCCGGGCTGAACCAGATCAGTCGCTTTGACCGGCGCTGGAGATCCTTGATCAGATCAATGCGCGGTGAATTATAGTTATTTCGGCCGTCGCCCAGAATCACCATGGTTGTCCGGGCGTTAATGCTGTCAAGCCAGTTGTCGAAGAAAGTCTCCAGGCTGTAGCCCAGGTCGGTAGCGTAATGCTGCGGCGCCCGCCGGTAGAACATTTCCATTACGCCGTCCACGGCATCCGACGCCCGCTGCCCGGCCATCATGAGGCTGATCTCCTCCATGTCGGAGTAGAAACCAAAACTGCGCGTCTTGGCAACCTGGTCCTGCAACTCATAGGTCAGCCGCAACATGAACTCGGCCACAGATAACATGGACCGGGAAATATCACAGATGAGCACCAGATTGGGCTTGAGCTTCTGTTTGCGAAACTTGATCTCCATCGGCACGCCGCCGTAGCGTTGATTGGCCCGTATTGTGGCCTTGGCGTCGAACTTACCTTCCATCCCACGCTTGCGGCGTAACGCTGCCCGGCTGCGTAGTTGGGCAACCAGACGTTGCACCTCTTTACGCAGCAAGTTGGCCTCGTCCTCCGATAGCGCGTCAAACGACTTGTGCATCAGGTCGGAACCATAAAGATCATCCGGCCGGTTGGCTCGCTGCTCGGATATTTGCCGTCCGACCTGTTGGGCTACCTGCTCGGCCAGGGCATCCCGATTGCCCTCCACCACACCTAACAGCTTGGCGATGGATTCCTCGCTCCGTCCCCATCTCGCGCAGCTTTTCAGCCCAACTCCTGCAACTGTTCTTCCAGTTGCCCAGAAACCATTGCTGCAACATGCGACGCGTAACCAACGGCCTTCCTGAGAGTTGTTGGCCCGCCTGGATTCGGCCCGTTCGGCCATCTCTTCCAGTTCTTCCTTGGTGGGTCCTTCCCCACTGGTCAGCCGATCAAGCAACTGTGCAAACGGCCGCTAAGCTGTTGCAGCGCCTGTTCCAGCATATCCTGTTCATCGGCCGATAACTCTTCCATTGCATTTTGCATGGTGGGCCGCCAGTTCCGAAGTAGAGAGACAGTTCATTGAAGGCGGCAAAGTCATCGGACTCTTTGACCAGCGTTGTTCGCAGGGATTGGCGGAACAGTTCCTGGTCGGTAATGCCCATGACCTGCACGGCACGCATGGCATCCATAGATTCCGCCAAGGATACCCGCACGCCGGCCGCCCGCAAGCCGCGTATAAATTCAACAATCCTGTCGTCCATTGCTGTACGCCCCTGCCGGAGGCGAAAGATTACCGGTTCGGCCGTGACCGGCCGCCATTTTGTCCATCATCCGCCGGGCCTTCTGCACGTCGGTCTCGTACTTCAGCAGCACGGTCAGCGTGGTTTGCATCAATCTGTTCATCAATGGATTTGGCGTTGAGCGCCACCAAAGCACGCCCAAATCAGGGTTTCGCTGATGCTGAGGACTTTCCGCAGGTCCATGTTGCGTAATTGCTGGACGACGGCCACCGCCTGCTGGGCCAGTTCAAGCCGTAGGTCCGGCACTTTAAACAGTTAATATCCAGTTCTGCATCAAGTGTGGGGTAGCCTACATGGAGATAGAGGCAGCGCCGTTTGAGCGCCTCGCTCAGTTCGCGGGTGTTGTTGCTGGTGAGGAGCACCATAGGCTGGTGCCGGGCGGTGATCGTTCCCAGTTCGGGCACACTCACCTGGAAGTCACTGAGCACTCCAGCAGAAACGCCTCAATTCCACATCGGCCCGGTCAATCTCATCAATGAGGAGGACAACCGGCTCATCCGAGGTTAGCGCCTGCAGAAGGGGTCGTGGTAACAGGAAATTCTCCGAGAAAAAGACATCCTCTTCCTGCGCCAACCGGCTGGCCGCTTCCGCCAGACTTTCGACGTCATCCAGCACATTCCGCAAGGTATCCCGCAGTAGCTGGGTATAGAGCATCTGCTTGGCGTACTCCCACTCGTACAACGCCTTGCTCTCGTCCAGTCCTTCATAACATTGCAGACGAACGAGGGGCGCACCGAGGGCGGCCGCCCAGGCTTTTGCCAGTTCCGTCTTGCCTACCCCGGCCGGTCCTTCGGCCAGAACAGGCTTGCACAACGACTGGGCCAGGTAAACCACGGTAGAAATCTCATCGGAGGGGATGTACTGTTGCTGACTGAGTCCCTTGGCAACATCGGCCGTATCTTTAAACATCATGGCGAACGATCTCCGTTTTAACTTGCAGCTGGTCAGGAAACAGACCGAGATCCTTCTCAAGCAGTATTGATTGTATGAGCAAACAATCCAATCGCAAACGGCTACTCAGCCGTCCTTCATGGCTGCGGACTATTCCGGCAAATCACAAGCCAGATAATACCAATTCGACACCTCAGCAAAACCTGCCCGTCTGTACAGGTTTTGGGCGGCCTGTATTGTCTCGCCAGAGGCCCAGCGAGGCTGTCTGCACGCCGCGTCGCTGCAATTCCTCAGAGCGGCGCGTAACAGCCAACGGCCGTAGCCCCGGTATTGAAACGCTCAACGATCCGAACGGCTCAATGCGTCCGTGCCCATTCGACATCGTCTCAATCCAGGCCATATCCGCCGTCATCCGCATCAAATAAAGAATATCCTCCGGCTCCGCCAACAGGGCATCCGTTTCGGTCTCGCTATACGGTTGCGCCCAGGAGGTACAGCCAAACGATTGCTTATAAACAGCAGGGAACAACGTCACTGTCTGCGCGCGGGGGAATGTTTGCAGGCTTAATTCCGGCATATCCGGCGACGGCGGCAATTCGTGGGCGATGTCCAGCTCCAACAGACACTCCTCATGCTCGACGTAAAAGCCGCGATTGAGAAGAAACCCGCTGACTGGCCCCGTCAGGTCCGGCACCATGCAGGAAGGTGGCGAGAGCGCCAGTGGAGTTGAGTCGCGTTTCACCGCGTCCAGCAAGCGCGTGCCGATTCCCCGGTGCTGCCGGGTGAGGGCGACGCCTCCGGTTAGTTTAATACCGCCGACAGCCCCGGCACCGGCAAAATGATCGCATACCCCCGGACACGTCGGCCACGGGCGGCAGCCCAGGCCGCGCCGGCTTTCAGGTGTCTCCTCCAGTTGTATCGTCCAGGCCAACAGGTCACCGGCATTGGCCGCTTCGATGGTAACTGCTGACGGTATACATGGAGGCTTCATCACCCGGTTCATACGGCCGAATGATCGTATCAGAGCCATTGAAGTGTGGTGGATAGAGCATGGTCAGTCTGACGGTGACAGAAGATAAGGGTTAACCGACGCCTCGATTGTAACTGATAGGTTGACCCTGTGCCCGGTGGATGCTAGATTTAGCGACTTGCCCTCGTCTGGGGACCGGGACGTAGCCCTTTCAAGGCTAAGACCGGAGTTCGAATCTCCGTGAGGGCATAAAAGAGCGCCATTTGTGTGGCGCTCTTTTGCGCCAGGAAATACCTGATACCTGTAACCCTTCTGCAGCTTAAGCAGCAGCCTCCGGATCAACCGATGACTATCTTGCCCCGTGCATGACCGTCCAGCAAATAGCGCATTGCCTCCGGCGTCTCGGCTAACGGATAGCACCGATCAATCACCGGCGATCTGACCGGCCTCGATCAACTCGACCAGAAATGCCAGATCGGCCGTACTTGATTCCGCACTGACAAACTGGAATGTGTTGCCACCTGCTGTCTTGAAGCGGCCAAAGAACAGGATCGTTTGGAACATCTGGGTATGAACCGCCGGCCATGACAAACGTGCCGGTTGGGGTTAGTGCCTGCTCATACTCCCTGAGTGTCCGGGTTGCCGTTGGCAGCCAGGATCAGGTCATACTGCTGTCGTTGCGGGTGAAGTCTTCCTGAGTGTAATCAATAACGTGGTCCGCTCCCAGCATCCGGGCCTGGTCCATCTTGCTCGTCGAGCATACGGCCGTTACCTCCGCGCCCAGCGCCTTGGCGATCTGGACCGCCCAGGTACCGACGCCACCGGATGCGCCATTGATCAGCACCTTCATGCCCGGTTGTAGGCCACCCACATCACGCAGCCCCTGCAACGCTGTAGTCGCAGCTACCGGGATAGTGGACGTCTCCTGGAATGTCAGGTTCACCGGCTTGGCGACCAACAAGTTCTCCGGGACTGTTACATACTCAGCGAGGCCGCCAATGCCTCTTTCGACCATATCGCCAAAGACGGCGTCTCCCGGCTTGAACCGCTTCACATCCTTACCTACGGTCTCGACGATACCGGCCATATCCGCGCCCAGGATGGTGATTTTAGGTCGGAACATGCCGAAGGTAAATCGCATAAAGAACGGTTCGCCCAGTAACAGGTGCCAATCGAGCGCGTTGAGACCGGTCGCTACAACCTTGACCAATACCTCATTATCAGCCGGCACAGGCTTTTCAATTTGTCGTAGCGCCATCACATCCGGCGTACCGTATCGATCACTCACAATTGCTTGCATAAAACTCCTCCGATAATCGTTGTTTAAGTTATGGACCAACTAGCCTTCTGCCTGGAACGAAATCGAAGGCATATCTCTTCTTCCGGCAAAGACGACTTTGAACAATTTTGTCAACGTATCAAGTACAGATAAGGAACCCAGTACTACAGCGGTAATCAATGGCGCATGATCGGCGAATGGGAGGTTTGTTAACCACGGCACAGTCTCAAATAACCAGCCGAAAATCGGCAGGAAGAAGACATAGTAACTGGCTACAGCACCCAACACATCCAACACCAACTCAGATAGCAGCAAGCCAACACTCCACCGTTTCCGGCGCAGGGCCAGTCCATTGATGATGACCATCCCCGCGGTTGTGAGGATGACCACGATGAGCCAGTTTGTCGGCACAGCAAGCACATCTCCCGGACTACTGGGGTTAAACCGTAATGTTAGCCCGCCAACCTTCAGGAAATAGGTGAGGATAAGCGAGCTCAAAGATACCGAAGGCGATCCCGGCGGCAGCTTCACCCTGCTCCACTGTGGCCGGATCATCTATCGGGGCAACAGAGTAGGATCGAAACTCTGCTGCATTTGATCCAGTTCAAAACCAGGTGTGCATCAGCGCAAATATCAGGACGACAATGCCGCTGAAGACAAATACCGCTCTGGACAACAAGGAACAACGTGTCGAGGAATAACCCCAGAGTGTCACTTCCTCTTTAACAAGAAAGCTATCAGGACATTAATCAGGACGACGATGGGTGGTATCCACATCCAGCCCCGCTGGAGGACAAACATCATCGCCGGATATAGGTCCGGGCCAACCAGATATTGCTCCCGGCCGTATGAAGCGGCCATCTGTCGCGGCTCACCAAACTCAGTCAGTAATTCAACAACATCATCCTGCGTGGGTGCCCTTGTACCGGTCCTCCAATTGATCTTGCAGCAGGGAGCGCAATTCATTCTGGATTTCCTCTTCTCATCACCCGGCAAGTAACGCCCCACCTGGTAAACGTATCGTTCAATTAAGTCGCTCATGATTTCTCCCTGATTAACAGCTTTCGCATCACATCCACTGTCTCAAACCAGTCGGCCGTCAGGGTATCCAGCACCTTTCGGCCTTGTGGGCTGATCTTGTAGTACTTGCGGGGCCGTGCTTCACCGACCTCCCATTCGCTCTCCAATAATCCCTGTTTCTCCAATCGTCGTAATAGCGGGTAAAGGTGCCCTCCAATATCCAGCCCTTGTTCAGCCAGGCGCTGGATGAGGCTATAGCCATATTGGGGGTTCCCATCTGGCTCAGTACTGCAAGAACCACGATCCCTCGTCGAAGTTCAAGCCGTAGTTTGTCAATGTTGTCATCTATGTCAGTCATGTACTGTGCGCCCTTTGGTACTGTATTACTCATAGTACTGTGTATCACACAGTAACAGTATACTGTATGCCATACAGTATTGTCAAGCCCCGAAATCACTGTGTTTAGGTCGGCCGTTTGGCAACGCCCCTCGCCCCCGTAAGACGTGAAGAAAGTTAGCCCCAGTAAACAATAGACGAAACTGACAATTCAGATCCAATCAAGTATATTGGAGTATCATTACGTCTCTGGCTGACTAACACCCGGCACAAGCTTGCCACAAGAAGTTTTCCCAATACTTGCTCAGACCGTCTCCAGCCAACGGCCGAGCCAAAACAGGCCGCTCATTTTGACGTTGTTTTCAGAAGGATATCCATGGTTGAGACTGCTGTGATTTCATCGTTGCCAGGCTCTACATATCTATGACCCCCGATAACATACTGGTCCTGCTCATCCTGCTAGGCGCGCTCATCCTGTTTGTCAGTGAAAAGCTGCGTGTGGATGTGGTGGCAATGGTTGTGCTGGCAGCACTGCTGCTGACCGGGTTGGTTAGCGTTGATGAAGCCTTCGCGGGTTTTTCCAGCCCGGCCGTTATCACCGTTATCGCTGTCTTCATCATTAGCGGTGCGCTTAACTACAGTGGCGTCGCCGATGCCCTGGCACGAGCAACATTGCGCATCGCGGGCGATAGCCAGGTACGGCTGCTGCTGATCATCATGATCGTCGCCGGGATCATGTCGGCCTTTATGAACAATATCGGCGCGGTAGCGATCATGCTGCCCGCAGTGGTCAGTGCCGGCAACAGCCTAAAGATCCCGCCGTCGCGCCTACTGTTGCCTCTGGCCTTTGCTGCTCTTCTGGGTGGTAATCTCACCCTGATCGGCACGCCACCCAATATCCTGGCCTCCAGTATTCTGGAAAGTTACCCGCACATAGAACCCTTTGGATTTTTCGACTTTCTGCCCATGGGAATCATCGTATTAACCGCAGGGATTCTCTACATGATCTTCATCGGCCGACATCTTTTGCCTGACCGCCGTTCGGTTAGTGCCCCGTCGGAGGCAGCACAACTTCGGCCGTATCTGACTGAGCTGCTCGTGACCGAGCCATCACCGCTGGTAGGTAAGAGCGTTCCGCAAACCGATCTAGGCGAGAGATATAATCTCATTGTAGTCCATATTCAGCGCCAGTACGGTCGCATGCTTCCCCCAACACCTAACCAGATTATCCAACCCGGAGACATCATTCTTGTAAAAGGGCAACCGGATGACATGATGCACGCGACGGAGATGCTGCATCTGGTTCCGGTATCCGCTGCCTCGGAAAGCGGGAGCGAAGACGTTGGACAGGACTTAACTTCGAGCGTCGGAACACTGGCCGAGATAGCGCTGGGTCCGCGTTCAGACCTGGCCGGGCTAACGCTGGAAGAAGTCGATTTCCGCAAGCGGTATGATCTGTCTGTCCTGGCAATGCGCCACGATGGGGAGTCCATCGTCTCGCGTCTGGGTGATGTGCCCTTGCGATTTGGTGATTCGCTCCTTGTTCAGGGACCGGCCGACAAGATTGATATGCTACGACGAGACGATGACTTTCTCATCCTGGATCGGCCGCCTACAGAAACGCGCCGTCTGGGTAAGGGACGTCTGGCGATCGTCATTTTAATTGCAACCCTGGCTGTAATTACGTTCGGCTGGTTGGAACCGGCAGCAGGCATGTTCATCGGGGCATTGCTCATGATCCTGACCGGGATCGTCCGTATTGACGAGGCATACGAGGCCATTGAGTGGAAAGCTGTCTTTCTCATCGCCTGTATTCTTCCGTTGGGGGTGGCAATGGAAACAACCGGCACCGCCGCGCTAATTGCCCACACAATTGTCGGCTTCGTCGGCGATATTGGGCCAATGGCGGTCTTGCTGGCTGTTTTCCTTATGACCGCCCTGCTGACCGAGGTTATCTCGAATGCGGCCGCAACCGTCCTGGTGGTGCCGATTGCCATTGACACCGCCTTGCATCTCGGTGCCAGTCCTTATGCATTCGTCATGGCCGTTGTCATTGCCGCTTCCACATCGTTCCTCCTGCCCATCGGTCACCAGGTCAACGTTCTGGTTTTTGGTCCCGGCGGCTACAAGGTCACCGACTACACACGTGTGGGCATCTGGCTTAATATCCTTATCCTGATATTAGTCGCTGTGTTTCTACCCATATTCTGGCCGCTCTTTCCCTGAGAATGTATAGAATCAACAGGGATTCAAATCAGGCCACTATCAATTAATCTAAACTGCGAGGTCACAATGACACACAAACTGGAAGGCAAAGTAGCATTAATCACCGGTGCCAGCGCAGGCATCGGCCAGGCAGCGGCCGTTGCCCTGGCTGAAGAAGGCGCCCAACTGGTTTTAACCGCCCGGCGCGAGCAACGTTTGACGGATTTGGTAAGCCAGGTGGAGGGACTAGGTTCCCAGGCAGCGGCGATTGTCGGTGACGCTCGCGAAGAAAGCACGGCCGTTCGTGCTGTTCGGGCTGCCGTCGATAATTTCGGCCGACTGGATATTCTCATCAACAATGTCGGCGTCGGCAATTACAAGGATTTGGTGAATACCAGTGCCGATGAATATGATGAGATGATGGATAGCAATGTGCGCTCCA
Source organism: Chloroflexota bacterium (assembly GCA_041390945.1). Lineage (GTDB taxonomy): Bacteria > Chloroflexota > Anaerolineae > Promineifilales > Promineifilaceae > Promineifilum. Next base: position 122,647 of record JAWKOY010000024.1, read on the forward strand.
CATTTCTCTTCACCCGCCATGCCACGCCGGTCATGATCGAACAGGGCAGCGGTACCATTCTGATGATCTCCTCCATGGCTGGTATCTATGGCTTTGGCGGAGAAGCAGTCTACTGCATGACCAAGTTCGCCCAGGTTGGCTTTGCCCAGGCACTGGACAAGGAACTACGGCCGCACGGCATCAAAGTCGGCGCGATCTGTCCCGGTGGTGTCAAGACGGAATTCGCTCTCGGCAAGGGGCGCACCGAACAAGGCGTGGCTGAATCAGACATGCTGGAACCGGAAGATGTCGCCGGGGTTATCCTGATGGCCTGTACACAGTCCGCCAAGTCTCGTATCATAGAAGTCCAGATGCGCACTATGGCGGAGTCTTTGACCTGATTCAGAGGCGCACTGTGTGCGGAGGAGTACTATGCGATTAGGGTTGATGCTGGGGTATGCGGCAGGGAAGATTGATCTGCCGGTTGAGTTGGTCCGGGAAGCGGACCGATTGGGAGTCTACGCGGTATGGACGGCCGAAGCCTACGGGTCTGATGCTGTCTCGCCGCTGGCCTGGTTGGGCGCGCAAACCAAAGACATCAAGCTGGGCACGGCCATTATGCAAATGCCCGGCCGGACGCCGGCCAACGCCGCCATGACGGCCATGACAATGAACCAGTTGTCCGGCGGCCGATTCCTGATGGGGCTGGGACTATCCGGTCCCCAGGTCGTCGAAGGGTGGCACGGCGTCGGGTACGCCAAACCCCTGACCCGAACCCGCGAATACGTGACCATCGTTCGCCAGATTTTCAATCGTGAAGCGCCGCTCACGTTTGACGGCAAGCTGTACCAGATTCCTTATGAAGGCAGTGACGCCACCGGGTTGGGCAAACCGCTAAAGAGCACGCTCCACGCGCAGCCCGATATTCCCATCTACCTGGCGGCAATCGGACCAAAGAATGTGGAACTGGCGGCCGAAATTGCGGATGGATGGCTGCCCATCTTCTTCGCTCCGGATCAATATGATGCCGTATTCAAACCGCACGTGGAGGCCGGTCTGGCGCGCGGGGGCAAATCCATGGAGTCGTTTGATATTGCCCCCACCGTTTCTGTCGTTATCAACGATAGTCTGGATGTGTGCTACAACATGCTGCGTCCCATGCTGGCTCTCTACATTGGCGGCATGGGTGCGCGTGGCAAGAACTTCTACAACGACCTGGCAGCGCGATATGGGTTTGAGGCTGCTGCGGCCGAAATCCAGGACCTGTACCTCAGCGGCGATCGTGGCGGGGCAATGGCCCGTGTCCCGGCCGAACTGATTGACGCCGTGGCCCTGGTCGGGCCGCGTGACCGGGTTCGCGAACGGCTCCGGCTCTGGTACGACAGCCCGGTAACAACCCTGAATATGACCGTGTTCGATGTGGATACGTTGCGAACAATGGTTGAACTGGTCAGTGAGTTAGCCTGACAATGACGACCCCATTGACCAAGTCCGCCCGGGACAAGGCCTGGCGCGCAAGGCAGGCACCGATAGATATCTCCGGCCAGGAAGAGCTGGTCGTGGAGCTGATCCAAACCCTGGCCGACTTACAGCCGCTGATCGGCAAACAGTATAACCGTACCATCCAGAGCTTTACCCAGCGCGGTCTGCCCTGGATGTCCAAGGCCCAGGTCATTGACGCCTATGAGCAGTTATGCGATCAGGGCCTGATGGAGTTCGACCCGGAGCTGCGCATCCATTTACAAATGAAGCCCATGCGCACCCAGTCGGGTGTGACGGTGGTGACCGTACTCACCAAGCCCTACCCCTGTCCCGGCAAGTGCGTCTTCTGCCCCACCGACGTGCGCATGCCCAAGAGCTACCTGCATGACGAGCCGGGGGCACAGCGGGCGGAGCGACACGGCTTCGATCCGTACGAGCAAACGGCCGTGCGTATTCGCGCGCTGGAGCAAATTGGTCACCCGGCGGAGAAGATCGAACTGCTCATCCTCGGCGGCACCTGGTCCAGTTATCGCCGCGATTACCAGGAATGGTTTGTCAAGCGCTGCTTCGACGCCATGAACGGCTTTGACGCCGCGACCCTGGCTGAGGCGCAGATTGCCAATGCCCAGGGCAAACGACGCAATGTCGGACTGGTTGTGGAGACGCGCCAGGACCATATTGATGTGGAGGAACTGCGCTGGTTGCGTTATCTGGGGGTGACCAAGGTTCAGGTGGGCATTCAGACCATGGATGAACGCATCCTCCAGTTGAACCAGCGCGGCCACGATGCACAATCTACCCGCGACGCCTTCCGGCTGCTGCGGCTGGCCGGGTTCAAGATTCACGGACACTGGATGGCGAACCTGCTGGGTGCCACGCCGGAAGGGGACATTGCTGATTTCGGCCGCTTGTGGAGCGATCCCGCCGTGCGACCGGACGAGTTGAAGATTTATCCCTGTATGCTGGTGGAAAATGCCAAGTTGTATGACTACTGGCTACGCGGCGAGTATCAACCCTACACCGAAGAAGAAGTGCTGGATGTGCTGGTCGCCTGCAAAGCCCAGGTGCCGCGATATGTGCGGTTAAACCGGGTTATCCGTGATTTTCCGACAACCAATGTCGTCGAGGGCAACAAGAAAGCCAACCTGCGACAGGTGGCCCAGCAAGTGCTGAAAGAACGCGGCACACCCTGCCGGTGCATTCGTTGCCGCGAAGTACGGCGCGATCCGGTTGCTGAAGAAGATCTGTCTTTGCGTGATCTGGAATACGAAACGGATGCCACCACCGAGCACTTTCTCAGTTTTGAGACAGACGACAATCGACTGGCTGGATTTCTTCGGTTATCCTTCCCGGACCGGATGCAACCACATCCGTTACCTGAACTGGAAGGTCATGCCATGATCCGCGAGGTTCACGTCTATGGCCCGGCGCTCAATCTGGGTGAAGACAGCCAGGGCGAAGCCCAACACATTGGGCTGGGCACACGCCTCGTCCGAAAGGCGATGGACATGGCCCGCGCCGCCGGTTACCGGCGGATTGCTGTTATTAGTGCGATTGGTACACGTGAATATTACACGCGACATGGGTTCTCTCTGGACGGTCTGTATATGACGGCCGATCTTGATTCATCAGAGGTTTGATATATGAAAGAAATGACCCGCAAGGAGTGTCTGGCATTCTTGTTGGCGAAGCCGCGCACCGCGAAGGTGGCGACCGTCCGTGGCAGCGGCCGTCCCCACGTTGCGCCGGTCTGGTTTACGATGGACGGTGAAGACCTGATCTTCACAACCTGGCACACCAGTCTCAAGACCAAAAACCTGGATCAATATCCCTGGGTATCCATTTGTGTAGATGACGATCAGCCGCCCTTTGCTTTCGTCAAGCTGGATGGAACGGCCGCCTTATCCAATGATCCGAATGCCCTTCGCCGGTGGGCCACGCTAATTGCCGGTCGCTATATGGGTGCCGCCGAGGCTGAGGCTTATGGCAAACGCAATAGCGTCAAGGGGGAGTTGTTGGTGCGGATTAAGATCTCGTCCATTATGGGCCGGGATGACGTGGCCGGCTGGTAATTGCCGAGGTCCTTGTCTCCCGGCAACGCAATCGTATCGCTTACGGCAGGGTCGTGTGACCCATCAGCCAACGATCGACTTCACGGGCGGCAGCCCGACCTTCATTAATCGCCCAGACCACCAGGCTCTGGCCCCGGCGCGCATCCCCTGCGGCAAAGATGCCCGGCACATTGGTTGTGAAACGTCCATAGGGAGCAGCCACATTACCGCGCGTATCCGCCTCTACCCCAAACTGCTCCAGCAATCCACCTTCAGGACCGAGAAAACCCATCGCCAGGATAATCAGTTGCGCCGGCCACTCCCGTTCGCTGCCGGGGATTTCTTCCAGTAACGGCCGATCGCCGGGGCGCACGGTCCATTGCACATCCACCGTACGTAACCCGCGCACGCGGCCCCGATCATCGCCCAGGATTTCCTTGGTCAATACACAGTATGCCCGTGGGTCTGCACCGAACTGTTCGGCCGCTTCGGCCTGCCCGTAATCCAGCTTGTAGACCTTGGGCCACTGCGGCCAGGGATTATCCGGTGCGCGGCTGTCCGGGGGTTTGGGTAAAATTTCAAACTGGGTCAGGCTGCGGCAGCCATGGCGCAGGGATGTTGCCACGCAATCCGTGCCTGTATCGCCGCCGCCGATAATCACCACATCCAGCCCCTCGGCCGAGAGGTACGCATTGTCTCCGTGGTCCGAATCAAGCAGGCTTTTGGTATTGCCGTGGAGGAATTCCATCGCGAAGTGCGTTCCCGACAGCTCACGACCGGGCACCCCCAGGTCACGAGGACGGGTCGCCCCGGTACACATCACAATCGCATCATACTGATCCTGAAGCTCAGCGGCCGGAATGTCACGACCGACCTCAACTCCGGGACAGAAATTCACGCCGGCTGAGGCCATCACATCAAGGCGGCGCTGGACAATTGCCTTGTCGAGCTTCATGTTGGGAATACCGTACATGAGCAGCCCGCCAATCCGGTCAGCGCGCTCATACACTGTCACCTCATGACCGACCGTGTTGAGTTGGTCGGCGCAAGCCAACCCTGACGGACCGGAGCCGATAACTGCAATCCGCTTGCCGGTTCGTTTCTTGGGTGGCGTGGCGTCTACCCACCCTTCCTCAAACGCCTTGTCAATTATCGCGTATTCGATGCTCTTGATCGTCACCGGCGGATCGGAGATTCCCAGTGTACAGGCCGCCTCGCACGGCGCCGGGCAAACCAGCCCTGTAAACTCCGGGAAGTTATTGGTCTTGTGCAGCCGTTCGTACGCCTGCCGCCATAGCCCCCGGTAAACCAAATCGTTCCATTCCGGTATCAGATTGTTGATGGGACAGCCGGAGGTCATGCCGTTAATGACATGACCCTTGTGACAAAACGGGATACCGCAATCCATGCACCGGGCAGCCTGCGTTTGCAGGCGCTCATCCGGCATGTGTAGGTGAATAGGTTGCCAATCTTCTATTCGCTCAGCGACCGGCCGTTCCGGAGGCGCTTCACGATTAAACCGCATAAATCCTGTGGTCTTATTCATAGGTGGTGGAGAGTATGCTGCAATGGTGGTTTATTTCTTGCCGACCTGCTCCAGAGTCTGCTTGTTTGCTTCAAACGCGGCCAGGAGCGCCTCGTCTCCAGACAATCCTTCCGCTTCGGCGTCGGCTATCGCATTCATCATTCGTTGGTAATCCAGGGGCATGACCTTAACAAACTGGGTGACTACAGCATCCCAATCCGACAGCATATGCCAGGCAACGGTACTGCCTGTGTAAACAGCGTGTCGCCAGACAAGGTTATTCAGTTCGTCGGCGTCCGTTCCTGTCACTGGCTGCAACTCAACCATGGCCTGGTTGCACCGTCCGGCGAAAGTGCCGTCAGGGTTATAGACATAGGCCACACCGCCGGACATGCCCGCGGCAAAGTTACGCCCCGTCGGGCCAAGGACAGCAACACGACCGCCGGTCATGTATTCGCAGCCATGGTCGCCGACCGCTTCAACAACGGCCGTCACGCCGCTATTGCGCACGCAAAAACGCTCCCCAGCCGCGCCGCGAATATACGCCTCGCCGCTTGTGGCCCCGTAGAAGGCCACATTCCCAATGATGATGTTCTCTTCCGGCACAAAGGTGCTGCCCGCCGGGGGTTTTACAATGAGCTTGCCGCCGGAAAGGCCCTTGCCGATGTAGTCATTGGCATCCCCTTCCAGTGTAAATGTCAGGCCGTTGGGCGTGAACGCGCCAAAACTCTGCCCGGCCGATCCCTGGAATGTCAGCTTAATCGTGTCTTCCGGTAATCCGACCGCACCATACCGCTTGGCAATGGTGTGGCCGAGCGTCGCACCCACAGTTCGGTGAGTATTGCGGATGGGCAAGGTTGCCTCAACCTCCATACCGTCTTCAATGGCCGGACGGCACAGGTCCAACAGGACCTGATTGTCCAGACTTTTCTCCAGGCCGTGCTCCTGCTTAATCTGGCAACTGCGGCCGATTGTCTCCGGCACATCCGGTTGGTAGAGCAAGGCTGACAGGTCAATATGGCTGGCCTTCCAATGGGCTTCCTCGGTACGGGGAATGAGCTTATCGGTACGGCCGATCATCTCATCCAGTGTGCGGAACCCCAGCTGAGCCATAATCTCGCGCACTTCCATCGCTATGAAGCGCATGAAGTTCACGACGTGTACCGGCTCACCGGTGAAGCGCTCACGGAGTTCGGGGTTTTGCGTCGCAATGCCGACCGGGCAGGTATTCAGATGACAGACACGCATCATCACGCAGCCCATCGAAACCAACGGGGCCGTCGCAAAACCATATTCTTCCGCACCAAGCAGGGCCGCCACGACAACATCCCGGCCGGTCTTGAGCTGCCCGTCTGTCTCCAGACGCACCCGGCTACGCAAGTTGTTACGCACCAGCGTCTGATGTGTCTCGGCCAGCCCCAGCTCCCAGGGAAGCCCAGCATATTTGATGCTTGATTGTGGGGAAGCTCCGGTGCCACCATCGTGACCGCTAATCAGGATAACATCCGCATGACCCTTGGCGACACCCGCCGCGACCGTGCCCACCCCAACCTCAGATACCAGCTTGACGTTGATACGCGCTTCAGGGTTGGCGCTCTTCAGGTCGTAGATAAGCTGGGCCAGATCTTCGATTGAGTAAATGTCGTGATGAGGTGGTGGCGAGATGAGGCCAACACCCGGCGTCGAATGACGCACTCTGGCTACCCAGGGGTAGACCTTGTGCCCCGGCAGTTGGCCGCCCTCACCCGGCTTCGCTCCCTGAGCCTTCTTGATTTGAATCTCTTTGGCCTGGGATAAGTACTCAATGGTGACACCGAACCGACCGGATGCCACCTGTTTGATGGCGCTGTTGCGCGAGTCGCCGTTTTCGTCGAGCGTGTACCGGGCCGGGTCTTCACCCCCTTCCCCGGTATTGCTCCTGCCGCCAATACGGTTCATGGCAATCGCCAGCGTCTCGTGCGCTTCCTTGCTGATGGAGCCATAGGACATGGCCCCGGTCTTGAACCGCTTCAGGATTTCCTCAAGCGATTCAACCTCTTCCAGGGGAATTGGATCGGCCACGAGATCCAGGTCGAGCAAACTCCGCAGGGTTGCCAGGTAGGAGTCACGATCCTGAATGGATTTGGCGTAGGCTTTGTACGCTTCGTAGTCGCCGGTGCGGACAGCATGTTGTAATCGGTGTATCGTGGCCGGGTTAAACAGGTGTAACTCGCCGTCTTCCCGGAATTGATAACGGCCGCCGGCATCCAGCACATGCCCGTTGGCCGGACGATCAGGATAGGCTAATTCGTGCCGCTGGCGAGCTTCTTCAGCAATGATGTTAAGGTCAGCCCCTTCAATACGGGTCGGCGTTCCGGTGAAGTACCGGTCCACAACAGACCGGTCCAGACCCAGGATTTCAAATATCTGGGCCGCCTGATAGCTCTGGACGGTCGAAATCCCCATCTTGGAGATGACTTTCACGATCCCCTTGACGACTGCCTTGACATACTTCTCCACACCCTCCTCAAAGGTGATATCTGTAACAAGGTGTTGATCCATCAAATCCTGGATCGTCTCAAAAGCCAGATAGGGATTAATGGCATCCGCACCGAAACCCAGCAAGCAGGCAAAGTGATGCACCTCGCGCGGCTCGCCTGATTCCACAATAATGCTGATGCGTGTTCTCGTACCCTGGGTAATAAGGTGCTGGTGTAATCCTCCGGCCGCCAGTAGCGCCGGGATGGCAGCCTTCTCTCGTTGAACGCCGCGATCGGAAAGGATAAGCAAATTTGCGCCCCTGGCAATGGCCTTGTTCGCTGCCGCAAACAGGTCATTGAGCGCCTTTTCCAGAGCGACACCATCACCGCCGGCCGGGAAAAGGATCGGCAGAGTCGCCGACTTGAATCCGGGGTGTTTAATATGTCTCAGTTTGGCAAGTTGCTCATTGGTGAGAACCGGGGTCTTGAGACGGATACGTCTGGCATTCTCCGGCTGGGGATTCAGCAGATCACCTTCGGAGCCAAGCAGCATGTAGGTACTGGTGATCAACTCCTCACGGATAGCGTCAATCGGCGGATTGGTCACCTGGGCAAAGAGCTGACGGAAATAGTTGTAAAGTAGTTGCGGCCGTTCAGATAGAATGGCAATGGGGGTGTCGTCACCCATTGATCCGATTGGTTCTTTTCCATCGGAAACCATCGGGGCCAGGATGACCCGCTGGTCTTCAAACGTATAGCCGAAAGCCTGCTGCCGTTGGATGATGGCATCATGGCTGGGTGGATACTCTTGTGGTGCAGCCGGCAGGTCATCCAGGGTGGTGAGATTTTCCTGCAGCCAGTCTTCATACGGCCGTTCCCCGGCCATGTTATGTTTCAGCTCGTCATCGGCAATGATACGTCCTTCACGAGTGTCCACAACCAGCATACGACCGGGTTGGAGCCGTCCCTTGTGGACAACTTTTTCAGCCGGAACGTCGAGCACCCCCACCTCTGATCCCATAATGACCAGATCGTCGGTCGTCACGTAATAGCGGGACGGACGTAAGCCGTTCCGGTCCAGCACGGCGCAAACAACCGAACCATCAGTAAAGGCCATAGACGCCGGGCCGTCCCAGGGCTCCATCAAGGTATTGTGATACGCATAAAACGCACGCTTGTCGGCGGGCATGCTCTCATGGTGTTCCCACGGCTCCGGGATCATCATCATCACCACATGGGGCAATGATCGGCCGGATAGTGTCAGAAACTCCAATACATTGTCGAACATGGCCGAATCACTGCCGTTGTCGTCAATGATCGGCATCACCTTGGACAAATCGTCGCCAAAGAGGTCGGAGCTGAACAGGGTTTGCCGGGCGCGCATCGAGTTTACGTTGCCCTTAACGGTATTGATTTCACCGTTGTGGATCAGGTAACGGTATGGGTGAGCACGCTCCCAACTGGGAAACGTATTGGTTGAAAAGCGGGAATGGACCAGGGCAATGGCCGAGGCCATCAAGGGATGGGAAAGATCAGGGTAGTACCCTCGCAACTGCTCAGCCAGCAGCATGCCCTTGTAGATGATTGTCCGTGATGACAGACTGGGGATGTAAAAGGAACGACCGCCTTCTACTTCGTCGCAGTGGACGGTTTTTTCAGCCATGCGGCGGATGACATACAACTTACGCTCGAAATCATCACCCGGCTCAACATCAGCGTTGCGGCCGATAAAGACCTGGAAAATAGCCGGTTCACCACGGAGAGCGGTTGCGCCAAGCGCTGCGTTATCTGTGGGGACTGGTCGCCACCCCAGTACTTCCTGTCCCTCTTCCAGGATGACGCTCTCAAATAGCGATCGACATTCAACCTGGTGGGCGGGGTCGCGCGGCAGGAAAACCATACCCACGCCGTAGTCGCCTGGTTCCGGGAGGGCAATGCCCACCTGCGCCGCGGCACCACATAAGAATAAATGAGGTAACTGGAGCAGGATACCGGCACCGTCACCGGTGTTCGGTTCTGCGCCTGCTGCACCACGATGAGTCAGGTTTTCCAGTACGGTTAGTGCGTTTTGGACAATGTTGTGGGAAGCATGGCCTTTGACATGGGCGACAAACCCCGTGCCGCAAGCATCATGCTCGAATCGTGGATCGTAGAGGCCCTGCTGACCAGGCTCATCCTGGGCTGCCGGGGGGGATGACTTTCGTCCGGATTTTTTCCTTGAACGCCTCATCTCTATATTCATACTCCGCAGATAATTTACGCCACGCCGGTTCCTGAATGAAGCCCGGTGCAGGCGCGGTGGCTATTAACGTTCGATACTGCCGCTGGTAGGTGATTCAGGCAGATGATTCACCGCTTCCGAGCGGAAGCAATCTGCTTAGCCAATAACAGCTTATTGACTCGTCTCCTTATTATAGGGGATGAAGGGACCATTAATATTCAGTTAATTTGTACAAATCTATAGGCGAATCTGTTTGGCGATTGTGCGAATTGACGCAATGCGACAAATACATCATACTAATTAGTGTTGCCGCGAGGTTTTTGCGGAGCTCCCGGTGACAAAAACATCATATCGTTAAGAGGCCAGGACGCCTCCGACACTGTCAATCTTATCCAGATAGTGTGCGGGGGCTTTTTGTTTATTTGGTACTTGGCGAATCGAACTTTTACACGAGAAGGAGGCAGAAGTTATGGTGCAGAAAAATATCCGCATGATCAGACGGGTGACCAACATAATTGTGGTCTTTGGCTTGCTTATGTTGTTCGCCAAATCCGCATTCGCTCAGGATGGTGAAGTCACTATCAGTGCAGTAGACACCGTCTGGGTACTTATTGCCGGGTTCCTGGTGTTCTTCATGCAGGCCGGCTTTGGATTCCTTGAGGCCGGGTTTGTGCGTTCGAAGAACGTGGTGAACATCATGGCCGAGAACCTGATGGACACAACCATGACCACGATCGGGTTTGTTGCATTGGGTTTCGGTTTGATGTTCGGTTCCGGAAATGCCTTTTTCGGTACCGAGTACTTCTTCCTGCAGGGGCTCCCGGAAATTTGGCCGGGATTGGCTATCCCTTCCCTGGCATTCTTTTTCTTCCAGTTTGCGTTCTGTGCTGCAGCTTCGACCATTGCGTCGGGGTTGATGGCCGAACGCACCGACTTCAAGGCGGACCTGGCTTACAGCTTTGTTACCGGTCTCCTCATCTACCCGATCTTCGGACACTGGGTATGGGGTGGCGGTTGGTTGGCCGAGATGGGCTATCTGGATTTCGCCGGATCCTCTGTTGTCCACCTGGTTGGCGCCTATGTAGGTCTGGCCGGAACGTTGATGCTGGGCAAGCGCAAGGACAAGGTCTTTGGGCAAACGATTCGCGGTCACAATATTCCGTTGGCTGCGCTGGGTACTTTCATCCTGTGGCTGGGCTGGTTCGGGTTTAACCCCGGCAGTCAGTTGGCGGCCGATCCGGTGCCGATTTCACTCATCGTTGTAACGACAGACTTCGCGGCCACCACCGGTGCTATCGCCGCTATGTTTATCGCCTACTTCTATACTCGTAAGTGGGACGTCAGTATGGCCTTTAACGGAGCGTTGGGTGGCCTGGTAGCAATCACAGCTCCTTGTGCTTTCGTAACGCCGCTGGCAGCTCTGGTAATCGGCCTGATCGCCGGTGCGATTTCCTACTACGGCGTGCAGTTGATGGAGCGCCTCAAGATCGACGACCCGGTCGGGGCCTTCCCGGTACACGGCCTGAACGGTATGTTCGGTGTTCTGGCTATCGGCATCTGGGGTGTGGACGGTCTCGGACTGCTGTCCGGTGGCGGTTTCTCCCAGCTCGGAATCCAGGCGCTGGGCCTCGTAGCCTGCACCGTTTTCACGCTGCCGCTGTCCTTCCTGATGTTCTACATCATTAAGAAGACCATCGGCTTGCGGGTTACACCGGAGGTTGAAGAAGAAGGTATCGACTACGCCTACCACGGTATCGGCTCCTATCCTGAGTTCGTATCGGTAACCGGTGACGTTGATGGGGGTGGTACTGCACTTCCTGTTGGAACCGATTAACGGGTTGTATACTTGACGCCACTGGCGTCATCCGGTAGTCAATTTCAGACCCGGCCCAAATTTCCCCGAAAGGGATGGGCCGGGTCATGGTTGTTTATAAATTGTTTCAATTTCATGGAGGCTATTTCAAAATGGCAAGCAAGAATGATGTTCAGAAGCTCATCGACGACAAGAGTATCCAGTTCGTTGATGTCAAATTCACCGACCTTTTCGGGCAATGGCAGCACTTCTCAATGCCCATCGAAGAGTTCAGTCTGGAAGGGGCCTTTGAAGAAGGCATGGGCTTTGACGGCAGTTCCATTCGCGGATTCCAAAGCATCGAATCGAGTGACATGATCCTGATTGGTGATCCGGACACGGCCATTGTGGACCCTATCTGTGAAGCACCCACACTGAGCCTGGTCTGCGATATCTTTGATCCCCTGACCAAAGAGCCCTATTCCCGTGATCCTCGTTACGTAGCCCGCAAGGCTGTCGAGTATCTCAAGTCCACCGGTATTGCTGATACGGCCTACTTCGGCCCGGAAGCAGAGTTTTTCGTATTCGACAAGGTCTTGTACTCATCCGGTGAATATTCGTCCGCCTATCAGGTAGATAGTGCCGAAGGGCCGTGGAATTCCGGGATCTTTGGCTATGGACACTCCGTCCCGCACAAACGTGGTTACTTCCCGGTTGCTCCGTTCGACACGCTTCAGGACCTGCGTAGCGAGATGGTACGCGTTCTGGTTGACTCCGGCGTCAACATTGAAGTCCATCATCACGAAGTCGGTACTGCCGGACAATGCGAAATTGATATGAAGTACGATTCCCTGCTCACCATGGCCGACAAGGTGCAGTTGTACAAGTATATTGTCAAGAACGTAGCCAAGCGCAACGACAAGACAGTAACATTCATGCCCAAGCCAATCTTTGCCGATAACGGCTCCGGCATGCACACGCACCAAAGCCTCTGGAAAGACGGGGAACCGCTGTTCTTTGGCGACGGTTATGCCAACCTGAGCCAGATGGCCTTGTGGTATATCGGTGGCATTCTGAAGCACATTAACGCCCTGCTGGCGATTGTTGCCCCGACCACCAACTCCTACCGCCGCCTAGTACCCGGTTATGAAGCACCGGTTGTTGTGGCTTACTCGGCCCGTAACCGCTCAGCGGCCGTCCGTATCCCCATGTACTCCCAGTCACCAAAAGCCAAGCGCATTGAGTTCCGTTGCCCCGATCCGGCGGCTAACCCGTATTTGGCATTCTCCGCCATGTTGATGGCCGGTCTTGACGGCATCAAGAACCAGATTGATCCCGGCGAGGCTGCTGACATGGATCTCTTCGAAGAAGAAAACATCAACAAGGTTACCATGACCGTCGGTAAGCTGAACGAGTCACTGGACGCACTCCAGGCCGATCACGACTTCCTGTTGGAAGGCGGCGTCTTTACACCCGATTTACTGGAAAGCTACGTTTCCTACAAATACCACGAAGAAGTCGGCCCGGTCAGCCTGCGGCCGCATCCCTACGAGTTCCTGCTTTACTACGGCATCTAAAGTCAACAAAGCATCTGAACATGAGAAACAGCTCCCCGATCTGGGGAGCTGTTTTTGTTTCGGCATCGGGTAGCAAGTGGGCCGGCAAAAACGTATAATGCGCCGCACAATGACCCGGCAAGCTGACTCTGCACTCTATCGCCCGCAGCCGCTCAACGCACTACGAGAGATCGCGCGATCTCTCAGCGCCGCCTGGGATCTCGACACGACGCTTGATCTCATTGCCCGCAAGACCACCGAGGTTATGCAGGTGGACTCCTGTACCATCTACCTGCTCGACCCGGATGGTGAAACCCTGCGGATGCGCGCTTCTACCGGGCTGGCAAAACTGGCGTTGGGTCGAGCCACGCTGCAGATTGGCGAGGGCATGACCGGGTTTGCTGTCGCCCGCAATCAACCCGTCTTTTCGGCCGACGCGCAGAACGATCCCCACTTCAAATGGATCGAGGATACAGAGGAAGTTCGCTTCCGGTCGTTGCTCGCGGTGCCGCTGGTACTTCAGGACAAACCCATAGGCGCACTCAACGTCCAGACCAATAGTGCTCACCAGTATTCAGAGAGTGAGATTCAGGCTCTGTCCCTCATTGCCGACCTTGCCGCAGGCGCTCTGGCAAAAGCACAGCTCCATGACCAGCAGAAGCGCCAGTTGGACGAGCTACAGACCCTGGCCCAGGTCAGCGAAGCTGTCACCTCGCCACAATATCTGGATGACATTCTGGATGTCGTCACCAATATGGCGGCCCAGACAGTGGGGGCAGCAGCGTGTGCCATCTACATGCTGGACGACAGCAACCGCACTTCCGCCCGGTATGGTCCGGCAATAGACAGTAATCGCGTCCCGGCACTACTCTCGGCCGTTCTGGAAGCTGGGCACGCGGTCCGTTTCAATGATGCCCAGACACAGACAAGGAGAAGCTCGCGCGTTGCCGGGGAGACACTGCTCGGCGTGCCCCTGAGCATCCAGGACCGGGCAATCGGCGTGCTGGTATGCCAGTCCACCCGACCCAATGCGTTCGAGGGTGGGCAAGAGACAACTCTGTTGACGCTGGCTAACCAGACAGCGCTGGCAATTGAAAACGCGCGGCTCGTGACAAACGCGGCCATCGTGCGCGAAATGCACCATCGCATCAAGAACAATCTGCAAACCATCGTCATGCTCATGCAGTTGCAACTGCCCGATGCCGAAAATCTGGATACCCGACAGGTCCTTCTGGCTAATATCCACCGAATTCACAGCATCGCCGCCGTTCATGAGATATTATCTGAGAAAGGATTCCGGCTGGTGGATGTTCGCTCTGTTCTGGAGCGAATTGTGCAGATGACCCAAATCGGCATGTCTCATCCCCAGCAAACAATCGAAATCGCAGTCCGTGGTGAAAGCCTGTTGTTACCCAGCCGCATCGCCACGACCCTGTGCGTCGTTGTGAACGAGTTGGTGCAGAACAGCCTGGAGCATGCTTTCGTTGGGCAACCGGTAGGGCAGATCGAGGTATCCCTCGGTCGTTCGCCGGAAGAATTAATTGTCCTCGTGCGTGACGATGGGTGTGGGCTGCCTGACACATTTGAACACAATCTTGGGTTGGAGATTGCCGGGACACTGGTTTCTGAAGATTTACACGGCCGTTTCGAGCTTCACCGCCTACCGGTGGGGACGGAAGCCTGCATTCGTTTCCCGCGACTTGCTGAAGAACTGCAACCACTGGCAAGCTAATCATGCTGATTCTTATCGCCGATGACGAATCCATCATCCGGCTTGGGCTAAAGTCCATGCTGGAAGCTCTGGACCATCAGGTAATCGCCGCCACCAACGGCAGCGAAGCCATTCGCATGGCGGAAGTGCATCGCCCGGACCTGGCTATCCTCGATATTCAAATGCCGTATACTGATGGGTTGCAAGCGGCCAAAGCCATCACAAAGAGCCGCCCCATGCCGATCCTTATCCTGACCGCCTTTAGCGAGCAGGACCTGATCGAACGGGCCACTGACCTACCCATTCAAGGGTATCTCGTTAAACCGGTTCAACCTGAAGAGCTGGTAGCCGCTATTTCCGTTGCACGAAAACGGTTTTTGGAAACACTGGCGCTGGCCCAACGCACCCAGCAACTGGAAATAGACCTGGCGACGCGCAAGCTGCTGGATCGCGCCAAGGGCAAACTCATGCAAACCGGGTTATCCGAAGAGGAAGCCTTTCGCGCCATCCAGGTTCGTGCGCGAAACAACCGGCAATCCCTGGCCGCAGCGGCCGAAACCATCCTCAGGGGCAGCGTTTAAATCCGCCGTTGAACCCGCGCGGCTGCCAGGTTCGGACTGTATCCAGGGCTTCGGCAGCAGCCGCATAACACAATCGCTGAAATTCGTCTGAGTAACCAAATTCAGCAGCAGCGGCGGCAAATTCGTCTTCGTCCACGATCTCAGCCTCCCGCCCAACATACTGCACGATATCCAGTTCGTGATCCGTATAGCGGATCCCATCCCCGGTCCATTCGATGGGGCTACAGATGTTGCTATACAGTTCGTGCAAACGCCCATCCGGATCATATACCTCAAGCAGATCGTACCGACGGCCGATCCAGTAAAACGAGCGGAGAGGGTATTTTTGTAAAGCGGTTCTGCCCGAAAGGATTACCGGGTTACCAACCCCGGCAACCGTCACCAGACAATCCTCGGCCACACGCTCAATACATGCCTGCCAGCGCCGGTGGAGCTGACCATTGGCTTTCGATACCGTAACCCAGATGACCTGGCCGGGTGAAGGACTACCCATCCAGCCGTCCGCCCAGTTTCAGGGCACGTAGCGCTTCAACGGTGACATGTGCGACGTTCTCTCCTCCTTCATCAGTCCCCCACACACCTTCATCGTCGCGTAGCGCTTCTAGCCGGTCAAGACCATGAGCAACCGCAGGATGCTCGGCCGAAACGTCAGCATCCAACAAGGCCACCAGCATCCACACCAGATCATCAACCGGCAACTCATCTATTCGAGTGTCGATATAACCCAGAGTGCGGGCCACCGGTTCATCATAACCAAGGAGATTCCATAACCCGACAGCCAGCCAGTGTGCCTGAAGAAAAGAGGCCAGTTGTCCATCGGGAGCCAGTGCAGCCAACAGGTAATCGGCCGCATCGCGCGCACTCACCGGGATCAACCCAGACCGCCCCACCCAGTACCCGGCGTTGGCTGTCAGGTACAGGCGTGCAGACGCATCGCCCGGCATAGCCCAGAAAGGCGCGGCCTGTTCCTGATCCGCGTCCTCTTCCCAGGATCCATCCGGCGCTTGCAGTTCGGCCAGGAATCGAATCCCGTCCGTAACCATTGGCGTTTCAACGCCCAAACCCAACTGGTCGAGCTGGGCCAGCCGGTAACAGGTGGCATCCACCGAGCTATATTCCGTTGCCCAGGATGGTTCCCATCCACCATCGTTCCGCTGGCTCCGCCGGAACTGCTCCACAACGTCTGGAGGTGGGGTATCCCCATTGAACAGATATCGCAATCGTGCCTGCTCAACGGCCGTTCCCTGCCGCCGGACAAACTGCCGGCTTTGTTCGAGTGCTGCCGGGTCCATCATCGTGCAGTCCGTCTAGAGGACAACCCCCGTGGGATCATTACCTGCCTCCAGCATGGCCTCGCGCACGTTAACACGCAAGAGCAGAATCAGGCCCAGGACAAAGAAGATAATCAGCGACACAAGCGCGATCCGCTGCGAGCCGGTAAATTGCACCGCCAGTGCAAAGACCAGCGGACCGATCCAGGAGGTACCCCGCTCGCTGATCTCGTAGAAGCCGAAATACTTGGCTTCCTGATCGCTGGGGATCATTTGCGAGAAGAGTGACCGGCTCAGTGCCTGTGACCCACCCAGGACAAGGGCCAGAACCACGCCCATGACAAACAGTTGGGTCTCGTTGTTCAGGAAGGCGTAGGCGTAGATAACCAGGGCCGACCAGATAACGAGGCTGATAACGATGGCCCGTTTGGCTCCAATCCGCTGAGCCACACGACCAAAACCCAGCGCGCCGAAAAAAGCGATGAACTGGATCATCAACACCAGAATCAGCAGTGTCTGCGTCTCGACACCCAACTCATCGGCAGCGAAGGCCGTAGCGACCACGATTACAGTCTGGATGCCGTCGTTGTAAACCAGATACGCCACCAAATACCGCAGAGTCTCCGGGTAAATGCGCCACATCTCCTTCAACGTCTGGAAAATTTCCTTGACCCCATGGGAGAAGAGCCCCTCACCCGGCGGCAATTCACGGGCCGGAGAACGTTGGCGCAGGCGCTTTTGCGGGAACAGGAAGGTGAACACCACCCACCAGATGCCGGCGCTCGCCAGACTGATGCGCACCGCCAGAGATGTGTCATCCATCACCAGCAGCAACCCCAGGTTAGCCAGCAGTAGCAAGCCGCCGCCGAGATAGCCCATGGCAAAACCGCGCGAGCTGACGGCATCCCGTGTGTCCGGGGAGGCGATCTCCGGGAGGAAGGAGTTATAGAAAACAACGGCCGCACCGAAGGAGAGATTGGCGATGATGAAAAGCAGGCTGCCGTAGAGAACCGCCCCATTGGTACCCCACAGGGGCATATCGGCACGGGTAAAAAAGAGGAGGATGGTCGCAAAACCGCCGGTATAGGCGAAAGCCATCATCATCCGTTTCTTGAAAGAGGTGTAGTCAGCGATGGTTCCCAGTAAGGGAAGAAATAATACCTGCAATATAACTGAAAGAGAGGCGGCAAAGGGGAAAACGGCCGCCGGTTGGATGGTGCTTCCCAAAATTCGTAGCGGCTCGGTACTGGATTCCCCCAATGCCAATATATAAGGACCGAGCAGGGCTGTCACGACGGTGGTACTGAAGGCCGAGTTCGCCCAATCGTACATCACCCAGCCAAAGATCTCCCGCTTATCGTTCACCGATTACCTCCTGTTTGGCTATTACCACAACAAAAAAGGCGATGACCAACCATTATGGTCATCGCCCGCAAAATCATCGTTCAGGGTGAGGCGTTCATCGGGGGAATTATGCCTGCGCCCCTGTCATTGTGCAATCAATAAAATCAGGAATCCCCGGACACACTGCCCTGTGGTGCATAGAATGCAGGGACACAAGGATCGTAGTCATCACCCAATATCAACCGGTAATCATATTCATAATCCGGGTTATCCACGAGGACCGTATCCCCCTCTCGACGGCCGGCAATCCAGCTAATGAGCCAATTGTAGGACCCCTTGAAATTGGGGCCGTAATACTCAACGACAGTCGTTGCCTGATCGCCCGTATACGAATCGCCAATGACCGGCACAAATCCATACCAGGCCAGGTTATCGGCCGCCAGACGGGCCAGATCGGGATTATCGGTCCCGTTTACCACTTCAACGACAATAGGCGCGCGATCAGCGCGATTGAGCGCCGGGGGTAGAAACAGTCGCTGGAAGGTTTCCTCCATCTTGTTCGGCCCTTCCCATACCGGTAGCTGCACCTGGGCGCCACTGCTCGGAATAATCCACGACTCTGTCTTGCCTTGCAGATAGAGGTTCTGGATACCGTTCTGATCAATTGTGGGTGCCAGTGAAGCCAGTTGCAGGATACGGCCGATATCCATATCAGTATCAACAACATCCTTGAAGGTGTTCCAAAGCGACGGCGCCTGGGCAACCAGGCCCAAATCTATGCTCTGGTCCAGCATGGCCCGTAGTATTTGTTGCTGGCGACGGCCGCGATCAAAGTCGCTGGTGGTTAACCGGGAGCGCGCATACCAGAGTGCCAGGTCGCCATCCATGTCATAGATACCCGGCTGCAGTGTGTACATTTCCCAATTGTCTTCCTCAAACGGGTCCAGTTCCGGTGATTTAAGTCGCCAATCCCGAAGTGAACAACTAACGGCAACCTCGACGCCACCCAGCGTATCCACTACCTGTTTGAACCCGTCGAAATCAATCTGGGCGTAGTAGTGAATCGGGACGCCAAAGTTATAGAGGATCGTTTGCTCAAGCAGTTCCGGTCCACCCAGGGGTTCGGCCACATTGAGACGCCCCATCGTCCGCGTCGGATGATAGACATAGAGATCACGTGGCAGGGAGATCATGGATGCCGTGCCGTATTCCGGATTAATGGACACAATAATCATTGTGTCCGTACGGCCGTCGGTTTGTCCGGCGGAGCCGATGTCGCTGCCCAGCAACAGGACATTGATCGTTTCTTCCGGCACTTCAAACGTGGGTACCGGTGACGGAATCGGCGAGGCCGGCGTCGGAATTCCCTCATCAAGCGATCCTGTTCCGATAACCGCACGGGTCGGGTCCACCGGGGGGCGGCTGGTCGGCGTGACTGTCGGCTGGGGTGTTGACGTTGCCGGGGGTGTCGGCGTCGTGGTAGGCGCCTCGGTTGCCTCCGGCTGCGGCGTATCCGGTACGGCCGACGGAGAGGGCGATTCAACAGCGGTCGCCGGCTCCGGTGTGGGGGTGTCCGTATTCACGACCGGCACGGTTATCTCGGCAACCGTCGTCGCACTCTCTTCCTCCACAGGTGCAGGAACCGTCGTCTGGCAGGCTGCCAGAACCAGTAGCCAGACGGACAAAACGGGCAAAAGGATTCGGACAGTTCGTGAAAAACTCATAGGCATGTAGCAGCCCGACAACCCGGCGGGTTAGAGCTTCTCCCCAAAGAGAGGGTCCAGTCGGGTGAAGACAGCATAGCCGGCGATTAGGACAATCACCGCAGTGATAAAAGTACGAATTAAGTAAGCCGGATTCATGGCCGCCTGTCCGGCGCTCTCGTAAGTTCCCCAAAGAACAGTACGATACCCATCAATGATTGAGGCCATGGGGTTGATCCAGCGCATCACCTGGGCCGGATGGAATGTCACGCCCAGGACGGTGACCATGTCGGGGAACATTTCCAATGAATAGAATATCGGGGTCATGAAGAACCAGGCCAGTGTCACAACTTCCAGGATCATCAGCACGTCGCCATAAAAAACAGACAGGCTGCTGAGCAGGAAGATTAACCCCAATGTGAAGATTAACTGGGTCAGAAGAATAACCGGAACCCATAGGGCATGGACAGTCAGCCCGATACCAAAGAGATACAGGAAAGCAATCAGGACAATAAAGGAGATCAGAAATTGACCAGATTGGACAGAAGTGCAGAGATAGGCAGCATCTCACGCGGGAAATAACCTTCTTCACCAGGAAGAGTTCCCGGTCTGGAAGTGGTGCCACTGAGAAGGGAACCGTTAAAGAAGTTCCACGGAATCAGGCCCACCAGAACGAAGATGGGATACTGGCGAATCTGATTGTTGCCCATCACTGAGAAGAGGATCGTGAACACGATCATCAAAAATAGCGGATTGAGCAGGCTCCACAAGATACCCAGCACGGAATTCTTGTAGCGTGCCTTCAGATCACGGGCAACCAGATTCCGTAACAGGTAGCGGTAGTGAACCATATCCCGCCAGCGTTCTTGCCAGCGTCGGCCGCCGTCATCAGCGTTGTATTCGTAGTTTGGCTGGCTTTCGTCAGCCATTGACTGTAGTTCTGTACTCATCCGCTTTCAAAAAGTTTTGGATACAGGCCGGGTGGCTGCGTCACAACAAACCGGTATTATACCGCCTTGTTCCGCTCCCGCCGAACGTAATGCGGGTTCTCTTATCTTGCTGGCGGTAAAGCATCCAGTATCTGTGAATAGTAGGCAGCGATTTCGGCCGCATGGGTGTCCATCGTTTTCACCGGCCGAATTGCCGAACGAAGATACTTACCCGCTGAGGACTTGTCTGCAACGCTTGCAGGATACCGGCCAGCGTATCTACATCTCCCGGTGGGAAAAGCAGCCCGTCCACGCCATCCCGGATCATGGTCGGTAAGGCACCGATGGACGAACCAATCACCGGCGTTCCCGCGGCAAACGATTCATCAATGGTCAGTGGCGACGCCTCATGCCACAACGTAGGCAAAACCAGCGCATCAAATGAGGCCAGGCGATCCCACACCGCCTCCCTCGGCAACAGTCCGGCAAAATGAATACCGGGATGTGTCGCCTTTCGTTCCAATTCGGCCGAATACTCCGGGAAAACGGCCGGGTTGCCGTATATATCCAGCCTGGCCTCGCCAGCTAATCGGAAGCCGGTTAAACGCCTCTACCAACACATGGATACCTTTCTGGTGACTCAAGCTGCCCACATATCCCAGGTGCAGCTCTCCGGGCGGGCGATCGGCGCGCGCCAATTCAGCCGCCAGGCGAATCTCCGGCAGGTCCGGCGGCAAATCCATGCCCCAGGGCAATACCACCACCTGATTCACCGGCAGCCCCATGGCGGCGTAGGTCGAACGGACAAATTCGTTGGGGGCAATAACCAGCGAGGCTGCTGCAAATACCCACGCCAGCAGCGCATTGCGACGGCGCATCACAGGAGCCAATACCGGAGCAAGAACGACCGCCGCAGATGGCAGTCCGGCCCGTGCCAGCGCACAGTGCGCGCAGTTCGTTGCCTGTTCATCCGGCCCGGCGCAAATGGTCTGGTCAGTGTTGGTAAGCAGTTGGGCATTGGCGCAGCCATACCAGTAGTCATGCAGCGCAATCACAAACGGGATTTGCCTTGCTACCAGTTGATCCACAATCTCAACGGGCAAGCCCATCAAGTGCTGAATGTGGACGATCTCCGGCTGAAAGCGATCCAGTGTCTCCACTCAGCCCAGCAACTAACCGCGAATTGCCGAACGTGCTGCGGAAAACGGCCGTGCTGCTGCGCTGACCGACCGGCATTCGGTAAACTGTCAAGCCATTTTCATCAGTTATGTCAAGATCGTTGCCTGTAGACAGGGATGAAGGCGTGAAGACCGCCACTTCATCTCCGCGACGGGTCTGGGCCTGGGCCAGTGTTTGGGCATACAGTTCGGTCCCCCCCACATGCTCAGGCGCGTATTGATGAACCAGATGCAGAACGCGCATTCTCAGGCCCGATCCAGAATCTGCCGGTAAGCGGCTTCAGCCCGCGCGGCCGTCTGCTCCCAGGTTAGGTCGGTCGTTACCTTTTGTAGCCCGTCCGCCCCCAGCTTCTCGGCCAGTTCCGGGTCATCCAGCAACCGGCCGATGGCATTCGCCAGCCCGGTCACATCGCCGTACTCAACGAGGAAACCATTACGGCCGTCGTCAATCACACCGGGAATCCCACCTGCCCGCGCACCGATGACCGGTCGGCCATGCTGCCATGCCTCAAGAAGACAATACCGAAAGAATCACTATGCGATGGGAGGAGCAGTGCTGTAGCACGATTGAGGAGCGCGTGCTTGGTCTCTTCGGAGACAATCCCAGAGAAATGATGTGGGCCTGATCTGTTGCCGGTAGCTTCTCAAACCAGCGATCAAACTCCGGTGAGGAAGAACCCGCCAAAACCAGGGCAATATCACGACGCTGCTTTCGCAATCGGAGTACGGCCTTCCCTGCATCCAGAGCGCCCTTGTCACCACTGGCCCGGCCCACAAAGAGGACATATGTCTCCGGCAACCCGGCTTGCGTCATTGCCTCCACCCCCGGTTAAATCAACCGGAGCCGGATCAACTCCACCGCCACCAAGCACGGTGATCTTCTCGGCCGAAATGCGGTAGTCAGCCAGCCCGCTACGCTCCACATCGGTCAGCACAAGGACTCCATCGGCACGCCGCAGGATATCCAGTTGGTGATCCATGGTGGAATTTCGGGCCACACGATCTCTCGACTTGACCCCAAGGTGGGCAAATGGCGTAACCACCAATGGTAACCCGCGACTCCTTTGCCAACTCGGCCGCAGCAACAGCGGCGCTTTCCCAGGAGAGATTAAAGGCGTGGATAATATCGGTAGGACCAACGTCTGCCAGCGTCGTTTCAAGACCGGCAATGCGGGGAGACATGCTGCGTGCCATGTGGGAGAGGATTGTCCGTTGATTTCCGGGTAAGGCCGACACCCCGACCATCAGCTTGCGATAGGCCATTAACCCGGAGCGACCCACTGGAAACGGCTGTACCGGTAAGCGGACAGCCAAATTCTACGGAGGATCTCCCGGTCCGTCTGATCTGCACCTGTCGTACCGTCCCACAAGTCGCGCTCCCGGATCGCCCTGCTCGTCACAACTTCAACCTGATGACCGCGACCCCGCAAATGGGTAGCAAGGGAAGCCGCGTAACGTTCACCGCCTCCCGGCATAGGGAGTATGTTGGCGTGACGAAGAGAATGTTCATGGGATCAAGGTGAGCCGGTTATCATGGGAGAATATACCTCGGATGCTGAACGAATCAACGTCAACCGAACCGGGACCGTGCGGGTTGGTGTATCCAGGTCAAGCCCTTGCCCCGATACTGTAATTTCAACCAGACCCATAACATAGTCGCCCGCTCCCCACGAAGCCGGCCACTCCACCTTAATAGGCACAGTCGCTGTCCCATGACCGCTACCGGAACTTTGCGAAAGCTGCACTCCATTGTTGGAAACAACTTTTGCCTGCCAATCAAATGAAGACCCACCCACGTGAATCGCGATCTCCTGAGCCAGATCCTGTGGTTCGCCAGCCTGTCCGCCAGTTCAATTTCTGTCGGCTCGACCGTGAAATGATGCGTGAGGACGGCTCCGGTGCGCCCGCATCATGCCGAAACATGGGCCAGGTTGCTGCCGTCGCGCCGGAGGGAAGGTCCCAGACAATAAGGTCGCTGTTCTGGACAATCAGTTCCAGCACGCCATCACCATCTATATCGCCCAACGCCGGATTGTTTTGCAGCAAGCCGTTAGCGACGTAAAAAGGCGTTGACCCATCTGAAGGCGCGTTGGTATTGGTCAGTATCCGCCCATTACCATCAATAATGGTTACCGACCAACCGACAGTAAGGAATATCTCCATCTTGCCGTCACCGTCATAGTCACCTAATACGGGACTCTTGCCGACATCCTGGGAACCGGTGCTTCCCATGTAGTTAGGGGCAGCAGCGGGAAAACCGCTGACCACACTGCCATCCTGGTGCCAGGCATATATCCGACCACCGATGCCGGGTATGATGATCTCAGGAGCAGCATCCCCGGCAATATCGCCAACTGCAGGCGAGGCCGGAAGCACCGAGAGCGTCGGCTGTCCTCCACCCCATCCGGGGAGGTCGTTCCCATTATGAGACCAACCAAACATACGCATGCCATAGGTTGGCCTGTCGGGGCTATAGTTGCGGTAATAACTGCCCGTACCGACAAACACGTCGGCATGACCGTCCCGATTGGCATCAATCAGCGCCGGGGATGACTGGATCACTTCTAAAATATGCTTGGGGTAACCGGGAAGAAATTCACCTTCATGATCGTAAGCGTACAATGCACCGCCGCAATATCCGTCCGGTGCTCCGCTGGGTGATTCATAGGGACAATCCCAATCAGGGTTGCCAAAAGTACCGTCAACCATACCCTCATCCGTACCGATAACAATATCCAGATACCCGTCACCATCCAGGTCCCCCAATGCCGGGGAACTCCAGATCGTGTCGGCGAGCTGATCACGCATGTTAGGCCAGCCCAGCATATCGTACAGGATGCTCTTGCCCGGAAAGCCATCCAGAAGACGGCCGTCATGATGCCAGGCATATATGCGATTATCAAAGCTGCCGGCCACAATCTCCAGGTCGCCGTCATTGTCCAGATCACCCAATGCCGGTGTACTGAAAACCGGATCGGGGCAGTTGCTGGGAGCAATATTGTTGTCGCGTGTACTGACCGGCCAACCGGACATTAGGCTGCCGTCATTCCTCAGAGCGATCACGCCGCCGGGTTTACAGTCCGATGCCTCGTATCCCGTCCCTACCACGATCTCCGGTGAACCGTCAGCGTCAATATCCCCAATCGCCGGGGAAGAGGTGATCGTCTGCTGATTGCTCGACAAGCCAAAGTACGGGGCGATATCGCGGTCCCACAAAACAGACCCGGATCCGGACACCGCCAGAATATGGCCGCTGTTGGTGGCAACAATGATGTCAGGTTGGTTGTCACCATTAATATCGGCTATCGCCGGAGAACTTCGATGGCAATCCGTTCCCAGGGATTCCGCTTCACATTTCGCAGACGGTAGGGATATTGTCCACTTCGGCTCCACACGGCCGTCATCAGGTAATTGGGGAGAAATGGGTTCGCCTTGGGCCAGGACAACTGAAAACGCGGTCAGGACAAGCCCCACCAATGCAACTGCTTTCAAAGCCATACGCAATCCTTATATACAAAATTAGACAGCACCTCATAAGACTATGAAGCGGCTGTCCGAACGGCGTCGGATTATAGGGGAGTGTCAGAAAGATTGACCGGGTTGGTGCCGTTTTCTAATAGGTCTCTGTATTTGGCAATAACGATATCCGGTCGGTAGTGGGTATCTACAAACCGTCGGCCCTGTTTCCCCAGTGTAGATCGTAAGTCTGCTGATGCTAGCAGCGTTGTCAAAGCAACCGCGAATTCATCGTAGGTATAGTAGTACAATCCGCCATTGCTCTCCTTGGTCAGACGTTTGACCACATCGCAGTTCCCGTTCACCAACATTGGCGTTTGTATGCTCCAGGCTTCCAGCGTGATCATGGAGAGGCTCTCATACAGCGAGGGGAGAATGACCACATCGGCCGCCCGGATAGCGTCGAACTTCACCTGATCGGGGACAAAGCCCAGCGCGATAATGTCCGGGTCCTTCGGGATAGGCATATTGGCCTTACCCAGCAGCACAAGCTTGAGCGGCTGTGCTCCGTCAACGGCCGTTTCGCGGCGGTACCGCCGAAAGAAGTCAATTAGCTGGGGGACATTCTTGGACTCGTCAATGCGGCCCACGTACAGCAGGAAATTATCCTGAATCCCCGTTGTCTGACGGAATCGTTCGGCCGAAATGTCATCAGGAACCTCGACCCCCATTCCGGCGATCCGGTAAGGCACCTGCTCATTGTGGACGGTTCGATGGACAAGTTCCTGCTCGGATGTGGTGTTAAAGGCAATGCCGCGCGGCAGGTGAAAAACGGGCCGGTAGGACGGCAATTCAAGGAATGGATCCTCATGCGCTGTTGGGACCAGGAAGGCTTTGTCAGCAACTAACTGAAGTCCAAAATAGGTACTGGCGTAATGAAAGGTGAAGAAAACAAATCGGTCAAAGTCATCGCGGTGGGTAATGATCCATTGCAAGAGTGCTGTTGAGTACGGACCCTGATCCTTGATCCAGCGGATCTGATCAAATAACGTCTGCTTGTACTTCAGCAACTTCTCCGTCTGCCGGTGCTCCTTGGACCAGTCTCGCGGCTGATCGACGGGAAATCGGTGCACCCGCACACCGTTCAAATCCGATTCACCGGCTTCGTAGAAATCAGCCCAGGTCAGATAATCAACGGCGCACGTCGTCAATACATGGACCTCATCGGTCGTCGTCATCTGTTCCGCAAACCAGCGCGCGTGCTGCTCAGCTCCGCCGTTCACTTCCAGACCGTACCGCTGGACAACAACCGCCAGTCGCTTTTGCCTAGGCATCCGGCCCGCCATCCCCGACCGCAAAAATCGTCATCAAAAAGCGCAATATGCTTTGCCGCAGAGCGGCATCCGTGAATAGTGCTGAGCGGACCGTAGCATTCTCCGCCAGACGATCATACCGCGTCTTGTCTTCCAGAAGCGCAACGATATCCTGCGCCGCCTGTTCAGGTTGGTGTTTGTCAAACAGGATACCGGCCGGCCCGGCAACCTCCGTCATGGGCGGCTGGTTGTGGACGGCCGCCGGCGTACCGAAGGTCATTGCCTCGGCAATGGGCACACAGAAACTCTCCCACTCGGAGGTAACCAACAGCAGCCGCGCATGGCGATAGAGCGAAGCCAGCACCGCCGGGTTGATGACCTGCCCGGCGAACAGCACCCGATTTTGCAATCCCAGATCGGCAATGGCGCTATCCAGTTGACGCTGGTATTTGTCTGCCTGACCACGATTGCCGGCAATGATCAGCGCCGTATTCGGCCGACGTCGATTTACTTCAGCAAAGATTCGTAGCAGGGCCAGCACGTCCTTTTGGGGAACAACACGGCCGACCATCAACAGATAATCCAGTTGGGGAAGGGACTGCTCCAGGTCTGTGTCGGTGGAAGCAGTGAGCCGCTGTGTATCCGCTGCCAGGTAGTAAGTATGGATTCTCTCGTCATCGTAGCCGTTGGTCAGGAGTGTTTGCCGGGCGTCCTCTGAATGAACCACGACATGCTCAAAGTCCGAACTCATTTCCGGTAGTCGTTCCAGCCCGGTCCGGCAGAGATACTCCAGGTGCGCGTTCTGCCCGCGAAAGAACTGCGGTGGGCAAATGCCGTGATAGTCCATAATTCGATAATCCGGGCTGGCAAGGGCCCGCTCCACATTATCGGCAGCAATGGAGTATTGGAACCACAGCAAATCGCGACCGGTCGGCTCATAGAATCGTGAAAGCTGGGCGACCGTCTGTAATTGCGGGCAATATGATCCGCGTACACGTCTACGCTGGCTCCCCACTCGCGCAGCATCCGGGCCAGCGCCATGACGTAGTTGGTGATGGCATCCCCCGGCGTCAACCCGGCCGTCATCAACTTCACGCGCAATCGGTCACGGCTCATGAGGACAACACCTCGTCAAACAGCGCTCTGTAACGGGGGATGATGACATCCCATGCGTAATGTTCGAACGCAAAGCAGCACCCTGACGGCCCATCCGGTCGGCCGTTTCCGGGTTATCCAGCAGAAAATTCATCGTCGCCGCAAACTCATCATAGCCGGTGAAGTACAACCCGCCGTTGGATCGCTGACAATGTTCGCGGGTGACGGCACAGTTCCCCGTGGACCAGTGCCGGTGTACGGCTAGCCAGCTTTCCATCAGGACAATGGAAAAACTCTCATTGACCGAAGGCAAACCAAAACACACTGGCGGCCGCGTAAGCGTCAATCTTGTCCTGGGCCGAGACAAACCCCAGGTCCAGAACACCCTCGGCCGTAGCCGGGGGAATGGAGATTTCGCCGGACCCTAACAAAACCAGTCTGGCTCCCCGCTTTTGACCTTCATGGAGCCAGTAACGAGACCAATAATCAATCAGCAGGGGTGTATTCTTGCCCGGTTCGCGCCGACCGGCATACAGGACAAACGGACCGTCCAGCCCATACGTCCGGCGAAAACGGTCGGCGTCGGCTTCCTGATCCATATCCACGCCTTCACCCAGAACAGTCCGTACCTGTCCATCGGCCACCGGGTAAAGTTGCTCGGCCAGAGCCTTCTCAGAGTAAGTGTGGAAGACAAGCAGGCGGGCCTTGGCAAACATCTCCTGATAGATGGGCAGTCGCGCGTAACTTTCATCATGCAAGCAGGGAATCATCAACGCCCTTTCCGGCGCCTCCAGTACGCCATTATATGTCGTTGAAAACATGTAAGGCATTAGCACGTATAAACGTCGATCCGCCTGTTCACGAACAAACTCCGTCAACTGCGGCGACCGGATCATCTGTTCCATAAACACCCGGTCGTCATCGGCTCCCACCGTCAAGTTATTCATCAGCCGGATATTGATTTGGTCAAATACCTGACGGTTCCGGGGTTCAACCGGGAAGCGGTGAACAACGACCCCATTGATCTCGCTGGTGCCCGGCTGGTGGTAATTCTTTCCCCAATCCGCATACAGATCGCGCGTACAGGTTGTCACCACCTCGACCGGCACACCGGCCGCCTGAAGATGCTGGATCGTGCGGCGCGCCTCGGCCTCCGCACCACCCGGCAGGTCAGGTCCATACCAGGGCAAGACAAAAGTGATGATCGTCATGGGTAACTTACGGCGAAAGAGACTAGACCGAAGTGTCGTCGGTCTCTTCCATTTCCTGAGCCATCAAGCTAAGCGCCTTGAGCAGATGATTGGAAGCTGAAACCTGGCGGGTCGCACTTTGGTTGACATAAAAGACAACAAGCTCATGGATTTTACTTCGCAGCCAATCCATGATCGGCCCAACCAGGGGGACGGACGATTTGCTGACCAGCACCGGCAGGCGGTAGTCATCCAACGCCATCCGGGCCTGGTAGAGGTGCTCATAAAATTCCGGTGGAAAGCGTTTGCCGCTGACGACAAGTGTCCGCCATCTCTTCCGGCGACGTCTCTGCCCGGCGGCAATGATCTCTGCCGAATCTGCTGCATGATCTCTTCGATATTCACTTCGACTTCCGGCAGATTTGCTTGCTCGCTCACACTACACTCCCTCTATTGTTGCGGCGTCCGGCTCCCAAGGAGCGCATATGATAATACCCATTGCCCATCCATGACAGTTTCGGGTTTGTGTTCATAACTCTGTTCCAGGTATTGGCTGGATAGTTCGTATTGTTCGGTCTGGGCACGGAATCCGTTGGCGTCCGGCCATGCGGTGTCGCCAAACCAGTAAACCGCGCGTCCGCTATTTTGCCAGAGATCAATCGCCCCGGCCAAATCCTGCTCATTAATAGCGGCCAGATCACGAACCGTGTAAATATCGTGGCCGAAAATAAACTTCAGTGGTGTGCCGAAGAAGTCGCCCTGGCCGATCGGCGCGGGATCGTTAAATAACAAAACAGACCCCGGTTCCAGCTTCTCATCAAACGCCTGAAGCTGGGCAGTCATCCCATTATAATCAGCCTGGCTCACAAATCCGCGCGCCGACCACCCCAGGCCACCCAACCATAGCACCGCCAGCACACCAGCGGCGATCTTCCATCCCGTTTGCCGGTGGCGCGCCAGCCAGCCGATAAATGTCGCCCCACCAATGATAAACAACGGGACAACCGCCGGCACATACCGGCGCATAGCATAAATCTGGTGAGGGTTCGCGCGCAGATTCCAGAGATACAGGACCGCAAACAAGGAACCAATTGCCAGCATTGTCGCCACGCGACGGTTCATCTGCCAGATGAGCACGCATATTCCGGCCACACCCAGCCAGATACCCAACGGAGACAGATACCAGCCCAGCCGCACCCAGTTCTCGTGGTCGGTCAACGGGATAGCCAGTTCACTGTAGCTGTCTGCCCGAATGATTGTCTCCCCTAGAACCGGGCGCACAAACCAGCCATAAACGGCAAACACCAATGTTACCCCGATCAGGGCGAACAAGGCGTAGCGCCGGTAACGGCCGATACTCTGACCCAGCACGGCACCATAGCGCCAGAGCAGCCAAAGTCCCACCAGTCCGGTCACTATCGCCACAACCGGGATGACCCAGTTGACCTGAAGCAGACGCAGTCCCAGCCCGGAGTGGATAACGAAATAGGGGCGACTTTGTAGCCAGGCATGGATAAAGGAGTGAAGCACCAGACCGCCAAAGGGTACAAGAAACCACAGCAAACTGGACCGGTCAGCCAACACCTTTCGGCCGCCTATCAGAAGAACCAGCACCATCAAGCCGATAATGGGTAACAGCACCAGCATATCCACGCGCACCAGGAACACCTGCCCCAAACCGACACCGGCCAGTAAGGCCCACAAATCGGCCGGGCCGTCGCCCGCCAGCCACATCCCCAACGCAAATATCCCAGCCCAAAGCAGGTACTGGGTCAACATCTCTGTTGTCGGGTAGCGGGCAAACCAGACCTGAATAGCTGTCAGGGACAACCCCAGCAAGGCCAAGGCTGTTTCACTCCGGCATACTGACGGACCGCCGATAAACAGCCAGCGAACCCAGCAAAGGCCCACAAGCCGGTCATCAGCAGTTCAGCCCGGACTCCTGCCAGTTCCTGTTTCTCCGGCAGTGCCAAGGATTTGCGCAGGCTGCCGCCAGCCCATAGGCGACAGCCTGCCATACCGGATGAAGCGGGTAAAACTGGGGGGTAATCTCGCCCGGTGGTTCGCCGGATAACGTAGAATCCGGGAACCAGATAGTAGGGCGCAACCGGGTTGGTTCGCCTGCGGCCGAAGCAAGGCCGGATAAAGGACGGGTCAAGCTCGGCCAGCACCGGGTCATCAATCAGGATGCTGCCTCACGATCAATGGACGCTCCCCAGATTCACATGTACACCCGGCATTTGCCGCACCGGTCACCATCTCATGCGGCCGAAAGAAAAGCCATAGCGCCTCGACCAACCACAGGACCAGGCGCGCCGACCCAGGTCGGCAACGTAGGAAAAAAGAGGCGTCGCTGCTCCCGACACCACATCGACCGGCTCCGGATGGAAACGCGCCGCCCTGGCATGGCATCCATTCCGTGCGCCAGCGCTGCGTGCAATTATCCAGCCAATCGCCAGCGTTCGGGAATACCAGCCCAATTCGGCCAGAATCAGCGCCAGCCAGCCGACAAGGGCGATGCCCAGCGTCATAATCGGTAAACCCCAGGGTCAACGTCAGGCGAGCCGGGGTCGGTAAATCCGGCGGACAATCAGCCAGCCGGGCACGAACGAAGCCAGCACAATGACGATGAAGTGCCAGCCACTCAAAGCCCACGCCGCCACTCCCTTCACGCAGGCTTTCAAGAAAATCAACATAACTCGGCCACGGCATCAGGATTGCAATACTCAGCGACATAGTGCGCGGCCCGGCCGATTGCCTCACGCTTCGCCGGGTGTCGGGCCAAATCCAGCATGGCTTCCAGCAAGGTCACTTCATCCGAATCAGCCGGCATCTCTTCACCACTGCCTCGTCGGGCAGTTCACTGTACCAGCCGTGATCCGAAACAATAACCGGCCGCCCGGTTGCCATCGCCCGCAACGCCGAAGCTGACGTTTCGCCCAGCGTTGGGTAGCGCAGATTCAATACAACATCCGGGGTAGTTGTCCAGTCCACAAACCCTGCAAGGTTGCGATAGCCTGTTCGGGTGATATGGCTCCAAATCCAGATCAGTGATCTGCGCTTCCAGGGTCGTCTCCGGCAGGACCTCGCCGACGATGAGGAAGTGTGCGGCGATCCCCTGATCCAGCAAGATCCAGCAGCGTTTGCCAGCAATTCAGGGGTATCTGACGCGGCCGTAATCTGCCCCACACTGCCGAACAGCACAACGTCGTCCGACAATCCCAGTTCAGCCCGGCGGGAATGGGTTGCGTACGGTGCAATCAGTTGCGGGATAACGGCCGTCGGTATGTCAGGTCGTTTCTCCTGAATGTGCCTCTGGGCGAACGCGCTATGAACAATGACGCCCAAACTCGAATCGAGCAGGCGGTCATTCAGGGTCACTTCGGCCAGCGGCGTCGGCCGTCGGGCTAAGGCGAATATCGTCATACACCCGGCGACCCTCGTCACTCCAACGCATAGCACAGATCACGCGCATAGGCGACACGATCCTCCCCTGCCCGCCGTCGCGGGCGATAAAGTGATGAAGAACAGATCATGGAGAACGACGACCCCGGATAGCGCCGCAGCATCTCGTAAATTTGCCTACGATTGGTGCTGTTGCCCATGCGGGTAGCGCTATATCATCATAGTCCCATCGTTGTTGGGGAAAGTCAGCGATGGGATAAAGGGAAACCCCAGGTCTTTCACATTGGCCGGATCGTCTACAAAGAGATCAATCCGGGCGCGCTCCCCCAATGGGGAAAGCAACTCCGCACTGTAGTCGGCAATCCCGCTATGCACAGGGGGCAAGGCTGAAATAGGCAATGCGTAAATGGTGTGGACATGGACGGTGAGGGCTAGGGTGGATTGCCGGTCCCCGGTGGATGGCCCTTCATCCTCCAGCGCGTCCAGGACAGCCCGCAGTTGAACGATCTGCGCGGAGGTCTCCCCCAGGTCTCTGACCAGTCTGGTATATTCCCGGTCCTGCTCGGCAATCCGCCGGTCGAGGTCATCAGCCAATAACTGTGAATCTCCCGTCGCCGCACATCCAACTGAGCCAGCTGATCCGGGAATGAGCCTGATTGTATTCGCTCTGCTGCATCCATAACGGCCGTACATGCCCACTTGGTAGAGATACTGTTCCAGGCCGTCCGGAACCAGACAATCAACCCGCCAATAATGGGTACATCAGAGTGAAAGGGTTGCTCGTGCAGTTGGGCAGTGCCTGCAACGGGTCAAGGTCAGGAACGGTTTCCGGATCGGGTCTGTCATGGCGGGCGTGCGTCAGGGTCGTATCTGTGTATCAACGAACGATCTTTAGGGATGCCAGGAGAGATCAGAACGGCCGCCGGTTCCGCGTAGGGTCCTGCCGCCAGATCATCAAAGTAGTCGTTCGCCAGCAAATCACTGTAAGAGAAAAGCGCGCACCTATTGTCCTAAGGACCGCGCCGTCTCAATCCGCGTCTCAATCTCGTCAAAAAGAACAGTAGCCGGTGCCGATTCCCGAACCACATACTGCCCGCCGCTGTTTGCCTGAAGTCGGCCACCAGCGTCTCCCAACGGGACTGGCTCCAGAAGCTGTCATCCGGGCAGTTGTAGGTGCCGGGGTAAATCATGGGCGAGATACTGTCGATGTAGCCGCTCTTAATCCAGGCCTGCGAACTGGTAATAATAACTGTAGCCGTCACGGACGCCCCAACCCCATTTATCCTGATAGATCGGCCACACGGCGGCCGTCAGCCACACATCACGCGCGGCCGGAACGATGACCTGGTTATACAGTTGCTGCACCAGGTTGTTAATCTGCTCCCGCTGCCATTCCGGGTAATCGCTGTTGCTAAAGCAGGGCGCGCCATAAGCCGCCTCACTGATCGGGTCACAGGATAGCGAGCCGCCACCATAGCGAACGTTGTCCAGATGGATGCCGTCAACATCATAGCGATTCACCAGATCCGGCCACGACGTTGACAAAGTGAGTATTGGCGAACGAAGATGCGGGGCTGTAACGCAGATAAACGCTGCAATCCACGTTCCCGGACATACCCCATTGCACGCCGTTTAACTTGCCGTCTGTGGTCCCGTCGGCCGCTTCCAGTTGGTAGTAGAGTGGCGTCGGGCTGGTCATGGGTGGCGGCGTGGCGCAGTTATCCCACACCGGATGGACATTCAAATAGGCCTGAACCTGGATACCACGCGCATGGGCCTTTCTGGACAAAGAGGCCAGCGATCCCAGTAAGGCTCCGGCCTGACCCAGAACACCGCCGCTGACACGCTGCGCCCACGGCTCCAGACCGGGTGCATAGTAGTACCAGCCGCGCCGCGTACCTGGAAGAATATGGCGTTGAAAACCAGCGTCGGCCGCATTGTCTACGATCTCGTCAATCTTGGCCGGATCGGCCGGTTGGTTGTAACGTGTCCAGTCGAAGCGTGTCACCCACAACCCGCGAAACTCAACATTGTCGCCCGGTTCGGTTGTCGGCACCGGTGAGGCTGTTGGTACCGGGGTCACTGTCGGCACCGGTACACCGGAAGGGTTATAAATCTCCAGGAAGGCCAGCTTGTTGTTAATCGCCCCTGCGCCATTCGTGACGGTTAAACGACCGTCGGTCACAGAAACAGTAACCAGTCCTTCCACAAACGGCTGAGCCTCGCTGGGGGCACCGTTCACGGCCAACACCCCCTCCACCGTAATCCGAAAATCGCCATCATAAAAGACCGGATCACCCGCCACAAGGTAGACCTCGTACGCTCCATTGGGCAGCGAAATCTCCCACACCGCATTCGGATTCTCCGGCTTTTGCAGGTGGATCAACGTATCGTACCGTTGGTCAAACGCGCGGGCCGAGTCGTGCTCGCGGGTGGTGGCGGAATTATCGGCGTTCCATCCGTACACCAGCCCACCCGCCTGCGGGCCATAGAGTTGACCCGAATCAGGCATATAACCGGCTGGGACGTCGGCGTCGGCCGGCTGGAAGTTAATCTGGGCGACCGGGAATCCCTTGCTGATTGGCCCGCGAGCCACAAACGGCAGGGAAATATGGCCGTTGTCCTGGGCCACGACGACCAGTGCGCCGAAAACCAGTAAGTTCAGCAGGACCAGAATGACGAGAATCACACGTTGAACGGTGCTCATAAGTTTGGGCATTATGCCATAGATGGGGGTTTCTTCCCACCCACGCCTTCCGGCATGTCAGGTGCGCCATCTCCTCAATTGACACGCTATCGGGCTGTCCCTATACTCCGATCATTCTATCTTAAGATTGCCGAGGTGCTGAACGATGTCTGTACGATTGATCGATATTAGCCGCTCTTTGAATCCTACCATTGCCGTCTGGCCGGGAGACACGCCCCTTGAGTTACAACGGAAGGCGTCTCTGGCAGAAGGAGATACGGTCAATCTGACCACACTCGTCGTCAGTTCCCATACCGGCACCCATGTCGATGCCCCGTATCACTTCCTGGATGACGGTCCGACGTTGGAGACGGTCGATCTCTCGGTCTATTGGGGTCCGGCACAGGTAGTCACCGTAACAAAAGAAGCCGGAGCACTGGTCCCGGCCGATTTCGCCCACGCCGATCTGACTCTGGCTCCGCGCCTGTTGGTCCACTCCAAAGCCAGTCACAAAGACCCGACGCAGTTTCACCACGACTTTGTCTACCCCAGCCCGGAGCTGGCGGACTTCCTCTGGATCGCAGGCATCATTCTCTACGGGGCTGATGCCCCATCCATGGATGCGTCCGACAGCGAGACGCCCCCGGTCACAAGGCGATACAACGCAACGGGATTCTCATCATGGAGGGTCTGAACCTGAGCAACGCGCCGGACGGGCTTTACGAACTTGTCGCCATGCCGTTGCCGGTTCGTGGCGGTGACGGCAGCCCGGTCCGCGCTGTATTACGCACGCTGGAATAGACCGGCGAAACACCCATGACAACTGAGCAGTATACAACCGAGACGCTCCTCGATCCGGCGTTTGCCCGGAAGCTGGATGCCCAAGACGATCTGGCATCTTATCGCGACCGCTTTCTCCACACCGATCCTGATCTCATCTACCTGGACGGCAATTCACTCGGCCGTTTGCCGCTGGCAACACGGGATCGTCTGGTTGATGTTATCGAACACGAATGGGGCGACCGGCTGATTCATGGGTGGAACGAAGGCTGGTTCGAGGCTCCCAATCGTATCGGCGGCAAGCTGGCCCATCTCATCGGGGCCGGTGCGGATGAAGTCATCATGGCCGATGCCACATCCGTCAATCTGTTCAAGCTGGCGCTGGCTGCCCTGGAAGCGCAGCCGGAACGCCGCGTTATTTTGACCGACAACCTCAACTTCCCCTCTGACCTGTACATCCTCCAGGGAGTTATCCGTCTGTTGGGCAACCGGCATGAGCTGCGCGTCCTGAAATCACCCGATGGAATTCACGGGCCGGTTGACGAAATCCTGGCAGCCATGGACAACACAACCGCATTGGTTGCACTGTCCCTGACGACGTTCAAAAGCAGCTTCACCTATGACATGGCCGCCATTACGGCCGCAGCGCATCGCGCGGGCGCATTGGTGTTGTGGGATTTGAGTCACGCGGCCGGTGCGCTGCCGGTGAATCTGAATGCGGCCGAAGCCGATCTGGCTATAGGCTGTACCTACAAATACCTGAACGGCGGCCCCGGCGCACCGGCCTTTCTCTATGTGCGACGCGATCTGCAAGAACAGCTTCGCAATCCTATCTCCGGCTGGATCGGGCAGGAAGCGCCCTTTGACTTTGGATTGGACTATCATCCGGCCGGGGGCATCCAACACTTCCTGACCGGCACGCCGCCCATCCTGTCCCTTTCGGCCGTTGAGCCGGGACTGGATATGCTCCTAGAAGCAGGGATGGATCGTGTTCGGGCACGGTCGGTGCAAATGAGCGAGTACTTCATCCGGCTATGGGAAGTACAGCTTGAGCCGCTGGGATTCCGGCTGAACTCGCCCCGTGACCCCGCCCTTCGCGGTTCGCATATCTCACTGGGTCACGATGAGGGACTGCGTATCGCCTCGGCGCTCATTAATGATATGAATGTGCTGCCGGACTTTCGCCGCCCCGACAACATCCGGTTCGGTATTGCCCCTCTCTATAACACATTCGCCGAACTCTATACTGCTGTGGAACGGTTGCGCGTGATTGTTACTGACCGGCTCTATAAAAAGTACAACGAGGCCAGAGAGGTTGCCTGATGGCTGCTGTCAAACGTTTTACGACCAACGACGGCCGGACGATCTACACCTTCCCGGTTCAGTCTTTTCCGACACTGGTCAACAATATCTATGTCATCATCAACGGGCAGGAACGCATCCTTGTCGATTGCGGGTCGGGACTGGCCCAAGCCAATCAGGACCTGCTAACGGGATTTGAAGCCATCCGCGACACTTTCGGCGAGCCGGTCAGCCTGTCTACCATCGACCGGATTCTCATCACCCACGGACATATTGATCATTACGGCGGCCTTCCCTTTGTCCGGCGACACACAGACGCCCCCATCGGGGTCCACATTCTCGACCGCCGGGTGCTCTCCAACCATGAGGAACGAGTTGTCTTTGCCTCGCGGCGTCTGGAGACTTTTTCTGGAACAGGCCGGAGTGGCCGAGCAGCATCGTGAAGCGTTAATGGGCGTCTATATCTTCGGTAAGACTTACTACCATTCAACGCCGGTCCAGTTCCTGCTGGAAGAAGGCCAACCCGCAGCCGAAGGCATTGACGTTTTCCATGTGCCGGGGCACAGTCCGGGGCTGGTTTGCCTGCAAGTGGACGACATTCTGCTGACAGCCGATCATATCCTTTCACGCATCACACCCCATCAGGCCCCGGAAAGCATCACCAACCACATGGGATTGAGCCACTACCTGGACTCACTCACCCATATCAGTCAGGTGACCGGTGTAAGCTACGGTCTGGGTGGGCATGAAGCGCCTATCTTCGACATCCCCGGCCGTATTGAAGCCATCCGCAAGGCTCATGACGAACGGCTGGACATCGTTCTTGGTATCTGCCAGACACCCCGTTCGATCGCCGACATCAGCCGCGAACTGTTCGGCCGTGTCGAGAGCTACCATGTGCTACTGGCTCTGGAAGAAGCCGGTGCCCATGTCGAGTATCTCTACCAGCGCGGCGAACTCATTGCCGCCAACCTGGGCGAGATGGAATCAGCCAGCCATCCTGTTGTCCTCTACCAGCGCGCGTAACCTTACTGCTGCTCCTATCCGATGAATTCCTCTCCCGATATCGCTCCCCTGTTACTCGCCTGGTGGGATTCCGGGCATGCCGACTTGCCCTGGCGACGCACCCATGATCCCTACGCGATATGGGTATCGGAGATCATGCTCCAGCAAACCCAGATTGCGACCGTTATTCCCTACTACGAACACTGGATAGCCCGCTTCCACCGTTGCGGATTTGGCGAATGCCCCACTGGACGACGTTCTCAAGCAGTGGGAGGGTCTGGGCTATTACAGCCGGGCGCGGAATCTCCACAAGGCAGCCGGGCAGGTGATGGAGCTATTCGACGGCAAGGTTCCAGGAACCGTACCTGAGTTGATGCAGTTGTCGGGCATCGGCCGTTACACAGCCGGGGCCATCGCCTCAATCGCCTTCAACCAACAAGCGCCGGTACTGGACGGTAATGTGATCCGGGTGCTCAGTCGCCTGGTGGATTTGCCGGATGACGTGACGCAAAGCGCCACCCGTACAACCCTGTGGCAACTGGCTGATGATCTTGTGCCGGGGGATCGGCCGGGGGAGTACAACGAGGCGTTGATGGAACTGGGCCAGCAGGTTTGTCTACCCGCCAATCCGCGCTGTCTGCTGTGTCCGCTGGTGCATGTGTGTCTGGCCCGGCATCGTGGAACCCAGGCGGAACGGCCCGTGCGCCCACCCCGCAAGCGTATCCCTCACTACGATGTCGTGGCCGGGATTATCTGGCGCGACGGCCGTCCGTCAGCCAACGGCCGCTTTCTGATCGCCCAACGGCCGCTGGACGGCATGCTCGGCGGATTGTGGGAGTTTCCCGGCGGCAAACAGGAAGAAGGGGAAACGCCGGAGGCAGCGCTGCAACGTGAGATTCAGGAAGAATTGGCGTTTGAGATCGTGCCGGGAGCATTTCTGACCGACGTAGAACACGCCTATACCCACTTCCGAATTACACTCCATGCGTTTCATGCCGCTTACGATAGTGGAGAACCCCAACACATCGGGGTCGCCGACCATGCCTGGGTTACTCTGGACGATCTGGACGCTTACGCATTTGCCGTGACGGACCGCAAAATTATCGCGGCGTTACGCGCCCAACTGGGCGCTGATTAAGGCTTGAGCACCACTGCCCCCTGTTCAGGTATAATAGCCCCGATTTTCACCCGCTTCAGTATGGGTTTTAACGATGGATACCATTTTAACTGCCAACCAGGAAGAACTGCTCCGGCAAACACGGGATACATTGGGACGCCTGCGGGATGTCCTCGGCGATACATCAGCCAGCCCCGCCGGACGTGAAGCACTGGCGGAATCGCTGCGCCAGTTAGATGAACTATTTCTCCTGGTCATCACCGGTGAATTCAACTCCGGCAAGTCGGCTTTCATTAACGCCCTGCTCGGTCAGGACCTCCAGGCGGAGGGGGTCACGCCGACCACCGACCAGATTTACCTGCTGAAGTACGGCGAAACGGCGCTGAAGCGCCCCGGCGAGCATGGCGTCTGGGTCCAGACCGCCCCGGTGGACCTGCTGCACAAGATCACGCTGGTAGACACTCCCGGCACCAATGCCATCGTCCGCGAGCATGAAGCGCTGACCTCCGAGTTCATTCCGCGCAGCGATCTTGTCCTGTTCGTCACCTCGGCCGATCGGCCGTTTACCGAGAGCGAGCGCAGTTTCCTGGAGCAGATTCGCAGCTGGGGCAAGAAAATCGTGTTGGTCATCAACAAGATTGACATCCTCGGCTCCGAGGCTGACATTGAACAGGTTATCAGCTTCGTCACCAGTTCGGCCCAGGCCCTGATCGGGGATGTAGCGGCCGTATTCCCCCTGTCGGCACGGCAGGCGCAGCAGGCCAAGGCCGGTCAACCGCAACTCTGGACGCCCAGCCGCTTTGAAGCGCTGGAAACCTATATTGTGGAGACGCTGGACGACGAAGGACGCTTCCGTCTCAAGCTGCTCAATCCCCTCGGCGTCGGTGCCCGATTGGTCAAGGATCAGTTGGCAAGCGTCAATGCGGACCTGGAAACCCTGGCCGACGATAGCCAGTTACTGGACGATATTCGTGGGCAGATGCTGTATTACGATGAGGATATGCAGCGCAACTTCAAGGCCCGCATCGGCGAGATTGATAGCCTGCTGTACGCCATGGAGAATCGCGGTCTGGAGTTCTTTGACGACCGGCTGCGACTGGCCCGCATTCCCGATCTGCTGCGTTCCAAGCAACTAGAGAAGGATTTCGAGGACGAGGTCGTCGCCGATACGCCGCAACTCATTGAGAGCCGGGTCAGCGAACTGATCGACTGGATGGTACAGCAGGACCTGCGGCAGTGGACGGCCGTCGCCGATCACATGGCGAAACGCCGCGACTCCCACTCCGACCGTATCGTGGGGGACACGGCCCCGCGCGAGGGTACGCTGGCCTATGACCGGCAGCGGCTCATTGATTCCATCGGCCGTACCACCCGTCAGGCCGTAGACAGCTACGACATGGATCGGGAAGCGGCCGAACTGGCCCTCGGTGCCCGGCAAGCAGTTGTCAATACCGGGTTGGCCGGGGTTGGTGTGGGGTTGGGTGTGGCGATCACTGTCATCGCCCATACCGCCTTTCTGGACTTCACCGGGATCATCGCCGGTGTAGCGCGCCGCCGCTCTCGGTCTGGTTATCCTGCCCATGCGCAAGAGAAGCGCCAAGCGGGGTTCCTCAGCAAGCTTGGTGAACTGCGAAACCCTGGTTACCAGTCTCCGGCAGCAATTCGACCGCGAGATGCGGCGCAGCACCCAGCGCATTGAAGATACCATTGCCCCATTCGACCGCTTTGTTCGAGCCGAACGCGACCGGCTGACGACCCAGCATGACCAGCTTCAGGCATTGGATGACGCCATCAATAACCTGCAACGACAGCTCACCAATACCGCTTACCAGTCCGATGCAACACCGGCCGCCGGCTAAACCGCACCTTTCTCCGTGACTGACATCACCGTTTATAAACTGGATGAAAACGGCCGTGAAGTGTGGCATTACCCGGCCCATGTCCTTGAGCGCACGGCAGATGGGATTCGACTGGAAGCACCGTTCAATCGTGACGACATGGACCTGGGGTATACGACCTTTGCTCGCGGGGACCGATTCGTGAGTATTTTACTCCAATCGCTGGTACAACATCTTTGCCATCTTTGGGCGAAGAACAGGGAGCCTCAAGGGTTGGTACTGCAATGTCTGTCGCCCGGCAGAGATCAGTGAATCGGCCGTACATTGTGAGGACCTTGCTCTCGACGTGGATTCCTCCGAACGGACAGACGTTAATTCTGGACGAGGATGAGTTTGCGGCCCTGGATATTTCGCCCGTCGAGAGACAGAAAGGACGCCAGGCATTGCAGGAACTACAACACCTGGCGTCTCGAGGACAATTGCCGCGTTAAATGATCAGTCTCTAAAAAATACCGGAAAGCAGCGGATCGACCAGCCAGTGCTGGACGACAAAGATCACAATCAGGCTGGCTATCACGGTCGGGATCGCCTTGCCGTTGTCTACTTCCAACCTGACGCACCGATAAACGTGGCAATAATCGCCCACCCACCCCACCAGGGATAGAAGCAGGCCCAGAAGGGAATCGGAATAATACCCAACACAGAAATCAGGCGCGGCGCTGGGCAAAGCCGATGATGCGCAGCATTTCTGTAAAGGTCGTTCGCCCCTTGAAAGCATACGTACCGATCAGGTAGGTCACCAGCGCCCATAGCACCCAGGACACGAAGACGCGATAAATCTGGTCAGGAAAACCGAAACCGGATTAACTGACGGCAAGCGGAACAGGCTGCTTTCCATCAACCACTTCCGCAAAGCCCAACGCGGAATTGAGTGCCACCGAACCAATCCCCAGAATGGCCGCCAGAACGTACCACTGATGGCCCCGGCCAACGCCACCAGCAGGACAACCAGGAATGCCTGCCCGGTCAGGTCTTCGTCCGTGCCGATGTTTTCAAAGGTTTGCTCACGCAGGGAGAACCACACCGATAAGTCGTTGAAAAAGTCACCCATACTGCAGCCACTCCAAATAAATACAAAAACAGGTC
Organism: Chloroflexota bacterium; assembly: GCA_041390945.1. Classification (GTDB taxonomy): domain Bacteria; phylum Chloroflexota; class Anaerolineae; order Promineifilales; family Promineifilaceae; genus Promineifilum. Next base: position 164,762 of record JAWKOY010000024.1, read on the forward strand.
GCTTCATGCGACCACAACAATAAATCCCATCCGGGTTATTAATCCAAAAGGGTACAACCGGCCTGACCGCCAGCAATCAGGTAACCAGGGCGATCCGATATAAAAATGGGTGGATGATCGTCGCAATCATCCACCCATCAAGTACGCCTGTCGGCCGTAGTTAGCGAATGAGGGCAAACAACGGTCCAAAAGGATGAGCAGATTGATCAAGATAACGGAGTTTATAGTGCCGGTCGCTTTTGCCGTCGGCGTCGAACCGCCAGAAAAACAATGATCAAAATAGTCGCCAAAAGAATCGCCGCGACAATCGGCAGAATAATCGCCAGTAAAGATACGAAGAACGCTGTCACATCCTCGGCCGAACTGACCGCCCAATTACCGGTTCCCATCGTTGTAGCCGTCACCACCGGTCGGGCAACCGCCTTGGTGGCATGAACGCCTCCGGCAACAAGCAAGCCCGCCAGCAGTGACAGAATCGGATGGATATCGGTGATCACATTGGCACTACCGGCGAACAGAATGGCCCCGGCAACCGGGCGCACAAACGTTTGAACGGCGTCGTTAGCCGAGTCAACGGCCGGTATTTTGTCAGCCAGAACCTCGATAACGAGCAACACAGCCAGTATACCGATAACCCCACCAGTTACTTAGCAGGTCGTATGGCTTGGCTAGGGAGATGAGTGGGTTGTTTAGTGGGAAGCGCGAGGCCAATGCTACCATCAATAACGGAATATAAGCATTGAGTCCGGCGCTGCCCGATAAACCAAATGCGGCGCTAAGGCCGCTGATTGCTTCAATCATAGCAAGTTAACTCTCCATTTCAACCGAAAAGTCCTAATGAGGGAACACCATTTCCTGCTAAAAGCTACGGTTCCCTCTATGGTTTGTACGCAAATTAGCTGCCGGCGTTGCGCCCATCTTACCGGTCGGCATGGTACGCTCAGAATTCAGTCTATATCCGGTGCCGGAGGATTGCCGTTTTTGTTTGCTCACGATACCATGTAAGTGAGTCCGCTTACAGACTCTCAAGAGGGGTATGATGCCAAAACAACCACAAGCCTACTACCGACCCAAAGAACTTGGATGAAGCGTTGACGTTGCTATCGCAGCCGGGCCATGTTGCCCTGGGTGGGGGCGAATCTGCTGGCAACAGAAGCGGGAACAGACGCGATCGTTGTGGATCTGCAAGATACCGGGTTAGGGCAAGTCACCTACGATACAGAAGGTGGAGTCCTCGAAGTCAGCGGCGCGATACGTCTGACGAAGCTGGGTGAATTCCTCGCGGCAGCCGAGTTGCCGGGTGATTTGCCCGTTGTTGCTGAAAGCCATCCGACAGGCCGGACCGAACACCTATCGAAACGCGGCCATGGTGGGTGGCATCACTTAGCGTCGACTGCCTGACAGCGAGTTACTGGCCGCACTCCTGACGGCTGATGCCTCAATCGTTGCGTTGCCCAGTCAGAAGAAATCCGGTTGTCCGCCTATCTGGATGCAGACGAACGTCCTTCAGGGTTGATTACCCATTCGCATCCCCGTACCGGAGGCGCGTGCCGCCAGTAAACGGGTGGCCCGGACCCCGGCTGACTATCCTATCGTCTCTGTCGCCGGTATTTTGCCGGATGGCGGTCAGTTCGCCTGGCAGCAACCGGGGTCGCCGAACGGCGGCCGTGCGCCTGCCGGATGCCGAAGCATCCGTGGCAACCGGGATCAATGAGGCAACGATTGCCGCCGCCGCAACAGCAGCCCAGGCAGCTACCCGCCACCCCGGTGATTTCCGCGGGGATGCGGCCTATCGAGCCGAGATGGCAGCCGTATTGACCTGGCGTGTCCTGCAAGCGTTGGCGAACCAGGCGTAAACCACGCGCCTGTTGATTCCCTGAATGATTTATATAGACGTATCGGCGGCCGTTCATAGCCGCGCAGGTTTGGGGCGCTATAGCGAACGGCTGGCGGAGGCGTTAATTCACGCTGACCCACCACGATATGGTCTATTCTACAATCAGGGGCCTGATGGACGCTTCCCAACCTCGCTGCCGGCCACAACACCGGCGCGGCACGTTTCATGGGGGTACAAACCCTGGCGATCGGCCGTTTTGCTGGGTCAGCTAACCGGCATACCGTTTAACCGGCTGGTTCCCGACGCCGACCTGTTTCACAGCACCGAACACCTGCTCATGCCCCTGCGCGGTGTACCGACCGTTCTGACCGTTCACGATCTGATCTACAAACTCTTTCCCGATTACCACAAACGGCTCAATTACTGGTATCTGAACACGGCCATGCCGCTATACTGCCGGAAAGCAACAGCGATCATTGCCGTCTCGGAGGCTACCAAGCAAGATATCGTCAGGCACTATGGGGTGGACCCGGCTAAGGTTACAGTTGTGTATGAAGCCGCTGCATCCCATTTTCAGCCCCCGCCTCCGGCCAGGATTGACTCCGTTCGTAAGACATTCCAATTACCTGAGCGGTATCTCATACACGTTAGCACCATCGAGCCGCGCAAAAATCTCCCACGCCTGCTCGATGCCCTTGTGATTCTTAGACAAACCTACCCCACCCTCCATTTGGTCCTGGCCGGGGCGCGTGGCTGGCTGGACACCGGCATCTTCGAACATATTGAACAGTTGGGATTGGGCGACGCGGTTCATACGCTGGGTTGGGTACCGGACGAGGACTTGCCGGCCGTTATCGCCGGGGCCGATCTGGCCGTTCAGCCCAGCCTATACGAAGGCTTTGGCCTCCCGGTTCTGGAGCATATGGCCTGCGGGCAAGTCGTGGCCGCCAGCAGCAGCGGCAGTCTGCCGGAAGTCGGCGGCGAGGCAGCCGCCTATTTTGACCCGCTCAATGTCGAGGAGATGGCTGCCGTTATTGACTCGCCTGCTTTCCAACAGAGATGAGTATGCCCACCGGCGCAAATTGGAGTCTGGCCAGGCGGCGCTGTTTGGCTGGGAGCGCGCCGCGCGGGCAACCGCTGTCTATGACCGCGTACTGGCCTCACCGGTGCGAACCGGAAGTGAGTTAAGCCCATCCCACGTTGCAGTAAACTACTCCTCATGCTCGGCACGCGGCGCTTCCCCTATCTACTCCTGCTTATCCTGATCATCCCGGCTGTCTATATCGCTACGCTGGCCCGGACAGTCGTCTGGGGTGACCCGACAGAATACACCTTTGTCGCCAATATTCTGGGCATTGCCCATCCGCCCGGCTACGCCTTCTACACGCTGCTCGGCAAGCTGGCTAAACTCTCATCCCCATCGGATCCCGCTGCCTGGCCGCATGCACCTGCTGTCCACCCTGACGGTCACTGTTGCCGGGCTTTTGTCCACGGAGCCGTTGCCGCCACAGGCCGAAAGGTATTACGCCGGTGACTGGTCGGCTCATCGCCGCACTGGCTCGATCTGCCCATCATCGGCGGCTATTCGCGGCGCTGTCCGCCGGGGCTGCGGCCAGTATCTGGCAACACGGCATCGCCAACCCCCATATCGTCACCGCCGCCTTTCTGGTCGCCAACCTGTTTTTTGTTGAAACGCGCTGGGGCATTGCGGAGAAATCAGCCGATACTCAACACGCCAGTCGCTGGCTCTACGCCTTGGTTTATCGGCGGGTTGGGCGTACCGTCATCCGCCACGGCCGTCTTTGGTTTCCCGGCTTACGCGCTCTTTATCCTGCTGGTCCGGCCGGGCATCTGGCGCGAATGGCGCACCATTCTCACGATGATCGGCTTTGCGCTGCTAGGGTTGGCGGTCTGGCTCTGCTTCCCCATCCGCAGCGCCATGGTCCCCCCGTTCGGCCCATCCACCATGAACACCCTGTCCGGCTTTCTCGACCATGTGCTGGCGCGCGGCGCAGCAACGTTGCTATTACAGCCTGGCCGACATCCCCGACCGGCTGATTGTGTTCTGGACCCTGCCGGCTGCAATACCTCCTGCCGGTCATTGCCCTGGCGGTGATCCGGGATGGCTGGCTCATAGCCGGTCAGGGGACCGGATGAGCCAGCCGTGACGGGCTAAACCCGCGCTATTTGGCCACCCCTATGGCGTGGCCCTGCTGGGGATGCTGGCTGATCATGCTGCGCCCAGGACATCATGGCCTATCTGTTGGGGCCGTTCATGGTCGTGGCCCTGCTGGCCGGAATCGGGCTGCTGGCGATGCTGGAGTTCGTTTTGCGACGGACAACTGGCGAAGCCTGGGCCGTGGTTCTGTGCGCGGTGTTGTTTGCGGTGGGCCGATTTGGGCGCTCGTCGCCAACTTCCCGCGCATTTCGCTGCGCCAGTATGACGCTGCGGCCGTTTATATTGACGAGGTGGCCGCGCGCTTCGACGGCACGGCTGAAGGTGCGGTGCTGCTGAACGACTGGGAGCATATGACGCCGCGCTGGTACGGGCAGTTTGTCGAGGATCGCTGGCCTGATGAGGCCGATGTACGGCCGATTCTCGTCTCCACGGCCCAGCCATGGCTGGAAAGCGTCTTTGCCTACCTGCCCGGCGGCCCGGTCTATCTGAGCAACTACCGCCGCGAGATTGTGGATGCCGGGTTCCGCCTGCGGCCGGACGGCTCCCTTTATCAGGTTGTGGAACCGGGCGAGACCGGTCTGCCCCCGGCGCTGGAGCCGGCTAGCGGCGTCGGCGGCGATGTCGAGATCGTCGGCTATGAATTACGACAGGAAACGGTCCAACCCGGCGCGTTGATCCCCCTGACACTGGCAATGCGTGCGCCTAACGGCGCGGCCGATTACTACGTGCCCGTAGTTCGTGTCGGGGACATGGAGTTCGGTTTCACCACCGATAGCCACCTGACCACGCCGCTCTGGGAACCGGGTGAGGTCATCGTGGAACGATTCGACTTTGCCCTGCCCCACGATCTGCCTGCAGGCGAGTATCCGGTCACGGTCGGCCTCAAGAACCTGTCAACCGACAGTGATACCGGGCTATCCCTGTCACTGGGTAACCTGACTATTGCCGGAGACCCTCTGGGCCAGGTACCTACCGGGTTGCTGGCAAATTTCCGGCAGCGCGTGGGACTGGTCTCAGCCTCAGCGCGTACCGGCGGGCAGCGCGCCGCAGCCCCCTGGAGCGATCCGCTGGTTGCCGACCCCGGCGATACAATCAACCTGACTTTGGAATGGACCGGCCTGGCTCCGGCTGAGGAGAGCTATACGGTCTTTGTCCATCTGATCGACGGTGAAAATCGGCCGCTGGTTGCTCTGGACTATACGCCGCTGGGCGGCTCAGCCCCGACGCATTTGTGGATTCCCAAGTGGCTGGTCGGGCAACAAATGCTTGATCCGTATCGCCTGCAAATACCTGATGACATCTTGCCGGGAACGTACTATATTGAAGTTGGATTGTATGAAATGGTTAGCGGTCGTCGGCTTCACAGGGCCGACGAGACCGGGAATCTGATCGGCGACCGGTTTATCCTCGGCCCGGTTCAGGTTCCGTGAGAACGAAAGAGAGCAAGTAGGCATGACTAAATTTGAGAAGCGACAACGCCTGGAAGCGACGATAGCCGGAGAGAAAACCGATCGGCCGCCGGCAGCCCTGTGGCGGCATTGGCCCGGAGACGACCAGAATGCAGAAGCTCTGGCTGCGGCTCACCTCAAATGGCAGAGCGACTATGACTGGGACCTGCTCAAGGTATCCCCGGCCAGCAGCTACTCCGTGGTTGATTGGGGCGTTGTCGACCGTTGGGAAGGCCACATTGAGGGCACACGCGAATATGAGCACCAGCCCATTCATGCTGCCGTCGACTGGGCGGCGCTACGGCCGCTTGACCCCACTCAGGGAATGTTGGGGACGCAACTGGAAGCACTCCGGCTGGTCGGTGAAGGAACAAAAGGCGAAGTGCCTTTCCTGATGACCGTCTTCTCCCCACTGTCGCAGGCCAAGCACATGGCGAACAACGAACTGCTCCTGCCCCATATCCGGGAGCATCCCGACGCCATGACCGCCGCGCTGGAGGTTATCACCGATACCACTATCCGCACCATCGAAGCGGCGAAGGACACTGGGATTAGCGGCATTTACTACGCCATCCAGCACGCCAACTATTCCCTGCTCAGCCGCGAGGAATATCTGCACTTCGGCCGTCCCTATGACCTGCAAATTCTGGAAGCCGCCT
>JAWKOY010000025.1:0-128212 GCA_041390945.1 Chloroflexota bacterium
ATGACCAGGGTATTGGATCGAGGGGCAACCTCCGCCAGCGCCGCCTCATAGGTCATCGTTGAATTGACCTGGATGAACTCCAGACGGTGTCGGAACCGCCGGGCCGTATGGAAGACGTCCCGGTCTTTGGCAATAATGACACAGCGCATTTTGGGATGGGCATCCAGCAACTCGCTGATCAGGATGCGAAAGATCGTTTGCCGGCCGCTGGGCAGGAAGTGATGGGTCGGGGTCATGTCACTGACCGGACGGCCGTCCGGCCCGGTGACAACGGTCAGGCCGGACGGATCCCTCAAAAGGTCAGCCAGAACCCGGTCGACCTCCGGCAGATGGGAAAAGTCGCTAAAGCGCAGCATGGATTACCGTCGGCTGTTTGCCGGAGTTATTCTGCAGCGGATGCGACCACATCCAGCGTCGCCACAAACCGATCATACAGAGCGCGAGCCTGTTCGGGTGAGTTGTGGATGGCGGTCACCCCGATGCGACCCGTCTCGGCGATCTTGCTGAACATGTGGAGGACGAGGCCGGTCTGGCAGGTGTGGTCGTAATGCAGGCGGTAGTTACTCACCAGATCAAAGAGGTCTTCGGTGGTCAGGTTACGATACGCTTCAGACTCGATGTGATCACTGGCGACATAGCATTTCTCGCCACCCAATTCGGTGGTGAAGTTGCCGGTTTCCGGGTCATACAGACCATCGGTCAGATATTGCAGGGCCAGGAAGGGGTGGGTGGTGCCACCCTTGCGCAAATTGATCTCAATGGCAAACGGTTCCCAATCCCCATCACCGTTGCGGATCACGAGGAAGTCGATGACAAAACGGCCGACGACACCCTCACGCGCCAAACGCTCACCCACCTTAACAGCCTCACGGGTGATCAAGCGGCTATAGGTAGGGTCGGCGGGGAAGATGGCCCCCAGGTAGCTCTGGCCGCTGGGCCCGCCCAGCATCTGGTCGTGGGTATATAGCACCTGCACTTCGCCCAAGGGGGAGATGCGCATCTGGACACTGGGGCTGAGCTTGACTTCACCGTCCAGCATCTCCTCGACTACAGCGCCTTCTTTGATTGCGGTGGCAATGTAATCGGGGTAGCCGAACATGTCCACCTCAAACTGCATGTTGCGCAGCCGTTCCAGAACGGCCGCTGCTTCCGCCGGGTCGCCGGGGTCCGGCAGGTTTGTCAGGTCCACAACCGTATTGCCGATGCCCGATACACCTTCGTTGAGCTTGACGATGGCCCGGCGCACATCGGGCTTGGCAGCGCGTAGCTGCATTAACGCCCCGGCCAGCTCTTCCTCGCTGTGCAGATCACGGTAACCAAGCGCGTGGGGGATGCTTCCTCGGCAAACAGACGACGTCCGCCGCTTTTGGAGCCGAAGGCGAAGTAGCGCGGATCGGCCGCATACATGGGAATGCCCAACTGCAAGGTCAATTCGCGCTCCAGATTGGTTGTCAGGAAGGGGACAAGATGGGCCCGGTCGGGATCGCCGATGAGCGACCGAATTTGCTCCAGCAGTCGCGGCCGTTCCAGTATCTTGTAGACGAGCGCCCTGGGCGTCCCGTCTTCGGGACTGACCATCATCAGGCGTTTGCGGGCGCTGCTCATGATCACATCGGGCAGGAACTGGAGGTAGTACTCAATTACTTCCTCCTGGACCTGCTGCGACGTCAGGTAGATGATGCGCAAGTTGGGCTGCCGCAGGAGGAACAGCATAAACATGAAACGTTCCTCGTACACCTGGTGGAATGAACCGGGCAGCTCAATATCGGCCGTCAACGAGGGCAGCACGACCAGCGAATTTGCCTGTTGAATCGCACCGCCGGGATCGGTTCGGCCGATGGTTTGCCACAGGGCATTCAGCTTGGCTTGTAAGGCGTCGAAGCGGGCAGCGTCTTCGGCCGACAGCTCGGCGGTGGGCAGCAGTTGGATAGTCTCCATTGGTCAAACTCCTATTGACGATGAGACGGCCCCTGTACAGGACATGGGCAGTGGGATTGTGGTTAGCCACCACTATACTCTAGCGCCATTATAATGCCCAAACCGCATTCGCCTTTGGGCACTCTTACAATGTCGCTCTTTCTTGGCGGGAGCAACACGGCTATTATAATCCACAACCGGCTGCGCGGCGCAGTAAGATGGGGATCAATATGACCCCGGTACGCGAATACCCCCGCGCATGACGTTTGCCGAATCAATGGGTGACAGAAATCACTGTCAACGATAGGCTTGGACGGGTATCATAGAGGCCGTATCGGATAGCGAACCCCACGACGCACAGGTATAAGGAGAACCGGATGGCAGACGAATCCCACGCTGAATCCCCGCCAACCCCTTACAGTTCGACGAATTCACGGCACATCCGACCGAAACATGGCAGCAAATTGCTGTCGAGTCCAATAAGGGCAAGCCGTTTGAGAAGCTGACGACCACGACCTACGAAGGCATTACGCTCCGGCCACGCTATACGGCTGCCGACACGGCCGATTTGTCCTTCATCCACACCTGCCCGGACTGGCGCCGTATCTGCGCGGGTCGAGTGCGGCCGGTTATCTGGCCGTGCCGTGGCTGGTGGCCCAGGAACTGATCGCACCGACCCCGACGCTGTTCAACAAGGCCCTGCTGGACGATCTGGAGCGTGGGCAAACGGCCGTTAACCTGCTGCCCGACGGACCGACACGCGCCGGGCTGGACCCGGATCAGGCGGCACCGGGCGACGTGGGGGCCGGGGGCGTTTCCCTGGCGACGGTGGAGGATGTGGCGACGGCGCTCAATGGAGTGGACCTGAGCGAGACGCCGCTGATGATTCGCGCCGGGACGGTAGCCCTGCCGCTGCTGGCCCTGCTTGCGGCTCATGTGCGCCGCCAGGGTCGGGCAACGGCCGATCTGCGCGGCTGGCTGGAGAACGATCCGCTGGGTGTGATCGCCCATGAGGGGACACTGCCGTTGTCGCTGGGGCGGGCCTATGACGAGATGGCCCAACTCGTGTTGTGGAGCACGTCCGAAGCGCCGCACCTGGGTGTGATTGCCGTGCATACCTACCCCTATCACAATGCCGGGGCCAATGCTGTTCAGGAGCTAGCCGTGGCGATGGCGACGGCCGTTGCGTATCTGCGCGCGTTGGACGAACGCGGCGTTTCGGTAGCTATGGCTGCCCGTCGTATGCGCTTTGACTTTGCCGTTGGCCTGCACTTCTTCATGGAAGTTGCCAAGCTGCGGGCGGCGCGTCTGCTCTGGTCACAGATCGTGGCCGCCTTTGGCGAGGATGAAACGTCCAGCGGATGCACCTGCATGCCCGCACCGGCCGCTATGACAAGACGCTGACAGTTCGGCCGTTAATATGCTGCGGGTGACGACCGAGGCATTGGCCGCCGCGCTGGGTGGTGTGGACAGCCTCCATGTGGCCCCCTATGACGAACCGGCCGGTATGTCGGATGCCTTTACGCGCCGGATTGCCCGCAATGTACAGGACCATTTTGCGGGAAGAAGTGCACCTGACCCACCTGGTAGACCCAGCCGGGGGCACTGGGCGGTGGAGTCACTGGTCAGCGATCTGGCTCAGCAGGCGTGGGCGCTGTTCCAGACCATTGAAGCCCAGGATGGCTTATGGGCGACATTGCAGACCGGCTTTATCCAAAGCGAAATTGCCGGGGTCCGCGCCGACCGGGAGAAGAACCTGGCCCGGCGCAAGGATGTCCTGGTGGGCACGAACCAGTACGCCAATCCGTCTGAGCCGCTGCCTCCGGCAGATACGACCAACTATGGGGCGATCTACCGCGAACGGGCCGAGCAACTGGCCCGGCACCGGGATCATGACGACGATCCGGCCGCCCATGTGGCTGCCCTGGAACGTTTGGGGGTGATGCTGGACGCACCGCCGGAGGAGATGGTGGGATCGGCCGTTGGCGCGGCGCTGGCCGGGGCCACGCTGGGCGAGATCACCACACCCTGCGCGTCAATGACCGCGAACGGCCGTTGATTACGCCCCTGCCGCAGGTCCGCGCGGCCCAACCCTTCGAGGCGTTGCAGGCGGACGTGGCGGCCATTGCGGAAACGACCGGCGAACCGCCCCAGATCTTTCTGGCGAACATCGGTCCGCTGCGACAACACAAGGCGCGGGCGGACTTCGCCCAGGGTTTCTTCGAGGTGGGGGGCTTCGAGATCGTCTATCCACCGGGCTTCCGAGACGGCCGAACAGGCGGCGGCGGCGCTGTCTTCCGGTGCGGGGGCAGTGGTTATCTGCTCCATAGATGAGGCATATCCCGATATCGTCCCGCCGCTGGCCGGAGCGATCAAGGAGGCTTCTCTGGAAACGGCCGTGTTACTGGCCGGGCGACCCGGTGAGCGGGAAGCCGCCTACCGCGAGGCCGGTGTGGACGCCTTTATCTATCTGGGCGCGGACTGCCTGGACATCAACCGGCGATTGCTCGCTGCGCTAACAAGCGGAGGCCACTACGCATGACAACTCCCGACTTCACCCAGATACTGCGAACCGACTACCCTCGCCAGACGCGAGCCGACTGGGGAGCCCAGCTAGAGCACGAAACCGGCCAATCAGCGGCCGACTTTGTCTGGCACACGATGGAACAGATTGATGTGCAGCCGGTCTATACGGCCGATGATCTGACCGATATGGGCCATCTGGATTTTGTGGCTGGGGTGCCGCCCTATTTGCGTGGACCGTATCCGGCCATGTATGTTGTGCGGCCGTGGACGGTGCGCCAGTATGCCCGGATTTTCTACGGCCGAAGAGAGCAACGCCTTCTACCGCCGCAATCTGGCCGCCGGGCAGCGCGGCCTGTCGGTGGCCTTCGACCTGGCGACCCATCGCGGTTACGACTCTGACCATCCCGCGTCGTTGGCGACGTGGGCAAGGCGGGCGTGGCGATCAGTTCTGTCGAGGATATGAAGACGCTGTTCGACGGCATTCCTTTGGACCGCATGTCGGTGTCCATGACGATGAACGGCGCGGTCCTGCCGGTGATGGCCTTCTATATTGTAGCCGCCGAGGAGCAGGGCGTCAGCCATGAACAACTGACCGGCACCATCCAGAACGACATCCTCAAAAAGTACATGGTGCGCAACACCTACATCTACCCGCCGGAACCGTCCATGCGCATCATCGGCGACATCTTCGCCTACACCGCTCGCGAGATGCCCCGCTTCAGCAGCATCAGCATCAGCGGCTACCATATGCAGGAGGCGGGGGCGACGGCAAATATTGAGCTGGGCTACACGTTGGCCGACGGGCTGGAATATGTGCGCCGGGCCTGAAGGCCGGGCTGACCGTGGATGAATTTTGCCCGCGCCTGTCGTTCTTCTGGGCCATCGGCATGAACTATTTCATGGAGATCGCCAAGATGCGGGCAGGGCGTCTGTTGTGGGCCAAGCTCATCAAACAGTTTGATCCGCAAAATCCGAAGTCCATGGCCCTGCGGACCCACTGCCAGACCAGCGGTTGGAGCCTGACGGAGCAGGACCCGTTCAACAACGTAGCCCGGACCTGCATTGAGGCCATGGCCGCCGTGCTGGGCCATACCCAATCGCTGCACACCAATGCGCTGGACGAGGCCATTGCCCTGCCGACCGACTTTTCGGCGCGCATTGCCCGCAATACCCAGCTATACTTGCAGCACGAGACGGGCATCACCAGCATTGTGGACCCGTGGGGCGGGTCGTATCTGGTGGAAACCCTGACGGATGAGCTGGCCCGGCGCGCCTGGGACCACATCCGCGAGATTGACGGGCTGGGCGGTATGGCGAAGGCGCTGGAAACCGGCCTGCCCAAGATGCGTATTGAAGAAGCGGCCGCCCGCCGGCAGGCGCGTATTGATTCGAAGCAGGAGACGATTGTCGGGGTCAACAAGTACCGGCCGTCCCAGGAGGCGCCCATTGACATCCTCGAAGTTGACAACACGGCCGTTCGTGAATCCCAGGTCGCGCGGTTACGGGCGCTACGCGCGTCGCGTGACGAAGCCGCTGTTCAGGCGGCGTTATCGGCCCTCACCGGGGCTGGCGAATCGGGCGAGGGTAATCTGCTGGAGTTATCGATGGCGGCGGCCCGGGTACGGGCAACACTGGGTGAAATTTCTACGGCGTTGGAGCAGGCGTGGGGCCGGCACCGCGCCGTGATCCGGTCAATTAGTGGCGTGTATCGAAACGAGTACGGCGAACAGGATGAGATTGCCCGCGTGAGGGCCATGACCGACGCCTTTGCCGAGGTGGAAGGGCGGCGGCCGCGTATTCTTGTCGCCAAGATGGGGCAGGACGGCCACGACCGGGGGGCCAAGGTACTGGCAACCGCCTACGCTGATCTGGGCTTTGATGTGGATATCGGCCCGTTGTTCCAGACGCCGGATGAGGTCGCCCGGCAAGCAATGGAGAATGATGTGCATGTGGTCGGGGTCAGTTCACTGGCCGCCGGGCACAAGACGTTACTGCCGCAACTGGTGACCGAGCTGGAGCGTTTGGGGCGAGGGGACATCATGGTTGTCATCGGCGGCGTCATCCCGGCGCAGGATTACCAGTTCCTGTATGACCACGGCGCAGCGGCCGTCTTTGGCCCGGGGACGGTGATCCCAGCAGCGGCCGAACAGATATTGGTGGAGTTGGAGCGTCGGTTAGGGCGGTGAAAACCTATGCGTTCATTTAGACCTGACAGGTTTTTAAAACCTGTCAGGTTTGTGCGGATATTGGTTGGGGCAAAGCTAAATCGTATTAAATCTATGCAATCCCGCATTGGATCGCCCTTAATTGGGGGAAACCCCCTATGGTCGTTCAACCAGCCAGACAACATAATATAGTTGTACAACCACTAGCGTAGGTGCCAATGCGAAAAAGCATTGTGTACTGAGTCACCGGGGGCGGCGGTCTCAAGCTGGGGTTGAGCTGACTAATTATCTGATTGTCAGCCCATACAGAAATTCGACCAGCAAAACATCTCGAACACTAACAACCTCGTGTCACCACTCTTTTCAGGAGCTAGATATCATGATCCATTTACCGGCGTTCAAAGCGTCGTTCAATCGATCCTTTTTTCTTATTGTCACAGTATGCCTTGCTGTCGGAGTTACAATTGCCGGTGCTGTGGAAAATCAGCCCGACAATGTCGAGCTCCCGGAATGGCAAATTCCGGTGGTTGTCAATAACTACGCGCCCACCAACGAAGGGAGCCATACCTTCATTGCGGCAGGCTCTGCGAACCAGGCTTTTTTCCTTACCTATTCTTATATCTCTCTAGAGCTTTGGCGAACTGACGGCACCACAGACGGCACGTATCGTCTACAAGGCTACGATCACCACTCTCCGGAAGCCATGGTGATGCTGGGTGACAAGGCAATATACATAGTCGACACTGATCAAAAAGGTGGGGAGCTTTGGGTTACGGACGGCACATCATCCGGAACAACCATGCTGCTGGAAACCGATTACCAATTTGGTTACAGTGTACATGACGTTGAATTGGTAGTGGCCGGGGATCTGGCTTATTTTATTGTCCAGGATCCGAAAATGTATCCTACGGAGAGACTATGGCGCACTGATGGAACCCTGAATGGCACTTATCCTATCGAAGTTCCGCAGCGCAGACCTTATCTTCTGACTGCTGCCGGGGATGAGTTATATTTTGCCGCGCACAGCTCCCCCACCCAGATATGGAAAACGGATGGAACTACTGCGGGACGCGAAAAGGTTGCCCGGGTTCGCAACCAGTGACGATGTACAGGATATGGCAACGATCGGGCAAGTAGCTCTTGCCATGCATAATCAGGAAATTGTGGAGGAACAATGATGGAACCGAAGCCGGGAGCTATTTGTTGGGTGAAACAACCGGAACCGAGTTGATCTCCGGTGACTCGCTCATTTATGTTGTCAATAGTACATCTCTCTCGGTTAGTGACGGAACTATAATCGGTACAGTCCCGATTGCTACTTTCGGCCAGATTGAGACCTCAATTTATTCTGATACCTCTGTGACAATCCGGTGATCGGCTATAACATCGGCATAAACCAGGTCCATGCGTGGATCCATACGGTATGGAGCTGTGGGCTAGCGACGGTGGGTTTGCGAATACCAGAATTGTGTGTCTGACATTTTCCGGGAACGGAGAGTTCGCGAACAATCTGATTGCAGTGGGCGACACACTTTACTTCGCAGCAAAACTTCGTCGACCCCCCATTCGTTCTGTATCGGAGTAATGGAGTGCCGGGGGATACTACTCATGTACCATTGCCCGATGACTCTCTGCCCATTAGTGATGTCAAACCGTTAGCTTCTATTGGTAACCGGTTACTCCTGGAGACGGGCGACGAAGCACACAATATAGAGCCCTGGATATCTGATGGAACGGCGGCCGGGAGCTATATGCTTGCGGATATTGGGGTGCAAGATCACGATACCATCCTTCCCTGGAATTTGGCCTATAACAACGGACTGATCTACTACAGAACCAATCTGGGCCTGACGATGGTTAGCGACAGGGATGAGCCCGGTTCACGTTCATTGGCTGATGCCTTCCCGGAGAGTCGCGCATCCACAGTTTACGCCTGCTCTAACACCTGGTAAAGACTATGTGTATTTTGGTGTGACAAATAGTATGGAAAATACAGCCAAAACTGTGGCGATCGGACGGCACAATTGATGGAACTATAAAACTAAAGACCGTCATTCCCGATAATAATGCAGAGTATATTGGAGAAATGGTGGATGTTGACGGCATTTTATAGGCTTTTTCACCCAAATCATTGATCATGGTAATCAAAATGTGTTGGCGGCGGTCTGATGGTACGCCGGCAGGCACAAAACAAATACGAAATTTCGGCGAATCAAAATCCCGACCCTACGGTTCATGATCTGACAGTCAGTGGTGGTTATCTCTACTTTGTGACTGATCTGGCCGGGGAAGGAACTCTGGCGGAGCGACGGAACGGCTGCCGGTTCAGTCATGGTCAAAGACATCTACCCCGGTGATGATTCCTCCTCTCCGTCAGATCAGCCCGACTTCAGAAATTCTCTACTTCGCTGCGAACTCACCGCAAACAGGAAGAGAACTATGGCGAACTGACGGGACGTCAATCGGTACTGGAGTTGGTAGCTGATATTACTTCCAGTAGGCATCATCGGCGAAACTAATGACGGCACATCAACGATAGGCTATTTTTCGCCGCGGACAACGCGGGGACACTGGTAGCACGCTGTGGGTTATGAATGGAGCCGGATCCGCCCCATACCTCGTGAAAGATGTGGCTCAGGACGGTCATGGCATTGACCAGCTTGTTGCCGGGATTGACAGACTGTACTTTGCACCTGGCATATGTACCGAAGGCTACCAACCGTTCCGAAGCGACGGTACGTCCAGCGGAACATTCCAGGCAGGCTATGTTGCACAGCGTTTATCATGACACGATTAGTAACATGATTACTGTTGAAACTCGCCATTCAGCTACTGTTGAGAAATCGTCCGAACCGGAGAGCCTCCTCTTTCGAACGGACGGAACGGTTGCCAGCACCATCAACTTTGCCGAAATTTCTTCGGCGTATGAGCCGGTTACCGTCCCAACTCATTATCGCCGGCACCGGGACGACTGTTTGCTGCGGAAAGTAGCTTATACGGTCAGAGTGCTTCGTAGCGCAAACCCCAGGCCTAGCCCCAATATGAACCGGCGATGCTCTTCTTACCAGAGGGAGAGTGTGTATAAACTTCATGATCTCAAGTTGTTCATACCCCCTACCGCGCCGGTGACGATCAAAATCACCAGTGATGACAGGCTGGAGATTGACCCCAACCAGGTGATGTTTACGCCGGATAACTGGTCAACTCCGCAACAGATCACGATCCGGGCGCGGTGGTGGACCCGACACCGAGACGCGCGAGGCCTAATCACCCATACGTTGAATTCGGCAAATTCGCGCCTGGACGGTGAGACAACAACCATGCCGGTATTGATCCGCAACTGGCGATTGGTCGGTATTTATGTGGTGGTTCGTTAGCAAAGCATGATGACTTGTCTAAAGTTGGCACGAAACACCGATTTAAGCCAGAAGCCCACAATGCAAACCAGTAGTAGAGATGTAAAACCAGCTCTTTCCAATGTTTACCGTATGGTTACAGTCGTTATTCTGATGCTTTTGTTTGGAACCATTGTCGCGGTTGCAGTACAGGTGCTCGGGGAGGAAATCCCCGCCTGGGAAGTGCCTTATATTATTAAGAATATTGCCAGCAAGACGGAGGACGATTGCCATCTACTACGTGGCAGCGAATGCCGACCATATTGTTTTTCACTGCAAGGGGCGTCCTCAGCCGGATGCTGAATCACAGGAGATGTGGAGAACGGATGGTACTGCCGCCAATACAGTCCTCCTGGAAGATACATTCGGCCGATTTTATGGTCAGCCGGTTTTTTTGGAAGATCAGTTTATTTTTACTGTGCGGACACCGGACTTGGGTGAGGAGCTTTGGACAAGTGACGGCACCCCTGGTGAGGCAAAGCTAATCACCGAGATTGAATCGGGTCCTTATGATGCCCATCAAACAGGCTGACAGCCTCTGGTTCTTACGTTTATTTTGCGGCTGACTTAATGGTCGAGATCGACTCCGGTCTTTATTTCAAGGGACGCAACTCTGGCGTACTGATGGTACGGCTGAGGTACGATTCGACTAACAGGATATGATCTGAACGTCAATTTAAACGTTCCCGATGATTATAACCCTGGCGGGATTGTCGATTTCAATGGAGAAGTTTACCTCCTGGCTAACGACTTCAATTCGAAAAAGTTTCTTCTGCTAAAGGCGATGGCACCGTCGAGGGACGCAAATCGTTTCCAAGTTGGAATTTCCGGGTCACCCGGTGACCGACGACACAGACGGGTCCGGTTCTCAGGTGATCTTTCGGGCGAGGGATCAGCAAATTTGGCATAGTGACGGCACAACTGACGGCACCGGTGTCCTGTACGAAGTTGCGTCAGATCAACTTATTTCCCAAATGGCACTGTTGCAAACTCATTCGTTTACTTTGTCACTCAGAATACCAGCAGCCAATACTATCTTTGGAAGAGCAATATAGACGGAACCGGCACAATTCTCGTAAGGCAACTTGATGGGGCCGCATACGGTTTGGTACCAATGGGGAATACCCTCTTTTTCGCAAATTGTGATGTGCGCTATGGATGCAGGCCCTGGATCAGCGACGGTACGACTACCGGAACCTATATGCTTCGGGATATTGTTCGGAACCGGGGACGGCATTTCACCCTGGACGGCAAACTTTGTTGTTGCCGGTAATCAGTTCTATTTCCCAGCTATTTCATATTCCTTCCCGGATAATAACAACAGGGTTTCTTCGCTATGGCGCAGTGACGGGACATCTGCCGGTACAGTCGAAGTGCCACTAAACTTACCGACCGATGGGGACCCAAGCCCGGATCTGAGAATTGACTTCAAGGGAGAGCTGTTCTTTCTATCCAGTGATGATGAACACGGCAAAGAGCCATGGATTACCAAAAACGGTGGCGCCTCGGCTTCGTTCATTAAAGACATAAATCCTGTTGATACCTTGAGTTCGTTGCCAAACATCCTTAACTATGTAAACGGGTATTTGTTTTTCCGTGCCAAAGACAGCCTTTGGCAAAGTGACGGTAGCGAACAAGGTACAAAGATCGTCGTCCCATACGAGGATGGCGTACAGGAAGCTACATGGGACAAGGACGAGTATGGTATTGTTGGTGACTGGCTATACTTTCTTATTATCAATTCCATGGACAACCAGAATGAACTATGGAGGACGAACGGCACGTCCGGTTCCATGAAGCACATTTACTCATGGGAAGGTACATCCTTCTATCTCCCCGCTGGTCGGATGACCGGCGTCGGAGACCTCCTGTACTTTGCCCATGCGGACTATGGTGAGCAGTTGTGGCGATCCGATGGGACTTCGACCGGTACTTTCCCGGTATTTCACCCTGAACAGACATATCATCAAGATCCAACCATAGGCGAGATTGCCGGGGCCGGAGATCAAGCCTTCTTTGTTGCTGATACCTGGGAAACCGGAGCCGAAGTATATGTTAGCGACGGCACCGAGAAAGGGACACACCTGGTCAAGGATATTGTTCCCGGTGAAGGTGCAGATTCGGATCCACAGGAGTTGATCGGAATGGGTGATGTACTGTTCTTCACGGTCGACGACGACATCCACGGCCGGGAACTCTGGCGCAGCGACGGGACGTCTGCCGGAACACATATCGTCAAAGATATCCATCAGGGAGGGAACGGTTCAGATCCAGCGGAATTAAGCGTATTCAAGAATATTCTCTACTTCTCGGCCGACGATGGCGAACATGGTCGCGAACTCTGGCGCAGTGACGGCACGACCTCCGGAACCTACATGGTCAAGGATGCATTGGTTGAAGGCGGCGGTATTCCGATTCAGCTAACCCCTGCGCAGGATTGGCTCTACTACATGGCCTGGGATGATACGAATGGCTATCAACCGTGGAAGACCGATGGCACACTGTCGGGCACGAGGATGATCATAGCCTTGGAATATGCGATGTGGGGCTGGGCGAGTGATCTGACAGCAGTAGACAATACGCTTTACTTCAACCTGCAGACAGACCACGGCACGCTTGCCTACCAATCCGATGGGACTGCGGAGGGAACATTTGCTCATGCAGATGCCTTCCCGGGGTTTGGAGGATACGAATATAAAGAAATGACCCCGGCACCGGGCCGGCTGTTCTTTGTCCCTCCTTACTCTTATGCTGGCGAAGAGCCTGCGCCACGCAAGTGCTTCGCCTTACCTTGTCTGATCCCTCCAGATCTATTTGCCGGAGGGTACCTACAAACACTATGATCTGCTCTCAACCTTCCTCCCACCGTGCCGGTAACGATCAAGATCACCAGTGATGACAGGCTGGAGATTGGCCCTAACCAGGTGACGTTCACACCGGATAACTGGTCAACTCCGCAACAGATCACCGTCCGGGCACCCGGTGGAGGTGCTGACATCGAGACGCGAGAAGCCACGATTACCCACACGCTGAGTTCGGCTGACTCGCGTGTGGATGTGGACAACCACCATGCCGGTATTGATCCGCAACTGGCGGTTTGGCTATTGCCGGCCATTGTGCGATAGTGGAACCGACCGAATCGAAAAGACAACCAGTGGGGAATAATGACAATGCCCCACCGATTGCTTCGTGATTTGTAGCCAAACACAACGGATCAATACCTTGCATTGCGCTCCGATCCGGTCAGAATAGATCGCCTATCTTGACTGTCTGGAGACATGCATGTTCACGCTTGTTGGCGAATGGCGGGAGTTGTTACGAGGGGAGTTGGAGGCTATAACCGGGCGGCGTTTCAGAAAGATCTGCTGGCGGGGTTGACCGTCGCGGCAGTGGCCTGCTGTTGGCGCTGGCTTTCGGTGTGGCGTCAGGTGCGGATGCGGCAGCGGGGCTGGTAACGGCCGTCATTGCTGGTATCCTGATCGGATTGCTGGGCGGCGCACCTTATCAGATTTCGGGACCGACGGGGGCAATGTCGGCCGTCCTGATCGTCCTGGCAACGCGCTATGGGCTGGAGGGCATCTGGGTTGTGGGGTTACTGGCTGGCGTGATGATCCTGCTGCTGGGCATTTTCCGCCTGGGCAAGGTTGTGTCACTGATTCCCGCGCCGGTTATCGCCGGGTTCACCAGCGGTATCGCCCTGATCATCGCCATTGGACAGATTGACAACTTTCTCGGCATCAGCACACCCCAGGCGGAAAGCATCATTGAGAAGATGCGCTACTATTTGGAGAATGGCGTCTCCCCCAACTACTACGCGACCGGCCTTGCGTTGTTAGTGATGGTGGTGATGATCGTCTGGCCGCGCTTCAAATTCGGCCGTCATGTGCCCGGCTCACTGGTTGGCATCATCCTGGCGACGCTGATTGCGGTCCTTGCCGGGTTGGATGTTCCCGTCATCGGCTCGATTCCCCGCAGTATCATTCTGGAGAACCGTCTCCGGTTTGGTTCAATTCCCTGGGAGCATCTGGGTGAACTCATTATCCCGGCCATGTCCATTGCTGCATTGGGCGCGATTGAGAGCCTGCTGTGCGGGGCAGTGGCCGGAACATGACCGGTGTGCGGATGCACAACTCGGTGGAGCTGATCGGCCAGGGCATCGGCAATATTATCATTCCGTTTTTCGGCGGCGTCCCGGCGGCGGCCGCTATCGCCCGGACCAGCGTTGGCGTCAAGAGTGGCGGTGTGACCCGGTTAACCTCGGTGATTCACGGTCTGACGTTACTGATGGCGGCCCTGGTGCTGGGGTCGGTCATCGGCCGTGTCCCGCTCGCGGCGCTGGCCGGGGTGTTGATGGTCACCGCCTGGCGCATGAATGAGTGGGTCGCCATCCGTTTCTTCTTCGGCAAGCGGCTGAAACACGCCATGATCGCTTTCCTCATTACGTTGGCGGCGACGGTCTGCTGGACCTGACCCAGGCGATTCTCATCGGCTTTGGCGTCAGCACTTTAATCTTCATGGCCCAGATGAGCGATTTGTCCATCTCGCGACAGACAGTGGATGCAGACCGGTTAAGCGCGGCCGGCCACACCTTCGTCCATCCCGATCACGGGATCGCCGTCTACTATATCAGCGGTCCTCTCTTCTTTGCCGCTTCGCGCAAGCTGGCCGAGGAGGTGGAACAACTGGATGCTCCGGCCGATACCTTAATCCTGTCACTGCGCGGGGTGCCGTTGGTGGATGCAACCGGCGTGGAAGTCCTGCGAGAACTGTACCACCGCCAGCAGGCGGGTGGAGGATATTTTGCTGGCGGCCGTCCAGCCGCGCGTCGAAATGATGCTGGACCGGACCGGGCTTCTGGATGAAATCGGCCGGGACCGTGTGTTCTGGAGCGCGGATCGGGCGATCCTGTCGCTGGGCGCGGACCTTCCGTCTGACGGGCCGGAACCGCTGGAGTCCGGTGAGGATACCCTGGACGAGACGCTGGCCGTCACGCCTCATGAAGACCGGGCAGATCAGGCGTTGTAGATCTAGACCTGACAGATTTTACAAACCTGTCAGGTGTGTGCGGGCACTCTACATCCCCTGAATCTCATCCACATGCCGCAAGCCCTCCGCCTGATGGGTGATCACCAGCACGGTTCGGCCGATCATCAGCCGGTCCAGCGCCGACCAGACGGCCGTTTCTGTTACCGGGTCGAGGTTGGCCGTGGCCTCGTCGAGGACCAGCACCGGCGCATCCTTGAGCAGGGCGCGGGCAATAGCCAGTCGCTGGCGTTCGCCGCCGCTGAGTTGCAGACCGTTTTCGCCGACCCGCGTGTCCAGCCCCAGCGGCAGGACGCGCATGAAGTCGCCCAGTTGGGCATCCTCGCAGGCGGCCAGCAGTTCCTCATCCGTGGCCCCGCCGCGCGCCAGCAGGAGGTTGTCGCGGATGGTCGAGTTGAACAGGTACGTTTGCTGGCTGACCACCCCCATTGCCCGGCGGGCATCCTCCCCGGCCAGAGTGTTTAGCTCCACATCCCCCAGCCGGATACTGCCCGCGTCATAGTCCCAGAAGCGCAGCAGCAGATTGACCAACGTCGTCTTGCCCGACCCGGACGGGCCGACCAGCGCCAGACGGCCGCCCTGGGGCACATCAAGCGACAGGTCTTCAAGCACCGGCGGATCGCCGGGGACATAGGCAAAGCGCAGCCCGTCTGTTTGCAGGTTGAACGTCTCCGGCAGGGGTTGGGGATGGGCTGGCTCGGTGACCGGCGGTGGCGAGTCAATCAGTTCAAACAGGCGATCGGCCGCTTCCTTGCTCTGCTCCATGTGCTCATAGGCCAGCGCCAACGGCTGGACCGCTTCAAAGCTGGCGATGGCCGTCAGGGGCAAGAGGGCCAGGTACACGCCGTCAATCTGGCCGCCGGTCACCAGCGGGATTGCCAGCAACAGAATTGTCAGCCCGGCCAAGCCGGTCAGCAGCGCCGACAACCCCTGGCTCATCCCGCGCAAATTGGCGAGGCGCATCTGCTCGGCGTTCAGGGCTTCGGTCAACCGGGCGATAGCGGCCTGGGAACGGCCGTCCTGCCCATAGGCGATCAGGTCCGGCAGACCAAGAATGTCGTCGGTGACGGCCGCCAGAAGCGCGCCGCGTTGGGCGGCAACGGAAACGCCACGTTTGGCGGCCCAGATAGCGGGTCAGCAGGGGCAGCGCCACACCGGTCAGGACCAGAAAGACAACCAGCGCAATCGCCAGCCGGATATCGAAGACCCCAGGATAATGCTTGCCAGCAGCGTGACCAGCACGGCAACCACCGGCGGGACGACCACACGCACATAGAAGTTCTCCAGTGTTTCGATGTCGTTGACGATGCGGGCCTGCAAGTCGCCGGTGCGGTGGTGCTGGAGCCGGGCCGGAGCCAACGGTTCAATCGCCTCGTAGAACCACACCCGCAGCCGGGTCAGGATGCGGAAGGTGGTCAGGTGGCTGACGTAGCGTTCGGTGTAACGCAGAGCTGCCCGCGAGATAGCGAAGAAGCGCACACCGGTAATCGCCAGGGCCAGGTCAGCGACTTCAAAGGCCAGCGCGGCCTTGCTGATGAGATAGGCCGACATCGCCATCAGCCCGACACTGGTGCCGATGGTGGCGAAGCTGAGCAGGATCGCCAGCAGAATCCACCAGCGAAACGGTTCCAGGAGTTTCAGCAGACGGCCGTAGGTGCTCATGTCGTCACCCCTTCGTACCCGGCTACCAGCGCCTCGATAGACCGGACTGCCTTTGCCAGCAACTCCTCATGGGTACCGGCAGCGACGACGTGGCCCGCGTCCATTACGGCTATTGTATCGGCCGAATAGGCCATCTGGAGCCGGTGGGCGATGACCAGCGCCGTGCGGCCGACCAGCAGATCGCGCAAGGCGTCTATGACCTCGGCCTCGGTTTCGCGGTCGAGGTGAGAGGTGGCTTCATCCAGAATGACCAGCGGCGCGTCTTTCAGGAATGCGCGGGCGATGGCGATACGCTGGCGCTGCCCCCCGCTGAGCAAAGCGCCGTCCTCGCCAATCGGCGTGTCGTAGCCCGGGGCAAGTCGAGGATGAACTCATGGGCATGGGCAGCTTTGGCGGCAGCCACCACGTCCTCATCGGTCGCCAACGGCCGTCCCAACCGAATATTCTCGGCGACGGTGGTATTGAACAGGTACGAAAGCTGCGGCACCCAGGCAGCCTGCCCCCGCCATGTGGCGGCATTGATTGCGGATAGGTCCATCGTCCCCAGCCGGATCGTCCCCTCATCCGGTTCCACAAAGCGCAGCAGCAGATTGGCAACGGTTGTCCTTGCCGGACCCGGTTTGCCCCACCAGGGCGGTCACTTCACCGGGTTTTATGTCATGTAAAGCCTTCCAATGCCGGTTGGCGCTGGTCATAGCGTACAGTCACCCCGTCAAACCGGATGCCATTGGCCAGGGAAACGGCCGTTGGGGTCGTCGCTGCGCCGGTCTGTTCGGGAACCGGTTCGTCAAGAATGGCGTAGATGCGCCTGGCGGCCGCCTTTCCCTCGGTACCGGCGTGGTATTGCAGCGCCAGTTGCCGCAGGGGCATGAAAAACTCCGGCGTCAGCAACAGGACGGCCAGTGCTTCGGAAAAGGGCATCAGCCCAGTCATCAGCCGCAGACTGACTTCTACCGCTACCAGCGCCGTGGCTGCGGTTGCTCCCCATTCGAGGACGAGTGAGGTCTGGAAAGCGGTACGCAGCACGTCCATCGTGGTTCGGCCGAACTGGCTGCTGATGGCCTCAATGTTGTCAGCCTGTTCCTTACTGCGGTTGAACTGCTTGAGCGTGGGCAGGCCACGCAACATGTCGAGGAAGTAGGCGCTCATCCAGCTCAGGTCGTCGAAGCGTTGCTCGGCCAGAATGCTGGTGCGCTGGCCGATGAAGACCAGCAGCAGGATGAGGATCGGCCCGGCGAAAAGCATGACCAGTGTGGACCAGGGGTCGATCCACAGAATGACCAGTAGGACAAATACCGGCACCAGCGCGGCCAGATAGCGCGCCGGCTGGTAGAGCGCCATGTACTCATCCAGTTCGGCGACCCCGCCAATCAGCGTATTCGCCAGCTCCCCGCCGCGTTCGTGGTGGGTGTAGGCCGGGCCGAGCGCGTGAACATGGCCGATAAGCCGATCGCGCGTCCCGGCAATGGTTACGGCGGCTGCGCGCTGGGCCAGCGGTTCGCGCACCCAGAGCAGGGCGCTGCGCAGGAGTAACAGCACGATCATCCCGGCTGCATAGGGGAGACTGCCTTCAAGGGTCTGGTCACCGAGGAACACCCCGGCCACGACGATGCTGATGAGGATGAGGAAGCCAACCGTGCAGACGGCCGCCAGGAACCCGACCCCGACGGACAGAAACAACGGCCGCATGGCCTGCGGATTGTCGCGCAGGATGCGCCGTTCAAGGGACACGGCTGATTGGAAGGGTACGTCCGGCGACGGTAGATCGCCGCCGGACGCACGAATTAGTAACTTGTCGGATCAAGCTGTACTTTGCCGCGGAAGAAGTAGTAGACGCCGGCCGTGTAGAGTAACACGAACGGCATACCAATCAGGGCAATGACCAACATGACTACCAGCGTGTTCGGCGCACTGGCCGAGTTGAAGATGGTCAGGTTGTAGGCCGGGTCAATGGTCGAGAAGAGCAGGTTGGGGTACATCCCGGCGGCGGCGGCGAAAATCAGCAGGGCGATCATTGCCCCAGAGGCAATGAAGGCCGGGAAATACTTCTCCTGCCGGAGGAAGTAATAGGAAACCAGGACCGCGGCCAGGGCGCCGGCCGGGAAGATGATCGGCCAGATCCGCGTTAAATAATTGGAGAGAATATCTTCATGGGTGAAGGCGATCATCAGGACGATGATGGTGTTCAGGACGAAGAAGATGATCATCAGAATCGGGGCCAGACGGCGTAGACGATCCTGTTGTTCGCCCTCGGTCTTCATGATCAGGAACATGGCGCCGTGGGTGGCGACCATGAAGACTGTGGTCACACCCAGCAGCAGGGTGAACGGCGTCAGCATGTCGAACAATGTGGCCCACATGTTGCCGTTCTCGTCAATCGGCAGACCCGCATGACATTGCCGAAGGCGACGCCAAGCAGCAGGGCGATGAGGAACGAGGCGATGAAGAACACCCAGTCCCACACTGTCCGCCAGGTACGCCTCCCGCTTGCTGCGGAATTCAATGGCAACCGTGCGCAGAATGAACGCCAGCAACACCAGCATCATGGCCGTGTAGGCTCCCGAAAACAGCGCGAGGCATACACTGAACGGGAAGGCGGCAAACAGCGCGCCGCCGCCCAGGATCAGCCAGACCTCGTTGCCGTCCCAGATGGGGCCGATGCTGTTCAGGTCAATCCGGCGTTCCTCATCGGTCTTGGCGATGAATGGATGCAGGATGCCCACGCCCAAGTCAAAACCGTCCAGAATCATGTAGCCGGAGATAATACAACGAACAGGATAAACCAAACAACGTTTAACCACATAGTATCACCTCACGCCCGCGGTTGTTTGCGGAATACTTCGCGGAATGTATCCGGTAGGCTGGAAACAGGTTTGGCCTCGACATCCTCCAGCGCCTCGGCCCGTGCTGAATCTTTTCGTTCAGCAGGTAGAGGAACAGGAAGAACAGCACCGCATAGAGGGCGACAAACATAATGTTGGAGGCGAAGACCTGCCCGGTTGTCAGTGTTGGCGAAACCGCGTCGGCCGTCCGTAGCAGTCCGTAGACAATCCACGGCTGGCGGCCTATTTCCGCGACCGCCCATCCGGCAATGGATGACACCTCCGCCAGAAAGATGGTGGCGACGAACAACCACAAGACCCAGCGGGTTTCGAATACCTTGCGTTTGTTAAAGTAGTAGAACACCCCAATCAGCCCGATGCCGATGAACAGCACGCCCAGGTTGATCATCAGGTGGTACGACTGGAAGGTCAGGTTTATCGGCGGCCATTCATCCTGCGGGAAGGCATTCAGCCCGGTTACCGGCGCGTCGAAGCTCCGGTAGGCCAGGAAACTGAGCGCGCAGGGTATCTTGATGCCGACTGTTGTCTGGGTTTCCTCATTCACCCAGCCAATTAATGTCATGGGGGCGCAGGTTTCCGTGTCCCAAATACCCTCCATCGCCGCCAGCTTGATGGGCTGGTTATTGGTCACATTGACAGCACTTTGCGAGCCAAGGACGAAGAGTTGTAAAACACTCATGATGGCGAAGACAGGCAGCGCGACCTTGAAGTTGGAGCGGGCCAGATCGACGTGCTTCTTGCGCAGCAGGTACCAAGCGCTGACGCTCAGCATGAGCGACGAGCCGACGATCCAGGCGCCGACAAAGACATGACCGATGCGGGCCAGGAAGGAAGGTGTGAACACCACCTGCATGAAGGACGTCATTACCGGAACCGTGGAACCGTCAGCCATGACATAGCCGGCCGGCGTCTGCATCCAGGAGTTCGCCATGACGATCCACAACGCGCTGAAGTGGGCGCCGAAAGCAACGAGGAAGGTTGCCAGCAGCCACATGCGCGGGCCGAGCCGGTTGCCGCCAAAGAGCATCAGCCCCAGGAAACCGCCCTCCAGGAAGAAGGCGAAGATACCTTCGGCCGCCAGCAGACTGCCGAAGATGTTGCCGACAAAGCGTGAATATTCCGACCAGTTGGTGCCGAACTCAAATTCCTGGACCAGACCGGTGGCAATACCCAACGCGAAGACCAGGCCGTACACCTTGACCCAGAAGAACGACATACGCCGCCATTTCGAATCGCCGGTGCGAATATAGATGATGCCGATGATCACCAGCATCAAGCCCAGACCCATAGAGATGGGTGGAAACAGGTAATGAAAACTGGATGTCGTCGTAAATTGGATACGCGACAGAAGTTCGGGATTCATATCTGGAACCTCCGCAAAAAATTGGAAAAAATTCGGCTACCCGTAGGCTACGGGATAGTGTGGGGCACCGGACCAACTAACCAATACATGTGACTCACCCTTGGGTGCCCGCCGACACTCACCTAGAGCTTAGCAGGCTTTCATATTCCGGCAAATAATAGTGGGTGATTGCCCAAATAAAGTGACACGCCGGACAGCTTCAGCCTACAAAAAGATTCTCTTCCGGGAAATCCACATGACGAGAGCGAGCGCCGCGTTGCAGAAGGGCGATCATGATGGTCATCGCCCCCAGACGCCCCCAGAACATGACGATAATGATCACGAAACTTGCCGAATGTGTTCAGGTCGTCGGTGATACCCAGTGACAACCCGGTGGTGGACAACGCGGAGACAGTCTCGAACAGGACCGTATCAATGCGGAAGGTGTCGTTGGTTAGCAGCAGGAGCCAGGAAGCAATCGCCACGACAGAGGCGCTGACCAGGAACACAGCCATGGCGCGCCGAACAGTATCTTCAGAAACCGTGCGGCGCGAGACGCGAGTCTGGCGATGGCCGCGAATATAACTGTAGAGAGACATCACCAACACGGCGAAGGTGCCGGTCGTGATGCCGCCGCCCATGGAGGCCGGGCCGCTGCCAATGAACATCAGCCCGATGAGCAGTTGGCGGCTGGACTGGTGCAGCTCCTCGAAGCTTTCCAGGCCGGGGAACCCGGCCGTTCGCGCCGAGACCGACTGGAACCAGGCTAACAGGATGCGCTGGGGTGCGGTGGTGCCGCTTAGTAAGCTGCCGCGCCAGTACTCGCCGATCAGCAGACCGACCATGCCGCCCAGCACGAGAATCACCGACGTGATGAGCGTCACCCGTGTATGCAGGGACAGACGGCGATAGCCGCGACCACCGAACAACAGGTCCAGATAAACCGGCAGGCCGAGGCCGCCGCAGATAATCAAAATCCCCAGAATGATCAGGGATAGGGGATCATCAGGCAGGCCGTGGGGGTAAACGGGCAGCCCGGCAAACAGATCGAAACCGGCATTGCAGAAGGCGGTGATGGCGTGAAAAATGGCGTAGAAGGCGGCGTGGTGGGGAGGCACGATACCGTGCAGGTGCCAATGGAGATAGAGCAGCACGGCGCCAATGCCCTCGATGACCAGCATAATCACCACGGCGCGGCGCATCATAATCAGGACCGAGCCGGATTGCTCAACACCCAGTTCGTTGCTTAGCGCCAGACGATCCAGCAGCGAGATATGCCGCCCCAGCAACTGCATGGTAGCGATGACGAGGACAATAAAGCCCAGCCCGCCAATCTGGATTAGCGCGAGAACGGTAATTTGTCCCAGCAGGGTCAGGTCGGTGCTGGGGATCAGGACGTTCAGGCCGGTTACGGTGACGGCCGAAGTGGCGGTAAAGAGAGCATCGGTCAGAGATAGCGGCCGGGTGGTCATGCCGGGCAGGAGGAGCAGCGCCGTGCCGATCAGGACCATTGCTCCCAACCCCAGAACCAGCCGCGGCAGGCCGACGGCCGGAACGATCTGTCGGAAAAGAATAAGCGGAGATGCCGGCTAAAATCGCTCATGTGAAGGGAGAAGGCAGTTCCCGATGTGGACTATGATTGAAGGGCAAAGGTGTCAACCTGCTGAGCATCCCCCAGCACAACCAGCAAGTCGCCTTCCTGAAAGACGGTATGTCCGGGAGGGTTGGCTATCACCGCGCCGTCGCGGATGATTGCCATGACCATGACCTGTTGGGAAGCGCACGATGCCACCAGTTTGCCGACCATGCTTTCCGGGATAGCCATCTCGGCGAACTGGCGATTCGGCGTCAAGATCATGTTTTGCATGACCCCTGTTGCCACAAGCTCCTCGGCCAGACGATCCCCACTTTCCTGAATGGGCTGGACAACCCGGTCCGCCCCCAGGCGCAGAAGAATCTCGCGGTGGCGGTCGGAATGGGTGACGGCCAGCACCTGGGGGACGCCCATCTGCTTCAGTGAAATGGTGATGAGGGTGCTGGCTTCAAAGTCGTCAATCAGGGTGACGACTACCGTCTCGAACGAACCGATGTCAATCTCAACCAGGGCTTCCTCGTTGGTGGCGTCCAGAATGAGGGCATCGCTAATTTCGTCGGCGATGTACTGGACCTTGACGGGGTCAACGTCTATCCCCAGCACGGTATGGTTAAGCTGGGATAATCTGCGGGCCAAACGACTCCCAAACCGACCCAGGCCGATAACGACAAATTCCTTATCCTGTTTGCGTGTTCGCCGGGTTGTTCGAGCCATTGGCGCTAAAGTCTAGCCTTATACAGCATCTGTGTCCACAGCATCTGTGCCCACAGCATCTGTGCCCGCAGTTTGTTGAGCGAGCCAGGCGGTCGCATCGTCGCTGGCCTGCTTCGTGGATTCGCCCAGGAATCCGGTTTCCATATAGATGTTTTCCCGGCCAAGTTTGTCCAGCATGCCGGTTCGTTCCAACTGGGCAAATACCGGCTCGCTGACGCCAGACAGGATCAGCTTACCGCCGTTGCTCCGCAGGGTGTCGTTGTAGCGATCAACGGTCTGAATGAAGGTGCTGCCCAGCTCATCCCGGCCGCGCAAGGTGACGATGGCGACGGCTTGCTCCACGCCGTCGGCCGATGGAATCTCTTCCCCGAAATCGGTGGCGGCGGCAAAGAACAGGCTCCCCACCGGCTCAATGATGGTAATCTGGTGCGGCGGTAATTCGGCCGGTGCCGGTATCTCCCGAATACGGCCGTCTTCCGTGTACTCCAGCGCCAGGATTTCCAGCCGGTCGGCCGAGCGGAAGGTATGCAATCCGATATGGAGCAGGACGCCAATCATGACGGCCCATTGGATGGGCAGCATCAGCGTAGCCAGAAAGGTGATGAGCATAATCATGCGAGAGGTATTGCTGGTCTGCCAGACGCTTTTGACGCGATTGGGGTTTAATGACTGGAACCCGGCAACTACCAGCATCGCCGCCAGCGCCGTTAACGGCAGCCGTTCGATCTGTTGCCCGAACAGCAACACAGCAACGATGGCAAACAGGCCGAGAAACAAATTGCCCCAGCGCGACTTGGCCCCGGCGCTTACGATGAGCGCGGTGGATGAGATTGAACCACCCACAGGCAACCCGCGAAACAGACCGACAGCAAGATTGGCGATGCCCTGACCCAAAAAGTCGCGCGAGACATCGGGATATTTGCCGTCGGGATTGGGGTAGCTGCTGCTGATGCCTGCCCCCTGGACCATGCCGATGATGGCAATGGCGACCCCGGCAAAGATCAACTGCGGGTCCAGCAGGGGCACGGGAATGGACGGGAGAGGGAAGCCGGAAGGAATCTCGCCTGTGTCGCCTACCAGCTTGACGCTGCCCAGATTGAACAGAAGAACAATTATCCCGGCCACGATGAGGGCGATCAGCATGGAGAAGTTGGATAGCTTCGTTCGCCCGATGAGGACGATCATAGCGATGCTGAGCAACCCTAGGATCGTCGTGGGCCAGTCAACCTGTCCGATATGCCGGAGCAGGTCCAGTGTTTGCAATACCTTGTTGCTGGAGGCGATTGTGTAGCTGTAGCCGGTCAGATCGCCCAGTTGGCCCAGGATAATCAGCACGGCAATACCGGTGAGGAACCCGGTCATGACTGAGTTGGAAACAAAGCGGGTCAGGAAGCCCAGCTTCAGCAATCCGGCTCCCAGTTGGACGAGGCCAATCACCAGCGCCAGCGTAACGAGCGCCTGGAGTTGTTCAGCTCCCGGAGAAGCGGGCCAGTGGTTCGGCCAGGGCAATCGCCATGGCGCTCGTGGTGACCACGCTCATGAAGGCCGAGCCGGTAAAGAGCGAGGCAACCGGTGTGCCGATCATCAGACCATAAAGGCCGTAGATGGGATTGACTCCGGCCAGTAACCCGGAGGCCATGGCATCAGGAATGGAGGGAAATTTATGGCTACAAGTCCGGCCAGAATATCGGCGGACAACCCGGAACGGCCGCTGCCCTCCGGCTGAGGCGGTTTGGTTTCGCTTACTTGCTCTCCCCCGGCAATGGTCATACCTTGTCTCCGTACGCGACGCTTGGGATGAATACCTATATCCTATAGGAAAGCTGGTGCATGACCAAGTGAAACAAGCAATTTGTATAAGGCAGATGCGACCGATGATGTTATTCCCACCCGGTTCCTGTTACGAATCCCTGCGACAATCTGGCCGCTTTGCCATATAATTTGCTGCCAATGAACAAACCTCCGGCACCGAACGTGACGAAACCCGATACCCTCCCCATCAGCAAGCCCACACAGCAGGCCTACCACGATATCTGGTCGCAATATCCTGAGCGGCAAAATCGACAGTCGTCGTCATGGTGGTTTTCCTGCTGCTTCGCAGGGGCCGGACGGATTCGGCCCGCGCCAACTGATGTTCTCTCTGGCGACGCGCGCCGGTGAGCAGATTAGTATCTGTGATTTGAACATGCCCGGCATTGATCTAGATCGGCCTGTGAAT
The DNA here is from genome assembly GCA_041390945.1 of Chloroflexota bacterium. Classification (GTDB taxonomy): domain Bacteria; phylum Chloroflexota; class Anaerolineae; order Promineifilales; family Promineifilaceae; genus Promineifilum. The sequence goes on from JAWKOY010000025.1 coordinate 25,420, forward strand.
GAGGTGAGCGACCGTTTTCCGGCGTCGGTCATTGGTTGGTATTTCGACGGCCGTCAGGCGCATGAGAATTATGTCAAGGAAAAACCCTATTGATATGTCCTATGAGAACAGTACACCTGACTGCTTGACTGATGATCAGCATGGAATGACGCCATCGGATCGGATACCTACCCCTTGGCGATGGATGCTGAGGTTACCGGCCGGGAATATCGTTGCTCATTTACCACCTGAGTGACTCTGACGCGCCATATACATCGCCCGACAATACGATGGATATTGAGACGCCGTTGGGAGGCGTGCATTATATTGCCGTCCGCAAGTTAAACTTTTGACGGCGTATTTGATCTGCCCACCGGGAAAGAAAGGCTTCGGGGACTGGGCTTCTTCCAGCGTGTGGCTATGAACGTGCCGGTGTTCCCTGGAAATGATCTACGCGTTTCCCTTCCCGGACGGTTCCCTGTTTTCCGGCTACATTCCTTACATCGGTTCAACATGACCCGCAGGGGATACGCGTTCTTCGGCAGCAACCGCCGGGAACAGGCGGCGTTGCCTGGTCACCAGTCGGCCGTCTATTTTTCCCAACGGTTCGACCGAGCCGGTACGTTTCCAGCGAGTGCCCGGCCGCTGCTGGATCGCGGTCCCCATCCCCAGTTTGAGGTGGAGGCGCGTAACCGGCAGGTGACTGCATATCGTTTTTGGCAGCCAGTCACGGCCACGCTTTATCTCGATCGTCCTGTGCTTGGTGGGCGAGCGCACTCCCACTGGACGTACAACGAATACATGTTTCGATGGATCAGTTGGCCGGGCAGATTGGCGGCAAGGAGATCGGTCAGGCCACGATGGGGCAGGGGTACGGCAATCTGGAGTACACGTGGGGCTGGGCTTTAGCGCGGTCCGGTTTACACGGAAATATGTCTGGTCAAGATGACAATACGCGCCGGCCGGAGTGGGTTCCGGCTGAGGGTGATGAGGGCTTTGCCACCAGAGTGCTCTCCGGGTTGTCGGGTCGTACCGGCTGGTCCCGATAACAATGCAGTTCAACGGTCGCGTCCGTCATTGAGCGTAGATGCGTATGTTGATGGGGTTCTCAACATGATCGGCCATGCTGGCCCGGACGATTACCCTGATCGAGAGCAATGCCCCGGCCCACTTCGAGCAAAGCCCAGAGAAGTATTGCAACGGCTTTTACCCCATAGTGGCGGAGCTGTACGGGTGGGCATCACGGGGGTGCCCGGTGCGGGCAAGAGTACGCTCATCGAAACCTTGGGGCAGCAATTGGTCGCCGACGACCACAAGATAGCTGTCCTGGCTGTGGACCCCACCAGCAGCGTGACCGGCGGCAGCATTCGGGCGACAAGACGCGCATGGAGAATTTGAGCCGCGAACCGGCAGCGTTCATTCTAGTCGTCCCCAACCGGGGATGCTTGGGCGGTGTGGCCCGCAAAACCCGCGACGATGCTCGTTTGCGAGGCGGCCGGATTCGATGTGATCCTCGTGGAGACAGTGGGGACAGGCCAGAGCGAGATAACCGTTCGATCGATGGTGGTCTCTTCTGCTGCTGCTTTATCCCGGTGCGGGGGATGAGCTACAGGGTAGTCAAGAAAGGTGGTCGAGTTGGCGGATGCCGTGCTCATCAACAAGGCCGATGGGGAGTAACAGCGGTGCAAGCGCTGAAGCCGCCCGGGTGCGGAATACAATCGCGCCCTCCACTATCTAACCCCGGCGACAGAGGGCTGGCGAACACGTGCTTACACCGGATCGGCCGTTACGGGGGAGGGGATTGCCCATTTATGGTCGGTTATCGGTCACTCTGTGGAGCAGACTCAAGCCTCCGGCGCCTTTGACCAACGGCGGCAGGAACAGGCGCGGGAGTGGCTGCACACCCTGATCGAAGACCAGCTCCTGAGCTACTTCTATGCCCAACCGCCTGTACGGGCAGCGATGCTGAACTTGAGCAGGCTGTCATGCAAGGCAGTCTTTCGCCAACGGCTTCCGCCGCGGCGACTGCTGGCTGTGCTCAGTCAGGACGACAAGCAGTCATCGGGCTAAGGGGCCGATTGGCGCTGGGAAAAAGGCATAGACCGCCAGCGCCACGAGACCGACCAGCGGCACAAAGATCAGCGTGCTCAGGCCGGCAGTTAGCGAACTGGGTGGTCAGCAATCTGGCTGACAGCAAACGCTCCCAACCCCGATGGCAGCCAACCCAACCCCATGACCATGGCTGAGGCAAAACCCACTTTGCGGCTGCAGGCTTCCGCTGGACGATGGTGACCGGGAAGTTGGCTCCGATCATGCGTCGGGAGCCTCCTGCAGAATACCGGTGATTTGCAACAGACCGGTAGTGTGCAGGAGCAGCCATTGGAAAGGCATGAGCAGAATCAGGCTAACAGCAATTACCGATACCCGGCCAAACCGGTCCGGAGATTGAACCGCCAAACAGGCTGCCGGTGCTAACCGCTACCAGCAGGACAGACAGAGCTGCCCGCCGAGGGCAACCGATTCACTACTGGTCGATAGCCACTGCGGCAGGTAAGTCATGAGTGCTTGTTGGAAGAAACTGCGCGCGCCAACGACAAGGACGATGGTCACCAGAGCGATAAATCGAGCCAGTCTTGCGGGATCCAGGTTACGGTCGCTGCGCCATGACTGCGATGGTTGGCCGGGAGGGGAAGACGATCAAACTGCCGGGTGAGTAGCCAGCCACTGACCAGCGCCAGATTGACGGCCGTTCCCGCCAGTCCAAATATCGACAGGAACAGGCCTACAAATAAGGGATCGATGGTCGCACCCAGATTCCCGCCTACCGCAAAATGGACATGGCTCGCCCCCGGTTCTGGGACTCTACAACCGAGGCCAGCGAGGCAGCAGATGGGTGGAAAGCGGCCGATCCCAATGCGGCCAGAACCATGAGCCCTGCCAGTACGGCATAGCCGGAGAACCCGGTCAAGCCCATTAGCACGCCGCCCCAGATGAGGCTGACCACGACAATGCGACGCGGGTCACGCCGGTCGGCCAGATAGCCAAATACCGGTTGGGTCGCTGTTGCTGATATGGTCATCATCAGGACGGCCGTTCCGATTTGCCCGTAGGTCAACGATAACTTGGGAATCAGCAGGCATAGGTAACAGGCAGGAAGTTGAAGCTGGCTTCCAGCGCCATATGGGCCAGCGAGATGGCCGGACTGGGGCCGGTCAGCCAGGGGGCCAGCCGGGCAGGCATGTGCAGCCCAAGACGTTGGGCGAAGGTGCTATTTTGCATAAGCGGTGATCTTAGCACATCCAATGAACCTGTCATCGGCCGGACAGAAACTGGTTAACGGTGGGGGCAGAATGGGCGTTATACTTGGTTGAGTTGTCCGGGAGTTAATCGCTATGACGATATCCATTCGGCCGATACAGGTCGGTGAGTCACTGATTGCCAAGAGGCTGGTTGTGGAAGTGGCCCAGCCCATGTACGCTCCTGATCTGACACCGGCGGAGTTCCTGGCGCGTCTGGATGCGGAATCGTTCTTCTATGACATAGATACGTTCCAAACCGTCTATGCCCCACCGGATGGGCTGTTCCTGGTGGTTGTGGACGGCGACGAGCTGATCGGCACCGGGGCAATTCGGCGACGCGATGAAACAACGGCCGAGTTGAAACGACTCTACTTGCGCACAACCTATCATGGGCAGGGCATCGGCTACCGCGTGGCTTCACAATTACTGGCGTTTGCCCGGCAGCAAGGCTATGAGGCCGTGCGCCTGTCGACGGGTCATGTCCAGCAGCGGGCGATCCATTTTTACAGCCGCCTGGGGTTTGTGATGCTGGACGAGTTGGATGAACGCGAGGATTTGCAGATGCTTCTGAGACTATAGCCCTGGCTCACGTGGGGCGGCGTTGGTCATACGAATCATAGAAAAGGCCAGAGTGGAGTTGAGAACAGTGTCCCGGAGCGGCCACAGCGACGGTGTGATTCTCACCTCAATATTGCGCGTAGTCAGCTCAGATAGTAGATCATCATAGACCTGGACCTCTGTAGGGACGGCAGCGACCGTGGAAATCCAGTAATCGGCGATGGGATCAATCAACCTGAACGACTGTGCCGGGAGGCTATACCGGTAGAGCGTGGTTGACCGGACGCGATCCAGCCATGCTGATTCAATAGCAATGATGTAGTCGGCCGAAGTCCGGCCGAGAAAGCGGTCTTTGTCCTCGTCGCTGGTCTCCGGCCCGGCGTAGAAGGTGACGCGGGGGCAGTCACGGGGCAGAAGATAGTTGTGCATCAGCCGTTGGCCGATGGCCCAAACTGCGGGGCCGTACTGGTCAAGTGGATGCCCGGCACGAACAGGACGCGGATCAAAGCGTTTGATGTTGCCTTGCTCGCTGAGGTGATACACATACCCATCATTTTGCGTGTAGTGAATAGATGGTGAGTAACTCATAATTCGTCCCGGAGCCGCCTCAGCCAGTAGGAAACACCTTCAGCATACATGGCGCGCATGGCAGGCGTCAAATTGTCCAGGTGGGGAGCAAGGGCGCGGACCCAGTTGAGCGCACGGGGCAAACATCCCAGCCTGGTCGCCAGATCAGCTGTGTGATACAGGTCGGCCGAATCGGCGACGGCCGACCACGGCGCCAGGTAGGTATCCATAAATGGCTTGAGCAGTGGATGGTAGACGTCCCGCTGACCGAGATGTTCACCAATTGAGGACAGAACGGCCGTCAGGGTCAGGAATGGATGGGTAATGACCGCATCGCCCCAATCAAAGAGCCGGTAGCCTTCCTCCAAAACGAAGAAATGTTTGTCGTATGAGTCACCGTGGTCAATTGAAAGCGGAATGCCCGAAGCGGCCAGTTCCCGGCTTGCCTGCTCAATACGCGTCAACAGGGCAGCTAGCTCCTCTAATTCTGTGGCAGTCAGCATTGTTGGTTCGTCCAGGACAAGCCGCTCCGGGTGGGAGAGCAGCTCGACAAACAACACCGGCAGCCGTTCCGGGCGTTGATCAACGACCCCAAATCCCCTGACGGCATCCAAATGGTTAGGCACCTGCCATTGAAGAGTCGCATACAGCTCAAGTGCCGGTTGCCAATGGGTGTAGAGTGTTTCCGGTGTGAGGGCTATCCCTGACTCAATTATCTGTCGCAAGGTTCGGCCACCTTCCGGCAATAGCAGCCACCCATGCCGGGGATCGGCGGCAACGACCGGCAGCACCGCTTTTGGCAACCACTCGGCGAGCGCAGCGGTAAGGGCTGGTTCGTGGGCCTGGGACGGCGCGCATAGCTTCAGGTAGAGTGGCTTCTGCCCGGTTTGGATGCGCCAAACGGCCGACCAGGGGTAGGCATGGATGCGTTCCCAGGTACATTGTTCAGGATCAATGCCTGCATCGGCCAGCCGGTTTTTCAGCCAGGCTGCCGGTTGTGGCGCAAGGGTGGGTGGTTCTTCGTCGGTCATGCGGGCGACATTGTACCCCATCCCCTGACTGATATACTTGCCGTAACACAAAGGAGCCCCACAATGATGAACCGTTACGTACTCAGTTTGGGAATTATGGTGGCTGATGTTGTCGGCCGTCCGGTGACGGAAATCCCCGTGCCGGGACGCCTGTCGCTGGTGGATGAGATGAGCCTCCATACGGGTGGCTGCGCGGTCAATACAGCGACCGTCCTGGCCCGGCTGGGCATACCGGTCGAGGTTGCGGGCAAGGTGGGTGATGATCCCTTTGGCGATTTTCTGGTTGCAGAATTGACGAAGCGTGGTATCGGCAGGGACGGTGTGCGGCGTGACGCGACCGCTGGTACATCGGCGACAATGGTGATGGTAGCTCCTGATGGCGAACGGCGCTTTGTCCACTACATCGGGGCCAACGCGCATTACACTCTGGACGATGTGGATATGGATCTGGTAGAGGAGCTCTATCCTGCATGTGGCCGGGTCGCTGGTCTTGCCGGGGATTGACGGAGCGCCAACGGCCGAACTACTGCGCCGGGCAAAATCGTCCGGAGTGATTACCTTTTTGGATACGGTATGGGATGCTACCGGTCGCTGGATGGAATTGATGTCTCCCTGTTTACCCCACATTGATTATTTCGTGCCCAGTTTGCCGGAAGCGCAGGCCATGACCGGACGTGAGGACCCGGCCGACGTTGCCCAAGCCCTGCTGGATCATGGTGTGGGGACGGTCGCTCTCAAGATGGGTGGAGACGGATCCATGGTGATGAATCAATCCGGTGAGGTCCACGGCCTGCCTGCGTTTGACGTGACGGCCGTTGATGCAACCGGTGCCGGCGATTCTTTTGCGGCCGGGTTTATCGCCGGTGTTTGGCATGGCTGGGATTTGGCCGATACCCTGCGATTGGCGAACGCCACCGGCGCGCTGTCGGTGATGGCTATGGGGGCGGCCGGGGCCACGCGCAGCTTTGCCGAGACGATTGATTTCATGGAACGAACCCGTTGCTGTCCGGTTAAGTCCCTGTTTTGTGGGCAGACTGTCCAGTTAACCAGGCTACGTTTTGTATTTATTTGACATTGCCCTGACTCTGTTATAATCGCGCACTAATGTGGCGCTCATATAAGTGCTGCAGTGTTGATTGGGCTCAACAATTGGTTTTCCACACGCTATCCGGTTTCTGTTTAGGCTGAAGAGGATTCACATACATGGCAGATACGCAACCTATTCTACAATGTTCCCAAATATCCAAGAGTTATGGAGCTGTCCAGGCCTTAACGAACGTAGATTTTGAGGTACGACCCGGCGAGATTATGGCTCTGGTTGGTGACAACGGAGCCGGTAAGTCTACCCTGATCAAGGGTATCGCCGGTATTCACTCATTTGACTCTGGGACGATTACCTTCGACGGCAATGAAGTGCACATCCACAACCCGCGCGACGCAGCGGATCTAGGCATTGAAGTCGTCTATCAGGACCTGGCGCTGGCCGACAATCTGGATGTCGTCGCCAATATGTTCCTGGGCCGCGAGCGTATTCAACCGCCCCTCCGCCTGGATGAAGCCAGCATGGAGGTGTCAGCCATTGAGACGCTCCACTCTCTCTCGGTGACTACCCTGCAATCCGTGCGCCAGAAAGTCGTGGAGTTGTCCGGCGGCCAGCGGCAGTCGGTCGCCGTCGCCAAGGCAGTGATGTGGAACTCCCGCGTGGTGATTTTGGACGAACCGACAGCCGCATTGGGTGTGGCCCAGACCCGGCAGGTGTTGGAACTGGTCAAGACGCTGCGTGACAAGGGGTTAGCCGTGGTGATGATCTCCCATAACTTGCATGATGTGTTTGAGGTCGCCGACCGGATTACCGTCTTACGGTTGGGGCAAACTGTTGGTATTTACCTTGCCCCTGCCACAACTCAACAAGAAATAGTCCATGCCATTACCGCCGGCAAACTTGAGCATGTACCGGGAATGGCGGCTGAGGTGGAAGCATGAACGACGCACCAGAAGTCTCCGGTCAGGTTGATGTGGCCGAGACTAAATCCAATACTTTCAGTGAGCATGTTGCCGGTTATCTGACACGCTTACGCCGGGGGGATGTGGGCATGTTGCCCATTCTCCTGGGACTGATTGTAATCGCTATCATCTTTCAAAGTCTTAACGAAAACTTCCTCAGTCCGCGCAACTTTGTCAACCTGATTGTGCAGATGGCCGGTATTACTGTTATTGCCATCGGCGTCGTCTACGTGTTGCTGCTGGGTGAAATTGACCTGTCCATTGGCTATGTCAGCGCGGTAACGGCCGTGTTCATGACATTACGTTTGCGCGAGCCGGATTCCTGGCCGTGGCTGTTGGCGATTCTGGCCGGGCTGGCGCTGGCCGCACTCATCGGTCTGACACAGGGCTTTTTCATCACCAGGTTCCAACTACCGTCATTTGTGGTCACTCTGGCCGGTTTGCTTGTTTGGAACGGAGTGGTTCTTTTGATGATCGGCAGCTCCGGGACCGTGGTGATTCAGGATTCGGTCATCATTTCTATTGCCAACTACTTCCTGCCGCCGCTCTGGGGCTGGATAGTCGGTGGGGCGGTGGTTCTGTTTTTCACTCTCGGCTTGTTGAATGAAGTGAGAATCCGGCGCGCCCGCAATATGCCGACGGTGCCCATGGGCATCATCGCCCTGCAAATAGCCCTGCTGGCACTGGTAACCTTTGCCGCCGTCTATATCGCCAATCAGGATCGTGGCGTACCGTTGGTCGGCCTGATCATGCTTGTCCTGCTGGTCATCTTTACCTTCATCGCCAACCGGACTCGGTTCGGCCGTTACGTCTACGCTATCGGTGGTAACAAGGAGGCAGCCCGGCGTGCCGGTATCTCGGTAGAGCGCATTCGGATGATCGTCTTCATGCTGTCCAGCGTCATGGCCGGTGCCGGGGGTATCATCCTGGCGTCGCGGCTGCGCTCAGTGGATACGGCATCCGGTGGCGGCAGCCTGCTGCTGAACTCGATTGCCGCGGCCGTTATCGGCGGTACGAGTCTGTTCGGCGGCAGCGGCCGGGTAGTGAGTGCCTTCCTCGGTGCACTGGTTATTGCCACCATTGAGAACGGCATGGGCCTGCTGAATGTGTCGGCCGGTGTCAAGTTTGTGGTTACCGGGTCGGTGTTGTTGATCGCTGTGCTGGTGGATGCCATCACTCGCCGCGCACGGCAGAGCTAGCCCGCAACCATTATTTACAATCTATGGGCCAGAGTGTTTCTTACGCTCTGGCCTTTTTGTTGGCGAAAATCAAAAAGAAACTGCGCGAACTTACAGCGACCTTACACACTTGGCCGTGGTCTTGTACCGCATTTGCCGAACGCCTATACTTCAATATCATGTTTGCTCTTTCCCGCGTGTATATCCACATAGCGAAACTGGTTATTCTGAAGACACTTCTCATGACCAGCGTGCAGCCTGCTTGGGCATTCAGACTGAACCTGCGCCGGAGGGGCTACTCCGGTTGCGACCCAGCCGCCAACGCCGAACCACACCCGGAACCAACGGCAACCCGCTTTGTCATCGTGACGCCAATTGTCGAGGATGCTGCCAGTCCCACCGATACGGCCGTGCAGCCGGGAGACCCGGCCCCGCCGGAGATCGTCGCCACGGCCGAAGCAATTTATGGTGAGGGGGGCGTGTACGTCGCCAATCTGCCACGTCCCGGCGACGTCCCCAGCGGATGGCTTATGGATCGCTCGCCGCACTACCAGGCGCGGACGCCGGAGCCGGGTGAAACTTATCGGTTCGCCTGCCGTGATCTGCCGGCACGGAGTACCGGCGTCGCCACGGTTGGCTACCGCAGCCTGGAAGGGCTACCCAGCGTCTCAATTGAGTATGTGCTGTACCCGTCCGATGAAGCGGCCGAAGCGGCGCTGGCCGACATGGGCGAAGCGGCCGAGACCTGTGGTGAGTTTGGCGCGCAGTTGTCGGGGTTGACCGGCGGCGTGCAGGCGCGAATCACGCCGGTGGACTATCCGGCGTTTGGGGAGGGGACGTTTGCGGCGGTGCTGGAAACAGACTCCGAAGCGACGGGGCCGCTGGTAACCCAGGTGATCAAGATTCGCCAGGGCAACGTTGTCGCCGGAATTAACCACGTGGTTTCAGCGGGAGAAGCGGAGCCGGACCCGGTCGTGGGAGAAGCACTCTCCGAACTGGTTGTAACTTACTTGAGCGGGATCGAATAGCTAACCCGAATCGGCGGCCGGCGGACTTTCATCGCTATCGTCTTCGGGCAGGACAACCGGCGCTGCGTCAATATCAGCCTCCCGCGTACTGAAGAAAACGATCAGGGCTGCAATCAGGCAGATTAACCCCAGGACAATCAGCGTGCGGGATACGGCCCTGGTGTGGGCCAGATCGTAGGTTGGGGCAATTGCGGCAATTACAGCCGCTTGTTGTTCGGGCGGAACCGTGCCCTGAGTCGCCTCAGTGACGACATCTACCATTTGTAACTGCATGTCAATCGCTTCCTGGCTGATACCGGCCCTTGCTAACGCATCGGTGTAGATATTGGCGCTGTAGAAGGTGATCAGTCCCAGGACCATCGTATAAGCCATCGCTGTGCCGACCTGCATCGTCGCGACACCGATGGCCTGTACAGTGGATTCAAGCTGCCGGGGCACCGAGTGCGAGAGCAGTAAAACGCGTGGGGCATTCGCCAGGACAAACCCAAAGCCACTCGCCAGCAGAAACGGCGCGATTAAGTAATAGGAGATATCCGGTTGGATGATGCTGAGGCCGATGCTTGTCAAGCCCATGATAGCCAGGCCGGAGGATAAACCGATTCGATCACCATAGCGACTGTTGATTCGTGCTGAGAGAGCACCCAGCAACACCGCTCCAATAAGGATTGGCAGGAGTCGAAAACCGGAGGCCAGGGGACCTGCACCCTGAATATCGTTGAAGAACGCATAGGTTTGCCCGGTAATGGTCTGGAGGGCCAGAGCCAGGATGACGCCGCTGACAATCGCCATGGTCAACGGCCGCTCACGATGCAACTCGTAACGCCATTTCTCTGATATCGGATTGCCCTCATACCGGTGGAGAAGCACAAGAACGGCCGCTCCGGCAAGGGTAAAAGCGATTGTCATTGGGTGTGCAAAGCCGACACCGACCATGAGCAGGACGCCATAAAGGATGGCACAGATGGCCGCGGCCCAGATAGTGACGACGGCCACATTGAGGGGGCTGGGGAGTGCCTGCTCTGACCGTCTGGGCAAGTACCGTATGACCAGGAACAGGGCGGGCAGGGCGACGAGAAGTGGGAGCAGGAACGTCAGCCAGGCAAGATCGGAGTTGATCAGGAGGCTGTCAATGACCGGCGTGAGCAATATGGACAAACCGGATGCGGCCGAAAAGAGCGTCAGGGCGATAACCAGTGACGGGCCTTGATAAACCACAACCAGGAAGGTGATCATCAGAGGCTGGATCATTGCGCCGGCAACCGAGAGCCCGGTCATGACCGGATAGAGGAACGAGCTGGCGCCGGCAAACAGACCGGCGACGAGCAGGATAATCTGGGCGATAAGAATTATGGTCAGGACAAGTTTTCGGCCGTAGAGATCACCGAGGACCCCCGCGCTTAGCACCATTAAGACCAGCGCAAACCCGCGCAAGGCGCTAAATAGCGACCAACTTTGTTGTGAAAGACCATACCCCTGCCACAGATCCGGGCCGAACATCCGCATGAGCGGTGGGGTCAGGGCAGTTGTAAGAATGACAAGCAGGGCGATCAGGAGGACGGGTGGCCCTTTGTACGGTGCGGCGGGTGGCGTGTCTTCCATCTGGGGAGAAAAGAACCGAAGTGAAAAAGACCCGGCGCCAAAACCTGACAAACTGATTCCGGCACCGGGTCAAGGGTCTGATTAGCGTTCCCTCAGGAGCGACAACAACCGCAGGATGGAGACGTACATCCAGATCATGGACAGCATCAGCCCGTAAGCCCCATACCATTCCATGTACTTCGGTGCGCCGGCTTCGGCCGACATCTTGATGAAGTTAAAGTCCAGTGGCAAGTTCAACGCGCCAAGTAATACGATGAACAGGGCAAAAAGAATACCCAGGATGCTCGGCTCATACAGAAAGGTGAAGTTGATGCCGAACAGTGATAGGAACCAGGCGAAGCCCCACACCAGCAACAGGCCGATCATGGCAATGGATACGAACATCGCCAGTTTGCCGGTGGGTTTGATGATGCCTGTCGTAAACAGTACCCATGTAGCCCCAAACACCGCGATGGTACCGATGATGGCCTGCAGGACAATGCCGTCCCAGCGTGCATCATAGTAATGGGACGTGACGCCCAGTACTGTGCCGTAAGCCAGGGCATAGAGGATGGCGATAAGCCAGGTGAATCGCCCGGCGAAGATCGCCATAATGCCCAGGATGAAGGTCGCCAGATAAGCGAAGAACATCCAGTCCGGCGGTACAAGGGTCTGGACACCGAAGACGGTGGCCGTTACGACCTGGTTCCAGCCCCAGACGGCCGCGACGATGGTCAAAAGTAATAAAAGGCCCGTCTTCAGATAGGCCCCCATGGCGGTCATTCCAGTTTGACCCTTCTCTCCACCGCGCTCTACAGCTCGGTCGAAAGCTTCCTGATTAAGCGCCGGATTGTTGGTGCTGGTTTGTTCGCCGTGAGTATTGGGGTATTGCGGGTTTAATGTTGTCATTGTATCTCCTCGTTCGATCTCGAATTAAAATGTCTTGTTTTATTCCACCGGGATAAATATTGCGGCCGGTTGTTCCTCACATCTTACGATGTTTCCAGTTGCGTCACGGATTCACCGGCCGCCTTCTTGCCGAAGTACCCGGCCGCCAGGAACAGCACCACAAACCCGGCCACACTCACAGCCAGGACCATGAGGACAACTTGCGGATCCGAAAAGTTGGTTGATGCGATAAGTAACCCGGCCGAGATATTACGCTGGCCGGTCCCCAGCGCCATGACCGGACGGGTTTCCTTGCTACCCCCCAACAAGTAACCTACCAGGGCTGCGCCAATGATAAACAGGAAGGCGGCCAGGTAAACTGTCGTCCCGAATGCACCGACGAATCCGCGCCATCCCACAACCAGACCCAACACCAGCCCGGCCATTAAACTGAATGTGGAGGCCTGGTTCATTGTCGCGGAGAGACCGGTGGCGACATCCGGTTTCCGGGAACGAACGAAGAGACCGATCGCCAACGGAACCAGCATGAAGAAGATGAGCGGCCGGGCAACGGCCCACGCACTGACCGAAACACCCGGCAATAAAAGGGCAGTACCAGCGGCGCATAGATGACTGTCACCACCATGAGCAGGATCATCAGGCCAACCGACAGGGCGATTTCCCCTTTGGCAACCTGGACCAGCTTGGGCAGGAACGGTGCGCCGGCTACAGCGCCAATCACGATCAGACCGGTACGCAACCCGTCCGGCAGCCCGAATACAGTGGCAATGAGATAGGCAATGGCCGGGACCAGGATGAAGTTGGCAACCAGCGCCAGAGCTACCATGCGGATATCCTTGAGCGGTTCGATGATTTGATTCACCGTCAGGCTCAAACCCGTACCGAACATGCTTGTGAGCACGAACAGCAGGATGAACAGATTAATAAGTAGAACCAATGTGTCTTCCATATTACTCCTCTCCGACTAAATGAATAATTCCACGAGAGTCAATCAGCTTTTTCCTGATGGCGGTTCTCTTTGGCCGTCACATCATCAATCAATGGTGTATCGCTTGATTCCGGACGTCTTTCCTCTGTTCGTCTTGTCCAGCGAGGCCAGTTGGCAAGTTCCCCAGGAACCTGTTTGATCAAGTCCTGGGCACGATATTCGCGGGCCGGTCTGGTCCGCCAATTAAAGCGAATCACCAACCAGCGCGCACCGGCTGCCAATATTAGAGTCGTCCAGGCGGCCGCGCCTATACCAACTTGGTCAATAGACAACAACGCTGCATAAAGAAGCATGGCGGCAATGACGATCCACCTGACAATTGTCCGGGCCGAAAGAACTGCGGGACATCACCGACGAGGACATCACGCAGAATACCGCCGGAGATACCGTTTAACAAACCCACGAACAATGCCCCCAGGAAGGGGATACCCGCCAAAATCGAGAGTTGAAAGCCGAGCAAGGCAAATGCCGGTTGACCAAAGGCGTCAATGGCGCTTACCAGAAGAGGCCACCACGTCAAATCTTCCCATAGACTGCCAAACAGAACAATAATCACCGCACACCAGGGGAATGGACAGATAGAGAATATTGGTTACCAGTACCGGTGACCGATTGAGAATATCCCATCCCGGATCAAACTGCCCCCTGTACTGGCGATGACCGCGATGAACATGACGCCGAGATAATCAAATCCACGTGCGCGTGCAACGATTGCGCCGCTTGTGGCCCAGGCGGCCGTGGCGATAAGATCCACAACAAACAGAACTGTGAAAGATGTGGCCTGCAAGTCCATTAGGACAAACTCACCGTATTGCCCCTAATAAAAGACGCGGCGGTCAATGGAGCTATGATACATTGACCGCCGCATGAACTCTTAATCGACTTTGGGAAAAGGCTAGATAGCCGGTGTTACTTCGTTGGTATTCCGCTGTTTTGCCAGGGCGTACCAGATTAACGCTGCGCCACAGATGATAAAGATGATCGCCGTCCACAGGAGAATGTCAATCGGTTGTGACCTGTCAACAAGGATCATCACACCCAGGATCACCAGCAGTACGTTGACCAGAACCGGTTGCCACTCAAATGAACGTCCTCCACGGGCAAAGAGCGAACTAAACAGGCCAACCGCCCCGTAGGCAATTACCACGACCGCCAGGATCAGGAGTATTGTGGGTGTTGATGTCTCGGTGAAGTAAGCCAGAATGAGTACGATTGCACCGCCAACCAGACCAATCAGCCCACGAACAAGCTCTGTGGTGGAATCTTTAAGTCCCCAATTCAAGAGCGCCCGTGCTGTTTGTATCACACCGGCGATGACCATATAGATGGCAGCCGCATAAGACAGAACGGTCAGAGCTGAGTCACGACCGATGAGCGCCCAGACTCCCAATACGACGGCAACGATGCCTTGGACAAGTGTCCATATCCACTGATTATTTTTCATTGAATAACCTCCTTCCAGACCAATAACATAAATGATAGATGAGAATGATCCATATAATAGCCGAGGCTGTTGCGAAACGCTAGCCGCGGCGACATGAGCAAGAGGAGATTAAGCCCACTTCGCGACTGAGGGAGAAGTGCTACCCGAAACGGTTATGTCAAATTATCCGCTTACGTAAGCCAGGAATAGTTTGTACAGATCCAACGGCCGTGTTGGAGTTGGGGAAGGGAATTGTGATGTAGCCGAGGCGGTCGGCGTAATTGTCGGGGATGGTGTAGCCGTCAGCGTTCCGTCAGGCGTTGTCGTCGGGGAGGGGGTTGGTGTGGGAGTTGTTGTCGATGTGCCGTCCGGTGTTTCTGTTGGCGTTGGTGAGGCAGTCGCCGTCACAGTCAATGTGCCGGTCGGGGTAACAGACGGCGTCGGCGTAAGCGATGCCGTTGGTGTCAGTGTTGGAGTCGGGGTTTCGGTCGGACCGGATGAGTTGTATTCGTAGGCACCGGCATCACACTCATTCTCACCCGGCTGGGCATCACCGTCGATAGCTCGTGGAAAGCCGCGTTGATCCACACCGCTTACGGGTGGGAAGGCACACAATATATTCTCCGCCAGGTCAATTGCCGGGCTACCGGCCACAAGGGCATGGGTCTGGGTAGGGCCGCCATTGTCGACCAGTGTCGATTCGAGAATTCCGGTGAGCGTGATGTTGTCCGCGTCACTGGATGCGTCAATATCGCTGTAGTCCAGGAGCAAGGTGGACAAGGCAGCGGTTGTGGTTAATCCGCTATGGCTGAATACATTTCGGCCGTTGCTGTTGACAGTGCCCCCGTCAATCATCACTTCGGCCCCGGAGGTAACGGCCGAATTGCCGCTAACCAGCGAGCGTTCCAATGTCAGGAGGCCATCAAAGTTAAAGACGCCGCCGCCGCTTTCGGTAGCATTATTATTGGTGACTGTTGTGTTGATTAACTCGGCCGTACCGCTGTTCGTTAACGCACCGCCATACTTGGCCGTGTTGTCGCTGAACGTACTATTGGCGACGGACAACCCCTCGAAAACCAGGCCCGCATTGTAGATACCCCCACCATACTCGGCCGAATTTCCGCTGATGGTGCTGTTGGTAATGGCAAGAGGAACGGCATAAGTATAAATGCCGCCGCCGTTGTACAGGGTTTCATTGTTACTGATGGTGCTCGTCCCGATAGTAAGCAACCCGTTATAGGCGTAAATGGCACCGCCGGTTTCGGCCGTATTGCCGCTGAGCATACTGTCAGCAATGTACAGCGTAGAGTAGTCGGCATTGATGGCTCCGCCAACCTCGGAACTATTGCCGGACAGGGTCGAATGGGCAATAGTTGCCTCGCTGTAATATGACAAATAGAGGGCTCCGCCGGATCCATATTCAGCCGTATTGCCGCCGGCTGTTGAGTCGGTCAGACTCAGCGCGCCATGATACGTATAAATAGCCCCGCCGAGGCCGGCTGAATTTCCGCTGAGGGTGCTGTCGTTCAGGGTCAAGGTCCCACGAAACTGTTGGATAGCGCCGCCGGTTTCAATTGCGGTATTGTTGCTCAGGGTGACACCGCTCAGGGTGACGGTAGACCGGTCGGTGCGAATGGCCCCCCCATATATTCCATAGCCGTTGCTGATGGTCAGGTCCTTGAGCGTCAGGGTGGCCCGGTTCATGGACATGATGTTGAACGGTTCGGCATTTTCGTCCCGACTGATGGTGTGGCCGTTACCCTCAATGGTGATGACTGAATTGATGAGGGGTAAGCCGGCCATTTGATCAATCACGTACCCAAAGGGCTGGGTCAGGACGATGTCGGCCGTCAGCGTGAGCAGGTCGTCACCGGATCCGGCCGTGCACCCCCCGAAGGCTGTATCCGAGTTGGCGGATCTAACTGCATCAGGCAGTGTGCAAGTAACCCCGTCGACAGTAATGCCCGCGGCGAAGGCACTTGGCTGGGCACTCAATGCTCCGGCTCCCAATACAAGCAGTAGACCGAGCGTCGCCAGACGAGGGGTGCGGCGTAGTTTGGTCCGCAGACGGCGCGGCAACGCGGTGAAGCGCACCAATCCGGCGGTCATCCGGTCCATCAGGGAATTGCCGGGCTTAAGCAGGAGGGCGGCCAGCCAATCCGGACGTGGGGGAGTGGGAGTTTCTTTCATTGGAGGTAGGACAAACGCACAACTGCTATCAATTGCACGTTTGTCCTGATTTAATTGAGTTAGATAAGCTTACTAGCCGGCTGCCTGTTGTTTCACATAAACAGTCGGCGGGTCCATGACCGTGATGTCAGTAATCACATCCAGCGGACCCTTCCAGTCTACCTTAAGGACGAATTCAACACGGTCCGGTTTGGGGGCAACCGCCATGACAAATACATCGGCGGCGGCGGCAACGCGGGTGGCCGTCGCTGTTCCATTGGGCTGCTGCGCCCAACTGCCGGCTTCGCTGGCCGCAATATGGATCACCGAACTCTTACTGATTACACCCGGCCATGAATAATTCAGGGTTACGCGGCCCTTGATCTGGGGCCAGTACACACGCGCTGTTTGGATCATGTTTTCTCCTTAATAGAATAGGTTGGTGATAAAAAAGTGTCCAGGAAATTATAGTGTGTGGGCATCATGTGGCAAGGCGGTTCCCATGGTGACATGCTCGTTCTATCGGCACGAGTATAGACCTGAAGACCGGAACAGGGAGGGCAGCACGACGGACCCCACTAAATCCTTCTCCAAGTCTGCCATATATTATAGAGTCCCCAACCGGCCGATCAAAGGAACGAAGCGTGAATTAGCCGCCTGTGGTGTTACAGTGCCTTCGATCGTGCAGCCTTCGTTGCTCGCGCTATACTACAATTCAAGGATAACTTGTCATGCGACATCGACTCGCTGATTCCAGCCTGACAGCCCGTCTTGTCCTCGGAATGGTGGTGCTTATCATCGTCACGACCCTGAGCGCAGGCGTGCCGGCCTTTTTGCTAACCAGATCCCAACTGGAAGCCCAGGCTCGCCAACAGGTCGCCGCTACCCAGCGATCCACAGCCTCGCTATACAGCGCCGCACAAAACCGTCTGGATGATCTTACGCAACTGCTTTCCGAACGGCCGACACTGCGCCGCCTTATCCTGGATGGGGATTCCGTTGAACTGACAGCATATCTTGATGCGTTTCAGGCTCAGGGCGAACTGGATATTCTACAACTTTGTACGGACAGCGATGTCATTGTTGGGACCAACAGTATTGCAGTAACCTGCCCGGAAACGCCCGTCACCGGAGCCATGCTGCTGGATGGCCGGCCTGTGTTATTGTCGGCCTACCCCATCTTTGACCCGACAGCCACCGGCGCGTTGGGTATGGCAGTCACCGGCATCCGGCTTGACGGGTCGTTCCTGACCCAGATGAGCGACGATACCGGTGTCGAGCAAAGTATTCTGGATGATGCCGGGCAGGCCCTGGCGACAACATTGCCGGAAGATATTTCTGGCGGGTCTCCGGCCTACTTCCGGGAAACGTTGCCGTTGCGTGCCGCCGCCGGGCAGCCGGCGCTGACGGCCGAAGTCGCCCTGCCGGTTGGTGAGCTACAGCAGACCGAGCGCAATGCGCTTCTTATTCTGGTTGCCAGCACCGGAATGGTCGCGCTGCTCAGTGTATTGCTGGGTACATGGTACATCCGTCGCCAGACGGCTCCATTGGATAACCTGACCCATGCGGCCGATCTTATCAGCCAGGGTGATCTGACAGCACCCATCCCTGAACCGGCCGGGCCACGCGAAATCGCTACCCTGTCACGCGCTCTGACTGGAAGCCAGGCTACGATGCTGCAAGCCCTGGATGAACGGTCCCAGGCACGCGACTGGTTGAACAATCTCATTCAGTCTATTAATGAAGGAGTTGTGACATTTGATACGCGTGGTCACATTACCTTCATGAGCCAGGGTGCGGAAATTATGACCGGCTGGCGCAGTCAAGACGCGATCGGCCGTTCCATTAATGATGTCTTTGCCCTGGCCGACCCCGGTGACGAAAGTTTCCTCGACCGGATTCCCCCCAGCGGCGATAAACGTGAGATTGAAATTCTCAGTCGCAGCGGAAAAATCCTGGTCGTCGCCACAACCGGTGCGCGCCTGATCCCGCCAAACAGTGATACGGTCCAGGTGGCGCTGGTCTTGCGGGACGTTACGGAGGAGCAGGCGCTACGCAATCTGCGATCGTTCTTCCTGGCAAATATCTCCCATGAGTTCCGTACCCCATTGAGTACACTGAACGCCTCGATGGAACTGCTGATGGAAGAATTGGACGACCTGTCGGCGGCCGAAATCCGGGAGTTGCTCCGGCCATCCTACCTGAGCCTGATCAGCTTGCAGACCTTGATCGACAACCTTCTGGAGAGCAGCAGCATTGAGGCCGGATCGTTTGCCATTCGGTCGCGACCGGTTGACCTGAATGAGGTCATTACCCAGGCGCTATCCATCATTCGGCCGCAGGTTGATCGCCGCCGCCAGACCATCGTCGTGACAGAGCCGCCGCAGTTGCCGTACATCGAGGCGGACCGCACCCGGCTGACCCAGGCGCTGGTCAACCTGTTGGCAAATGCCAGCAAGTATAGCCCCGGCGGCACGGCCATTGACCTGACGGTGACCGTTGGTGAGGATGAGGTGGATATCCTGGTTGCCGATCGCGGACCGGGCATCTCCCACGATGATCAGGCGCGGTTATTCCGGCGCTTTGTCCGGTTGCAAGACGGTGAATCAGAGCAGTACGGCATCGGTTTGGGGCTGTACCTGGTCAAGAAGATCGCCGAAGCACATGGTGGATCGGTGAGTGTGGAGAATCGTCCCGATGGCGGGGCTGTCTTTCGCCTGCGGCTGCCCGCCCCTGTCAGGGAGAAAGTAGCATGAAAGTCCTGGTTGTTGAGGACGATCTGGCGTTGTCGGATGTGCTGTCTTTCACCTTGCGGCGCGCCGGCTATGAGGTTGTGGCTGCCTACGACGGACTGGCCGCTTTGGAATACTATGACCGGGACGAGCCCGATCTGCTCATTCTGGATTTGAATCTCCCCGGACTGGATGGTTTAAGCGTTTGTCGCCAGATACGAACAAAGGGCGAAACACCGATCATCATTCTGAGCGTGCGCGATGGGGATGAAGCCGTAGTACGCGGATTGGAGATGGGGGCGGATGACTATATCGTCAAGCCATTCAGCCCGACCCAACTGATAGCCCGTATTCGGGCCGTGTTGCGCCGGGCTGGCGTGTCCGGCCCGCCGGCTATGTTGGAAACGGGAGGGCTGGCGCTGGACCGGTCGCGCAATGAGCTTCGGTCGGGAGACGGCCAGCCGATTCGACTGACCCCATTGGAGGTCCGCTTGCTGGAAGGATTGATGCTGCATCCGGGGCAGGTGTTGCCGGGAGAGACGCTGATTACCACGGTTTGGGGACCGGCCGGCGGTGACAGAGCCATGCTCAAGCAACTGGTTTATCGTCTGCGAGCCAAGATGGAATCCGGTGGCGTTCAAAACGCCGGCATCGAAACCGTGCCCGGCATTGGGTATGCGCTGAACACGGATCTGTCATCGTAACCGGTTACTTTTTCGTCCGTTCCTTCACTTCTTGCCACAGAGCTTCATAAGCCAGCGCGGGGGCTGTGCGTGGCGCGTAGGCAAAAACCGGCTCGCGGTAAACGGGCATCTGTTCGGCCGCACTGGAGTAAGGGATAGTCGTTTGGAGGAAATCCTGGGTCCGTTCCTCCAGCAGACTACGATGCAACTTCTTGCGGCGGTCTACCATATTGTAGAAGTACAGCCGCTGTAACTTCTTGATCTTTTCGCGGTCAATGAAATATTCAATCTGTTCAGATGTCCGTGTGGACAGGGTGGCCGGAATCATGGGCACCAGCAGCACATCGGCCGCACCGAACACACTTTCGGTGGAAAGCGTCAGTCCCGGCGGGCAATCCAGAAAGATCGCATCGTATTCATCGGCCAGCGGCTGCAGGAGCTTGCGGAAGCGGTTCTCCGGTTTCTTCGTGTTGCTCAACTCAATGTCCATGTTGCGGTAGGAGAAATCCGCCGGCAACAGGTCCAGCCCTTCGTAGTCCGTACCCTTGATGGCGTCGTCTACCTGCGTCCGGCCGCGCACCAACCCCTTGCGACCGCCCTTGACCTTGGGCTTGATGCGGAAGCAGTATGACGCTGCTCCTTGCGGGTCCAGGTCCCAGATGAGGGTGTTGGCTCCGTCGCGTGCCGAGAGCCAGGCCAGATTGACGGCCGAAGTTGTCTTGCCCACGCCGCCCTTGATGTTGTACAGAGCATATATCTTCATGCTCAGGCATCCTCCGTGGTTCCCGGTTTGCCCTTTCTGGGGGGAGCAAACAGCTTGGCAAACTGGCGGCGTAATTTGGGCCGGGCAAACTGCTTCAGCCGGGGCATCATCTCAATGCGGACCTGTAATTCACGGTTATAAAGCTGGCCGGTGAGTGCGCCGATTGCTACGAGGGTATCGGCCGGCGCTTCTCCGGCAGCCTGCATCTCAGATGCATATGTCTCCAGTGATTCAATCTGGACCTGCAAATCCTGGTATTCACCCAATACATCCTGTAGCAGTTTTAATTCGGCTACGAGGGCTTTCAGATCCTCTTTGGGGTAGAGAGAGCTGAAGAACTCCATCAGGTAACGCAGTTTCTTGGCTTGTTTGCGCAGATCGTGGACCTGCTCCGAGGGTGACGCGTCGGTAATGGCTGCGGCATCACGAGCGGCATGGCGATAGGTCCTCAGGATTTGCTGGTTGGCAACGAGGAGCGTGGATTTCTTCGCAGCCTCCGGCACCTCCTCCGGCGGAATGGGTTGGTTGAGAAATACCGGCCAGTCCTGCTTGAGGTGAGCATAGCGCGTAGTGTCCAGTGCCTTGACCAGGATGTTGTGTTCCTTCCGCTGCCGTTGAACCAGATGGTCATACAGGGGATCCAGACGGTCCCGCAGGTACTCCGGCAGGTGGGCACGCAGATCGTCGAAGTGCAGCAGGTACACATCCAGGTCACGAGTTGGCCCGGTCATCTGGCCGAGCCAGCCGAACTCCGTTTTGAAGTACTCTACCTGCTCAACAGGAATACATCCCGGATTTGTGACAGGGCCGAACGCGTTCGGCGTACCGCCACACGAAAATCATGTAGAAACTCGCTGTCAATATCAGCCCGCACACCGGGTTCATTGCGTTCCATGGCCTCGAACAAGGCACGGTGGATGATCCGTGCCGAATCGGCCGCCGGACTATCCGGGTCCAGTGTGATGCCCAGACCGGAGCTGTAGTCGCCGGGTTGATGCCCGGCCGTTTCTACAGCCAGGATCATCGGGTCCTGCGGGCTTGGCTCCATGCCGGGCATGGCGGCCAGCAACTCGCGCACTTCCTTCAGCCAGCGGTTGTAGCCGCGTACAGGCAGCAGACGGGCGACAGCCGGCAATTGGGCTTCGCTATTTACAAGATGCGTTGTTTCAACGGCAACACGCACAACGGTCTTGATATCTTTATTGAAGATACGCAAGGTGGTGATATCGCCGGTCAGGTGGGCGAGAGGCAACAGGGCGCGAATAGCCGTTAGCGGTTCAAGGGCGGCACGCAAACTACCATCCGGCAGATCGGCCGCAAAGAAAGGTACCGGCTCGGCGCAGGATGTCGGACCGGCGTCTGGTGAACCGGCAGCAGCAACATCCTCACCGTTTTCCAGGCTGTACAATCGCCATGTTGTTGCCCCTGAAGCACAATCCTGCTCCAGAGCCAACCCGGCACAATAAAGACGCCAGTCAAAGGTATCATAATAGATGCGCTCAACCGGCGTGGATAATCCCATCTGCAAGGCAACGTGCGCGCCCAGCCGGGACTTGAGGCCTTCGGCCGTCAGTTTGGGCGGCAGCACGAAGGCAAGAGGGGCGTCAGTCATTCAGTCGGTGTTTCCTCAAAACAAAAGCGCCGCCGCATGGGAAGCGCAGCGGCACATGCATGAAATTTGATATTACTGGACGCTAAAGAGTATAGCGATCGGCAAGGTCCGGGGCAAGACGGATATGCCTGCAATTCGGGTACATTTGGTGTAATGATCGACCGGTTTTGTGATACCGTTGCTCAAGGGTATGATCCTCTCTTGCCGACTCGTTTGTGCGTTCGGCAAGGTGGATTCTATGTCGGCAACACCTGCTTCAACCTCACTCAAAAATCCGGAAGTGCGCCGTGGCGTTGTCGTCTGGATTGCCAAAGCGGCCGTCGGCTGGATCGCTTACGCGGCGATTCTTCTGCTGGCGGCCGGCAATATTCGCTGGGGGTGGGGCTGGGTATTCCTGATTGTTCTCGGCCTGTCATTGATCGCCCACCCTCTGCTTCTTGTCCCCCGGCGGCCAGATCTGCTGGCGGAGCGGGCCAGGGGTATGCGAAGTGAGGGTGTTCAAGGTTGGGATAAGTGGCTGACGGCCGTTGGGGCGCATTGATGATCGCCGCCTGGATTGTAGCCGGGTTGGACTACCGCTTTGGCTGGTCTGGTCCTGTTCCCCTGTGGGTTCATTTGGCCGGCTTGTTGCTGACAGCCGGTGGGTACGGCATTTTCCTCTGGGCCATGACCGCCAATGCGTACTTTTCTGAAGGCGTGCGGATCCAGAGTGAACGCGGCCATGCCGTCCAGTCGGATGGGCCGTATCGAATCGTTCGCCATCCGGGATATGTCGGGGGAATCATGAGCTATCTGGGCACTCCCTTGTTGTTGGGGTCATGGTGGGCCTTCATTCCCACGCTGGCGCTGTTGGGGGTGTGGGTGGCCCGGACAACTCTGGAGGATCGCCTGCTGCAGGAGAAACTGCCCGGCTATGCCGAGTATGCCCGAACTACCCGATACCGGTTGGTGCCGGGACTATGGTAGCCGGGATTGATCCTGGTTATTCCTGAATATCCCGACACGTCCGTGGAGCTTGCCTTGTGGTTGACGAAGTGGGCCGCTGGGGTAAAGTTGATCCCAAACGAAAATTAAGAGGCTACTATGCAACTGTATTTTGTCCGGCATGGGCAGAGCCATGTCAACTTATCTGATTGGACCGGCGGCAACCAGGACACGCCATTGACCTACCTGGGACAGCGCCAGGCGAGGGCGCTGAGCGAATGGCTGCCCGTCGAAGTCCCCGAACCGGATGTTATTTACGCCAGCACCATGGCCCGCGCCACGGAGACGGCCGGATACCTGGCTGAGGCCTATGGGATGGACCTCATTCCCGACGAGCGCATCCGCGAAATCGGCAACAATCGTGCGGATCATGTTCCCTGGCCCAGTGATGATTTGCCGGAATATAGTGATTTCTGGGGGAGCGAACGGCCGTTTTCTTCCATCACACCGGACCGTGAGAATGGGGAGAGCCTGATGCACTTTCGGGTGCGTGTGGGTTCGTTTATCGAGGAACTGACTGAGCGCCATCATGATGAGACGGTGATTGCTGTGTGTCATGGGGGTGTGATCGAGATGGCCTTTGACCATATTTTCAATATCGGTCCGTGGCGGCGCTGCGAGGTGTGGTGCAAGAATACCGGGGTAACGCGGTACGAGTTTGTTGAGCTTCCGGGCCGTGAGATGTGGCGTCTTCATTATCATAGCCGGGTCGACCATCTGCGCGATATTCCCTCAGCCGCCGCTTCCATGACCCTCCAGGATTAACCGCAATCCACCGGCAGTTTGCGCTTGCAGGCGGCATGTTGAGTTTCGTAACATCTTCATGCAGTGTGCACGCTATTAATTGACGTGAATTAAGAAGCGAACGGTTGTTCATTATCACAAAATTCGCGTAGACCAAAAAACTACTACCCAATGACAACATCCGGTAACCCTGTTCCATCACCGACCATTGACTACCACGCAAGTGGTATGTCATGCTGGCGGTCTCCATGGGCATCTTCCTGGCGACCATTGACGGCAGCATTGTCAATGTCTCCGCTGCCCACCATGCAGGAGTCGTTGCAGACCGATTTTGCCACGATCCAGTGGGTCGTCCTGGCCTATCTGCTGACGATCACCATGTTGCAAATGATCGTCGGCCGTTTGGCAGACATGTATGGGAAGAAACCCCTGTACACACTGGGTTCATTGTCTTTACGCTGGGATCGTTTCTGTGCGGCTTGTCCCCAACGGCCGGATGGCTGATCGCCTCTCGTGTGCTGCAGGGAGTCGGGGCGGCGTTCATTTTGGCGCTGGGTCTGGCGATCCTGACCGAGGCGTTTCCGGCCGAGGAACGTGGCCGGGCATTGGGTATCGGTGGGTCCATTGTCTCTGTGGGCATCGTTGCCGGGCCGACGTTGGGTGGGTTCATTCTGGAGCACCTCCTGGCACTGGATTTTCATGGTCAATGTGCCTATCGGGATAATCGGCATTTTCCTGGTGACGCGCTATGTGACATCCACAACCCCAGTCGGCGGCCAGCAGTTTGATATCGCCGGTGCGGTCACCCTCCTCAGTAGCCCTGCTGGCGTTGTTGTTGGGTATGACCAACGGCCAGACAGAGGGATTTACGTCTCCATTGACGCTGGGCCTGTTTGCTGTCGCGATCATATCCACTGTGGCCTTTGTTGCAATCGAGCTTCGCCATCCCCAGCCGATGATCGAGCCAAGCCTGTTCCGCAACCGATTGTTTACTGTCAATCTGGTAACCGGTCTGATTATCTTTATCGGGATAGGCAGCAGCGTTTTGATTCCTTTTTATCTGGAAAATGTGCTTGGCTATGGTGCCCAGCAGGTTGGACTGCTGCTGGCGGTTATGCCTGTCGCCCTGGGTATTACCGCGCCGATTTCGGGGACCCTCTCCGATCGGTTTGGCGCACGGCCGATTACGGTTGCCGGACTGGCGGTAACGGCCGTCGGCTACCTGACACTGGCTACACTGAAAACCGACACGACAGCCGTCGGATTCATGCTGCGTTATTTACCGGTTGGCATTGGCGTGGGGTTATTCCAATCACCCAATAACAGCGCCATCATGGGCTCCGTCCCCAGCGACCGATTGGGCATTGCTTCCAGCCTTCTGGCGACAACGCGAAGCCTGGGCCAGACGGTGGGCATTGCGGTGCTGGGGGCGCTATGGGCGGTGCTGGTTTTTCGTGTGTCCGGCGAGTCTGTACCCGGTGGCGCAATCTGGCCGCTTCGGTGGAGGCACAGGTAGCCGGATTCCAGATAACCAACTTAATCGTGGCTATCCTCACGTTTGGCGCGCTTATTCTGGCCGTATGGACCTGGACCCGCGAGCGGCGTGACCATAAACTGGGAGTGACTCCGGTTTCTCCATCCGTCATGGCGACAGAACGGATCCCGTTCGAGTAGGAGATTGAATTATGGACATCTCAACAACTGTGCATCTGAACAATGGCGTCGACATTCCGGTTGTAGGACTGGGTGTCTTCAAAAGCCCGGCCGGCGTCGAGACACAAACACGATCCTCGAAGCTTTGAATGTCGGCTATCGCCATATCGATACGGCCCGAATCTACCGGAATAGGGCTGACGTCGGGGCGGCTGTTGTGCCTCCGGCTCCCGCGCGAGAAATCTGACCACCAAGTTGTGGAGCGGATCAAGGTTACGATTCGCTATCGCCGCCTGTCATGAGAGCCTGCAGCGATGGGCCGATTGCGTGGATCTGTTGATCCACTGGCCGGTGGTCGGTAGCGTGGACTCTGGCGGGCATTGGAAACGCTATGGAAGAAGGGGTTTGCCGGTCCATTGGTGTCAAATTACATGGTCCGGCACTTGGAAGAACTGGGACAGGCCAATTATCCGGCCGTTAATCAGATTGAGATGAGCCCCTATGTTTATACCTATCGGCATGAGGTCGTCGCGTTTTGCGAGGAAAACGCCATCGCCATTGAAGCCTACAGCCCGCTGACCAAGGCGCGTAAGCTGGATGACCCGCGACTGGTGACGGTTGCGGGCGATACGACAAGACGACGGCCCAGATATTGATTCGCTGGGCGCTGGAGAAAGGGTTCATCGTCCTGCCCAAGTCTAACAATCCGCAGCGGATTCGTGAGAACGCCGAGGTATTTGATTTCCGCATCAGCGCCGATGATATGGTCGAATTGGACGGTCTGAACGAAAATTTCATAACCAGTTGGGACCCCACCAACGCGCCGTGATCGGCTGCGAGGAAGAATGATGAACATCGCAATTGTGGGAACAGGAAGTGTCGGGTCTGCATTGGGACGTGGGTGGTCGGCCAAAGGGCATATGGTCACCTTTGCCTCGCGCGATCCGGAAGGCGAGAAGGCGACCACACTCCGGGAGCAAATGCCCGCCACGGTGTCGGTGCGTGGCACACGGGAAGCAACATCCACGGCCAGCACAATTGTCCTGGCGATTCCTTACGGAGCTGTCCCGGAAACGCTGTCCCAGATGGGCGATCTGTCCGGCAAGGTCATAGTAGACTGCACCAACCCCATTGCGCCGGGTTTGCGCTCTCTTGTTGACTCTGAAACTTCCGGCGCGCAGGAGATTGCGGCGCTTGTTCCCGAAGCCAAAGTGATCAAGGCGTTCAACACCATCGGCGCCGAAAGCATGGATAACCCGATTTTAACGGCCGACCAGCCTCCATGCTCGTTTGCGGTGACGATCTGCTAGCCAAGACGGCCGTTCTGGAGTTGGCCGCGGATCTCGGATTCGAGCCTGTTGATGCCGGACCGCTAGCCGCTGCCCGCCACCTGGAGGCGCTGGCGCTGTTGTGGATCCATCTGGCAATCGTCCAGGGATACGGCCGCGAAATCGCCTTCCGGCTGGAACAGCGTTAATTTACTTCATCCCTACCGGCAGAAAAACCTCATACGACTCAACCGGTGGCGGTGTATCATTGCCCAATTCATAGGCCCCACTGTCACACTGGCCGCCGGCCGGTTGCGGTCGGGTAACTCCCCGCTGGTCTGTGGCGACGGCTGTCCCGCACCCGCCGTTCCCGTCCGGGATTCGGTCGAGCGCCGGGCTGTCTTCATTGAGCGCGTGGGTCCATGTCGTACCGGGGAGGTTCAGGGCCAGCGGTTCCAGTCCGGCATTGACCCCGGTCAGGTCCGCGCTCCCGGTCAGGTTACAGGAGGTATCGCTGCTGATGTTGTAGTCACCGGAGGAAACTTCACCGCCGTTGATATCGCACAGGTCCACGTTACCGGGCCCGGACAGGATGGAGGCGGTGAACGTCGCTGTTGCCGCAGATCCGCTTTGCAGAAGGCCGTCGCTGCCGGCTGAATTGTCGGTGAAGGTCGTGTAGTCAGCTTCCAAAACGGCCGTTCCGCCGTTGCCGGAGTTGACGATGGCCCCGCCGCCTTTGCCGGCTTGATTGCCCGATACCGTGCTGTTGAGGAAACTGGCTGTTGCCTGGCCGAGATTGCCGTTAATGACCATCGCGCCGCCATTCGTTGATGCTGAGTTACCGGAGAGCGTGCTGCCGGTCAGGGCGATTTCGGCCGTTCCGCCGGAGCCGCCATTAACAAACACGCCCCCGCCGGTACGGGCCTGATTGTCGCCAATGGTTGAATCTGACACGGTGACAAGCGTTTTCCCACCGCGCCCACTGACATTCAGCCCACCGCCCATGTCGTCGCTGGTATTGTTGGAAACCGAGCTATCGGTCAGGGAGACGGTTGCCTGACCCAGTGTGCCGGCCACATTCAACCCTCCGCCGGTGACTGTGGCGTGGTTGTTGGTGATCAGCGTTTCCAGAATGGTTACCATTGCTGGACCGGCTTCGCCGTCTACAGACAGACCGCCGCCGGTTACGGCCGAATTCCCATCAATTGTCGCCTGGGTGAGGGTCAGTTCGCCCTGGACAAAGAACCCGCCACCTTCGTTGTGGTTGATGCCACTGCTGCCCTGACCGCCGGTTACACTAATTTCGCTCATGTGAACGGCTGTCTGGGGGCCAACCGTGAAGACAGTCCCGCGACCGTCGCCGTCTACCTCATGGCCGTTACCGGTTACGGTAATCTCGGTGGCCTGCGAGTTAAGGAAAGGTGTGGCCGGACCGGACAGGGTGATCGGCCCGGTGAGGTCAATTGTGTGGTTGCCGGGTCCGGCGTCATTGATGCATAGAATCGCTTCATTAAGCGCCGCGTCCGAGCCGACCTGATAGGGAGGCGTGCAATCCAGCGCCGGTTGTTCGGCTTCGTAGGCGCCGCTGTCGCACTTGATTCCCTTCAAGCGGTCAGCCCCGCGCTGGTCAATAGATACAGTTGTTCCACAGCCATTATAGGAATAAGTTACCTGGTTGATCGCCGGGCTGTCCGAAGCCAGGGCGTGAGTGGGCGTATCGCCCGGTGCATTGAGCGCCAGCGGTTGGAGCTTGGCATCCGCGCCGGTCCGGTCTGTGGGTGCAGTCAGATTGCAAGTTGCATCACTGCCCAGATTGAAGCCGTTGGATACCAGAGAGCCGCCGGACAGGGCGCAATCATCCCCGTCCCTTCAATAATGGAACTGCCGGTCAGAACAATGGACTGGCCGCTGGTCTCGGTCAGGAACAACGCTCCGCCGGTTGGTGCGCTGTTACCGGATAGCGTGGCGAAGTTCAGGCGAACAACCGCTTCGTCGCCAGTGCCGAGGTTGGCAATACCGCCGCCATTGCCGCCGCTGTTGTTGCCGGAGAGGGTGAGGTTATTGGTGATGATCTCGGCCTTACCGCCGGTTGCTTCCTGATAGATGGCCCCACCGGCCGAGACGGCGGAATTTCCGGCAAAGGTCGCCTGATTGATGTCAATCACACTCGGCCGCCCGATTCGGTGGTGACGGCCATGCCCCCGCCGGAGGTGAGGCTATCATTGCCGTTAAACTGGCTGCGCGTAACGGTCACCTTGACCAGCCGCCATCGGCCGCTTCGTTGGCAAGCCCCGCGCCAGCAGATCGCTGTCATTATCGCTGAGCACCGATCGAACCAGACTGAGGCAGGCTGTACCTCCAGCCAGGACGGAGTTGGCAATCGCGCCGCCGTTTTCACTGGCGGTATTTCCCGTCAGCGTGTTTCGGTCCAGGCTGAGCCGGGCTTCGCCCCCGGCTGACCGGTTGGCGATTGCCCCGCCGTTGGCGGCCGTATTGCTCTCCAGCGTGGAGCTAAGAACGGTCGTGGTCGCGTTGTGGCCGCTGGTGGATTCATTGAGGATACCAGCGCCGAGAATCGGCCGACCATTACCGCTGATGGTAGATTCCGTGACGGTCATCGTCCCCTGGTTGAATATGGCGCCACCGCCGGTTGCGCTTTGTCCGCTACTGCCGGAGCCACCGGTGATGGTGAGTTGTTGGAGTGTTGCGTGGGTGTCTGGGGCAATTGCCAGGACTGTATGACCCCATCGCCGGTCAGGGTATGACCGTCCCCGGCAATGGTAATGCCGTCAGCCGCCGGATTGTTGACCTGCGGCAGTGGTGCGGTCAGGGTGATGTCGGCCGTCAGGCTGATGACATGCGACCCGGCACCGGCGCCGTTGGCGTCGTTCAATGCGATGACTAACTCTGCCTCTGTGCCCGCAGTGAATGTTGCCGCGCGTAACGAAGCAGCCGTCAACCCCAATACGAATGCAGCGAGGAGGACAATGAGGCTGATAATTAAAAGATGGGAAAAACTGGAATTACTTGTCGTTTGCATGCCGATAACTCCCTTGAAACGGCCGTACAAGCCGGCGTAACCTTGATTTGTCACAGCGTGAAACTGAAACCGGACTCCACAACAGGCAGTATAGAGCCCCAACTATGGGTTCACAATGGTAAGGCTGATCTTTTAATAGTTTGGAGGAGGTTTGATGAGGGGGTTCTATATATTCGAGGTGCAATGCACTTTCAAAGTGCATTGCACCTATGCACCAACGGACCCGGTCAGAGTGAGAATATCTTCGGCAACACTTTCGGGGTCAATCAACATCTGGAAATGCCCGGTGGGCCGGCGCAGCACGGGCCAGCCCATCCCGTCGGCACGGTCGGCACTCGACACATAGGCGGGGGACCATTGCAAATAGCCACCCGGTAGATCAGGCAAAGTTGGGGCCGGCTCCAACGGCTCACTGAAGAACGTCAGCCCGCGCGGCCGGAGCGTACCGGCCACCAGACGCCCCTGGTCCTCAGGCAGTTCATCACGCAAATCGTCTTCCGACCAGTTGGGATAACGGCCGCCTTCCCGCAGAAACTGCTCAAACTCATCAGCCCACGGAGCATCACCCTCAAGCCGGATGTAGTCCAGGCGGCTGCCCGGTTCAGTCCCCGGCAGCCCGGCGTCTACAAACAGGTACCCGGCCGGCGGGTGGGGCAGGCGCGCGCCGAGGGCGGGCAAGATCGGACCCGCGCCACTGTGTCCGGCGAGGACCAGACGGGATGGGTCGCGGAGTTGCTGGTGAACGGCGGCAACGGCCGATTCGACATGCTGCTGCCAAAAGGGACGGGGATCATCGGCCGAATCTGCCAGATCGGGGACGATGACCGCATAGCCCTTGTTGTGAAGGTGGTCAGCGACAGGCTGCCATACTTCCGGCCCGGTGAGGGGACTGTGGATGAGGATGAAGTCAAAGGGTTGGGTTTCGGAGAACATAGAGTTGTTTTGGTTAAGTGAGTCGTATCCGCGAAAAGGTGGCGTATGTAGCAGTGATTATGCAGGCCAAGGATATTCCCACCAATAATAGGAAAAGCCCAAGGGCTTGGCAACGAACAAGGTCACTCTTCCCAAAATCGGTGCCAAGCAAAAGCGAAAACAGGGCATAATTATAGGCTAGGAGAGTTCTACAAGAAGCAGTCGCGATTCAGAGGGAGTTATATGAAAAGCCGGTTCCTTATTGTACTCAGGTCTAGTATTGCATTTTTGTTGGTGATAGGTATTCTGGCAGGATGCGTAGCAACGCGTAACGATCCGGAGTTGGGAGAGATTCGCCTTCTGGAAACGCCTCAACTCCAGCCTTCTGCCGAAGCGACGTTCCCAACTCCGACAGAGACAAGACTGCGGCCGACAGAGACACCCACGGCAACGGCCGTTCCGCTTACTTCGACTCTTACACCAACGCCATTACCTACGTCTACATCCACGCCAACACCGGTTCCAACCCTGACAATTGAAGAAGAAGACGGTTTGGTGCGACACCTTATGGAGACAAACGGAGGATGTCAATTGCCCTGTTGGTGGGGGATCGCCTTCGGTGCGACCGTGGAAAGCGTCAAACAGCAGTTCGCGACTATGGGTATAGGGATCAGCGGATGGGACGTGGAAAGACTGGATGTGGGGGATCGCGGATGTACTGCTTTGGGATACCTCCTTCCGAACGATCCGCATTACCAAGTCAATATCTATTTATGTGCCCAAGAGGTAGCCGGAGCCGTGCAGTCTATCGAGGTTTCAGCGCAACGGCCAATTGATGAGATACCAAGGCAGCACTATTGGGATGATTGGCAGCCTTACTTCCTGGGCTCCATTCTGGAAACGTATGGGGTGCCAGGGTACGTTGAGATTATCTTGGCGAACCCGGCCGAGCCTATCCCACCATATTATATATTACGCTTATCGTATCCGGAACAAGGTCTACAAATCGCATACACAATCCCCTCCGTATCCCTTAATCTGGAAGTGGATAGGGTTTGTCTGGGATATGAAGACGTAGAGATGATAGAGATGTCTCTCTACGAGCACTGCCTATGAAGACCAGCTACCGCAGTATCTGATCCACAACTGGATCGAAAGATATGAAGAAAATTCCTGGGAAAATAAGGTGGGAATGGACCCGGCTACTTTTTACGAGACATACAGGGGGTCAGTGACCCCGGATGTGTATTGGTTCATTGATGATTAGCAGAACACACCCACCTCTTGACAAACAATAGTGGGAAGCGTACACTATTTCATCCCCCCCACCCAGGGGGTAGGGGATAAGTAAAGGCAATGAACGAGACAACAAAAACAGACGTCACCCGTCGCCTCGCCAGCGCCGCCGGCCTTATCAAGGGCATTGAGCGCATGGTGCAGGATGACACCTATTGTATTGATGTCATCAGGCAGATACAGGCTGTCCAGGCTGCCCTGAACAAGGTCAATACCATGATGCTGGATAATCATCTGCGGACGTGCGTCACCACGGCGATCAGGGGCAACGACGCCGACGAGCGCGAACGCATGTTAGAGGAAATTACCAGCGTCTTTGAAGTGACGGGCAAGAAGTAGACGGCGGCCGTTTGCTTACCCCAAGCGCAGTAGGCAGATTAACCACATTCAACATATTCATGTAGGGAGAAATCAACATGGAAAGCAAGACGTTTAAGGTTCCGGCTATTAGCTGTGGTCATTGTGTTCATACAATCAAGATGGAATTGAGTGATCTGGCCGGTGTATCGGCCGTTGAAGCCGACGAAGCCAGCAAGATGGTCTCCGTCACCTGGGATGCCCCGGCCGACTGGGAGACGATTCGTGAGACACTGGTGGAGATCAACTACCCGCCCGAAGGTCTGATTACACTGAGCTGACAGACCCCCAGACGAAAGAAGGAATTTCAATGTCTGAAAAGCAACTGACGCTGCCGGTCGTAGGTATGACCTGCGCCAATTGCGTGGCGGCAGTGGAGCGGAATACCAAGAAGGTTGCCGGGGTCACCGCTGCGGCTGTGAACTTCGCCAGCGAACGAGTGACATTCACCTATGACCCGGCGCTGGTGAGCGACCAGGAAGTGGCCGCTGATGTCATTGCCCGGATTGAACGGGCCGGCTACGAAGTGCCGACGGCCGAACTGGAACTGCCTCTGCTGGGTATGACCTGCGCCAACTGCGCGGCCACCATTGAGCGCCGCCTGAAGAAGACGGACGGCGTTCTCGACGCCAACGTCAATTATGCCAGCGAGAAAGCGGTGGTCACCTATGCGCCGGGCGCAGTCGGCCGGGCCGATCTGGTGGCGGCCGTGCGCAAGGCCGGCTATGACGTCGTGGAAACGGCCATGGGTGAAGAAATTGAGGATGCCGAAGCGGCCGCCCGCGAGGCGGAGATCGCTCATCAAAAGCGGCGTTTGTTCGTCGGTATTCTCTTTACGGTGCCCCTGTTTATCCTCAGCATGGGCCGCGACTTCGGCCTGTTTGGAGAATGGTCTCACGCCCTGTGGGTAGACTGGCTGTTCTTCTTCCTGGCAACTCCGGTCCAGTTCTACGTCGGTTGGGACTACTATACCGGCGCCTACAAGAGCCTGCGGAACGGCAGCGCCAACATGGACGTATTGGTGGCGCTGGGTTCATCGGTGGCTTACTTCTATAGCGTTGCCGTATTGCTGGCGAAAACGGCCGGTTCGGAAGCGCTCGGCCATCACCTCTACTTCGAAACGTCGGCGATGATCATCACCCTGATCGTTGCCGGTAAATTGCTGGAAGCCCAGGCCAAGGGTCGTACCAGCGAAGCCATCAAGAAGCTCATGGGGATGCAGCCCAAGACGGCGCGCGTCCTGCGTGACGGTGTAGAGCAGGATGTGCCCATTGAGCAGGTCGAGATTGGCGATCAGATCCGTGTCCGGCCGGGTGAGAAAATCCCGGTGGACGGACTGGTGATTGACGGCCGTTCGGCTGTGGACGAGAGCATGATCACCGGCGAGAGCCTGCCGGTCAGCAAGACGGCCGGAGATGAAGTCATCGGCGCGACAGTCAACCGACAGGGTCTGCTGACCATTGAAGCCACACGGGTCGGACGGGATACGACACTCTCCCAGATTATTCGTCTGGTGGAGCAGGCGCAGGGCAGCAAGGCACCCATCCAGCGTTCGGCCGATCGCGTGGCCGCCATCTTTGTGCCGGTGGTCATCACCCTGGCCCTCATTACCTTTGCCATCTGGCTCATTGCCGGGGCCGGGTTTGTCCCCGCACTGTTGCGATTGATTGCCGTGCTGGTCATCGCCTGCCCGTGCGCCATGGGCCTGGCAACGCCAACCTCCATTATGGTGGGCATCGGCAAGGGGGCTGAGTACGGTATCCTGTTCAAGAACAGCGCCGCCCTGGAAGAAGCTCACCGGCTGAATACGATTGTTCTGGACAAGACCGGCACCATCACTAAAGGTGAACCGGCTGTCACCCGGATTGTTTTGAATGAAACGGCCGAGATGATTCCGGCCGGGGCAGGTGCGCCTGTGGCTGAATTACCGGCTGCGGACCGCTGGCTGCGGTTGGCGGCTTCGGCCGAACAGGGCTCCGAACACCCGCTTGGGGCAGCGATTGTAGCCGAAGCGGGAACGCGCGGGCTGGACCTCAGCATCCCTGCGTCCTTTGAAGCGGTGCCGGGTCACGGCATCATCGCCACCGTAGACGACCACTTGGTACTGATCGGTAACCGGCGTCTGATGGAACGGGAAGAGGTGGTGCAGGCCGGACTGCAGGATGAAGCGGCAGCAATGGAAGCCCAGGCCCAGACGACGATGTGGGTCGCGGTGGACGGAACGGCCGTGGCGCTGATTGGCGTGGCCGATACCATCAAGGACGGTTCGCGCGAGGCCATTGAACAGATGCACGATCTGGGCCTCTCAGTGGTCATGATGACCGGCGACAACGAGGCGACCGCCCAGGCGATTGCTGCCGAAGCCGGAATTGACCGGGTCATGGCGAATGTACTGCCGGCTGACAAGGCGGCGTATGTCAAGCAGCTTCAGGACGAGGGCAACCTTGTCGG
Organism: Chloroflexota bacterium; assembly: GCA_041390945.1. Classification (GTDB taxonomy): domain Bacteria; phylum Chloroflexota; class Anaerolineae; order Promineifilales; family Promineifilaceae; genus Promineifilum. The sequence continues at coordinate 60,626 of JAWKOY010000025.1, forward strand.
GATGGTCGGTGACGGCATTAATGACGCTCCGGCGCTGGCCCAGGCCAACGTGGGGCTGGCAATCGGCACCGGCACGGACATCGCCATGGAAACGGCCGATATTACCCTGATGCGCGGTGATTTACGCAGCGTGCCCCAGGCGATTCACTTGTCGCAGGCCACCATGCGCAACATCAAGCAAAACCTGTTTTGGGCCTTCGGCTACAACACCGTCCTGATTCCCATTGCGGCCGGTATCCTGGCGCCTTTCTCATGGGCTCCCAGTTTCCTGCAGCAGCTCAGTCCGGTGCTGGCGGCAGCGGCCATGGCCTTCTCCAGTATTAGTGTGGTGTCCAATTCGTTGAGATTGCGCCGGTTAGTGCTCTAAGCACGGACGTGCAGCCCGAATTTTACGCCCGAATCGTGCAGATTTGCACGATTCGGGCGTCAGTTTGTCGGGTAAGGGGTGCGGATTGCCCGTTTTAGAGAACAGGGGTTATTTATAAGGGCGACCCAATATGGCAGACTACCCGCATACCGAGGGATAACTAAATTAGGGAAGCCCTACGCCTGGTGCTCGATCTGGTACGACAAAAACACCACGCCGTTATCAAGAACCTTCGAGTCTGCTAACTTCAAGGCTGAATGATAACCATCGGCAAACAGACGGACACCTTCGCCCAGAACAACCGGGTGCACCAGCACCTGAATCTCATCAACAAGATCCGCATCAAGCAGTGAATGTACGAGTGTCGCGCTGCCGACAATCCCGATTGTGCCGCCGGGCTGTTCCTTCAACTTGCGGATCTCCTCAATAACATTGGACCTGATCAGCGTTGAGTTGTTCCAATCAGCATTTTGCAACGTTGTTGAAACGACGTACTTGGGGGCATTATTCCACTTATCAGCAACTCCGAACTCATTCTGCGTCATGGTAGGCCAGAACCCGGCGAAGACCTCATAGGTCACCCTGCCCAGCAAAAAGGCGTCGATATCACCGGTTTGGCGTTCCGTGATCGCGCCCATTTCCTCTGATTGAAACGGAAGTTGCCATGTTTCAGGTGCTTCCATTACCCCGTCCGCCGACAGAAATTCCGACACAATGATCTTACTCATATTGCTCGCTCCATTTGGTTAAGGTATGGGTTAAAGGGTCTGTAGTGCAGTGCAATGATGAAACGCCTTAGTATGGTAGCACAAATGTTCTTAGTCGCAAATTTTGGCACGCCTTGAAATATCCGTGTTGCAATCCGTTTGCCCAACCCGTAAAATTCGCCCTCCCATGAAAACGTTCTTGTCACCCACTGTTCGCCGAACGGCCGTCTTTTTGCTGGCCGGATTAACGCTTTTGACCATCATGCTGATCACATCCGCCTGCGGTGGATCAGACGTAGCCGCAGCCGTGCCGACTGCGACACTGGACCCGGTGGTTGCGGCGGGTAAGGCTGTCTTTGTGTCCGACTGCGGCAGTTGTCACAGTACGGCCGAAGATACGGTGATTGTCGGACCGTCACTGGCCGGAATTGCTGACCGGGCTGGTGCTCGTGTAGACGGTCTGGATGATCGTGCCTACCTTTATACTTCCATCTTGCGACCGGGAGACTATATTGTTGACGGTTTCGAGAATGTGATGCCGGAGAATTTCGGCAAGAAGTTGACCGGCGAAGAAATAGACGGGGTCGTGGCCTATCTGTTGACAATGCACAATTGATGGATGACAGGAACCGGAAACGCACTCAAGAGAACACAGTAGCGCAGGAGGACTACCCATGTCGAAAGGAATGAAGTGGTTTGTTGGAATAATCGGAGCGATTTTGCTCCTGGTGTTGGGCGTCTTTGTCGTCGCGGCGTTGGTGCCGGGACCGCAGGACCCACAAGTAGATGTGGCAACCTCCGGTGCTGGGTCGAGCAGTGTCCTGCCCGCCTATTCCGGTTTGCAACGCGCTTTCCCGGAAACGAATGAACCGGCCGATAATCCGACAACCGCAGCCGCGGTGGAACTGGGGCACTTGCTCTTTTTTGATCCGGTGTTGTCGGAGAATAACGACGTGGCCTGCGCTACCTGTCATCACCCCGACCAGGGCTTTAGCGACGGGCTACCCACGGCCGTCGGCACGACGGGAACACCTGTCTCGCGTAACGCGCTCAGCCTGTGGAACGTCGCCTATGAACAATCCCTGTTCTGGGACGGTCGTGAACCGAGCCTTGAAGATCAGGTCAATTTCCCGCTGACTCACCCGGATGAAATGGGCGTCACTGACGTGGACGGGATGGTTTTGGAACTGCAAGCCATCCCAGAGTACGCAGCCATGTTTGAGGAAGCGTTTGGAGGCGGGGACGCGGTTTCGGCCGTAAACATCAACCGCGCGCTGGCGGCGTTTGAACGGACGCTGATTAGCGACGATAGTCCCTTTGATCGTTACGCGGCCGGTGATTTCAACGCCCTGACCTCACAACAACGTCGCGGGCTGGCTGTATTCCGGTCCGGGGCTACACGCTGCTTTGAGTGCCATACCGCGCCAACTTTTGCCAGCGACACCTTCCGGGTAATCGGTGTAGAGTCGGACGATCCCGGTCGGGCCGGTGTGGTGGATGATGGGCAGTTCGGCGCATTCAGGGTGCCGTCGCTGCGCAATATCGCCCTGAGTGCACCGTATATGCACAATGGGTCCATGGCGACACTGGACGAGGTCGTGACCTTCTACGAAGACGGCGGCGGTCATGCGACCGGCGCGGAGAATGTGGATGTGTTTGTCAACGGCTTCGACCTGACCGATCAGGAACATGAAGACCTGATCGCCTTCCTGTATGCACTAACAGATGAGAGCCGCCTGCCGGAGATTCCGACCAGCGTCCCCTCCGGGCTGCCGGTTGTTGAACATCTTGATAACCCCGAACGGGCCGTGGCAGTGGCTTATAATACAGGCGGAAGCATTACGGCGGCAGAGCCTCGTGGCCCGATGACGATCCGGGTGGAGGAAGGGGAGACAATCCAGTCGGCCGTTGACCGCGCCCAACCCGGCGACACAATCGAGATTCCGTATGGCGTGTATCATGAGCGCGTCGTTGTGGACCTGAGCGACATTGTCTTGCAGGGAATTCCCAATGAGTCCGGTGAGTATCCCATCCTGGACGGTGAAGGGGTACTGTCCGAAGGTGTGATTGCCTCCGGCAACAACTTTACGGTTGGGAATCTGCAAACCATTAACTACACCGATAACGGCATCCTCGTCGAAGGTGCGACCGGCGTTCACTTCCATGACATCTACGCCGAGAACGTGGGCACCTACGGTGTCTATCCGGTAAAGAGCACCGATGTGTTGATTGAACGGATCGAGGTGACCGGGGTGGATGATGCCGGTATCTACGCCGGACAGTGCGAGAACGTGATCATCCGTGACAGCGTGGCCTGCGGCAACGTCATCGGTATTGAGATCGAGAACTCCTACAACGGTGAAATTAGCAACAACCACACCTACAACAGCAGCACGGGTATCTTCGTGGTCATCCTGCCGCAGTTGACATCCAAATCTCGTCCAATACATTGATCACCAACAATGTGAGCGAGAATAACAATCACGACAACTTTGCGCGAGAGCGGGGCGGCCTCCCTGCTGCCGCCGGGCGTGGGTATCCTGCTACTGGCGCACCGATAACGCCGAAGTCACCGGCAATACGGTCTCGGATAACGCCACCGCCGGCGTGGCTGTCTTCAGCCTGACCGGTACCGGTGCGTTTGCTGCCAACGAACTGGACATCGGCGACCTGCCGGATGACAACTACGTCCACAACAACACCTATACCAATAATGGCTATGATCCCGATCCAATGGTGGCTGACCTCGGTATCTCCGGGACCGACATTGTCTGGGACACGACCGGTAACAATAATCGGTTTGATGAACCCAACGCGAAAGACCTTCCCTCCGGTCCTGCCAAGTGACAGTTGGCCCGCGCCGCTGCGCAATGCGTATGAAAATGTCCTGACGGCACTGGTCAGTTTGATCGGGTAAGTTAGCAAAGCAGACAAGAAAATCGGCCGCTCCACAAAGCAGGAACTCCCTGCTCTGTGAGCGGCCGTTTTGTTTGGTTGAGTCAATACCCAGTGCGGGGTGTCTCTATTCGATTGAAATCAACTCCGTGACAGTGGACGACGCATCCCCTGTACCAAATGAATCACTCAGATCCTCGGAACGAACACGGCCGACGTTCTCCACGTACCAGGTCACATTGGATGTATCTATTGACATGGCAGGCATCTCGGTGTCGCCCATGGAGGTGGTCATTTCCAGCGTACCGGTGGAGACGACCTTGATCGCGTTATCAAATGAACCATATGGGACGGTCACCGACTCAATACCGACAATCTCATTCGTCATTTCCATAACCTGATGCGCATCTATAGCCCCGAAGCCTGTATCAGCCATATGGGTATTGAAGACATAGCGGCTGGTCCACGTGTAGCCAACTTCGATATTGCCCGGTGTGGGGAGTGTGGAAACCGGATGCCTCAACAGCCTCAACGGTGATGTCCGGACCAGGGGTATTGAACTGGATGCTGGGTGAGAGCAAGCCGTCTTCCAAACATTGCCAAGTGTAGGTTACGTAATTCGTCTCATCATCACCCAGGAGCATATCAAAGCTGGTCGGCGTAACATTGGCGAAGGTGAATGTAGTTATGGATGGACCCAAATCCGGTATGTCGGTCTGATAGGTATAACTAACCCCTTCCGCAACCGGGAAGTAGGGATTAGCGCACAATCCTTCCGGCAGGGCAATACCTTCCGGTTCCGGTGTTTCGGTAGGCGCTTCTGTCGGTTCGGGAACGGCCGTTGGCGGAACTTCAGTGGGGATAACAGCCCTCTGTCGGCGGTGCCTCAGTAGGCGGCACATCTGTTGGTTGGGTAGCTTGTTCTACGGCCGTCGGTACCGCTTCAGCGACATCCGATGCATCCTCTGTTGTTTTTGAGGCTGCACCGCCACAAGCTGCCAGTGCCAGTAGCATGATCAAGGAAACTGTTATGAGGGATAGTTTCCTGAGCGAATACCAATCGATCGTCTTGTCTTCCTTTTGTGACGTATTCATACGCGCATTGTAACCGTCAGACCCATGCGCTGTCTAGATGGTGTCTGATGAGAGCGTCTTTACTGCTTCAACGCCACCGGTAGGTAAACGGCCGTATCCGACGGTTCGGGCGTAGGTCCGCCTGGGGTAGCAGTTGCTGTCGGTGTAACAGGCGTTACTGTCCCGGTAGCGGTTGGTGTTGCTGTAGGCGTCGCAGTTGGTGTGTGGGTTGCCGTGGCAGTTGGTGTTGCTGTTGGCAGCAGCTTGTCATCAAATGTAGCCAAATAACTCGAACTTGCCATCCACTTCCTGATCGGCCACATATACGACACGCGCGCCATCCGGGCTGACGTCATAGTAGTTAGTGACTTGCCCCTCGGCGACCAACGGCTCGTTCATTTTACGTGCAGGTCCACCAGCAAGAGGGACATAATACAGTTCATTGACGCCGTCCGTTTCCTGGTCGGCCAGATATACCGCGTAGGCGCTGTCCGGGCTGATGCGGAAATTCGCCACCTCCCCGTTGGCTACCAGCGGGGCGCTGATTTTGGCGCTCGGTCCGGTGGGTAGCTGCGAGGCATAAAGTTCATCAATATCATTTGTGTCCCCATCTGCCCGGTAGACGACGTAGGCGCCATTATTGGTGACGCCGAAGTTGCTCTGGACATCGCCGTTAGCAACCAGTGGCCCGTTGAGCTTGTTTGCCCCCAGCGCATTGACCGGCGCGGAATACAGTTCTAGTACGCCGTCTGTTGTCAGGTCGGACCAGTAAACCACGTAGCCAATGCCGGGGATGATCTTCCATCCTCCAAAGACGTCACCGCCGGGTGGCAATGCCGGATTCAGCTTGATATGGAGACCGAGACCGACCGGCGCTGAGTACAGTTCTATCAGATCGTCAACCAGTTGATCGGCGCGATAAATGACGCGGCCCGTATTTTCCGTAAAGTTGAAATCATAGACATCACCGCCTAACGGCAGCAACGTGTTCAGCTTGTATTGGTAGCCGGTGGTGATGTTTGCCAGGTAGAGCTCAAGTACGTCGTCCGTTTCCTGGTCGGCCAGATAGGCAACGGCCGTTCCGTTTGGACCCAGTTTAAACTGCCCGACATCCCCGTTGGGAATCATACTATCATTCAAAGTCACCCGCGCGCCGCCGGTGATAGGTACCGAATACAGCTCCTTCCGGTCATCAACATCGTGGTCAGCAATATAGACGACGCGCTGACCGTCAATGCTAATCTGGAACGCCTCGTCATCCGCGTCGAACCAGGGTAGCACATCGCCGGTGAGGTTGACCGTTGTTCCTCCGGCCGTAGGAACAGCGTATAACTCAAGTACATCGTCCGCTTCCATGTCAGCCACGTAAACTACCTGACTGCCGTCCGGGCTGAGTCGGAAATCACCGACGTTGCCTCCGGTGACCAGCGACCGGTTCAGCTTCGTCGGCGGTCCCCCGGTTACCGGCGCAATAAATAACTCGCTCGCGCCGGTAGTTTCATGCCGGGCCACAAAAAGTACCTGGCTACTGTCCGGCGTGAACTGGTAGATATTGATTGAGCTACCGACCTTAATCGGAGCGTTCAGCTTGACCGGAGCGCCACCGGTCGAGGGCACGACATACAATTCGAACGTGTTGTCTATTTCCCGATCGGCCACGAAGGCGACATACTGGCTGTTGGGACTGATTTTGAAGGACGGAATGCCCAGGTCTAGTTGTGAAACGCCACTGAGTTTGACGTTGACGAGCGCGTTCTCAGCCGCTTCCGAAGGGATCTGCATCAAGAATATAAATAGAATGGCGAGTGCGAATACGAGGAAGATGCCGGCTAACCGCATGAATCCGGCTCGATCGGACGAATTGCGTCGGAACATGGTGTACCTCCTGAACATGCGGCGTTGCCTATGTCATGGGAACAGATTTGCGGCCTGCGATGGTAAAAAGAATAGCGATTGGCCGGTTGCTTGTCAATTATGTGTGGGCACACCAGATAATAAGAGTGGGCAACGCAATGTCGATTGGGATTTTGGTGTTCCAGTACCGGTTGATCCCTGAAGGCCCGGCACCCGAATATGACAAATGTCACTAGTCAGGGCCAAGGGCAGGTACTATGATGGTATTAGGAGTAATAGAATAATCCTGAGGCTGAAGGGGTAATTTACCTTGCCTCTGGGAGGTGGTTGAGCCATGAACGAGAGATCACAGACTATACTGAAGTGGACGCCGCGCATCCTCGCCGTTTTGTATGCAGCGTTCCTGAGCATGTTTGCGATGGATGTCTGGGGGATGGACGGTACTATGATTGAGCGACTGGGTGGATTTCTGATCCACCTGACGCCTGTCTATGTGGTTGTTGCAGCGTTGCTGGTCGGTTGGAAGTGGCCGCTGGCCGGAGGCGTTTTGTTCCTCCTGATGGCAGTGATTTTTACGCTGTTCTTTGACCTTACCGATAGCTGGCAGTCGTTGCTGCTGATTGGAGGGCCGTTGGTCGTCATCGGCGCGTTGTTCGCGTGGGACGGCCGAGTCCGTCATTCAAATCCGCAGCCGAGTTTCTAAAGGCAGGAGAATAAGAAAAAGCCCGGTATATGTATACCGGGCTAGATTCGATTTTGGAGCAGTGTAGTAAAGCTTAACGCTCCAGCGGTAAACCGGCCTGCATCCAGCGCATCGTCCCACCGACTACATTATAGACAGTCTCAAATCCCTTCTGGCCGAATAAGGCAGCGGCCGATTGGCTGCGGCTGCCGGTGGCGCAAATAACAGCCACAGGCGTTTGGGCGTCGATTTCCTCAATGCGGTGACTGAGATCACCCAGAGGAACCAACTGTGCACCGGGAATATGACCTTGGGCAAACTCCACGGCTCGCGTACGTCTACGACCAGCGGGGCGTCGCCGTTGCCGGTCTTGAGCAGCTTGTCCAACTCGGCCGGGTCAATATCAACCACATCTCCACTGGTAACCGGCAGCCCGTAAGCTTCCCAGACATCCAGTCCTTCGGCGAGATAACCGACTACAGTGTCGTAACCCACACGAGCCAAAGAATAGACGACCGACCGGTAATCTGCGGGGTCGGCCAGCAAAAGGATGATCGGGTATTCCGGCGGCATAACGAACCCGATGCGGTTACTCAGTTGGTCATCGGCTTCCATGTGAACCGAACCGGGGACATGGAGCTGTTTGAACTCATCCTTGCTGCGCAGGTCGAGTAGCGCTGCTCCTTGCTGGAAGTGACGGATGGACTCCTGAATGGTGATGGGGCGCGGTGTGACATCACCCAACGGCCGTGGCCCGCGACGGTTCATCTGCTTGATGCGGGTGTGGTTACCCGGCTGTTCCGGCAGATCGCTAACCGCGAAGTCAATAAACTCATTATACTCGCGTGGAGCCAGCGCCGGATTGAAGCGGCGCTCAAACCCGATGGTGGTGGAGCGGACAGACCCAATGGACTTGCCGCAAAGCGACCCGGCCCCGTGACCGGGGTAAACCATAACACTGTCCGGCAGGGGTAAAATTTCTGTTTCGAGTGAATTGTGCATTTGCCCGGCCAGTTCGCGTGCAGCCTCGATGCCCACCAGGTCGGGGCGGCCGATGTCGCCTACGAACAGCGTATCACCGGTCAGGGCCATCCATGGCTCGTCGGCCCGTGTCTTGTCGGTGACAAGCAGCGTAATGCTCTCCGGCGTGTGGCCGGGAGTATGGTGGAACTCAACAGGACATTGCCCAGCTTCAACGTATCCCCGTCTGCCAGGGATTTGGTCTCAAACGCGGCCTCAGCCAACTCATGGACGTAGATGTCCGCGCCGGTGCGGTCGGCCAGGTCGGTGTTGCCGGATACATGATCGGCGTGGAGATGCGTCTCAATGATATGGGTGATCGTCATCCCTTTCGCTTCGGCCGTGTCGAGGTACTTTTGCACATCGCGATCGGGGTCAACCACGGCCGCAACGCCGCCACTCTCACAGCCCACGAGGTAAGATGCACATCCCAGACCGTCAATAAAGTATTGCTCCAGATACATAATAACTTCTCCCACAAGGTGCCCCTGAAAGCATTGGGTTGCTTGCAGATGCCTAAGAACCCTTCTCATTTATGGCGTGCGGGGAAACCCGACGCCACCAGTTTAGAATAATTTCGGTAAGTTGTCGGCCAGCAAAAAGAGCGCCAGCCCGATGACAAAAATAGCGAATACGCGGCGCAGATGCTCCGCCGGTAATTTCTTCGCCAGACGTGCCCCGGCAAACGTCCCGGCCAATCCGGCCGCTACAAAGACGATCAGCGAGGTGATATCCAGTGTCGCGTCGCCCCAGTGTCCGGCAAATCCGGCCAGGCTGTTCATGGCGATAACGACCAGGGAGGTGCCGATGGCCTGCTGCATGGGTAACCCCAACAGCATCACCAAGGCGGGGACGATCAGGAACCCGCCGCCCACACCGAGGATGCCGGTCAGGAGACCGACTGCTCCGCCGCTAACCAAGACTTTCCACAAGGCAATATCCTGAATGTCCGGCGCATCGGCCGGTGGTTTGCGGACGATGAGTAAGATACCAATCACCAGCATGAGCATGGCAAACGACACCATCAACACATCCGGTGAAAGGTTCTTGGACCAACCGGCCGCAAAATAAGCGACCAGCATGCCTGCGCCGCCGAAGATCAGGGCTACCTTCCAGTTAAGTGTTCCCTGGGACCGGTGGAACATAGCGCCCATGGCGCTGTTGGCTCCGACAATTGCCAACGACGTGATAACGGCCGTTTGGGGTGTCTGGCCGACCAGATAGACCAGGGCCGGGACGGTCAGGATTGACCCGCCACCACCCAATAGGCCCAGCGACCCGCCAATGGTGAAGCCGAGGGCCACACCCAGAAGAAGGGGGTTCACTGTTTGCTGCCCTTGCGAATGGGAAAGCCTGCCCGCTGCCAACCGATCATGCCGCCGCTCAAATTAACCGCATTGAGGCCGGCCTGGGTCAGTTGCTTGGTCGCCCGACCGCTCCGATTTCCGGAGCGGCAGATGACGAGAATTTCCCGGTCCTTCGGAAGATCGCTCATCCGTCTGGCTAAATCCCCCAGAGGTACCAGGCGTGCGCCTGGTATATGACCATCTTTGAATTCATACGGTTCGCGAACGTCCAGTAAGTATGGCGGTTCCTCACTGTCAATGCGGGCTTTGGCCTCGGCTGTGCTGACGGCTGTGGTGCCACCAAAAATTGAACTGAAAATACCCATCTTGTCTGTTCTCCGCTCCGGAATTTGGATCAGGTTGTCGAAACAACACTCGAATAACTATACAGGGCGAAGGTATGGACAGTAAGGGCGAACTGCTTATAATCAGGCATTAGCCCTTACTTATATCTAAACTGTTATGATTGACCTCTACAAGTTGCAACTCTTTATGGCCGTATCAGGAAGGGAGCTTCAGCGGCAGCCGATCGCTACTACATCACCCAGTCGGCCGTTAGCCAGCATGTCAGGGACCTGGAGGCCGCATTGGGACAACGTCTGTTCGACCGCGGCCGGCGTGGTGTGACGCTAACCCCACAGGGTGAGGTGTTGTATGACTATGCTGTGGAAATTATGACGCTGGTATCGAGAGCGGAAGTGGCGGTGACCGACGTCACTCAACTGGGGAGGGCAAGGTCAGCGCGGGGGGTGACGCCGGGCATTGCCGCATATCTGGCCCCGGATTGGGTGCGGCGATTCCGGTCGCACTATCCGCAGCTAACAGTCATGCTCCAGACCGGTATCACCGGAGAAATTGTGCCGGAAGTGCTATCGGGTCATCTGGACTTCGGTTGATTGAAGGCGAACTGGATGCTTATCAGCAACCACGTCTCGCCTGGCGGGAGCTGGAGGACGTGGAACAGTTTGTCGTGGTCGGCCCGGCGCATCCCTGGGCAGCGCTGGAGCAAATCAGTCTGCCGGATCTACATCGACAACCGTTCATCATGCGCCAGACAGGTAGCCAATCACGTATCTGGCTGGAGAACGCCCTGCGACCGCAAGGCGTTGTGCCGGTCGTCGCCAGTGAGAACGACAACCTGGAGTCGATCAAGCGTTCGGCCGCCAGGGGTACATGCCCCTGGCAATTCTGCCCGATTACGAAGTGCGGCAGGAAGTGGCGGCGGGCAGCCTGCGGGCTATTCCCATAGCGGGCAAGCCACTGCGCCGTACACTGAAACTGGTTTGGGCCACTGATAATCACCTTAGCCCGGTGGCGCGCGTTTCTGGAGGAGCTGCGCAGCGATTATCCGGCTATCAGTGATGTGCTGGCTGATGTGGCCTAATCCTGCCTCAACTCTATATTATTGGAAGAACAGGCGGTAAATCGGTACATTTTCACCCAATGTCCCCAGATAGATGTTGCCCAGGCGGTCCTCGCCAAACGTAGATAGCGCATCCAGATTGTCCAATCGGGCCATATCCGTTCGATGCCAGACGCCGTCAGTAAATAACAAAGAGAACACCTCTCGCGTGCATAAGTCACCAAAGATGTAGCGATTATCAGCAGGGTTGAACACCGGTCGATACACCTTGCCGCCAATCACTGCGCAACGGCCGCTACCGTCCCGGTGTTCATACTGGTCGACGGCCGGTTGGAACTGTGTTTTACATTCCGGGATATCGTTAGCTTCCGGTATGCGTACCGGCCCTTCCATACACGGCCAGCCGTAGTTAAACCCTTTACCAGAAGCGGTACACGTTCACTTCTTCCCACAGCGCATCACCGACATCACCGACATAGATGTTGTTGCCCAGCTCATCCACATCAATCCGCCAGGGATTGCGCAGGCCGAACGCCCAGACTTCCTCACTGAGGATCGCATCCCCCACGGCATCCGCTGGTACCTTGTCAACGTCGAGGCGCACAATCTTGCCCTTGGGTGAGGTGGACATCTTGGGCAATCAACAAGAGCCGGTCTTCGCCAAAGCCTACATAGAGCATGTTGTCGCGCTTGTCGAAGTCCATGCCGCCGCCCTTGTGGACGTCGAACGACTGCTTCTCGCGCATCAGGATGGCCTCGCTGGATCGGTCGGCTACGTCGGGATCGGCCGAAACGCGAAAGCGCGAGAGAATGGTGCGCACATCACGGTGGTCGAAATCTATGTCGTAGCCGGTTGTGTAGGTGACATAGAATAGCCCATAGCCGGGTGACGTGGGATCGTTGTAGCCGGGATGGAAGGCCACATCATAGAAGCCGTATTCACCTTTGTCGCTGATGACCTTGTCGGAGATATCCAAAAACAGGGTGATTCGGCCGTCCGGGTGCAGAATCTTGATGCGCCCGGCTTGTTCGGCGACGAAGAGGCGGTCATCCCCGGCATGGGTGATGGCGGTTACTTCGTTGAAGCCGCTACCCAAGGGACAGCTTCAAAGGTAGGTGGCTTGGTTTGCAGCGGCAGGAACACCTTGCCGGTACTCTCTTGGCCGGATGTGGTCGGCGCAACGGCCGCCATGATCAGGACGATAACAAATCCCAGGATGAGCACGGACGGGATAAACATACGTCCGCGTCGGTCTGGTTGTTCGCTTGGTCTACGAGTTGATTCTTGATTCATGTTGGATATCCAGTTTTGTAACTATATTTACGGTAGGGTCAGCCGGTAGACAGGGCCGGACGCATTACTATCTCCCGCATACAGGTTGCCGATGCTGTCTGTTCCCAGGGTCAGCAGGGCGCTGTTGCTGATTGTGCCCAACGGCCTGGTGGGATCGGCGAGCACGCTGCCGGTTGCAACGGCAAAGAGCTGCCGGGTGCAAAGTTCGCCAAAGACATACCGGCCGTCGTTCGGATTACCGGCAGGGCGATAAACAGAGCCGCCGATGATGGCACAACGGCTGTCTTCGTGGCTGAAGGCATAAAGGATCGGTCAGGACCAGGTCTGTGTGGCAGGCCGCTACCTCGTCGCCCGGTATGAAGAAGTATGCCCCTTCGCGGCAGGGCCAGCCGAAATTGGTCCCTGTGGCTTTGATGGGGGCGACGTTGACTTCCTCCCAGCTACCCGAACCGACATCAGCGACGTAAACCAGATCTGGTCGGCTCGTCTACATCCACCCGCCAGGGATTACGTAAGCCCATAGCCCAAACTTCCTGATGCGCCCGGCCCTCGGCGTTGCCCACCAGGTCCGGCGGCACGTCGTCCACATCCAGACGGATCACCTTGCCCTGTACCGAGGTGGGGTCCTGGGCCAGGGCGATCTGTGTATCGTCACCAATGCCCATGTACAGTTGATGGGTGCGCGAATCGAAATCAAGCCCACCGGCTTTGTGCAGGTCCGTGTCTTGGCGCACGCGCAGTAATACCGCTTCGCTGGCCGGATCGGCCGAATTGTCCGTGACTGCGTGGAACCGGCCCAATGTCAGGTAGACTTTGCCGTCCACCTTGCCGGTATAAGTAACGAAAAGAAACCCGTTCCCGGCGTAGTCGGGATGGAAGGCAATACTGTAGAAGCCGTATTCGGACCCATTGGGGTACACCCGATCACTGAGGTCCAGGAAAAGTTCCTTACGACCGTCGGGATACAGCACATAAATCTCGCCGGTACGCTGGCCGATGAAGAGACGATCATCCCCGGCATGGGTAATGGCTGTCACCTGGGAGAAACCGTCACCAACCGGGGTGATCACCAGAGAAGGAGCACGGAAAATGGTGGGCAGAAAGAATTCGGCCGTTGTCTGCTGATTCGCATCGGCCAAAGTTGTGGTTGTAAAGAGAACCAATCCCAGTGAAGCCGAGCAGGAGCAGGATTCCGGTTGAGATATGGCGGTTGGTGGTCATCGACATCAGAATATGGCTTGACGAGGCTCCCTTGTGAGGGTCACGGAAGAACAATTTGGTAGATGGGTCCGTCCTCTACTCCTGTCCCACGTACACATCGTTAGTCAGGCTCTGCCCAAACGTAAGCGTTGCCCGGTCACCGTCTATTTTACCCAGGTAGGTTGTCTCCCACTCCTGTCCGTTGTCCTGCATTGCATACAGGTCGCGCGTGCACATGTCGCCAAACAGGTAGCGTGGCTCCTGATCGGTAATCCGCTGCATTACGCCGCCGATAATGGCGCAGCGACCTTCTTCATGTGTAAAGGCAAATACCGGCGGTTCGAAGACCCGGCCGTCACGACAGAACAATTCATCCGGCGCTTCGCTGTAGACTGACGGTCCTTCCATGCACGGCCAGCCGTAATTGGGGATCTCTGTGTGGTTGAGGGGAATGATGTTGATCTCCTCGTAGGTGGCGTCGCCGACATCACCGACAAAGAATCTGATCCCCGGCCTCATCCACTTCCACTCGCCACGGGTTGCGCAGGCCCATGGCCCAGACTTCCGGGGTGATGAGCGCCGTCGCATCCCCAGTCAGGTCCGCCGGAATATCACTGACCGATAGACGTAATACCTTGCCGTTCAACGCATCGGGGTCCTGGCTGGTCCAGGGCTGCCAGTCGTCACCGATCCCCACGAACAGATCGGCCGTTGTCTTGTCGAAATCAAGGCCGCCCCCTTTGTGAACAGGCTGCTTTTGTTCAATTTGCAGTAGCCAGGTTTCGCTGTCCGGATCGGCAACATTGGGATCATCTGACACGGTAAACCGCGAGAGGAACGTGTTAACAACTTCATCCACTTTCCCGGTATAGGTTACAAAGAACTGTCCGCTGTTTGGTGCGGCGGGATCAAGATAATCAGGATGAAAGGCGATGCTAAAGAACCCCGTTTCGGCCTGATCATCTGTGACCTGTTCGCTCAGGTCCAGAAACACGGAGGAGGTGCCGTCCGGTTGCATGACATGGATAACGCCGTTGCGCTGGGCCACAAACAGGCGTTCGTCCCCGGCATGGGTAATGCTGACCGGCAGCGTGAATCCTGCCCCGACCGGCTCTGTCCTGATGGCCGGAGCACTGGTTGCTTCGGCCAAAGGGGTCTGAGTCGGCTCCGGCGTCGCTGTCGGGTCCGGTTCATCCGGTATCGCACAGGCGGCCAACAGACCGACCGATAACAGGAGCATGGCGATCAATCCTGCTTTGGGCAGGCGTATACAGAACGGATAAGTGGGTTCGATAGACGGTATCAGGTCGCGGCTCCTTACTGCGTGCGCAGTGGGTTAATACGCGCGCGATTTTAGTCTCATTTGTGATCGCGGCCAAACAGGGATAGGCGTGTATATTGCGTTGCTCATTTTGCCTGACTACAATGACTGGTAGCAATATTTACCTAAAACCAACCTTCAGGAGCGCGCATGGATACCGTACGATGGGGATTACTTTCAACAGCCAATATTAACCGGCGAGTGATCCCGGCCATTCGCGCCTCGGAGCGTGGCGAGTTGGTCGCTGTTGCCAGCCGCAACGCCGGCCGATCGGCCGAATATGCGGCCGAATGGGACATTCCCCAGTCGTTCGGCAGTTATGAAGACATGCTGGAATCAGACGCTGTAGATGCCGTCTACATCAGCCTGCCCAACCATCTGCATGCCGAGTGGAGCAGCTATGCCCTGCGGCACGGCAAGCATGTTCTGTGTGAAAAGCCGTTTGCGTTGACGCTGGCGGAGGTGGATGCCATGACAACGGCCGCAACCGAATCGGGCAATGTGCTGGCCGAGGCGTTCATGTACCGTCACCATCCGCAAACCAAATTTGTCGGGGAGTGGGTCCGTGACGGCCGTCTGGGTGACCTGACGACGATTCGCGGTGTATTCAGTTTCCGCATGAACAGCGACGAGAATGTCCGGCTGGTGCCGGAGTGGGGCGGCGGCTCGCTGTGGGATATTGGTGTGTATCCCCTGAGCTACGCGCAATACCTCGCCGGCGGTCCACCGGAATGGGTGATGGGCACGCAATGGATAGGCTCGTCCGGCGTGGATATGATGTTCAACGGCCTGATGCAGTATGCCAATGGTGTAACGGCCGAGATCAGCAGCTCCTTCCGCACGCCGTTCTATACCCATGTGGATGTGCTGGGCACCGAAGGACATCTGGAGTTGAATCGGCCGTTTACCGGCCTGGATGAGGAAGGTGCCGAGCTGGTGTTTGTAGATCGTGATGGGAACACCCAGGTGCTGGATGTGGAGCGGCCAATGCTCTATCTGGGTGAGGTGGAGGATATGCACGCGGCGATCCTGGACGGCGCGGAGTCGTATGTGTCCCTGGAGGAAACGCGCAATCATATCCGGACTGTTCTGGCGCTGTATGAGTCGGCGCGACGCGGGGAGCCGGTCTATGTGGAGGAGATCAGCTATCGCTAAAGCCGGTTCCAATTCTTTTACATAGGCACACTTCCGAACACCAATACTTT
Source organism: Chloroflexota bacterium (assembly GCA_041390945.1). GTDB lineage: Bacteria > Chloroflexota > Anaerolineae > Promineifilales > Promineifilaceae > Promineifilum. The sequence continues at coordinate 76,954 of JAWKOY010000025.1, forward strand.
ATGTATAATGGCCGCAATGCCCTGACTGTCAGGAGAACGGCCGACGATGGATGCTCCCTTTGACCACGGCTACGCCTTGCTCATAGCCGTCAATGAAAGCCAAATGCCCAATTATGCACTGCCGACCGTGGCAAAAGATGCTGCGGCGTTGCACGCTGTTTTTGTGCATCCCGACCGTTGTGCCTACCTGCCGGAGAATGTGCGCATTATTCAGGGGCCGGAGGCGTCGCGCGAGGGGATTCGTGCCGGGTTGGCCTGGCTGCAGGACAAGATTCAGCAGGATTCCAGCGGTAACGCGACGGCCGTTGTCTATTACACCGGCCACGGCGCACGCGATACCAGCGACAATACCTTCTACCTTATCCCCTACGACTTCGGCATCCCGGTCCGCGACACAGCCATCCCGGCTACCCAGTTTGCGGCCGAACTGGAATCCGTCCAACCGCGCCGGCTGCTGGTTATTCTGGACTGTTGTCACGCGGCGGGCATGAACATCAAGGAGCAGACCCGGCCACAGCCCAGGGGTGGCGACATGCGGCCGCCTCACCGGAATCAGCCGGACTGTCGGAGCTGGGGCAGGGGCAGGGACGCGCCGTGCTCAGTTCCTCCACCGGGGAGGAGCAGTCCTACATTCGCCCTGATATGTCCATGAGCATCTTCACCTATCACCTGATTGAATCGCTCACGGGCTTTGCCGGAACGGGCAGCGATACAACGGAAGTGCTGGTGAGTGATGTAATGGGTTTCGTTACCCAGTCTGTCCCCCGCAGCGTCCGTACCGCATATGGCCTGCCGCAAACCCCGGTGTTCTTCGTCAGCGGCGAAAATTTCCCCGTCGCCAAGCTGTTGGGCGGCAAGGGAATCTCCAAGGGCGAACGGCCGCCCAGCCCGCTTTCGGTGGAATACTGGCCGCCGCAGGACATCGATACATCCGGCGGGGCATATGTGGCCGGGGATGTACGCACCGGCGGCGATTTCATCGGCCGGGATCGACATGTTCACGGCGATGCGGTGGCCGGGAGTAAGTACGTCCTGTCCGGCGATTTTCATGGCGCGATTGTCAACGTTGAATCAAAGCTGGACCGGGTCACGCAGAATATCACTGCGGCCCCGCTGGCCGACGGCCGGGACCAGGTGTTACTCTTGCAGCAGGTGGCTGATTTGCGGGTGGAGCTGGAACAGGTGCGCAGTCCCATCAACATGCGGTTGAGACCGTCGTTTCGCGCCTGCAAGGGTTTACGGCCGAACTGGATCGGGGTGACCGGGAAATGATGGCGGTCATGAGTGATAGCCTGGAGCGGGCGGCGTCGGAATTAGGAGAAGTGCGCCCCTCTGTGCCCGATGTTGCGGCGCAACTGGCCGCAACCATCCGGCGGTTTGTACGCTGATAGCGGTTTGCGATTGGGCAGTTATGAATCAAGCCAGTCTGGATTATCTGGTTGATCTGCAAAAGAAGGTCTACACATTGTACGATGCTGAGGAACTTCAGACGTTGTGCTTCATGCTGGGTGTGGACTACGATAGCTTGCGCGGCAATGCCAAGCAGACCAAGGTGAACTCGCTGATCTTGCGCATGGCTCGCACCGGGCGGCTGGAGGATTTGGTGGATCAGGCCAGTCAGGATCGCACGCACGTGGAATGGTATGACCGCCGGAGGGGTTGGAACTGCCGGATATTGTGGAAAACGGCTCCATGGCCGCGACGTATTATGTCTACACCGGTGGCGGGGCGTTCGTCCAGGGATCGGTGACGGCCGGCGGGGCGTTTGCCGGGCGTGATTATGTTATTCAGGGCGATGCCATTGGGGGCGACGCCTATGAACTATCCGGCGATTTTCGTGGATCGGCCGTCAACATCAACTCACGGCTGGAACACGCCACCCAAAGCGTCACAACCATGCCCCACGGCACACCGGAGGAACGCGAACATCTGGCCGGGCTGCTGACGGAGCTGCGTGGTGTCCTGGCCAGGCACGCCGGAACAGGCGGCCGATGCTGACGCCATTGCCCGGCGTATTGAAGTCCTGGCCGAGGAAGCTGAGAACCAGAACCCCGACCGGGCCCTCATTGATCAGATTGGCGACAGTGTGCGCCGGGTGGCTAATCGGCTGTCCCCTATTGCCCCGGCTGCTGCCCTTCTTGGCGCCATCATGGAAATGATCCGCTTCATCACCAAGGACTGATCCCCATGGTTGATATGAGCCGGATGACAACAGTCTACCTGGGCTTGCTCACGCGCGGACCACGGGCGGCCAAATGGGACGCCAAACCGGATGAATTGGCGAAGTTGCAGGAGGCCCACCTTGCCAGCAACAGCCGTCTGGTTGAGTCGGGCAAGCTCATTCTGTTGGGACCGTTTACCGATGACGGTTACCTGCGGGGTGTGTTTGTCTTTAAAACAGACTCTCTGGAGGAGGCCGAAGCGTTGGCCGCGACTGACCCGTCAGTGCAGGCCGGACGGCTGGCTTTGAGTTTCATCCCTGGCTGATCGAAAGGAACGATTCGCGGCACGGAGTAGGTTAGGTCACGATTACGCCAGCCGGGCGCGAACATCTACGGCATAGACCCCCTCACCATCGGGCAGCACACGCAATGGGTTGATCTCAATTTCGGCCAACTGCGGGAAGTCGGCCGCCAGTTGCCCCAGCCGCCGAATGGCTTCAATGGTCGCGGCACGATCGGCCGGTGGGAGATGACGGAAGCCGTGCAGCCGCCGTCCGGCCCAGGTTGCTTCCAGTAGTTCCCGGCTTCTGCTGCACCGATGGGTGCCAGCGCAAAGGCTACGTCTCCCAGCCCTTCAACTTCCACACCCCCGGAACCGAACATGACCAACGGCCCGAACTGCGGGTCCCGCACAACACCCACAATGATCTCCTGCCCGGCGGTGATCATCTGTTGGACAAAGACACCGTCTATTGACGCATCCGGTTCGGCGGCGCGTGCATTGCCCATGATCTGTTCAAACCCGGCACGAACGGCCGCTGCATCCGGGACATTCAACAATACCCCGCCGATGTCGGACTTGTGGCTGATGTCGGCCGAAGCCACTTTCAGAGCAACCGGATAACCGATCTCGTCAGCCAGCCCGGCAGCTTCCGCGGCCGAAGGTGCCAGCGCGGAGCGGGGGATGCGAATCCCGTAAGCCGCCAGTAACTCACCGACCACAGTTGCCGGGAGAGTACTCCCGCTGGGATAACCGTCGAGGATGGCCCCAACCTGCTGCCGGACGGCATCAGACGCTTCGGCCGAATGCTCGGCTATATCCTGGTCTGTGGTGGTCAGTCCGCGTATGAAGTCTGCCCGATCGGACAGGACCGCCAGCGCCGCCGCTGCGCGTTCCGGGAAGCGGTAATCCGGCACGCGGGCAGCGCGGAAATACTCTAACGCCTCCTGGATCATGCGCTCGCCCATCAAGGCGACCACAACCGGCTTGGTTGATGAGTAAATGACGGGGATGGTTGCCCGGGCGATCCCCCCGGCTGACTCCATCGGCGGCGGAGGTGTGATGACCATCACACTGTCTACGCCGGGATCCTCAAGAAGAATCCGCAGGCTTTCGGCGTATTGGTGAGCTGTGGCCGCGGCCAGCATATCCACCGGGTTACGAACACTGGCATCCCGTGGCAGGATGTCCCGCAGTGCGTTCCGGGTAGTTTCGGAAAGGAACGCCATCTGCAAACCCAAAGACTCCAGCGCATCAGCGGCCGTCACACCGGGGCCCCCGGCGTTGGTTAGCACGGCCACGTTGCGCCCAGCAGGCAATGGGCACCAGGCCAGCGCCCGTGCCCAATCGAACAGTTCCTCGCTTGTGTTGGCGCGAATGACACCGGCGCGGTGAAAGGCGGCATTGAACGCCGATTCCTGCCCGGCCAATGCACCGGTATGGGAGGCCACGGCCTGTTGTCCGGCGGCGAAACGGCCGACCTTCAGCGCCAGAACCGGCTTCTCTCGTGAGACCTGCCGGGCAGCTTCGACGAACCGACGGCCGTCGCTGACCCCCTCCAGATACATGGTGATGACTCGCGTGTGAGGGTCGGCGGCCACAGTGGTGAGTACATCTGTCTCGGAAACGTCAATCTGATTGCCCAGGCTAACCAGCCGGGACAACCCAAACCCCTGGCCGCGTGCCCAGTCAATGACCGCCGCGCAGATCGCCCCGGAATGGGAGATGAAGGCGATATCGCCGGTTGTGGGACCGGGTGGGGGTAAGAAAGTCGTATCCAACGGCAAGTGGGTATCAATGACCCCAATGCAGTTGGGGCCGATGAGACGGATGTTGTACTCGCGGGCAATTCGCAGGCACTCTTCTTCCAGGGCTGCGCCCTCAGGCCCGGTTTCGCGGAAGCCTCCGGAAGCGATAATCGCCGCGCGAATTCCCCGACGGCCGATAGCTGCCAGTGTTTCGGGGACCACCGTCGCGGGGATAAGCAACACCGCCAGGTCCACCGGATCGGGAACCTCGGTGATACCGGGAAAGACAGGGCGTTGCAGGATTCGGCCGCCGCCGGGGTTGACAAAATGGACAGCCCCCTGGTAGTCGCTCTGAATCAGGTTGCGGGCAATACCGAAACCGAGCTTGGCCGGGTTAGACGATGCGCCGATGATGGCGACGCCTTGCGGTGCAAAAAAGGGGAGGAGTGTGGGATCGGCCGTGAGTGTCATAATCCTATTTTAGTCGGATGTAGGTAGCTTAGCATATCGAGTCGTGTCCTTTCTGATCGATTTTGTTTCTCCCTAAATTAGTGCTTGCCAAACATGCCCGCATCGTGCATAATACACAAGGCGTTCAAAACGCTTCCCTGCCACTATGCCGTGAAGCGGGAACCTTTACGGCAAAGGTGCAAGGTGCGAGCATGATGATAAAAGTTTACTGACATACCCCCGGCTTCGGCCAACCCTTGCTCACACACCCGTTCGCACGGAGAGCTAATCTCACCTCACGCGAACCCTTACCCGCATCTTTTGGTGGTCCCCGGTTCCCTGTAGTTAACCGGCCACACACGAGTAGTTACCATGACAACTGAGCTTGACTTCAAGTCGGCGCTCTCTGAACGTCGCATCTCCGGCGTCTGGCACATGCTGGAAGGCAACCACGCAATCTATATCGGCGCTTTCATCTGCATTACGCTTGGCCTGGCGGCCGTTGCCCAGACAGGTTTTTCCTATCTGTTGCGCTATTACACCGATAACGTATTAGGCGATCCGACAGCCAGCAACATGTTGCCCTGGGTAGCCGGTGGCTTCATTGCGCTGGCCCGGTGCAGGGCGCGATGACCTTCATGGGCGGCCGTTGGGCAACCCAGGCTTCGGAGACGACGACGCTTCAGCTTGCGCGATTACCTGTATGACCAGATTCAGCGGTCTTACTTCGCTTACCACGATCAGACGCCGACCGGTGATTTGATTCAGTGGGCGACCTCTGATGCGGAGACATTGCGGCGATTCTTCGGCGAAGAGTCCATCGGTTTCGGCCGAATTATCATGCTGTTCATCGTCAATTTCATCGCTCTGTTGACACTGAATGTCCAACTGGCGCTCATCTCGGTTGTCGTTGTCCCGGTTATCGTACTTGTCTCGATCTTCTTCTTCAAAAGATCGGTGAGCGGTACGAGATCTTCCAGGAGGAAGAAGCCAAGCTGTCTACGACGCTACAGGAGAACCTGACCGGTATCCGCGTGGTTCGGGCGTTCGCACGCCAGGATTACGAGCGCGACAAGTTTGAGACGGATAATCGCGGTCGTTATGTCAGTGGTCGCAATCTGTTGATGCTCCATGCCATCTACTGGTCAGTCCACGGACATCATCGTCGGCATCCAGTTGGTAATTGGCTACGGGATTGGCGCTCTGATGGCGATCAACGGCACGATTACCGTCGGTACGTTCATTGCCTACATGGGTTTTCTGGGCTGGATCATGTGGCCGATTCGAAATGTCGACGTCTGATTGTTCAAATGTCCATGGCGCTGGTTTCGTTTGATCGGGTATCGGAGATCATCCGGGTGGATCGTGAGCCGATGGATACCGGTACGTACCAACCATCGGGTCCGGCTCGTGGGGCCATCACGTTCGACACTGTCGGGTTTGCATATGACGAAGATATGCCCGTGCTACGTGGCATCTCATTCCAATGTGAACCCGGTGAAGCCGTGGCATTGGTCGGACCGACCGGATCGGGTAAGACGTCACTGGTAAACCTGTTGCCGCGTTTCTACGAGTATCAGGGCAGCATCAAGCTGGACGGTGTGGAACTACGGACTATCCGCGTCGCTTCTTGCGGGAGCAGATCGGCATCGTCTTGCAAGAACCGTTCCTGTTCTCGCGGACAATCCGCGACAACATCACCTATGGCGTCGACCGGCAGGTGACCGATGAAGAAGTGTTCCGTGCGGCCGAAGCGGCCGCTGTGCACGATGTCATCCTGGGTTTCCCCGATGGGTACGACACCAAGGTCGGCGAGAAGGGTGTGACGCTATCCGGTGGGCAGAAGCAGCGCATCACCCTGGCTCGAACCCTGCTCAAGGACCCGACCATCCTTATTCTGGACGATGCGACATCATCGGTGGATACGGAAACGGAGGCGGATATCCGTACCGCGCTGGAGAAACTCATCCCCGGCCGGACAACGTTTATCATCGCCCACCGCATCCAGACAGTGATGCAGGCGGACAAAATTCTGGTGTTGGACAAGGGCAAGATCGTTCAGGAAGGTACGCACGATGAACTCCTGGCGCAGCCCGGTCTGTACCGCCGAATTTACGATCTGCAATCGCAGATCGAAGACGAGTTGCAGGCTGAACTGGCCTCAGTCGACGAAACATCACCGGAGGCTATGACAGCTCGTTAAGATTCCGATTCGAAGCGGAATGCTTACAAGCGGAATGGGTATAAAGGTACCATTATGGATGATTACTTCGAAGAAGAAGACGAAATAACTGAAGTTAGTCGAAGTACGCTCTTCCGAATTCTGGAGCAGGTAAAACCCCACTGGCCGATGGTGGTGGGATTCCTGGCGCTTGTGGTGGGTATCGCCGTCACTGATTCCATCTTTACCTATCTGGGTAAGGTGATCATTGACCAGGCGATTATCCCGAAAGACACAACAGTCCTGCGGAATACGCTGACCATATTTGCGGTCATGATCGTCGTATCGGCCGTGGCGGTGTTCGGGTTCATCTATCTGACCGGTGTCCTCGGCGAGATTGTGCGCTACGACCTGCGGCGCAAGCAATTCGACCACTTGCAGAAACTGTCGTTCTCGTACTTCGACAAAACACCGGTGGGCTGGATCATGTCACGGGTCACGTCGGACACGGAGCGTATCGCTGACCTTGTGACCTGGGGACTACTGGACACCACCTGGGGTATCTCCAGTGTGGCGGTAGCCGTGGTGTTCATGATGGCGATCAATTGGCGGCTGGCGATGTTGGTCGTTATCACCATCCCGCTGCTGGTCTACGTGGCCTACATCTTCCGACGCAGGATTCTGGTGCAGTTCCGTGAGGTGCGACGCATTAACTCGCAAATCACCGGGCGTACAACGAGAACATTACCGGTGTTCGCGTAACCAAGTCGTTAGCCCGCGAGGAACAGGATCTGCGGGACTTCCAGACCTTGAGCACCAGCATGTTCACAGCATCTTACAGCGCGAATGTGTTGTCAGTGATGTTCCTGCCCGCCGTGCAGCTCATCAGTGCGTTGGGTGTGGCGATGGTGGTCTGGTACGGTGGCGTACTGGCGCTGCGTGGCGAGATGACGGCCGGCTCCATCCAGGCGTTTGTCGGGTATGTGACCTTCATGCTCTGGCCGGTGCAGGAGATGGCGCGCGTCTTTGCTTCCATGCAGCAGTCGCTGGCCTCCGGTGAGCGGGTATTCTCGCTGCTGGACGCAACGGTTCGATATTCAGGACAAGGAAGGCGCACTGGAACCGGACCATATCAGCCGGGACATCCACTTTGATGATGTGACGTTCTATTACGAGAACGGCAAGCCGGTGCTGCAGGATTTCAATCTGAAAGTCAACAAGGGTGAGACAATTGCTTTGGTTGGTCCGACAGGTGGCGGCAAGTCAACTATTGTCAACATGATCTGCCGCTTCTATGAACCGAAGAGCGGCCGAATCCTGTTTGGCGATACCGACTACACCGACCTGACGCAGCACGCCATTCAGTCACGCATCGGTATGGTGCTGCAAACGCCGCACCTGTTTTCCGGGACGGTCCGGGAGAATATCCGCTACGGCCGTCTGGATGCGACTGAAGATGAAATTGTGGAAGCGGCGCGCATGGCCGGTGCCCACGACTTCATCATCACCTTGGAGAACGGTTACGATGAGCAGGTTGGCGAAGGCGGCAGTATGTTGTCGGTGGGACAGAAGCAGTTGCTCAGCCTGGCCCGTGCGATTCTGGCGGACCCTGATATCTTTATCATGGATGAAGCGACCAGCTCTGTGGATACGCTGACCGAGGCGCTGATCCAGAAGGGGATGGACGTGATGATGGAAGGCCGGACGAGCTTTGTCATCGCTCACCGTCTGTCTACGATTCGTCGCGCCAGCCGTATCCTGGTCATTGAGGCCGGTCGCATTGCCGAGGAAGGCACGCACGCCGAGCTGATCAAAGCCGGCGGTCACTACTACAATCTGTATACGCAACAGTTCCGGCGCGAACGCGAAGTTGCGCTGGGCATCTAGTCATCGTGACAAACTTGCAGTTGTTCGCGGTGGAGGCCGATGGGCCGCGCGCTCTGGATATCCCGGAGGGTGCGGCCCAACTGGCGGACCTCTACACCGATCTTTCGCTCGGCGTCTATACGGCGCTGCGGACCTTTGACCACGACAAATTCCTCTACCTGGATCGGCATCTGGATCGGACCGAGCGTTCGATGGCGCTGCTGGGTTGGCAATACCGGTGGAACCGCGAGCTGGTCTGTCGGACACTGGATGCGGTTTGCGGCTGCGCCACCGGGAGAAATGCGCGTCCGTATTGACGTGCTGGCCGAACCGGCCCTGCCGCTGGGAACCGACAGCCGCGAACTGATCGCCTTGCAACCGTTCATGCCACTACCGGACTCCCTGTATCAACAGGGGGTTGTGGTGGGTCTGGCTGGTGATCTGGCCCGCGAAAGCCCGCTGATCAAGATGGCCGAATTCGCAGCCCGGCGTCCGGCAACCGGCGGGTTGCGGTGGGGGAAGGACGTGCCGTATGAATATCTGATGACGACAGAAGACGGCCGCATTCTGGAGGCACCGGCACCAACTTCTGGGGTATCCGCGACGGCGTGGTCTACACGGCCGGGGAAGGGGTGCTGGAAGGCATCACCCGGCGCATCATCCTGGAGTTACTACCGGAATTGGGTATTCCCGTCCGGCTGGAAGCTGTTCGTCTCGACGAGATCGAAAGTCTGGATGAAGCGGCTATCAGTGGTTCCTCCCGCGCATTTCTGCCGGTGGTAATGATTGACGGCCGAAGGGTGGGAGACGGCCAACCGGGGCCGGTGTCACGTAAAATTCTCGAAGCGTACAATGCGTTTGTCCGGGACAATATTCGTCCGGCGGTATAATTACTAGTACCTGAGTCATCCACTCTGTCCCATTTGTGGAATACTCACTTCTGCCCAAACCCGTAACTGCAAATAGATTGCACATCTAACCATTGGACAATTGACAAACCTTGCTACAATTAGCCGTGAACCGCGAAAGACGGTGAACGGTTCTTGTAGGTTGCCTGTATTATGCTAACCATTTCCCCCAACGAAGCGCTGGTATTGACCCTGTTTGATGTGGGTGCGATCCAGTTCGGCCGTTTTCGTCTGCACAGCGGCAAGGAATCGCGTATCTATATAGACCTGCGCGTCGTCGTTTCCTATCCCCATGCTCTGCGCCAGGTGGCGGCAGCCTACCGTACTGTTTTGGAGACGCTCACTTTTGACTTGCTGGCGGCGACGCCACTGGCGGGGCTGCCTATCGGGACGGCGATCTGCCTGGACATGAATATGCCCCTGATCTACCCGCGCAAAACAGCCAAGAGCTACGGCACGGGTAAGAACATTGAAGGGCGCTGGTCCATTGGGCAAACGGCCGTCGTGATCGATGACCTGATCACCTCTGGGGACAGCGTTCTGCAGACGATCGCCACGTTGAAGGCCTCAGGGTTACGGGTGACCGACTCCGTTGTTTTGATTGACCGGGAGCAGGGTGGGCGCCAAACTCTGGAAGGCCAGGGTTACCAACTACACTCAGTGCTGACGCTTCCCGGCGTGCTGGATGTGCTGGTGGAACATCAGCGACTGACGAACCGGCAGCGCAGCGATGTGATTGCAACCCTTTATTAAACCGCCGCAGCACGTATAGCAGCACAGCCGCACTTTTCACAAAAATGAATGATCGTGTATCCGGGACAGACAGTCCCGGTTGCATCTGAATATTACCCGGCCGCAACGGTCGTTGGGTCGTGAGCGTCCGGGCATGGGTATTTAAAGAGAGAGGTATATGAACGACAAGGTCAAACGTGGTCGAGCGCATGATCTGTTGCGCTTTGAGGACAACCCCCTGCAAATATTGTTCCAGCCGTCGTCGGTGGCCGTTATCGGCGCAACCGAGCGCGAAGGCAGCGTCGGCCGGACAATCGTCTGGAACCTGATTAGCTCTACTTTCGGCGGCACAATTTACCCGGTCAACCCGACACGCAACAGCATCCTGGGTATCAAGGCCTATCCGAGCATCTCCGCCATTCCCGATGATGTGGATCTGGCGGTCATTGTGACCCCGGCAAAGACGGTGCCGGGGATTATTCAGGAGTGTGTGGATAACGGTGTCCAGGCCGCCATTGTCATCTCAGCCGGTTTCAAGGAAACCGGTGAGGAAGGTCTGGCGCTGGAGAAAGAAATCATGAAGATTGCCAAGACGGGCAACATGCGCATCGTCGGCCCGAACTGTCTTGGCGTCATGAATCCGATTACCGGCCTGAATGCGACCTTCGCCAGCGGCATTGCCCGGCCCGGCTCAGTGGGTTTCATCAGCCAGAGCGGTGCCTTGCTGACGGCTATTCTGGACTGGAGTTATCGCGAACACGTTGGCTTTAGCGCGTTTGTGTCGGTTGGTTCCATGCTGGATGTCGGTTGGGGCGACCTGATTTACTACCTCGGTGATGATCCCAATACCAAGAGTATTGTCCTTTACATGGAGTCCATCGGTGATGCCCGCTCATTCCTGTCGGCCGCTCGCGAGGTTGCTCTCGCCAAGCCGATCATTGTCATCAAGCCCGGCCGGACGGAACAGGCGGCCAGCGCGGCCGCTTCGCACACCGGATCGCTGACCGGTAGTGACGAGGTGTTGGCCGCAGCCTTCCGGCGCTCCGGTGTTCTTCGTGTAGATACCATTGCTGACCTGTTCAACATGGCTGAAGTCCTCTCGAAACAGCCCCGGCCACGTGGCCCGCGTCTGACGATTGTGACCAATGCCGGTGGTCCCGGCGTTATCGCCACGGATGCCTTGATTACCACCGGTGGCGAATTGGCGCCGATTTCAGATAATGCCATGGCTGCCTATAATGAACTGCTACCCGGACCGTGGAGCCATAACAACCCCATTGACATCCTGGGTGATGCTGACGCCGAACGGTATGCCGAATCCATTCGCATTGCCGCCGAGGACAAGGACAGTGACGGTACGCTGGTCATCCTCACACCACAGGCCATGACCAACCCCACGGAGACAGCGCGTGTTGTGGCCGATCAATTTGCCACCAAGGATCGAGTGCTGTCTGTGGGTAAGCCGATTCTGGCTAGCTGGATGGGTGGGTCGGATATCAGTGAGGGTGAAGAGCTATTGAATCACGCCGGTATCCCGACGTTCGCCTACCCCGATACGGCCGCCCGCATCTTCAATTATATGGTGCGGTATCAACGACGGCTGACGGCCCTGTACCAGACGCCGGAACTGGCTGAGGATTATGGCGAGGCGGGTTTCAAGCGTTACCTGGTTCAGGAAATGTTGCAAAACATTCGCTCAACCGGCCGGACCATCCTGACGGAATATGAGTCCAAGCAGGTGCTGGAAGCGTACGATATTCCCACGGTACCCACCCGGCTGGCCCAGAGCGCCGACGAGGCAGTGGCCGTTGCCAAAGAGATTGGCTACCCGGTTGTGGTCAAGCTAAACTCGGAGACGATTACCCACAAGACTGATGTTGGCGGCGTGCGTCTGGACCTCACCACCGACGAGGAAGTCCGGCATGCGTACCTGACCATGGAATCCAGCGTTAGCGAAAAGTACAGTCCGGCCGATTTCCTGGGTGTGACTGTCCAGCCGATGCTTCATCTGGGTGATGGCTACGAATTGATTCTGGGGGCCAGCCCGGATCCACAGTTTGGCCCGGTTGTCCTGTTCGGCACCGGCGGTACGCTCGTGGAAGTGTTCAAGGATCGTGCGCTGGCAATTCCTCCGCTCAATACAACGCTGGCCCGCCTGACGATGCAGCGCACCAAGATTTACAAAGCCTTGCAGGGTATCCGTGGCCGTCCGCCGGTAAACCAGGCCGAACTGGAAAAACTCTTTGTCCGGTTTAGTGAGCTGGTCGTTGAACAGCGCTGGATCAAGGAGCTGGATATTAACCCGCTCTTCGCCTCGCATGAGGACCTGGTCGCGCTGGATGCGCGTGTCGTCCTGTACCTGCCGGAGGTAGCCGAGGAGGATATACCCAACCTCGCCATTCGGCCGTATCCGACGCAATACATTGAGGAGTATGAGACGACCGACGGTACGCCGGTCACCCTGCGGCCGATTCGCCCCGAAGATGAACCCAAGCTCGCCAAGTTCCACGAGAAGATCAGCGAGCAAAGCGTTTACCTTCGTTACTTCAGTTCCTACCAGTTGAGCCAGCGTGTCGAGCATGAGCGCCTGTTACGTATCTGCTACGTGGATTACGATCGGGCCATTGCGCTGGTAACGGAATGGACCAACCCGGAAACCGGGGAGGATGAGATTCTCGCTGCAGGCCGATTGACGCGCCTGGCAAACCCGGAGGAAGCGGAGTTCGCCATGCTGGTGCGCGACGACTTCCAGCGGCGTGGTGTCGGCCGTCATATGCTGAGCAAGCTGCTGGATTTCGGTCGGGATGAAGGGATGAAGCGGGTCGTGGCCTACATGCTGCCGGAAAACCGGGGTATGTATCGCGTGAGTGAGTCACTTGGTTTCACGTTTGAGCGCGAAGACGACATGATCAAGGCAGTGATTGATTTGTAGGATCATTTTCGCGTGTAGCGCACGTTACTGAAATTGGCCCGGTTACTTCTGGAGTAGCCGGGCTTTTTTGTTTTCATTCACCATTTGGTGATCGTAGCCTTGATCCATTTTAGTGATTCAAGACCAACACACTTCCAAAGTGCGTTGCTTCTTGACGGTCAGGATGCTAAACTACTTATATTATTGCCACATGTTGCAATTACACCTGAGGGGCAATGGACCACAAACACCTTGATTATGCCGCCCGCATCCGAGAAAGCGGATACAAGCTGACACCACAACGCCAGATCATCCTGGACACGCTTTATGAGATGGGCGGGCATGTGCCGGTTACGGCGCTGGTTGAAGCAGTTCAGCAGACCGCCCCGGCGATTGATCGAACCACGGTCTACCGGACGATGAATCTGTTTAGCGAACTGGGTCTGGTAGTCGGCAGCGATATGGACGGGGCTGCGGTTGTTGAAATTACGCCGCAAAACCTGGCTGTGCATAGTCACATCGTCTGCCGGGAATGCGGTCATGTCGCGCATGTACCGGATGAGATCTATGATGAATTGCGTAGTCATCTGTTGTCCGATTTTGGCTTTTCGGCCGATCTGGACAATTTAACTATTGAAGGCGTTTGCCACGAATGCCTTGCCCAATCACATTCATAACAAGAGGCCGTTAGCCTATTTTCTGCAGTTATACCTAGGAGGTTATGATGACCATTTTCCCGGCCGGGATTCTCATGCATATTCCTGATGGATTCCTGAACCTGTTTGTTTCGCTGGCGTGCTGGGCCATCACCCTGGTTGTCCTGGGCATGGCAATCGCCAACACGCGCCGCGACTTCGACGAACGGCTTGTCCCTCTGGCGGGGATCATGGCCGCCTTTATCTTTGCGGCCCAGATGATCAACTTCCCGGTGGCCGGAGGCACATCCGGCCATTTTATTGGCGCGGCGCTGGCGTTCATCGTGCTGGGGCCGTGGTTGGGATTGCTGGTCATGACGGCCGTCATTGCCGTCCAGGCTCTACTGTTCCAGGATGGCGGTATCGTCGTCATGGGGGCCAATATTCTGGTGATGGGAATCATCCCCGGTTTCGTGGCCTATTACATCTACCGGTTGGGGCGCGGTCGGAGCTGGAGCTTCCAACTGGTGCTGGCCGGTGTGGCGGCATGGCTGTCTGTCGTGACGGCGGCGACGGTGGTCAGCCTGTTGTTGGCTTTTAGCGGGACAAGCAGCCTGAGCGTTGTGCTCCCGGCGATGGTGGGGGTTCACGCCGTCATCGGTATCGGCGAAGCCCTGATCACCGTAGCCGCGCTGGCCTTTATCCACCAGGTTCGGCCGTCGCTTCTGTCGGACGGGCAGGAAGCAGGCAAGGGAGGCTGGGTGGTCGTCGGGCTGGCAATTGCCCTGGTCATAGTGCTTTTTGCCCCGTTTGCGTCCGGTCATCCTGATGGTCTGGAATGGGTAGCCGAGACCACCGGATTCCTGGGAACTGCCCAGGATGCGCCCTATTCCATTTTGCCCGACTACACCATCCCCGGTCTGGGCGAGACCGGATTGTCCACGATCCTGGCCGGAGTGATTGGTGTGCTGCTGGTAGCCGGTCTGGTCTTTCTGGTCGCGCGTTTGCTACAGCGGCGTTCGCAGGACGCGAGTACCATCTAATCCATGTCTTTTCACGCCAGCACCTTTGATCGGTATTTGGCAGGCGACAGCGCCGTCCACCACCTTGATCCACGAGTTAAGGTGGTGGTGGCGGTGGTGTTCATCGTTTGCATCACGCTCTTGCCGGATGGTGCCTGGTGGTTGTATGCGCTGAGTTTTGCCCTGGTGATGGGAGCAACGCTGGCTGCGGAAATTTCGCCCTGGCTGATTATCCGGCGATCGCTGGTGGGGCTGCCGTTTCTGTTGGCGGCGGTAACGGTCTTGTTTACCATTCCCGGTAACAGCCTCTGGACCGGCCCTTTCGGTCTGACGATTACGGATGCCGGGGCGATGCGGTTTGGCAGTATTGTCCTGCGCAGCCTGATCTCGCTGCAAACGGCCGTTCTGCTAACCGCGACAACATCCTTCCCGGATATCCTACATGCCCTACGACATCTCAAGGTTCCGGATATTCTCGTGTCGGTGATTGCCTTTATGTACCGGTATCTCTTTGTACTGACAGACGAAGTTTCGCGGTTGCTACGCGGGCGTGCGGCCCGGAGTGCGGCCCTGCCGGGGACCAAGTCCGGGGGAAACCTGGGGTGGCGAGCGTCCGTGGCCGGTAACATGGCCGGCCAGTTGATGATTCGTAGCCTGGACCGCAGCGATCGGGTGTATCAGGCAATGCTGGCTCGCGGCTATCGCGGCCAGATGTTAACGCTGAAGCCCCATGAGATGCGCCCGCTCGACTGGACTGTGCTGGTGACAGGCTGCCTGATTGCGGTAATATTGCCGGTGATCGGCCGCCTGTAGGACCTGAAACCAGATGCCAGTAAGACACGAATTGCCGCCGGATGACCCGGTTACGGAGCCGATTGATTCGACCGCGCCTGTCGTGGCGGTGGATAACCTCGTTTTTAATTACCCGGACGGGTTTCCGGCGCTGCGCGGCGTGAGCCTCACACTGATGGCCGGTGAGAAGGTAGCGCTGGTCGGGCCGAACGGCGCCGGCAAAAGCACCCTCATGCTGCACCTGAACGGCATCCTGGGTGAGGAATCCTCTCCGGTGAAAGTATTCCGGGTTGTCTTTGTCCCGGAACTCATCTCCCCAGAATTCGCGGCATGGTCGGGTCTAGTCTTCCAGAACCCGGACGACCAGCTATTCTCGCCAACAGTTTTTGAGGATGTCGCCTTTGGCCCGCTGCACATGGGGTTGCCGGAAGGCGAGGTACGACAACGCTCTACCTGGGCGCTGGAGCAGGTGGGCATGGCCGGCTTTGGCGATCGACTGTCTCATCACCTGAGCCTCGGCCAGAAGAAGCGGGTTGCCATTGCCACTGTGCTTTCCATGCAGCCGGATATTCTGGTGCTGGATGAACCAACGGCCGGGCTTGACCCGCGCGGTCGCCGCCAGTTGATTTCCCTGCTGCGAGATCTCCCTCAGACCATGCTCATCTCCACCCACGACATGCTGCTGGTATACGAGCTGTTCCCGCGTACCGTCATCATGGATGAGGGGCTAATCGTTGCCGACGGCTCCACAATCGAGTTGCTGGAAGACCAGGACTTGCTGGAATCCCACGGCCTGGAATCCCCTTTCACTTCTTTTCCTGCTTCTGCCTAAGCTTGTACGAAAACTCAAAGCTGGCTACACTCGCTTTCATGCTTGACGGGAATGAGCCGGTTGGTGAATATACAGTAGAATCCTCATGATTTGAGCACGGCATACAGCCTGGCTTGAAGATGAATTGGTTGGGGAATTACTTTCCCAATCGGCCAGTGGTTGCATATAATCCGGTGCTGGTGAGCTAGCTAGGATCATATTAAGGAACAAGAAGCAAAATGGTTAGGCCTGTAATATTTACCCTTGATGACGAACCCCAGGTCCTCAATGCTGTAGGGCGCGACCTGCGGGCCCATTTTCGCAGCGATTATCGCATCATGGCCGCCGGTTCCGGCAAGGATGCGCTACAGGCACTGGCCCAATTAAAGGAACGGAATACCCCTGTGGCCCTGTTCCTGGTGGACCAGCGAATGCCGGAGATGAGTGGTACGGAGTTCCTGGCCGAAGCCATGCACTTCTACCCGGATGCGCGCAAAGTGCTCTTGACGGCGTATGCTGATACTGAGGCCGCTATTGCCAGCATCAACAAGGTCGGCCTGGACTACTACTTGATGAAACCCTGGGATCCGCCGGAGCAGAATCTGTATCCGGTGCTGGACGATTTGCTCGGCGACTGGTGGGCTTCGGCCGTTTTGCCTTACGATGGTATTCGCGTCGCCGGTACCCTGTGGTCTCCGAAATCCCACGCGACCAAGGACTTCCTGGCCCGCAATCGCATCCCCTATCAATGGCTGGATATCGAAAAGGACGACGAGGCCCGGACACTGGTCGAAGCCGTCTCTGAAGGGGCCAAGCATCTGCCGGTGATCTTCTTCCCGGACGGTTCGACGATGATCGAGCCGGAGATGCGGGCCCTGGCTGATAAAGTGGGTTTGCAGACAGAGGCCAAAGAGCCGTTCTATGATCTGATCATCATCGGCGGCGGGCCGTCCGGTTTGGGTGCGGCCGTTTACGGCGCGTCCGAAGGGTTGAAGACAGCCCTGATTGAACGCGAGGCCACCGGTGGGCAGGCGGGTACCAGCTCGCGCATTGAGAACTATCTCGGCTTCCCCAAGGGATTGAGTGGGGCCGATCTGGCGACCCGTGCCACGGCTCAGGCCATTCGCCTGGGCGCGGAAATATTGACGGCACAGGACGCGGTCAAGGTTCGTGTTGAAGATACCTACCGCTATGTGACGTTGAGCGACGGCACGGAACTGGGCTGTAAGGTGCTGGTTATTGCCACAGGTGTCTCCACACGCAAGCTTGAAATCCCCGGCGTCCCCGAACTCACCGGCGCGGGCATCTATTACGGCGCGGCCATTACCGAGGCGGCGTATTATCGTGGCGAACATGTCTATGTGGTTGGCGGCGCAAACTCGGCCGGGCAGGGCGCGATGTTCTTCTCCCGCTTTGCCGGCCAGGTGACGATTCTGGTTCGTGGTTCGTCGCTGACCAAGGGCATGTCCCAGTATCTCATCGACCAGATAGAGGGGACAGAAAACATTGATGTCCTGACACGTACGGAAGTTGTCGATGTGAAGGGCGACCACAAACTGGAAGGATTAACCCTCCACAACTCGGAAACAGACGAGACATGGGAGGTCGAGACGCCGGCCCTGTTCCTGTTCATTGGCGCTATGCCCCATAGCGATCTGGTGGCTGATGTTGTCGAGCGTAACCGCGCCGGTTTCATTCTGACCGGACCGGACCTGTTCGTAGACGGCAAGCGACCGGCCGGATGGACACCCCAGCGCGACCCATTCCTCCTGGAAACCAGCGTGCCCGGCATTTTTGCAGCCGGTGACGTGAGACAGGGGGCTGTTCGCCGTGTTGCGGCCGCCGTTGGTGAAGGCGCAAACGTCGTTAGCCAGCTTCACCAATACCTGCGTACTGTCTAACCTGTAATTAGAGGGTGCGCCGTTCCGGTAAGGGACAGCGCACTTTCCCATGCCCCCCACATCACCCGATCTCCCAACCGGTTCGGCGGAGCAGCCGCCGCTTCCCCGAAATATATGGGTCATGACGGCCGCCAGTTTCCTGACCGATGTCTCCAGCGACATGGTCAACAATCTGGTGCCGTTGTTCTTGGCGAATGTGCTCGGTACGCGCACGGCGACGATTGGCCTTGTTGAAGGCGTCGCCGAATCCACATCCAGTCTGATCAAACTGCTCTCCGGATGGTGGTCGGACCGGGTTGTCAGTCGCAAGCCGCCGACCGTGATCGGCTACACCATCTCGGCACTCTCCAAGCCGCTATTAGGTTTTGCCTCAAGTTCACTGGCTGTGTTGGGTATTCGCTTCGCCGATCGGCTGGGGAAGGGGATCCGCACCGCACCGCGAGATGCTCTGCTGGCGGATAGCGTCCCGGCTCAGCAGCGGGGACGTGCTTTTGGTCTCCATCGCGCCGGGGATAGTCTAGGCGCGGCTGTTGGACTGGTTCTGGCGTTGATTATCGTCTGGCTGTCACAGGGAACGGCCGTCAAACTGGATCAGATGACGTTCCGGCGCATTGCCCTGGCGAGTGCGTTGCCGGGATTTTTGGCCGTTCTGGTGCTCATCGTCGGCCTGACCGAGGTCCGTCGGGAGGCGCCGGCGGCCGGTAAGCCCATCCTCGGTTCCTTCGGCGCCTTGCCGACATCTTTCCGGCACTACCTGATCATTCTGGCGGTATTCACGCTTGGTAATTCGGCCGATGCCTTCATCATCCTGCGCGGCCAGGAACGCGGTTTGAGTGTTGTCGGCGTCCTGCTGATGCTGATTGCCTTCAATCTTGTTTACACTAGCGTGGCCGGACCGGCCGGGCGCTTGTCAGACCGGATCGGCCGCCAGCGCGTGATCGTTGCCGGGTGGGTCGTCTATGCCGTGATCTACCTGGGGCTGGCATTGGCAACACAAGCCTGGCAGGTTGTTGCGCTGTTCATTGCCTATGGCGCCTATCATGGGTTGGTGGATGCAGCCGAACGGGCCCTGGTGGCGGATCTCTCCGGGGCGGACCTTCGTGGATCGGCGTATGGCATCTACCACGCCACGATTGGCCTGATTGCGCTGCCCGCCAGCGTGCTGGCCGGGATTCTCTGGCAGGGCCTCGGTTCATGGACAGGGTTCGGACCGGCCGCACCCTTCCTCTTTGGGGCGCTGTCGGCCCTGGTGGCGATTGTCCTGTTTCGCTGGTGGTTACCCCAGCAGGTGACGGCCGATGGATCATCATGATCATGTGGCTCTGTTGCGCCCCGGTATTACCCGAACAGGCGGTGTTTGGGCTGACCTGGGATCGGGCACCGGTGCCTTTACACTGGCCCTGGCTGACCTGCTTGGCCCCGATGTGACCATCTACTCCGTTGACCGGGACGGCCGTTCCCTGAAAGAGCAGGCTGATGCACTGCATCGCCGGTTCCCGGAAACAAAACTGCACACCATTCAGGCTGATTTCACCCGACCGCTTGACCTGCCCCTTTTGGATGGGATCGTAATGGCAAACTCCTTGCATTTTGTCCGTGACAAGCTGCCGGTCGTACAAGCGATTCGTGAACTTCTGAACCCTGCCGGTAGTCTGCTGCTGGTCGAATACAATGTGGACCGGGGAAATGTGTGGGTTCCGCACCCGATCAGCTTTGGATCCTGGCAGACGTTGGCAACGGCCGCCGGTTTTGTCGACACATCCTGGTTGAATGCCCGGCCCAGCCGCTTTCTGCGGGAGATTTATTCCGCGCGCAGCATTTCCGACCCATCCGTAGCGGCTAACTGACGCCGTTCAAACGCCTGCCCTTCGCCCTCCCTACGCACCTCCATAAGCCGGAACATCAGCCGGCTCCCCATCGTTTCATCATTGTCAGTCTTGCCCAACAGGACACCGGGCCGGGCTACGGAGGCAATGATGATGCAGATGTATGTGCTCAAACAAACGGCAATGGTGAAGGTCCAAGAGGTATATGCTGAGCTTCGCGTCCAGTGGCTGGAGATGGTTCGGGCCGATGCCCCGGCGCTGGCACTGGCTGCGGCGTTTGCGATCGGTACCCTGGTGAGCATGGTTCCGGTACCGGTTGTGGATATGATGCTGGCCGCGTTGGTCATGCGTCTGATTCACCGCATGCCGCGTGGTCCGGTCGTGGCGGCCATGGCTCTGTGGAACAGTTTCATCATGGCCCCGGTTTACGCAAGCAGCCCCAAAGTTGGCGGCCTGCTGATTACAACGGCTATTCCACAGCAGCCTTCATCTTCGAACGCAATCCTGCCGCGTATTATCGTAGGCAATCTGGCGATTGCCGTTGGTCTGGCGCTGTGCAGTTTCCTCGCTGCGGCGACGCTTTTCTCGGCGCTGCGTCTCCAGCACCGGGTTATACAGGTTCAGGGGTAAATGAACTCGAATTCCTTATGTCAGCCAGCTCTCGCTTTCCTGGAACCGGTCACGCAGGAAACGGCCGTGGGCCAGCAACTTCTGGCTGTCGGCCTTGTTCAAATCAACCGCAATTTCCTTCATCTCCTCGTCCAGCAACGCCAGTTGCTCTGACAGAAGCTGCTTCGCCGTCTTGCCGTCCTTGATGGGATGATAATTGGCGTAGGCGCTGGGCAGGTTGAGGTAGTTCTGCAGCGTATCAGGCAGATAGTGCAGGGCCGTTTCCCGTACCGTATACACATCCTTATCGGCCGGATTAGCATTAACGAGCAGGGGCAGCATGCCGATGATTGTGTTCTTGATGCTGTCTACCTGCGCCGCCAGGTCTTTGGGTAGTTTCTTCCGGGCCACACGGGAGAGTTCGTCAAGCTGATGTCGAATCTCGTCGGCCGACATCTCCTGCCGCAACTGCAAATCTACCGCCTCGCTTTGCGGGGCGATCAGCCAGCCGATGGCGTACAGACCGGGCACAATGAGATACCAGAACCGGTCAATGATGCCGGTGAAGTAAAGCAGTAGCCCCACAAGCGCCAGCGCCGCCCCCCAGATGTTGCGGTTGCTGTAGACAAACATGAGGACACGTTGTTTTGTTGTCATGGGTGTTTTGTGGTGTCGCGCCTACTGGTAACCGCGAATCTCCTTAAAGACCAGACCCAGTGAGTCGGCTTTGGCGTCGAACATACGGCCGCCCGTTAAATCAGCGATATCCTCCATCTCGCCCTGATTGGCCCCGCCAAACAGAACGGTAAAGGTGGGAATATCCCGAATTTCCTGGGGCAGTGAATTGTAGTAGCGGGTAAACTCTCGCGGTTCCAAACCGGCCGTCAGTTCCCCGTCGGTCATCAGGACTACTGAGTAGTAGCGATCCGGGTCTTCAGCTTTGGCAGCCGCAGCCAGGTCATAAGCCGTCGCCAATGCCGAGTAGATGGCCGTGTCGCCGCCCGCTTCCAGCCGGCTGACGTACTCACGCACGTGAGCCATATCGGCCGAATCGGCGGCCACGTCATCCACCGCAAAATCAGCCACATCCTCGACGGCTGTGCTAAACGGGATAAGCGTAATCAACTCACGATTGCGGAAGCGCGAGAATCGGCCGGTCAGCGACTGATCCAACCCGGTGAGATTGTCCATGGCTGACTTGAGGTCATCCAGGCGATCCCCTTCCATGGAGCCGCTGACATCCAACACAAAGAACGCGTGGGGTGGGGCGCGGGTTTCATCCAGGAAGGAGAAGAGCAGCGCATCGATCGTTTCCAGATTGCTGGGGAAGGGCAGTTCCACCAGCAGCGGATCGGGAATACGCGGGTCCAGGGTGATGCCGGGGACGACCGGTCGCCGCAGTGTTGTTTTCATCATCTCTTCCTGGAACTCCGGCGAGCGCAGGTAGGTCACCAGCCGGTCATACGCCTCGCGTTTGTCTGCGTTTAGCAGCATCAACGGATAATCGGCCGTGATGATCCCCTCTCTGGGATAGATGAGGACCAGGGGTTCCTGCAGCTCGCCGTTTTCGTTCAGTGTGAGGAGGACCGATTCGTAATTGACAATCCCGTCCAGTTGATCCTGGTTGGCAACATAGCTTTCCGCCAACCAGCCGGAGCTACCGGCCGTTAACGCCTGACCGGAGAAAAACGCCTCCAGCCCTTGCTGATTAACATCCCCCCGGTCGAGCGCATCGCCGCCGCCGGAAAGGGCCGAGGCCACGCCAGCCAACGCCGTGAAGCCGAGTTCGATGCTGTGGGGTTAGTCATGGCATAGCGCAGCTCGCCACTGGCCGCTTTATCAGCGATGTCTTGCCAGGTGACATCCGGGTTGTCGATCCAGCCGAACTCGCGAGCGACACTTTCCTTGACGCCCATAATTACCGGCGAGAGCATGATCTTCTCCTGAGTCTGGATCAGCCCCCGGCCGCCCTGCAGCAGTGTCAGGTAGTTGCCGTGCGAGAACCAGGCCAGGTCATAGTCCGCGCCTTCCAGGAGTTCTTCGGCCCCGTTTAAGGTGCCGATGTAGTCAAACTCCAGCGAGACATCGGTCTCGCGCCGAATCTGATCCAGCAACGGCTCAAGGTCTTTCACTTCTGATCCGGCAAGAACGGTCATCGTATCGCCGCTCCGTACGACGCTTCCGCCACCGCAGGCAGCCAGCATAACGGCCGTCAGGACGGTCAGAAAGAGTATTCCAATGCGATTCCGGCCCACGTTCATGGCCTGTTCTCCTGCTTCTACAGTGTCAGGTCGGTGAAGACTTTTCCTGTCGCTTCAGTTCTTCGATGTTGTCAACATCAGCCGGTAGTTACAAACCGCTGGTAGCGGCGGCCAATTCGCGCTGCTGGACCCGATCCAGGTAGGCGTTGGCCCGTTCCACTTCGGAGGCCAGCGTATTAACGGTGGTGCGCATGTTGTCCAGCGCCTCAACCTTGTAGGTCGAGATCATGTCAATGGTGTCGTAGATGTTGTCAAACGCCGTTTGCAGTTAGGTTGATGTTGATGGTGGCGCTGCTGGCTTGCTTGTGGACATCAGCCGACTGGTCCTTGAGTATGGCCGAGGTGGACTCGATCAGGTTGCCAGTGGTCGTGTTTCAGGGCATTGATCTGGTCAGAACCGCGAGCTTCTGATTTGCCAGCGCCTGACTGCCGGAACGGCCGTCCGCAGCGCGAGACCGTTAGTGGTGGTCGCCAGTCCACCCTTGATCAATTCCAACAGGTTGTTTTTGCGGATCATGTCCAGCGCCAGATAGCCCTGAATACGTACCATCTGGGTTCAACAGGTCCTGGTTCTTTTGCCGGACATAGAACAACATTTCTTCCTTGACAATGCGTGCCTTCTCCACGGATCGACCACTTTGGTCAGGAGCAATGCGCTCCTCCAGCTGGGTGTCGATATGGGTACCCGGGTGAATGTGCACAACAAGGGCTTCTGCATCGTCTCCCAAAGTTGAGCCTTCTCCTGCTCGATGGTGGCAGTATCATCCGCAGCTCATCTGGCTGCGGTAGAGGAATTTCGATGATTGTGTTGATGTGGCCCTGGGCGGACTGGTACTTCGGGAAGTAATCCCGCGTACCTTGTTGCCCATCGGTATCACACCGAGGAGCTTACGTGGCGAAAGAGGTCGCCCTGCTTGGAGAGGTCGAGGTCTTCGCCGGTATTGCGAAGCTCCAGCAACGACCGCGACACCTGCGCGGATTCATCCATCACACCGTTTTCCATGACCTTGATCAGCCGCTGGAGCATCCGGTTGAGACCCTGGCTGCGGCGCGAATATCGTCATTGCCCATCGTGAATAGCAGTGACCTTTTCCTGGAACGGTTCACGTTGACCGGCAACTGGACATTCGTTCACAAACGCCAGCGCGCGCGATTCCAGCTTATCTTGCGTTTCCCTCATCCAGCGGAACCATGGCGCCGGCCTGCGTTTGGGAACGGTTTGACTGCCGCAGGCGCTTCCAGCAAAACGGGGGCGTCAATGGTTCAGATTGGGGCCAATTCGGTTGTCATCACTAACCTCAATTTCCTCGTATTTGTCTTCAATTATCTGGATCATGCCTTCCAATACCTCGTATGTCGGCGGCTCGATCACGTCAATAATAGTATCGGGTATCTGGACCTGGTGCTGTGATGTGTAGTCGCGAGTAGGCCGTATCCGTTGATACAGAGCATACTCGATTGCCAGTTTTGCAGATCGGGGTCGGTCATCGGCAGCTTCGCCGACGGATCCCGGCCTCACTGAGTGGGATGAGAACGTGCTTGGCAGTAGAAAGATGGTCGGCCGAGGGTACATCAGCGCCATATCAGAGGTGATACCGCCGTTTTCCTGCGCGGCACTGCTAATGAATTGAGCCTCGTAGATCATGACCAGTGGCGAATGGCCCATGCCCTTGACCAGATAGTCCTCAAAGGGTTCAGAGGAGCTGCTGGGGCGAAAGCCCTGGCGCAGGAACAAATCTTCCAGGAAGGGCATCAGCGGCCGGGCGTCATCCAGGCTTTCGACAATGCGATCATTGTTGGCGGCATAGCTGGCTAATGCCAGATACATGGCCGCCGAGTTCGAGGTGCGGACATCGGTTGAGTTGACCAGGATGCTACGGCCGACTGAGAATGCATCATTATCAATAGATCTTCCCAGCGTTTTTCTTCGGACATGAGTTGCAGCAGGGCATCCATGTCCACGATGTAATAGCCTCCCTCGTCCGTGGCGATCCCGTTGTCGACCAATACATCGCCGATGGTCCGCCAACTGGCGATTGCCATGGGGGTGAAGAACACATTGTAGGATTTGCTGATGCCGTTTTCGCGCTGCAACTTTTCGGCCGCCGGGACCCCGGCCGGGAAAGCAAAGTCATATTCCGACAGATCGTAGCTGGTGGCAATCTCCCGTGAGCCGGCTTTCTGTACCTGAACGTCCAGCCCGTTGCGCCGGAATGCTTCCTGGACGCGTTCGTCGCTGAAAAACGGTATCTTTTCCGAACCGACTACCCCGGTGACCGCCTCGACATTGCGCCCGGCAAACTGGTCGCGGACGGAGAAATATAAATCGCCGCGCCGACAGCAGCTATCAAAACAACCGTAAGGAAGGGTGCCAAGTACCGTTTCATGCAGTTCTCCCAAACACGGCACCGGATAACAAGAGAAGGTGCGTGTCAATTATCTTTACGTAGGGGGCTTGTTGTGGGTTTCGATGAGTCGGCAATATTGTGACAGAACCCGCCCGTAATCATCGTATGGAATCGTATCAGATTTTCGGCCAGGGGCGAAGTATCTTGGAGTGTGAAGTCAGGCGATTCTTGAAGAAAACCATCTGAAATTGATCACACTACCGGAAAGGGGCACAATAGCGTCATGATTCAAACGATTGGTTTTGATGCTGACGACACGCTTTGGCAAAACGAGCATTTGTATGCCGATGCCCGCCGCAAATACGATGCGATTCTCCGCTCCTCTGCATCTGTCAATGGTCATGGTATCCCTGCGAACCTGGACGACATTGTTCACGAGATTGAGGTCGGCAATCTTCCATACTATGGGTACGGCATCACCAGTTTTGTGATGTCGCTGATTGAGACTGCGATTCGGGTGACTGACGGCCGAATAACCGGCCGCGAACTGGGCGAGATCCAGGACATCGCCAAGCAGATGGTTGCGGCCGAAGTAGAGTTGCTTGATGCGGTGGAGGAGACGTTAGCTGATCTGTCGGCCGATTATCCGCTGATCCTCATCACCAAGGGCGACCTGCTGCACCAGCAAAGAAGGTGGCGGAGTCAGGCATTGAGCATTACTTTGTGCACGTCGAAGTTGTCAGCGAGAAATCACCGGAGAGCTATGCTCAAGTATTGCGGCGGCTGGATATTATCCGGAGCGATTCGTGATGGTCGGTAACTCCATGCGCTCTGATATCCTGCCGGTGACGGCTCTCGGCGGCCGGGGATCTGCGTCCCCCAATGACCAGACCCTGGCACTTTGAGAACGCTGATTTGCCGGAGGATGCGGCGAGAATCCGTCATCGAAGCGAATGGGATGCGTGAAGTCCCGGCGCTGATTCGCCGTTTGGATTCTGATTCCTAATCCCAGATGCAACGCACTTCCAAAGCGCGTTGCATCTCCTCTCTTAAGTCTCCGCCTTCCTGAAGCCCCTATCCCAACATAACGAAACAATCATCTAACGTCGTCTTCACATTTTCTGAACAATCCCCCTTTATCCTTGCCCTAGTTCTAAATTGACGCGAAATTTGCAGGATATGGAGACGAAAAAAGCGAAAACAAGTCGGTCAAGGTCAACTACTTGTTTGACCTGGCTATCTTCGCCGCCTTTCTGGTTGGCCTGGATCCCCATTCGACGGGTATGGCTATTCATGAGTGGCTGGGTTTGGCCTTTGGCGCAGGCATCATCACCCATTTGCTGTTGCATTGGAAGTGGTTGGTGGCATCTACGAAGCGATTCTTTTCGAAGCTGCCCGCGCAGCACTCGCGTGTCTTCTGCTCAACAGTCTACTTTTTATGGCTTATGACGGTGATGATTTTCTCCGGCATTGTGATTTCGGAGTCGGCCTTGCCCGCACTGGGGCTTAATCTGAATGCGGGATTTGCCTGGCGTGGATTATACCCAGAGCGTCTGATGTAGTGTTGATTCTTATCGGCCTGCACATCGCCCTACACTGGCAGTGGATTGTCAATGCGACCAAGCGGTACGTACTTGCGCCCCTGTCGTTGCGCCGGCCAAAGACCAGCCCTGCTGTAACGTAAGATTGAATTAGATGAGGTAGCAGCATGAAACTGATAGGACGTATTCTGATTATCCTGGTTGCGGCAGCCGTCGTCGTGGGGATTACCTTCGCCCTGGTCAATGCCGGTGTTCTGGGAAGTGAAAGCGGCTTCGCGGACCAGAAGGTCTCGTCCGGATCAAGGGGCAATCGTCGAGAGGTCAAACCGAGGTCAGAATAAACCATGCCTGTACGGCCGACAGGAGACCATGAAGGCGGCGAGTTTGGTGGAGAGCATGGCGGCCATGACCAACCAACCTCAGCCTGCGAACGGTCACCGGCCTGCTCAACAATCTGATGTTATCGCCCTGATTGTGGCTGGTGTCGGATTTGATTTCTTATTTGAAAAGCAAGCCTGGTTGTTAAACGGCGAAACCGTGAGACAGAAGTTAGAAGAGAACTTGATTTTGGAGAATGGAAAGTAACGCTGAAAAAACTACAAATTACAATGGTAATGTCTGTGTTCGTGTTAGTGGTGGGTGCGCCAGCAGCCTGCGGAGGCAGCTCGACCACGGAGCTGAACCGCTTCCTCCAGCCGCTACAACTGTGTCTCAAACTGTAGCGACCGTCGCCCCGGCTGCCGTAGCAACTGTAGCAGACGTGGCTGTCAACGACAACATCATCGGCCGTAGCAACTGCCAGACGCGGCTGCCACCACAGCATCATCGGCCGTCGCGACAGCAGAAGATACGGTGGCAACGGCCGTTCTGAGTGCATCCACAGACAGCAACTCAGTTAGCGATAGTGCAACAACGATGACGCGGTTGAACCTGAATACGGCGACGGCCAAATGATTATCTGGCTGTGATTCCGGGTTTTAGCCAGCGGATGACACGCGAGTTTCTGGAGCATCGACCGTATATCAGCATTCAACAGTTCCATGAGATTGGCAAATACGTAGACGATGCCCAGGTAACGGAATGGGAACAATATGTCTATGTCCCTGTTGATCCCAACAACTCTGATGCCGATACACTCCAGCAATTGCCGGGTGTAGACGAAACCATCGCTGCGGACCTGATCGCCGGACGGCCTGAGTTCGAACGATGCTTTCCTGACGGCCCTGGCAACCTATGTCTCGGCGGATGATGCTTCCAGTGCCGCCGCATATCTAATAACAGAATAGCTTCTACCTCCTTACTGCTGAAACGCTGGGGCCGCTCGTTAATGGTGCCCCGGCGTTTCGACCATGATCGCCATGAACGCACAAGAAACAAACCAACGCCTTCGCTTATTTCTATTTGGTATGGCTGCCTTTTATCTTCGCCGGCATACCGGTGGAGTTGTATTTTCTGAACACTACGAAACCCCAATCCAGTACATCCGTTTATCCTCAGTGGCTTGGGACTGGTTATGACGCTGATCGCTCTGTTTCAGCCGTCCCGCCCCACGCTGCTTATACTGCGGATTGTCATGATACCGGTTGTCCTGGGTGGGTTGCTGGGTATGTTTGAACATATCGAAAACAACCTGGCCTTCACTCGGGAGATTAGCCAATGCCACGACGCTCGCGGCTTTCAGTGAATGGCGCTGTCGGGTAAAGTCTGCGTGTTCGGGCAGGGAAGTCCGAACCCTGCGCTGCTATTCATCAGATGAATCAACATGACCAGAAAAGGCTCCAGTGAGATACCGGCATGACTGGGGCGACTCAATTGAACCAATGGGCAAAAATGCATATTGAGCGCATCTGTTAGGCAATAGCCGCAACAACAGATGAATTTACGATCCAGCATTTTACAAAATTACACTTTAATGGAATATAGGCCATCAATTTAGAGTTATGCCAATTACCACCGGCCGCTTTCAGGAATTATCTGTTAGTCCAAGCTTAGAAATGAAGAACCAGCAAAATCATTAAAGCTTGCCAGGGTGCAAATTGCGCTTCATTTGCAAGAGTGAAGCATTTCCTGCATTAAAAAATGGTGGTTTTGATGCGCGTACACCGCACCTGCATTAGGACGAAAAATGAAAGTGATTTTTCATTCCAGTTGGTCGGATTCAGGTCATTTTTAGGCGCATAAAAACCCTCATGATTATGGACACATCAAGCCAATTTTATTAACGCTGGGAATAGGTTCCGGCAAAACATGTTATTGAATAATTTGTTAAATTGTTGTTTCTTTCTACTGTGAAGTTTTGTTAAGTACTTCAAAACAATTCCTTACTAGCAAACTGGTATAAATGGGCAGGAAATAACGTAAGAAAATTCAACCTTGACAGTCAATACGCGCGGTCTTTATTATCACTCCAACGGGTGACAAAAAAAAACATAAATTGGCGTCGCCTCAAAAAAAAATAATGTGATTAGGGCGGCTTCAATGATGATACATTCGGTTTTTCATACATCATAACATATCCTTGGAGAACGGATTTAACAAGATTATTCATTCGTCTCTTGTTATAGGTATGGATCAAGTAGGAAATTTGTGTAAGATACAATTTGACGGAGAATCCCAAGGTGCAGCCACCAGTTCCAGTTACAAAGGATGAAACAGATTGAGGAATGAAAGGGATTTGAGTCTTCTATCACCGAGCCTATTGGCGATAATTCCTGAAGGAGTTATGCGAATATAGATTCATTAACAAACTTGATGCATAAGGGGGCTACAGCTAATTCAATGGTGATTTTCAACAAAAACAGCAACGACCGGTTTAATTCATTGATATCGGCACACGTAATGCAGACGAGTAATGTAGCGTTGAAAATTTCCAAAAAAAATTTATGAAACAAAGATTTAGAAAAAACAGGAGGGAAAGACGGGATGTGATCTGTTTAAATAGAAATTTGTAAGAAAGTCCAAATGGCGGTCAAGGTCGGCCTTAACCTTCGACCCGGCCAACGATTGCTTATTCGCGCATCACTCGAAACAGCCCCCCTGGTACGGCTGGTGGCTGCCCACGCATATCGGGCCGGATGCCGGTTGGTGGAAACGCTATGGAACGATCCTGAATTACTCCTGGCACGATTCAACTATGCCCCGAAAGATTCCTTTGATGAGCATGCTACCTGGTGGGTAACGGCCGGACTGGAGTATGCCGAACGGGGAGATGCCCTATTGTCCATTGCCGGTGCGGACCCCGATTTATTGAACGGCCAGGACCCACAAGCAATCGCCACCTGGCGCAAGGCGGAGGCTGTTGCTGCCCGTCCTTTATCCAAGTATATCGTCAGCGATTCATTGAACTGGTCTATTGTCGCCTACTCAACGGCCGCCTGGGCAGACAAGGTCTATCCGGGGCTGTCACCTGATGAGCAAGTTGACAGACTGTGGGATGATATTTTCGACATCTGCCGGGTTCGCCGGCCGGATCCAATCGCTGCCTGGACTGACCATGCCGGGACGTTGGAAGATCGGGCGGAATTTCTGACGGGAAAACAGTACACAGCCCTGCACATCACCGGGCCGGGAACCGATCTGACTGTCGGTTTGCCTGACAATCATGTCTGGTTGGGTGGTGGAGCCGAGGGTGGTAATGGAATTAACTTTGTGCCCAATGTGCCCACTGAGGAAGTTTTCACTGCACCGAATCGAACGAAGGTGGACGGTACAGTCAGGGCCAGTATGCCCCTCAGCTATTCCGGCAACATGATTGAAGATTTCAGCCTGACGTTCAAGGATGGTCGTGCAGTGGACTATTCGGCCGCGAAGGGTGGTGAGTTGCTGAAATCCTTGCTGGATATGGACGAAGGCTCGGCTTGCCTGGGTGAAATGGCTCTCGTGCCGCATAGCTCGCCCATCTCACTAAAGGAGCGGTTGTTCTACAACACGCTCTATGATGAGAACGCCGCCAGCCATATTGCTTTGGGCCGGGCCTACACGCTCTGCATTGACGGCGGAGATGATATGTCCGAGGAGCAATTTATGAAGGCCGGTGGAAACATCAGCCTCGCCCATGTAGATTTCATGATCGGAACGGCCGAAACAAGCGTAGATGGATTAACGGCCGACGGAACGGCCGAACCGTTAATGCGAAACGGTGAGTTTGTCATCGGCCCTCGCTGACACTAGTGTGCTTCGCACCCACTGGGTGCGAAGCACTTGTTCATTCCCTCCATACCATACTTTCACGGAACTTTTGCCCACAACCATAGCCCAGGCCCCTATAATAATGAGGAACAACGTTCCTTTTTGGGGCAGCTATGGACAAACGTGCGACTTCAGTAACTCGTCCCGGTCTATTTCTGGCTGGGCTTCTTCTATTAGGGCTATTCATAGCCCTGGCAACTCGTTCCGGCCGGGCAGCAAACTTCCCGACGATGACCATTCCGGAGTTGATTCCGGCTGATGAAGGTCAGCCGGTGGTCGTTCCGGTTATCTTTGATACGGGTGCGGCCGATAACGTCAACACGTTTGTTTTCGACATTCGCTATGATGCCCAACTTCTGAGTCTGGACACGACCGACAACGACCACGACGACATACCGGATAGTATTCAGGTTGACATCCCGATTGGCTACAGCATAACAGTTGAAGACACGGTGGACGCCGGAACAGGATCCATCTTTGTGACTGTGCTGAATGTATCCTCACCCCTGTCAGGCATGCCCAGCCGGACCATGATGGAGATCACGTTTGTTGCGGCCATTACCGGTCAACCCACGGTAACCAATGTTGTGTTTGCCGGCGATCCTGCACCGTTCTTTGCAACCAAACAGGGGCAGGTTATTTCCGGCTTGTTTGACGGTGGGTCGGTGGCTATTGGCGATGTGCCTCTACCATCCCCATCAGCAACAAACCCGGCAACGGCTACAGCCACCGGGACGTCTATGCCGACGACGCCGACAACTACCTCTACACCCCTGCCAGTGGCGTTCTACATGCCGGCAATTGTCTATGCCTTCACGCCGACACCAAGCGCAACGCCATCACCAGTAGCGCCAACCGCGACGGCAACGGCGACTGTTGCGCCGCCGACCGAGACGCCGGTGAATCCGACCGTGACGGCGACAGCCAAGCCGCCGACCAAGACGCCGGAACCGCCGACGCCGACTCCCGGCCCGTTCTGTGGCGAGCTTGTCTTGAATGGCGGTATGGAAAACAACAGCGGCTGGCTCATCAACGTCAATGCGTTCCCCGCATCCTATGTCTCAGGTTTTGCCCATACGGGTTCACGGTCAATGCGCATCGGCATTGTCAACTATTGGGATAACCGCTACAGCTATTCTTCTATTCAGCAGGACCTGACGATTCCATCGTCTGCCAATCAGGCTACGCTGCGCTACTGGCTGGTACCGACCACGACCGGGCGTGCGGCGGCCAGGGTGACACCGCCGGAAATTGTGCCGACCGAACTGACTGACGGCACGCTCGAACCGCTGGCTGACGATGTGCAAATGACTCTACTTTTTGACCAGGCCGGTAACCAGCACGTTCTGATGTTCCAGCGCCAAAACTTCAATGGTTGGGCGTATTACGAGATGAATCTGAACGCGTTTATCGGGCAGCGGGTCATCCTTTACTTTGGCGTATTCAACAATGGCACGGGCGGCATCACGGGTATGTATTTGGATGATGTATCGTTGGCGTTTTGTAACTAGACCGCCCGTAGCCGGACCGGATGATCGACCGGTCCATGTGATGTATTGGTAAGGAAAGCCGGGTCCATTGTGACCCGGCTTTCGCGTTTTCTGGGCATGTGTAGGCTGATGTCCGGCTATTGACTGCCAATCTGTACAGGAATATCAAGTCGTGGGGTAGGTTGGCCGTTATCGAACATCGTATAGTCAACTGATCGCAAGGGGTCGAACAGGCCGATGCTTATTGTGTAGCTACCCGGATCGGCCGAATCCGGGATGGGGATTACCAGCCGTTCAATATAGACATCGCCCAACACCAGATCATAGGCCCATAGACCATGGTCGCCGCTGTTGGCTACGATCTGTCCGTCATTCGTAACAAGGTGGATATTGGGGGAGATGTACCATTCACCCCTATCCGGGGCTAGCTCATCCACCCGCCAAACAAGGGTCAGATCGACGGTTCCACCGGCGTATCGCTCTCCGGTCAGCGAATAGCCATCGAGTGACACCCCCGCTTCACTGGCCCAGCCGACTTTGTTAGTTAAGGAATCTGCTGCCTGTTGAGCTGCACCTTCGGCCGTTGTCAGGATTGTGAATTGATCGGTGGGGGACAGGTCAACAACTTCAAGATCGTCTGAAAAATATGGCGCTAACCAGTCCGGTACTTGAATATCCCCTTCGCGAACATAGGTCAGGTTGCCGGTTGCCGGGAGTAATACAAAATCCGGCCAGGAAACGACGTCATCGTCAATGGCCCGAACGTATCGATCGGTCATTCCGCTTAGCAGCGCGGAGTGACCATCGGCGGCCAGACGTGCCGGTTCCTTTGCCGCCGGCGGATCCAGTCGCGGCGTAATCGCATCCCCCAGCGCAGCGGCCGACGCCAGTGACCAACCATCGTAATCCGGCCAAACCGGATTGTTGGCTACGACCTGATTCGCTCGCACTATGTCATGTGTAAATCCTGCTCCCACCAGCAGCAGGAAGCCGACAATGACGACCGTGTAGGTTCGGCAGGTACATAGAGAGGAAAGCGCCCACGCGGCCAATAGCTGACCGGCGGGTAGGGTGAGGAGAAGGTAATGTGGATGGACTTCCTGGCTACCGGCCAGGGTTGTCAGCAGAATGGGGAACACGAACCAGATCAACAGCACAGTACCGACCCGACGATCGCGCCCGCCGCGACTCCAGGCTAGTATCGCCAGGACGATACCGGTTGCCAGCGCGGCACCCAACCCCAGGACGGCGGCAACCCCAGCCGCCTGCCAAATTGGCTCACTGGCTGATCCGCCGGCCCACGTAGTTGCGAACTCCAACCCATTAACCAGTCGCAGGGCATGTTCCGCTCCTTCTGAAGTGAGCCGCAATTCTCCACCTCTACCCAGAAACCCTTGTAGTTTTGCCAAGTTGGCTGTGCTATCGGTGAGTAGTCCGGCGGCATAAATGGCGGTGGCAGTCACGAAGACGGCCGTTGCCGCCATAAATGCTTTGCGCGGAATAGACCGCCGATTGATTAACAGCAGTATGACGATACCCGGCAGAACACCCCATGCCTGGACGTAGGTTTGCGTCATGGCAATGATTGCCAGTGCTCCGGCCAGGAAGCGCCAGGGTGGGGCGTCATCATTCGTGAACGCAGGCCACAGCCCCCAGGCCCCAACAGCCATAAAGAACGGAACCAGCGACTGCACCCAGGTTGTCCGGCTGAAAGTGATCACCCAGGGATTGACCGCAAATAGAAAGGCTGCAATTAGCCCGGCGCGAGCGCGAAGCATGTCCCGGCCTGCCCGGTAGACGAACCAGATGGCGATTGTGTTGAAAAAGAGAATAAACGCCTGCACGATCAGGGGGGATCGGACAATCAGCAGCGGAATGGCCTGCAAGTAGGGCATGAGGGCCGGATTGTCCAGAAAGACCGACGATGGCTGGCCGATAACGGGCCAGATGCCGGCATCGAGCAGTCCCAGTGCCTGGTATGTTGAGTAGCTATGGTCATACCCGTAGCGGATCAGGTCCATCTGCATGAATCGCAGGATCGCCCCAAGAAGCACGATACCCAGAGCGAGCACGTCTGTCTGGTCCCAGGCAAGTGCTCTGGTTTGGGTAGTCTGGTGAGAGGGAAGATCGGCAAAGGTCATGGCGGAGTATCTCGCTGACCGGACGGCTGGGTGGGGAGGAGAGTGGGTTGAAGCGGCCCCGGCTAGTAGATAACTAGGGTTCCCTATAACTGTATCTTGGGGTTCTACGCGCGGCAGTCGTTCTCACCGGCTAATCATCTTTGCCCGGCTATGCTTAATCACCGGAGAGTTGCCGATGATCCACGGTGGAGGCAGAATTGGTCAACAACAGCGGAGTGCCTATCATGCCCAATCGAAACGACCTGCTTGATTTCCTCGACCATCATTACAATCTAGAAGAATTTAAAACATTATGTTTTCGACTGGGCGTAGACTATGACGATCTGCCCGGCGAAACGCTCTTGGGAAAGATGCGAGAGCTTGTGGCCTACATGGAACGCCACCGGCGACTGCCTGATCTCCAAAGGCGGCTGGAGCGAGATCATCCGGATGCCTACAACGATGAACTTGGGCCGTTGCCCGCCGCCGATGCCAGACTTGACGCCGGTCAATCGCGGGAAATACAAGCTTTAGCACAGGCGCTTGGTCGGGAGTTGGGCAGGGAATCCGGCCGTTTCCTGTATCAGGCCGCCTATGCTGAACTCAACCGGACCTTCGAGGTTCGTAGTTTCCGGGATATTCCGGCCACCTCTTTTGAGGATGCACGGCAATTTCTGGAACGGCGGTTGCGAGAAGCAAAGGAGTCGTAGAGCGACCGGCATCAGCCGCCCCACGACCCCTTGAGTCTGGATACCCTCTAAAAACTACGGGCTGGTAATCTCAAAGATAGCGATTGAACCGCTGACCTCATTGCCCACTGCCAGCAAGGGCGTATGTGTCGGGCTGTCTGCCCGCGAGATGAACACAATGCCCTCCGGTCCCAGGTCTCCGGCCGTACCGGCTTCCGGGTCACCGCTGAAATCGCGGCTGTTGATATATTGGATGAACTGTGGTGCGCGAGGATGGGTGATGTCAAACACGGCCACGCCGCCAATGCGTTCCAGTCCGATAAATGCGTAGGGGCGACCATTTACGCGGCCGATAGCAACTCCTCCGGCTCCGGTCCCTTGTTGTCGCTGCGGTTATCGAAGGAATCGTTCTCATCGTTGTTGCTGTTGAACTCGGTGGGATAGGCAGCGGCCGTCACTTGCTCCAGCGTATCGCCACTGTCGTAGAGTAAGTTGCCTTCCGTATCCCAGATGGAGAAGGAACGTGCCCCGAAAGCGTAAAGGGCTTCGTATTCGTCACTCCCCGCTTTTTGGCCGTTGACCGTGGAAACCGTCAACCGGCCCAGATTTTCGTCTTCCTGTAAGTATTCGGCATTGGGGAAGGCGGTCGGGTCTAGCACAAGGTCCTTTACGCGCTCCTCTTCGGCGAACGTGTCGTAATCACGCGCATCACCCTCATTGGCTGTCACGAGGAACTCGCCGCCAGCTCCGGTATAGCTGACAATGGCGTCCGGCTGAAACATGCCATAGACCGGCCAGTTGGCGATATTAACTGCGTCATCCTTGTCGCTTGCGTCTAACCCATTGCCTTTCAGGCTGTGGTCCTTGAAACCCAGGCCGGTCATCGACTTGACCTCAGCTTTCTTCAAGTCCACCAGGGCAATGGCATTATTTTCCTGTAGGGTTACATAAGCCCACCGTTGGTTACGTGTGGTGGTGATGTATTCCGGTTCGACATCCTGAGCGACTGTCGCGCCCGGACCAAAGATGCGAATGCTTGGATCCAGCTCGGCGTCGTTGAAGGCGTTGAAATCGGCCGTCTTGACGTCTGCCTGGGTCAGCGTGCCGGGGTTACGGCCGACCTCAATGATGCTGACCGTTCCCTCCGGATCAATAGAGTAATCGTCATTGGGTTCACCTTCGTTGGCGACGACAACATAGCGGCCGCGTGCGGTGAACGTGACCATATCGGGTAACGCGCCAATCGTCAGATCGTTCACATAGTTACCGTCCAGGTCGAAGAAGACCAGCTTGCCGGGATCGGTCTTGGGGTCGGCTTCGATGGCAACAGCTACCCAACGGCCGTAGACTGCGACGCTATTGGCGCTGGCACCGTAGGCGGAGGCATCAATTGTACTGACAAGGGTAGGGTTGGCGGGATCGCTAAGATCAATGATATCTACAGACGTTTCCGCCGCATTGACGGAATATAGCCGTTGACTGCGCTCGCTATAGGCGACGATCTCTGAGCCGCCTTCGTCAAAGAATCCGGTTTGATAATCACCAATCTTTTGCAGGGTGATGGTGCGTGCATCCGTCGCGCTGATTGCGGTCAGGCTGAGCAGGGCCAGGATGGCTAGTACCAAGGGGCGGATCGAACCGGTTGCCAGGCGAGATAAACTACCACGAACTTTCATCGAGTAACTCCTTTTGGGGGACTATGAAATTGGTTGTTTCTCTCTTCTCTGACGGTTGGGAGTATACACAATGAACCGGGGAAGAAAAGCACCCCGGCAAAATAACATGTCAACTAACACCAATATGGTTCTTTCGTACAGGGTAAATAAGGGGAATGTATTAGTGAATGTATGTAGTTCAGCACTAGAAAAATTGAAGCCCTTTGGAAAAGGCGCAACCGTAAGAAATCTTGTAGAAAGGCGTGATAGTATATGGCCTATCGGGTACGAATTTGTAAAAGATTTTCACATCATTTGCAATTGGATATTGCACGTTGTTCAGGTGTGTGCCTATGAAAATCAGTATACCCAAAATTATCAACCTTAAGTGAAGTGAGGAGGTTTAGAGTGCAACAAAGGAAGAGGAAGATTGGATTGTTCGCAATTCCGGTCTTCCTGATCGCAGCATTTATCTTTGCTGGAGCGCATCTCGTTACAGCAACCCCGGTCATCGGTTCTCTGGTCGATGTGATCGCTGATGGAACGGCCGGCTTTGAGGATTGGGCGCCTGGTGACACATACCTAACCGGGCCGACTGGTGACGGTATTCAACAACCGGGCGATGACCTGAATGATGATAACGGCTATGTCCGCACCGGTGATGAGGTTATTTATCAGGTGTCATTCAATGTCAATGACGATGACGCGACTGACCTGCAAGTCGAAATTCAGTTGAATGGAACTGCTGACGCGGTATTCCACCTGGACGATTTGCCGCTGGATATTTGCAATAAGTCAAAGTCCAGTATCTCAAGTGATGGGCGTACGATTACTTGTTGGGTTGGAGATGCCCCGATAGCGTCTACCTATACATTTAATTTACCGGCCTATGTTTCTTATGACTCAGAAAACGGCCAGACGCTCAGCGCCACATCAACAGTAACCGCTGAAGGTGCGGGCGCTCCGGCACAAACATCCGATGAGACAATCGTTTCAGCCGCTCCTCGTTGGGACATGAGCAAGAGTTATGCCAGCCAGTCAGTTAACTATCGCGCTGGAGAATATGGGTTTGATACCCGCTGGAATATATCTTTCCAGGCAGGTGATGATGACCCGCGCGGTAATTCACCAATCGAGTTACCGATAGAATTTAGTGATACCTTCGAGTGGTCCACCAACGGCGTCTCCTCCGCAACTTACCTGGTTGCGCCTACGCCGGCATGTTCGCAACCTGGTGGGCCGGGTACAGCCATTGACTGTACCTTCACTGATACAAACCAGAAGCAACTGGTTCTGTTCACGCCCCTGTCTGAACTTGACGGGTTCAATGGCGTAACCGGGGACAACATAGGCAGTGATACGTTGGAGAATCGTGCCGGGGTAGATAGCGCCGACAATCCCCTCTGGGACCCGGATGATACCAGGTGTTTCCAATTGGGGCGATCAGGGCACGGAGATCACAGCAACAACACAGATGATACGTTTATGCAATTGTCTACGGCACGGTCGGCCAACAAGTCGTTTGACCCACGTGACTCCGGCTCCGGTAGGTCGTGTTGTTGACAATACCCAGATTAAGGCCAACGTGGACCTCAGCCTGCCGGAAACGGCACGGCCAGATCGCATTAACCCCGTCCTGTGTGACAAGTTCGACAACAGTCGTTTCACCCTGCGTGATATCGGCGGCAACGAGGCAGCTACCGTTAACAAGGGTGGTAATCCGGCCCCGTTCTCCCTATGAAATCCAGTATGGATACAATGTCAATTAGAGGACACATACAGCACCCAACAGCGGATCGGATGATGCTACAGACTGGTATACCCAGAACACGACTGATTGTTCTGATAGTAGCGCCACCAGCGGTTGGGTTACCTCCGCCGGGGTGGACTGGTCCAATAATAACGGCACCGGATTGATCAATGCGTAGAGCATTAACATGGTCCGTACGGTTATCACCGGCAGTATTAAGCCGACGTCATAGCCGTGTTCGCATGACTGTGTATTGGACCGTATTAGACAACGATGCCGGAGAGTGGCTGGTTAATTCCAGTTCATTCTATGATGAAACAAACGGTAGCTGGTTGAACAGCACGTGTAAAGACGCCTCCGGTTCAACTTGCCCCAACCCACCGTCGTTAACCGGTGATCACCGTCCGGGGAGCCGTGCGGATATCTACATTCATGTTGACGCGCCGGTGAGGTATTCAAAAAGAAATATGTGATCCGGCCGATGTTACGGATTGCACAACGGTAGCGTACTAGGCGCGCCAGGCATCGTTCCCTTTAAGTTGTACCCAACGGTGGGTGACCTGAGCTGGAACAATAATGAACCAACGTGGCCGGTGCCAACCGCCAACGCACAAGACGTTGTGGTAACGGATGTACTACCAAAGTATCTGACTTATCTAGCCGGTAGTTCAACCATCAATGGTGTTCCGGAGGAACCAACTGTCCAAACGGATACACCTTCACAAGGCCAAACTACCCTGACCTGGCACTTGGGAACAGTAACAGATGCAGACTCCATTATTATTGAGTTCAATGCACGGGTATCGGCCTTTGCGAACAACTCAACCCTGACGAACACGACGACTATCTCGTCGCCGGAAATCGATTGGCCATCCGTTTCCATACGGATAGTGCTGATATCTCAATTCGTTCGTCTTCCCAGGCCATTGTGGATAAAACGACGGTTGAGCAGATTATTGATTCAGGCGGCACACTTGGTTGGGAGTTGTCCTACGGCAACCTGTCGTCTGAAAACATCGAATACACAGATTGGGTAGACATCTTCCCCTATAACGGGGACTTCAACGGCACGAGCACAATGGAACCTTTGAGTTCGCCGGTGCGACCGAGCCTGTAGCCGGTCCCGGCGCAGTTGGTACGCCCAATCCGGTACAAATCTGGCTGAGCGATGTTGACGAGCCACACTCGATAACGGCGGCACCTTTGATGGGTATCTTGAGCCGTTGCTGCTTACGGCAGTTTCAGCGGTGGACTGGGTGGCCCGGACTGGCCGTGCCAAATCGCTGATGCCGGAACCACGGGGTGCCCGGCATTGGCTGATGTGACGGCTATCCACGTATCGGTCTTGATCCCAACGGCGGCACCGGACCCGGTAATGATTTCCTGGCTTCTAACGAAGGGCCGCATGTCATCACCATCAACTTTGCGACAGACGGCAACACCAGGGGCGATTGGTATCGCAACAAGTGGGGCGGCCGTTTTGAAGGCCTGCCTTGCCGGTATGGTCCACTTGATAATGCCGAAGTCCGCATCTTCAATGGGGCGATCGGTGACTTCGTCTGGTTCGACAAGAACAGCAGCGGTAATTTCGACGCCGGTGATTTCAACGCCGGACCCGGCATTCTGCTCAATCTGTTGGACGAGAACGGTGATCCGGTCCTGGATAGTAACAACCAGCCGATTACTACCGTCACAGATGCAGATGGTCGCTATCTCTTCACGAATTTGCCGGAAGGTAACTACATCGTTGAGATCGACGCCTCTGCTTCTACGATGGTGCGCCTTTGGAAGCGGCCGTTGTGGCCCCCGGTGCAGAAGCACCCGGCGGTTACGGGTATTTCCAATGAGGACGTAGACCACAACGCCAGCAATAGCGTCGGCGGCGCGTATCGCAGCAACGTTATCAAATTGACGGCCGGCGGCCAGCCACTAGACGACGACACGGCCGGTATCGCCCCTTCGAATTCGGCCGATGAAGACAACAATCTAACGATTGATTTCGCCTTCATCCCCCCGCCGCGTGACTATGGTGACTTGCCGGATACGTATGGCACGACCTTGAGCAATAATGGGGCCAGTCATATCATCAACTCGGAAGTTACCTGGGTGCGGTAGTGCCGGACCAGGAAGATGACGGACAACCGACCGCTTCGGCAACCGGTGATGATGTCCAGCGGTTCGCCGGACGACGAGGATGGCGTAGTCTTCCTGACGCCCATGGCCCGCCGGGACGACAGCCACCGTCCAGGTGACTACCTACGATGCAGATGGCACCGGATATCTGAGTCTGTTCTTCGACTTCAGCGGTGACGGGGACTTCGATGATCCGGGTGAGATCTTCCTCGCTGATGCACCACAGACAAACGGTACCCATACCTTCGATGTGGATGTGCCTGCTGATGCCACCGGTACGTTTGGTGTCCGGGCCCGCTTCACGGATGAAGCCGGGCAGGGTGGCACGAGCCCGACCGGTCCCGGCAGCCGCGGTGAGATCGAAGATTACCGTCTGGCGGCCTGGGTGACTTCGTTTGGGAAGATACCAATGGTGATGGCTTGCAGTCGCAAGGTGAAGAGGGAGTTGAACGGATATCGTGTGAACCTGTTGCAGCCGGACGGTAGCCCGGTGCTGGATGCCGACGGTAACCCGATCACAACTGTGACCGCCAACCACCCAATATCCGGCGAGCCTGAAAGCACTATGAGTTTGTTGGTCTGCCGCCGGGTGATTACCGTGTAGAGTTTGTGGTGATCGGCCGTGACACGACCCAGGATGCGGACAATGCCGGAGTAAACGGAGCGGACAACAGCGATCCTGACCCGACAACCGGTATCACGCCGGTGTTCAATCTGCCTGGTGGATTTAACCC
The DNA here is from genome assembly GCA_041390945.1 of Chloroflexota bacterium. GTDB lineage: Bacteria > Chloroflexota > Anaerolineae > Promineifilales > Promineifilaceae > Promineifilum. The sequence continues at coordinate 118,677 of JAWKOY010000025.1, forward strand.
TAACATCGACGCCGGATTGACCCCGCTGACGGTCAACACGGCTTGCGTTCTGGGTGCCAATGAATTGACGACAATCCTCGGTAAGGGTATGGGCAATGACAAGAAAGGCCAGAAAGTCTCCAGATTATTATCCCTGACTACCGGAACCTGGTGGATCTTGTATGCACAATACGCAGGTAAGGACAACGGATTAACGCCAAAACGAGTTCGATTCATGACGAATACTCAAAAGCGGATTGACTTCCTTGCTGGACCTACATCACTTGCGAATTCGACTTATTGGGTATACCTCTACTCTACAGATTTAGAGCCCACGAACACAAAGTACGTCAAGGTTCGTGTCTGGGATCAATCCAAGGCGAAGCTCAAGACGCCGCGCGCCCTGTTCGTCTATGCCACATGGCATCCGACAGTATTCGAACACGGTGCAGTACAACGAGAACAGCATCGAGAATGAAGTGTACTGGGATACGACCTGGGGTTGGATACCGACACAGGTGATGACCATGCCCCTGGATCCCAACTACGTTCCCGTTGATCTGACCGTGCAGATAGCAACGACTGAGAACGATGATGACGATCGTCCGGTTGTTATCACCATCGAAGCCGGTGGCGTTTCCAAGGAACTTGTCCTGTACAAAGAGCAGATGTAAGGATATGGCTAGTGTGATAAATGTTACACTGGAGGATATCCCTGTTGCCACGGATGAAGTGACAATCACCTATTACTCACCCGGACCGTTTGATCCAACGTATCAAACCGGACCGGAAGGTGATTCCTCGGCTTTCCTGGGTGCAGCAGCCAGCTTTGAGTGCGAACTGCCGTAAGCTGTCGTTGAGTTGAAACCGGGTATCCCGGTAAATAGCTAGGAAAAAGGACTGGTATTGATGACCAGTCCTTTTTCTTTTGGCTCCTGACGGCAGGAGCAAAACTGGGGTGCAATCGGCATCTATTCCAACGGAGCGGACCAATAACCTAAATATTTCAATTTGCTGTAATATATCCGTAAGGTAAATTGTAAGAAAACATTCGTATCTTGGCGCCATGTTTCCAAGAGTGTGAAGCTCTGTAAGGTATCCGTAAGGAAAATTGTAAGGGTTCCTGTGTAAGTTGGGTGCGTATCCAGTTTACAGAGCTTCTCGACGTGGTGAGATTAAGACAGGGTCCATTAGATTCTTGCAGGCAATGATCACCACGGGGTTGCTTTATCCAGTTTCTGCATGATTTAGATAAGTAGGTGCCAAACAATATATTCCATTCGGTTGCTGTTCGCGATTGCTGTTATTTGTCAAATTAAGGCTGCATTTTGAGCTGTTAGCGCCTGTCCCTCTTATGTGACGGGGCAGGGCAGTGTAAATGTGCTGATAAACCAGATTGTCACCAGCTACATCGGTTGGTCGCTCCTGGTAAATGTCAGCGTATTGCCGGAATTATGATGGTGACAGCGTAGTCGCACTACTGGGCTCGTCGTTCCCGTCAGACACCTGAGTAGGGTCTGATTCAACAATTTGTGGTTCAAATTTTGCTAGGCGCGTGTGGCGCAATGGCTAGTTCATGCTGCCACATAGCAGGAGGATTGCTCTGCGAATAGGTAACAGTGTTTGTTAATCCCACTTCTCATACATGCGCTGATGATGAAGTTGAATCATCGGAGCAAGCTTTTATCGACAAGACAAGGAGATTGAAGATGTTTCAAAAGTTCAGGAAGTTCGGTTCAAAAATAGGTGCAGTCTTTTTACTGTTCGTATTTGTATTAACCATGGCTACCATTGCATCAGCGGCACCCACGATTGATGTATTGATCGATGTAGCGGCTGATGGCACGGCTCAATTCGAGGACTGGAGCCCGACTGATTCCGGCACTGTCGGCCCGACGCCAAATGGTATCCAGGAACCCGGTGATGATTTAAATGGCGACAATGGCTATGTTCGTACCGGGGATGTAGTTTTGTATGAAATAGCGTTTAACGTCAACGACGACGACGCAACAAATGCCATGATCGTGCTCCAGTTGAATGGGGACGCCGACGCCACATTTGATTTGACAGACCTACCGCTGGATCTCTGTGATCCAAATCTTTCGACCATCTCATCGGATGGACGAACGGTTACTTGTGTGGCAAAGGATGATTTGCCGGAAGCGTCCACCTATGTTTTCACCATGCCGGCTTATGTATCGTATGATTCGCAAAATGGCGATACGCTAAGTGCGACCGTTACCATTAGCGCCGATGGCGCCAGCCCCGCTCCGCAGACCTCGGAAAATACGACTGTCTCCGCGTCCCCTCGTTGGAATCTGCAAAAAAGTTATTCTTTCAGGTCTATTAGCTTCAGAGGTGGTGAGTATGGATTTGAGACAAATTGGAGACTGCGCTTTGTAAATGGTAATGATGCTGACCCGCGCGGCGACTCAGCTCTTGAAACGCCAATTACATTTGACGACAGGTTTGAGTGGAGCGGTAACGTCCCTTCGACCGATACGTTCCTGGTCGCGCCTAAGCCGGCGTGCGAGCAACTCAACCCCGGTGATGCCATAAGTTGTTCGTTTGATAACATGGACAGTGATGTGTATCTCACTTTGTTCACACCTTTTTCCGAGATTGACGGACTGGATGGCTCTGTTGACAGTCAGGGATCCGGTACGTTAGTTAACAGCATTGGCTTTGATGAGAACGGCGTTCATGTGTGGGATCCCGATGATACCGCCGGCGTTTCCAACTGGGGTGACGGCACTGAAAACCCGGCTGACAATATTTCTAGCACAGAATTGACATTAGGCGTCGAACGAGGGATCGCCAATAAATCATTCATTCCTCGTGATAACGGCTCTGTTGCCCGTGTGGTAGATAACACCGAGATCAGGGGATATGTTGATTATGGTACAGGAGCTACCGGAACCGTCAGCTTGGTTGATCCGATACTGTGTGACAAGTTTGACAACAGTCGTTTCACGATCCGCGATATTGGCGGTGGCGAGGCTGTCGATCTAAACCTGCGCGGCAATACCAACCTGTCATTCGAAATCGAATATGGCTACAGCAGTAACTGGGGAACGCACACAGCACCCAACGACGGGACGGATGATGCCACGGACTGGTATGCACAGAACTTTACAGATTGTTCTGACAGCAGTGCTGCTAGTGGCTGGTTCTCGGCTGCAGACGTAGATTGGACCAACAGCAATACGCCCGGCAAGATCAATGCCGCCGATGTGAATATGGTGCGTGCTGTCGGTACGGGAGAGATTGAGCCGACGAACAACCGCTACGTTCGCATGAATGTTTACTGGACCGTGCTGGATAATGATGCGGGAGAGTATCTGATCAACACCAGTGCGTTCTATGATGAGTCGAATGGCAGTTGGCTTACATCATCATGCCATCAGGCAAATCATAATGCGTCCACATGCCCGAATCCACCGGTAATAACAACTTATGATTCTCGACCGGGCACTCGTTCTGATGTGTACATCCACGTCGATGCGCCAGTTAGTCTTCTGAAGGAGATATGTGATCCGGCAAATCCGACCGATTGCACGACAACAAGTGTGCTTGGCGCGCCTGGGAACATTGTTCCGTTCAAGTTATATCCTACGGTAGGCGATAAATACTGGTTTACCGGAAACACACCGGCTGAACCCACCTGGCCGACCCCAAGCGCCACAGCACAGGATGTGGTCGTAACGGATATCCTGCCCTTCCATCTGGACTACGTGCCCGGAAGTGCAACCGTTGGCGGCGTTCCCCAGGAGCCGACAATCCAGAACGACACGCCGGGAGCCGGAGAGACAACGCTTACCTGGGACATAGGCGCTGTTGTTGAAACAGATCCGAATAGCCCGCTAGTTATTGAGTTTGATGCTCGTGTTTCTGCGTTTGCCGTTAACCTGGAGAACCTGACCAATCTGGGAAGCATCTCGTCACCGAGCGATCCCAGCGACTCCAAATTCCATGAGGATCAGGCAAATATCTCAATACGATCGTCCTCCTATGCGATTGTTGACAAGACGACAGAGGTGCCGGTAATTGGGGCAAATGAATCTGTTGCCTGGGATTTATCCTACGGTAACCTGACATCGGATAATATTGAATATACTGATTGGGTGGATATCTTCCCCTATAACGGCGACCCAATTGGTTCCAGCTTCAATGGTGATTTGATTCTGACCAGCGTTACCGGTCCGGTTCCCGGTGTAAATGCGAATGGTACGCCGAATCCGGTAGGGATCTGGATCAGTGATGTCGATGGGACAACACTTGACAATCGGGACGGAAGCCTTGACGGTTATCTGGAGCCGGTTGTAGCTTACGGAAGTTACAGTGGTGGCCTCAGTGGTGCAGACTGGCCCTGCCAGATTGCAGATGCCGGTACCACCGGGTGCCCGGCGCTAGCTAACGTAACGGCTATTCGAATCATCGGCCTTGATCCTGACACCAATGCTTCCGGCGCGGACTTTTCTTTCCTGGCGGCAAGTGAAGGACCGTTTGTAATCACACTCAACTTTGATACGAACGGTAACCAGAAAGGTGATATGTACCACAATAAGTGGGGTGGCCGGTTTGAAGGAATTCCTCTACCGGTGTGGTCACCTGATGTTGCTGAAGTCTATGTCTTTAACGGCGTGATTGGTGACTTCGTCTGGTTCGACGATAATAGCAACGGTGTCTTTGACGCCGGAGACTATAACGCCGGAGCAGGTGTTGTGCTTAATCTGTTGGACGAAAATGGAAACCCGGTTCTGGATGGGTCTAACAACCCGATCACAACTGTCACCGATGCCAATGGACGTTACCTCTTCACTGAACTGGAAGAAGGTAACTACATTGTCGAGGTAGATGCTTCCAACTTCCAGACAGGCGGTGCACTTGCCGGTGCTACTGTTGCACCGAATTCGGAGCCGAGTTCTGAACCGTTCACGCTTCCGAACAACGAAGATGTGGATCACAATGCCAGCAATAGCGTTGGTGGCGGATACCAAAGTAACGTCATCAAGCTAACTGCCGGTGGTCAGCCGTTAAATGATGATGTCGAAAATATCGCGCCGTCAAACTCGGCCGACGAAGACAACAACCTGACGATTGACTTCGCCTTCGTTCCATCAAGGGTTGAGTATGACTACGGTGACCTGCCGGATACCTACGGCACGACCACATCCAGCAACGGTCCCAGCCACGAGATCAGCCAGGATGTCTACCTGGGCACGGTGCCACCGGATGCGGAACTGGACGGACAGCCGACCGCCACAGCGACCGGCGATGATGTCAACGGGTCGCCGGACGACGAGGATGGTGTGGTCTTCCTGACCCCGATGGTGCCGGGAACGACGGCCCAGGTCGAGATAACGACCTACGCCGCCGATGACTCCGGCTACCTGAGTCTGTACATCGACTTCAACGGCGACGGCGACTTCGACGACGTCGGCGGAGACCATCATGGCCGACGCCTTGCAAGTCAAGGTACCCACATCTTGACGTGGATGTCCCGGCAGACGCTGAGGGCCTGTTCGGTGTGCGCGCCCACCACCGATGACGCAAGTCAGGGTGGGCTAGTCCGACCGGAGCCGGTGTTATTGGCCAGGTCGAAGACTACATCCTGGCCGGACTGGGTGACTTCCTCTGGCAGGATACGAACGGCGACGGTCTGCAAACAAGCGGCGAAGTGGGATTGAACGGATTCCGGGTAAATTTGCTGGACGGCAGCAGTAACCCGGTACTGGATGCCAACGGCAACCCGATTACCACCATCACCGCCAACCACCCAACGACCGGCGATCCCGGCTATTATGAATTCCTCGGTCTGCCCCCGGGAGACTACCAGGTGGAGTTCATCGTGGTTGGCCGTGACTTCACGACGCAGGACGCCGACAATACCGGTGTCGACGGCGCCGCAAACAGCGATGCGGACCCGACAACGGGTATCACCTCAGTGGTTAGTCTACCTGGTGGGTTCAATCCCCATATTGACGCCGGTGTAACCCCACTGCTGAATAGCGACTCCGCCTGTCTGTATGGCAGCAACGAGTTGACAACGATATACGGCAAGGGCATGGGCAACAATAGTAAGGGCCAGAAAGTGGTCAAGCTAAACATTCCTGATTACCGGAATGTCACCGATCTGTATGCCCAATATGCCGGTAAGACAACAGCGTTACGCCGAAGCGGGTTCGGTTCATGACTACACGCAGAAGCGCATTGACTTCCTGGGTGGACCGACGTCTCCGGCAAACGCGACATACTGGGTCTATCTTTATTCGACTGAATTGGAGAACCCGGAACCACGAAGTATGTCAAGGTGCGTGTCTGGGATGCTGCCCGCGCGAAGCTCAAGACACCGCGTGCCCTGTTCGTGTATGCTACCCACGAGACGGCTGAAGTATGCCAACACGGTGCAGTACAACGAGAATAGCGTTGAGAATGAAGTCTACTGGGATACAACCTGGGGGTGGATACCCAAACAGGTGATGACCATGGATATCGAACCCAATACGGCACCGGTAGATCTGAATATACAGGTGGCGACAACCGAAAATGACAACGATGCCCGCCCGATTGTGATCACGGTCGAAGCTGGTGGTGTGTCTGAGGAGCTTGTCCTGTATAAGGAACAGATCAAGGACATGGCGAGCGTGGTCAACTTCACGCTGGAGAACATCCCCGTCGGGACGGATCAGGTGACAGTTACCTATTACTCCCCGGGCCCGAACGATCCGGCTTACAACACTGGACCGGAAGGTGGTGACTCCTCAGCCTTCCTTGGCGTGGCAGCCAATTATGAGTGTGCATTACCGTAATAGGTAAATGACTGGTTGGCTAACCAGCGAGTAAAAAAGGGACCGGTTTATGCCGGTCCCTTTTATTTCCATCTCGGATTTGAGAGGATTAACTCTGCCCGCCGCCGGTTGCTCCCGGTGGCAACTCGCCTGGGGTAATGGCCGCTTCGCCTTCACACAGGAACGGGTCCTGCGAGCCACCGCTATGATAATTGTAGATGGTGTCTCCGACCTGTAACTGGATAAATGCCCCTTCAACCTGAACCTGGGTGTACATCATGTCAGGTTGCGGGCAGCCCAGACTGCCGTCGGCCCAAACAACCGGATCGGCGCGAAGAATGATCACTTCGTCGCTGAGCACGCCTAGCTGGTTCGCCAGGTCAACAACCGCACTTTGAACAATTCGGGAAGTGACCGGAATCATCAGATTTGTCTCCTCCGGGGACGCTGACGGGGCAGTTGCCCCGCTTTCAACAATGCCGTCAGGTAACTCGCCGGGGGCGACGGATTCTCCCTCACACAACAAGGGAGTTTGATCGCCGCCACTGTGGTAATTATAGACCTCGCCGTCAACCTCCAATTGAATGAATGCACCATCAACCAGCGCCTGGGTGTACATCATGTCCGGTTGCGGACACCCCAGGCTACCGTCTGACCAGGTAACCGGCTCAGCCTGGATGACTGTAATTTCACTTTCGTCAATGCCCAACTGCCCGGCAAGGTCGGCGATGGCCTGCTGGATGACCTCGGAATCGGCCGGCATGCCTAACTCAACCGCTGATTCGGCCGTTGGTACTTCCTCTACTGTTGGCGCTACGGGTGTCTCACTATTAGCCGGTGTACAGGCGGCCAACACCGCAACCAGTGCTAAAATAACCAAACTCAAAACTCTTCTCATTCTAGTCCTCCGTTCTACAGAACAAATCAATCTCAACAGGTAGACGACAAAATTGGCCGTTTGGTTCCAATGGGACTGTAACTCCGAATAACGGGATTGACACGAATCCTCTGAGAAAGAGGTCGGGTGGTGTGGTTGCGCGGCAGCTTTGGTTCTCGTAAGCTTACGATGTATCATTTGACTTGATATCGACTGGTAGAGGAGGTGGCGCATGAACGAAGCAACGACAGGACCCAAGCGAACAATCTGGATTGACCTGCTGACCCTGTTAGCGGTGTTGGCCGGCGTCGGAGCTGTGCTGGATACACTCCGCTTTTTGGGTATCTTGCCCCTGGCCGAAGTATGGGGATTAAACTTCTACGACCAGAACTGGCTCGGAGCGTTGTTAGCAGGCATTGTGGCTGTCATCTGGTTCATGACGGCTTATCAGCTCTGGAATCTGGATGCGCGCGGCTGGATTTTTGTGGTGATCATCGCCATACTGAACCTGATCCTGCTGGGCATATCGGCCATTGGCGGCTCGACGTGGCAGGCTGTCCTGCCGGGTGTTATCCTGAGCGCCATCGTTATCTTCTTAAGTTTGTTGACGAGTACACGAGAGGCGTTTGGGCAGGCATAGTTCTTTAAGTGCTTCTCACTTCTTTTTTATAGAAGAACCAAGTGGTTGATGCGGAAAACAACATTGTAATGACTGACCCCATTGTATCCTCCAATTCGCAGAGCCCTGACACTGTGCTGTATCATGAAACCCAGCCTTACCGGGAGTTACCACCGGTCTTATTATTGGTGGTTGTGAGCGCCATAGCCGGGTGGGGATTGCTCATCTGGACTGTAATAATGGGCCGGCCGCTAGGTCAGCTTGAGCTTCCAACCTGGTTGGGAATCGTCCTTGGTCTGGGGTTTGGGGTTGCCATACCGGCACTTTTCCTGTGGACGCGGATGGAAACGTTCGTATACCCCGATCGTGTTACTATCAATACGGGATTATCCGGCAAGCACACGTTTGACTATGATCACGTTGTAGCTGTGGAGATGCGTGATTCGAACCTGCGTGATGATTATAGTAATCGCACTGTCGGCACCAAGGAGAACACACGCATTGCCTATGCGGTCAACAGCCTACAGGGGACGCAATTAATTCTGGGTGATGGTCAATTTGTATTGATTGGCTCAAAGAAACCTGAGGAATTGACAAAGGCCATTGACGCCGCGTGGCAGGTGGATACAATCTCTAATGTAACCTGATGAACCGTAAAAACGACCGTCCCCGATATAGAGAAATCCAGCGCTGGAGCGATGTCTGGCTGGTTCTGGTTGCTGTGGTCGTGATTGCTGCCACGCAGTGGTGGTGGTTTATTCAACAGGTCCTCCTCGAACATACCTGGGGCGATCATCCAACCACAGACTGGCTGATGCTTTTTATGTGGCTAGCCCTCGGTATTGGCCTCCCTCTCTTTATCTATTGGCTACGCATGATTGTGGAAGTTTACCCCGATCGGGTGGTCATTGATTATCGTCCCCTTTTCCAGCGCAAGATCATTCTGGTGAATGTGGTTAGTGTTGAGCCGAGAGTCCTTGGGCCGCAACCGCAGTTTAGCGGATGGGGCGTGAGCAGTGATTCCGGCAGCCAGACCTATAACATCTCCGGCCAGGCGGCCGTTCAATTGATTCTGCGTGATCGCTCCAGTGTCGTAATCGGCACGCGCTCGGCCGATCGTTTGGCAGCGGCCATTCTTGCCGCTCGCTACGACGTCTAGCTCCCCGCAACCTTTTAACCTCTCATTGGCCTGCACACAGGCACCTCATAGCCGGTAATCCGGTATAATGGCGTCTGCCGGATGGCCGATGTGGATCATCCCGCCCAACAG
>JAWKOY010000026.1:0-120546 GCA_041390945.1 Chloroflexota bacterium
CCGGTCACATCCTCCGGCAGCCAGCTTGTATCGGCCGTATAGATCTCTTTATACAACACATCCAGGGCCACATCGGGCTGGCCGCAACACCGACCCTGTTCGCAACACCCATCAGTGTCATTGGCTCCAAGGGGCTGCTCCGCCAGCCGGGCATAGCGCTCCTGCACTGCCTCGCGGATTGTCTCGTGTGAATCTGTCATGTCCAACCTCCACATATAGATAAGTTTCGATATATCAAGGGGAAAAAAGAGCCTATGACTCAACCGGAATCAGGGCCAGGGGCACATCAGCGACCTGGGTACGCTCCGGGGCAAAGCGTTTCATCAAACGGCCGCAGCACACGACCATCTCATCCTGGTTTAGCGAGTAATACACCTGACGGCCGTCACGCCGTACATGAACCAGCCCGGCTTCGCGTAACACAGAGAGATGGTGGGAAACTGTCGGCTGGGAAACACCGTCAAGCTGCTCAACCACATCGTTGACACACAGCCAGTTACAGCACAACAAATGCATGATGCGCTGGCGGTTTTCGTCGGCAATCGCCTTGGCAAAAGTTACAGAGCTCATAAGTCAATATATTGACGTCCGTCAATATGTAACATTATACAGGCAACCTCACCTGTGTCAAGCAACCGTTCGGAAACAGGATGGATTGGTGCCCGGCGCAGGTACCGTTATAATGGCTTTCCCAAACCATCTACAGGGTTATTGTGCAAAATCAGGAACGCGTCGCCATTATTGATCTGGGATCCAACACCGCACGGATGGTCGTCATGTCGGGCATCCCCGGCTATGCCTACCGGCTGGACGATGAGATCCGCGAGGTGGTGCGGCTGCGGCAGGGCATGACGGCCGATGGCCTGAGCGAAGAAGCCCAGATGCGGGCATTGTTCACATTACGGCTGTTCAAACGCTATTGCGATAGCTCGCATGTAGATCTAATCATCCCCACGGCTACCAGCGCCGTCCGCGAAGGCGTTAACGGAGCGTTGTTTGTGCAGCGCATCCACCAGGAGATTGGGCTGTCGCTGCGCGTACTGAGTGGCGACGAGGAAGCCTACTACGGCGTACTGGGCGTTCTCAATGAAGTACCGATGACAGATGGGTATGTGCTGGATATTGGTGGCGGCAGCGCCCAGGTATCACAGGTATGCGGCCATCGCTTTGAGCAAGGCACGTCGTTGTTGTTAGGCGCGCTGGCGCTAACCGAGCAGTTCATCCATAAAGATCCCCCGGGCGATAGGGAAATCAAGGCGGTTGTTCAGGAAATCCACAAACAACTGGCAACCGTCAAATGGCTGCCTTCCCGCCGCAAATCGAACAACGGCACCAAACTGGTTGGTCTGGGTGGTACCATTCGCAATATGGCGGCAATGGCCGCCGCCCGTCAGGCGTATCCGCTCAACACATTACACGGCTTTGTGCTGGACCGTGCGGAGTTGGACGAAAATATTCAGCTATTGAGCGAACTCCCCCTGGAAGATCGCCAGGATTTGCCGGGCCTTAACAGCGACCGGGCCGACATCATCCTGCCCGGTGCTCTGGTTCTGCGCGAAGTCATGGAATGCCTGAACATGGAAAGTGTGACCATCTCCGTCAACGGCCTGCGAGAAGGTTTGTATTTCGAGCATTTCTGGCAACACCTGTCTTTCCCGGCGCTGTCCAACATGCGCCAGTTCAGCGTGCTTAACAAGGCGCGTATCTACCAGTACTCCAAGGCCCACGCGAACCATGTGCGTTTTCTGGCAGGTCGCCTCTTCAACCAGCTTGCCCCCCTTCACGGCTATGGGTGGCCGGAACGGGAACTGCTGGATGCCGCCGCACTCCTTCACGATCTGGGGACGCTGATCAGCTATAACGATCATCACCATCATTCCCAGACACTGATTACCAACAGCGGTCTGCCCAGCTTTACCCCGCGCGAGACGGCCCTCATCGCCCTCCTGACCCGCTATCATCGCAAGGGGAAACCGCGCACCAACGGGTTTGACTCCCTGCTCCAGCCGGAAGACGACCGCCTGTTGCTGCAACTGACGGCCATGCTGCGGTTGGCGGAATTCCTGAGTTGGGTCGGAACGCATCGGTCGATGACGTCAGCGCCGGATGGACGATGAAACGCTGCGACTGGACGCTACTGGCCGATGAATACCCGGCTGTTGAACTAAAGCGGAACGCAACGCGGTCGGTTTGATGGAGCGCGCCTTCGAGAGACAAATTATCCTTGAAAGCGCCGCGCTCCGGGTGACTGGACGACTCAGGACAATATTCCTACCACCTGACGGTGCAGCGCAAGCAGATCCCCCAATACAGCGTAACCGGTCTCGACCCGACCCGCACCCGGCCCCACCAACGCCTAAGCACTCGTTCAGTTTTGTCGTGAAGGTCACCGCATTGAGCGCCCTGCCGACGCCGGCCAACGGATGCGTGAGTGGCAGTCCCACCGGTTCAACAGCGGCATCTGCGCCACCAGGTGTAATCTCAACACGGCCGATGGTTTCGGCAGCACCCCATCGGCCGATTCGGCTGCCGCAATATCCTGCGGAGTCAGCCGGCTGATTCCCTGCGTCCTGACCTCGGCAACACGATTGCCGCCCAGTAGCTGGTTGGCGAGGATGGCAATCTTGACGGCCGCATCATAGCCCTCCACACGGCTGTCGGGTCCGCTTCCGCATACCCTTCGCCTGGCTTCGGCCAGCGCTGCTTCATAGGTTGATCCGGCACGCATCTCCGTCAGGACATAGTTCGTTGTCCCATTCAGGATACCGGCAATACGGGTAATACCGGACCTGGCCAGTAGGTCCCTGTCCCAGCCGCAGGACAGCGTCCCGGCCATTACTGTCCCCTCAACACCCAGGAACAATCCTTGTGAAGGCCAGGTCAGCCAGTTCCCGATAATAAAGGGCAATCGGTCCCTTATTGGTTGTAATCACGTGACGGGCCGCTATTCAGGGCAGCGCGCAGGGTGCCGGTGGCCGGTTCGCCGTTTCAAGGTTCGGGACCCATCTCAACAACCACATCAACATCCGCCTCGGCGACAACCTGCGCTCAACCTCCCAGCCCTGATAGGCCGATATCCAGACGGCCGTCCTGTTCCATAGCCGCCAGCAGGCGGGCCGGATCAAGGTCGTCCGGATCGTACAAGCCGGCCTCGTGGCCGTATTGACCGCCACAATATCGAAGCGCGTGCGTATGTTTCAGCCAGATCCCCGGCTGTGTCGCGTAAGATGGTTGCCAGCCCCTTGCCCCACGTTGCCGAAGCCGACAAGGGCCAATCGGTAGTGTTCCATGTGCGGTTCTCCTGTGTTCGTCGTGCGGGGCATTGTAACGCGCCAGCCGTGTAACTCATAGCATACGGCAGGTGATCGTTCGGCAAGAAAGGCTGCCCTTGCCGGGTTCCGGCTTAAACTTAACGGCTGGCATGACTCATCGCACCGGAGTGGCGTATCCTGAGCGTCCTTTTTCTATGTCTGGCCGGCATCACGCTTATCCTCTTTATCTCAACCCCTGTTGCAGCGGATGAGGGCGACTGGCGTTACGGCGTTATCGAAAGCTACGACAACCCGGAGGCGGCTACCCGTCTCGGCGCGTCCTGGACCCGTGTGCGTTTCAGGCCGATGTGCAGGCGGAGGGACCGGATAGTTGGGACCTGCCTGTAGATGACGAAATGCTGGATGCCGAACTGGCTGATTTGGCCGCATGGTCGTAGGACTGCTATCGGCATTCCCGACTGGGCCGTGGGACCGGGACCGGCTGCCGGAAGGACTGTACTTGCCCTATGATGACCCGGACAACACTTGGGCCGCCTTGTCCGCGAGGCAGTCGGCCGGCAGGAGGGGCAGATCGATCTACTGGATCATCTGGAATGAACCGGACATAGACGATGTAGACGCGCCAGCCACACTGGGACGGAAGCCCTGAGGACTTTGCCCAGTTGCTGCGCGTGGCCTATCTGACAGCTAAGGAAACCAATCCCGACGCCACCATTCATCTGGGCGCGTTCACCTATCACTGGGATCCCGGTTATTTTGGCCGCTTCCTCGACATCCTCATGGAGGACCGATGCGGCCGCCAACGATTACTATTTCGACGCCGCCAGCAGCCCACCTGTATTTCCAACCGGATCAGATCTACGAGGTCATCAACGCCTTCAGGGACGAGATGGCGTCACGCGGTTTGAAGAAACCCATCTGGCTGGTAGAGACGAACGCGCCCCCGGCGGATGACACCTACTGGCCGGTCCCCAACTGGACGTTGTATGTAACCGTCTATGAGCAGGCTGCCTTTATCCCCCAGGCCATAGCCTCCGCGCTGGCCGCCGGGGCGGAACGGATCGCAGTCTTTAAGCTGATGGATGTGGACGGCGACCGCGAAGCCAACCCCGAACCGTTTGGTCTGTTGCGTCAGGACAACAGCCGTCGCCCGGCCTATGATACTTATCGCGTCGCCATCCGGCAGTTGGGCAATGCCCGTGAAGCCGTCCGGGAGCGCTGGGATGCCGTAGGGCAAATTCGGGTAGATCAGGGCGATCAAACGACCACAGTGTTGTTTTCGCGGCTCCCGTATACCCAAAAGGTAACCATAGCTGCTGACGCGCCAACGGCCGAGTTGGTGGATATGTGGGGCGAGAGCCGGACGATTACGGCCAGGAACGGCGTCTTCACCCTTGACCTGCCGTCGGCCCTCTGCACACAGACTATCGGCGATTACTGCATGATCGGCGGGACTGTTATGTACCTGGTTCAGGAAAAGGATGTCTACCTGCCGGGCGCACTTCAGCCGGAGGAATAGAAAACACAGGCACAAACAACGACATCCACGGCAACACCAATCGCCACGAATACGGCCGTTGCTACGATTGCACCAACACCTCCACTGGCGACAGCTACCATAACAACAGCAGCGACCAATTCACCAACCGCTGAACCAACGACGATCCCCACAGCAACGGCCGTTGTTGCTACTGAATCGGCTCCAATTCAGAATACCGATGAAACCGAAGTGGCACAGCCCGATGCCGGTAGGGTGAGTGGTCTGTTGTTGATAGGCCTGGGCTTGTTAGGTGCGGTCGTCTTAGGGGGATGGGTGGTTTATGGCCGGCGCGGAAAATAAAAAAAGCCGGCTTATGAAAGCCGGCCCCGAAGAGCAAGTTGAAAATATTCTATGCGGCACTGGGTTCAATGACGAAGCGAATGGCGGTACGTTCCTGCTCATCTATATCAACATCAACGAATGAGGGGACACATACGATGTGGACGTCTTCTTCAGCAAGATATCCTTTGGCTATGACAATGGCCTTGACCGCCTGGTTGACGGCCCCAGCCCCAATCGCCTGTACTTCTGCATGGTGGTGCTCCCGCATTACGCCGGCGATAGCTCCGGCTACTGCTGCTGTGCGTGACCGGGCTGATACTTTGATTACGTTCATGCACTTCCTCCGAGCTCCAATTTCGACTGTTCGTCGCCTTGTATATTCGCGGCTCCTTGTTTGTGGCAGCCAGAAACTTCAGGCACTAACCTACCACATATTCCAAGAACCCGCCGAATTGTATCGCGTCCCGCGCGGAATGTGTAAAGAAACAGGTAGAATTGCATATGTCTTCGGCCCCAGAGCGTGATTCAGAGCAAATTGCTCATGATCGCCGGCAGGTATTTCGTGCCGCCGGTCTGGTAGGCGTTCTGGCGCTGGTAAGCCGGATGGCCGGTTTGCTGCGCGAGATATTTATCCGCCAGAACCTCGGCGTCACGTCTATTGACGCGACAGCTTTCGATATTGCCAGCCGTTTCCCGGAGACCATATTTCTCATCATCGCCGGCGGCGCCATCGGATCGGCCTTTATCCCCACGTTTACCGCCTACTTTGCTCGTGACGATGAACGCGGAGCCTGGCGGCTTTTCTCGGCCGTCATTAATCTCGTCCTTATCGCCACCACACTGGCTTCGGTTCTGGTGATGATTTTTGCCGATCCCATCGTCGAATTCTTTTATGCCGAGAACATCGCGGCGCAACCGGAGCTGTTAGCCGAAACCGTTTACCTGCTGCGTATCATGCTGCTCTCGCCCATTATCTTCGGGGCCAGCGGCGTCATCATGGCCGCCCTGAATGCCCGGCAGCATTTCCTGCTACCCGCTCTGGCCCCCACGCTCTACAACCTGGGCATCATTGCCGGGGGGTGGGTCGGGTCTCGTACCGCCCTGGGGATTACAACCGGTTTGGCCGTGGGCACAGTCCTGGGTGCGCTTTTCCATCTGCTCATCCAGCTACCCGGCCTCCGTCGCCAGCATGCCCGGTACAGTCCCATCCTGACTCTCCGCGACCCCGGCGTCCGTCAGGTGTTGTGGCTCATGGCCCCGCGTGTGTTAGGCCTGTCGTTCAGCGAGATCAACAAGTACATTATTCTCTTTTTGACCGGGTCCATGCCTCTGGGCAGTCTCCCTGCGCTCAATGCTGCCTTTCGTTTGCTGATCATGCCCCAGGGTATCCTGGGGCAGGCGTTGGGGATTGCTGCCTTCCCCACCCTGGCAGCGCTGGCCGCCCAGTCGGCCATCCGCGAAATGCGACAGATTCTCAGTGACTCCCTGCGACTGCTGTTGTTTCTTGGTCTACCGGCTACTGTTCTGCTCATGATGCTGGCCCAACCGATCGTCGCCATTCTCTTTGAACGGGGGCTGTTTGATGCCGAGGCGACGGAGCTGGTCTCCTGGGCTTTGCTGTTCTATGCTGTCGGGTTAGTCGCTCTGACTGCCATCGAAGTGATCGCCCGCTCTTTCTACGCGCTCAACGACACCCTGACGCCCGTCCTGGTCGGCGGGCTGCAAATCCTGTCCATGTGGGTGCTGAGCCTTTGGCTCCGCGACAGCGTGTTTCCGGCGCTGGGCTGGCTCCCATTAGGTGGACTGGCGCTGGGATTCAGCATCTCCAACATCCTGGAGATGAGTGTTCTGCTGTTATTGCTGCGCCGCAAAATGGGCGGGATCAACGGCCGTCAACTGGCCTCCGGCTTCTGGCGCATGGGGTTGGCCGCCGCGCTGATGGCCCTGGCAATTGTGCCGGTGTTGCGCCACACCAGCGAGCAGTCCATCTGGATTCGCGCCATTGCGGGAACGGCCGCCGGTGGGGCTGTCTACCTTCTGGCCTGCTGGCTGCTCCGGGTTGAGGAATGGCAGCGGCTGTCGGGCATGGCTCTGCAACGACTGCGACGATAAATCCGGGCCGGCATCGTCAACAGGCAAACAAAAACCCGGCGTTACCGGGTCCATTGAAGCAAAGATTGGTTTGTCGTAATTGGGGAAATTAGTTACCCGCAGCAACTGCGGCGTTGTTCATCAAAGCAGTTCCCTGATTCAGCAATTCACCGTTAACCCATATCTCCAGGGAGTACTGGCCTTCAAGGAATCCTTCTTCAGGGCTCAGGTAGATATAGCCGGGACCCTCATCACCATAGGCCCACAACTCATTGCCGCCGTCAATCACCTTGCCGTTATGACGCCAGACCCAGGCCCATTCCATGCCGTCAACCATATCCGTGTAGTCAAAGGTGGCATAGAGTGTGTAAGACCCTTCACCAAATATCCGTGACGGATCAATGGCGTCATAGTCGGTTGTAACTTCTGTGGAAAAGACGAGGGTGCCGAGATCTGTTGTGGACAGCAAATCGGCCGTCGGCTCAAAGCGATCAAATGCAGCCGGCAATTCCGGTGCAACACTTTCCGCATTCGCCCCCAACAGTAAATCGGCGATGGTTGTTTCACCATTCGCCTCGGACTCGGCTGCTTCCTCAGCCACCCGCTGCTGCTCAACCTGCGCCACGATCTTCTGGACCTCATCATCCGCTGGCTTGGCGTTGCTCAGCATCGCCATGCGCATGGTGTCATCGCTTGGTGCGCGATACCCATACACGCCCACGGCCAACGCCATCAACATCATGACCACACCCAGAGACAGGTAGGTCTGCATGCGTTTGCCGGCTTGCTGGCGCATGAAGAAATAGGGCGACCGCTTCATTGATCTCCATTGCTTTACGGACAATAAAATTGCCCCAAAGCTGATCACAAGCAGTGCCCCCAAGAGCCAGGGTATTATCGTGTCGGACAGTAAAGTTAGGTTAGACAAAAACCTTTTCCTTCCACATTCCAGTCAGCATTATAAAAAAATTCAGGTCCAATAGCAAGCATCCTTACCCTACGACGGCCCCGATCTCGCCAAAATGCCCCTGTTTTGCCTCTCAACTGTACCATTTGTTAACAGCGGGTTAATAGTTTGCTGTGCGCAAGAAATACGCTTCCGTCGTCCAATAAGGTTGAAATTCCGGTGTGTCAAGGAAGGTTTCGACCGCTTCCGCCACCGAAATCTCCCCCTTCAGTACGGGCTCGCGATAGACGGCCGACCAGCGTGTTTTGGCATCTCGCGCCGTACGTAATTCCACCAATGTCATCAGGGCCAGTGGCCCCGCTTCGGCGACGAACCCCGAATCCAGATACATCTGTTCGGCGGCAGAAACGTCGTAAGCTACACGCCATGCACATGCCTCCCAACCCCGCGTCTCGCTCCAGACAATTCGTCCATAGGCGGCTCGTTGATCACCATCCCCGCTCAGCCCTACCGAACCGATATTAACCACCTGCGTACCAACCACGCGGCGCAGGTGGGGACCGTGGGTATGGGCTGTGACGAAAACGGCCGCTTCTGGGTCTATCATCCGCCGGACGTCGTTGTCGGTCGTGTGTGGGTAGATGCCCCGGCGAATGCCCAAGCGTGACGCATGCATCGTTGTCAGACGTTCGCCGTTGGGCGCAATCCAACTCCAACGCTCCGGGAGGTCCATCAATTCCGCGACCTCTGACCCCATCTGCCCATAGGTCCAATGGCTCAGGCGTGACAGGTCGTAGAGCGGTCCTTCAGTAGGTTCGCCGGGTCGGGACCAGGCGGTCACATACTCTTCATGGTTGCCCCGCAAGACAAGCCAACCGTCTTCCTGCTGCCGTTCGCGGACAAATTGCCAGCACAGATCGCTACGCGGCCCGCCGTTGACCACATCACCGTTCACAACGACTGTGTCCGGGTCCCAGCGGGTAATGTCGTCGGCAACGGCTTCCAGCGCGGGCAAGTTACCGTGAATGTCGGACAGAACAGCCAGCTTCACCCGATCACCCACCTTCTCCGGTCTGCATTATGGCTTATTACCACCACGACTATTGTCGCGACAACGATTGTCGCCACCACGGTTCACGCCGTTCCAGAAATGCACTCATCCCTTCCCGACCCTCCTCACTGGCCCGGCGACGGGCGATCAGGTCGGCCGTATAAGAACGCACGCTGTCCGGCATCTCGCCGGCAACGGTGCGAATCAACGCCTTGATCGCCGCCTGCGCCTCGGGTGCGGCTTGTAATAGCAGGTCCACACGCCCGGCAACGGCCGCATCCAGCTCGTCGGCCGGGACAACGTGGCGAACCAACCCGGCAGTAAGGGCCGATGACGCATCAAAACG
The DNA here is from genome assembly GCA_041390945.1 of Chloroflexota bacterium. GTDB lineage: Bacteria > Chloroflexota > Anaerolineae > Promineifilales > Promineifilaceae > Promineifilum. The sequence continues at coordinate 9,490 of JAWKOY010000026.1, forward strand.
CTCACCGGTCAGGAACCACTCGCGTGCCGCACCTGACCCGATTTTGGCTAACACAAAGGGGGAGATCACCGCCGGGGCAATGCCTTACCGGGCTTCGCTGAAGGCAAACACCGTCTCTTCGGCCGCAACCGCAATGTCGCAACAACTGACCAGCCCGGCCCCACCACCAATGGCTGCCTCTGAATACGGCCGACCACCGGCCCGGGGCATTGGTCCACAGCCAGCATCAAGTCAAAGATAGCTTCGCCATCCACTCGGTTTTTGTTCGAACGTAACGGCCGCAGCGCGCATGTACCCCGTGTCCGCTCCGGCAGAAGGAACGGCGCCGTTGCCCGCCACCACAATCACCCGCACCCGGCATCTCCCCGACATCCTGAAACAGACGGGTCAGCGTGGTGATCATTTCCGGCGTCAACGCATTGTGGCTTTCCGGCCGATTCAGGGTAATCGTCAGCACCCGGTCCGGTCCGGCTATCACGGTGTCTTCGGCCATCATATTCCTCCCGCGGGGTAAAGATACCCTCCCAACAGTCTCGCCATTGGGAGGGCATACAAATTAAAACTCAACGTATTGGTGCTTGCCGGTGTGCTTAGGCCACCTCGACCGACCTGCTGGTTGCGGGTTGGTCAACGACGGTACCGTCTTCCGGCAGCGCTTCGTTCATCAACTGCTCAAACGTAGGACGGTCAAGTGTTTCTACTTCCATCAGCTGGTCGTCAGATTGACCATGCGATCATGGTTCTGACGGATGATATCCAGCGCCCGGCCATAGTTTTCTTTCAAGGATGCGCTTGACCTCGGTATCAATTGCCTGGGCAGCGTCCTCGCCATAGTCACGCCCGCCGGAGAAGAAACCATCCTCACGGCCGACGAACGGATTACCGGAGCCATTTCCATACGTGGGCAAACCCAGTTTGTCCGACATGCCGTATTCCATAACCATGGCCCGTGCCAAACGGTAGCTCGCTGCAAGTCGCCTGAGGCGCCGGTAGTGTAATATTTGGCTGAAGAAGATATCCTCCGCCGTACGTCCACCTGTAAAGCCATTGAAATCTGATCATCGAAGAATTCACGATCTTCATGGACAGCGCGTCCTCCGGCAGGGACATAACGAACCCACCGGCCCGGCCGCGGGCACAATTGTAATCTTCTGCACCGGGTCTGTGTTAGGCAGGAAGAAGCTCACGATGGCATGGCCCGCTTCATGGTAAGCCACCGTCATCTTGTCCTCTTCGCTCATTACTCGGCTCTGGCGCTCCGGCCCCATGACCACCCGATCAAAGGCATCTGAACTCCGGCAGGCCGATGACTCGTTTGCTGTCGGGCGGCAAAAATATTAGCCGCTTCGTTTATAAGGTTCTCAATGTCAGCCCCGGAAAACCGGCCGTCAGGCGGGAGATCTCTTGAAGTTGACGTCGCTGGCAATCGGTTTGCCGCGAGCATGAACCTGCACGATCTTCGCGTCCGGCCACGTCCGGCAGGTCCACAAAGACCTTGCGGTCGAAGCGGCCCGGTCGCAAGAGCGCCGGGTCCAGAATGTCGGCCCGGTTGGTCGCGGCAATAACGATCACATTGGTATCGTTGTCAAAGCCGTCCATTTCCACCAGGATCTGGCTCAACGTCTGCTCGCCGTCATGACCGCCGCCCATACCGGCGCCGCGCTGGACGGCCGACGGCGTCAATTTCATCCACAAAGACGATGGATGGAGCAGCCTGCTTCGCCTTCTCAAACAGGTCACGACACGGCTGGCACCGACACCGACAAACATCTCTACGAATTCGGAACCGGAAATGTGGAAGAACGGCACACCGGCCTCACCGGCCACGGCCCAGCCAACAGCGTCTTGCCGGTTCCCGGAGCTCCGACCATCAGGATGACCCTTGGGGATGCGGGCGCCAACCTGAACGAACTTCTCCGGTTCGCGAACTGACAACTTCGACCAGTTCTGTTGGCCTCTTCCACACCGGCCACGTCCTCAAAGGTAACGGTTGGCCGGTTGGCATCGGTCAGGTTCTTTGGCTCCGGCTACGGCCAAAGCCGAAGATGTTATTACCGCCGCCGCCCTGCATCTGCCGGAAGCCGCGAGTAAACAACCACACCAGCAGCAACAACGGCCCTGACCGTCAACAAGATGGTGAAAGATTGTTCCGTAGATTGGTCGCGATCAACGAGGACCTTCACAGATCATCGGCGGTGATCCCGAATAGTCAAAAGCTTCAATCAGTCCGGTCAGATGGGGATTTGGTAGCTCCAAATGTTTGCCCGTCTTCCAGAGTGATTTGAAGGCGGTCACCGGTAACAGTCAGTTGCTGGACCTGTCCATCCTGGATATAGGAGGCCACCTCCTGCAGGGAGATCTGTTCCGGGCCACTAAACCGGCCGCTCAACCATAACTGCAAGCCCAGGATAACGGCAAAGATAGTAAGTATCCAGACCCAGGTAGGGATTGACGGACGATTTTCTTGTTGATCATCCATAGTGAGTAACTCCAGACAGACAACGTTCAGTTGCCTGTCGCCATAACCTTTCGATTGGCGTCATTTTCCACGAGATGAAAACCGTTTCGAGAGGATTTGCCAAATTAATTAGTTCAATCACATTGCTACTCGCAGTCGTGTGCACTTACGTCTACATGTAGTTGCATTTTAAACTGCTGAGCTAAAGCTTATCAAACTTGTATTTGATAAGCATAAGTCTTTCCTTACCTGTTAATCAAGAAACCGGTCGCATCACCCTTGTCGCAAACCGGCACTTCAACCTGTTCAGTTGACACCACGATATTGTACTTTTTCAAACGGATGCTTTCAACTGATGCTCTGGTCGAGCTCCAGAACCGGAAAATCCTCTTACCATACTGCCTGCTTCCAACCACCACCAGCTTCGTTGAGAAGTTGCAAACGACATACGCCAGGCGTTTGTGAGTTTCGCGGAGGCTCTGTTCACGTTCTGCCTTCAACCTTGCCGGATCTTCCTCATAGATAAAGGGATCCTCCCAGGCCAGCCAGTCCACGGCCTTGGTATGCACCTGATCGCGAATGGGCAAAATATATTCGGCGACGTGGGCCATATCACGACGAGTGATGGTGGGGATAATTTCCAAGAGCATATCGGCCGTCAGGGCAATATGACACCAGGCATAGTCCAGCGAACGGCCGAACAACCATTTCCCGGCATCAGTGACCATCATCTCCAGTTCGTAATAGTTTCGGGGATGCGTCTCCCAGGCGGCCGGCGAGCGTTCGAAGATGACGGGGACCAACTCCAGGCCCAGGCTGGAAATATCCACAATGAACTGCTGACGATAGTTTGTCTGCAAGGCAAAGGCAATCCGGTCGAGATAACAAAGATGGATAATCTCCTCTGGCGGGGCAGTGCGTGCGGTCGTTTCGTAAAGAGTAAGAAAATCGTCTCCGGCAGTGAACTCTTCTTCGTAATACAGAACCTTAAAGAATGGTTCGCTTTTTAGCCAGGCAATGTGCTCTGATTGCCTTTTTCTTGTTTGAAGCGAGACAGAGAGGTAGACCTCGCTAAAGAGCAATTTGAGCTCGGGAATAATCCTTCTAAGATGCGGGAAGAGACGGCCGTCCGGGTCGTTCAGGGGCATGGCAGCTATTGACATGGCGTGTTTATAGTGCGGATGGGGCAAGGCAGCAATGTGACGGAATACAGATAGAGGTAGATGTCGCTGGTTACGAAGGCCTTTAAAAAGGACCGACTCCATTTTTTGCTGCGAGTCCGTTACCCGCTTTTCTAAATTACCCTTTCAAACCCACTATTTCACATATGTGAAATATATTCACTTTTGTGACACAAATACAGCGTGATATGGTATAGTTATTATATCAATTTACGTAGACGTGAATTGTATTACCCATGACTTCCTATGAACGCCTGGAGCTATTGGCAACAGTAGCGGACCTCTACTATGTTCAGCACATCGGTCAAGCCGAGATCGCCCAACAACTGGGCTATTCGCGTTCGGCCGTCTCGCGGCTATTGACCGAAGCGCATGAAAAACAGGTGGTCGAGATTCGCATCCACCACCCCTTGCAGCGTGACACGAGCCTGGAAATGGCGCTGCGCGAGGTCTTCGGGTTACAGGCGGCGCTGGTCGCCCGGCGGGGCAACATGGGCTACGACCAGATGTTGACTCTGTTGGGGCGGCTGGGTGCGGCGCATCTGGATGAGGTTTGGACAGAGCCGGGCATTATAGGCCTGTCATGGGGGACGGCCGTGTATGAAGTGGCAAACGCCCTGCGTCCCCGGCACATGCCGAACGCTGAGATTGTACAGATGATCGGCGGCATCGGCCGTGGTGACCCGCAGATTGACGGGCCGGGCGTCGCCATGCGCGTTGCCCAGGCGGTCGGCGGCCGTTACCACACCCTGAACGCCCCCCATATTGCCACAGACAATGTGATGCGCGAGGCGCTGCTGGCGATGCCCGCCATTCAGGACACGCTGCAACTGGCGCTGCAGGCGTCATTTGCGGTGGTAGGAATCGGTAGCCTGGAAGCCGAACACTCCAGCCTCGTGCGTGCGGGCTATCTGACGGCCGACGATCTGGCCGCCATCCGCGCCACCGGGGCCGTGGGCGACATCTGCGGCACCCACTTTGACGCTGACGGCCGTATCCCCGACATTGATATTAACCAGCGCATTATCGAGTATTGACCTCCCCCGCTTGCTGGCAACCCCTTGCCAGGTAATTGGCGTGGCTGGGGGCGAAGTTAAGGCAGAGGCGATTGCCGGTGCATTGCGCGGCCGTTTGATCAACGTACTGATTACCGACAGCAGTGCGGCGGAACAAATCCTGGCCGAAGCAACGGCCGAACCGCTTGGAGCTTCGACCACCACAGGAGACCACCATTATGGCTAAATCAGCCAAGACGATTCTTAAATCGCTGGGCGCAGAGCGAACACAAGAGATGTTGCTGCGCATGATGCTTATTCGCGCGTTTGAAGAAAAGGCGCTGGAACTATATTCACTCGGAAGGGTCCACGGCACCATGCACCTGTCAATCGGTCAGGAAGGCAGCGCCATTGGTGCCGGTACGGCTATGGCCGATGGCGACTACCTGCTCAATACCCACCGGGGTCATGGGCACATGGTCGCCTGGGGCGGCGACATCAACCGCATGATGGCCGAATTCCTCGGCCGCGAAGCCGGTTACTGTCGCGGTCGCGGCGGGTCCATGCATATTGCCGATATCGAAGCCAACAACCTCGGCGCAAACGGTATTGTCGGCGGTGGGTTGCCTATCTCGGTCGGGGTCGGTCTAAGCATCAAAATGCGCCAATCCGGCCAGGCCGCGCTAACCATCTTTGGTGATGGAGCAGCCAACGAAGGTGCCTTCCACGAGACGCTCAACATGGCTAGCATCTGGTCGCTGCCGATTATCTACCTATGCGAAAACAACCAGTATGCCATGTCCATGTCCACCAGCCGGGCTTTCAATATTGAACGCATCAGCCAGCGGGCCGGTGCCTATGGCATTCCCGGCGTAACGGTGGATGGCAATGATGTTCTGGCGGTCTACCAGGCCGTTTCCGAAGCCCGTGAACGAGCCGCACATGGGGAAGGTCCTACCCTCATCGAAGCCATGACCTATCGTTGGAAGGGTCATTCCAAGAGCGACCGCGAAGCCTACCGGACGCGCGAAGAAGTAAAACAGTGGCAGGAGCGTGATCCGATCCCGCGCATCGCCAAAGTGTTGGAAATGGATGAAGCGGCCGTAGCTGCACTACGCCAGGCAGCCGCCGATCGCATTGAAACGGCCGTGGCATTTGCCGAGGCCAGCCCCGAACCGGACGTTAGCACCATTATGGAGGGTGTCTATGCGTGAGATTACCTATGCTGAAGCGCTACGCGAAGCCCTGCGCCAGAAAATGACAGAGGATGAGCGCGTCTTTATGATTGGCGAGGATATCGGCGTTTATGGCGGCGCCTTCGCCGTCAGCGCTGGTCTGGTGGAGGAGTTCGGCGAGTCGCGCATTATGGACACCCCTATCTCCGAAGCCGGTATCACCGGCGCCTGTATTGGTTCGGCGATAACCGGTATGCGACCCGTCGGTGAAATTCAGTTTATGGATTTTGTGACGTTGAGCATGGAGCAACTGGTCCTGCAAGCGGCCAAGATCCGCTTCATGTTCGGTGGCAAGGCCAGCGTGCCGATGGTCTTGCGGATGCCCGGCAGGGCCGGTGCAGGGCGGCCGCCCAACATTCGGAGAGCGGAGGAACTGGTTTGTCCACGTGCCCGGTTTGAAGGTCGTCATGCCCAGTTCGCCTTACGACGCCAAGGGATTGCTCATCGCTGCCATTGAGGATGACAACCCGGTTATCTTTGTCGAGCATAAATTGCTCTACCGGCAGAAAGGACCCGTGCCGGAGGAGATGTACCGCGTCCCCCTCAGCCAGTCGCATGTGGTTCGCGAAGGGCGGAACCTGACCGTTGTGGCGACGTCCCTCATGGTTTCCCGCACGCTGGAAGCGGCCGAAAAGCTGAGCGAGGAAGGCATCGAACTGGAAGTGGTGGACCCACGCACGCTTAACCCGTTGGATGAAACACCGATTGTCGAATCAGTCATCAAAACGGGCAAAGCACTGGTTGTCCACGAGGCGGTCAAAACCGGTGGGTTTGGTGGTGAACTGGTGGCCCGCATTATGGAGAGCGAGGCGTTTGATTACCTGGATGCGCCAGTGCGGCGACTGGCCGGACTGGAGATCCCCATACCCTACAACCGCAATCTGGAATACCACACTGTCCCCCAGGTCGAGGCCATAATAGAGGAAGCGCGTCTACTGGTAAACGGCGCTTACTAGGCGAAGACCGGTTTTATCTGAGAGGTTGGAAACGCAACTATGGCGAAAGAAGTCATCATGCCCAAGTTTGGGTTTACCCAGGAAGAGTCGCAGGTCGTCGAATGGCTGGTGAAGGAAGGCGACACCGTTGAATCGGGCGACCCGTTACTTGAGGTAACAACCGACAAGGTCAATATGGAAGTCGAAGCCCCGGCATCGGGCGTCATTGGCGGCATTCGGGCGAGCAACGGCGACACTGTGCCGGTCACGACCATCATTGCCTATATCCTGGCCCCCGGCGAGTCATTGCCGGAAGAATCCCCGCCATCAACTCCGCCCCCAGCCAAACCAGAGGTCACCGAACCAGCGCCAGCCTCTCATCCGGCAACGCCAGTGGCCGTCCGCATGGCCGCCGCCAGTGGGGTTGATCTGGATGCCGTAGCCGGTAGCGGCCGTCACGGTCGCATTACGCGCCGGGACGTTGCCGGCTATCTGGAAACCGCGAACGGGGACACTACTGACAGAGATCATAAAGTCCGGGCAACCCCGGCCGCGCGCCGACTGGCCCGCGAACAGGATGTTGACCTAAGCAACCTTTCCGGCAGCGGCCCGCACGACCGTATCCAGGCGGCCGATGTGGCACAGATCATTGAGGCAACACAACAGCCACAGACCATTGCCCTAAGGCCGACCGGCGACGATGAACGAATTACGCTGACCACGATGCGTCGCACCATCGCCGGCACCATGCAGCGCAGCATGCAGGAAGCTCCCCATATCACCTTCCAGGCTGACATAGACATGACGGACGCTGAACAACTGGTGATTACGGCCAATCAACAACGGTCAGACAGGGGAAAAGATCTCACTGACGGCCGTCATTGCCAAGGCCACGGCCTGGGCTTTGGCGCACAACCCGCTGTTGAACAGTATGTTGGGTAACGATGAAATCATCCTGCGACGGGAGATCAATCTGGGTATTGCCGTGGCGCTGGATGACGGCTTGCTGGTAATGCCGGTGATTCACTCGGCCCCGCAAAAAGGCATTAGCCAACTATCAACTGAAATACGCGACCTGGGTCGCCGCGCCCGTGATGGGAAGCTGCGGCCGGAAGAACTGAGTGGCGGTACCTTTACCATCTCCAATCTGGGCATGTTCGGCATCGATCGCTTCACCGCCATTATTAATCCACCGGAGGTGGTATTCTGGCCGTCGGCCGTTCCGTGCGCCGGATTGTGCCCGATGCCGATGATCGGCCGGTGACACGGCCCATCTGCACCATGACCCTTTCGGCCGACCACCGGGTGATTGATGGAGCTGTGGCCGCCCGCTTCATGGCCGATCTGCGCCGGGCCGTTGAGACACCGGATGTGATGTTGCTATAAGGCACTCACCGGTGTTCCGGTTACAATAAAGCCCATGACTGATCTAGATCTCCAGCATGTTCTGAACGTAAGCGTCGCCGCTGCTCGCGAGGCCGGGGCGCTGCTCATGGATGGTTTCGGCAAGTCCAAGGTAATTAACCGCAAGAGTTCGGCCGTTGACTGGGTAACCCAATTCGATACGGCCGCCGAAGCATTACTTGGCGACCGGCTCCGCACCGCATTCCCCGACCACAACTTTGTCGGCGAGGAGGGATTTTCGGCCGAAGGCAGCCTACCTTATACATGGTATATTGATCCGCTGGACGGAACGACCAATTTCGCCCACGGCTTCCCGGTATTTTGTGTGTCGCTGGGATTGTGGGAAGGCAACAGGCCGCTGCTCGGTGTGGTCTATGATCACTGTCCTGGATGAATGTTTTACAGCCATTGCCGGGCAGGGGGCTGAAGTGACGTCATCATCCGGCACACATTCCCTTCAGGTAACTGATGAGACGAACCTGATCAGCAGCCTGATCGGCACGGGCTATCCTTATGATGTCCATACCAGTCCCGACGATAATCCTGAATTACACCCGCACCTTTGCCAAGACGGCACAGGGACTGCGGCAGGCCGGTTCGGCTGCTGGACGTTGTGTATGTAGCCGCCGGGCGATTGGACGGCTATTGGGAGTTGAAGGTTCACGTGTGGGATGTGGCCGCGGCCATCGTTATTCTGCTGGAAGCCGGGGGCCAAATTACCACCCTTGACGGACAGCCGTTAATCCTCTCCCCTCAATTCAACCTTGTCACGAGCAACGGCCATATCCACCAACAGATGCTGGACATCATCGCCAATACCCCACCACCCGCTTGAGAAAATCGGCCGCGTGACGTACTATCTCAGTCATGCAGCCGGAAAGGGTTTGATCCGACCCCGGGTACTGTCCCGGCGCTCTGGGACCAGTTCATGCAAACGGGGGCGTTGGCTCCGATATCCGCCGCGCGCCTGGACCCCGCAGTACTGCAATCCGGCGGCGCTGCATCTCCGCTTCGATCCCAGGTCGCGGCCGCGTGGCAAATCCTATCAGCCATCAGGCGCTCAGCTCCATTCTTCGCGCCCAACAAGAGCTGATCACAGTGGCGACCCCTTCATGGAAGATATTCACCAATTTACCGAGGGGTCCGGCTATGCCGTTGTTTTGACAGACGGGGCAATTTGCGTTCTTGTTGTCAGCGGCGACCCCATGGCCGTCGAAGCCGTTACCATGATGGGACTGCAACAGGGCACATACTGGTCCGAGGATAACGTCGGGACCAATGCGTTGGGTCTGGCTCTGAACCAGGCCATGCCGGTGCAGATCGTGGGCGCGGAACACTACTTTCGGCTGTTCCACAACTGGGTCACGGCCGGTGCGCCGATTCATGACGTGCGTGGGCGTATCATTGGCGTACTGGGCATGGTCGGGCCAATAACCCGCGCCAGTTCCCATACGCTGGGTCTGGTGATGTCCGGCGCGCGAGCAATCAGCAACCAGTTGCAGGCCAACTGGTACCTGGGGGAAGCCAATCGCCGCCTGAGTGAAATGAACACCGTGCTGGGGGCGGTTGATGAAGGGGTCATTGTTTGGAACGAGAGCGGTGAAGTCACTCACGCCAATCAGCAAGCGGGGGAGATATTGCGCATCAATCCGCGCACAGTTGTTGGTCGCCCCCTGCTTGATGTCGTCTCGCTTCCGGCTGATGTGGTCGAAGTGATCGAAAGTGGGGGAGAACTGCATGGGGCTGAAATCGTCCTGCAGGTTCGTCGCCAGCCCACCCGTTGTCTGATCACCTTGCAGCCGGTTCAGGAATCGGCCGCCTGGCCTGTCAGCTATGTGGCCCTGCTCAACCCGATTGAACACGTCCGGCGAATTGCCCAGAGCCAGTTCGGTGCCCAAACCAGCCTGACCATTGATGACGTCCAGGCGAAGTCGGCGCTCATGCGCCAGGTTATTCGCCAGTCTCGCGTCGCGGCCCGCGGCACGGCCCCTGTACTGATTCATGGAGAAGGCGGCGTGGGCAAAAATCTGCTGGCCCGCGCTATTCATAATGAAGGTGAGCGCGCCGGGAAGCCGTTTGTGGACATCAACTGCCGGGCGATCCCCCACGAATTAATGACCCGCGAAATCCTGGGGCAGGAGAAAGACGCGACTACGCATGGGCAACCAAGCAAGTTTGAACTGGCAGACGGGGGGACATTGTTGCTGGATCAAATTGAGAGTCTATCACTTGAGCTTCAATCTGCGCTGCTCCACGTTATTGAGACACGACATGTCATGAGGTTGGGCAGTTCGCACCCAATCCCGATAGACGTTCGTATCATCGCCGCGACGACGGCCGATCTGGAGGAGTTGGTGGCACAGGGCAGTGTATTACCGCATCTGTACTATCGATTCGGCGTCTTTTCTCTGGAACTGCCTCCTTTGCGCGATCGGGTAGAAGATATCCCCTTGTTGGCAGAGCGGTTTATGCTGCGCCATGCGGCTCGCGAGAACCGTCCTATCTCCATTGACGATGAAGCCATGGAGATTTTGCTTCGCTACCCGTGGCCGGGAAATGTGCGCGAGCTGGAAAGCGTGTTGGAACGGGCCGCGACTCAAAGCCATGAAGGGGTCATTCACTCCGCTGATCTGCCGGAAGCCATACGCAGAGGTCGGGTTCTAATATCGGCGGCCCCCCACGCCCAACCGGTCATGTCGGTTGCTGATGCAGAGCGGGAAGCCATATTGCGCGCCGGATGGGCATGCGAAGGTCGCGTCACTGAGATGGCAACTATGCTGGGTATTGGACGTTCTACCTTATGGCGAAAGCTAAAACGTCACAATATCACCCCGGACGTCTTCAAGGCCTGATTTGCCTAGTTTTAGAAAATATCAATGTTTCATAATGAAACAATCGTATAATTTACGTGTTTCACGTTGAAACATTTCTTCAAAACTGATTGATCTTGCCCCCTATTCGCTTATTATATCCTTGTGTGATTTGCACAACTGAAGCAATATTATGCTGTCGAGAGTGCCCAACACTCTATCCGGCATGGCTGTTCAAGATCTAAGCAGCAAACAACGTAATGCTCATCCAATGACAAGCCGACCTGACTAATTCCTCTTAATCCGTCATCCTGCCCCCGGCTTTGCGCATTCGCTTGCTGCGAGGACAAGGAGGTAAGTCTATCGAGAGACAACGATAAATATCAAGACTAGGGAGAAGTGTGCGCGGCTTCGCGCAGGAACGAATAACCCATTCATACTGTTCCGTTTCTGCATATTAATAGCAACCTGATTAAGGAGAGAAACATGCAAGCTTATATTGGCGAACTGATTGGGACAATGATCCTCATTATCCTCGGTGATGGCGTTGTTGCGAACGTTGTCCTGTCAAAAACAAAAGGTAACAGCTCCGGGTGGATCGTCATAACCACGGGCTGGGCCCTGGCGGTCTTTGTTGGTGTATTTGTTGTTGGTGCCATCAGCGGCGCCCACATCAATCCGGCCGTTACCATCGGCCTGGCAGTTGCCGGAAAATTCCCCTGGGGTGACGTACCCGGCTATATTATTGCCCAGATGATTGGCGCCTTCATCGGTGCTGTGATTGTCTGGCTGGCTTACTTCCAGCATTTCGGCGAGACCGAAGACGCCGGTGGCAAGTTGGCTGTTTTCTCAACCGGCCCGGCCATCCGCAATACCGTCTGGAATCTCGTTACTGAGACTATCGGCACCTTCATGCTGATGTTCGGTGTTCTGGGTATCCGTGGTGCCTTCATGGGCACGGATGTCATTGATATGGGTGCACTTGGCGCCATCCCGGTAGCTTTCCTGGTCTGGGGCATTGGCCTCTCGCTTGGTGGTCCGACCGGCTACGCCATCAACCCGGCTCGTGATCTGGGTCCGCGTATCGCCCATGCCATTCTCCCCATCCCCGGTAAGGGTGGTTCAGATTGGGGCTATTCCTGGATTCCGGTTGTCGGCCCGATCATCGGCGCCGTCATCGCTGCTCTGTTGTGGGGCGCGTTGGGCTGGTAATCCGTCCTGATTTAACTGTTAACCGCTTCTCACCTACCTGTTCTTAACTGGAGGTAGGTGAGGAGCCTGCCCGAAGACCAAGAGGAGCTTTTTCCATGAAAAAATTGATTAATGCCATTCCGGATGTCGTCAAAGAACAGCTTGAAGGTATGGCTGTAGCCCATCCTGATGCGGTGAAAGTCCACTTTGAACCAAACTACATCTACCGGGCTGATGCACCGGTAGCAGGCAAGGTAGCCCTGATTTCCGGTGGCGGCAGCGGCCACGAACCAATGCATGGCGGTTTCGTCGGCATGGGTATGCTGGATGCAGCCTGCCCCGGTGAAGTTTTCACCTCTCCGACACCCGACCAGATGTATGAAGCCGCCAAGGCCGTTAACAGCGGCGCCGGCGTTCTATTCATCGTAAAGAATTACACGGGTGACGTTCTCAACTTCGAGACAGCCGCCGAATTGGCCCATGCCGACGGCATTCCTGTACAGAGCATCTTGATTGACGACGATGTCGCCGTTAAGGACAGCCTGTACACAGCCGGCCGTCGTGGTGTAGGCACAACCGTACTGGCTGAAAAGATCGTTGGCGCGGCCGCAGAAGCCGGCTACAACCTTGAGCAATGCGCTGATCTGTGCCGTAAGGTAAATAGCTACGGCCGTTCAATGGGCATGGCTCTCACCTCCTGCACCGTTCCGGCTGCCGGCAAGCCCACCTTTGAGCTTGGCGAAGATGAGATTGAGATCGGCATCGGCATTCACGGCGAGCCCGGCCAAAAGCGTATACCTATGGCCACCGCCGACGAGATCACGACCATGATGGCTGAGGAGATCCTGACCGACGGCGCCTATACGCGTGTCGTTCGTGAATGGGATGCCGAGGCCGGTGAATGGGTTGAGAAGACCCTGGTCGATGAACCGTTCAAGTCCGGCGATCAGGTCATTGCCTTTGTCAACAGCATGGGCGGAACACCGGTATCTGAACTATACGCTGTCTATGGCAAGCTGGCTGAGGTCTGCGAAGCCCACGGCGTCACGATTGCTCGTAATTTAATCGGACCGTACATCACCTCATTGGAAATGCAGGGTATGTCCATCACCCTCCTCAAGGCGGATGATGAAATCCTGAAGTTCTGGGATGCACCGGTCAACACCCCCGGTCTGCGCTGGGGCGCCTAGTTGAATTTGACCGTTTAAGCAATCGGCATCCATTGAGGATGCCGATTGTGGCTTAACGGCAACAGGGCCTGGTAACTATGACTGTAACCAAAGATGAAATTGTGCGGTGGTTGGAACAAACGGCCACGGTACTTCACGAAAATAAAGATTATCTAACCCAACTGGACTCGGCTATCGGTGATGCTGATCATGGCACCAACATGGATCGTGGTTTCACGAAGGTCGTTGAGAAGTTGCCCACCGTCACGGACAAAGATATTGGCAACATTCTTAAGACCGTCGGGATGACCCTGATATCCAGTGTTGGCGGTGCCAGCGGGCCTCTCTATGGTACCTTCTATATGCGTGGCGGGATGGCTGCTGACGCCAAGGAGGAGATGACCAACGAGGAACTCGTCGCAATGCTACAAGCAGGTGTGGACGGTCTCATCCAACGCGGGAGAGCCCAGATCGGTGACAAGACCATGGTAGATGTCTGGCTGCCTGTGATGGACTCTTTGAATGCCGGCCTGGCAGATAGTAAAGACACAAACACGCTCCTGACCGATGCGGTCGCCGTCGCCGAACAGTCGATGAAAGATACGATTCCCATGCAAGCCAAAAAAGGCCGCGCCAGCTATCTGGGCGAGCGCAGTATCGGCCACCAGGACCCCGGAGCCACATCGTCCTATTTAATTCTGAATGAACTGCTGCAAGCAGTCGCAGGTTAATCGCACAGCGGGACCCACCCCACTGACCTTTGACCGGCGTACGGAAATTAACACTACTTCGTACAAAGGAGAAAAATATAATGGCAGATTATGTAGCCGCAATTGATCAGGGTACAACCAGCACTCGCTGCATGATTTTTAATCATGACGGTTTACCGGTTGGCATCCATCAGCTTGAGCATGAGCAGATTTACCCGCAAGCAGGTTGGGTCGAGCATGATCCGATGGAGATTTGGGCCCGCACTCAGGACGTCGTCAAGGGCGCGTTGAAGAACGCCGGAATTACCGCCAAGGACATTGCCGCCGTCGGTATCACCAATCAGCGTGAAACGACGGTTGTCTGGGACAAGAACACCGGTAAGCCGTACCACAATGCAATCGTCTGGCAGGACACCCGCACCGACAAGCTCATTAAGGACTTTGAGGGCGGCGTAGGTCAGAATCGTTTCCGCGATAAAGCTGGTCTGCCGCTGGCAACCTACTTCTCCGGCCCGAAGGTACGCTGGATGCTTGATAACGTCCCCGGCCTCAAGGAAGCGGCCGCGAAGGGCGACGCCGTATTCGGCAATATTGACACTTGGGTCATCTGGAACCTGACCGGCGGCCCGAAGGGTGGCGCGCATGTCACGGATGTGACCAATGCCAGCCGGACGATGTTGATGAACCTGAAGACCTTGAACTGGGATGAAGAAGTAGCCAAGGCCATGGGCGTGCCGATGAGCATGCTCCCGACCATCAAGTCTTCCTCCGAGGTTTATGGTTACACGCTGGAAGACGGCCCATTCGGCGGCAAGATTCCGGTATCCGGCGATCTGGGCGACCAGCAAGCCGCGACAGTAGGCCAGGCGGCCCTGAGCCCCGGCGAAGCCAAGAACACCTACGGTACCGGCTGCTTCATGATCATGAACACCGGTACGGACATCGTCCCGTCCAAGAGCGGTCTGTTGACAACCCTGTGCTACAAGTTCGGTGACAAGCCGGCTATCTACGCCCTTGAAGGGTCGATCGCCATCACCGGCGCTCTCGTGCAGTGGTTGCGCGACAACCTGAACTTCTTTGACTTCAGCCCGCACATTGAGGACTATGCCAAGCTGGTTGATGACAACGGTGGCGTATACTTCGTACCGGCCTTCTCCGGTTTGTTCGCCCCCTATTGGCGTTCGGATGCTCGTGGCGCCATCGTCGGCCTGACCCGCTACGTCAATAAGGGCCACATCGCCCGCGCCGCCCTGGAAGCCACGGCTTACCAGACCCGCGAAGTGCTGGACGCCATGAACGCCGACTCCGGTGTCGAGCTGACCGCCCTCAAGGTTGATGGTGGTATGGTCTACAACGATACCCTGATGCAGTTCCAGGCTGACGTCCTTGGTGTGCCCGTGATTCGTCCGGTGGTCGCCGAGACCACAGCCCTCGGTGCAGCATACGCGGCCGGTCTGGCTGTTGGCTTCTGGAAGAACGAAGACGACATCCGCAAGAACTGGGCCATGGACAAGACCTGGGAACCCGATCCGGAAAGCAAGGCAGCAACCGAGAACTACCGGATGTGGAAGAAGGCGGTCACCCGCACGTTCGATTGGGTCGAGTAAACAGCTCGTTACATCAAAGGCTCAGTGCGCAAACTCGTTAACGAGTTTGCGCACTTGATTGCGGTTGATGTTTCAGGGATCGGGCAGTGGGCCGTTTCATAACGGCAGTGGCCGTTCTTTAACGGCTGTGGACTAGTCCGCAATGGCTAGTTCTTGGAACCTCCACCACTTCCCGATCCCTTTGTTTTGTTGAGTCGTCATCATTGCTGGGCTTAATAACCCGTAAGACTTGAGGTTTATGATGGCATCATATCATGCAGTAATTATTGGCGGCGGAGGAACAGGCGCCGCCGTTGCCCATGACCTGACCCTGCGGGGGCTGAAGGTCACATTGGTCGAAAGAGGTGAGGTAACCTCCGGAACCACTGGGCGGCACCATGGCCTGCTCCATAGCGGCGCTCGCTATGCGGTCAAGGACAAAGAGTCCGCCGTAGAGTGCATTGAGGAAAACACCATCCTTCGTCGCATTGCCCCCGGCTCGTTTGAACTGAACGATGGCCTGTTTGTCGCCATTTCCGAAGAGGAAGAGGCATATAGTAAAGACCTTATCGAAGGATGCCGGGAGTGCGGCATTCCTGTAAAACAACTGACCCGCGAGGAGGCGCTTCGGCTGGAACCGCGCCTTAATCCCGATCTCAGAATGGCCGTCCAGGTACCGGATGCCACGATGGACGCCATGCGCATGCCACTGCGCTTCTTTGCCACGGCGAAAGCCAACGGTGCCGATATTCGCCCATTCACCGAGGTCGTTGACTTCATCAAGCGTGGCAATGCCGTAAGCGCTATTCGTGTTCGTGACCATCGCAGTGAAAAGGATTACGAAATTACCGGCGATATCTTCATCAATGCTACCGGGCCCTGGAGCGGAAAGATCGCCGATATGGTGGGCGTAGAAGTACCCATTCGGCCGTCCCCCGGCGTCATGCTGGCTGTCTACGGCCGTCTTTCCAACATGGTTATCAACCATCTCCATCAATCCGGTGACGGCGATATTATTGTGCCGCAACGCGGATTATCCGTTATCGGTACAAGCTCCTGGGTTGTGGAAGACCCCGACAATCTGGGTTTGCCGGAAGAGCATATCCAGATGATGGTTGATAAGGGCTCGACGCTCATCCCGGCCGTGCGGCAAGCCAAATTCCGAGCCGCATGGTCCGCTGCCCGTCCGCTCATCGGCCCCCGCGGAGCAGACACCGGACGCGAGCTCAGTCGTACCTTCAAGTGCTTTGACCACGTGGACGAAGGAGTGGAAGGCTTTGTGACAATTACCGGTGGCAAGGCAGCCACCTTGCGTGGTATGGCGGAGACCACGGCCAACATGGTCTGCCAGAAGCTGGGCCATGATGTACCTGCTCCACCCGCGAGACAGTCTTACTACCGCATACGGCCTACTACGCCTAAGGAGACACGAAGCAATGACTGAAAAGACAGTTCAACTCAAGGTCATGCGCTACAAGCAGGGCCAATCATCACCAACTTATCAG
Source organism: Chloroflexota bacterium (assembly GCA_041390945.1). Classification (GTDB taxonomy): domain Bacteria; phylum Chloroflexota; class Anaerolineae; order Promineifilales; family Promineifilaceae; genus Promineifilum. Next base: position 26,669 of record JAWKOY010000026.1, read on the forward strand.
ACATTTCCGGTCACTGTAAACGAAAATACAACTGTGCTGGTGGCCCTGACCGATATTCGCCGCGATCAGGACAGTTCACTGTCGTTGCGCCATTCCTGCCACCATGCCAGTTGCGGCACGTGCGGCATGCGCATCAACGGTGAGGAACAACTGGCCTGCGTGGTAAAGGTTCTCGACCTGGGCACCGATACGGTCGTTGTCGAACCGTTAAACAATGCGCCGCTCCTGACTGATCTGGTCGTGAACATGGAACCGTTCTACGATCGGTTCAACACAGCCGGTCTCCCGTTCATCCGGGAAAGCGAGTTTCTGCCGGATGCCGAGGTGGCTGAGGGCATCGAAAACTACATGCGCTGCGAGAACTGTATTGAGTGCGGTCTGTGTGTATCTGCCTGCCCTATCATGGGCAGCGATCCCGAATATTACGGACCGGCCGCCCTGGCCGCAGTCAATCGAGTGGTTGAAGAACCGCGTGGCTTGGAGACCGAATCCTTGCTGGACTGGGTAGACAACCAGAAAGGATGCTGGCGCTGCCATGTCGCTTATGAATGCAGCGAGGTTTGCCCGTCCGGAGTCGATCCGGGAGGCCATATTATGGCGTTACGCCGGCAACTGACCCGCCGTCGTTTCAGCCGGTTGCTGGGTGGTTAACAGCCCGACAGCAACCATGCGATACCTTTAGAAGGAGAGTTAAGATGGATCAAATCCAACCCACAACCGATCCGGCACGGCCTCGAAATCCGCTAAAATCCTGGTTCGATGTACGTGGCCGCAAGGTCGGAACCTGGGCCTTTGCTCTAAACAGACTGACTGCGATTGGTCTGACTGTGTACTTATTCATGCACCTGATCGTCCTGAGCACCTTGTTGGGTGGCGAGGAAGGTTGGAACACCTTCCTGGCTATTGCACGCAGCCCGCTCTTCCTCGTGCTGGATGTCGTGTTATTGTTCGGCGTCATCTACCATGCCCTCAACGGCACGCGGGTGGCGTTGGTAGGGATGGGGTTTGCCGCACGCAATCACAAGACGCTGTTTTGGGTGCTTTCTGCCATCGGCATTGTCCTGTTTCTGGTCGGGGCATACCTGATCTTCACGTTATGACAGGGGAGTAAGAACTATGCAAAACACAGTATCGCGCCGCTCTCTGGAGCAAATGTCCATGGAACGCGATCGTTCCGGCTCCCTCTGGATAATTCAGGCGTTCTCCGGCTTGTTTCTTGTGTTCATACTGGGCATGCACATGATCGCCCACCACTTCATTGTTGAAGAGGGGTTACGCGACTACCAGCAGGTGCTGGATTACGTTGCCAACCCGGTGGTCTTTGTGATTGAAATTTTGTTTGTTATCCTGGCAACCACCCACGCCATGCTGGGAACACGGGCAATCATCCTTGATTTGCGCCCCAGCCTGGGAGCAACACGCACCCTCAACTGGATACTGGGTATCATCGGTGGCCTGACGATCGCCTATGGCATCTGGCTGGCCTTTGCCCTGCAACGGCTTGTGGGCTAGCTGAGTAAGAACCAATATGGCTAACAAGAAACAAAAAAAGACCAACGATACTCCCCCGGACGAAGAAGCAACGCCGGAAAAGCAAGTTGGCGCGCTCAACTGGCGCGGCTGGGTGATTCGCGGCGTCGTCTTGAGTGTCCTCATCTTCGGATTCGTCGCCTGGCGACTGTATCCTATCGTCGGCAACATGGCCTTTCTGTGGGCCACGCTACTGGCGGGGGCAATCTTGGGCTGGTTGGGCTTTAGTTATTATCTGTTAAACCGGTAAGGTAAAGGTCGATGAACCAGGCGACGCAAGCGGAGTGGGAAGCAATGTGGGCGCCCTATGACGAACCGATCTACCGGGAAGCGCTATCCCACATTAGACCGGGCACAATTGTCCTGGACATTGGTGCAGGCGATCTTCGATTTGCCCGTCTGGCTGCTAGCCGGGCGGGCTTTGTCTATGCCGTTGAACGCCGGCCGGAACTGGTTGGGGCGGCGCTCACGACTGATCTACCTGCCAATATTGAGGTAATTTGTGCCGATGCGCGAACAGTAGCCTTCCCGGATGATGTGGATACGGCCATTTTGCTCATGCGCCACTGCATCCACTTTGATCTATACGTTCGCAAACTGGAAGCGATCGGGTGCCGGTACCTCATTACCAATGCCAGATGGGGAATGGGAGTTGAGCTGATTGATCTCAATCAATCACCCTCCCCTTTGTCGAAGCGCCGCCCGGCTGGTTTGCCTGTCGCTGCGGAGGAACCGGTTTTCGTGAAGGGTTGCCGGATAAACTAACGGCTGATAGTGTTAATCGAATTGTTGAAGTTGCTACATGCCCGGCCTGCGCCGGCGTAGCTGGTGAATAAGATGGTTGGATTGGTAATCGTGTCTCATAGCGCCCAACTTGCCGGGGGCGTAAAAGAACTGGCGGACCAGATGACGCAGGGCGCCGTAAAAATTGCGGCGGCCGGGGAATTGACGATCCCGATAATCCCATCGGGACAGACCCCATACGCATCCAGGAAGCAATCGAGGCTGTTTCTGACGGCAGCGGTGTTGTTGTGCTCATGGACTTGGGGAGCGCCCTGTTAAGTGCCGAGATGGCGCTGGAGTTTCTGCCACCGGAACTGGACGGGCAGGTCTTCCTGTCGGCCGCTCCACTCGTGGAGGGCGCCATGGCTGCGGCGGTGCAAGCTTCAACCGGGGCCACACCTGAGTTGGTATTGGCAGAAGCCCAATCCGCGCTGAATGCCAAAGCCAGCCAGCTAGGCATTGAGATCCCTGAATTTCAGGCAGGAGCAAACGGTGCAGCCACCGCATCTGATCCGACCGCCATGCAAATTTCCCTGGTGGTTACCAACCGGCTGGGCCTGCACGCGCGACCGGCGGCCCGATTCGTCACTACGGCCGGAAAGTTCGACGCCGACATGATCGTTCACAAAGGCCAGCAGGCAGCCAACGCCAAGAGCATCAACCAGGTCGCTACACTAGGCGTCCGCCAGGGGGACGAGATCACCGTCTCGGCCAGCGGGCCGGATGCCGCGGCTGCATTAGCCGCCATTCAGACACTGGCCGCCGAGAACTTTGGCGATGTTGACGATGAAGACGCGGTGGAGAACAAGGCGCCTGTAATCGAACAGAAGGTTGCATCTGAATCATCCGGTGCAATCAACGGCATCCCGGCTTCACCGGGAGTGGCTATCGGTCCGGCGGCACTCTACCGGCCCAGCGTACCGGAGGCAACCGCTTACGAAGCGGATGATCCCGCAGTCGAATGGTCAAGGCTACAAGAGGCAATCAACGAAGCAGCACAAGAGATTGTCGCGCTACAAAAAGCCTCTGCCAAACAGGTCGGACAGGCAAAGGCCGATATCTTTGAAGCCCACGCTCTAATCATCAGGGACCCGGCGTTATCAGATGCCGTCCGGCAACGTCTCATGAACAGCCATGAGAATGCCGAGTGGGCCTGGCAGCAGGAAATATCCGTACTCGCTTCCGCCTATCGCGAGATGGATGACCCGTATATGCAGGCGCGGGCAACCGATGTTGAGGACGTCGGCCGGCGGGTGCTGCAAAAGCTGCTGGGCGAGCAACCACCTTCCATGGAGTTTGCCGAACCGTCTATCCTAGTAGCGGCCGATCTCAATCCGTCAGACACGGCCCAGCTTGATCCCGAACGGGTCCTGGGCATCTGCACCGAATTTGGCGGCGCAACCGCCCACAGCGCCATCCTGGCTAGGGCGCTGGGAATCCCGGCCATCGTTGGGCTGGGGCACGCCATCTGGACCATTGCCGAGGGGCAAACGATCGCAGTGGATGGGGAGTCTGGATTATGCTGGACACATCCTGACAACGGTCAATTGGCTGAACTGGAGACCCAGCGCGAGAAGTGGCAAGCCGACCGGCAGCAGGCCAAGATCGCCGGGCAGGGTACGGCCGTCACCTGGGATGGGTATTCCATCGAAGTGGCTGCCAACGTCGGTAGCCCCAATGACATCACGCGCGCCCTGGAATTCGGCGCGGAAGGCGTCGGCCTTTTCCGTACCGAGTTCCTGTTTATGGATCGTGAGGAAGCGCCTTCCGAAGAAGAACAGTACGAAGCCTATCACCAGGCCACCAGCGAACTGAATGGGGCGCCGCTCATTATTCGCACGCTGGATGTCGGCGGCGATAAACCCCTCCCCTATCTTGACCTGGGTGAGGAGGCTAACCCCTTCCTGGGCTGGCGCGGGATTCGTTTCTGCCTGGACCGACCTCAAATTTTCAAGCCGCAGTTACGGGCCATCCTGCGCGCCAGCGTAACAGATGACGGCCGTCCGGCCAATGTCAAAGTTATGTTCCCCATGATCGGCACCGTTTCTGAAGTACGCGCTGCCCGCCGCATGCTTCTGGAGGCACAGGAAGAGTTGCGCGCTATCGGATTACCTTTTGATGAACGCATGGAAGTGGGCATCATGGTTGAAGTGCCGTCGGCTGTGGCTGTGGCCGATCAGTTGGCCCGTGAGGTGGACTTCTTTTCCATCGGCACCAATGATTTGACCCAATACACCATGGCTGCCGACCGGGGCAACAGCAAGGTGGCCTCGCTGGTGAATGCTCTACAGCCGTCTGTTCTGCGCCTGATTAAGCAGACGGCCGAAGCCGGTCGCACGGCCGGTATCTGGACCGGTATGTGTGGGGAGTTGGCTGGTAACTCACTGGCAACACCCCTCTTGCTGGGGTTGGGAGTAACCGAACTCAGCATGAGCGCGCCATCCATTCCGCAGGTCAAGGAAACCGTTCGCAATCTGACCATGCCTGAAGCGCAGCGCATCGCTCATGAAGCGCTGGAGATGGCAACGGCCGATGATGTGGTGGCGTATCTGCAAGGGCTGCAAACCGGCTAATCTCTGAGCCCACGACTGCGCCAATTGAATAATCCAGTCCGGGGCGAAGAAGAATAGATGTTTGTCACCTTCTCTTTACGCTGAAAGTCACTTCATTTCTGCTGCAAACTGGTGTATGCTGATGGTATAGAGGCACTGACAGAACAGCATGACAATCGGGTCTGCCGTCTGTCGGGTACGCTCCGATTTTCCATGGGAGGTGTGAAATGATCGCTAGCCACGTTCAACGTGTCTGCGGGATCCTGGGCCTCCTGGTCATACTAATCGGCATGATTGTGGGGTACCTGGGTGTATCGGTAGTTGACTGGTTACTGGTATTTGCAGGTGCGGCGCTGTTGACCTACTCTGTCTTCACCGGCGAGCGCGTCCTTTTATTCGATCGCATCCGACAAAAAGGGTAATAGCCAGGACGCTATTTTCCCGACATTCACCGTTGTATTGTATATTGCGCCGGCCCTTGAACAAGGGCCGGCGCATTTTTTCGTACTAGAGGGTTATGCGTTTGGACTGGCAACGAATACAAAGGGTTGCGTAGGGCAGCACTTCCAAACGCCCTGGGGCAATAGGTTCACCGCAGGAGAGGCAAATACCATAGGTGCCTTCGTCAATACGCCGTAAGGCGGCTTCAATTTGGGCTACCTGTTCGTGCTCAATGACCGACAGGGCCAGGTCTCGCTCACGTTCGGCGTACTCATCGGCCAGATCCGACCGATCCGGGTTAAAGCTGATCTCTCGACCAACCGGATCATCCTGATCCGTTTCGATGATTGCCGCAGCATGGCGCAGCAAGCGGACCCGTTCCGCTTCCAGTGCAACACGAATTTGATCCAGGTTCAACTCAGTTACATCATCCATAGGCTTTCTCACTTACACTGTGACGATGACCGCGATTAGCGGCGCTGTTCAGCGTCGCCAATTAGATGAAAATTCAATCTCCAGATTTTTCCAGCGTATTTAACTAAACCGATTCGGCCCCATAAAATGCAATTTATCGACGCACAACAACCGCGCGTCGATCCGACTCGCCCCATATATGGCAATACTGTATGCGATTATGGGTCTTATGGATAGTGACGGATTGCATGTCCGGAGTGGACAAATGTCACATTCGCCGCCTGCTTGCACACGCCACACAGGTGGGGTAGAACCCGGCAGACTGCGGATGCCACACCATTCCCGGCATCTAACCACGAAGGCCACACCATGCATCTGGAAGCACTCGATCTGGTACTGATATTTCTGGCTGGCATTGCCGGAGGCGCCATTAACGCCCTGGCCGGCGGCGGCACACTGATTACCTTCCCTCTGTTAACGGCCGTTGGCATCCCTCCTGTCTCGGCCAATGTAACTAACACCGTCTCCCTCGTCCCCGGATATATCGGCGGCATGCTGGGCCAGGCGTCGGACTTGCGCGGGCAGCGCCGGCGCCTGCTGATTCTCATTCCCGCCGGGGCACTCGGCGGGTTGGTTGGCGGGCTGCTGCTGCTGGCTACAAGCGAACGCCTCTTTCGCGAGTTGGTGCCGTACCTGATTCTGCTCGCTTCCGGGCTGTTAGCGATTCAGGAACCGGTCAAGAACTGGCTTCAGCAACGAAACGCTGACAGGGGCAATAGCCACATCAGTGAATTCTGGATCGTCTTCCCCATCTTTCTGGCGTCCGTCTATGGCGGCTATTTTGGAGCCGGGCTCAGCGTTATCCTGCTGGCTGTCATGGGGTTGGTGATTGACGATTCACTGACACGGGTGAACGCATTGAAGCAGGCCGTGGCCTTCGCCACAAATGTCACTGCGGCGCTGCTGTTCGTATTTTCCGGTCAAGTTGTGTGGCTGGCCGCCGGGGTGATGGCTGTCGGCGCGTTAGGCGGCGGAACGCTGGGCGGGCGGATGGCCGGGCGGATTAAACCCGCCACACTGCGCCGGGTCGTCGTTATCATCGGCGTCACTGTGGCGATCATCTACCTGATTCGGGGGTAGTTAGCCGGTCGGTGGTGGGGGGTCCGGGGGAAGCACCGCGTTACGAACCTTCGACCAGGTTTCCTTCAGTTGGCCGATTGCATCCTGGCGCTCTCCTGATTCCCGGTTGCCGGTGGTCCTCATCAACGTTGCCAACCAGCGCGACCCGTCAAACAACTCCAGTACGGTCAGAATCATCAGCATCATCGGAATTGCCAGGATTGCGCCAACCGCGCCAAGCAACCAACCCCAAACGATCAGAGAGACGGCCACCACCACCGGCGAGATGCTGAGGTTCTGGCCGAACATCCGGGGCTTCACGAAGTTCTCCACACTGCCGTTAATCAGCACGTAGCCCAAAAACACAATCGCCGCAGTCACATACTCACCGGATACGAGCGCGATCAACAACGGCGGGATCATGGCAATCCAGAAACCGATCGCCGGAATGAAACCCATAAACCAGGACAACAAGCCCCATAATAGCGCCGGTTCAACGCCTAAAATCAGCAATAAAATTGTATTACCGATGGCAACCAGCAAGTTGATGAACGCGGTGAGATTCACATATTGACGCACTTCGGCCGTAAGCTGCACAAACCGGTTAACCAAAGGTTGGTCCGGGTTCAGACCCAGACGGTCTGCCGACGGCATAGCCAGCGTCGAGGCCAGCATAAAAGCAAATATCAGCAAAACGATGAACGCCTGCGATACCCCCTTGACGAGCGAGCCCAGCAGGGTTGTGACAACATCGGCCGTGCGCTGGCTAAGCATGAAGCTTTCAATACCATCAACAATGGCCCCCGTGGAGAGCCACGGGAAAAGAAACGGTTGGTCCGAGCTGGCTTCCAGAGCGCCTTGCTGTTCAGCGAACTCTTGTTGCAAACTGGGAATCTCCTGCACCAGACGGCCGGCGGTGAAGGTAATCATCAGGAGCACTAACCCAATGACTCCCAGGACCAATATGAAGGTCAACACCAGAGATAGCCAGCCCGGCATCCCGCGAGCGGTTAGCTTGGCGGGCAGCGGGGACACGGCAATGGTGATTACAATTGCCAGCAGGATCGGATTGAGGATGTCAGCCGAAAGCCGGATACCGAAGATAATGATGAAAATGCTTGCCAGACCGACAACCAGGTACAACAATGGTTTTGACTGCTCTATCATGTTCATGCGACTATGTTCCAATATGTCAGTAGCTGGATGAAATCACCCGCATAAGATTGAGTATATCAGCTTACCGGCGTTCTAACTTATAAAAACCGCACCGGCCAAAAGTGGGTACAATCCTCCATATGGCGCAACGAATTCCCTATTACGACGAAATGCTGATTGCGTTCGCGGAACCAGGCTGTGCATTTTGCAGGTTGCTTGATGCCAGTAGTGACCGCCTGGTAGATGCCGTTCTTTTCGAGATGGTGAACGATGTCGGTGTGCGCGAGGAGTTAAACGCCGCTCGCGGATATTGCCGCCGCCATGCTGAGTTGTTGGTACGAACCGGTAGCGCATTGGGGTCAGCAACCATGATGCAAGGGGTTCTCAAGGTGCTGATTCGCCGGATTGATGCCGGAGAGACTGATCAGACGGCCGCTTCACGCCTGCGCGGTCTGGCCCGTTCAGTCAATGCTGACGTCTCCCATCCGGCAGTTCGCAACTTTGCAGCTTCCTCGCACCTCAAACGTCGTGCCCCATTTGCGCCAATGAAGCTGTGGTCTTTCGGCAAATGGCCGATACGCTACTGGGTCACATTGCGCCGGGCAGTGAACTGGCAACGGCCTTCAGCCGTTCCGACGGGCTATGCCTGCCCCATTTCCGCAGCGTGGTCGAGCGCGGCCTGCCGGGACCAAACCTCACGACGCTTGTGGAAGCTCAACGTGAAATATGGGTCAGCCTCGAAGCAGAATTGGAGGAATTTCTACGCAAGAGTGACCATCGCTTCCGCCACGAACCGTTCGGTGACGAGCGCGATTCCTGGCGACGGGCAATTTCGGCCGTCTCCGGGCAACTACCCGACCATTTGACGCACGATTGAGTGCCATACCCGGCTAATCGGCCTTGCTGTCAGAATCAGTCGGGGCACCCTGCTTTTTACTTTCCAACCATTCAGTCGCCAGCTTCTGGGCCTTAATTTCCGGTTCGAGGATGCGTGAGGTGGCGGGAACAACGTTGTCACGGCCGATTACATCCATGACGCCGCTACGCTCCAACGCCTCCACAACGTGCGGGTTGACATCGGCCAGGATCAGGACACTGCCGCTCTCGGCCAGGGTCCTGGCATAGGTATTCAACCAGTTCAGACCGGTACTGCTGATCCGGTGCATGTCGCGCAGGATCAACACAACGGCCGCATCGGCTACACCATGAGCCGGCGGAAGCTGATCACCCAGTGCGGGAACTTCCGCGAAGAAGTCCAGCCCCTGAATGGTGAACATGTTAACAGCATCGGGTGACAAACTCTTGGGCGCAGGCTGTGTTTCCCAACCACCATCTTCTACCTGAACGATCTGGTGCACCCGGAGTTTCTTGGCTGCCGCAACAACGTACAGAAGAAGCGAGAGTGCAGCTCCCAGGAAAATGGTGTACTGCAACGGGATGAACAACGCCGTTACAAAAGTGATTGCCATGGCGGCAATGGATCCCCATTCCTTTGTATGCCAGACAAGCTGTGCGCTGGGAATTCGGGCAGTGATGAGCTCAATACCGATAACCGTCAGCATCCCACCGATTACCGCCAGAGGGACTTTCTCCGCCTGACTGCCAAATAGCAACACAATCAGACCCAGCCACAACCCGGCAAAGACCCCGCCCAACCGGCTGGTTGCTCCGGCCCCCACGCTTATTCCTGTGCGTGACAATGATCCGCCGGTCGCCATGGATTGGAAGAAGCTACCCACCAGGTTACCAAGTCCCTCACCAACGAAATCACGGGACTGACTGGCCTTGCTGCCGTCGGGGTAGGGCATGGCTGTACTGATACCGGCTCCCAGAGCCAGGGCCACCAGCGCCACCGAGAGCGAACCAAGGAACAGTTGCGGGATAAGGCTGAAGTCGGGCAGCATGAACCCCGGCAGGCTGTTGGGAATCGTGGCGATATCACCGACAAGCTCAGTCTTGATGCCCATCAGGTTGACCACCAGCGTACCCAACACAAGAACAATAATCGGCGCGAATTTCTCTACGGCACGGACACGTTTCAGGAGAATCATGGCGGCAATCACCGCGACGGATACGAGCACTGTGGTCCAATCCCATTGGCTGATATTTGCCAGCCAGTCCATCGTCTTCTGAAACTGGTTCGCGCCTACCGGGCTATAGCCGGTCAGGTGATGCTCCTGGCCGAGGATGATCAGCAACGAAGCCCCGGCCACAAATCCGGTCATCACCGCATTGGAGACGAAGTTAACAATGCTGCCCAGGCGAAGAAGGCCCAGTACAAGCATGATCGTTCCGGTTATGAATGTGATGGTAAACAACGCCCCCGGCATCTGGCTGTCCTGAATTCCGGCCGTTTGCAGCACGCTACCGGTAGCCAGGGCGATGGCGCTGGTGAGGGTGCTCATCATCAGAATGGTGCCGGTGGTCAGGGAAGATACGATGACGGCGACGATACCTGAATAGAGGCCATAAACGGGATTAACACCGGCTAACTGGGCGTAGGCCATCCCTTCCGGGATGCTGAACAACCCTGTCGCCAATCCTGAAATAAGGTTCTGGACCAGTCCGTTTGACGAGGGCTTCTTTGTTTCGGTCTTGGCGTCAGCTTCCATCATCCCATCTCCTGATTATGCACTGCGTGATCGGCCCATTTCCAGACAACCAATTTAGGACATCTCTGTAGCCGAGGGGTTCTGACGGGCGGCAAAAGCATCGGCAGCTTCGGGTACTGACCAATAGATATGGTCTTTACCGATCTGGTCGAGCAGCCCGCTACGCTCCAACATTTCTACTGAATGACCACGGGGTGAAGCTAGCCAGAATTCAATACCGTCAAGCGACAGATCGCGCCGGAGCTCAGCCAGTGTGTCAACCCCTTCAACATCAAGGTCCGTGTTCATCTCCAGATCGAGAACAACAACTTGCAGTCCGGGCGATGATGCACGCACCTGATCCATTAACTCCTCGCGGATGTGTTTGGCGTTAAAAGCGAATAACAGCGCGCCCGGCCGGATGATAAGCAGTCCGGGCAGGGAGCTGGCGTCAGGGAAGCGTTCCAGGCTGACATAGTCTTCATGTCCGGCTTTCCTTCCTAACTGAACGACATCCGGCTTGGCGGCATTCACCAGAATCAGCAGAGCTGAAATGACCATCGCCAGAATCAGGCCGGGCAAAACGCCTAGTATGAGGACGCCGAATAGCGCGATCAGGGCCAGGATAAATGAGTCGCGCCGTAATTGACGAATATGGCGCATGGCCGGCACATTGATGAATCCGATAACGGCGCTGATCACGATAGCCCCCAGCACAGCCTGGGCCAAATTCTTGAACAACGGCATCAGGGCAACGGCCGTCAACAGAATGAGAACGGACACAATGAGTCCGCTCATTTGTGACTTTGCCCCGGCACTCTCGTTAGCGGCCGTTTGGCTGGCTCCACCACCGGCAATAAACCCCTGGAACAATCCGGCCGCAATATTCGATGCCCCCAGTGCAATCAATTCCTGATCGGGCCGAATCTCATAGCGGTGTTTGTTGGCAAACTCCTCAGCCACCGTGTCACTCTCCGCATAACCGATGAGCGAGATGATCAGCGCCCCACCGAGCAGAGTGGGAATGCTGCTGAGTCCGGCATGGGGAATTGCCGGTAAGGGTAACGACGTACTGACCGCGCCAATGACATCAACGCCCTGTTCGGGCAAATTGAGCAGTGAAACAATCAAAATGCTGCCGACGACAACAACAAGTGCGGCCGGGAATCGCGGTGCAATACGCTTAAAGAGGATCAGGGCCGCCAGACTCACCACGCCCAGCGCCAGAGTAATCCAGTTGGTTCCCGAAAGGTGGGGAATGATGTTGACAACCTGATCGACAAATGTGCCTTCCGAGCCGGGAATGCCGAGCAGTTTGGGGATTTGTGTAGCAATGATGGTCAACCCCAGACCAAACATCATGCCGACCTGAACCGATGTAGCGATAAACTGGGAAACAAAGCCCAGGTGCAACAGACCAAAGGTGACAAATATCGCTCCCACCAACATAGCCAGCATAGCCGAAAGGGAAGCATATTCCCCGTATTGCCGGTTGCCAGAGGGGCAATCAGCGCGGCCGAAATGATGGCGGTTGAGGAAGTGGGACTAACAACCAGTTGCCGCGATGTGCCGAAGAACGCATAGGCCAGCAGCGCGGCGAATGCAGTGTACAAACCGGCCTGGGCAGGCAGCCCGGCCAATTGACCGTAGGCAATCGCCTGGGGAACGACCAGCGCCCAGGTTGTCAGGGCGGCGATGATATCCGGCCGAAACCAGGTACGGTCGTAGTGTGGCAGCCATGTGGTAATTGGTAAAAACTTCATCCGTCCGCCTTCCGCAGTCAGTTGCGACTCCTTCTTTGGACGGTACAGTGAAGTTCAAATCATCAACGTGAACTCAACAAATCCACACGCCTGGACAGGCCAGTACTTGTTCCACCCATTCAAAGGAGATCTGTTCGGTTGATATTGCCCATCTACCGGTCGTCTGTCAAGCGTTATGCACAATGTGGCCCCGGACCATTTATGGGGCAGTTTCGGGAAGGGGACGTTCAGAAGCAGCCGGACGACAGCCATCTTTCGTCCGGTACTCATCAATACACCTCCCTGACTATCTATCCGAAAACGTAATGCTACTGACCACCCTCAGGCGGTTCAAGTTGAACCGCGTCAGATGAATCGAGTTCCATGTGCAGCGCAGTCAGGTCGGCCGTGTTGGTTGGCGCGTCGTCGGCAAAGATTTTGCCCGTGACAAAAACCTGGGTAGGCTGCCCGGCGGCCGCATCGGCCACAAATGCCTGCAACAGCTCATCCCTTCCGGCGTCATTGGGGACATAGACAGCAAACGACTGGCCCACTTCACTATCAGCGCTTGTCTTCAGGTTGAAGCGCCAGGTGTCGGCATCCGGTCCTTCACCGCTCCACAAGTCACCGAGAATGGACCTGGCGCTTTCATCACCGTAGAGATTGCCGTAGTCAACATATCCCCACAGCTTGACTTCTTCGCCATTGAGTTCGCGGATCTCGGCCGCATTCCGCGCGAAGCCGTTCCGGCTGATTGATGAGGCAGACACGTAGTCACCGATTTGATTATCACATGCGACCAGTAGTGTTGTGACCAAAGCCACGAGGATCAGGATACGGTATTTCATCTAGTCTCTCCTATGATGCGTGATCGTCGCCCGTACGGCGATCGTCAGGATCACCGCACGGGCTTTACACACGATTCAGTTAATCGCCTGTGTCCGGCTCAAGAACCAGGCTCCCGGCATCAGCCGGCAGATCAAGGATCAAATGATCATCACTAAAATGCCACTTGACCGCTTCTCCCAGATATTGAATGAACTGCCCGGCCGTTGTGTCGTCCCCGCAGGTAAGGGTGGAGGTGTCCACATCGAAGCTGATGTTACCTGTACCTTCAACTGTGAATGAACCTGATGCAATGCCGCAATCGGCCGTAATCACCGACACCGTCTGATCCTTGTTCATAAGCAGTTGGAGAGCGTCGTCGGGGCCTGTCTCGATTGTTTCCACTGGATTCACAAGCTGGGACAATCGCCACGAGGTGGCAAAGAAGTCGCCGACAGGCATTAATGTGGTGGAATTAACCGGCAGCGCGCCATTCCCCTCCACGATATTGAAGACATTCACGAGGCCCCTGGACTGGTAACTCGCCGAATTCGTCAGGCCAACAACGACCAGACCATTTTCCGGATCGGTATACCAAAGCGATCCGAAACCGATGGTCTGACCACCATGTCCCCATATGGAGCCATCACCCGCAAAATCTTGCAGACCAAGCCCATAGGGACCGCCAACCCCAAACCCTGCCGCAGGATCAAATTGCAGCATCTCGTTCAGTGTGTCAGGATTTTGGAAGAACTCACCGGCTGCCAGCGCTTTGGCATAGGTAGCCAGATCAGCGGCCGTCATGGCTGCGGCTCCGGCCACCCAGCCCTGTGAAGCATTCCAGTCCGTCGTATCAATCCACTCACCGTCTACGATATAATAGCCATGCGTCGTGATCTCCCCATCTTGCGGAACGCCTTCAATCAGGGTGGCACTTTCCATACCCAGAGGATCGAAGATTTGCGTCTGCATCAGATCGACCATTTTCTCGCCGGTCACCGATTCGATGATCATCCCCAGCAAAACATAACCGGTATTGCTGTATTTCCATTGTCCTTCTTCGCCCGGAGAAAATTCCGGCGTGCCGTTCTCAGCCGCATACTGCACGAGTTCCTCAGGTGTGTAGCCCTTTGTGAGCAAAGCCGGGTCTGCAAGGCCGCCGCCAATGATGGCATCGCCATAGTCCCATAGGCCGGCCGTATGCTGCGCCATCTGCCGAATCGTGATTTGGTCACCGTTGGGCAGCAGCGCCGCCTGCTCCGGTAGCCACTTGCTGAGCGGATCGTCCAGCGAAATCAATCCTTGTTCGACCAGTTGCATGAGCAACACAATGGTCATGGATTTGGTATTACTACCGATTTCAAGAATATCATCCACCTGCATGGGTGTTCCGCTTTCCAAATCGGCAACCCCGGCCGCCTGTAGATAACGGCCGTCCGGGGTATCCACGAGCAGGACAACACCGGGAGCTACGGTTATGGACGGATCACCCCCGGAATAGATCTGCCATTGAAGGAAGGTATCCAGTTGCGCTGTCAAATCCGCAGGCAACGCGCCCATATCGGCCGTCGGCGCTGCCTCGTTCACAGGTTTGAAAACCAGATCCCCGGATGATCCCTCCTCCGTCTGGTAAACCAGCGTCAGATGCCCCGGCTCAAGACCCCATAACCAGTAAGTGACACTTTCCAGCGCGGCCAGGTAGCGCGCTTCCTGCTGCATGTCCGGTTCCGGGCAGGCCATCTGGGTTGTGGCGATCGGACCAACAGTCATGCCCGTCGGCATGTCTTCAACTCCGCTGATTGTGGCTGAATAGGTATTGCAGCCGGCCGAGCCGCTAATCTGGCCGTCGGCAAACTGCGCCGTAATGACGGTATCAGCCGGTACAGGCTCGACCAGTCCGTTGAACCCGACCAGTTGCCAACTGGTGCCGTTCAGGTCGGAGACAGCGATGGGAGCCATCTCCTCATTACTCTGCACAACAAGCTGCCCATCAACCAGTTCCCACACCTGTTGTGTGTTGGTGCCCGCGCAACAGGCGGCATCTCCAGCTCCCTGGCTGATGAGATCAGCGACAATGCTTGATCCATCGACTTGCAGGGACTTTAAGCCAATCCGGTCGCCAAGCATGACGGCCGTTGTGGGCTGCGGGTTGCCCAGCGCGTCACGCACAACAACGAGGAACAGAAATTGCCCGCTGCCACTGGAGTTGTCCTCCAGCAAGGTCACAGCATCCTGCGTGCCGTCCCCGTCCAGATCGCCGGTAACCAGCAGGCTGTCCACCAGCCGGACGTAGGGCTCGCCGGACCCGTCATCATCATAGGTCGCCTGCCCGTTGACCAGCGTGATGGACTCATCCGGGAAAGGCCCCGGATACGTGAGATTACGCAGGACGTCCATATACGCGCTCGCGTCCATCATCCCGGCGTCCGGGACGGTGCCCGACGGTGGCGGGGCTTCTTCTATCATCTCAGGTTCGGCCGTCGGCGTCGGTGCCGCCTCGACGACTTCCGTTGCCTCCGGTTCCGGGGCATCGGCCACCACAGTGGGCTCTGCCGTGGGCGATTCAGCAATCGGCGATTCAGCAATCGGCGATTCAACAGCCGACGATTCGACAGTCGGCGACCCAGCGGGGGCACCGCTGCAAGCAGTAACAAGGGCGACCAGCAAGATCGCCGGAACAATAGCTTTTAACCAGTTTGACATTATTAACCTACCTACTTTCTTCAATCAGTTTGATGGTTGCATCCAGGTCCGGGGGAACGGAAGCATGAAGCCCCTGCTCCAGGGCATAGCCTACGGCCAGCAGTTGCGGCTCGGACAGGCGCGAGCCAACGAAAACGACGCCTTGCGGCTGGCCGTCTTCATCATAACCACCGGGTATGGTGAGCGCCGGGTAACCGGCCGGGGCGTAGAGCTGGGCCACGGAGGAAACAATGACGTCCAGGTCATTGTTCTCAAAAAGAATATCCAGAGCATTGCGCGCCGTACCGTTCGCCAGTTGCTGCTGGTCCGCAAACGCTTCGGCCGTAATAGCCGTATTTTGCGACGCCTCCAGATACCCCTGCCCGTAAGGGGCACGATTGGCCGGGTCAGCATTGTTGAAAGCGATGATGTCCGCCAAAGAAGATGCCGGCGCTTCCGCGCCCAGGCCGGCCAGGAATTCATTGATGGCTGCCTGATACCCATACTCCAGCAGGAAGTTGATATCGGTGCCAACCTGAGGTACGGCCGTCGTGGGAATTTCAACGACCGTGGCCCCGGCCGCGGACAGGATGTCGCCATAGGTGCGGGCCGGGCCGTTCTGTTCTTCAAACAGCGCCCGCAGGCTGGCTTTGGCGTCGTCCGTCAGGTCCTTGTCGGCAAAGTATTAATTAAACGCCTGGTCGTTCCACACGGGCAGACCCACACGCACACCGGCCAGCGCAGCCGCATTCAGAAATTGCGTGAAGTCAACACCGGCCAGATCGGCCGTTGAACTGGTCATGAAATCATTTTCATCCACGCCGGTCATGGCGCTGAGCAAGACGGCCACGTCGGTCACCGTGCGGCCGATGGGGCCGGGTGTATCCTGGAAGGGCAGCAGAGGAATCACATAATCAGTGCTTATCAACCCCTTGGTCGGCTTTAGGCCCACGACCGAGTTGATACCGGCGGGGGCAATAATGGAGCCCTGCGTTTCGGTGCCGACGCTAACCGTCACCAAATCGGCCGCTGCCGCTACCGCCGACCCGCTGCTGGACCCAAAGGTATCGAACGGGCCATAGGGGTTGCGCGTCTGGCCGCCGTTGGTGCTAAAGCCGTTGGGCATACAGGGGTCCATGTAGTTGGCCCACTCGGAGAGGTTGGCCTTGCCCAGGATCACTGCCCCGGCATCCCGCAGTTGGCTGACCAGGAACGCATCCCGCGAGGGGTTCCAGTCTAGCAGCGCCGCCGCGCCGGCCGCCGTGTGTAGCTGGTCGCCTGTGGCGATATTGTCCTTGAGCAAAACCGGGATGCCGTGCATACTGCCGCGCACATTCCCGGCAGCACGCTCGTCGTCCATCGTCCGGGCGATCGTCAACACGTCCGGGTTTAGCTCCAGTACGGCATTGAGCTTGTCTACGTCATAACGACGGATGCGGTCCAGGTAGTAAGTAACCAGACCAACCGAAGTCAGTTCCCCGCTGTCCATCAGGGTCTGCAATTCGGGGATCGTCTTGCCGCTGACCAGGGTCTCCGTAGCGGCCGCTTCTTCCGGTGTGTAGGCGGCCAGCACATCGGCAAACGGGGAAAAATCACGAGCCAGCTTGCCGGTATAGTCCGGCTCCGGTCGCGGGAACGGTAACTCCATCGCGGCGCAGGCATCGGCCGATTGAGATACCGATTGTGTATCAGGTCCGCCACAGGCAGTTATAAGAAAAAGGATCCCCGCCAGGACCCCCAAGAGTCCCACGAATCGGGGAGAATTTGTCTTCATATTGCTCCTTAATCCAAACCAGGTATTGGTCAACTACGTTGTAGCCTTGTTCAGATCGGTTGGAATCTTATCCATGGGTTACGCACAGTGTTCGTGCCGGTCGGGGATGGTTCGTAACCACCAGACAAAGAAACGACCTGCCGGGTCGGCCGTCCGGCCCGGCAGGTCCTGGTTAATCAGGTAAGTTCAGACTTACTGTGTCAAGGGCATGATGCACTCATAATTGGCGGCCGCGCCAATCATTGCTACCGAGTCACCACCCTCTTCTCCGGTACCGTAGGTCGTGTCGAACGGACCGGGCGACACCAGGTGCAGCACGATCTCGTCCGTCCCAATCGGCACATTGTACAGCGTGACATCTACCAGATTGAGAATGTTCTTGGCGTCCGGGCCGGTCATTACCAGCTCTTGTGAAACACCGTCAACGCCATTGGCGCGCGTGGTAATCGTCAGCACTACCGGCCGCGCGTCCTTGTTGTTGTCCACCAGCGCCACCTGAACCTGGATATCCGTGTCGTCAATCTGCGTCTCCGGGATACTCAGGACCTGGGTCTGTTCCGGAATCCAGCCCTCGGCCGTATTCCAGTACACATGGTTGGTGGATGAATCGTCAAAGGTCTGGAAGACGTTGGCGAACTCATCAGTGGTCGTATATGTCGGCCACAGGACGAAGGCGCGCGGACTGCGGTTACCCTTCTTGCCCCAGAAGAACTGGCCCTTGATGAACCGGTCCGGGCTCAGGTTGCTGCCCCACCAATTGACGGCCGACGTCCGGTAGGCCGGGCTGGTCGGGGTCGAGATCTGCACCTTCGAGCCGTTGGGATAGCGGAAACGGACATATTTCATAATGCCGACATCCACCGCTGCCAACTGGCCGTAGACCGAGTCTACGTCCCGGTAGTTGGGGATGGTCAGCTTGCGGGTCCGCCCCGCCTGGCCCGTCCCCAGCAGGTCGGTCACAAGATTACCGACATTCGGGTCCTGTACCGGGCAGGCATTGATGAGCGTGTTGGTGAAGGTACACCAGGCCACCTCATTGCCGGCCGGGCCGAAGGTGAGGGTAACACCAGGATCGTTTTGGCTGAACTGCGGACTGCCGCCGCCGAAACAGTTGATGTTCACGAGGGTGCCATCCCCCGGATACAACTCGGTGACCGTGTAGGAACTGTTCGGCGTGACCGTGATCAGTTCCAGCTCGCCGTCATCCAGCGTGAAGGGCACGGGGGTCCCGTTATTTTCCGAGACTTCGAAGTCAAAGTCCACAGCGCCGGACGGGTCGGTAACCTTCTCGATGATGATGTAATCCTCGGCGGCCGCCTCTTCAACATTGAAGAAGGCGCAGGTCGCGTCTTGGCCGCTCTGAACTTGAATAGTGGCCGTGGCGGCACCAATGTCTACTGTCGTATTAGCCGATCCGATACAGGCGATGTTCTGCAAGGCCCATCCCTGCGGCACTGATTCAGTAAAAGTATAGGTTCCCGCAAACACATCGTAAACCACGCTCTCGCCGACACCATCGTTGTCGTCGGGATTGGCGTCGTCCAGGGTGAAGCCGTCGGACATATCACCACCGACAGTGAAGTCGAAGTCCGTCCCGTCGGCCGGGGCTGCATTCTTGACGATAGTGATCTTGCTCGTTTCCCGGTTCTCGTATGTACAAGTAACGTCATCGCCCACGCCCAGCTCAATGCCGACCGCACTGCCGAGCGGGTCGAAGGTCGAGGTGCCCAAAGCCGACTGGCATTGGAGATCGAACAGCCCCCAGCCGTCCGGTATATTCTCGGCTATGAAATAGTTACCCGCCTCCAGCGGTTGGATCGTCTCGGACGGATGCGAGGGGACCTGCAAGGAGAAGAAATCGGGAATCGGGAAATCTTCCGCAACGAAGACGAAGGGGAACTCCGTATCGTCGACCGGGAAGGCTTCCTTCTCGACGGTGATGGAGCCGTGTTTTTCGTTCGTGAAGGTACAAGTCACCTCATCACCCGGCGCCAGATGCTGGATGAACGCTGAAGCGACGCCGGTGCCGGTGTTTATCTGGGTGTCAGGCCCGTGGTCACAGAGGATGTCCTGGAGCACCCAGCCGTCGGTGACAACTTCGTGAATCTCATAGTCGCCCGGCAGCAGATTGTAAGTAATGCTGTCATTATTCCCGGAGCCGTCGTCGCTCAGGCTGAAGGTATCGGTCGTGTCTCCGGTCAACTCAAAGTCGAACGGCGTCCCGTCCTCGGGTGCCGCTTCTTTCACGATGGTGACTTCAGCGTACTCGGTGTTTTCGAAGAGGCAGAATACAGCCTGCCCCGCTACCAGGGACAGATCACACTGCGGGCGTCGAGGTTGCCCTCGACGGTGCTTATATCGTCGACGCCCGGTCCAAAGACGCCACATTCCAGATAGGTCAGCGCGTCGTCCGGTCCCGGATCGGCTTCGGTGATGGTGTAGTTATCCGGCGTCAGCGTCTGGACCTCCAAATCGCCGTCATTCAGACTGAAGTCGCCCCAGTTGGCCGTGAAGTCAAAGTTTATACCACCGGCCGGGTGGGTCACCTTCCCTACAACGATTAAATCGTCGGCGGTATTGGTGAAGGTGCAGGTCACCGTCTCGCCGGGGTCCAGGTTGATGGTGGCCGTGCGCGTGGACAGGTCCTCCGTCGAGGGTGTGGCGCTGTGGGTGTCATCGCAGCTCAGACCGGAGAGGAAGTCGTACCGATCCCGGATCGACTTCGGTCACCGTGTAGGCACCGGGCAGGACATCGACGAAGGTCTTGGACTGACCGTCATCCAGCGTAAAGTTGAAGGGCGCTTCGATGTTGTCAGTGAAACCGAAATCGAAGCCGCCGCCGGGCACGGTCTGCTTTTCGATGATGATGGTCCCCGTTGTCTCCCACATTGTTGAAGGTGCAGGTGACATCGTCGCCGCCATGCAGGGCAACAACCGCACTGGTATCCTCTGAGAGTTATAATCACTGGTATCGCAGGTAATTGAGTCTACTGCCCAGCCGGTCGGGACCACCTCGGAAATATTGTAGGTGCCAGGGTCAACATCCGTAAACGCTTTGGTGTTCTGGGTGTTGGTGCCGTCGTCTACCAGATCAAAGGTTGTGCCGCCAGGCAGGTTGGGAAGTAAAGGAGAACGACTGATCGCTGTCCGGGTCGGCATCCTTCTTGATGGTGAGGGTCGCATATTGGGAAACCATTGAACCGGATGGGTCCAGGATGTCGGCGCAAGTCGAGTGATTGTCTGTCTCGAAAAATCCCCCCCCAGATTCCGAGAAGACAAGGGAGGCGATCTTCACATTCGGGTCCGTGGCGAAGATATTGACGTAGGCGAAAGCTTCCTGGGTCAATGTAACGGGATTCGAGTTAGGGTTGCCAAAGTGGCCGGTAGGGTAGGCCTGATGGACCAGCGCGCTCGAATCGAGAATAGTCTGGGTCGTGAAGGTCTGGACGCTGCCGTCGCTCATGTTGACCGATAACTGGTTTTTCCCATCGCCGGCGCTCCACCAGAAGCCAACATACCCCACAGGCTGCTGTGGACGAAAAACGTATTCAGCAGACGTTCTTATGTATCTGGGCGTCTGGCTGGTGGGGACATTCGCCCCGCCGAAAACGTCCTGGTCCGCAATGTACCACCGTCCATTGTAGCCACCTAACGATTGATAGCTGCCAATCGGAGTTGTTTCGAATTTATAACCCCCCACAGCGAAGGCATCGAAGGTCTCGGTGACCAGACCGCTGGGGCAGGACACCTGCGATGTCTGCACGCCGGGGGCTTCAATGGTGAAGGTCAGGTCGCCGGTGGCTGCCTGCGACGGCCGCACGGCTATGGCGAACAGGAACAGCCCCAACACGACCAGCAGGCCGGGTATGAGGACAATACGCTGTATCCATTTCGGAATATGCATGATTTATTACTCCTATAACTAAACAAAACTCGTCGAACGAATAAGGGTTGCTCTCTTACGTCCTTCGGCCCCGACGAGCGTTTTAGTTTTTCTAATCCATAAGAAACACGAGGAAGGTTGCTTCGCCATTCTCGCGTTCACCGGCCAGCAGCACCCCTGACATGGCCTCACCATCCCCAATGGTGTAGACACGGAAGTCGGTCACCGCCGGATCATCATACGCCGCAGCCAGCGCCTCGACCGCTGCATCCGCATTCTCATTACCCTCCAGGAACATGGGGATGGAGATGGCCGCGCTGTCGTCGTCAATGCCTTTCAGCTCTTTCACCACATTGTGCTTGGTGCCGGCCTTGCGCGCGTAAACCTCTTTCCAGGGAGCCATCCAGGTCTCCTCGCCCCACTCCTGCCACTTATCACCCACAAAGTGCTCGTAGTACTTCCGGGCCAGTCCCTCAAGATCGCCGTCCTTGGACACAGTCTCCAGGAAAACAGCACTGCCGAAACCCTCTTCGCTGGGCGGGCCGTAGGCGGCTTCCAGATCAACCACATAGTCGGGTTTCTTTTCTTCGGATTCCCCATTCATCTTTTGGGCCATCGTTCTTCATTTCTCCTTCAATCATTGCCATGCCGCCGGGTTAATCACTCCGGCAAGCTGTCTGTTTCGATAATTTCCACCAGCCGTAAAAAACGACAACAGCCTGTCCCAGACAAAAATCTGGGACAGGCAGGTAATTGCCCGGCTTTCACCCGACAGCGAAAGCATTCCTAATCTGATAACACCGTCAGGCTGCTGGTCGGCACCTCGGTCGACAAATAATCAAGCGCCGCCCAGGCAACCTGGCCGCTATCCAGTAAGACAACCTGCACCCAGTCCCCGGCATTTGTGCCGACCGGGTTGCGATACCCGGTCAACTCGACGGCCGTACATTGCGGCAGGGTTTGAATAATCGGGAACGCAGTTGCCGGACCGTCACGGAAGTTCAGGCTGGCAACGTTCACGTAGGCGATGGACCCTGCATACGGGCCGCAGCTATTATTACCGGACCCTGTCGGCTGTGACGGAATGGTGACAGCGCCGCCGGACGTTGATATCAGATGAACCTCGATCTCAGCGCCGCCCGTCTGGTCAAAGTACTCCACACGGACCAGTAGCGGCCCACCCGTATAGTTATAGGTGGCGGTCTTTGTGGTGGGCCCCTGCACGGCCCAATTGTCGATCAGCAAGACGTTATTCACGTACAGGCGCGAGCCGTCGTCGCTGGTCATAATGACGGTGTAGGTGCCGGGATCGCCACTGATGGTCTTGGTCCAGCGCGCCGAAAAATAGTCATTGTTGATGACGCCCGGTGCCGGTGATCCCAGTCCCCAGTCGTTGTCCATGTACGCATCATCACGAACCAGCGCCGGTGCGCCGGAAAGCGTTGTATTGTTGAAGTATTCAGCCTTCCAGTTGGGGTAGAACGCACCGCCGCCGCTGCCGGAGGTCGCGCCGGCCGGTTGGACCAGTTGCCATGAGAACCGGGCAATCGCCACGCCGCCGGCCTCGTAATAGTCTACCTTCAGGGCATGTTCCCCACCGCTCACATACACATCCTTGGTCAACGTGTGTTCCTGGCTGTCCGTCCAGGAGTCAATGATCAGGTTCCCATCCAGATAGACGCGCATGGCGTCATCCATCGTGGCCGTGAAGCGGTAGGTGCCGGGATCAAAGTTGACGGTGCGGTTCCAGCGCGCCGAGAAATTGTCGTCATTCACGTTGGCGGCCGGTGCGCCGTCCCCCCAGTTAAAGTCAATGGAACTGTCATGACGCTCCAGGACGGGGTCGCCGCTCTGGTTCTTGTTGTTCCAAAAGCGTGCCCGCCACTGCGCGTCTTCGGCATGGGCCGTCCCATCGGTGGCAGCAATCAGAAACATCCCCAGCAGGAAAACGCCCAATAACATCAATCGTTTTGTCTGCATACCTTGTTCTCTCACACCATTCCTTGGTCAAATTTGTTTAATCCCCGGTCATTGCTGCCGGGACCCTGTGTCACTTTTGTAAAAGGTTTTAGCCCTGCCGCCCCACTTCCGTCCTGAGATAGGTTAAGGAAGTTCAATCAATGTATACTAGCCGGCACATTAGCGTTGGCTAATCAGGCAGGGCAATACCCCGCCAACCACCGACCCATCATCCGGGCTAACCGGTATAGTTGACTCCGAAGGTCTACATTCTCAATATGACTAGCTTAATAAAGTCACCGCTGTTTTACATCCAACACCAAGATGGTTCTTCTTTGTCTGGTTGGACTAATCCAAATGGATTAGCGAAAATACTGACAGAGGCGATCCGGCAAGTAAGTTGAATCGCCGGTAAACCATGTTCCCCTTACAGATTCACTTCAGCGGCTACGCCATTATCGGCCTGACATTGGTCATCCTCTCGGCGAGCGTCGCCGTCTACCTGATGCGGTTGCCGGGAAAATCCCAGGCCATGAAGTGCATGATCGCGTTTTTTACACTGGTCGCCTTCTCCGGCCTGGCGATCATGCTGAACAACACCACCACCAGTTGGGCGCAACTGTTCGAGCCGTGGCAAGACTTCTGGATATTGGCCGGCGGTGTTGCCCTGGCCCTCTTTGCCTATAGCGTGCCCCGGTTCGAACGTTCGCTCGAATCAACAATCGCACTGGCCTGGATGGGTGGTCTGGCATTGATCACCCTTGGTTTCTGCGTTTACTTTAACTATCGGTTCTTGTTCCATTGGACTCCCGAACTGGACGTTCCTGATACCTTTTACCTACTTCTACCGATTGCAACGCTATCAGTAGTGATCATCCTTCTTCGTCGTTCGGTCATACTCTCGGCCCGCGCTGCTCCCCCGCTGTCTGACAACCGGATCGCAGACCTCGGCCTTCGTCTCATTCACCCTCAGGGTGACGATGCCGGACCATTACGTAATTTGGCCCTGGCCCTTAGTCTGGCTTTTCTGCCGGGCATCCAGACACTGGTGCACTTCCCGTACCCGGCAAGTTTTATCATGTCGAATATCGGGTCGCTTCTGGCAATCGTTGCCATGGCCCTGGTTTATTTCAATTACGCACCGGAAGTCAGCAGCTTTATGGCGAAGCTGGTCGGGATCACTTTGGCGACTGTGTTATTGATTTTCTCCGTGTTTGGCGCGCTTGACGTTAATACGGCCGAAAGAGCACTGGGGGACGAGCGTATCAACGCGATCATCGTCGCATATGATGAACTGATTCAAACCGGGACGGTCATTTCTGATCCGGCCTCGATCACTTACGTCGTTTCCTGGGATGCGCTGGACCCGGAAAACGCCGCTGCTTATCGAGAGCTTTACCGGTCCGTCGATGAACAATATTTTGATCTGCAATCGCTTGTACGCGAAAACCAGAGTGGGTATCTGGATCGTGTCATCCCGGCTATCTCCCTCATTCAACTCACTGAAAATGATTGGTGGGGTGCGGTAAGAGAACAACCAACGATTACCAGTCGCGGTCTGGAGCAGTATTCGGGCTACTTTTTCAACAACGAGGGCACCACCTACGAGATTGGATTTTCTCATCTGGCAGTGGCCGAACGCCTCAGTGAAACTGTCTCGAAATGGCTGCTCCTGGTCGTCGTCTCCAGTTCCGTTGTGCTCCTGGCTTTCCCCCTTTTCTTCCGCAAAACATTGGTGCAGCCCATTGATACGTTGGTGGAAGGCATCAAGGCTGTGAACAGGGGCGATCTCGAAACGTCAGTGCCCATCACATTCGGCGACGAGATAGGGTCCCTTACAAATTCTTTTAATGAGCTGACGCAATCACTGAAGACGGCCAGAGAGCAGCAGGATGTTCTCTTTCAACAACTTCAAGACTCCCATGAGGAGCTTGAAGAACGGGTGGCCGACCGCACACGCGAACTGTCAGCCTTTACCGATCTGACCATGCTCCCCGGCGACAGGAAGGATTTGGCAAGCTTGTTACGCCCCATACTCAACCGAATCGTAGAGGTTGAGCTATGCGACGCACTCTGTGTGCATTTGCTGTCAGACGATCAACAGTCGCTCGTGCTGGTGGCCCAACGAAACTTGTCCGAACCGGCGCTCAGGGACCTGGAAGCGATCCCGATGTATCCGGCCCTTGCCAGACGCATTCAGCAATCAGATGTCTCCGCACTGCTTGGGCGACAAATCGGGTTGGTCGATTTGCCGCCGGCACTCAGAAACTCACAGTACGACAAATATCTGGGCAGTCCGTTGCTGGCAGGCGATCAGCCCCATGGCTGGCTCAGTTGTTACCGTCAGGGGGAAGACCCGTTTAGCCGGAGCGAGGTTTCTCTCCTGGTGGCCCTGGCGCGGCAAATGGGCGTCATCGTTGAGAATCAACAGTTGCGGCAGCGTATTATGGAGGTGGCTGCGTATGAAGAACGGGGCCGGCTGGCGCGTGATTTGCATGATTCGGTGACGCAGCTTGTCTACAGCATGACCCTGTTCACGCGCGCCTCCCAGGAGGCGCTGGAGGATCGAGACGCACCACGCCTTGAGCTTAACCTTGCCCGTATAGCCGACACCTCCCTCCAGGCATTACAGGAAATGCGGTTCCTGTTGTTCGAATTACAGCCACCCGCATTGGAAACTCAGGGGTTAGCCGGGGCATTAAATGCGCGCTTTGATATGGTTGAACGGCGCGTCGGTATTCGTGTTAATTCCCGGATAGAAGAGCCAACCGCCGCCTCCCGCAATGTGGAAAGAGAACTGTACTTTGTAGCGATTGAAGCACTCAACAATACGCTTAAGCACGCTAATGCGGATACGATTTCGTTGAGTGTATTCAGGGAAAACGGTTGCCTGCAATTAAGTATCGTTGATAATGGTCGTGGTTTCGATCTCTCCCAGGCCCCGGCCGGCATGGGTATCGAGAATATGCACCACCGAATTCATTCGCTGGGTGGAGAGCTCGAAATAGACTCAACGGTAGAAGGCGGAACAAGCGTTATCGCCACGGTCCCTGTAGAACAGTAACGAAAGCGCAGGGCCATGCAGGTAAAGGGTACGGTGTCTCAATATGAGTAAGTCTGGGGAAAACATTCGCGTTTTGATTGCCGACGATCATCCGGTGGTACGCCAGGGGCTGGCCGGGCTGCTCATTCCGCGAAACGGCATGGAAGTAGTCGGTGAAGCCACAAACGGCCAGGAAGCTGTGGAGATGGCAGGGCAGCTCCGGCCGGATGTCATTGTGATGGATGTGGTGATGCCCGGCCTGAACGGGGTAGAGGCGACCACGCAAATTCGAACCAGAAACCCAAATGCGCATATCTTGATCCTCACCAGCTTCGGCGAGGCAGAGAACATGGTTGATGCTATCCGCGCCGGCGCGTTGGGTTGCCTGCTCAAAGACTCGCAGCCGGATGACTTGCTTCATGCAGTGCGTAGCGTGTACCGTGGGCAGATGTCTATCCCTGAAGGGCTCGCCGTCCAGTTGCTCAACCTGCCCGTACAAGCAGACACATCACCGTCGTTACTAACCAGGCGCGAACAGGAGATCACTGCCCTGGTTGCTGAAGGGATGTCAAACAAAGAGATTGCCCAATCACTTAATGTCAGTACGAATACCATCCGCAGCCACATCAGCAATATTCTAAAGAAGCTAAAGCTCTCCAACCGGACGCAATTGGCAATTTACACAAAAGATGAGGCGGGCAGTGTAGCCTAAACCTGGATTACCATTCTGTTCAGACAAGTAACCGTTGCACATATTCGGCCAACGAGGTCACCTTGAAACTGGGGCATACCTCTGCCAGTTGACGGGTATGGCCGGTGTAGTCATGCCCGTTAAAGTAGCGCAGGAGGGGGATGATGGTAGCCATACGGTGCTTGCGCCAGTAAAAGTAGGGTTGCGCCATCATCAATAAGTAAGGGGCCATTTCCCGCTGGGAGTGACATGGTGCCCTCTCGTTTCGCTCAACAGTTGGGCCACCTCGGCTACTGAATAGGTCTGCGGGTCAATGCAGTCCAACGCCCCATTGACCCCGTGTCCCTGCCTGAGCAATTCGCAAACCAGCCGGGGCACATCTCCCTGGTAGGTAAAGTTGAAACGCCGCTCAGGAGTCACCGGAAACAGAAAGATTCCTCGGCGGAGCGTGGCTGCTCGCGTGCCAATAACGTCTTCCATGTAAGAGCCGCAACGGATGGACGTCCAGCAGAGGCCGCCGGCTGCCAGCATAGCTTCAACCTCCCGCTTGGAATCCAATACGGGGATGCCGGTCGGCCGATCGATGCCGATGACAGAGATGTAGATGAGATGCGGTAGGTGCACCTGTTTGGCAGCGTCGATGACGGCTCGTGCTGCCTCTTCTTCAATGGATGTCTCATTCCGTGGACCAATCGGGGTGCTCAGCAAGGCGGCATCAGCGCCTTGCATGGCGCGGGCTACGTCATCAGCCTTCAACATACTACCCGGCATGACCTGTGCCGCCGGGTATTGGGCCGCGACACGATCCGGATCGCGCGCCAGCACCCTTAGGTCAATGCCTGTGTCGAGTAGTCCGTCTACAAAAATCTTGCCGATTGGCCCTGTACAGCCAATGGCGGTGAGGGTTAGTCGTTCTTGCATGGTGCGCATCACCTGGACACAATTGGTAATTTACACAAAAGATGTGGCGGGCAGCGTAGCCTAAACCTGGGTTATTAACCCTCTACCTTAACCGGATGTCGCAATATCGTCTTCAGTCGTTCCGGGGCGGTGCGAAGGGGATCGTTGAGGTAGAGTTCATGGTGCAGCCCGTGTAATGCGTACCCCTCTGCTTCGGCGAAGGCATCCATGCGAGCGACGGTCTCCGGCTCGGTGGCGTAGGGGCCAAGGTGCATCGTCTGGATCGCTAACCCCTCGTGAAAGGGTGTCAGGCGGAGCTGATCAAGACTGGGGTTCGGTTTCTTCTTCTGTGCCCTGGCGACCGCCTCGGCGAACAGGTCGGCCGTTATAAAGCCCGGCTGCATGATCATCATGGTGTAGAGCCAGGTGTCGTCCCGTCCCGGATCATACTGTCCGGAGACGGCCGACCACAACCCTTCCAACGGCATGACCGGATAATCTACCGGATCTGTCTCGCGTTTCTTGACCATAAACTTCAGGGTGTAGCAGGCACTGTAGAGCGCGCCAACGTCCTCCGCAAACTGTGCCGACGTGCCGGGCTTTTCGTGCGGCGGAATCTGCCCTTCGATCATGGCAAATTGCAAGGGCGGCACATCTACCACAGCCACCTTCTTGGCCGAGGCAGAGTAGAATGGTTTGTATTGTTTCTTCAGTTCAAGTTTTTCCATGGTATGAATTATGTCCTTTGACACATCAGCCATCTCATCAGGCAGGTCAATGCCTGTGTCAAGTACGTCCCGTCTACAAAAATCTTGCCAATTGACCCTATACAGCCAATGGCGGCGGGGTTGGTCGTTCTTGCATGGTGTGCATCACAATCTTGTTACCTGCTAACGCTTGCGGAGAAGGCGACTGGATTCATTCGGTCACATAAATATGATCAAGAGTGGACTCAGTATGGCGGCGATCAAGGCCATGACAATCAGGGCATTTTTCTCGGAACCGATGAGTGCTGACAAAGTGAGCGGGCCAAGGATCCAGTACACCTGCGCTGTGTAAAAGCCGGGAAAATAGGACCTCTCCAGTATGACCCACCAGGTGTGGGCAATGACGTTCCCCATTCCGGCATAAAGAATGAAGAACAGGACAGGAACAAGAAGAAATTTAATATTCCTGGTGAACACAAGAATACAGGCGATTGCAAATACGAAGTAGGCCACCATGTTGAAGGTAACAAAAATATTGGGTGTATACGGGGCGCTGCCATATAACTCCGGAAAGAGCGTATAAAAATTGGTGACAAACTCCTCGCTAAAGTGGATAAGTTGCCATGCAAGCATGGCTAGAAAGAAGGGTAGAAAATAGCTCCCCTTCGGGAGTTCCGTTCCCTTCACGTACATATAAATGAAAACGATCCAGGTGACGAATACCACAGGAACGAATGTCAGAATCAACGGCTTCCCCCCCAGGTAGGCAAAAGTACCGGCCAGGAGCACCACAATAATCGTTCCAATGATCACATCTCTGCGTTCGAGCGTTTTCGCTGTCATCATTCCCCCAAATAGATAGACACAACCTGCTTTTTACCTGATGCCCACGCCACCTGGGACAATCTCGAATTGGGCTGAGCCCGGCGTAGAACGGCCGGTCATGAAGTGCATGGCAAAGGATCGGGAATAGAACTCGGCATCTTCGGCCGTGGCCCACTCGTAAATGCCCATGTTGTCGCCGGTAGTTTCATCCAGCAACCATAACTTCGATCGAAATCCCGGTAACCCGGAAAAAAAGGGGATGGTAAACAGGGAGAAGATCTTGTTGATGTCCGGGGACATATTTTCGACGTGAAAGCGAACCTTGAAGACAACTTCGGGATCGGCCGTATCCTCTGCATCCACAAACATCTGGCGGAAGATAGTGAAATCTTGTCCGTCCACCTCCATGTGCTCGCCGATACGCTCTTTGGGGAAATGGTAACGGCCGTTCAGCAAATTCCAATTGGCTCGAAGAAAACTGGAAAACTGGTTGGGATTCATGATAGTGGCTCCTTCAAAATGCCATACAGAAAGATGGCCTTAATGGTGTTGTAGATGTCGGCACCGGATAAATTGAGAGCGAGTAAGCGGGGGTTATCCAGAGCAGCAGTAGCAACGTCAAAGAACACCGCTTCAACAACATCCTGGTTCAACCCCTCCCGCAGCACTCCCTGCTCCCGACCGACGGCAAACAGGCGATCAAATATGTCCTTGACTACGCTGACGCGCGTATCATGAAATTCAGCAGCAATATCGGGATAGAGGCGCCTGAGTTCATCCAATCGCGTGGGGAGATCGCCCGGTGGCAGGGCCGCCAAACCGACGCCGATAGCGTCCAGGTACGGCTCAATGGCCTCGCCCTGCGCCTGGGCGACGGCCGCCTGCACTTGTTGGAAAATACCAACCGGGTGCATGAAGGCCGCATGAACCAGGCTTTTCTTGTCGCCAAAGTAACGGTAGGCAGTAACGCGAGTGACACCGGCCTGATCCGCCACTTCGGAAACGGTCGTTTTCTTAATTCCCTGCGCCAGGAATAGTTGCAGGGCAGCGAGGGCAATTCGGTCGCGGGTTGCGTGGTCTTCAATCATGATACAAATATAACATTATTTGTATCATTTGTCAATTACTATCCTTGAAAACAAAAAAAGCGCGGGTGGGGCCCGGTAGCACGGACCCCACCCGCCTATGTTATCGGTAAAGGTCGAACAATCGCTTAATCGGCCGAAATCGGTGTAATGCCGAAGTCAATCGGCATCTGACCGCTGCCGGTTATGTAATACTGCGGGTTGGCCGACGTAAGCCGGTACCCGTCAGGTACGGTCAACCACACTTCCCAGCGCACATCGTCACCGGCATGGGAAAGTCCCCATGTGCCGCTGCACGGCCGCACCGGATTCGGGTTGATTTCATCATCTGCCAATAACAGGTCTTGCTGGGTGCAGGCAACTTCTTCATCCTCTCCCAGCTCCCGGTAAGGTGAAGTCTCAACCGCAAATTCATCATAGGCAGGAGAGATAAGCGTCACGGTTGCACCGACATAGCGCTCCACTTCCTCATCTTCCACCCATTCCCATTGACCGCCATACCCAGGTTCTCCGGGCTGCCAGACGCCATCTTCATTGGTGTCAATGAAGACCAGGCCGGGCACAAATCCGGTCCCTTCGATAACCATGGAATAGGTTGCTGAAGTGCTTGCGCTCGTGCTCGTATCGGTCGTCGCTTCTGCCTGTACCTCATCCGTCACTGTGGTCACCGGCCCACCGGTACCTTCGACGCTGTCGGTAATCGGCACAATGCCGAAATCCACCCAGTTCGTGTCCGTGCCGGTAAGGAAGTACTGTGGACTGGGAGAGGTTAGCCGATATCCGTCCGGGACGGTGAGTCGAATCTCCAGATAGGTTTCATCATCATGAATCGGGAGGCCCCAGGTGCCGGTGCATGGCCGTACCGGGTTGGGGTTGATCTCGTCATCATCCATAACCAGGTCCTGCTGGGTGCAAATGACTTCCTCATCCTCACCCAGTTCGCGGGCCGGCAATGTTTCGATGGCGATCTCATCGTATGCGGGCGTGATCACCGTCACGGTTGCGCCGACATAGCGCTCCACTTCCTCATCTTCCACCCACTGCCACTGGCCGTCATATCCGGCTTCTCCAACGTCCCAAACCCCATTGAGATTGTCGTCAATAAACACCAATCCATCAATATCGTAACGTGCTGCATTTGTGGTCGCTGTTGTCATTGCCAGGACAGCCATTAAAACTGCCCCTATGATCAACCAGCTTGTTTTCTTACTGAACATGTTTGGCTCCTTTTATATTTCCCCTTTCAAGAGGTGGCTGGGCGGTCCGCGATTGAGGATCGCACCAGCTACCACGCTAAACTCAATCAAACTCAATATCGTTATGTCAATTTACATCATACTCAAACTCCTTATACCGGTCAGAACATCAGTATGCCGGCCGCCGGTGGAATGTGGCGGCTCCCTAAGCTGCCCCAGAGATTGTGCATTTCAGCGGCCGGCAAACCGATTCGGCAACGATATGAAAACACGACCTAGGGGTTAATCATGACCTCGGTTGTCATGCCCCAGCGCAGGGGGTATTGGTCCCCTTCCGGGAGAGATATGGTGATTTCATATACAACATCCCCCTGCGCCAGACCGGCAACCTGCGCGATATCCGTAATCACGCCGGTCAAGGTTTCGCCGGGCAGGGCATCCACCAAAACGGATACCTCCTGCCCAACTTCAGCTTTGGCAATATCCAGCTCGGTAAAGTCTGTCGTTTGCACCATCCAGCCGCTGAGGTCGGCCAGTGTCACGGCCGTTTCACCCGCCCGCACCAGCTCGCCATCGTGAACAGTGACGGCCGTCACCGTCCCGTCCATCGCCGCAACTAGCGTCAGGCGATCCAGATTCGTTTGAGCCGTCACTGCGGCAGCTTTCGTCTGGGCTAACTGCGCTTCAGCCTGTTGTACGGCCGTCGTTGCCCCGGCCACTTGCACTTCGGCCAGCCGCACGCCCATCTCCGCCTGCGCCACAGCCACTTCTGCCTGCTCAATCTGTTCCGGTGTCGGCTCGGCCAGCAGCAAATCAAGCTGTGCCTGGGCCACATCCCGGTTAGCGGACGCCAGCGTTACCAGACCGTTCGCAGCCTGTTGCTGTCCGGCAGTGGCGCCACTTTGCAACTGCGCCAACTGCGCCTGGGCTGCGGCTACGTCTAATTTCGCAGCCTCCAATTGTGCCCGTGTCGTTTCCTCTACCGGCCCGTAAAGCGGGCAAACTTCCGTGCCGTCCGGCCGGGTAAAGCAGCCGTTGATAATGTCGTCGTAGCGGTCCTGAATGGTGACCAGATTAGCCTGCGCCGCCGAGACCTGCGCTCCGGCCGCTGCAATCTGGGCCGGTGTGCCCACGTCAAGGGAGGTGTCGCGCTGGCCGATGGCCTGGGAAACGGCCGCTTCGGCGGCAGCGACCCGCGCTTTGGCGGCATCAACTTCTTCCGGTAAGGGATCGGCCAACAACAGATCGAGCTGCGCCTGGGCAATAATCACATTCTCCTGAGCGCGCGTGACGGCCGTCTCCGCCTGTTGTTGCCCGACTTGCGCTGCCGCCACCGCTTGCTCTGCGGCCTGCACCTGGGCCTGGGCTTTGTTGACAGCCAGAGTCGCTGCTTCCGCATCCAGCCGGATCAATGGATCGCCGGCCCGGACAGTATCACCTTCGCTTACCAGAATCTCTACGACCGTGCCGCCTAATTCAAACGCCTGGTCAACGGTCGCCAGGGGCACAATTTCACCCTTACTGTGCGGCGCAAGCTCTGTTTCCTGAGCCGGCGGCGCAGCCAGTACCGGGGTCTGCTGACTGAATAGTCCCAACCCCACGAGCGCCAACATCAATATGCCTGCTATAAACTTGTTATTTCGTTTCATGATTCAATCCTGCCTGTCGGCTATCGCCTGGTGTCTACTTCCACAAAGGCCGTCATCCCCCAGCGAACCGGGAGGTCATCCGCATCCAGATCAATCGTGACGGGATAGACCACATCATCCAGTAAAGTCTGGGAGGCGTGGGCGATGCTGTTGACAACACCGTCAAGCTCAACGCCGGGAAAAGCATCCAGCGTCACCTGCACGGACTGGCCGGGGGTCAGGCTTACTACATTCAGTTCATTGAGATCGGTCGTTTCCACCTGCCAGTTACTCAGGTCGGCAATCGTGACAACCGGCGTGCCGGCGGCCACCAATTCACCAGAGTTCAGGTCCAGACTGACCACTGTTCCGGTAATGGGGGCAGTGAGTGTCCGTTTTTCCAGGTTGGTTTGGGCGATATCCCGCGCCGCCTCAGCCTGGGCCAGATTGGCTTCGGCCTGGGAAACGGCCGTCTGCGCCTGGGACACAGCTTGTTCGGCAGCCGTAATTGCCGTCTGCGCCTGGCTCACCCTGGTTGTAGCAACGGTCAATTCCTGATCCCGTGCGCCGCGTTCCATAACCGCCAGATCGGCTGCGGCCGCGTCACGACTATAGGCAGCGGAAGCAACACTACTGTTGGCGGCCATCTGCTCGGACCCGGTGGCACCGTCCTGTAGCTCGGTCAGGCCGGCCTGGGCAGCATCCCGGTTGGCAGCGGCGGCGTTCAGTTCATTTTGAAGGGCGGTCAACTCGCTGTCGGCGGTATTGTCCGGGGCCGTGTCGTAGGCAATGCGCGCCGCCAGGAAAGCGGCCTCGGCCGCAGCCAGATTGGCTTCAGCCGCCTGAATAGCAGCCGATGTAGCCGGCTCCAGCGCATAAGTCTGTTCGCCCGCTGCTTTGGACACAGAAGCGTCAGCCGCCCCAACAACCGCCGCTTGCAGCGCCAGTTGAGCATCTGATGCACCTGCCTGCAATAACGCCAGGTCCGCTTCGGCCGCTCGTTTATCCAGACGGCTGGCGTCCAGATTGGTCTGCGCGGTCAGCAGGCCGGTCTTCGCTGCTTCCAAAGCAGCCTCAGCCTGCAAGACGGCCGCATCTGATTCCGCCAGCGCCGCTTCTTCATCAACAGTTGTTAGCTGCACCAGTGGTTGTCCTTTCTCGGCCTGCTCGCCTTCCTCCACCAAAACGGCCGCAACCGTGCCTCCGCTGGGGAAAGAAAGATGGGCATACGCCTGCGGGACAACACGACCTTCGGCACCGACATCGCCGGTGAGAATCGTGCTGAGCGGTGCCGTCGCTTCCAGGGGTTCCGTTTCGTCCGGGGTGTCGGACTGGCAACCGGCCAGCGCCAGTAACAGCACACCCATTAACGCTAAAATGATCTTTCTACTCATTCGAAAATCCTCGTCTGTTTAGTCACTATCGGTTATCCGTAGCGCACATCATCAACAATCAGACCATCAGCCAGGGTTACCTTGCGCGGCGCCTGACTCGCCAGGTCATCATCATGGGTCACCATGAGAATGGTCTTGCCCTCGTCCACCAGGGACCGGAACAGATCAAAGACAGAAGCGGCCGTCCTGGAGTCCAGATTGCCGGTCGGTTCGTCCGCCACCAGGATCGGCGGATCATTGGCAAGGGCACGGGCAATAGCCGTCCGCTGCTGCTGGCCGCCGGAGATGGAAGCCGGGAACTTGTTCGCATCATCAGCCATCTCCATCTGCTCCAGCAGATACATGGCCCGGTCTTCCCGCTCATCCAGTCCAAACTGATTCGCCAGATCCATCGGCAGCATTACGTTTTCAATCAGCGTCAGCGTGGGTAACAGTTGGAAGAACTGGAAGACAATGCCCATCTCCTTCCCACGCCACTGGGCCATTTGGTCCTCATTCAGGGTGCGGATGTGGGTTCCGGCCACTACCACCTCGCCTTCCGTCGGATGGTCAATGCCGGTAAACATGTTGATCAGCGTAGACTTGCCGCTGCCGGACTTGCCAACCACAGCCACAAATTCCCCTGCATCCACGGACAGATCAATGCCTTTCAAAGCCAAGAACGGTCCGGCGGCCGTCTCATATTCTTTCTTGATGTTTTGTAATTCGATCATGTCATTCCCTACCGGTGAGCGGACAATCCCTTCGAGTTCTCGTCCAGCACGCCGTCGGTGATATGGAGCACCCGCGACACACGGGATGCCAAATCCTGATCGTGGGTAGCCATAAAGATGGTGACGCCACCGTCTACCAATTGTTCAAAAACGCGGAATACCGCATCGGCCGTCTGGGAGTCCAGGTTGCCGGTTGGTTCATCGGCGGCAATAAAGCTGGGTTCGTTAGCCAGCGCACGGGCAATTGCCACCCGTTGGCGCTGCCCGCCGGAAACGGCCGACGGCAGCTTGTCGGCATGTTCGGCAATCTCCACCTGCTCCAGCAAATGCACGGCCCGGTCGTATCGTTCCTTCGGCGAGTGGTACAAATTGGCAAAATCCATCGGCAACATCACGTTCTGGGCAATGGTGAGCATGGGCATGAGTTGGAAGAACTGGAACACTACCCCCACGTTATGACCGCGCCAGTCGGTAATCTGGTCTTCATTCATCTGGTGAATCGGCCGTTCGTCTACGACGACCTCACCGGCCGTGGGATGATCGATGCCGGTAAGCATGTTAATGAGCGTGGACTTGCCTGCACCGGACTTGCCCAGCAGGGCTACGAACTCACCGGGCTGAATTTCCAGATCGATTCCCTTCAGGGCATAAAAGTCCCCAACAGGCGTTTCGTACGCTTTCTTCAACCCGCGCAGATCAATCAGCGGTTCGGGTGTGGTTAAATCCGGTAAAGATTGTTGTTCCGACATGGTTAACTCTTGTGATTCCGGTTGTGGCCTACTCATAAGCCAGCACTTCACGGATGGTCAGTTTCGACACTTTCTGGGCCGGGCCCAGGCTGGCGACCACGGCCAGAGCCAGCAGGGCAAACAGCCAGATAATCGCGCCGAGATAGTTGTATTGAAACGTCAGCGGCATTTTCAGTAGCGACATACCCAGCGCATCGTCGATCAGAATAGCTGTCGGGTAAGACAGAATGACGCCGATCACCCAGCTCAGCACGCCGATAACCAGCCCTTCCAGCAACACAATCTTGCGGATGGCTGCATTGGAAGCGCCGATGGCTCGCAGCACACCGATCTCACGGATGCGCTCCATCATGTTAATGCTCATGGTGGTGGATAGCCCCAGGCTGCCGACGGCCGCCAGGAGTAGAGCCATCAAAATCAGGAAGGCGGTAATAATATTGAACATGGTAGTGGGACGGGTGCGAATAAACGCCGCAGTCGTCGTCCCGCTGACCTTGTAGCCGTGCGCCTCAAAATATTCATAGAGATCGGCCGCCAGCTCGTCCTGAAAGGCATCATCGTGTTGGGTCGCAATAATTTGCAGGCTGTTGGCCTGCCCCACCGTGCGCGTCTCGTAGTCGTAAACGGCGGCGTTCATATAGATGTTCGGTCCCAGTGCATCTGTGCCGACAATGCCGACCACTTCCCACGACTGTTCCCGATCGACCATATTCAGCGTTATCCGGTCACCAACCTGAATATCCGGTTCCTGATTCTGCACGTTGACATTGATAACCACTGCGTACGTGTCGCCCGGTTCCAGCCAGCGCCCTTCCTGCATCACCGGCGTCACCAGGGGCGTTTCCTCCGGCAGGCCATAGACAAAGTACCGGTTGCTTTCTTCGCCATCGGGGCGAATGCGGCTGGCCGTGTTGGTGTTCCAGCTCTCAACGGCCGTTACTTCCGGCAGTTCCAGCGCCAGTTGTTCAATCTCTCCGGCCCGATACGGTCGGGAAAACTGCACAGAAACATCATATTGGTGATAGCCGGTGAACTCTTGCTGGGTAGCCGTCATTGACTTACGCACGCCCAGGACCGCGACAAACAGCGTCGTGCCCAATATGAGCACCAGCAACGTCCGCATCAATCGGCTCTTGTGGCGCAAGGTATTGCGAAACGCCAGAAGAAACGGTCGTTGTACCCATCGTTTCGGCAAACGCTGTAGCACCTGCTCAAATATCCCCGTGCCGGCCGCGCCGTCGCTCAGGTCAACACCGCTTAACGCCTGTTGGGTCGTCATGCGGGTTCCCTGCAAGACAGGCAGCAAACCGGCGACAAGCGGCAGCAAGGCCCCGATCAAGATCATCACCAGAAATATCCAGACGGGGATGGCGTAGCTCTCCGGGCGAATGTTCATCACCGGTTCCACAACGTTCCGCATCAGAAAGCGGGGTGTGAATATCGTAAGGGGTAAACTGATGAGAAAGGCGATCGCGCCGTACACTTCCACCAACAGCAGATACATGCCGGCGATTTGCAGACGGCTCGCCCCAACCAGTTTCATAATGCCGATTTGCTGCACCTGCTGGGTAATCAGCGCCGAAATGGTATTAATGACCAGAAAACCGGACAGAAACAGGATCATCCAGCTAAATGCGGAAAGCATCAGAATAATGGTGTCAAACAACGTCTGGGTAAACTGCTCGCTGGCGTAGGTAACGTTGTAGACCGTTCGGCCGCTCCGGTTGAGTTGGTCAGTGACATCGGCCACTACGACCCGAACGGCCGCTTCGTCCGGGTCTTCCCCAACCGCCTTGATATGCAATTCGGTAAACGTGCCGTCGTACCCCAGATAGCGGGCCGTCTCCGGCGAGATGAAACCGTAGGTGCTGTTGAAGACACGCGGGGCCGGCACCTGTGCATTTTGGGCTGTGCCGCTAATCGTCAACTCTTTTTGTGTACCGTTGCTCAACTCAACGGTGAGGGTGTCGCCGATGCCTGCGCCGAGGAAATCCTCCCCTGCCACTCCAGCATCAGTTCGTCCTTCGCGTCCGGCCATATGCCGTCCACAAACGGGTAGCTATCCACGTGCATGTTATTGAAATCAGAAACGACAATCAGATTGATATCGTGCCAGCTCTCAGGGCCGTTGGGATCGGCAGAGGCGCGCACGGAGATGGTTTGCCGCCCTTCGGCGGCTGCCACACCGGGTATCTCGGACACCCGGTCGGCCAGATCATCCAGGAAGGGATCGGTGACAAGCGTTGCTGAAGCCGTGATGGCTTTCGACAGGTTGTTGTCATACTCGCGCCGCAGGACAGTCTGGGTGGCCGACACCGCACTCACAGCGTAGATGCCAACGGCCACAGCCAGGGCCACAATCAGGGTGCGGCTGCGGTTATTCCACAGGTCGCTGATAACTTTGTACCAACGGGTTCTCAGGTTCACAGGCGCCCCCACGTCCATTGCCGAATGGGGAAGCGCCGCATGGTGACAATTGTTCGAGCTGGTTCATACTGCAATCAGTGTAGGGAAAACGGCCGCCGCCCACATCCGGCAGTAGATAGAAACTGCGTTTAGCCTGATCCTGGGGAGCCTCCCCAATCGACATACGACGAAAGTATGAGGGCAAGTCTATAGAGTGGTAGTTGTGTGGAAGGCGGCCGTTGTGCTACTCTATTTTAATGATGGCCGAAGACACGCAGACCTCCTCACAAACCGGCATACTTGCTTCCCTGAAGCAATGGGTCAAGCAGTATCTGGATATCAGTCCGCTGGTAAACCTGATCCAGTTTATCGTCGGTGGTGGCCTGCTGGTTCTGGTGCTGACCTATTTCGTGGACCCTGCGCCGGTCGAGCCATGGCGATATGGGGTGAGTATTGTACTTCTGGTGTTGATCTGGGTAACGGCGCGTTTGGTGTATCGTCGCGCAGGAGAAAACCCCGGCACCGGACTGACCCTGATTTGGATCGGCATTACCTTTATCCTGGCCGAGGCCATCACCCTGGTCTCCAATGGACAGTTCCCCCGCATCCTGTACGCGCTTTTGCCGATTATTGCCATTTTTCACCTGCCCCGACGATACGCTCTGGTCATCACTGTCGTCACAGCGTTCTGGGTAGCGATCAGTTCCTATGCCCTGGCTACCTCGAATGACCAGCCTTATGTATTTCAAACCCTGGTCCTGCTTCTGACCGCCTTTCTGGCCGGGTCCGGTCTGGCGTATTCACTCTTGCAGGAACGCAAGGCCCGGCAGGAGGCCCAGGCGTTGTTGGTCGAGCTGGCCGAATCAAACGAGCAGCTCACACGCTATGCCGCCGAAGTGGGCCAGTTGGCTACCATGCGGGAACGGAATCGAATCGCCCGCGAGATTCACGACAGTCTGGGGCACTATCTGACTGTGGTCGGTGTCCAGTTGGAAAAGGCGATCACGTTCAGCGGCGTCAACCCCGAAGAAGCAGATCAGGCCGTGTTGGCGGCCAAGCATCTGACGGATCAGGCGTTGACAGAGGTGCGAAATTCGGTAAGCGCCCTGCGTGAAACCGATGAGTCCTTCACTCTGCACACCGCGCTCAGCACACTGGTCAACACCGTGCAACAAAGCGGATTGGCCGTTGACTGGCACCTGCGTGGTGATGAGGCCGGCTTTTCCGAGCAGCAGTTGTTGACCCTGTTTCGCGCCGCCCAGGAAGGGCTGACCAATGTGCAGAAACATGCTGACGCCGGCCATGTGACGGTAGCGGTAGAACTGGACGCGGAAACAGCTATTCTTCGTCTGGCCGATGATGGTATAGGATTCTCACCGGGAGCCGCCGGTACCGGCGGCTACGGACTGCAAGGCTTGCGCGAGCGGATTGAACTGGTGCACGGCACAATGGAAATGGACCAATCCTCGACCGGCGGCGCTCAACTTACAGTAAAAATACCTAAAAGGGTTGATGTCCGATCCGATGTACTAGCGGGGGCCTGGTAATCTTATGAGCGAGGCGGTAATCCGGGTCCTTATTGCCGACGACCAGTTATTGATGCGGGATGGGCTGGCTTCTTTACTCAACCTTCAGCCGGGAATTGACATCGTGGGAACGGCCGAAAACGGGGAGGAGGCGATCACCGTCGTCGCTGATTTGTTACCGGATGTGGTATTGATGGATGTGCGCATGCCGGTTATGGACGGCATTGAGGCGGCGGCGGAAATCCAGCGGCTGTTTCCCCAGGTGAAAGTGCTCATGCTGACCACATTCGACGACGAAGCCTATGTAAAAGGTGCGCTGAGGTCAGGGGCTGTAGGCTACATGCTAAAGAACACACCGGCCACTGACCTGGCTCAGGCCATCCACATGGCCCAGCGCGGTATTGTGCAGTTGGCGCCTACGGCCGCCAGTAAAATGCTAAACACGGAAACGAGACCGGCCACTTCCATTGCCACCGGCGAGAACCCGCTCAACAAACTGACAGAGCGGGAATACGAAGTACTGCGCCTGGTGGTGCAGGGCGCCAGCAACCGGGAGATTGCCGACAAGCTGGTTATCACCGAAGGGACGGTCAAGTCTCACATCTCCAACATCCTGAATCGCCTGGGGGCCAGCGACCGCACACAGGCGGCCGTTATTGCGGTCAGACACGGGCTGATTTAGCGAGCCGTCCGCCAACCCCTTCGGCACAACAACGGCAAAAACAAAACGGCCGAACTCGCGCGAGTTCGGCCGTTTCCATTTACCGTAAGATATTCAGTGAGGCTTATGCGCCGACCGGGTATCCCGGACCAAGCGGCAGACCCAGTACAAACCACACGATAAACAGCAAAACCCAGGCGATCAGCAAGGCGGCCGTATAGGGCAACATCAACGCCACAATGGTCCCCAGACCGGATTCGCGGTTATATCGCTGGGCAATTGTCACCACGAACGGCAGATACACCATCAGCGGTGTGATGATGTTGGCCGGCGAATCGCCAACGCGATAGGCAGCCAGCACCGTCTGCGGGGCAACGCCAAGCCGGAAGAAGATGGGGATGAACACCGGTGCGAAGATGGCCCACTTGGGGACCACGCCGGGGATGATGAGGTTCAACAACACAATCACCACAATCATGCCCAACAGCAACGGCAGCGCACCGACATTAGCCCGCTCCAGAATATCAGCCATCGCAACAGCGCTCACGGTCGGGATGTTGGAGTAATTAAAGAAGGCGATGAATTGACTGATCATAAGCAGCATGAAGATCAGCCCCGATAATCCGGAAAATGTCTTCGTGACAGCGTGGATAACGTCGTTGGGGTTCTTAATCGTCCCGGCTCCCAAGCCGTAGCCGATACCCGCAATGAGGAAGCTGAGCGAGATGATGAAGATCAGGCTATCCATGAAAGGCGTATTACCCACGATAGCTCCGGTGACCGGATCGCGGAGAGGTGCGCCGGGCAGAAAGGTAATCAGACTGATGAACAGGGCTACAGCCAGGAACGCGATCAGCGAATAACGAAGACCGCGTGCCTCGTCCGCCTCGTTTATCTCTTCACCATCAGTCCCATTTACAGACTTGCCGGTGTACGGTCCCAAACGTGGTTCCACAATCCGCTCGGTTACAATCGTCGCCACAATTGCCAGGACAATCGCCGAAACTGCACCGAAGTAGAAGTTGGAAACAATCGTGATGGGTTGCCCGCCAACCAGTGCGATGGCCTCGTTGGTAATCTCGGTGATCATGCTGTCGATGGGGGTGATCAGGAGGTTGGCCCCAAACGCAGCCCCAACACCGGCGAAGGCCGCCGCCATACCGGCCAACGGATGGCGACCCAGCGTTAGAAAAGCGGCCGCCCCCAGCGGGATCAAAATAAGATACCCCGCATCGGAGGCAATGCTGGACAGCACACCGACCAGGATGATGAAGAAGTATCAGGCGGCGCGGCGCGACCTGAACCAGCTTGCGTATCAACGCCGCCATCAGTCCCGCCTGCTCCGCCACCCCTACCCCGGCCATCGCCACCAGGGTAACAGCAATCACACCAAACCCGGCGAAGTTAGCCACAAAGGAGCTGAAGATGAACCGGATGCCTTCCGTTGTCAGCAAGCTCTGGATGGGGATTGTCCGGGTTTCAATGGTGTATTCCGTATCGTATGGCTCAAGCGGGAGGCGCTCAATCGGCTCCGTGGTGTCCTCGTAAAAATCAGGCACCACCTCCGACGGAATGGGTACGGCGATATCCTCCGTTACGCTTACACCGAACAAGTAGAGAACGTGGGACAGCACGGCGATAATGGCGATCAGATAAAGGAACATGAGCACCGGATGGGGGACTTTATTCCCCAGGCGCTCAATTGCTCCCAGAAAGCCCTGGGAACCGGCGTCGGCCGTGTTGCTCGCGGTGTTATTTGCCACTTGTACCTCCTAACCACATCAGGCTAACTATAAACCCGAATCGCATATTCTTTTCCTCCAAACATACCGGATGATCATCAACGAAATACATCAGGCCGGTTCCGGTGGGGGTTCCGCCGGTACTTCGCCCGGGGCGTATTCCGGCAGTCCCAAAGACGTGAAAACACCCAGCAGCGCTAACCCGGCCAGCACCAGAAAGCTGCCCTTGAGTGCCCGCAGGCGGGCATCGGAGTTGATGCGCACAGCTTCGTCCACCTGTTCCGGTGTTGCCGTCGTTTCGCCCAGGACATTTGTTAATTGCACGTTGCTGATGAAATCAACGCTGTCCAGGTTCACCTGAGCCTTGAGCGAATCCGGGATGGAGGACTGGCCCAAACTCCCGGCCACAAACAGACCCAGCAAGGTAATGGCGAGTACGCTAGCCAGCGCCGTGCCGACGGCCGTCGCCAGGTTATTGGCTACCCCGCGAATCGCGCCGACATCACCGGCCAGGCTGGGCGGCGACTCCGACACCAGCACGTTAAAGACGAGTGTCACCAGCGACCCTTCACCCAACCCAACGATGATCAACGACAGGATAACCAGCGGCGTTCCCCACTCGTTACGAATGACAAACGCCAGCAGGGTCAGGCCAATCGCCACCACAGCGAAGGCTACACTGCCAATGTACTTGGGTTTGACACGTCCATACAGCCTTACGACGGTGATGGCCGCAAACGAAATCGCCAATGTATAGGGTACAACCGCTACGGCCGTAAAGAGACTGGTGCGATCCTGAACGATCTGAATATATAAAGGAATCAGGAAGTTCACGGCCGGGCCAAGCGTGCTGATGATCAGCAGTGACCATAACGCTGACCGTTCCTGGGGTTCGTCAACCACTTCGAGGGAAATGAGGGGCGCTTTTTCTTTCTGAACCCGCTGATGGGACCAGGCCAGGAACCCCTGACCAACCACCAACCCCAGCAGGACCATGAACGGGGCAGGTGACAGCCCCAGCAGCGCAAACGGCGCATCGGGCCGGGCCAGGACCAATCCCCAACTGGTCAGGTTGTTGAAGCCAAAGCTGATGAGGGCAATCGCCAATGCCGCCAGGATCGCCCCGACGAAATCGATCTGAATCCCCGTTTGGCGAGCCACCGGTTGCAGCCGGAAGCTCAGGATGAAAACCACGATCGCCATTACAACCAGCATGCCAAACGACACACGCCAGCTAAGGGTGGTGGCGAGGAAACCAGCGATGAAGAAAGCCAGTGCGCCGGCCACGGCCACCGATCCGGCGAGGATACCCAAGGCCTGGGCCTGTTGGCGTCCGTGATAATTGGCGGCAATCAACACAACCAGCGACGGCACCAGAACGGCCGCTGCCAGCCCGGCAATCGCCTGGGCATTGTACATCATGCGCTCGTCATTACTGATCGCCATCAGGCCCATCGCTGCGCCATGGGCGAGAACTGTAATCTGGAAGGCAAGCCGCGCCCCGATCATCTTACCGACACGAGCGCCCAACAGGACGAACGCGGCGACGAAAAGGGAATAGACGACCAGCGCCGTTCCCACACTCGTCGGGGATACATTCAGGTCGTCAACGATAGCCCCGATAGAGACCGGGATCGCATTGACGTTAAACGCCATCTGGACCTGCGCCAGGACGATTACCAGAAGCGGTAACCAGGAGGTAGCTTGTAGTTCAGGGGTGGTGCCGGTAGGTTCGCTGGATTGAGTTGTCATTCAATATGTGTCTCGCTTTGCGCGTTCTTCATCGTTTAAAAACCTATTAACAGGCTTACGAAGCCCATAATTGGGCCAACTCGACGCACATCTCGGTAGCGCGGGCCATATCCTGCAAGCTGACCCATTCCAGCGGTCCGTGAATGTTCTGCATGCCG
The DNA here is from genome assembly GCA_041390945.1 of Chloroflexota bacterium. Lineage (GTDB taxonomy): Bacteria > Chloroflexota > Anaerolineae > Promineifilales > Promineifilaceae > Promineifilum. The sequence continues at coordinate 71,295 of JAWKOY010000026.1, forward strand.
GTGAAGATATTGGGGGTGGGTACGCCCATCTCCGTCAACCGTGATCCGTCCGTACCACCCCGTACAGGGCTGTTGAACGGCTCCACGCCTATCCTGCGCGTGGCTTCCATCGCCAGTTCAACGGGGCGCATGTCGTCCTCCAACCAGTAACGCATGTTACGGTATTGCGGGGTAATGACACAATTAATCCGGGCTCGCAGTTCGGCGGCCTGAATGGTTGCGCAGACCTGTTGCAAAAGCTGCCCGTGTGCTTCCAATCCGTCCAGCTCAAAATCACGCAGAATGAAGTGCAGTTCCGCTTCGGCCGACGTGCCGCCCATCCAGTAGATGTGGATAAAACCCTCGCGATCGGCCGTTGTTTCCGGTGTTAGGGTAACCTGCGGCAGGGTATCAACGATCTTGGCCGCCAGGTGCAGCGCATTGACGAGTACGCCTTTCGCTTCGCCCGGATGGGCAGAGACGCCACGTACCGTGACAATCGCCCTGTCGGCCGAGAATGTCTCATAGACGACCTCGCCCAGCGCGCTGCCGTCCAGCGTATAAGCGTACCTGGCTCCCAGATCCCCGGGCAACTCCTGATGGACCCCGCGACCGATCTCTTCATCGGGGGTAAAACCGATACGAATCGGGCCATGCATAATGCCCGGGTTCTCTAAAAGGTGGCGGGCCATTGCCATAACAATGGCAACCCCGGCCTTGTCGTCCGCACCAAGCAGGGTCTTGCCGCCGGCAGTGACGATATCCTCGCCGACTTTCGTCGCCAGATAAGGCAGGTTATCGGCCGACAATACGACTGTAGGATCATCCGGCAGAACGATGTCCTCCCCATTCCAGGCCCGATGCACAATCGGTCTGACATCCGTCCCGTTAAAAGCCGGGGCGGTATCAACATGGGCCAGGAATCCGATCGTGGGAATATCCCCTTCTACGGTTGCCGGAATTGTCGCCAGGACTGCACCATACTCCGTTATGCTGATGTCACTGACTCCGATGGCTTGCAGTTCTTCGACCAGCAGATGCAGCAGATCAAACTGCTTTTCGGTGCTGGGCACAGTCTCGGATGACTCTTTGCTCTGCGTATCAATTTTGGCGTAGCGTACGAAGCGCTCTTCCAATTCCTCTACAAATGAGTTGGACATGGATAACCTCATTTCGAAATGCAACCTGCGTTGCTCAACATGGTCTCTAAATCGGTATCTATTCGGCCAGTTGGGCCAGTTCTTCAAGATAGACAATGGCCGTCTGGATGCCCCGCTGGAACATCTCAAGGCTGTAGTGTTCGTTGGGAGAGTGAAGCCCGTCGCTGTCCAGTCCATAGCCCATCATGACGACGGGGATCTCCATCAGGTCAGCGATGTCAGCGACAACGGGAATGCTTCCTCCGCCACGGATGAATAGAGGCGTATAACCCCAACCTTTTTCATAGGCGCTTGCGGCTGCCTGCATCTCCGGGATTTCATGCGAGAACAGGGCCGGCATACCGGTTGTCAGCAACCGGACGTCAACTTCAACGGTCGGCGGGGTAACAGACTCAATGTAGGATTTGATCAGTTCAAAGACCTTGTGGGGGTCCTGGTTACCGACCAGGCGTGAACTCAACTTAGCCCCTGCGGTTGCAGGGATGATGGTCTTGGGTCCCGGTCCGGTCCACCCACTCCACATGCCGTTAATATCCAACGTCGGGCGGGCAGAAATGCGCTCGCGAATGGTGTAGTTGGCGTCACCCCACAACTCAGACACACCGGTGACTTCCTTGTATTGAGCTTCGGACATATCCGCCCCGGCAATCATGGCCCGTTCCGCATCAGTCAGCGGCACCACATCATCATAGAAGCCGGGCACGGCAATGGTGTTGTCGGGATTGTAGAGTTTGCCCAGAATCTCCACCAGCGCCAGGGCCGGATTGTGGGCGGCCCCACCCCACAAACCACTATGCAAGTCCTCTTTGGGACCGCGCACGTCAATTTCTATATAGGTCATGCCGCGCAGGCTGTGGAGGATGGCCGGTTCTTCAATCACGCGCATGGACGAATCGCTGATGACGCATACATCCGCCTTGAGCAAGTCCATATGGGATTCAATGAACGGCCGAAGATTCGGTGAAGCCACCTCTTCCTCACCCTCAAGCAGAAACTTGACATTGACCGGCGCGGCCCCGGCCGTCCGGAGATACGATTCCAGCGCCTTGACATGGATAAACAACTGGCCCTTGTCGTCGGTCGCCCCGCGAGCGTAGATCTTGCCGTCCCTGATAACAGGTTCAAACGGCGGCGTATCCCAGCCGTCAGCCAGCTCGGCCGGGACGACATCGTAGTGTCCGTAAACAAGCACCGTTGGCCTGTCCGGCCCGCACCAAGCCATTCGCCATAAACAACGGGATGACCTGCCGTGGGCATGACAGCCACATTTGCCAACCCCAGGCTCTGCATATGATCAGCCAACCAGTCCGCCATGCGTTTGATGTCGCCGGCATGCGCCGGGTCGCCACTCAGGCTGGGGATGCGCAGCATCTCGGACAGCTCTGCCACAAATCGTTCTGCGTGTTCATGCCCATACCGGCGGGCTTGTTCACTGGAAGGGTTCATCATTGTCAAGACCTCGTTCCTTTGCATCCCTACTCGGATGCAAACTCAGGATTCGGTGAGGAGTAGGAGGCGAACATTCATTGCATGAGCCCCTGATACTCCGGACAACAGCACCTTCGTGCCTGTGCAAATGATGTGATCCCCATCATGAGTTCACACCACCACACCAGCTCCCCTTGAAGGTTATTGACGGACTCTGTACATGGTCAAATCAGGACAATTGGACCATTTGACTCATACAATTGTTGGAGTATGGATGATTCTGGTACGTTGTCAAGCAACTTTCAACCCTTGAGGGCGACTCCCTGATTCTCTCAAGTGCTTGTGTTCCCGACCATACAGGTGAAAGCAAAAGAGCCCTCACAAATCATGAGGACTCTTCATTCTTCAGGCTATGGGCTTCCGGCTATCAGAGGCTCTACGGTGTAGACGGCCGAATCTCTTCCCAGGGATCGTTTTGCGGGTAACCCGGAATCCGTTTCCGGTTCTGGAAGAACTGCCCCCACTTCATCACATCCAGCAAGACGCCCAGGAAAATCCACATCCAGTCCCAGCCGGCGATTCCCTGTGGCGACCAAACCAACAAATACATGACTGTGGTGTACGGCGCGAAAATAATACCAAGCAACGGCCAGACCCATGTGCTCCACACAACGTCCCAGCGATCACTAAAGATCCAGGCCAAAATCAGCATAACCCGCGGAGCCAGCACAATGAACAAAGACATCAAACATCCCATGATAACCATACAATCACCTCCTAACTTTGTAGTCTCAATGACATGACACAAAAAAAACTGGCTATACAATCTACCTGCACAGCCAGTTCACAAACCTGCTTCCATGGACAATTAATCACCGGTTTCTACGTTGCTACTTACTTGAGAGCATGCTGCAGATTTTCTTCCGCTTCTTCCGACAGTGTTGTCTGGATAATCTTGCCGTGATGACCTTCCAGCGCCGCCCGCACCACGGCCGGATCGGCGTCATGCACCAATACAAATAAAGCCGAGGTGCCCGGCTGCAACGAATTGCTGACCTCTTTTACAAAGTCGCCATCGACGCCCAAATTCATAAGCCCACCGACCAATGCGCCGCCACCGGCACCCAGCAGCAATCCGGCAACCGGGAAGAATAGGCCACCCAGGAGCAGGCCGAGAAACGCGCCTATCCCCGTAGCCATCATCGTGCCGTGGCTAACATTGTTCTTGACATGGATCTGACCGTCCGCATCCTTGCTGACAACGGCCGTATCGTCGAACGAGATGTTGCCGTACTGGGTTTGCCCCTTCAGGATATCCAGTACATTTTGCGCCTCGTCAGGCGAATCGAATGAAACAACAACCAGACTTGACATACCGCCTCCCTGTGTGGGTTGCAGCTTCAGGAAAATCCATAGCTGCGACCTCTGAACTGCTGTTGACTAAATACCTTCGTAGTTGGGGATCCGCTTGCGGCCGATACCACCGCCATAGGAGATGAGGTCGATCAGGAACATCAGTCCCAGCCACAGCCAATCCCATCCGGTCACACCACCCGGCGCGACAATGACGTACATAAGCGTCGTCCAGGGCAAGAAGATGATGCCCAGAACCGGCCAGAGCCACCAGATAGCACCGCCGAAGAAATTACGAAAGGCCAGTTCCCAACGCGCCGGCTGGAAGATCCACCAGAAGGCTCCGAAAATTCGAGGACCAAGCAAGACCAGTGAAAGAAATGCACAGCACATGGCTATTCTCCTTTAGACTAAGACCACACTCTGACAGACTCGTACGCCGGTAACCTGTTTGTCTTTTCAGGTGAAACAGATCTGCCTATCGGCATATCCGTCACATCATTCCACTGACATTGTATACGTTTATCTTAGCAAAATCTGGACCAAAAAAGGGGTAAATCACCATGAGTTCGCTTAGATATGGTTCAAGGGGATCGTAGACGAGGGGTAGTTATGCAACAAAAAACGGCCGAACTCACGTAGGTTCGGCCCGTTATGATTTCAGAAATATGGAGATGGGCTTTAGGCGAACAGCCCGACAGGATGGGCCAGGAACTTGTAGCCGTAAACAATCATGCCCTCTTCGCCGTCGGTGCGCAGCTTGCGCGTGACCATCTCAACGGGCATGCCAATCTCCAACGCTGTCATTATCAATGTCGGTTAGCTGAGCCGTAATGACCGGGCCTTCTTCAAGTTTGACCAGGGCAATGACATAGGGGCATTGTGCTCGAACCCTGCCAGGGGATCGTAGACGACCGTATAGGAGTAAGCCTCACCCAGGCCGGTAAAAGTGTAGAGTTCTTTGGCCGGGGCTTCGCATTCCAGACAAACATCGCGCGGCGGGAAAATCTTGACGCCGCAGTTGGGGCATTCTTCCGCCCACCAGGGTATATCGTTGTTCAGTCACCGGTGGCGGCGACCGCTTCATTTTCTTGATTGCCTCCAGCTTTAGTGAGGTGCCGTTTACCATTATCTCGATCTGACAATGACCCAAAATAATCTGCAACGAGACTCCCATTCACTGTCAACCCGCCCGAAAACACTGTCAAAAACTATCATTCTGACAATCTCGGCTTAAATAGGGGGTGAAATTTACGGTTGGGGTACGCCGGACAGGGTAAATTGCGCGAAGCCCAATGTAACCCGGCCGCCGTCAACCTGTAGCGGAAACGGATTTGGTGGGTATTCGGCTGCCGTCGTCGTAACTGATAGTGCCGGTTACAACGAAACTCGCCCAGTGTGGGCAGCGCTTCCAGGACGACGGGTGGGTCGGCGCTACCGGCTTTGGCAACCGCGGCCATAATCAGTTGGGCGGTGTCGCACCCCAGGGCCGCGAAGGCACTGACATCCTCATCAGGGTAGGCCGCTTCATACACGCGTTGATGAAAGCAGCCATGGCGGGGTCAGGAGTTGGACGGATACAAACGCATGAGTCGTAAAGTAGACATCAGGATATCCGGGTTCTCCCCAGACATCACCCAGATCAAAGCCGTCACCACCCATAATAGGTACCGTCACGCCGGCCGAACGCATTTGGTGGATTCCTTCAATGACATCGTCCGGGGCGGCCGAAAAGAAAACGAGGTCGGCCGTCGGCGCATCATTCAGATTTGCGCCAGATCATCAAGGGTCGTATAGCTGGCCGTGCGGCAATCAGCCGTCAAGTTGGGTAAACCGTGTGGTGAAGTACCCTTGCAAAAGCTCGGTGTAGGTATCGCCGCTCCGGAAAATAACCATCGCGGTCTGCGCACCCAGATCGTTGTAGGCATCGTCCGGCCGCTGCGGCGGCCTGAACGTGTCACCGAAGCAGGCCAGGTACAAATAGGTAGGTACCTGATCCGGCAGGCGGGGTGAAGTTGCTCCCGAAGTAACAAAGAGATGCTGTCCAGCCGCGGCCGCCTTCGACGCTGCCAGCACCATGTCGGTATCTGACAACCCGAATAACGCGCTGGTCGTCGGGTGGTCTGCCAGCGGTCAGGACGTAACCTCGGCCAGCACATCCGGATCCGTCTGGCCGTCTACAGAACCATCTCCCGAACGGCCGGGGATACCGCCCTCATCATTCGCTTCATCCACGGCCAGTTGCGCGCCGTGGGCTGAGGGAATATCCAGGCCGGATTGGCCGCCGGTCGGGTTAACATAAACAGCCCCCCAGCGTAACAGGGGGCCTCATCATCCTGAGCAGGCAATGCACACCCGGTCAGCAGTACAATCGCCATTAATGTTACGAAAATGGCAAAGTGTCGGTATCGGTGCATTTGCCCACTCCCTTAAAAACAGCTTTCAGAGTCAGGCGTCAACGCGCAGTACATGCGTGACGGCCGTCGCGCCGCTGCCGCCCAGGTTCTGGGTCATACCAATTTTGGCGCCTTCCACCTGGCAATCACCCGCCTCACCGCGTATCTGTTGGGTGACGCTTCCACCACCTGGTAAGGCCAGAACTCGGCCGGGTTGCCACGCGCCTTCAGGCCGCCAAACGTACTGATGGGCACACGTCCGGTACGGCATCGATTTCGCCGTCCCGGGCCAACTGCCACCCTGTGCCACGCTCGGCAAATCCACACGCCTCCAGCGCCAGAGCCGAGAGAATCGTAAGGAATCGCGCAGTTCAAACACATCGGCGGAGGTATCAATACCCGCCGCCTGCATCGCCCCGGCGCGCGCTCAATTCGGCAGCAGCCAGCCGGAGATATCGCGCCGATCATGAATCGCCAGTGCGTCCGTGGCAACAGCCGACCCGGCAATGTGTACCGGGTGAGGCACCATATCCAGCGCGCGTTCGGTATTGGTGATGATCACCGCTGCCCCGCCGTCACCGGCCGGGCTTCGTCAAACAGGCTGACCGGAGCAGCCGTCATCGGCTTACATTAGCAGCTTCCGCCCGAAGCCGGTTGCGGTACATGGCGCGCGGATTGCCGGCAGCGTTGGCATGAGCATTCACACTGAAGCGGCGAAGTCTTCCAGACCAACCCCATTCTCGTGCATGTGGCGGCGCATCATCAATGCGGCCCACACCGAGGACAGTCTGACCCTGGATAGCCTCATAGTCGGCATCCAGTGCCGTAGCCTGGGCCGCCAGAACGGGCGAGCCGATGCCATTCGGTCATCTTCTCCACGCCGACAACCAGCGCCGTCTCAACCAGTCCACTCTGGACAGCCAGGATAGCCTGCCGCAGAGCCGCGCCGCCGGAGGCATCGGCCCCGCTTCGACTGTCAACGCCTCCACGCCACGCAGCCCGGCAAAGTCGGCCACCAGCGCGCCGAGATGATTCTGGTTACTCAACGTCCCGGCCAGCATATTGCCGACGTAGATAGCGTCAATGCTGGAGGTTTGGGCATCGTCCAGCGCCGCCTCGATGGCATACCAGGCCAGATGGCGCAGATGTATCCCAATGTTCGCGGACATCTGTTTGTCCGATTCCGATAATTGATACGTTAGTCATAGTTCTTAATTTTGAATTAGGAGTTACGAATTACGAATTGGGAACTCTGATTGATACCTCACAATTGATTTCGGGACTTCATCGTCTTAAGGATGCTACCCAAGATTCGGAGCAGCTCATCTGCATCAGCTAACAGGGAATCAGCCTGTGTAGTTGTCAAGTAGCCGGTGTCACATAGGAGGCGGATCCAGTAATGAGATTCACGAGCCTCCTTGTAAGCAACTGACAACTTGAAGGCAAAATCCTTGTCAGATCGGCCGCCCAGCGCTTCTTCTACATTTGCGCCAATTGACGTACCCGATCGAAGCAATTGTTTTGATAAAGTGTATTCTCGTTTCTCCTCCGACAGGTACTGGTAGGTCTTCACAATCCGCAAGGCAAATGCATAGCTCTTGTCTTGCAGAACATTCCCTTCCTTCATAACCGGCTACAATCAGGAATCTTCAAATTCCAGATTCCAAATTCTTAATTCCCAATTCTTAATTCATCTTCAATTTGCCGCGATGACGAGTGTAGGTTGCGTAGTCAATGGGCGTCCGGCGGCTGATGTAGGTTTCCGTGCTGGGAGCCAGGCCGCGAACATCCGGCAGCCGGTCGGTCGTTGTCAGATCAAACGCATCTGACCCCGCGCCGGAACCATAGCTGACCATCAGAATACGATCGCCCGGTTCGGCCACGTCCAGAATGGCTGTCAGGCCGATCATTGTCGAGCCGGAATAGGTGTTGCCGATTCGCGGACTGAGCAAGCCAGGGCAATTTGCTCGTTGGAAAAGCCCATCATCTTGGCGACACGCTGCAGGAATTTGGCGTTCGGCTGGTGGAAGACTGCCCACTGGTAGTCAGCGGGGGTCGTACCCATCAGTTCCATTAACTTCTCGGCTGCACCCATCACATGCTTGAAGTAGGCGGCTCGCCCGTGAAGCGGTCGCCGTGGGGCAGGTAGTTGGCGTGCTCACGTCGCCAGAAGTCCGGCGTATCGGTCACAAATGAGTATGACCCGTTGATAATCGCCACCGACTCATCGGCCGGTCCCAACAGCATGGCTGCGCCACCGGCTGCGGCCGTATATTCCAGCGCATCACCCGGCCGTCCTGGGCGGTATCCATGCCGATGCTCAAGGCGTACCGGGCCATGCCGGAGCCGACAAAGCCCATCGCCGCCTGCATCGCCTCGGTGCCCGCCTTACAGGCAAACTCCCAGTCGGCCGCCTGCGTATTGGGGACAGCACCGATAGCCTCAGCCACGATCGTGCTGCTGGGCTTGACGGCATAGGGATGGCTCTCGCTGCCCACCACACGGCGCGAATCAGCCGCGGATCAATCTGCGCCCGCTGCAACGAATCGCGCGCCGCCTCAATGGACATGGTGACATCTTCATCCAGGCCATTTACTGCCTTTTCATCAATGGGCGTTCCGCCAACGCCACCCTTCCACATACGTGAAATCTCTTCGGCCGGGATGCGGTAACGCGGCACATAAGCCCCGTAGCCCACAATACCCACCGGGCGATCCGGTTTTTCAGCGGTCCGTTTTCATTATCAAAATCAGTCATTTCTTTCCTCAATCACCTCCCGGCAGGCGGCATCACCGACCTAACGGATGTTTGTTATCAGGCACTCAGTGCCCGTTAGGTGCAGCAAGTAATTCGCGGGCGCTCAACACGAATATTGCGCTCCGCAACCAGTTGGTCCGCAATTGACTGGACCTGGGTTGCCGAAACGCTCCAACCGCCAGGGCAATCTGCCGGGCATGCAAACGCATATGGCGCTTCGGATACCGTGCGTCGCCAAGGCTTTGATTGCCGCCAGGTTCTGGGCCAGCCCCACCGCAGCCATCACTTCGGCCAGTTCACCGGCCGAGGCCACATCCAGGATGTCCATAGCCACCTGGGCTGTAGGGTGGACCTTTGTCGCCCCGCCGACAATCCCCACCGCCAGCGGCAGGGTTATTTCACCAAACAAGTCGCCATTCTCATCCACATGCCAATCGGTCAGCGCGCGGTACTGCCCATCATGCGCAGCGTAGGCGTGGGCACCGGCTTCAACGGCCCGCCAGTCGTTGCCCGTGGCAATGCAAACAGCGTCAATGCCGTTCATGATGCCCTTGTTGTGGGTCGCGGCGCGGTCCACGATAGCAAAGAGCCCGTTGGCCTCTTCGATCAGCCGCGCCACTTCCGTGCCGGGGATATCGGATGGTCCAGAGCCGCGCAGCGGGATTGTTCCGCGAGCAGTGGCTGTGCGCCGGTCGGTCAGATTCGAGAGGATCCGCAGGTTGACCCGGCCGCCGGTCAGATCAGCCACACGGGGAGCGATGGCTTCCACGGCGGTATTGATCGCATTGGCCCCCATCGCGTCTCGGGTGTCATACAACACATGCACCACCAGCATCGGTCCCACCGGTGTATCAGGAAACGGCCGAATCTCAAGCCCTCTGGCCCCACCCCCACGCCGAACAATGCTGGGGCTGCATTCGTCCACGGCCGCCATCAGTTCCGCCTCATGGGCCTGCAGCGCCGCTTCGGCCGCAACCATGTCAGGCATGTCCAGTATCTGGAGTTGCCCGATCATGACCGGGTCCGATGATTCCGTGGTAAATCCACCACCGGCGCGGATGAGCTTGGCGGCATAACTAACCGCCGCCAGGACACTCGGCTCTTCAATAGCCATGGGAATCAGGTAATCCCGGCCATTAATAAGGAAGTTGGCAGCAATGCCCAGAGGAAGCGCGTAGGTCCCGACGGCATTTTCAATCATGACATTGGCCTGTTCGGGGGACAGACCACCCTCTTCCAGCACGGCTTGCTGCGCTTCACTCAGTTCAGCCCATTCGGCGACTGTGACGACTCGTGACGGTAAGGGTAATTTGTAGAATCCGGGCAAGCGGGACGATTTCAGTTCAACCGGTGTTTCCAAATCAGCATTTCCTCAATTGAGATAGTCTCGGCGACAATACTCCGTGGACTATACCGGTCCCAAGCTGCCAAAACCTATCCAGTTGATTCTCAGGGCTAATTGATAGGAGATTGTCATTTGATCCCAGCTTGTGTAGCATTGAATGGATACGCAGCACGACACTGCACCCATACATATCATGAAATCCTTCACGACCTCCGCCCTCATTCTCACCCTGTTAGCCCTGCTTCTCGTCCTTGTCGGCGGATTTGTATTCCTTTTTCAGGCCGAGTTGCGGTTGCGCGATCAGGTGCGCGAGACATCCGGTGAAGTCACGTCACTACAGGAAGTCCAGGCCACGTCAGCCGCGCAGATGGCCGATGTAGCCGCCACACGCGACACGGCCGTCGAGGCGCTGGCAACGGCCGAATACGGATCCGTCCTGCTGGAGGGCCAGTTGGTGGACAGCGAGCAGGACGTGGAATCCCTGACGGCCGAGATCGAGCAGCTTTCAACCGACCTGGAGGATGTCCGAGCCGATCTGGAAGCGCTCCAGGCCGAGACTGAGAACGGTCCGCCGGAAGCTCAGATCATGTCACCCGAAGACGATGACACGTTATCCATCAATGATGAGGTGGACATCATCGTCATCGCCGGCGATGCAGATGGTTTGGCTAGCATCACGGTTACCGTCGATGATGACGAGCTATCCACGTTCTCCCTGAGCGGGGATCGGCTGGCGGTGCGCCAGACCACCTGGGAAACGCCTGATACGGAAGGCAGGTACACAATTGCGGTGTCGGCCACAAGTGTTAACGGGACGGAGGGCGAGCCGGTCGAAATTCAGGTTGAGATCAGTGATATTGAAGCACTCAACGCAGCCATCCGGGCCGACGTCGAAGCGGCTGTTGTAGACCTGCGCGGATTGCCGTTGCTGGAACCGATTACTCCACCATCCTCTCCCGTGAGGAGCTTCGCGAGCGTGTAGAAGCGATACAACCGAGGAGGAATCACCGGAGGAGATCCATGAGGATGTGCTGGCGCTAAGCGCGTTCGACTTTCTCCCGCGTGATTACGATCTCTATGACGCTTTGATCGACCTCAATGGGGAGGGCATCCTGGGCTTTTATGACCCGGAAACGGCCGAGTTTGTCGTAGTTAGTGATGGAGTGCTGCTGGATCCCTCGGCTCAATGGACCCACGCCCATGAGTTTGTTCATGCCCTGCAAGACCAGCATTATTCGCTGGACGAACTGACTGACGAGAGCGCAGACTCCGAGGCACGAGCCGCCATTCGGGCTCTGGCCGAAGGTGAAGCGGAGTTGGTGCAGTACCTGTTCCTGTTCGAGGGCGACTTCTTCAATCAGGAAGATGTGGATGAAATTCTCAATTCGCCGGAACAAAACGACACCAGCTACCTTGATGATCTGCCGCCCATTCTGGTCAACAATACGGCCTTCCCCTACCGGGATGGATTGAACTTTGTGGCGGAGCTCTATCGGGAAAACGGGTTCCAGGCAATTGACGATGCCTGGCAGAACCCACCGCAATCCACTGAACAAATCCTTCACCCGGATCGCTATCTCGCCGGAGACCTGCCGCAACTGGTCACGCTGGCGCCGCTAACTGATACGTTGGGGGTTGATTGGGTGCAGGTGGATGAAGATATCCTGGGCGAGTTTTTCCTGCGCGAATATCTTGATCAGGAGGTATCGACTTCGACCGCGACCAGAACAGCAACCGGCTGGGGCGGTGACCGGTATGCCGTTTACTGGAACGAGACTACCGACGACCTTGTCATGGCCTTGCACCTGGTCTGGGATACGCCGGAGGATGCGGCCGAATTTGCCGAGACATATAGCCTGTACGCAGCCGCCCTGTTGGATGCCGAGCCGCAAGAGCAACCGGACGGCCGTATCTGCTGGCAGGCAGACGAGGTTATCTGTTGGGCTGAAACCGATGGGGAGTCCTTTGTTGCTCGTGCGCCAAGCTGGACGCTAGCCAACGCTGTGCTGGATGCCATCCGCTGAAGCACCGAAGAAAGTACGAGAAAATAATAACGCCGCTCTCTTTTGGAGGCGGCGTTTTGTTTTGGGTGTAGTTGTCGTTAGCGGTAATTATCCGCCGCGACGGGCCGGAGGGGTGAGGGGGGGAAGCTCCGGCTGCGGCCGTTGCGCGCGCCGCTTCGACTTGGCCGGATTGGCCGCTGCCTGGGCCAGCAGATTGTGGATAGCGTTAAGAAACTCCTCGTCAAACGTCCTGTAGCCGCACACGTCACAGCTATAAGCCGGCGCATCGGGAATGACCATCATGCGATTTCCAAGAGGTAGCAGGTAGGGGGCGCTTTGGGGTTGATAATAACCGACACCACAATCTTCACAGCGGATGGTAGTCAACTTCTGTTATCTCCTGGCAGCGTCCACAATGGACACACCGGCACTGGCACCCAACCGGCTGGCACCTGCACCAAGCATCGCCATTGCATCACCATAGGTCTTAATACCACCGGCGGCCTTGACACCAATGGTCGGACCAACCGCACGACGCATCAATGCTACATCGGCAACAGTTGCGCCCCCCGGTCCGAATCCGGTCGAGGTTTTGACAAAGTCGGCGCCGGCTGTTTTGGCAAGCAGGCACGCAGCTACTTTCTCGGAGTCGGTTAACAACGCCGCCTCAATAATCACTTTCACCAACACATTACGAGAGTGGGCCGCGTCCACGACAGCGGCGATATCATTGAAGACCCCTTTATAGTCACCGGCTTTCAAGGCACCAATCGGGATCACCATATCCACTTCCGTAGCCCCGTCACGAATCGTTTGTTCAGTCTCGAATACCTTGACGGTTGATGGTGTCGCCCCCAGCGGGAAGCCTACAACGGTGCATACATCCACATCCGATCCGGCCAGTCGCCGGGCCGCGAGGGCCACATTGACGGGGTTAACACATACCGAAGCAAATCCATAGGTGCGGGCCTCGTTGCAAAGGTCAGTAATCTGGGTGGGGGTTGCGTCGGGTTTCAGGAGGGTGTGATCAATCACCGAGGCGATATTTTCGATTTCAGGCAATTGAGGCCTGGATTCAGTAGTAACGACCCGCATTCCATCAGGCCAAATAGCTTGTGTTACCTCGGCAATCAGACCATCCAGATCACTCATGGAGTCGCCCCTTGTAAACTGTTCTTACTAAGCCAGATGATACCACAGTTACACCAAAGCCAAAGAATAAACGCGTGAATCCGGTAAGTACAGATTGATCCATTACCGGCTTGCTTGGGTTGCGACTTTTTTCCTGAGTACTAGCTTGTGGGGAATGTATAGTGTGGAATCTTGGACCACTCACTGGGCGGCCAGTAGACAAGCATGGCTTTGCCCAGGATATTATCTTCAGGCAGGAATCCCCAGGCGTGAGAGTCACTGGAGTTATTGCGATTGTCGCCTAATACAAAGTATTCATCTGCCGGGACTACCCAGCTACTATTATAGGTAGGCGGTGCCTGAATATAGGGTTCATCTACCACAACGCCATTGATACTGACCTGACCATCCTGAATATCAACCGTATCACCGGGTAGGCCGATGACGCGCTTGATCAGGTTCAGATCACTACGTGGATGCTCAAAGACGATGATGTCTCCCCGTTCCGGGTCGTCCAGCTTGTAGGCGAAGTTGCTGATAATCAGATATTCACCATTAAACAGCGTGGGGTTCATGCTGTTGCCGTCAATCCGGTAACGGCCGACAACGCTATTCACCAGCCAAAAGATGAAAAAGGTCAGCAGCAGCGTCTCAATGATCTCACGAATAAAGACCGATGAGGGCTGATTTCGGGTACTAGGCGGTGTTTCGGTTTCCGGCGATAGTCTGGACGCCTGGCCCTGTTCTGACACGTTTTCGACAACGGACATGGCAAAATTTCCTGAAATAATACGCCGTCTGTTAAGAAGCGGCTGAGCTTTGGTCATTATAACAGCCGGAAAAGGCAGGGCAACACCTGCACGCAATCTTTAACCCGCTATAATGTGGCTATTATGGGTTTTCCTACCTGGACGCTGTGGGGCATGGGATTATCGGCCGCCGCTGCGCTCGTTACGATCGCTCTGGCGTTTATTGCCCAAACACCGCGGCTTCTGTCACGACTGGGGTTATCCGGTGCGCGGCTGGACTTGCGCGCCCGTAACCTGACCGGCTATGGTCTGGCATTCCTGCTTCTGGCTCTTGGCTTTTTCATTGCCGGTGTGCCATTGGGTGAGGAAGCACCAGCCGTCTCTGAGATTGTCACCAGTGAACCGCCTATAGCCGGAACAATTGTGGCTGAAGGGATGGACCAGAATAGTCCGGTCAACACGGTGGACGTGCAGGATGCAATCGCCGCATTGGAGACCGAACCGGCGGCCACGCGTTCCAGCAGCAGTGGTGCCATGGGTGGGTTGGTTGGTCCCCCCCAGGAAACGGCCGAAGCTACACCGGACGAAAACTTGCCGGCTGGGGATGAAATAACAGATGAAACGGCAAGTGACCCGGCTGCCACACCTACCACCCCGCTTGACCTGCTCGGTACCGATGAATCACCTGTTGTTGCGGGAGCCGAGGCGACTACAGTCCCGGCAACGGCCGAACCCACAGCCACGCCGGAGCCGACGGCCACCCCATCGCCCACACCGACACCGACCCCCATTGCCGGGCCGACAGCGCGAATCAACGACAACACAAGCACCCTCTCCATTCGCAAGACACCCGGTGGGGAACCACTCTTGCAGATCATGCGCGGAGATGTAGTGCTGGTCCTTTCCGGACATGCTTTTCATGGCGGCGGCTTATGGCGAGAAGTCAGTACCGTAGACGGCATAGCCGGTTGGGTGCAGGAACAGTATCTGGATTATGCTTCTGATTCAGGTTAGCCGACTTACTGCCCTATCATGAGACTCCGGGAGTTTCTTGAGGGGCAAAGCCTGTGCGTCCTTGATATCGGTGCGCGTGGCGCTCCGGCAACCCGTTTTCTACCCCTTGCGGAACATATTGATCTCATCGGTTTTGAGCCGGACCGGCAGGAATGCGAACGGCTAAATGCATCCCTGACATCATCGGCCTGGCGCAGCGCACATGTGCTGCCGTATGCAGTGGGCGAAACGCGTCAGTCAAGACCCTTCTACACCACGGCCGCTCCTGAAGTGTCAAGTCTACTGGCCCCTAACCCGCGTGTCGCCACGCGCCGGAGTTGGGCTGTCGAAGACGTGATCGAGATTGATACCATCGCTCTGGATGATCTAGCCGCACAAGGGGAGCTGCCCGCACGCACTGACTTCATGAAAGTAGACACCCAGGGCAGCGAACTGGAGATCATCCGCAGCGGAGAGAATTCAGTCCTTCATCAACTACTGGGAATTGAGTGCGAGGTCGAGTTCGCCGAATTCTATCAGGAGCAGCCACGGTTCAGTGAGGTCGAGCAATATCTGCGGGGTAAGGGCTTTGGCACCTGGGTACTGGAACCGGCATTTGTACGCAGCGATCTTCCCTGGGCGCGGAAGCGTGCCGCCTATGCTGATGTCGTTTTCCTGCGTGGCGCCGCCTGGTTAAACTCGCAAGAGGAAGAATCCCGCCCCCTCGATCTGGTCAGGCTCGTGACCATCTACCTGCTCTATGGCTTGTTCCAGGAGGCCTTGACCCTGGTGGAAGATCACGATCCTCAACTGACAGCCGGTATCCTCCAGTACTACAAATCCATCACGAAACCAGGTCTCCGCTGGCGACTGGCGCTCCTGCGTGAGGCATTGGGTTCGGCATTGTCGCCAGACCCTTCCACCCGGTTACGTCTGGCGCGCCGGGCACGAACCATTACCGGCCCCGATGGACAACGCTGGCCGCTGGACCCACCGACTTAACCGGACAACAGAAAACCTGTATCGGCGTTTAGTCTGCACCGCCGGCCACATACGCTTCCAGTGCATCCAGTGTCGCCGGTAGCGTAATGGGCGTGGTTGCCTGATCAACGGCCGTTCCGGGGTCCTTCAACCCGTGGCCGGTCAGCACAATGACGGCCGTCTTGTCCACCGGGTCGATCTCACCGCGTGCGATCTGCTGGCGCAGCGCCGCCAATCCGGTAGCCGAAGCCGGCTCCACAAATATCCCCTCTTCCTTCGCCAGCAAGTGCCAGGATTCCAGGATTTCCTCATCGGTCACGGCGGTGATGATGCCGCCGGACTCATCCAGCACATTAAGCGCCTGATGCCAACGGGCCGGGTTGCCGATGCGAATGGCGGTGGCAATTGTTTCCGGCTTCTCTACAACATGACCGAGTACGATCGGCGCGGACCCGGCCGCCTGCCCACCAAGTACCTGCGGCAGCCCCTTGCCGTACTGCTGATATCCCATCCAGTAAGCGGTGATATTGCCCGCGTTGCCCACCGGGAGACAATGCCAGTCCGGCGCGCGGCCGTCCAACTGATCCACAATCTCGAATGCCCCCGTCTTCTGCCCTTCCAGACGCCAGGGGTTGATCGAGTTGACGAGAGTGATCGGCTGTCGCTCCGTGATATCGCGAACCATCTGCAAGCCGTCGTCAAACGAACCTTCGATGCTGATCACTTCCGCCCCGTAGGCCAGACAGGCAGCCAACTTACCCAGGGCGATCTTGCCCTCCGGCACCAGCACCAAACAACGCAACCCGGCGCGAGCAGCATAGGCCGCGGCGCTGGCGGCCGTATTGCCCGTGCTGGCACAGATGACCGTTTGGGATCCTTCGCGCACGGCCTGGGTGATGGCGGCCGTCATGCCGCGATCCTTGAAGGAGCCGGTGGGGTTCAACCCCTCATACTTGAGGAATATGCGCAGCCCGGATTTGGGCGCAAGCATGTCGGCCAGTCGCGGGGCCGGTATAAGCGGCGTATTACCCTCGTTGAGGGAAATAAACTGCGTCTCGTCGTCAAAAGGTAGGTAGGATCGGTAAGCATCCAGTACGCCATTCCACATGGGTGAGGTGTCTCCTGTCAGGTTAGTTTGTCAATGATATGGGCAAGGGAAAGTGCGCAATGACAGCCGGCAAATGGAGGCGTCATTCGTCACTCGGAATGACCAGGACCTGGCCGGGATAGATAACATAGGGGGCCTGCAAGCTGTTGGCCTCTACCAGCAATGACAACGGCACACCGTACTGCAGGGCAATGCGAAACAGTGATTCCCCGGAACGAACCTGATGCGTTATTTGCGGATCGGGACCGGGCGCGTCGGTGGGTATCTTCAGCACTTGCCCCACCGTAATCTGGTTAGGGGAAATCAGCCCGTTCGCCTCGGCGATCAATACCCAACTCACATCATATTGCTGGCTGATACGGTACAGATTTTCCCCCGGCTGAACCGTGTGGGTCCGGCCGGCTGACGGGGTTGCGGAAATGGTTCCTTCGGCTTCCGGTTCGGGAACAGGCGTTGTCGTGGGGGTCGCCTCTACCGGTTGTTCAGTCGGTGCGGCCGGTGGCGTGGGAGTGGCCGTCTCCGCTTCTTGCGTGCTTTCAGCTTCGGGTTCTTCTACAGTATCTTCAGTATCCTCCAGCGGCGGAATACGAATTTCCTGACCTACCGCCACCTGGTCCACATTGGGGATCCCGTTGTATTCGGCCAGGGCAATATAGGAGATCCCATAGCGCAGACCGATTCGATACAGGTTTTCCCCCACCTCGACGATATGGACGGTCGGCCGTTCCTCAGTCGCGATGGGTTCCGATTCGGCTGATTCCCCGGCTGACGTGGGTTCGGCCGGTTCAGTCTCAGCGGTCGCCTCCGGTAACGGTGTCGGTTCAACCGGCGTGGTCGTTGGCGACGGGCTGGGCTCCTCTATGGATGGGGCAGTTTGTGTGTTGGTAGCAGTAGGCACCACAACAGTAGCTATCGTGTCTGTCGGTTGGGGAATCGCGGCCAGGGTTGTCGGTCGTGGGGCAACTTCCTGAGTCGGTGTGGGCAATGGTTCCGGCGTTTCTTCCGGCAAGGCAATCCCTACGCCGCCGCCGACATTGGGATCGCTCAGGTCAACCCCGCCCCCTTCCGTTAGCGGCGTTGGCTGACTGGTACAGGCAGCCAACAAGAACAAAAGCAGGCTTAACAAGCCGACAATGCGGCGCTCCATCTCCATCACACCTCTATAAGCCAACTATAGCACGCCCCCTGCAGGGCGTACAGAGTCGGCACTGATTTGTTTAATCAAGCATCGGAATTTTAACACCGCGCTCGCGAGCCACTTCGATGGCTCGCGGGTAACCGGCATCCACATGCCGGGCGACCCCCATACCGGGGTCTACGGTCAGGACGCGCTGCAAGCGAGCGGCCGCTTCCGGCGTGCCATCGGCAACGATCACCTGCCCGGCATGAAGGCTGTAGCCAATACCCACGCCGCCACCGTGATGATAGCTCACCCAGGTCGCGCCGCTAACCGCGTTGACAAGGGCATTAAGGACCGGCCAGTCGGCAATGGCATCGGAGCCGTCCAACATCCCTTCCGTCTCCCGGTTGGGGCTGGCGACCGATCCCGCATCAAGATGATCACGGCCGATCACAATCGGCGCTTTGACCTTGCCCGTTGCCACCAGTTCATTGAATAACAACCCCGCCTTGTCCCGTTCGCCATAGCCCAGCCAGCAAATACGCGCCGGAAGACCCTGAAAGTGAACCTGCTTCTGGGCCATGCGAATCCAGCGATGGAGATGTTCGTCATCGGGGAACAGTTCCAGAATGGCCTCGTCGGTGGCGTAGATATCTTCCGGGTCACCACTGAGCGCCACCCAGCGGAACGGCCCCTTGCCTTCGCAGAACAACGGCCGAACGTAAGCCGGTACAAAGCCGGGGTAACTAAACGCTTCGGTTACGCCCTCGTCATAGGCACGCTGGCGCAGGTTATTGCCGTAATCAAAGACAATCGCCCCGCGTTTCTGGAATTCGACCATGGCCGCGCACTGCCGGGCCATCGCCTGGGCCGACATCCGCGCGAATTCATGCGGATCATCTGATCGCAGCTCTTTACCGTCCTCAAAACTTAACTCGTCAGGGAAGTAGGCCAGATAGTCATGGGCCGACGTCTGATCCGTGACCACATCCGGCACCAGACCGCGTTCCAGCAGTTCCGGGAATACCGTGGCCGCGTTGGCGATAAGTCCAATGGAGCGCGGTTCGCCTTCTGACACGTAGTGCTCCACACGGCGCAGCGCGTCCTCCAGGTCTTCGGACACCTCATCAATATAGCGATGCTCCAATCGGCGGCGGGCACGCCATTCATCCACTTCAACGACCAGCGCGACCCCCTCGTTCATCGTGACGGCCAACGGTTGGGCGCCACCCATCTCCCCCAGCCCGGCCGTCAACACCCATTTGCCCTTAAGCGACGGCCACCCGGCCTGCTTTGCGGCAGCGGCAAACGTCTCGAACGTGCCCTGCAAGATGCCCTGGGTGCCGATATAGATCCAGCTCCCGGCTGTCATCTGCCCGTACATGATCAGCCCCTCGGCCTCCCAGCGGTCAAAGTTTTCCTGGGTTGCCCAATGGGGAACGATGTTGGAATTGGCGATCAATACGCGCGGCGCATCCGCGTGGGTGTGGAAAACAGCGACCGGCTTGCCACTCTGGACCAGCAATGTCTCGTCGTTCTCCAGTTCTTGCAAGGTCCGCAAGATAGCGTCAAATGCCTCCCAGTTGCGGGCGGCGCGCCCCCGACCACCATAGACAATCAGGTGTTCAGGATCACCGGCCACTTCCGGGTCCAGGTTATTCTGCAACATGCGGAAGGCGGCTTCCTGCTGCCATCCCTTGCAATGAAGTTGGGTGCCGCGTGGGGCGCGGATAGTGCGGGTCATGGGTGTTATCCTCCGGTCAGTTCGGCCGTCCGGCGTGCAATAAACGCATCCCAGGCCGGATACCGATCAATGCCCCATACCCGGGCGCGAAAGGCGGCCGCCTGCGATTCAGACCAACCGAGATGTTTGAGCGCATAGAGCGAGTAGAAGGCGGTCACGCGATAGTTGGCCGCGCAATGGATGAACAGTTTCTCGTCCTGAAGTCGATCCATGGCCTGCTCAAAGGCCGTGAAATCGTCGTCGGTGGGGTTGCTCAGTCTACCGGAATGGCGATGTACTCCATACCCAATGACTGCACCAACTCCGCTTCGCCTTCCAGGATCGGCCCGGCGTGTAGGTAGCGAGGTTGATAACGGCCGTTACCCCCTCGTCGGCTACGGTCTGTAGTTGTTCAGCCGTGGGGTGGCCGCCGGTAATGATTCGCTCGTCCGCTCTAACGTAGTTGTAGATCGCCTCTATACTCACCGAGCTATCTCCCTAAAGCAGTTTCACAGCTCAATGATACCCTACATCACGGCCGTCGCTAGACACATGATTACCACTTGCGCCCATAAAACAAAACGACCGACTCTGCATGAGTGCAAGAGCCGGTCATCATTCGTTGTCCCTGGTTGCCCCGTCTCATCAGGCGTGTACCAGTAACGCCTCCAACCTGTCGAACATTTCATCCGCAGCGCCTTCCATTCCGTTAGCGAGCATCCCGTCCCGATCCTCGATAGACTGGAATACGGACTGTTCAGTCATTTTGGTCTTGCCGTCAACCTCTTCCAACGTGATCGTTTCCAGTGAGACATGGCCCAGTAGCCCCTCCCACTCGAAGGTCTGTATGATGCGGTTAGGCACCTCAATGGAATGATAGACGCCATTAAACGCGTACTCGTTCCCATCAGGGTCGGTCTGGACAAAACGCCACTGACCGCCCGGACGCACGTCCATCTTGTCTACGACGGTGTGCAAATGGGCCGGACCCCACCACTGGGGGATTAGCTCCGGATCCATTGTGATCCTGAACACCAACTCAGGTAGCGCATCGAACATGCGTGTCACTATAATCTCATGGGTCCCTGATTCCACAACTAACGTTGATTCTGCCATTTCATTATCTCCTTCATTCATTCCGACTTGTCGTTTGCCTTTTCGGATTGTGCCTTTTGCAAAAGAACATCCAGGCGATCGTGGCTTTCCTTCCAGAACTGCTCGTAGGGTGTAAGCCAGGTATAGACCGGCTGCAGCGCGTCACCGTTCAACCGATAGAGTCGTTGTCGCCCTTCGGAACGAACTGTAACCAGGCCAACCTCTTTCAATACACCCAGATGCTTGGATACCTGCGGCTGCTTCATCTGGAGTGCTTCTACAATGCCATTGACCGGCTGTTCACCTTTCGCCAGCAAGTCCAGAATCTGGCGTCGCTGGGGTTCGGCTATAGCGTTAAAAACATCTGATGTCGTTGCCGCGCGAGCCATAAAAACTATTATATTCCCATATAGGAATATGTCAAGAGTCAGATCAAAAAAGGGCCTACCGAATTAGGCAGACCCTTTTCCCTATTTGAGAAAGACAATGTCAGACAGATATCTAACTTACGTCCGCCATTTCGCGAACGTCCAGGATCTGCCCCACATGCGGCCGAATTGTTGCGACCAGATCATCTTGCGAAGCGCCCTGGATCTTGAACACGATCTCCCATTGCTCGCCGCCGGAGCCGGCAATCTCGTTGACACCCAGGCCAACGATATTCCCACCAGCTTCAAAGATGGCATTAGTGATCTCCGCCAGCCTGCCTTTGGCATCGGCAACAGCTACAGCAATACGCACACCGGAACGCCGTCCGCCCAGCAACTCAAGTAGCTGCTTGAACAAATCGGTCTCCGTGATGATACCAACAAGTGTTGAGCCTTGCATAACCGGCAGGCCGCCGACCTTATTGTCGGCCATCACGCGAGCCGCTTCCTCCAGTGGTGTTTTAACCGAGATAGTAATGACATTGCGGGACATCACCTGACCCACACGAATCTTGGCTAACAGGTCGGGGATCTCCCACATCGCTAAGGTCGTAGCGGGAGATGGCGAGGCGTAAAGCAGATCCTTGTCAGAAACGATGCCGACCAGAAGCCCCTGGTCATCCAAAACCGGTAGCCGGCGAATGTTTTCATCACGCATCAGACGCAGAGCAGCCGGTACAGTTGTATCGGGGCGGACAGTAATGGGATTGGGGGTCATATACTCACGAATTAACATGGGAACCTCGTAAAGATTATGGGAAAGTGGGTAGACCGCACACGACGGCACCTGATATGGTACCCAGTCCGCACCGCTTCAACAAGGCCACAGGCTTGCGATCTAGGTGACAGCGAGAGGCGGCCCGACCAGCTCCATGCCGTGGGAACGCCATAGCTCCGGGTCCTGTGGCGGCATCGCGTTGGCGCTGGTCACTTCGCGGAAGAACGCTTCCATTCGTCCGGCCGGGAGAAAAGTTATCAGCATCCGGCCTATTGCGTCACCCTCATAAGCCCAAACATGCGGGACGCGGCGTGGGGCGAGAACCGAGTCACCCGGATTCAACCGGAAGCGCCGATCACCAATCTCCAGCAAGAACTCGCCCTCCAGTACATAGAAGTACTCATCTTGATCAACATGAAGATGACGGGCGGGACCGCCTTTGGCATGAAAGGTGTTCTCAAGGATAAGCACACCATTACCGTCTGACGGCACGATCTTGAAGGCGATGGTACTGACACCCAATCCACGTTGCTCACCAAACAGGTCGGCCCCGGCCGGGATTAGCCGACGATCACCAGCAGTCATTTTCGCCAACGACTCAGGCATGAGATCACCTCCACTGTATCCGGTATGCCGCCGCCAATGTGCCATCGGGCGCAAAGTTACGCCGTAGATAGGAAAACTCCTGAGCCCGATCCGCTTCGCCTGCTTGCAGTCCAAACACCTGCTCACACTCGACGGCAATATCCTCAACGATTCGCTCACCGCGATAATAAGCCAGCGCCTGTTGGTTTCTCGGTGATAGTCCATAGCCCTGATAGAAGAGCGCTTCCTCTTCGTCCGGTGAATGTCCTCTGAAACCTTGCGCGCCGCCGGGAAACATCAGGTCACGTTCGCGCGGGGCAAGCAAGAGCGTGTCCCAATCAACAATATACAGTTGTCCTTGACTGATTAGTACGTTACCGGCGTGGAGGTCCGCATGACAGAGAACAAGCTCCGGCGGCTGGGCCATCAGTGCCTCGGCCAGCGCCTCGGTCCGATCCACGAGCCGCAGAACTTCGTCGCGTTTGCTCCGCAGGTACGCCGCCATGTCGATTGCCGTCGGATCACAATATTCGCCATCCAGTCGCGAGAGATGTAACCGAACCAGGTCGCGCCATCGCCCGGTATAGGTCTCGCGCGGAATAAGTCCTGCAAGGTCGGACGGCAGGGACAAGTCGTGAAGGTCGCGCACGGCCGTGCCAAACGTAAGCCAGTGGGCATCGGACAACTCCGTATCATATCCATCATGACCGGCTACATATGGGTACAGGATGACTGTATATTCATCCAGATCGGTCCACAACCGATTATCGCCGGTGGGCAAAGGTGGGATAACGTTTGTTGAACCACGCTCATGAAGAAGACGCGGTACGAGCACGCCGGCTTTATCAAACCCGCGGCGAAGCTTGAGAAAGTATGGCGCACCATCGGTAGTGACAGCATGATAGACGGCCGAATTCGCGTCTGCCCCAATAGACAGAAAAGACAATTCGACAAAGGGTATGTTGTAAGTGTCGCGGATGTTGAAGAGAAGGTAGTCGTCAGGAATATCTGGTTTTTCGAGCATAAATAGGTGCCGCCAATCAACTACTTACCCAATCGGGAACAACCTGATTATCTCATTCAACCTTCGTGGAAATCCACCAGATTGTACCACCGGCATCGCGGATACCGCCGCGTTTATCAGGTCTTCCTTTTTCACCGGCATCTGAACGGAGGTCGCCCCGGCAGCCAGCGCGCGCTCATAGGCCGCGTCCACATCGGGAACATACACATGCACGTAAGTAGAGACAGCCGGGTAGCCATCGGCGCTATCGGCAAGCATTACGACGGTGTCATCAATACGTACTTCGGCATGTCTGATCCGCCATCTTCAGCAGAATAGCGACGTATTTCAACGGCTCCCAAAGCTTGTTTCAGGAACTCAATCGTCTCGTTCGCACCGTCGACGATGAGGTAAGGCGAGACAGTACTGTAACCATCCGGTTTGAAAGCAGTAGCCATGATATTGGTATTCCTCCTGATAGTAAATGCAGGAAATTCAACTGTCAGGACATCTGGTCCGGCCCAGCGTCATATGCCGCTTGTAGTCGGGCGATATCGAGTTTGCCCATTTGCAATAGTGCATCCAGGACCCGCCTGGGACCGGGCCGGGTCATCACCCGACATCAATTCGCCCAGAGCGGTCGGCACGATCTGCCAGGACAACCCATATTGGTCCTTCAGCCAACCACATTGACTTTCCTCGCCACCGGCGCTGAGCGTTTCCCATAGGTAATCAACTTCGGCCTGAGAATCGCAATTGACGTAGAGCGATATCGCTTCAGTGAATCGGAATTCCGATCCGCCGTTGAGTGCCATGATGGGCTGCCCGTCAAGCACAAAAGTCACAATCAGGTCAGACACGCTCTCAATGCGAGAATTGTCAAAGACGGAAACGTAGAATTTCGCCGCTTCTTCAGCCTGTCCGTCAAACCACAGGCAGGGCATCATTTTAGGTTTTACCTGCACGTCACGATCTCCTTTACCGATGGTGATTGCTCCTTGTCGGCTTTGATCAGTTCTTTGTCACTGATTGAATTTCGCCGCGACCGTCAGGAGCCGGGGATAAAACGTATCCAGCTACAGTTGATGTAACTGGATCAGGTTGCCGCACGTATCTTCCATTACGGCCGTCGTGCCCCACTCGTTCGTTTCGGGTTCGCTGCGAAAGACAACACCCTGTGATTTCAGCCGTTCATATTCGCTGTGAATATCGGCAACGCCAAAGACAATGGACGGCAAGCCGGCATCGTAGAGTGCTTTCTGATATGTCGAGGCAATAGGATTATTATTCGGCTCCAGCAGCAGGCCGGTACCGTCCGGTTCTTCAGGCGAAACGACAATCGCCAGATAATGCTCAGGCATGTAAAGCCTTTCGACAAAGCCGAGCACCTCAGTATAGAACTTGAACGCCTCTATCGGATCATTCACAAACACACTGGTCAGGGCAATCTTCATGTTGGTACTCCTTACATCCAGCTGGGTTATGGAATCAACCTCCGGCAATGGCACCGATAATCCGGTACGGCTCAATACCGTCCGCCACTTCATCCGGCAGCAGGGCATCCGGCGATTCATGCGAAAGATCCTGTTTACAGGCCACAAAGCGCAGAAACGACCGCCGCTCCTTCGTCACGTGATCGCGGATTGTCCCGCGCAGCATGGGGTAGGCCGCTTCAATGCATCCAGCACGGAACGTTGGGTAACCGGCCCTTCAACATTCACGGTCACCTCTGCGTCGGTTCCGGCCAGCGTTCGCAAGTGGTGGGGGATCACAACCCGGATCATGGCAGTGTCTGTACTTCAACCGACAGGACGGCCGGCAGATCATGAACGATAGCTTCCCAGTTGTCCCCGGCATCGGCCGACGCATAGACCTGTCCGCCGGTTGTGCCAAAGTAAATCCCACAGGGGTCGAGCTTGTCTACTGACATCGCATCGCGCAGGACATCCACGAAGCAGTTCTCCTGCGGCAAGCCATTCGTCAAGGCCTCCCAATCATTGCCGCCGGTCCGGCTGCGATAGACGCGCAGCTTGCCTTCCGGGGGATAATGCTCGGAGTCGCTCTTAATCGGCACAACGTAGATTGTCTCCGGATCATGGGCGTGGACATCTACAACAAACCCAAAGTCGCTGGGCAAATTGTCACTCACCTCATACCAGGACTCACCGGCATTATCACTGCGCATGACATCCCAGTGTTTCTGCATATACAGCACTTCCGGACGCGAAGGATGGTGGGCAATGTGGTGAACACAATGTCCAAACTCCGCTTCCGGATCGGGCAGGAAGTTGGAGTGCAAGCCCTTGTTAATCGGCTTCCAGGACTTGCCGCCGTCGTCCGTCCGAAAAGCCCCGACGGCCGAAATTGCAATCGTGATGCGGTCAGGGTTCACCGGATCGAGAATGATGCTATGGAGGCACATTCCACCGGCCCCTGGCTGCCAATCCGGGCCGGTGCCATGTCCCCGCAAACCGGGTAGCTCTTGCCAGCTTTGCCCGCCGTCGGTCGACCGGAACAGGGCGGCGTCTTCCACACCCGCATAAACCGTATCCACATCCGTTAACGAGGGTTCAAAATGCCAGACCCGCCGGAACTCCCAGGGATGGGGCGTACCGTCATACCATTGATGGGTCCCGGTTTCCCCTTCATACACAAACTCGTTACCGACCGTCTCCCACGTCTTGCCGCCATCATCAGAGCGATGGACAACCTGCCCAAACCAGTCGCTGGCCTGAGAAACATATATACGGTTGGGGTCAACGGGGGATCCCTTCATGTGGAAGATTTCCAGGCCACCAAAGAGAGGGCCATCAACATTCCATTTCTGACGCCTGGCATCAGAAGTCAGGATGAATGCGCCTTTACGCGTGCCTACCAGAACTCGTACGCTGCTCATGATTCACTCCTTCCTGCTTTCTAAATTTTGGACTGTGTTGAGCTACTATACCCTGCACGTCAAGGGGAGCAGGGCGATCACAGTATAGAACAAACATTCTACACTGTCAATCCCGCACCTGCATGGGACGATGCCAAGATGCAAGGTAGTGGTTAAGTCAGGTCTATTCCGATTCCTGGAAAATCGTCTCAATGCGCCGGTCCGGGATGAGCCAGATCAGAGCCACAAGTACATACAAGCCCAAGGCCGCCCAGTTCCATACAAAGGCCAATGGGATGGCGATGGCATAAAGGATCGGCGAAACCTTGCCTTTCCAATCAGAACCAACTGCCTGCCGTAATGTGGAGTCCGGTCCCTGCGAGGCTATGATCTGTTGCTGGAGAATGAAGTAGGCAACGGCCGACATCAGGAGCACCACACCATAGAGTGCCGTCGGCGCGGAAGCAAAATGATTCTCACCCATCCAGGCCGTGGCAAAGGGGACCAGGGACAGCCAGAATAGCAAATGAAGATTGGCCCACAAGATCGCGCCGTTGACCTTCTCAACGGTGTGCAGCATGTGGTGATGATTATTCCAGTAGATGCCGATGTAGATAAAGCTCAGAACATAGCTCAGGAAGGTCGGGATCAAGGGTACCAGGGCGTCTAACCCATCGCTGTGCGGTGCCACCAGCTCCAGGACCATGATGGTGATGATGATCGCCAGAACACCGTCACTAAATCCCTCCAGTCTATTCTTGGGCATTACTCTCCTCACCCCTCGTAATTAGTTCGCCGGTTCCAGTTCGAAGAATACACCATCAAAGACGGCGTATCCATGGCCGGGACGATCCCACAAAACAGTACTGCCAAGGGTTACCCAGGGTTGGTCTCCGCAGGCAATCTGCATTACTTCCACTGTATCACCAGCCACAAAGTTCAAACCGAGGTCTTCTGCCCGGAGATTGTAATTGATAACCAGGTAGTCGAACGCCGGCTCCTCGTTGATCTCGTATACGGGTTCGGCACACCGCTCATCACCTGAGACGGCTTCGTCGGATCGAAACTGTATCGGCCGGTCATGGTATGTTTGGGCCTGTTCATTGGTCATGGCGCTGATGCCGGGAATACGGTAGCCGACAATCGTCCAGTCTGTCGGGCGATCGTCACCGATGGGGCTGGTCGAATCGGCCGTTGAGCAACCGGCCAGAAGCACTATCAGGCCGGCTACAAGCCAAAGGAGGCGAATAGGTGTCAGATATGTTTTCATGTGATCAGGAGTAAACAATGGATTGCAGGTAAAGTCTCACAGCCCTACCGGGCTGCCCGGTGCAACCAGAGCCCATGCTATCATCCGGGAGAGGCGGGAGCAAGCAGATTAACTTTCGAACAAGGTGGAGAATTCCGGCAGATCGTCTTCAGTTTCGATCTGTTCCATGAATTGCTCAACCTGATGGTATCTGGCGACTGCTCCAAAACGGGCGAAGGTTTCCGCTGCGGCCGCGCCCCATTGAAGGGCATTATCCCGGTCCCCTCGTCCGGCTGACAACCAGGCCAGCCGCAGTCGCGCCTCGGCGTGTTCCGGCAGATCAAGCAGATCCTTCCGTCGCCGAATCAGCTCCAACCACATGACCTCGGCTGACTGCACGTGACCGCATTTCAGCAATATATCACCCAGTTCAACCTGATACCCGTCCAGCCAGTTCCCCTCATCGGTAATCACAATCTCCCGAAAGAGGCGATCGGCCGTCATCCCGGCCGCCTCTGCCTGGGCCAGATCGCCAATCCGGTGGTAGGCGGTCATTCTGGCGCTGTAGAGTAACATCCGGGCTGTAGGCAAGCGGTCCTCGGTGCCCGGATCAACCCGGTTCAGCACGGCATCAGCCTCCGTAAGCCGGTCCAGGGCGCGGTTATAGTTGTCCATCTCAACCATTACCTCGGCTAGATACCGTCGCACCCGGGCTTGCTCAATCAGCTGATCGGGATAGCTGTCATGGATAAACTTCGACTGGCTAAACAGGCTCTCGGCTTCTAGCCATTCCCCTCGTACCCGTTTGGTATACCCCAACTCCGAAAGGAGGATTGCCAACCACGCATCGTCGCCTAATTCCTGAGCGGCCGTCAGGCATTTCATGTCAAGCGCTTCATATTTGGCGTAATCACCCATGTTCCACAGACAACCGGAGAGGGCCGGCCATATGAGCTTCAATGATGCCCAGGACCGATCATCATAGAAATTTTCGGACACGCGCAAAAAGTTTTGCACTTCCGGTATCATTGGCCGATAGTCTCGCTGAGATTGTTCAATGGTGGCAATGTCCTTCGCCCAGGCCAGGTAATGGTCATTCAGCGCCTGTCGGACAACCGGCTGAGAAGAGTCCCTGGTCAATCGGGTCCGTGCATATTCATGGACAAGGGGGTGCAGTTCAACACAGAATTCATCCGGGTAATCTGCAAGGGAGTAATCCCCCAATATATCCCACACCTGGGGAGTTAATCTGACCGCGGCCGCCCGGCAAACCTGCCTCAAATGGAATGTCTGGATTCTGGGGGAAGAAAACGCACCGCATACCATGAGAAGGGTCTGGGCATCGTCAGGGAGGTCGGCGACCATCTGGTCCAGAAGTCGGGTCAGTTTGCCAAAGTGCACGCTGCCTTTCTGCAGCCCGCCCGCATCAAGCCACTGGTCCAGCTCATCCACAGTCGCAAATCGTCCGGCCGCCAAACACGATGCACCGAGGCGTAAAGCAATCGGCAACCGGCCCAATTTGTCTACGACCCTCTCCAACTGAGGATTTCGGCCGTCCGGGATGACCACCCCTCGCAGATGGGCCCGGAAGACGGCCGCAGCCTCCGACATATCCAGCGGCTTCAAATGAACCGCCTGCACGCCTCCACGTCTAAGGCTGATACGTCGTGCAGTCACAATCCAGGTGACTGCATTCAGTTCCTGGAGAATCTCGCGCACCTGATCGGGAAAGACCACATTGTCCAGAAGAAATAGTAACTGCGCGCGAGCATCCCGGAGCTGGTCTTGCATATGGATCAGTACCTGCCGGTAATTATCCGTATTGATAGCAGAGGGGTCCGGGCCTGTTTGCAGCAAATGGGCCACATGGCGAATGATCTGCAATTGATCCGTGTTCGATGTGATCTCCAGATATTCGCAGCCGTGGACAAAATGTTCGGCCGTTGTTCGCAGCAACTCCTGAGCGAGACGGGTTTTACCGACACCCCCATGCCGGTGATAACAACAGACTGATTATGCCGAACCAGTCGCTGTAGCTGAGTCAGCTCATTCTGCCGACCGGCAAACGGGGAAATTCCTGCGTCCCGTAGTGAATACGCGGTGACAGATCAAATGTCGGGCTGCGCCAGTTCCTGTCCGGACGGAGTTCAACCCCCAGCGTCCCGCCGGCCGCTTCCAGAAAGGTGGTTTCTTCGGCTGCGGATAGGCCCATCGCCCGTGGCAGGTGCCGCACGACTTCCAATTTATCCGGGGTCAGTATTGTACCGCTACACCACCGGTAGAGCGTGGCGCGATTGACCTTAAATCCGCGTCGCTGCAAAAGCTCGCGCCACCTCGCCGGGATTGAGGTTATGGGCATCGAGTGTTGTTGTTAGCAGTTCAGCAAAGGTCAACGCCATTGGGGATTTCCTCTACCCAAACCTGTTGCAAGGTTGCGACAGGTTTCAGTGTATCCTGTATAAGGTCGAGTTTGCTATGGTTTTGGATGGGGTGTTCCGGTCGCATACCCCCTACAGTTGATCAGTCTGAGCAAGTGGGGAGCCATTAATCAAAGTATATCTGGACGATATTGGCTTTTCCCTTCAAGACTGGCTACAGAGAGATTGTAGCGTGAGACAAATGCAGGGCAAGCGTAGCATTCTGCTCCTCGCTGCAACTGATTGATAATCGCCTTCTATAAAGGCTTGCTTCGAAGCATATTAAGTATCTGCAATCTTTGTCCTATGTCTTTTACCCTAATTTAAGGAAAGGTAAACATGAAACGTGACGGCGTTGTTATTCCTATTGCATTGTTCCTAATTCTAATTGTATTAGTCTTTGTCATTCAGCCTGCGCTAGCATTGCCGGGAGCCGCTCAAGACGACCCAGAAGATAGTCAGATATCAGCACAGGCCATTGTTAACGAAGCAGCGATCGCATCAAAACCGATCTTAAGCAATCAAGATCAGTTAATAGGCGCCACCAGTAAAACCTCATCAAGAGAAAACTCTCAGTTTGTCCCAGATGAGATAATCGTGAGTTTTCGTTCACAGGTGTCGCTGCACCAGAATCAGAACAATATAGTTACGTCAAGTAATTCGAGTGTACAGCACTTGCTGGATGTATACTCTGTTGTCGATACTAAGCACCTCTTTATCGATTCCCAACGCAATCGGTCAACACTACCAACAGAACTTCAGAATGTGTATCTTCTTGAACTTGCATACGGTACTGATGTACTAGAAGCAACCAATGCCTTTTCAAGAACGGAAGAAGTGTATTTTGCACAACCCAATTACTATTATCACCCAGTAGGATTAGATACTGAAGCTCTACCAAACGACCCACTTTATAATGATCAATGGGGCCTGCACGGAACCTTCGGGATAAATGCAGAGGAGGCTTGGCAGGTTACAACAGGCGACTCCGCCATTAGAATTGCAGTTATCGATACTGGACTGGAGATCGATCATCCTGATTTGAGCGGTAAGTACGTCGGAGGTTATGACTATGTTCGATCGGACAACACTCCGGATGACGAAAACGGTCATGGTTCGCACGTAGCAGGAATAGCGGCTGGTATAAGTGACAACTTCATTGGCATCGCTGGCGTATCATGGGAGTCACCAGTTCTAAGCTATAAAGTTTGTGGCCCAACCGGAGGGTGTGATAGCCTCTCAATCATCAACGCTGTTCTAGCAGCAGCCGATGTTCCGGATGTCTGGGTAATGAATCTCAGCTTAAGTGGTCGGTACACCTGCCCACCACTAGAAACAACGACATATGCGTATGCGCGCTCTAGAGGTGTCTTAATCGTGGCGGCTGCAGGTAATAACACTTCTTCATCCCCAGTTACACCTGCATCATGTGAGAACGTCCTAGCTGTTGGTGCCATTAAGTCTGATGGAGAAAAGCTTCTTTTTCCAATTATGGGCCATGGATTGATGTTGTCGCTCCTGGCGAATCCATCCAATCTACCGACCTTGGTGGCTATAGCTACAAAAAGTGGTACTTCAATGGCATCACCGTTTGTGGCTGGGGCAGCTGCATTGGTCTACGCTGAACTTATGCCTAACATCTCAAGAACTGCACAAACAGCAGATAATGTAGAAGAGATCTTGAAAGGTACAGCACATGATATGGGAGCACCAGGATTTGACAATATATTCGGCTACGGTCTGGTAGATGTCGGTGCCGCTGTGTCCGAAGTTGCAGGTCCACCCCGTTTGGATGTTCACATTGCACGATGGACCGCAGCAAACCAGGCCGCGGAGATTTCAGTAAAAGTTCGCGATTCACTAACTGGCTCATTGCTAAGCGAGAAGCAGGTAACTACAGATAGTTCTGGGTGGGCAAGGAATCTTGTTTTTCAAGGGCTGAGCACTGATACATATGACATTGTCGTAAAAGGTCAAAATCAGCTTTCCGTAAAACAGGCAGATATTCAATTAACGGCAGGAGAAACTGCAACAGTTGACGTTAATATGCCCCCTCAAGGTGACTTCAACGGAGACGATAGAAAAAACATCATTGATTTCAGTGCGTTTGCTCGGATTTACAATCTGAACGATCCCGAAATTGATCACCAGTTTGATTTAAATGGCGATGATCAAGTCAATATTATTGATTTCAATATCTTTGCAAATGGCTATCCTGCATCAGGTGATGATTATGTATCGGACAACTTGACCGTGACCGATTCATCCTCCACACAAAGCCTGATAACAGACTCTACATCACCTCAAGGATCACTAACACTTGCTCCAATGCTTGGGAATTTTAGCGTTGGCACGCAATTTGACACAAACGTTATTCTTGATGGGGATGGCGCAACGCTTAACGGCTCTGACGTAATTATCCACTATGATCCATGCGCATTGGAAGTTATCAGCATTACCAATGGATCACAGTTCACAAATTCCCTTCATCAACAAGCATATCCTGATCGCGGTGAAATTGAGATCAGTGTAGGTGTACCACTTGGAAGTAGGGCCAGGTTGGATCTGAGTATTAAGTTCAATACGTTTCCAGGCTCTCCGGGCTACACAAGCAGGATTGTGGATCGAATTCAAGCCAAATTCAACCACAGACAGCAATATCGCAGAATCAAGTTCAGATCAGGATGTTCTAAGCTACGCAGATGGAGCTCTCTATAACATAACCGGCTCCCCTGCTCGTCCGCCGCTCACCGGAACTTTGCTGGTAAATGGTGAGAGCAATACGTATTGGACCCAAATGGAGGTACCTCTCGAGTTATCATTGAGTGGATGTGGAACAAATATTGTAGACACAGTTAAGTTTGAGGCCTCTTTTGATGGAGAATGGCATGAGATCACGACTGATTCCAATGAACATGATGGGTGGCGGGACTTTGGGCCACTTATACAGTGGAGGATCAAGTTATGCATCTACGTGCCAGAGTAAACGATATAAATGGCAATGTAACTGATTTCTATGTAAACAGTTTAGCCCTTGATCGTGTCGCACCACATAGCACATTTCAAATGGTTCCTGTTGAACAACCGGCTGGCGGGCATTTGTTGCTTCAATGGGATGGCACAGACGACTTATCCGGGCTTACAACATATGATCTGATGTACAAAGAAAGCACTGTTGACCAGTGGCAGCCTTTGGTTTCAGAAACAACTTCAACATCTTATACGATAAGCCAAATGCAGCAAGGAGTGGATTATTTCTTTGGTATTCGCGCACGAGATAATGCCGGAAATGAAGCTGCTCTAGAGGAAATGTTTGTTCACAGCTTGTATGAACCTGATAATCTTTCAGGAGGAGGCAAAGGCGATCTTGGATGGAGAAAGCCAAGAGCGTAGTATCCAAGATATTGGTGATGTTGACTGGGTATACTTCACGCTGGACGAAAGATCATCTCCTCATAATCGAGACATCCGGTGACGAAGGTGATACAGTGATGGGATTGTATGACAGCGAATTTCACCAGATAGAATACAATGATGATAGCGGTAATGACTCCTTTTCACGTATCGAACGACAGTGCGCTTCAAATCCTTTACCCGCCGGAACATACTACATCAAGATTAATGAACATGATGATAATGATAAAATATGGCAGTATGATCTATCCTACTCCATCGTCGAGACTTGTTCTCAGCATATCCCAGAAGAACCTTCTAATAACTCTCCAAGCGACGAAGCAGTAGGTGTTCCTGTAACGATGACGGTTACTTGGTCCGCCAGCGACCCCGACAACGATCCGCTAACCTACGAGGTCCGGTTCGGCACCACCAACCCGCCGCCACAGGTCGTAGCCGCCAGAGCGAGACCACTTACGATCCGCCGGGGGATTTGGAACCCAATACAACTTACTACTGGCAAATCATTGCCCGAGATGATCAGGGTGGAGAAACAGCAGGCCCTGTGTGGTCGTTCACAACAGCCGGTGTGGAGGAGCCCGCAGGCGACACTATCTACCTCTCCCCGACGGCCAAGATCACCTCTGACAGCGTCGCCTATGACGACGAGGACATCCTGACTTACGACGACGTGTCCGGAACCTGGTCCCCCTACTTCGACGGCTCCGATGTCGGTCTCAAGACGGCCGATGTCAACGGTTTCCACCTCCTCGACGACGGCACCATCCTCCTGACACTTGACAAGCCGATGAAGAAGTTGCCCGGTTTGGAGACTGTCAATGTCGACGACTCCGACATCATCCGCTTCTGGCCGACGTCGCTGGGCGAGACCACTGCCGGAACCTTCGAACTCTACTTTGACGGTTCCGATGTAGACCTCTCCACCGGCGCTGAAGACCTCGACGCCATTAGTCTGGCCGACAACGGCGACCTGCTTCTCAGTACAACGAGCAACGGCAAGGTCGATAATCTTAGCTTCAGGGACGAAGACATTCTGCGCTTTGCGCCCTCATCCCTGGGTGATGCTACGGACGGAGCGTGGGAACTGTATTTCGACTCCGACATTGACAGCAAGCTGTCCGATGTCGTTGGGGTCTCGGCCGATGCTGAATCCGGTGACATCCACTGCCGTGGATAAGCGTTGGGTCTACGGCAGTTTCACTGCCAATCTCTACGATGTCGTCCGCTGTGCCCCGGACACACTGGGAGAGGATACGGCTTGCACAACCCTCGACCTCTCCTGGCTGGGAGCAGACTATGCCTTCGCCAGCTCGAAGAACAAGATCGACGGCCTGATGTTCGGTCAGGCATCCTACCCGCTGCCAACCGTCTGCTACGCGCTGGACCTGGGTCACACCGGTTGGGGAACAGACCCCGTTGCCACACCGGTCAAGTCGGATGACTGTGATGCAGACGGTCGGTATGTCGCGGGTGAGGTTATCCAGTTGAGTGGCGCTGTCCCTAATAATGACTGGGTGATCAGCGGCTGGAGCGGTACCGATGACGATGCCGCGACAGCGGCCAGTAATCAGCTCACCATGCCCGCTGCCTCGCATGCGGCGGCCGTCCACTACGAGTACGCTCACCCCCTCTATCTCTCCCCCACCGGACGGGTGACTGTAAATACAGTACGCTATGAGGATGAGGACATCCTGGAATACAACCCGGCCGATGGTTGGTTACCCTACTTCGACGGATCGGCCGTGGGCCTGACAACGGCCGACGTCAACGCATTCTATCTGGAGGAGGAGGGAACCATCCTGATGACGCTGGACAAGCCACTGCGCAATCTACCCGGTCTGGACGGTGTGCTGGTGGATGATTCCGACGTCCTGCGCTTTACGCCAACGGCACTGGGCAAGGACACGGACGGCTCATTCGAGCTCTACTTCGACGGCTCGGATGTGGAGCCAACTACTGCCAACGAAGACATTGACGCCATCAGCCTGGCTGGCAATGGTGACCTGCTCATCAGTACTGTGGGCACGGTAAGGTGGGAAGCTTGTCCTCAATGACGAGGACATCCTGCGCTTCGCGCCTTCGTCGCTGGGGAGGCTACAGCCGGAACCTGGTCGATGTATTTCGACGGCAGTGATGTGGACACAAAGTTGAGCGACATCACCGGCACCTGGGTGGATGCGGCATCAGGCAGCATCCTTTTCACGGTGGACAAGAAGTGGGTATTCGATGGCGTGACCCACAACACCTATGACATCATGAGCTGCACGCCGGGCTCGGTTGGCGGGGATACGACCTGTGACTCTGTCGGCTTTTTCTGGCAGGGTGCCGACCATGGCTTTGGCAAGTCGGCCAACAAGATTGATGGCTTGTCTCTTGCTGTAGAGTAAACTCGACTGTCCTATCGGTTTGTAAAACAGGCCGGCTCACCTAACAGTGAGCCGGCCTGTTTTTTGTTCGGCCCTCGCCTGATTCAAGAACACTCTCGATTGCATCCCTGCCAATCCTCCCCCCACCTGCTATACTTCGCTCTTATGAAACTAGGTATTATCGGTCTGCCCAGTTCGGGCAAGACGACTCTCTTCAATGCCCTGACCATGGGCAATGCCCCCACAGGCCAGAGCATGGGCGGCCGTTTCGACGTCGTGACGGCCGTTGTGGATGTCCGCGATCCGCGTGTGGATATCCTCAGCGAAATGTTCAACCCCAAAAAGACGACATACGCACGCATCACCTATTCCGACGTGGCCGGCCTGCAGCGCAGCGAGGATGAAAGCAGCAGCACCATCAGCCCGCAGGTGCTGAATCACATCGCCGGACTGGACGGGTTTGTCCATGTCGTGCGCGCCTTCGAGAACGATCTGGTACCCCACCTGGACGGCAGCGTAGATGCGCTCCGCGACCTGGAGGCGCTCGATACGGAGTTCCTGCTCAACGACCTCGGCGCTGTCGAACGACGCATAGAGAAGATCGATGAGGGGTTGAAGAAAGGCGCGACCAAGGACAAGGCGGCTGCCCAGGCGGAGTTGGCCCTGTTCCAGCGACTTTTGGAAACCCTGTCGGCCGAACAACCCTTGCGAACCCTCGACCTGACCGAAGACGAACTCAAGACCCTGCGTGGCTATGGCTTGCTCACGCTCAAACCCAAGATCGTCATCCTCAACATCGGCGACGACCAGGACGAGATCACCCTTGACTACGACTATCCCCACACAATTGTGACCAACATCCGTGGCCGGTTGGAGATGGAGCTGGCCCAACTCGGCGCGGCCGGGGATACGGAATCGCTGGAGATGTTCATGGACGAGTACGGCGTAACCGAGCTCAGCCTGGACAAGATCATCCGCCTCAGCTATGACCTGATGGGGTTGGAGTCGTTCTTCACCGTTGGCGAAGATGAAGTGCGGGCCTGGACCATCGGCCGGGGCGCATCGGCCGTTGAAGCGGCCGGAGCCATTCATACCGACCTGGCGAAAGGGTTCATCCGTGCCGAGGTGGTTGCCTACGACGACCTCATCAACCTGGGAGGCATGGCTCAGGCACGCACAGCCGGAAAGCTTCGCCAGGAAGGCAAGACCTACATTGTCGAGGACGGCGACATCCTCCACGTCAAGTTCAATCTATAACCCCCGATTCGTCGGCGAAAACCGCCCGGCTCACGTTATCCTTCCATTACCGGAACCTTTGCCCTCGTTTGGACGTCTAGGAGGGTAGAGGTATGGAGGATAAACGCATGAAACGACGACTGATCCTGATAGCAGCCATACTGCTAATAGTGCTGGCCGCCTGCCAATCCCAAACTGAACCGGGCCTTGTCTTGCCCACACCGATCACGGCCGCGACCGAGACGACGGCCAAAAACACTCCCGAATCTACACTGGACGATCTCCCTGCTCCACCGACGATCCCGGCCCCAACTGTGATAGTGACTGTTGCCCCGACAACACAGGCATCACCGGTCCCAACTATACAGCCCACCTCTTTACCGGTGGAAGCCATGCCGGTTGATAGCGGCTATCAGGTAGCCTTTGTCGAATTGGGCGACACGCTCAATGTACGCTCCGGGCCCGGTGTAGATTACCCGGTCGTCGCGGAACTACAGCCCGATGCTACCGATCTGGCCGTGGACGACAGCGGGCAATCGCTGGTCGCCGGGTCCCTCTGGGTGTGGGTTGAAGGGGACGACGCAGCGGGCTATGTAAACAGCCGGTTCCTGACGGAAAGCGTCTCCGGGGCCGAATTCTGCCCGGACCCAACCGTGGCCGCGATATTGCGCGATTTGCAGACAGCCGTTGAGAACCGGGACGGCCGCCTGCTGGCCGGGCTGGTCCATCCGGATCGGGGGCTACGCCTGCGCCATAGCTGGTGGAATAACGAAGTGTTGGTGCAAGGTAATGAAGTTGCAGGTCTGTTCACCGACGACACAGTCTATGACTGGGGAACGGCCGACGGCAGCGGCTTGCCCATTACCGGCACGGTTGCGGATACACTGCTGCCCTTGCTGGAGCGTGATCTACTCGACGCTACTGAATCCGCCTGCAACGAGGTTCGCCACGGTCCCACCGCAGGGATGACCATTGTGCCGGAAGCGTATGAGGCGGTGCCGTTCGTCAGCCTCTACCGGGCACCCGGACCGCAGGATCTGGAATTTGACTGGGGCAGTTGGGCTGTCGGCATCGAACGGTGGGAAGGACAGTACTATCTCAGCTACCTGGTCCATTACGCCTACGAGATCTAGACCGCTTCATCAGGGAGGTCAACGGGTTCCAGGAGAGCAATTTGCGCCTCCAACTCATTGACCTCGGCCTGTAATCGGGTGCGGGCTGCATCGAGATCACGACGAACTGTCACCCACCAGTTGTCACCATCCTCAAGCTCCTGAGCCTTGCGCCACAGCCGGGCTGTACTCTCCTGGCGCAGCGCCTGAAGTTGGCGCCGGACTTTTCGTTGCCGTCGTCGGCAGCGGACAATTAGCTCCTGCAACCGGCGCAGCTCTTCCTCTTTAATCGTTGCCAGGCGGGCGATCTCGTCCGGTTCCAGTTCACCGGCCAGATCATAGAGAGCGGCCAGATCCCCGGCCGCATAAGCCGTATTCACCGCCGCCATCATGGACGTGCGGTACGCTGACTCCATCGCCGATTCGGCCAGGTCTGGGTGAAACTTGCGGGCCAGTTCACGATAGAGGCGACGTTCGGCCGCTTTGTCGTGTGGGACGTTGGTAGGCAGCAACGCCTCCACCGGGTCCGGTTCATCCTGCGCCTCAGACGGCTGATCATGTTCCGGGTCAAGGGGATTTCCCAATTCCAGTGCCGCGATATCCAGATCCTGCTGCAACAACTGCAAGCGGGTAAGCGCCGACTGCTTGGCCGCGAGCAGTTCCAGTATCTGGTCCACCAGATCATCCAGCATCAGCCGCGCGTGCATGCGAAAGGCATTAACCGCCGCCTGCTCAGTAGCCAACTCCGCCTCAGCGTCGCGCAACTGCTGCTGGGCTTCCTGCAAGTCGGCCTGAAGATCGCGTTGCTGTTGCCGGGTCGAGTCGGCCGTTTGTAGCTGTCTGGAACTGTTCATGATTGGTCCGGTGCCGATTGTGCCAGAGGACCCAACAGGACGCCAATCACAAAAAGAGAGCGCCCTGTCTGGGCAGGGCGCTCTCACTTCACAGAGGGTTCAACTAAAGTTAGGGCAAAATCACCTGTAAGCCGTCAATCGACTCTTTCTGGAAACCAATATCGCTACCCAGGACGAAAATACCCAGACCATCTTCACAATTACTATCCAGTCCGGTGGAGATGCCATCCGGGACACAGGCCAGGATGTCACTCTTGGTACCCGACAACCCACCAATTAACTTAAACTTTCCATAGGTGGACAGGTAAAGCGTACCATCTGGAGCAACATTGACAGCATTAATGTCCTCGGACCCGGCTGTAAGACCAATGTCAGACCCATCGAAGAAGAGTTCCCAGGTTCCCGTTGTATTCGCACCCGTCTCGCCGGTAAAGGCAATTAAATCTTCATCCCGCACTCGTGTTACGGCATCGTTGATTGGCACTCGTGCCCCATCCGCAATCGGGCTAACCACAAGACGACCGTCTTCCAGCACAGCGATGGCGTCAATGTCCTCGGCAGCGGTTGTTAAGCCTACGGCCGAACCATCGAAGTACCATTCCAGGTAAGCCGGGTTAAGGCCGTCAGAAGAAGCGGGTACATAACGGAGAATATCCGAATCGTCCACCCGGCCGAGATTGTCCAGAGTTACCGGCCGATCCAGACTGAACAACAGCGATCCGTCGTCCATTTGGTGAAAGGCATTGATGTCAGATGATCCCAGGCCAAATTCTGATCCGTCGAAATACATGGACCAAACACCTGTCGTTGTGTCATAAGCCAGAATATCCTCGTCAGCGAAATTAACTCCACCAACCGTGCCGTTCGTTGTCGAACTCAGCAACAGTATGGCATCCGGTAATTCCGGTGGAGGGGGAGGAGGAGGTGGGATTGGCGTGGATTCGTCCAACAATTCACGCATTCGCTGGGCAAGCTGCTCACGAATTCCGCTATAAGCCGGAATGTTGACAATGTTTTCTAACTCATACGGGTCATTAACAAGATCATAAAGTTCCAGTTCGTTATTCTTATTATAGTGTTCAACATACTTCCATTCAGGAGTCCGAATCCCTGAGTACCCTCCATTTCGGCGATTGAGTAACAGCATTTCATCGGCCCAGTCAACCGCTTCCGGGTTCTGTGCCTCCAGGAGGGGTAGAAGACTCGTTCCGTCCTGCGGGGAAAGTTGAGGTGTGATGCCCGTTAGCTCAACTATCGTGGCCGTCACATCAAGATTCGTAACTGTCCGGTCAATGGTGGTAACGCTATTTCCACCGCCGGAGGGTGTTCCGGGGTAAAAGACAAGGTACGGTAAGTGGTTGCATTCCTCGTAAGGACAACCACGCCCCGTTCGGCGATGCGATCCCCACGAGTAACCTGAGTCTGACAGGTAAAAAATGACAGTATTGTCCAGTTCACCGGCAGCATACAGTTGGTCCACCAGTACTTGTACACCGTCATCAATTGCCATGACCTGACGCAGGGCACGCTGCCGCTCAGCAATGATCCAGTTGGTATCCCACATGTAACCGGGATACCCATTTATTGTCTGGCCGGGATACCCACCGGGCCGTAACATCGGCTGCTGTCTGATACCCGCAGGTTTGTCAGAGATATCTTCTTCACTGAAATTCGGATATGTGACAGGGGACGGGATAAATGACACATCCGCGTTCTTATACCGATCCGGGGGACGTGCAGGCCGTTGGGGTGCTCTGTGTGACAACAAAAGGAAAAACGGACCGCGATCGTTATCAATCACATCATTCAGGAAATCTGTAGTTGCTGTGGTGTACCGGTCTACATCTTTACTGCCGGAGTAGTATTCCCAGTAGTCCCAACCTGGCGGCACATAGCCTTTGCCCTTGTCCCAAGGGTAACCGTTCAAATACTTTCCAATCAGGCCTGTATAGTAACCGGCATCGCTCAACCACACAGGCAGAAGGTTACGGTCGGCAAGCCGTCCGGCTTGTTTATTTCCGGTAATGCCGTGATGGGTTGTATCCTGCCCGGTCTACAAACTTACTCGCGCTACCCCGCCAATACTATCTACTGTGAACCCATCAGTGAATTGAATCCAGTCTCCATACGGATTCGCCATCAATTTCCGCATGACCGGAACAGATTCTCCGTCCTGATCATCTGTAATAATGACGATTATGTTGGGTTTATCAGTGGCTGGACCAACGGTGTCATCCGCCTTGAGTGGTAATGAGAAGACGGATACGAAGAGCAGTGCAAAAGCGGCAATCAAGAATACGAAAAGTCCAGATGAGCGTTTCATCATTCCTCCCTAATTCCGTGAACTTCACGACGCTAAATTGGAACGCAGACTGTTAACAATGTCAGTATAAGGTATTATGAACGCCACTTCAACCATTAGAATGGCTGAATGCTTGCTTCCAAGCTCCGGCAAGGCACCTATCTGGCAGGCGTCCTTATACTCCTTGTCTGCAGCCACGAAGAGAAAGACCAATCAGCGATTAGTGCAGGATCACCTGCAAGCCGTCAATAGCTTGCTTTTGGATGCTCATTCCCTTACCCTGCTGGAACAGTGTCACCCCTCCAGTACAGTTGCTATCCAGCCCGGTGGAATTGTTATTGGGAGTGCAGGTAAAGATGTCATTCCGGGCACCAACAAGGCCGCCTGTTAGTTTAAACTTTCCCAGGGTGGACAGGTAAATCACACCATCCGAGTCTACACTCACCCCGATGATATCTTCCGCGTTCGTCGACAGGCCAACATCCGAGGCGTCAAAGTACCAGTCCCAGGTGCCGGCCGTATTCGCGCCGACTTGGCCGGTAAAGGCGATTAAGTCTTCATCACCTATCTTTGTGTTAACCCCATTCATCGGCACGCGGGCTGCATCCGCTGTCACGCTGATCACCACGCGACCATCATCTAATACACTGATCGCGTCAATATCCTCGGCGTTTGTTTTCAGATCCGCATCCGAGCCGTCAAAGTACCACTCCCAGCGAGCCGGGTTCGCACCCTCAGCCGACACATACCGCAGGATATCGGAATCATCGACACGGCCGAGGTCGGGTGCAGTTATTACTGCATCTGTACTGAGTAGTAGGGACCCGTCAGCCATTCGGTAAAAGGCATTGATATCCGCAGCATTTTTCAGGCCGGATTCTGAGCCATCGAAGAATATTGACCAGGCACTTGTAGCGGTATCGTAAGCCAGGATATCCTCATCTGCAAAAGTGATACCACCTATAACACCCCCGGCTTTAAAGCTCACCAGTATGGTTGCTCCTGTGGATGGAGCAGGGGTCGGGGTGGGTGTGCTTGTTGGTGAAGGCGTGGCCGTTGGTGTGGACGTATTTGTCGGCGTTGGTGTAGCAACTGGTGATGAAGGGGTATTCGTTGGCGTTGGGTCTGACGGGAGCGAAGGAGGTATAGTCAATATGGTAGCTAGCCGTTGGGCAAGCTGGTTCTGGATTGACTGGTATGCCGCCTTACCGGCCAGGTTCTCAAGCTCGTATGGATCGTTAGCCAGATCATAAAGCTCTTTCTCCCCCTTGGCGACACCACCAGTGTGTTCAACATACTTCCAATCTAGCGTGCGGATGGCAAAGAAGTTTGGTTTTTGTCGCTCCAGCAAGACCTCATCAGTCCAATTGATAGGCGTTCCGTTTAAGAGCGCCAGGAAACTGT
Source organism: Chloroflexota bacterium (assembly GCA_041390945.1). Taxonomy (GTDB): domain Bacteria; phylum Chloroflexota; class Anaerolineae; order Promineifilales; family Promineifilaceae; genus Promineifilum. The sequence continues at coordinate 114,579 of JAWKOY010000026.1, forward strand.
GTCCGTCCTGTGGCAACTGCGGGGTAATACCGGCATATTCAGCAATGGTCGAAGCCAGATCCACATTGGAAACCATGTGATCTTCATCACGATTGCCCACAACCTCCGGAAAGCGTATCAAGAGGGTATTTGCATGCACTCCTCGTACTGACACAGTTCTTATATTGTCTATGCCCCCCACAGGTAGCCGTGATCAGACATGAAGATGATCATGGTGTTATCCAGCTCGCCTTTCTGATCAAGCGTATCGACTATCCGTTGCAAGCCGTCATCAACGGCCAGAAGCTCGCGCTGCCCGTTTAATCGTTCAACACGATTCTCAGCGATCTCTTCAGGGCTCAGCAGGTCAATGAAACCGGCTTGTCCGGAGAAATCCGCCTCGTTGAAGTTCGGCCGGTCCGGCGGCACGTACGCATCTGTATCTTCATACCGGGTTGGCGGAGTCGCTACGCGGTGCGGTGCCCATAGGCCAGATACAGGAAGAAAGGTGAAGATGTATCATCAATAAAATCAACGGCTCTGTCGGAGAGCCAATCCTCATTCGATATCTGATTTCCGCCATCAAAGACATCCCATCCGGATGGCACATAATTGTCCCCCTGATCCCAGGGATACCCATTCAAGTACTTTCCCAGAAGTGCTGTCTCGTAGCCTGCTTCATCCAACCAGACCGGCAATGTATTGGTGTCATCCATTTGGTCACAATAGGGGTTACCGATGGCGCCGTGCGTGTGTGAATATTGGCCGGTCAGAGTTGTTGCCCGAGACGGACAGCAAACAGAATGGTTGACAAAAGCATTTGTAAAATTCACCCATGATCCTTCCGGCCGGCCCATCAGATTGCGCATGACCGGCAGGGAGTCAAAGTCCTGATCATCCGTCATAATGACGACAATGTTGGGCTTTTCCGCTGTTTGGGCTTGGGCGGTTATATTGGTTTGACTGGGGATCGCGAAAGGAACAGTTAATAGACTAAGTGCGGCCAAGGCAGCAGCCTGTTTTTTCTTCATCGCCATTCACCCCATAAAAACCCGGAAGGTTCCCCGTTAAGTCTTCACTGAGATATCTTGCAGCGGATCGATAAACAAACTATCGAGAGGGCCGAATACCACGACAGAAAGCAGCAGCATACAATTCTATCCGGTTCCTGCTTAATTATACTTGATACTACAGTGATCTACAGGATGATCAACCTATCCGGGGGCCCAATCTGAGTACTGATAATAACGATGTTCAACCGGCCATCTTAGTCATTAATACAGGCAGCCGGCTGTCGTTTCTACACCAAAAGGAGTTACCTGAATCACGACTATAGACTTGTCGTCACTGAATGGATTCCCGTCGCTCCACTCGGCCGTGCATCTGCACGGGTCTCGATCTGCGGCGTGCCGTCCCCCTCGGCGCAACGAACTTCAACGGTGTGCTCACCCGGCGTGAAGGCCCAGTCGTAGCGCCAGATAACCCAGGTAGTTTCCGACAGCGGGCTACGTAGCTGTGCTTCGGTCCAGTCTCCGCCATCGAAGCGAACCTCCACCTGCGAAATGCCGCGCGCACCGGCCCAGGCAATGCCCCCGATTGGCACGAGCTGCTGTCCTCCTTGATCATAAACAGCATCGACAGCAACTGTGTCAATTACCGATGTGGTCTTAACCTCTGCCACCTCGTCCCAGTTTCGCTCTACCCAATACCCCGGCTCATACTCGGCCAGTAGCTCCATACCGGTAATCCACTTGGGCTGCTTCATCCCAAACCGATCCGGGATCCACACACGCAGGGGGAAGCCATGATCAACCGGGAGCTTGTTACCGTCCCAGCTATGACAAAGCATCAGGCGTCGATCGGAGGCAATGAGGTCCAGCGGAATAGACTCGTGGAAGCCGTCGCCGCTGGTAATGGTCAGGTAGCGGGCCTCCGATGTTGGTTGAACGTCATCCAGGATATCTTGCAGGCTAACACCGGTCCATTGAGTCGTGCTGATCAAACTGGTACCGATTCGGCCGGAGATGCAGGAGAGCGTGACGTACTGGTCAAACGATTCGTAGTTGTTATGGAGATCGTCCAGGGTCAGCATCGCCGGATTGGCGACCAGCCCGGTGATCGGCAGGACATACCCCTCCTCCGGGATAACCGTCGGCTCGGTGCGCAAAAAGACCTTGTAATGATCCTTCACCGGCGTGTACTCCGGTCGGGTCCCTGGCGCGGGCACGACCGGATCGTTCGCGTTGGGGAAGATACGACCCGGCGTCCCCTCAGACTGGTGGGCCATGCTGGCATCCAGGACGGCCTCGTCTGCCTGTTGTTCGCGCGAAGTGAGGAACGCCGCCAATCCGCCCCCCACGACTGTAATCGTCGCTGAGGCAGCACCTAACCGGATCAGGAATTGGCGACGATCTACGGTAGCAACCTCGCGCACCTCCCCACCGGATTCGCCCCCGGTCAGAACGGCTGTAGGCACCGACAGGCGACGATAAGACCAGACCAGCGCCATACCCCAGGCCAGCAACAGAAAGCCCAGCCAGATGGCCTGGAAGAAAGGCTCCACACCGGACTGGTTAATGCTCAAGCTGATGGTGATCAACGGTAGCCCAAAGAGCGCGCCCACCACCAAGCCGGTGAATGCGTCCGGGTTAAGCTTACGCCAGTTGAAAAGGGTAAAGAATATCCCACCCGTCACGGCGCCGATTGCCAGAAACTGCAGGATGGCCGAGATTTGTTCGGCCGTTTTGGCCGCGTCGGCCACATTGAGCCGCAACGCGAGCATCGCATCAATCATGAAGTCTATACCAAAGGTAACGACCGGGCCGGGCAGGATGCGAGTAAGCCAGTCAAACAAATCAAAGGGCAGGAAAGGCAACCCCAGCCAACGATTCGCCAGGTACAACACAACAATAAGCGGCGCAGTCAGCAGACCGCCAACAAGAATACCCATCCAAATACTTGGCCTTTTCATGATCTGTTTCTCCGCAGACTATCTTTGTATCTACGATCATTATACATGGGCCAACGACACATTCCCGATTGCCGAGCAAACCGTAACAGTTTTGTAACCACTTCTCCAATTAGGCCCCACCGTAACGATTTCGTAACGCTTAGGAGACGGTCCGTTAGTATGCTTTGGCAAGAGTAAGGCCGAATGTTTATCTGGCTCAGTCTCAATCATGTGAGCGTTCAAAAGGAGAAACCATGCAATCAATTCGACAGATGCGTACCTTGTGGCCGGCGGCCGTGCTAATCGCACTACTTGCCCTGGCCGGTGCGAGCCTGGCCGTCAGTACTTCGGCTCAGGCAGACCCCACCGTTCAAACCGCAACAGATACGGCTGCTGTGGCACTGGGCACAAGCTTTTCATTCCAGGGTCAGATTGCTGACGTGGATGGCGTGCCCTTTGACGGTCAATGCGATCTGATCTTTGAACTATATGACGCGCCGACCGGCGGCACGAAGCTCGGTGAAGTCAGCAAGCCTGACCTGCCTGTCAGCGGCGGCCTGTTCGCCGCCCAACTCGACTTCGGTGCAAATGCGTTCAAGGGTGATGCCCGGTGGATCAACATCCTGGTGCGCTGCCCGGCGGGAATCGGCAATTACGAGCTACTGCCTGTGCGCCACGAACTGTCGGCCGTTCCCTACGCAGTGGGGCTTCGACCGGGTGCGCAGATCGAGGGGTCGTGCCGGGCGGCGGGACCAACGCGGCCGGGCTAAAGGTCACCAATACAAGCACGACTTATCCCATTGGTCTGTACGGTGTTGTGTCCGCCGCAAGCGGCCCGGCCATCGGCGTAGCCGGTAACAATGCATCACCAGACGGCTACGCCGTCTATGGCTATTCCAGCCCCAAGGGAACCGGTGTGCGCGGTGATGCACCCCATGGTGCAGGTGTTTGGGGCAGCAGCGTGGACTGGGTCGGGTCCTACGGCCATAGCCAGGACTACATCGGCGTCCTGGGTGAAAGTGTTAACTCCGTCGGCGTCTATGGCAAGAGCACGAAGGGACGCGGGGTAAGCGGCGAAAGCGTCGATGAACACGGCGTTTACGGCAAGAGCACCAATGGATCAGGTGTGGCCGGCAATAGCACGGCCTGGATAGGCGTCTATGGCAAGAGCACCAACCAGACCGGCGTCCTGGGAGAGAGCAGTGGCAATGATGGCGTACGGGGTACCACAACTGCAACGAATCACGTTGGTGTGCGCGGTACGGCGAGTGCAGCCGGTTCGGTCGGTGTATGGGGTGAGTGCCGTCGGCACCGGTGTCTACGGACAGACAGCCACGGCCAATGCGGCCGCGCTCTGGGGCAGGAATACCAAGGGAGGTGTCGCGCTCAAGGTCGAGGGCAATGCAGTGCAGAGCCTGGATATGAATGGCCTGCCTAAGGCGATGGTCTACGTCCCACCGGCTTCACCCAACTATTGTTAGGTGCTTCAACGGCGTGACTGGTAGCACAACGAATCAATGCGGCTTTTCAGCTGATTGGACATATCTTGGAGATAACGGTGACAATTCCATCAGCGTGATTGATTTTGGGTTTCCTGTAGAAGGTCACTTTATCATGGCGAATCCACAATCCGACTCTGGCATAGATCAGGACAAAGCGTTCTGGATTCGAACCGTAACTGGCTCGCAAGTGACGCTGCAGAATTGGGTTTGGACCTGTGTGAATGGCGGGTATTGTGGCGGTGAGCCGATGGGCTTCACCATCATTGTTTACTGACATATCAAGTAAGGTGACGTACAGACTTGAGAGCGCTACTCATATACCAACGGGTCATACCTGGCGTGACGTTTGGCAAACACATAATCAGCCAATTTTCTCCAAATGGCAGGCTTTCGTAACGATCAAGAGACGATAACGATCTACGCTGTGTAAGTCGGCCGCGGTGCGGCCCAGGAAAATATTTTACATATTCAAAAGGAGTATTTTAATGAACCGTTGGCATCAAATTCGTTTTGTTACGCCCGTCCTCGCCCTGGTGGCGTTGCTGGTGGTGGCCGGTGTAATTCTGGCCGGTAATCAGGATGACGGGCTACTTGCGCCACTTACGTCAGACGACACAAGTGCTGCGGCCGTAGCACTTGGTACAGGTTTTAACTTTCAAGGCCAATTAGCCGATATCGACGGTGCGCCTCTGGACGGCCAGTGTGACCTGCGCTTTGGTTTGTATGACGGGGCCACCGGCGGCACGAAACTGGGCGAACTTTCGCGTGACAATGTGACGGTGGTCGGCGGTATCTTCGCTGTGAATCTTGACTTTGACGCCAAGTTGTTCTCCGGCGATGCACGATGGTTACAGATAGGCGTTCGGTGCCCGGCCGGGGCAGGAAACTACAATCCGGCGCCAGGACGCCATGAGCTGACCGCCATGCCGTATGCGCTGAGCCTGCGGCCCGGCGCGCGAGTTGAAGGGTCGGTGCCGGCGGGTGGGACCTTTGAGGCCGGGCTGCGTGTGACCAACAACAGTCAGACCTACCCCATCGGCGTTTATGGCATTACCAGTGCAACCAGTGGCCCGGCCATTGGCGTGGCCGGCAACAACACATCCCAGGAAGGTTTTGGTGTCTATGGTTACTCCAGCCCCAAGGGAACCGGTGTGCGCGGCGAAGCGCCTCATGGCGCAGGCGTCTGGGGCAGCAGTGTGGACTGGGTTGGGACTTACGGCTATAGCCAGGACTATATTGGTGTTCTGGGTGAAAGCGCCAACTCCGTCGGCGTTTATGGCAAGAGCACAAAATCTCGCGGCGTTACCGGTGAGAGTGTCGACGAGCATGGCGTTTTCGGTACCAGCACCAACGGCGCAGGTGTGGACGGTATCAGTGAAAATTGGGTCGGTGTGCGTGGGGTAACCGGCAGCTCCAACGCTGCCGTTTCCGCGCAGAACACCGGCAGCGGACCCGGCATTTACGCCACCAGCGCAACCGGCCCGGCGGCCGTTTTTGCCGGCACAACCAGGACGGAAGTACTGCAAATCACCGGCGG
>JAWKOY010000027.1:0-116794 GCA_041390945.1 Chloroflexota bacterium
GCCTGGCCGAAGGTTCAACTCCTTGACCTGGGGGCCAGCGCAGGGCTGAACCTGTTTGGTGAAAAGCGTGCCTATCGTGTGGTGGAGAAGGCGAATCCCAACGAGGTATTGCTGGATCTCGGTCAGGCGCCCCCCACCCAGTTCATTGTTCCAATCTCAGGGGAGTTGGGTTTACCTGGCCGGCAGACCGATCCCCCGACTATCGCTGCCCGGACCGGCATTGATCTGGCCCCGTTCTACCTGCATGACGAGCAGGATGAACTGACGCTGGCATCGTTTATCTGGGGGGACCAGCCCGTTCGGTTGCAGCGCCTGCGGGAAGGCATCCGTGCCCTACGCGAGGCAGAGGAGCAGGGAGATGTCGTGCGCCTGTTTCCGGTCCGCCTACCTGATGAACTGGAAACATTCTTATCGACTACATGGACCCCTTTACCTGATCTGCCCATTGTCATTTACAACACGACGGTCACGATGTACCTGGAGGGCGGGAAGCAGGGGGTGCATGACGTCCTCGCACCCTGGGCCCAAAACCAACCGGTGCCTGTCCTATGGTTACAATGGGAGCCGGCAAACGCTGAAGAAGGGGAGTCGCCGGATACCTATTGGCTGGCATGGACGGCCGATCTGTGGCGCGACGGCCGTCACCACCATTTCCATCTCGCCTGGGTTCATCCCCATGCTGCCGGACTGCAATGGCTGCCGGATGCGACGGAGTGGACAAAATTAGCCGGGAAATGCACTGATTTGCACTAATTTAGTAAACTTTGCTAAAGTTTGTGATTGATTGCATACTATAGGCAATCAGTTTCTAAATTTGCTTATCGGGAGTCTACTTTGACCACAACTGCGGACACCTTCAGCTTTCGACGCGCCGTGCGCATAAGCACTTTTCAGATTGGTTCGGCAATGGGTGATATTCTCGTTACCAGCATCTGGAATCGCATCCTGATTACCAACTTCGGCATCCCGGCGGGACCGGTCAGCTTGCTGATCGCCTTGCGCTATTTATTATCACCGCTGAGCCTGTATGCCGGTTACCTGACCGACAATCGCTGGATAATGGGGCTGCGGCGCACGCCGATCATCTGGTTGGGTCGGGGCATCATGATTGCTTCCTTACCTCTTTTGGGCTTGAGCGTTATGCGACTGGGGCAGTCAACCACCGATGTATGGGGCTGGCTGTTTGCGTTGATCTCCTCCCTTATGTACGGCACCGGCACACTTATATCGGGCAGCCCGTTCCTGGCCCTAGTACGGGAATCGGCGCCGGAAGAGAAGCAGGGGGTAGCGGTCGGTATTGTGGAAACGGTCCTGATCGTCTTTTTTGCCATCACCGGTATAGCGTTCAGCCTGTGGATGGAAGTGTATAGCCAGCGCGTATTCTGGGAGATGATCCTGGCGACGATGGCGGTCGGCGGTTTTTTCTGGGTCTTTTCCATTGTGGGAGTCGAGAAGCGACAAGCGACAACCGACAGTAAAGCAGCGAGCCGGAAGTCGGCCGCCGGTCAACAGTCGTTTCGCACAGTCCTCGGCCGTATCTGGAATGATCGGCGCACTCGTCTGTTCTTCATCTTTCTATCTCTGGCAACGATGGCCGCGTGGATGCAGGATGCCATTCTGGAACCGTTTGGCGGTGACGCCTTTGGGCTGGAGGTCGGGCAGACCACGCGCTTCAACAGCTATTGGCAAACAGCCACCGTTATTACGTTGATTGCGACCGGGATTATCTTTCGCAAACGGCCGCCGGAGGAACAGAAAGGCGTTACCGGGTGGGGATTGAGTATCATGGCGTTGGGCATGCTGATTCTGGCTGTAGCCGGACTGGCACACCAACCCCATCTTATTGAGCTGGCGCTGCTTGTGTTTGGTGGCGGATTTGGTATCTATACTTTTGGCGGTTTTAGCCTTATGATGGTGATGTCCCCGGACAAAAACGCCGGGGCCTATCTTGGTTTATGGTCTATTTCCATTCTTGTTTTCAAGGGCCTGGGCACCTTCCTGGGCGGGGCCTTGCGGGATGCGTTCCTGCTGGGCCTGGGGCTGCCCGCTCCGGCAGCTTACGGACTTATTTTTGGGATTGAGGCCATATTGTTGGTAACGGCCGTGTTGGTAATGTCGCGTATTGACGTCATCGGGTTTGCCAGGGAGTATGGACGATCGGTCAGCCGGACCGATGTGCAGATTGCAGCGGCCGATTAGTATCAAGGACTAAAACACCGCTTGATGGCTGGAACGGAATGGCCGCGAGCCATCTTACACGTGGACATGGATGCCTTCTACGTCAATGTCCACCTGCTGGATCACCCTGAAGACCATGGGTCACCGCTGGCCGTAGGCGGCCGTCCTGACAGTCGGGGCGTGATTTCGTCGGCCAGTTATGAAGCGCGCCGGTTCGGCGTGCGGTCGGCCATGCCCTCCTCCCGTGCCCTGCGATTATGTCCTGAGTTGCGTATTGTGGACGCCAACTGGTCCCGGATTCGTGAATGCTCCCGCCGGATTATGGACATACTGGGCGAGTACGGTGAACTGGAGCAGATCAGTGTGGATGAGGCGTATGTCGATCTGTACACCGTTCCCGATCCACAAAGCCTGGCAACATCATTGCCGCAGCGCATCAAACAGGAGATGAACCTCCCGGCCTCAGTGGGACTGGCAACAAGCAAACTCGTTGCCAAGGTTGCCTCTGACTACGACAAACCTGAAGGACTGACAATTGTATTACCCGGCTCAGAGTCCGTGTTCCTCGCACCGCAGCCGGTGCGTGTTATCTGGGGTATCGGGCCGCGAACAGCCGAACGGCTGGCGGCGATGGGTATTACCACGTGCGGCCAATTGGCCCTGGCTGATGAGGAACAACTGCGGTCAAGGTTTGGTCGTGAAGCTGGCAGCCTGATCCGCCGTGCCCACGGGATTGACAACCGTCAGGTGCAGGCCGAGCGTGGCCCGGCCAAGAGCATAAGCCAGGAGTGGACCTTTAGCCGGGATGTTGCTGACGAAGACAAGCTACGCGAGAAATTGCAGGAAATGGCTGAGGATGTGGCGTCGTCCCTTCGCAAGCGAAGCCTCATTGCCTACACAGTGCGCATCAAGCTTCGCTGGCCGGACTTTACCACCTTCACCCGTCAGCAATCTCTGGAGGTCGGAACGGATGAAGCCTCGATTATATTGCGCTATGCGGAAACGCTCTGGCAGGATAATTGGCCGGCCGGCCAGCCTGTCCGGCTGATTGGCCTCGGCGTAGGGTCACTACAGCAGGTTGAGGAAAAACAGCTTCGCTTTAATTTCGACGACTGATTAGCCTAGCGTAATGAGCTCGCGCGGGAAAGACGACATGGTACGGCCGCCATCCTCGGTGACCACAATGTTGTCTTCAATCCGCACACCACCCCGGCCCGGCAGATAAATTCCCGGCTCAATGGTAAAGACATTCCCCGGAGCCAACGGGTTGGTGTTGGTGGGGCTCATGTCCGGCGGCTCGTGAATTTCCAGCCCCAGCCCATGACCGGTCCGGTGGATGAAGTACTCCCCGTATCCGGCATCTTCAATGACCTCGCGCGCAATCTGATCGATTTCCTGTCCGGTGACGCCGGGGCGCACAGCCATCCGAGCTGCTTCATTCGCCAACCGGACAACATCATGGATATGGCGCAACTCGTCATCAATTTCACCGATGGCAAATGTGCGGGTCAGGTCGGACGGATACTCATCCACATACACGCCCCAATCTATCACAAGCAAATCCCCTTGCTGAAGAACCCGGTCAGTGGGGACAGCGTGAGGAGATGCTCCATTGGGGCCAGTGGAAACGATGGGATCAAATGACAGACTGTCCCCACCGGAAAGCAGCAGTTCCTGCATCAGGATAGCCGCCACCTGCTTTTCCGTCAGTCCGGCGCGAATGCGCGGCATGACGCGCTGCAGGGCGCGTTCGGCCACGGCAATCGCCTTCTCCATGGCCGCTATCTCCTGGGTTGATTTCACCATACGCAGGGCAGCCAGCGCCGGTTCGGCATGGGTAATCTGCAATCCCGGCGCGAAGCGTTGGAGCAACTGCAACTCCAGCACCCGCATATGCAATGCTTCAACGCCAAGGAGGTAATCGGACAGTTCCAACTGGGCGCAGGCTTGCTGGAACGCGCCGGTGTATCCTTCGCTGTCATCCCAATCAAAGATTCGATCGGCTGAGATACCGGCTTCTTCGGCCTTTGGTGCTTCGAGGGTGGGGATAATAATGGCCGGATCGTCGTCGGCGGGGATGAACAGCAGAACCGGCCGCTCGCTGACATGAGAGTGGATGCCGCTGACGTAGACCATATTGGGACCGGGCATCAATGCCAGGCCATCCATTCCATTGGCGAGGATTTGTTCGGTCAATAGCTGCAATCGTTCATCGTTCATAGCGGTTCTATCTCCACCAATACAAGTCCGGCCGGGACAGACTCACCGGCGGTACAGTTAATTTTGACCACGCGACCTTCGGTCGGGGCCTGAATCGGGATAACCATCTTCATGGACTCCAGGAGAATGAGCTTGTCCCCGGAGGCAACCTCGTCGCCTTCGCTGACCAGAATCTGCGATACGACAGCCGGGATGGAGGCTGACAGCGCACCGTCGTTACCCTCGGCTGCGGTCGCCTGTTTGCGCCGGCGGGTGACCGTCAGATTACGACCGTCCACCCACAATTGCCGTTTGTCACCGGCACGATCCCCGGCCAGGTGCAGGCGATGTAAAATGCCCTCAGCGTCCTCATATTCAAGCAGGAAACGGCCGTTGCCCAAGGTAGTGACTCTGGCGTCAATCGTCAGGCTGTCGCTAACAAGATGCAGCCGATCACCCTGCCGGGTGGCTTCGAACTCGCGCTCCTGTCCGTTTATGCTCAGGCGAAATTGGGGCATACTTACCTAACCTGTATTTGATACTGTGGATAATGATAGCCTTAGATAGTCGAATAGGCGATTGCACTCCGCGGTCTGCAATGTGGTATAACGATACCTGATGGACAGCCACGCGCTCTATATCCATATTCCGTTTTGCCGCCATCGCTGCACCTACTGTGATTTCAACACGTACACAACCGTGAGAGAGTTGCAGGTGCCATATGTGACTGCGCTTATCCGCGAGATTCGGCAGGTTGGAGTCTCGGCCCAACAGTCAGGCGAGCAGTTGTCGGTCCACTCAGTTTTCTTTGGCGGAGGGACGCCATCGCTGCTGACGGCCGCTGAAGTTGGCGATATATTGTCGGCCGTTCACGAATCGGTTGCGCTTGCTCCCAATGCGGAGATCACACTGGAGGCTAATCCCACAACAGTAGATAAGAGTTATCTTGTGGCGCTCCGCGAGGCCGGGGTGAACCGGTTGAGTTACGGGGTGCAAAGCGCGTTGGCCGGGGAACTGGAGTTGCTGGGGCGCGACCATGACTTCGAGACGGCAGTGCGCGCATTGCAAACAGCGCGGGCTGCCGGATTCGACAACGTCAACCTCGACCTGATTTATGGCTTGCCGGGGCAAACTGTTTCCGACTGGGAGAAATCGGTAACGGCCGCATTGGCTATCCGGCCGGAGCATCTCAGCTTTTACTGCCTGACCATTGAGCCGGGCACGCCGATGCAACGCTGGCTGCAGAACGGCACAATCGCCCCGCCGGATGGAGATGTAGCGGCCGACCAGTACCAGTTAGCCGGGGACCTATTGGCGGCTGAAGGGTACGAACATTACGAGATATCGAACTGGGCGTTACCCGACCATGAATGTCGCCACAACCTGACCTACTGGCGGGACGAACCGTACCTGGGTTTGGGGGCCGGAGCGCATGGTTATGCCGGCGGCTACCGGTACCAGATCGTCAGGCAGCCGCGCGTCTACATTCGCCGCATGGAAAACGAACCGCCCGGTGTGTTCCCTCTGTCGGCGGCCGTTGCCGAATCCCATGTAGTTGACCGGCCGGAAGCCATGTCGGACATGGTCATTACCCAACTGCGTTTACTGCGCGAGGGTTGGACATGGAGCAGTTTGCCAGCCGCTTCGGTGCACCGATTGATGAGACCTACGATGGGACCGTGTCGCAACTGGAGGAGTGGGGACTGCTGCGCCAACAGGACCATCGCCTTCTGCTGACAGAGCGGGGACGCTTCCTTAGTAATCAGGTCTTTTTCCGATTCGTTTGACGATTGGTTTAGGGAATGACTGAATCCCACTTACCTGACAATCCCGCCGCAGCCGTCACGGTGGCGATTCAGGCCGGAGGTCGGAGCCGCCGGATGGGGACGGATAAGGCGTTTGTGTCGTTCCGGGGACGGCCGTTAATAGAGAGCGTTCTGGATGGCGTCAGCGGGTTGGGGCAGCAAACCATTCTGGTCACCAACAAACCCGCCGATTACGCTTACCTGGGCCTGCCGATGTTCAGCGACACCTTCCCGAACCATGGACCTCTGGGGGGTATCTACACTGCCCTTCAACAGGCGGGTTATCCTCATGTACTGGTGGTTGCCTGTGACATGCCCCGGCTCAATCGTGAATTGCTGGCGCATATGATCTCACTTCGGGAAACGGCCGATGTGGTTGTGCCGCAATGGAAGGGGCTTCCGGAGCCGTTGCATGCCGTTTACAGCAAGGCTTGCCTGGAACCGATCCGGCTTAGTCTTGAAGCGGGTCAACTCAAGGTTTCAGACTTTTTCGGCCGTGTCTCAGTCCGTTATGTAGATCAGGAAGAGATATCACAATTTGACCCGGACGGCAGATCCTTCACCAATATCAACACACCGGAGGATCTGCGACCGGCAGGGCTAGGCAGTTACCAGGTCTTCCACGGCGCACCGGCGCGCCATATCTGCTCCAGTTCGTTGGCGTCCTTCAGCGTATCCATGGACTGCCAGAACCCACGATGCCGGTACATCATGACCTGGTCTTCCCCTAGCAGGTCTTGCAACACGCCGGTTTCCAGAGGGACGTTGTCGCCGGGGCCGATACGATCCAGTACGCTGCGTTCCAGCACCATAAACCCGCCATTGATCCAGTAGGGCAGTTCCGGGTACTGGATATATTCAGCCACAAGGCCGTCCTCATCCGCGTCCATGATGCCGTACTGATAATGCTTGGGCTGGATGCCGGTGATGGTTACCAGCTTGCCGTGAGCCAGGTGGAAGTCCATCAGCGCGCTGATATTGACATCCCCTACGCCGTCACCGTACGTGACAAAGAAGCGATCCGCGTCCAGGTAATCCGCAACACGACCCAACCGGCTGGCCTTGTCGGTATGCAGACCGGTGTCAATCAACGAAACTTCCCATTCCGGGTGTTCCTCCGGGCCGTGGTAATCGATCTGGTTTTGCCGGTTACCGACGCGCAGCGTGAGGTCGCGGTTCATGGCTTCATAGTTGAGGAAATAGTTCTTGAGTTGCTGGGCTTCATAGCCCAGAGGCAGGACGAAGCGGTTGAAGCCGTAGGTTGAGAAGATGCGCATGACATGCCAGATGATCGGCCGTCCACCAATCTCGACCAACTCCTTTTTGGTGAGTGTGCCCCCGCGCATGCGTGTCCCTTCACCGCCACAATAGATTACGACCGGAATGTTATTGTCCATGGTTATTCTGACCAGATGATATTCTGTGCGTCAGCGACGGCTTCCTGAAGGTGTTTTTCAAATGGTGGATAGACAATCCCCGCCTCGGTCACGATGCCGGTGACATAGCGATGGGGGGTGACGTCAAAAGCCGGATTGCGTGCAGAAATGCCGGCCGGGGCAATGCCTTGATTGACTACGGTGAGGACTTCATTCGGATCGCGTTCTTCGATGGGAATCAGATCGCCGTTTGCCAGATTGAGATCAATGGTACTGGTAGGGACGACCGGGTAAAACGGGACGCCGTTTTCACGGGCGACCACCGCCAGTTTGTAGGTACCAATCTTGTTGGCGACATCTCCATTGGCTGCAGTTCGGTCCGAGCCGACAAGCACCATATTAACCTGGCCGGTGCGCATAAAATGTCCGGCGGCGTTGTCGGCAATCAGATCAAAGGGGATACCGCGTTGCTGGAGCTCCCAGGCTGTCAGGCGCGCGCCCTGCAACCGGGGCCGAGTTTCGTCGACAAGGACGTGTATCTGTTTACCCTGTTCATGTGCGGCAAAGATGACGCCGAGAGCTGTGCCCCAATCCACCGTCGCCAGCGCCCCGGTGTTGCAGTGATGGAGGATCGTATCCCCGTCACTGATTAACTCCGCACCGAAGAAACCCATTCGGCGATTGAGAGCTACGTCCTCATCCGCCAGACGTTGTGCTTCCGCCAGCATGGCGTCACGCACCTCATCTACGGTTTCCAACTGTTCATCGGCCGCAACGCGCAGCAGCCGGCGAACCGCCCAGGCCAGATTGACGGCCGTAGGGCGTGCCGCCTCCAGGTGGCGACCGGCCTCCTCCAGATCACGGAGAAGCGACAGCCGATCCGGGGCTGCACTTTGTCGGGCAGCCAGTACCATTCCAAACGCTGCTGCAGCGCCAATGGCCGGCGCGCCGCGTACAACCATATCTGTGATAGCCTCAGCCACACTTTGATATGTTTCATATTCCGGTACAACGAACTCCCACGGCAGGAGCCGCTGGTCGATCATCTTCATTGTGCCGGTTTCGTAGTCCCAGAAAACTGTTCTCATGTCTCCTCTACTGGTTGGTTGGAGGGTGAAGGTTTGATTCGGCCGGACGCCGCATTATTGTAGACGATGCCCGGAGGAGTGCCAAAGGTATTGCTTTGACCGTGTTTGAGGGCATTGCTACAATGCGCGGCAAATGGGGCAGCAGGTAAAGATTTGGCAGCGGCTATACGTTCGGCGGCGCTGGTTAACACTCGGCTTGGGTATCAAGCGTTGGCTGATCCTGATGGCTGTAGGTGGGGCCTTGTTGGGGTTGGGGGGCGTCTATCTCCTGCTGGCGATCGACAATACCGGTATTCTTCCTGAATGGTTGACAGAAATTCTGACGCTCCAGTTCCTGCCGCTCTGGTTAAGAATCGTCCTGCCGCTTCTGGTGGGGTTGGGGCTGATGGGGCTGGCTATTGTGCGCATCGGCCGAACACTGGTCGAGCCCTTGCGACCGGGTGAAGGGGCTGTTGTCGATTCCCTCTATGATTACCGGATGCGGGGCCGCGGTCCCCATATTGTTGCCATTGGCGGCGGCACTGGCTTGCCGGGCCTGTTGCGGGGGCTAACTGCCTATACGGCAAATATTACCGCCATTGTTACGGTAGCGGATGACGGCGGCAGCAGCGGCCGTTTGCGCCGCGATCTTGGCCTGCTGCCACCGGGAGACTTTCGGAATAATCTGGCGGCCCTGGCTAAGGACGAAACCTTGATGACCCAGGTGCTGCAATACCGGTTTGGGTCCCAGTCATCGGCTATTGGAAAGGGTGAGTTACAGGGTCATGCCTTTGGCAACTTGCTGCTGGCAGCCCTTACCGGCATCACCGGCAGCTTTGACGAAGCGCTGCTGGCGGCGCAACGAGTACTGGCCCTGCGGGGCAGGTGCTACCCTCCACGCTGGAGAATGTCACGCTGGAAGCTGATGTAATTGTAGCTACGACGGGTGACCCGGTGACACAGCGCGTGAGTGGTGAATCGGCTATTCCCGAATCCGGGGGGAAAATCGATCATGTCTATTTGTCCCCGGATGATGCCCGCGCCTATCCGCCGGCATTAAAGGCACTGTTCCAGGCCGATCTGATTGTGCTCGGGCCGGGCAGTCTGTATACAAGTATTCTTCCCAACCTGCTGGTTGGTGATCTGGCCGAAGCGCTGCGTCATGCCCGATCGCGGAAAGTGTATGTGTGCAACATCGCCACACAACCCGGCGAGACCGACGGTTACTCCGTGTCTGATCATGTGCAGGCCATTCTGGATCATGTGCCCGGTGATTGGCTGGACCTGGTTGTTGCAAATGACAACCTGTCTGTGTCACCTGACACGGGTGGTGGCGACACGCATTTTGTTCTCCCGGATCAGCCTTCGCAAGGAACCTTGATCACGGCCGATTTAGTGGATGAAGAACGGCCGTGGCGGCATGACAGCGCCAAGTTGGCCCAGGTCATCATGGACCTCTGTTAACTCCTTTGGCGATAGAGAGAACAGCAGGCTCCGAATGACGACTGTGGTCGACCACGTATTCAGATGAAGCCCAACTGACGTTGCAGCTTATCTGAATATTATTCGGCGTTCGCGTGGGTTGTTGTATAATTATAGATGAGCATGGTCACTCCCACGGACCATTACTACGCTGCATAACCTGCAACATATCGCACCTTATCCTGCTTAAAAATACACGTTTTGACGAAAGGAGATTCTTATGACTGTCAAAGTTGGAATTAACGGTTTCGGTCGCATTGGCCGCCAGGTTTTTAAGGCCATCCGTGAAAATTACGCCGGTGTTTTGGATGTCGAGGCGATTAATGATTTAATGCCGCCGGAAACCAACGCCCACTTGCTCAAGTATGATTCAACCTATGGCAAGTTCCCCGGCGAGGTTGAAGTTCGCGATGGTGATATCTATATTGATGGCGAGAAGCTGAAGAGCTTTGCCGAGCGCGACCCGGCCAAACTGCCCTGGGGTGAGCTGGGTGTCGATATTGTTTTGGAGTGCACAGGGCGGTTCCGTGATAAGGAAACAGCCGGCGCCCATCTGACTGCTGGCGCCAAGAAGGTCATCATTTCTGCTCCCGGTAAGGGTGTAGACGCCACCTTTGTGTTGGGCGTTAACGAAGAAGACTATGACCCAGCCACGCACAATGTCATTTCTAACGCCAGTTGTACAACCAACTGTCTGGCCCCCACCGTCAAGATCCTGAACGATGCCTTCGGTGTCAAGCGCGCCCTCATGTCCACTATCCACTCAGTCACCAATGACCAGAGTATTTTGGATGTGGCTCACAAGGACCTGCGTCGCGCTCGTTCCGCCGGCTACAACATTATCCCGACCACGACCGGCGCCGCTCGCGCTGTGGGCCTGGTATTGCCGGAACTTAACGGCAAGATCAATGGCATGGCTTTCCGCGTACCTACCCCCACTGGTTCCGTTGTTGACCTGACGGCCGAAGTCGAAAAAGATGTTACCATTGACGATATTAAGGCTGCCTACAAAGCCGTAGCCGGTAACGAATCTTTGGGCTGGCTGGGCAAGGTATTTGCTTATACGGAAGAGCCAATCGTATCCTCCGATATCGTTGGTGATGCGCATTCCGCTACGTTGGACGCACTCTCCACGGATGTCATTGGTGGTAACCTGGTCAAGATCGTTTCCTGGTATGACAATGAATGGGGCTATGCCTCGCGTTTGTCCGATCTGACTGCTTTCGTTGCTGAGCGCCTTTAATGCAGGGTTTCCGCTCACAATTTGAACTGAAGTAACAGTGTCCGCCGGCCGTCAGATTGTTCTGGCGACCGGCGGTTCTTGTTTACTTGCTATGGACCTTAAAGAACTCGAATCTCGCATGCACGCCTTTGTTGAAGCCAAGGGCTGGTATGCACCTGATTCTCCCAAACAACAAACGCCGCGTAATCTGGCAATCTCCCTCACTCTGGAATCGGCCGAAGTATTGGAGCATTTCCAGTGGCGCGACGACGCTCGTGACTCCCAGGCATTGGCCGGAGAATTGGCCGATGTTGCCCTTTACCTCCTGCAACTGGCAAGCATTAGTGGCATAGACCTTGAACAGGCTATCCTGGATAAGCTGGATGAGAATTACAACCGGCACTGGCCTGAGCCATGAGGATTCTGGCCGTCAGTGACCGCGTTTTGGATTCCCTCTACCAGGGCCAGGTACGGGATCAGTACTCCGACCTGGACCTGCTGGTAGGTTGCGGTGATCTGCCTTTTTATTACCTCGACTTTCTAACCTCAGCCATAGATGCACCGATGGTGTATGTTCATGGCAATCATGACAAGAGTATACAGCACGGTACCGACGGCCGTGAGTGGACCAACGTCCGTGGCGGTATGAATATCCATGGCCGTGTCATCGCGCGCCGTGGGCTTATTATGGCCGGACTGGAAGGGTCCATGCGGTATAAACCCCATGCGTCCTACATGTATTCCGAGTCCGAAATGCGTATGACGATAGCCCAGATGGTACCCCGCCTGCTATGGAACCGTCAGCGATTTGGCCGTGCGCTTGATATCCTGGTGACGCACTCACCACCATATGGAATTCACGATCGACCCGATTTACCCCACACCGGTTTCAAGGTGTTCCTCAGCTTCCTGCGCATGTTTAAGCCGCGCTATCACCTGCACGGCCATATTCATCTTTACCGCACGGACACACCGCGAGTTACGCAGTTTGAAGAGACGACGGTGATAAACGTTTACCCCAAATACCTGCTCGAATATTGACCGGCTCGTCTGCTCCGATCGAACCCGAAACCATACTATTACTACCCACTTGCTACATTGCTCTTTGCCGGACCATCCCCTACAATTTGAAACAGCCGAATAACGTTTTCCCAAACCCAACGACGGCGATCCCCCTTACGGGTTAACCATACGGAGGCATACTCTTCATGCAGGCAACTGGAGCAGTCAGGTGGAATCCGCGCGAAGCGATTATGCCTGCACTTGGTTATCTGCAGCAGCCGGTGCGGCTGGTCCGACAATATGATCGCAGCTTCCTCCAGCCTGATCTGCTAGCCGGAATTACGGTAGCTGTCATTTTGCTGCCGCAGGGGATGGCGTTCTCCCTTGTAGCCGGTTTGCCGCCGCAGATGGGCATCTACACGGCTATTGTCGGCGGTATTGCCGCTGGGTTGTGGGGATCATCCAAGCAACTGCATACCGGCCCGACAAATGCTATTTCCCTGCTGGTTCTGTCTTCTTTGGCCTCAATAGCCGTGCCCGGTAGCGATAGCTATATCCTGGCTGCCGGGTTGATGTCGGTCATGGCCGGCGCTCTCCAGCTTGCTCTGGGTCTCCTCCGGCTTGGGGTCATAGTCAACTTCGTTTCCCATTCGGTGATCGTCGGTTTCGCTACCGGCGCGGCCGTTCTGATCGCGGTCGGGCAACTGGGATCATTGTTTGGAATCTCTGCTCATGGCAGCAACGCCATATTGACCCTCCGTGATGTGGTCACCGGGTTGCCGAATGCCAACCCGGCCACAACAGCTCTGGGTCTTGGGGCCATTTTACTGATCCTGCTGCTCCAGCGAATAGACCGCCGGTTACCCGGTCCGCTGATTGCCCTAATTGTGGCCTCGCTGGCTGTTTTTCTGCTGGGTGATCGGGCGAGTGGAGTTGCCGTTATTGGCGAATTACCCAAGGGGTTGCCCCCGATCGCCCCTCTCCCCATTACGAATCTGGGCCTGATCGCCGAACTTTCTACCGGCTCTCTGGCTGTGGCAGCGATTGGTCTGGTACAGACCATTGCTATCGCCCGGACAGCAGCGACACAAACCGGCCAGCGACTGGACAGCAATCAGCAGTTTGTCAGCCAGGGGATGGCTAACATTTTTTCAGGGGTGTTTTCGGGATATGTTACATCCGGGTCGTTTACCCGGACGGCCGTCAACCTGCGCGTGGGTGCCCGAACACCGATGTCGTCTGTGTTTGCCAGTGTGTTTGTGTTGATCATGATGTTCGTTGCCGCGCCGTTGGGAGCCTACCTACCGGTGTCGGCTCTGTCCGGGGTTTGATTGTCACTGCGTTCGGTATGACCAATCGGGATGAGATTGCTCGTATCCTGCGCGGCGCACCCGGCGATGCCATTATCATGGTCGTGACGTTCCTGGGAACGCTTTTCCTCCATCTGGAGTTTGCGGTGCTGGCCGGGATAATTTTGTCTTTCGTGCTCTATATCGTCCGCACGTCCACGCCGCGTGTCCATGTTGTCTTGCCCGATGATTCATATCGTCACTTCGGGTACCAACCGGATAAGGCTCAGTGTCCGCAATTGGCGATCATTGAAATCATGGGCGATCTGTATTTTGGCGCGGTCCATCATGTTGAGGACACGATTCTGGAACTGGAGAAGATGAACCCGAGCCAAATCTATCTGCTCATTCGCATGCACCACGTGAACCAGATTGACTTTTCCGGTATCCACATGTTGGAATCCGTCATAGAGAGCTACCGGGAACGGGGCGGAGATGTATTTTTTGTTCGGGTCAATCCGCGAGTCCGGCAGCTTATGGAGTCTACTGGTTGTGCGGACTACATTGGGCCTGACAATTTTCTTGATGAAGACATGGCTATCAGCCAGATCTTTTATCACGAGTTGGACCCGGCTATTTGTATTTACGAATGTCCTGTGCGTGCATTCAAGGAATGCCAGAATCTGCCCAAGCGACTGGACCTGATCGAAGTGACGGAGGAGAGCAATTGGGCGGACATTGACGTGCGCCTGATTGCACCGGAAGAACTCTGGCAGGTACTATACGGCAATGGCGAAGCGCCTGTTGTCGTGGATGTACGTGAGCCGCGTGAATATCGGCAGGGCCACATTGCCGGAGCGATTTCCTTGCCCCTGTCAGATATCCTGAAACAAAACTACGATTTGCCCCTCGACCGACCCGTTGTGCTTGTATGCCAGAGCGGTCGCCGAAGCCGCCGGGCAGCCTTTGTGTTACAGGAAAATGGGTTCACCGATCTGGCAGTGTTGAATGGCGGTATGACGGCATGGACAGCCGCCGGGCTTCTGGAGGCGACTGATCTCTGGGCTGTGCCGGCCGTTCAGGGGCAGGTGTGACCGGGATGAATAGGATCGGGGTGGGTTTATGAATGAAGTCGTCGCCTCACGCAATATCGGCCTGGACCTGGTTCGGGTTACGGAAAATGCTGCGCTGGAAGCGGGGCGCTGGATTGGATCCGGTAATTTCAACGGCGCTCACCGGGCAGCCACGGATGCCATGTACGGCATGCTGGAGTCGTTGGGGATCGACGGTCGGGTAGTGATCGGCGAGGACCGGCGTGTAGAGGACTGCTTGCCCTTGTGTTGGGGAACCACATTTGGGACCGGCGATGCACCCGTTGACCTGGCTGTTGATCCCATTGACGGTACACGTCTGCTGGTTCAGGGTAAGTCAGGGGCGATTTCGATTGTGGCCGTTGCGCCGCGTGATGCGATGTGGAATCCCGGTCCGGCAAAGTACCTGGACAAAATCGTGGTTGATCGCGATGCGGCCGATGTGCTGGTACCGGAATGTCTCAATGCACCGGCCGCCTGGACACTGTCACTGGTGGCGCGAGCCAAGCATAAACCGGTCCGGGACCTGACTGTGGTCGTGCTACAGCGTATGCGGCATGAAGACCTCATTGAGGAGATACGCGCGACAGGGGCGCGAATTCTTCTCCGCGAGGAAGGTGACGCCGAAGGGGCGATGGTCGCCGCAACCCCCGGCAGTGGTGTGGATTTGCTGATGGGTATCGGTGGAGCCTCTCAAGGCGTCCTCTCCGCCTGTACGGTGCGGGCGCTGGGCGGCGCGATGGTGACACAATTAGTACCCCAAACAGTTGAAGAGCAGGAAGCTATTGAGACGGCGGGGGTCGACCTTTCCCAAATTCGAACGGAAAAGGACCTGGTAACCAGCAACCAGATCTTTTTTGCCGTCACGGGTATTACCGACAGTCTTCTGTTACCGGGAGTAACGTATAGTGGTTCGCGGGCCGAAACGCATTCGTTGCTGATTCGCGCGGAAACGGGAACGTATCGGCGAATAGACGCCGAGCATTCACTGGATAATCCGGAGAACTAGGCCGTTGTATCCGGTGAATCCGCAGACGGCTCACCAATGCCGTAAGCCCGGCGCGTGTCTGGATGGAACAGCCAGGCCAGGCCGAGCAGTGGCTGGATGAAAGGGAAAAACCCGTAGTCAGCGCCGAAATGACGCCAGACTGTGCTGCCGATAGTATCGGGAATGATGAAGCTAAGCGTGCCGATGACAAGTGTCATCGTGGTTTCAAATAGCAGTACGCCAACGGAAAGACGCCACGCCCACTCTTTCCGCACAATAAAACCAACAGTGGCTGTCAGATAGCAGAGCGCAGCAACCAGACTGAGGTAAGATGGGAGGAGATAGTCAACTCCTTCCTTGAAGAAGATTTGGTAGATGGCCCGCACGCCGGTAGAAAGAGCCAGCACCGGGTAGGAAACAGCCAGAATCACACCGGCCGCGCGGATAAAACCTGACAACCCATTTTGGGCTGTTGAGGTAGTTGGTTCAGTCGTTTCGGTCATGACTGGAATTGTAGCAAAATACGGCCGTCTGTCGTGTGCGGAAGTGACGTGAGGCCAATAACTGAACAATTCTTAAATACAATCAGGGTCATCTTCTACGAGTGTTACAATCCTGACCATGCTCGACCCACAGACCCCATCCTCTGCATCACCAGATAACGAGCCGGGCAAACTGCCCTGGACGGCACCGGACCTTGATCCGGGAAAAGCGCTTCCCCCTATAGCGGCTTCAGTAACTATCGCACGGCTATCTGGTACAAGGGCAGTCCTACGCTGAACCGGTGGAACTGGAAGTTCCGCGCCGGTCGCGGTTGGCAAGTTGTCTCTGGATCGGCATTACCGCGATTGTGATCGTCAGCCTGCTGGGTACTTCTTTCCTGGCTTACTTCATTGCCCGGCATGATGTGGGGCAATCTGAGGAGCAGCTACAGGCTGCGCTGGCCGGATCGGGCGAGGCGGCGGAGTTACTGCTGCGGGATGGGAACGCACCTGTTTCTGATACGACCGCTCCCCATTGCCGACAACAGCGGCCGACTCTGCCCAAGTCATTCCAGTGGAATCCGCCAACGATACGGTTAATCGCCTTGTTCTTGTAAACAACGAAGGTCAACTGGAGACAGTGGCCCCGGACGGAGCCGATCGTCAACTGCTGACTCAGGCATCGGACGGGACATTCTTCCAGTTCCCGGCCTGGTCCCCGGACGGCAATGCGATAGCTGCCATTGGTAATCGCAGAACCGGGAGTGGCATCTTCGTGTTTAGTGATACGGAAACCCCGGTTGAACTGGATGACGCCCAGCGTTATTTCAGCCAGTCACAAGAGCCGATTTACCTGTACTGGTCGCCGGACAGCGAGAACGTTTCCTTTCTCGCCAGTCATTCGCGGGACATGTATGGATTAAGTGTCATCCCCGGAAGCGGTGAGACAGACAGTCATGTTGTGGCTGTTGGGAGTCCGCTTTACTGGAATTGGGCAGAGGATGGCGAAATCCTGCTGCTCCATGCCGGGGAAACCGGTAACGAGGCGCGCTTGATTGCCCTTGATGCCGACGGCAATGAGCAATCACCCAATCTGGCCCAGCCCGGCGAATTCCAGGCTCCCGGCATTTCACCCGGCGGCCGTTTCTGGAGCTACGCTGAGGAAGAAGGCCGTGGGGTCAGCACCCTGGTCGTGGCTAATACAGCGACGGGCGAACGCCGGTTGGTAGAGCAGACCGGATCGGTAGCCATGAGCTGGAGCCCCACAACGGAACAACTGGCCTACACAAGCAGCGGGGTAACTGCCCATCCTTTCTGGGGGCCGCTGCGGGTGGTGGATGCGGAATCGGGTGATACCCGCTTGCTGACGTCCGAAACGGTCCTGGCGTTCTTCTGGTCACCGGACGGCCGCCAGATCGCCTATCTGACGCTCAATGGCAGCCAGCGGGATGATTATTACGCTGTTGAACCCAAGGCCGATCATATTAGCCGCGTGGCCTACCAACCTGTTCAGCAGAGCAACTCAGAGTTTCTTTCGCTTTCAGTCATGGACGTCGCCACCGGGCAGGGTTGCGGTTAATGAACTTTCAGCCGACACCGATCTTTGCTGCTCAATTTATTCCCTTCTTTAACCAATACACACTTAGTCATCGTGTCTGGTCACCGGACAGCTCAGAAATAGTGATGCCGATACGGGATGGCTTTGACGATTTGATCACCATCGTGCCCGTGGACGGCGGATCCCCCCGCATCGTCGCCGAAGGCGATATCGCCTTTTGGAGCTACCGCTAGACTAACCTCGCGAAAGTTGTACTAGGCATCATCATCAACGGCCGCGTCAAAGGAGCCGTCACTGACCTGATGGTCAGGCGTGCGCCCGGCGCTGCCTGGGCAACCCGGTTGACGATACGCCCGTCCTCCAGTCGAACGATCGAATAACCCCGTTCCAGGATTGCCAGCGGGTTGGCGGAAACCAGACCTTTTTGGGCAATATCCAGCTTTGCCCGCCATTGGTCGAGGCGACGCTGTGTGACGCGAGAAAGCCGTTCGGATAAGACGTCAATATGCTGCCGCTCGCTGTCCACGCGGCGACGCGGGCTGAGCAGGCGCAACCACTGTCGTCGCGCCGAAAGCATATCACGTTGTGCGTCAAGCATTCCGACCGTTGCTGCCGTTAGCCGCTGTCGTGCCTGTTCCAGATAAGCAGGTATCTCCGAGATATCCGGTGCAGCCAATTCGGCCGCTGCCGATGGAGTAGGTGCGCGTAAATCAGCAACGAAGTCCACAATCGTGAAATCAGTCTCGTGCCCGACCCCACTGATAATCGGGTGACGCGCAGCAAAAACGGCGCGGGCTACCCGTTCGTCGTTAAACGCCCAAAGGTCTTCAATGGACCCTCCGCCGCGAGCAATCAAAATAGTGTCAATGTCGTCACGGCCGTCCAGCCACTGCAGGGCACGAACGATCTGCTCCGGTGCCTGGTCACCCTGAACCAGGGTCGGGGCGATGAGTACCGAGAGTAGCGGATTGCGCCGGCGCAAAACATTGAGAATGTCGCGCAGGGCGGCGGCGTTCGCCGAGGTTACAATTCCCAGCTTCTCTGGAAATGGGGGATTGGTTGCTTTAGCTCGGCATCAAAGAGGCCCTCAGTAGCCAACTGTTCTTTCAGTCGCTCGAAGGCGGCCGCCAGATCCCCGCGACCGGCCGGTTGCAACTGGTCCACATAGAGCTGGTATTGTCCGCCGGCTTCGTAAACCGAGATACGGCCATGGGCGACAACGGCATCTCCCTCGATGGGGCGGAAGCGGAGCCGCTCAGCCTGGGTACGCCACATCACACAGCGAATTTGTCCGCCGCTGTCTTTCAGAGTGAAGTAGAGATGGCCGGAGCCGGCACGGGTGAAGTTCGAGATTTCCCCGCTACTTCTATGTCTTGCAGGCGATAGTCCAGCTCGAATAGCTGCCGAATATAGGCATTGAGCTCGGTGACAGTCCAGGTAACAAAATTGCTGCCGGATAGGTCGTTTTGCCAGAATCCCATAAACCTCCCGCGGATGATGCTTATCGATAACCCGATTCTCAATCTATCCGAGGTCCGCGCATGGGTCAAGCGACAGGCAGGATTACTGAGGTCCGGAAATTGAAATTGACTTGCTTTTGGTCGATATTGGTGCTTGACGCATCCCCGGCCACATGCTATGATGCTCCCCGTATGCAAAAGCGAACCCGTTCCTCGGCTTACTTTTTGGCTTTTATTTTTATTTTAGCGCTGACCCCCAGCCGCAACTGTTGCGCATGGGTGAAACCGCTATGGCCTAAAAGCTAAGCCAGAACGGAGAACCACTTAATCAACAGGACGCGGCTGAGAAGCCGCGTTTTTTGTTGGCTTCTTGACGCAACCAAAAGGAGTAGTCAGAAGATGAGTACGCAGTCCGTGGAAGGGAAAGCAAGTGATCAGTCCGGGCCGTTGATGTGTCGGGGACTTCGTGGGGCGATTACTGTCTCTAACGATTCAGAAGGGGAGATTCTGGAAGCGACACGTGAATTGCTCCAGGCTCTTGTGGAAGCTAACGGGATTAATGTTGATGATGTCGCCTCCATTTACTTTACCACCACCACTGACCTGACATCTACATATCCGGCCTTCGCTGCCCGCCAACTGGGCTGGTTCGACATGGCCCTGATGTGTGGGCATGAGATGGAAGTGCCCAGTGGCCTTGACAAGTGCGTGCGGGTTCTCATCCACTGGAATACCACGCGAACGCCGCAGGAGCTGGTACACGTTTACCTGCGCGGGGCGAAAGCACTCCGACCGGACCGGTCCAACATTCCCCGGTTCGCCCCCGCCAGATGTCGGCCGTAGAAGCAGCCGTCAAATTCCTTTCCCTGACCCTCTAACGCCAAGCCAATAAAACAACATCCGAAAAGGAAGCAAGTAATGATGATAGTTATCATGAAGTCTGGAGCGACGATGCGCGAAAAATCAGCCGTGATTGCCCGTGCTGAGGAAATGGGATTCAAGGTTCATCTTTCGGAAGGCAAAGAACACACCATTATCGGCGTGATTGGCAACGGCCGTACCATGGATCACGAACAGGTGGAACGGATGCCCGGCGTCGAGCGCGTCGTGCCGGTGCTCAAGCCGTTCAAGGTTGCCAGCCGCGACTTCAAACCGGATGATACGACCTTTCCTATTGGCGATGTCGTCGTGGGGTCGGATGAGTTGATTGTGATGGCCGGGCCCTGTTCCGTGGAAAGTCGGAGCCAGATCATCGAAACCGCCCATGCAGTCAAGGAAGCCGGCGCTCACGTGCTGCGCGGTGGAGCCTTCAAGCCGCGTACTTCCCCCTATGCCTTCCAGGGCCTGGGCGAGGACTGCAATATTTGGCCGAGGCCCGCGAAGAGACCGGGTTACCCATTGTCACGGAAGTGATGGAACCGGCCATGGTGCCCCTTGTGTGCGAATACGCCGACGTCCTGCAAATCGGGGCACGCAACATGCAGAACTACGCCCTCTTGCACGCGGTAGGTGAATCCCAATTTCCGGTCCTTCAAGCGCGGTATGAGCAGCCTGATTGAGGAGTGGCTCATGTGTGCCGAATACATCCTGAGTCACGGCAATACGCGCGTCATGTTATGTGAGCGTGGTATCCGCACCTTTGAGACTTATACCCGCAATACCTTTGATATCAACGCCATTGCCGTTGCCAAGCAGATGTCACATTTGCCGGTCATTGCTGATCCCAGCCACGCAACCGGCAAATGGGAATATGTCTCCGCAGCGGCCAAAGCCAGTGTTGCCGCCGGGGCCGATGGTGTCATTATCGAAGTGCATCCCCGGCCGGAGGAGGCGATGTCTGATGGTGTTCAATCGCTCAAACCGGAGAAGTTCGCCAAACTGGTTACGGACATGCGCCAGATTGCGCTGGCCGTAGGCCGCGACATCAATTAGCCTGCCGTGCCGGTAGAAGTCGTTGCCAGATTTGATTCGCCCGGTCGTGGACCGGTGGGGCTGGCCTGGGACGGCCGTCATCTATGGCAGGCGGACTTTCGGGAAGGGCTCATCTATCAACTGAACGACACGGCGGAAATCATTGGTACGCTGCGGTGCCCCGGTAATCTGGGTGGATTGACCTGGGACGGCCGATCGCTCTGGCAAGCGCTCTATGAGGAGGGGGTCTGCGTCGTATCAATCCCGCTACCAATGACTTTGACCAGACGATTGACCTGTCCGGCGAAGGCTGGCTTTCCGGGGTAGCCTGGGACGGTCAGGCCTTGCGCGTTGTGGCGCAGCAATCGGGAGTGATTCTATCTGTAGACCCGGTATCGGGTCGATAACCCGACGGCTGGACGGCCCGGTAGCCATTGGCGGTATGGATTACGCTGATGGTGCGCTCTGGCTCAGTGTCGCCGAGCCAATGGCTTTCTCAACTGAGACGGGTGCATTTCGTTGGGTCGGTGACGAGCCGACATTTGCCATTGTTCAACTGGATGCACAAACCGGCCGTGAGATCACCCGCTATTCCATGCCCGGCTTGTATACCGGTTTGGCCTGGGGCGACGGTGGAACATTGTGGCTGGCTAGCGCCGCCGAGCAATGTCTTTACCAGGTGATGGTAACGCCTGACGACTAGCGCCCCAGCAGCTCAAGCATCCGGTCCGGCCGGTCGGTGATGATTCCGTCCAACCCCAATTCCAGTAGCCGAGCCATATCCTCAGTCTCATTGATGGTCCAGGCGTGAACGGCAATATTGTCTTTCTGCGCGTTTTCTACAAAAGATTGGTTTAGAATTTCCAGTCCCCCGGATGATTCCGGTACCTGGAATGCTTCTCCCGGCGGATTAAAGAGGCTACCCAATCCGATACGGTTCAGGACATAGAAGACGCGTATCTCGGATTCCACCATTGAAGTTGCGACTTCCGGGCACACTTCGCGGAACTCCTGCATGGATTCCTTGTGGAATGAAGCGATCAGCGCCTTGTCAGTCATGTTGTATTGCCGGAGCATGTCGCACAAATCCCCGGCGATGGACGGCTCCGACTGCTTGATCTCAATATTGACCGGCATGCCGGGAAAGGCTGAAAGCACTTCCTCCAGAGCAGGAATGCGGATGCCCTGACCGCGATAAGGATAAGTCTGCCCGTCATCATCGGTCCAGTAATCTCCGGCATCCAACGCCTGTATCTCGGCCAGGGTCAGGTCATGGACACGGCCGGTGCCGTCGGTAGTCCGATCAACCGTATCGTCGTGGATTACAACCAGCACGCCGTCGGCCGTACTGTGAACATCCATCTCCAACACATCCACACCGAGGTCCATGGCATTCTGGAAAGAGGCCATGGTGTTGCTGGGGCGCAGTCCTTCGCCACCCTGGTGGGCAATAACAAGCGGTCCTTCCAGATCAAAGAAATGCGATCCTGAGCCGGGTGGCTCAGCAATGCAGCCAGCAGCAGCTCCCCGGCGGCAATGATCAAAACAACCAAGAGTATTTTTCCGATAACACGCATGTGAGTCGTTCCTCTGAGTAAATCAGCTCCCCGATTTGGGGACGTATTGGTTCTTGCGAGCAAGCCTGAACCCCGGTTGCCCTCACTGTTCCATGCAGTATAATCGCTTTTGGCATGGTGGCTAACTACGCCCATGCCGCTTCTTATTTGGAGACGAATTACCTCATGGCACGCAGAGCAGTATTCCCTTTTACAGCAATTGTCGGTCAGGAACGCATGAAGCGCGCCCTGATCCTGAATGCAGTTAGCCCGCGCATCGGCGGTGTTCTGATTCGCGGTGAGCGCGGTACAGCCAAGTCAACGGCCGCCCGTGCCCTGGCTGCCCTTCTACCCGATCTCGTTGTGCTGGCCGGCAGCCGTTACAACTGTGATCCGGAACGTCCGGACGAGTGGAGCGACGACAGTCGCGACCGCTATGCCAATAGCGAGATTGTCACCGAGATTCGCCAGACACCGTTTGTGGACTTGCCGGTTAGTGCTACGGAAGACCGGGTTGTCGGCACGCTGGATATTGAGATGGCGATCAAGACCGGTGAAAAGCACTTCGAACCGGGGGTTCTGGCTTCGGCCAATCGCGGCGTGCTGTATGTGGACGAAGTGAACCTGCTGGATGATCACGTGGTGGACCTGTTACTCGACGCGGCGGCGATGGGTGTCAATGTTGTCGAGCGTGAGGGTATCAGCTTTGCCCACCCGGCCAAGTTCGTTCTGGTAGGAACCATGAATCCTGAAGAAGGCGATCTGCGACCGCAGTTGCTGGATCGTTTTGCCTTTTCCGTCCAGATTGAAGGGTTGGAAGACCCGGAGCAGCGTGTCGCTATTATGGAGCGGCGGTTAGCCTTTGAAGTGGACCCGGAGCAGTTTCGGGAAGAATGGTCGGCCGCCGAGAAAGACCTGTCCGACCGCATTGCCCGTGCTCGCCAAGTCGTTAATACAGTCCGGTATACCCGCCGGGATTTGATGTCGATTGCCGGTTTGGTGGCTTCCCTGAATGTGGACGGTCACCGGGCCGATCTGGTTATCCTTCGCGGCGCCCAGGCGCATGCCGCCTTGCAGGGCCGTGATCAGATCACGGATGAGGATATCATTCTGGCGGCCGAACTGGCTTTGCCGCATCGTGTGAAAGGCCGTCTGTTCCAGGAAGCCGCCCTCTCGGGGGATGAACTTTCTGATCGGTTGACCGAGGTTCAGAACGAGATGGGCATCAGCGAGCCGGGTGAAACAGAAGAATCAGAGGATATGTCCGATACGGGCAAAAAAAAACGCTAGATGAAGAAGGGTCCGGCGAGGAGACTGATGTCGCCCAGCGAGAAGCCGGACCCCAATCTGTTCCCCAGACGCCTCAGGATGGACAGTGGTGGGAAGGGGGGCAGAAGATTGAATCCAACCAGGAATTCACCACTCGCCGTCTGGATACCCAACTCGATAAACTGACCCGTAACAAGGCCGGTCGTCGCTCCCAGACCAAGACCGAGCGCAAGCGCGGCCGGTACGTGCAGTCGCGCCTGCCGAAGGGGACCGGGTGCGCGATCTGGCTTTGACGCCACGTTTCGCGCGGCCGCCCCGCACCAGATTCGCCGCGATCGGACCCGCCTCGCCCTGGCTCTGGAACGTCAGGACCTGCGAGAAAGTGCGTGTCCGCCGGTCGGCCAACCTCATCCTGTTTGTGGTGGATGCCAGTTGGAGTATGGCTGTGGCCGAACGCATGGAAGCCACCAAAGGGGCCATCATGTCATTGTTGACTGACGCCTACCAGCGGCGGGACAGGGTCGGTCTGATTGTGTTTAACAAGAACGATGCCAATCTGGTGCTGCCGCCAACCAACTCGGTTCAACTGGCGAAGAAGGCTCTTATGGACATCAACGTGGGTGGTAAGACACCATTATCGGCCGGGTTGTACCTCGCCTACCAGGTGTTTCGGCAGGAAGCCTATAGTCACCCGGATGTGATGCCGTTGATGATTTTGCTGACCGATGGGGCGGGGAATGTGAGCATGACCGACATGCCGCCGTTGGCCGAAGCACAAAAGATCGCCGGGCTGATTCAGGAGACGGACGTGCGCTCAGTTGTCATCAATATGGAACATGCGGCGTTTGATCAGGGTTGGCGAAGGTCCTGGCGGAAAGACTGGAAGCGCCCTGCCACTCGCTGGCCGACTTGCGGGCAGACACGCTCTATCGGACGGTATTGAGCGAACTGGACTGAGTGGGTTAAGGTAATTAACGGCCGAAGTGCATCGGCATGATGATGTGGATGAAGTCGTTATCGCCGACCGGTTTGAGCACGCCCGGTTCCATTGACGTGGTTGTTTCCACCGCCACCTGGGGTGTTTCGATGACATTCAGCACATCGGCCATGAACTTCACATTGAAGGCGATTTCAATCGGACCACCCTCAACATTGGCATCAATCTGAGCGACGTTGTCACCGGTGTCCTTGCTGTTGGCGGTAACTCTCGCGAAGCCGGTCGTCAGCCCATCCCCCGGTTCCACAGCGACGCGCGCGGTATTGCTCGATTCGCGGGCGAAGATATCGGCCGTCCGGCAGGCCTTGCGGAACTCGGCAGTGTTTAACACCGTTCTCGTCTGGTAGCTCTTGGGCACAATGGGCGAGTAGTCCGGGAAGGTTCCGTCTACAAGCTGGGAGACAAGGACCACGTTTTCCATGTCGAAGATGATCTGGTTCCGACCTTCCGGCATGCTGATGTAAACAGCCTCCAGATCGTCACTCAGGATGCGCGCCACTTCAGCCAACGCCTGGGCAGGGATAATCACGGAGAAAGGCGAGTCCACCTGACCGGCGATATTGGCTGACCGTACCGACAGCCGGAAGCCGTCCGTGGCCGCCATCATCATCTTGCTGTCCTCAAAAGTGGCTTTCACACCGGTGAGGGTCGGCCGGGAATCATCCTTGGCAGCGGCAAAGGCGACCTGTTCGATGACCCGCTTGAGCATGGCCGGTTCCATTCGGATGCGCTTTTCTTCTTCCGGTTCCGGTACCAGGGGAAATTCACCGGCATCAATACCCTTGATATTGGCTTCGGTACGGCCGCAATGAACGTGTAGTGTTTGCGTCGTGGTGTTGAGGTCCAGTTCAACCGGTTCGGCCGGTAGCGTATTGACCAGCTCGGAGAAAGTGCGTGCTGGAACGGTAATCGCCCCTTCTTCCTGAATCTTGGCCCCAATCCAGCAGGTGATGACAACTTCAAGGTTGGTGGCCGACAGGCGTAAACGGCCGCCGTCGGTCGCCAGGAGCACATTGCCCAAGACCGGCAGCGTTGACCGTGAGCTGACTGCCCGGGTGACGATACCCAGTCCCTTCGCCAGATTGTCCTGCAAACACGATACCTTCATGGGACGTCTCCATTCAATTGTTGTAATGACCCGCGTGAATGGCTTCAAGTATATAGGTCGTAATCGGGCTAGGCAAGGAAAGTATAGTGAAAAGCCGCAGTGGGATTACCGGCTGGATTCTGTGGTTTTTACCAGGTCTTATCCGGGTGCATGGAGCGCGTGGAACATCACGATGCCCAGGGCAACATGAACGTTGAGGGACAGCCCTTGCCCATACATGGGCACGAAAACAGACGCATCGCAGGCAGACAAGGTCGCCCTGGTTACACCATGATCTTCATGCCCGACGACAAGGCACACTTTTGGA
Organism: Chloroflexota bacterium; assembly: GCA_041390945.1. GTDB lineage: Bacteria > Chloroflexota > Anaerolineae > Promineifilales > Promineifilaceae > Promineifilum. The sequence goes on from JAWKOY010000027.1 coordinate 26,348, forward strand.
GCGTACTCGAAGTCAGAGTAAACCACCGCTTCGTCGGTCAATTCGATGGCGACGATCTGATACCCGTCAGCCTTGAGCGCCTCCAGGACCGGTACGGGGTCCTGTTCGTAGCGCCAGGGCACGCGCAGGCTCTTGTAACGGGCCACTTTATCAATAGCCGGGTTGGGGGGAGTGGGTGTAATGCCGGTCAGAATCAGTTCGTTCACGCGAGCCGCATCGGCAATGCGAAAGGCGGAACCGACATTTACCGGATATTCAACGCTCTGCAACAGGGCCACAATCTCACGAGCCGGTGGATGGGTTCGCCGGTAATCGCGCAGGAATCGTTTGAGGTCTGTACCAATAAGTGGTTTCATGACGTGTTACAACGAGGGCTTGCTTATCTGGATGCCGCCGGATGGTTTGCCGGAATCACATTGCCAGGTGCGGATTGTACCCCTGCCGGGTAGAGATTCAACCGGAAGGCCATTGCCTCATTCTTGTCCTCCCCTCACTGGTTCTTCTGCTATAATTCCCCTTCGTCATGAACATTGCCCTCGTCCACGACTGGCTGAACCAGCTTGGCGGGGCCGAAGATGTGCTTGAAGCAATCGTTGGCCTCTACCCGGATGCTCCCCTTTACACGTCCCTTTACTGGCCGGAGAAAATGCCCGATCATTGGCGGCAGTGGGATATTCGTACTTCCTTCATAGACCGGTTGCCCTTTGCCCATCGCAAGCAGCAGCTTTACTTCCCACTCTATCCGCAGGCGTTCGAGTCCTTTGACTTTCGTGGCTACGATGTCGTTTTGAGTAACAAGAGCGGGTTTGACCACGGAATCATCACCGGCCCGGAGACGCTTCATATCTGTTATTGTCTGACCCCAACTCGCTATGTCTGGCGTTACCATCAATATGCCGAACAGGAACAAATCGGCCGTCTGACCCGCGCCGCGCTGATTCCATTCCTGACCCGTCTGCGCCAGTGGGACCGGCTGGCGGCCGATCGTGTAGACCATTTCATCGCTATATCGGATGAAGTCCGTCGCCGAATCGCCAAATACTACCACCGTGATTCGACTATTATTTACCCGCCGGTGGACACCGCCCGCTTTGAACCGTCCGGTCGGGTGGATGACTACTATTTGTTTGTGGGGCGGTTGGTTCCCTACCGGCGTTTGGATTTGCTGGTGGAAGCATTTAACAAGATGGGACGGCCGTTATGGATCGCCGGCAGCGGTCGGGACCGGGAGAGACTGGAATCTATGGCCGGACCGACGATCAAGTTTCTGGGCTATGTGCCTGATGATGAACTGCCCGACCTGTTGGCCCGGTGCCGGGCATTTATGTGGCCCGGCGAGGAGGACTTCGGTATCGCTCCGCTCCAGGCCAACGCCGCCGGCCGGCCGGTCATTGCCTACGGTGCAGGGGGTGTATTGGAAACCATCGTACCCGGCCTGTCCGGGGCGTTCTTTACCGAGCAATCGGTTGCTGCTATCATCGGCGCGGTGGAGTCGTTTGACCCATCGGCCGTTAATTCAGCCGCCATCCGCAAGCATGCGGAGCAATTTGATGTAAGCGTTTTCAAGCAACGACTGGAGACGTTTGTAGCCCAAAAGGCAGAAGCATGGAACTACGCCACTACTGGACAATAATACGCCGCCGATGGATATGGGTGATCGCCCCGGCCGTGTTGGTGCTGTTGATCGGCTTGCTGACCTACCGCCCGGCTCCGACTACCTACAATACCGGTGTCCGTTTCATTAGCGCCCAGGAACCCGGTGCGGCGGCCGTGGAGTTTGACGAGCAGCGTTACTATAACTGGTTGACCTCAGAGTATATTGTCAACGGACTGAGTGACTGGATTCGCGGCGGAAAGTTCGCTGAAACCGTGAGTGCTTACCTGGCGACCTCAGGGTATTGATGTGCCTGCCTGGGCCATTCAGGGTGGGTTGGCGACAGATAATGCCCGCAGTATGTTGACCGTATCGCTGTCATCCGGTGATCCAGAATTGCTGGATGACATGATGCAGGGCGTGATTGTTGTCATGACTGAGCAGAATGCTGAGGCACTGCCGCAACTTGGCGGGGAAAATGCGGAGTTGATCCAGCTGGATGAGCCGGTGGTGAATCCGATTCCGGCCGGTATTCGCAGCCAGCTCGATCTGCCGCTGCGCGTGGTCCTGGCCCTGGCCGCCGGGTTTGGTCTGGCATTGCTGGCTGAGTATCTGGACCCAACTATCCGCGACCGTCGTGATCTGGACGAGATCGGCCTGGAACTGCTGGGGACGATCCCGAAGGAGAAGGGGCGTTAACATCCGTTTGACTGGTGTTTTCGCGCTCCAATAGGTGTAAAACGTGGAAATTAGCGACTATTTACGAATTCTACGACAACGAGGCTGGATCATCCTTTTGATGATGGCGTTGGTTGCCCTGGCCGCTTTCGGCTTTAGCCGTATTCAAACCGAAGTGTATCAGTCCAGTCTGCGCCTCCTGGTCTTGCCGTCGCGGACCGACTTCGGCCAGGCGCAGGCTGCCAAGGAGTTGCTGCGAAGCTATGAGCAATGGCTACGCAGCAGCTACCGCGCCCAGGCTGTCATTGATGAATTACAACTGGACATGACCGCGCCGGAATTGCTCTCTGATATGCAGGTGGCTTCCGATAACGCCAGTTACGTTATTAACCTGACGATTGAAAACACGGACCCCAATCTGGGGAACGATATTGCCCGCACCTGGGGCAATCAGTTGATCCAGTGGCAGCAGGAAAATAATGATGCGCTGGCTAAGGCTGATCGTATCAATATCGAGTTTCTCGACGATCCGCAAGCCGGACTCGATCGGCCGAAGACAATGATCAATACGGCCGCAGGGGCTGTATTCGGACTACTTCTGGGGTTGCTGGCAATCTTCCTGTTGGAGTGGAGCGCCTCAGGTACCATTCGCCGTTCACAGGACGTTGAACGGTATCTGGAAATACCCGTGATCGGCTCCATTCCCCACGAATAAGGGATTGATATTATATGGACTTAATTACCATTTCAGACCCGCGCTCCCCGGTGAGCGAAGCTTACCGGACACTGCGTACCAACCTGTCCTTTTATGGTCTGGACCAGCCCATTCATAGTCTGGTCGTTACCTCGCCTTCGGCCGGGGAAGGTAAGAGCACGACAGTTGCCAACCTGTCCGTTACCATGGCCCAGAGCGGCAAGCGCACCATCCTGGTGGATTGTGATCTGCGTCGTCCGCAACTGCATACGCTCTTTGATCTGCCGGCCGAACCGGGATTAACCAACCTGATGCTGGAAGGCCTGGCTGAGCCGCCCTTGCAGGAGACGGGTGTAGAGAATCTCTGGCTGCTTTCCAGTGGTCAGACGCCGCCTAATCCGGCCGATCTGCTGGGGACAAGCAAGATGGATGACCTTATTGCGACCTTGCTGGATAAGGCCGACATCGTCTTGTTCGATGCGCCGCCTGTGGCGGCCGTCACGGATGCGGCTATCCTCGGCAGCAAGACGGATGGGGTGCTGCTGGTTATTCAGGCCGGCAAGACCCGCCGCGATCATTCAGAACGCGCCAGGGAGTTATTGGAAAAGGCGAAAGTACGGATCATTGGGGCGACGCTGACCAATGCTCCGAAAGATAGTGCTGTTGGCGATTATTACGCATAGTCAGGAGGGACGATGAAAGGGTTGATTCTTAGCGGAGGTACAGGGTCGCGTCTGTATCCGCTGACGTATACCAACGCGAAGCAGTTAATCCCCGTTGCCAACAAACCGATCCTGTTCCGGGTAATCGAGTCCATTCGAGACGCAGGTATATCTGATATCGGCATTGTTGTGGGGAGTACAGCCAACCAGATCAAGGAAGCAGTCGGGCAAGGCGGTCGTTGGGGTGTCAACATCACCTACATTCATCAGGACCAGCCATTGGGTCTGGCCCATGCGGTCAAGGTATCACAGGATTTTTTGGGGGATGATCGCTTCGTCATGTTCCTGGGGGATAATGTGATCGAGGGGGGTATCAGTCCCTTGATCAGCCAGTTTTCCACAAGCGAATGGAACAGCCAGATTGTCCTGACGCGCATCGCGGAACCGGAGCAGTACGGTGTAGCTGAGCTGGGGGATAACGGCCGAATCATTCGCCTGATTGAAAAGCCCAAGAATCCGCCCAGCGATTTAGCCCTGGTTGGCATCTACATGTTCGACCACCATATCTTTGAGGCGGTGGACGGTATTCAGCCTTCCTGGCGCGGCGAACTGGAGATTACAGACGCTATCCAGTGGCTGGTTGATAATGAGTACGCCGTGCATCCATATGTCCATCGAGGGTGGTGGATCGACACCGGCCGTCCGGGAGATATGCTGGAGGCTAACGATCTGGTTCTGGAAGAAATCACACCCTGTGTAGAGGGCTATGTGGATCGGGATAGCCAGGTAGATCGGCGGGTAACGGTTCAGCGCGGGGCCGAGGTGATTAACAGCATCGTTCGCGGCCCGACCATCATCGGCGAAGGTGCGCGTATCATCAACAGTTACGTTGGCCCCTATACCAGCATTGACCACCACGTTCACGTTGAGAACAGCGAAATTGAACATTCGATGGTGCTGGACAACAGTCACATCAGTGACATTGAAACACGCATCCAGGACAGTCTAATCGGCCGCAAGGTGCGTATTACCCGGTCGCCCATCAAGCCCAAGGCTCTGAAGCTGACGATAGGTGATCACAGTCAGATGGGCATTCTCTAGACACCGGAGTGGGGGATGCGAGCCTTGTTGCAGCGTGTTTCGCGCGCGTCCGTAACGGTTGAGGGAGCCATTGTCGGCCAGATAAAAATGGGCTATCTGGTATTGCTCGGCGTGACCCATGCGGATACACCGGCCGAAGCTGAGTGGTTGGCAAACAAGATTGCCGGATTACGTCTGTTTGAAGACAATGACGGTAAGATGAATTTGTCCCTGAAAGATGTGGGCGGAGCCGTTCTGGTTGTATCGCAATTCACGCTCTATGGAGATGCCCGAAAAGGACGCCGCCCTTCCTTTACGGATGCAGCCGATCCCAATCATGCCGAGCCTCTGGTTGATTACTTTGCCGAATCGCTGCGAAACCACGATCTGGAAGTCGCTACAGGTGTATTCGGAGCCATGATGGACGTGGAGCTGATCAACGACGGCCCGGTCACTTTAATGTTAGAAAGGTAACCATGAAAACTGTTCGCCATGGGGCCAGTCGTGGATATCGTATCCCGGCTGGTCTTGTTTTTGCTTTCATTCTGCCGCTTTTTATGCTGGCAGCCTGTTCCTCGGATGAGACAAATCCTTCATCGGTCACCCCAGCCGACAGCGACGGTGAGAGAGCTTTCCGGTATAGAGGCCACGGCCACAGCCCGCGCTTCGATTACACCGGAACCAACGGTGACTGCGACGGCAACCGTTGCCCCGATGCAACCTCCAACCGCCACACCGACTGTTGTGCCGACTGCTACTACCGGCCCGACTCCGACGCCAACGCTCTCGGCACCTCCACCAATTGGTGTAATCGAGCAGCCGCCCTACGCCGAAAGCGAATGCAGGATAAATATCCGTGTAATGATGATGAGGAAGGATGGCTGACCCGCATTAATGTGCCGGAGGGCTTTTCGGTAGATTACTTCGGCCGGCTTGAAGGGCAGCCCACATCAATCACCTTCGGGCCGGATGGGCTGCTTTATATCGCTGCCATGGATGGGTCCATCTATACCATGGACGAGCAGGGCGAAGTTGACGTCTTCCTGACCGGCCTGATCACCCCCACGGGCTGGCCTTCCAGCCCGGCACCGACTGCCTGCTTATCTCCAGCCGCGTAGTAGAGCTGAATGTCGGCGGCGAGTCACAGGTTTCGGTATATGAAGACGGGCAGTTGCATCAACTCATTGGCGGCTTGCCGTGTTGCTACACCTATTACCATTCGGCCAATGGGATTGCCTTTGGGCCGGATGGGCTATGCTTATGTGGGTGTTGGGGCGCGTGCCGATCATGGCGAGATCATTGGCGGTCCCAATGACGGTCAGCAGGACGAACGTGACGCGGTAGAGGCCAGTATTTTGCGCTTCAACCCGGCTGACGGTTCCGAACTGGCACCCTATGCTCGTGGATTCCGCAACCCATACGATATCGCGTTCGATAGCCAGGGTCGACTGTTTGCCACCGAGAACCAGCCTGACTTTGATCCACCGGAAGAATTCAACCTTGTGGTTCCCGGTGGGGAGCATGGCTATCCGTGGTATGACTGCGACGGCTGCTTTCCTGCGCCGCCAGATGTGGATATCGTTCCACCTATCTTCGAGTTTGTGCCCAGCGCCTCGCCGACAGGCGTGACCACCTACGAAGCTCAACAATTCCCTGGCTACTTCGACAGTATTTTTGTGGTCCTGTGGAGTGCCTTTCCCGGCGCGCAAAAAGTCGTATACTTTGCTCCGGGTGGGGAGGATGGAACAGACTGGGCGACCGGATTTGCCGCCCCTGTTGATGTGACAGTTGGACCGGAAGGAAGCCTTTACGTCGCCGATTGGGCGACAGGCATTATCTTTCGGATTAACTACACGGGATAACCGGATGCTGGAACAAGCCGAGATTAATGACCGGACAGCCGTAGTTCGGGAGCGAATTGCCGCCGCTGCCCGGCGTAGCGGCCGTCAACCCGATGATATAACCCTGGTCGCGGTAACCAAAACCTGGCCGGCCGAGTTGGTGCTGCGCGCCCACGCTGCCGGTCTTTACCAGGTGGGTGAGAATCGTCCCGAAGAGCTTGCCCAAAAACGGCCGCAGGTTGAGGCTGCATTAGGCACATCCGAACCGTTAACCTGGCATCTCATCGGTACGTTACAGAGTCGCAAAACGGACCTGGCTGCGGCACATGCCGATCTGTTTCACGCCCTTGATCGGGTGAAGATCGCCAATCGGCTTTCACGCGATCTGGTCGCCAACGGCCGTCAAGTACCTGTTTTTGTAGAAGTAAATGTTTCGGGGGAGGCCAGCAAGTCCGGCTTTAACTGTACAAACTGGGAGAACGATGCAACGCAGCGGGAGCTATTGCGTACTGGGTTAATAGAAGTCGGTCAACTTCCCGGATTGACGCCTGTGGGTTTGATGACCATGGCACCGTGGGACGTATCACCGGATGAGGTGCGCCAGGTTTTTTACCGCACCCGACTATTGCGGGACTGGTTGCAAAACGAGATTCCCGGTATGGTAGGCAACTGGCTGTCAATGGGTATGACCGATGATTTTGAACTGGCAATTGAAGAAGGTGCAACCCATGTCCGTGTCGGCCGGGCCCTGTTCGGCGAGCGCACACCTCATTAAGGTATGAGAGTGGTCGCCATTCTTCGAGGAAATAGCAAGTACTTATGAGCATTTTAGTCACCGTTATCAATTACATCTTTGCCTTCTTTTATATCCTTTTGTTCGCCCGCATCATTCTCTCCTGGGTACGACCGGATCCGTACAATCCAACGTATGGCTGGGCTGTTCGCCTGATCTATGATCTGACGGAACCCGTCCTCGGCCCGGTGCGGCGGTTGCTGCCGAGCATGGGTGGACTGGATTTTAGCCCGTTGATCGTTTTCCTTTTGGCTCGCGTCCTGCAGCAATTATTGATTGGACTGCTGATTTAACCCCAGATTGGGAAGATAGGAAAAATAAAAGGTCCAGGCTTGTTACCTGGACCTTTTTGTTTGGTAAGTATTAGTCAGAGAATACCGGTCGTTTATCGAAGACCCGTGAGTGCCCGGGCGATCACCATGCGCTGAATCTCGCTGGTTCCCTCATAGATTTCGGTAATCTTGGCATCGCGGAAGTAACGCTCCAGAGGCATTTCCTTGCTGTAGCCCATGCCGCCATGGATCTGGATCGCCTGCGTGGTCACCCACATGGCTGTCTCGCTGGCATACAACTTCGCCATACTGGCTTCCATCGTATAGCGGCTACCGGTTGTGGCCGACGCCATCTTGCCCAAGGCCGCCTGATAGATCAACATCCGGCTGGCATCAATACGGCATTTCATATCGGCCAGTTTCTGCTGGATCATCTGGAACTCGCCGATCTTCTGGCCGAATGCCTCGCGCTCCTGAGCATAGGCTACACTGGCTTCGAAGGCGGCTTCAGCAATGCCCAATGCCTGCGAGGCGATACCGATCCGCCCGGCATCCAGAACTGTCATGGCGATCTTGAACCCGTCGCCTTCCTCACCAATGCGATTCTCCACCGGGCACTGGTAGTCATCAAAGAGAATCTCGCTGGTGGCGCTGGCGCGGATGCCTAACTTGGGCTCCTTCTTGCCGCGCGAGAATCCCGGTTTGTCGGTTTCAATGATGAAGGCCGAAATGCCTTTGTGCTTTTTCTCCGGCTGGGTCATGGTAAAGAGAATGATGTAATCGGCATAGGGAGCGGAGGTGACCCATGACTTGCGGCCGTTGATGACGTAGTGCGTACCGGCTTCGTTGAGTATTGCCCGGCTCTTCATGGTACCGGCGTCGCTGCCGCTCATGGGTTCGGTCAGACTGTACGCGCCGATCTTCTGACCACTGGCGACCGGCTGCAGGTACTGTTGTTTTTGTTCTTCCGTGCCGAATTTCATCAGCCCGTGGGCAAACAGGGAGTTGTTGACCGACATGATTGTGCCGTGGCTGGCATCCGCCTTGGATATCTCAACCATCGCCAGGACGTAGCCAGCGTGTCCATACCAACCCGCCGTACTCTTCCGGCACTTCGATACCCATGAAACCCAGTTCGCCCATTTGCCGGATGGTCTGCAATGGGAACTCGGCCGTTTCGTCATGCTCGGCGGCAATGGGCACAATGGCTTCCTCGGCAAACTCTTCGTGCCGCTCTGGATCATACGATGTTCATCAGTGATAAAGTCAAACATAAGATTCCTCCATGGATATAGAACGGCCGTCAGGCTGGGTTGTGAATGGTTATGGAGTGGATGGATTTCGCCACCCGGGGTCATGGTCCGGGTGGCTGGATTGGCTTTCCCCCCATAACAAATGCAGTCTTCGCACGTTCCAATACCCGTGAGCCAGCGCCGTCGCTCGCCAGCCAGTACCGGCCTTCCTTGGAATGGAGCAGGCTGGTTGGAATCGGGACGACTGGGTGGGCTGATGCGTGAACGGGAAGCTTGAGTCATATATCTCGTTGGGGCTAATCATCTGGAAGGAAGATTTGCCGGTTGGGCTATCCTCAATCCAGTCGGCTGCCTGGTCCGGTGGCATGAACGAGAAGACGTTCAACCGGTTTTCATCCTGCTGGAGTTCCGTGCATATGCAGAACCATTTATCCGGGACACGTCGTTTCGGCCGCCACGCGGGTAACCGCTTAGGCGAAAATACCAGTTCAGCGCTGGGCAAAGGTAGAGACCAGTTAATGACTGGTGGAGCCTCAGGCGTTAATGCCTGACCCCATCGCGTGTACCTTCGCTGAAAACACCGGTTTGGTTAACGGTCAGGATAATCCGCTATGCCATACACCCTTCAAGCTGCGTTCGGTAATCCATATTGCCAACACAGCCAGCGGCAAACGCCCGACACATGAGATAAATACGGCAAAGTCAGCAATTGTGGGGTGGGGCAAAGGAGCGTATAAGCCAGAAGACCAGCAGAAATCCCAGAATATACGTGATAAAGAGTGTGATGAGAACGACCAGCCGGATACCACCATGTTCCTGATCGGCATAGAGTGGTCGCGCCTGACTGGGGTGGAGTGGTCATAACCTGTCATTGTAGCCAGACTGGTGGGGAATGGCGAACTACATGATGTGGGTTATGCGGATTAATGCAAGCCTGTTAGTCGGGCAGATGCGGCTTACATCGGAGTAATCCGAATGTCACTCAGCGCTGAGCCTGTTCAGCAATTTTCGCCAACGGCTAATTGACGCGATCCATGAAGGGCTTCAAATAAAACGGTTGCGGAAGAAAGAGGGGTTCATCTCTTGCCGTCAGTAAGGCGGCGCATCAGATGTTGCCAACAGGACGTGTCATACAAACCTAATCCTGCTCTTCGCTTCACCGGCATAAGCCGCTGCCGTTCACGGCGAGAAACAGGTCTTCGCCACTCAGGGCTTTCCAGCGTTGTCTGCCCACCGGCCGGGATCACGGTACTCGTCAGGCGGGCAGTCACATGGGAATCGGTCGCGCCTTGAGGACCAATGATGTCACGAACGACTCCGTCTCCATTGTGACGAGCCGGCATGTCTGTCAGTGCTACCTGTTCATAATGCGGAGGTAAACCCATGTGATCCATGTCGGCCACAAACCAAATCTGGATTACGCGGGTCGGATACTCTGTCAGGTTCAGTTCCTGATGTTCAATGTAGTCGCCGGAGAACATACGCTGGACTTCTCTGGCATGAATAACGCCCCGGCCACCCGTGCTGTCTTCATGATAAAGTTCGCCGTCAATGACATAGGTGTAATTTCCAGCCCGCGGTGAGGGTGCCAGTAAGCCATTGCGCGGCTATTTGGGTCATGTGCGCCGTCAGTATACCGCGAAGACGGCGTATTGGGCTGAACCCGCCGACTGCGAAATGGGATGTCAACCAGTCAATAGGATGGATCATCGGGAATGTTTCCGCCGGGAAATAGGTGAGATTCCCCGTAGTTGGTAGTGACTGGATGTAGGTGCTGAATGGATCGGTCTGTATCATCACAAGAGAATTCGCTTTATTAATATAGCAGATAAGCGGATTCTTCAATAAAAACCTAAAAGGCGTCCTCTCGGTCTGCACCATCGGACGCCTCAACAGGTTCTGGTATGTGTCGATGAAGTTCAGTCGGCTGATTGCAGGCGCTTCTTCTGCGACCTGAACCAATTCGAGTTCGATCCTGCACATACTTGTCACGATCAGCCGTATCCACCGGTTCTCCAGAGCAACGTTCCACTCCAACCCCCAATCTTTACGGTTGATAGCGGTAGTCGCCGAGAAGCCGGCGCGACGGCGCCCCACGGCGTTGCTCCGTACACTCCATATTCAATGTCGAGGACTCACTCTTTCGTGATACCGCAGATTGTCAGGTCGCTGACGAGATGTCCTGAATTGGATCGTCCTGTTCTACGCGGGTGCTCTTGAAGGTGATGGTCGGATACTTTTCAACATTCAGGGAAATCGGCTGATCTCAGATGTTCATCGCGCTTTCATCATGGGTGCTGATGCTGTTGGCGTCGATTGTGGCGGTTACGGTAGTGTTGGCCGGGTTTTCCGGGTCGAAAGCAATATCAATGTCATAGTTTCAAAGGTGCCGCACCTTGAAATCATCATAGACGGGCTACAAAAGAAATGTGCGGAGTTATCTACTTGCCAAGCCAGCGTTATACTCTCCTTAGCTGGATTTGACGTACGGATTGCTAATTCATAGTCCGATTATGGGGTAAAATAATACCGACCGTAGTCCGTTTGTCAAGACGGTCGACTGAATTTCAGTTACTATTCATCTGTACCCGCAACTTTGTGTTGATCGCGAATGCAATATCTTTGACGACATTGGATAACAAACGATTTCGTTTTCGACCGGAACGCTCTGATGCGGCTGCCAACCGGGTGTTGATCCTGGAAACGGCCGATCGTCTCTTTGCCGAGCGTGGGGTCGCCACGGTGACGATGGCCGATATTGCTCAGGAAGCCGGTATTGGCAAGGGTACGCTGTATCGTCGGTTCGCTAACAAAGCTGAGTTATGCCTGTCACTCATGGATGATCAGATGGCGGCGTTTCAGAACGGCATGTTGGTTAACATGCGTGACATGAGCACGGACGGGGTAGCGTACCTTGACCAGTTGCGATTCTATGTTGAAGAGTTGATACGGTTCACCGAGCGCCATGCGCCACCATTAGGCGAAGTAGAACGAAGTGGCTTGTTGCTGGGCAATGCACATCCCGAGCTGTCGCATTCTTGGCATGCCATGACTGTAAAAGGCCGTCCGCCTTGCTGCGGTCTGCCCGGCGATATGGGAGAAGTCAGCCTTGACCCGGATGTGGGAGTATTATGCGAGGCAATCCTGGCTCCACTCAATGTTGATGTGTTACGCTTCCAGCGAGAGGTGCGACGCCAAACGATCGCATCATCAGCGGCCTTGGCAACCTGATAAGCGCCATTGGTAAGGTGGGGAAGCTGATTAGTGTTACCGCAGTCAAACAGTGAGCACCTGAAACACTTCATCAGACGCCACCCAGCGATTTTTCCGACTCGTGTGACAATTACGCCTGCTTCCGTCCTTCCTATCCGGCAGGCCATCATAGATTGCTTGCGCGAGGAGGTCGGGCTTTACACCAGATACGGTCGTGGCTGATATCGGTTCCGCACCGGCATTCTGACACAACTTTTCCTGGAAAACGGCAATACGGTTCACGCACTGGAATCAATGACGCCATGCGGGCTGCGGCAGAAGGGCAATTCGCGTGCTTATGCAGGATTCCACAAAGGGCAATGGAACGGCCGAGCACACAACGCTTCCGGATCATAGTGCCGGTCTGGTTGTTGCCGGGCAGGCATTCCACTGGTTTGATCCGGTCGCCAGCTGTGCCGAATTCGGCCGTGTCCTGCAGGTTGGGCGGGATAGCGGCGTTGGTCTGAACATGCGCCTGCGGATGCACCGGGATTCATGACTGACTATGAAGGGATGCTTCAATCATTTCACGGGATTACAACGAAGTAAACAGTCTGCCCATATGGGTGATATCGCCACTTCATTCAATGCGGAATACCAGACACGAACATTTCCTGAACGAACAAAACCTTTGATTATGAAGGATTAAAGTGCTATCGTTCTCTCCTCTTATTCCCCACCTCCGGGGCATCCTCTCTATGAGCCGATGCTGGTTGCCTTGCAGTCCCTCTTTGATCGCTACCAACAAAACGGCCATGTCACCTTTCTTTATGAAACCCGTCTCTATTTCGGCCGAATTAACCGCTAACTCAATAATTGCATAATACGGGGATATTTTCCCGACTTTGATACACTTTAGGTGATAATGGTGGGATGCCGAAGGCAGTCTCAGACACGTTTGGCCGGTATTAGGCAAGGCAGGAACATGGATAACAATCCGAATATACAAGTCAAATTGGGATCAGGGAACGGCGTATGATCTGTTCGTCAGCCTGAAAGTACTGCACGATCCGGAGAAGTTCGGGTTGCGCGGTTCCTGGCGGCGGAGAGTTCGTTCACGCCTGCCCGGACCAGGAGCGAGTAGTTCCTTAAGTTTATGGAATTGGCGTGGCCCTTTGGCTTTGTCCACCAACTGCCCGGACCGAAAGACAGCGTTGCAGCTATTAGTGCACTGGATAAGCTCCTGGCCAAAGATCGTCTGGCCGTTGTCCAGGCCAGAAAACTCACTGAATATGCTGAAATGGAGGAGTTGCTGGCGGATTAGCGAACGCGGTTCATGGACCAATGATGCTTGAGTTGATTGACAGCCATTATGCAAGAGGATGTTGGTCCGAAACTTAAGGCCGGTGCCATCCGCCAGCGGGCAACAAACGAGTTGAAGCTCTGGAGTAATCTGGAGCAATCAGGTGAGTTACTCCTTTCCGCCTTAATTGCCTATTGCGAGCAATTTATGCCGAGAAGAACGGCGTATCGGCCTGATACTATTGGAAGCGATGGAGAAGGCTCAATATCTGGCGGCCGACCGCACATTGTTCGAGCTCCTCGAAGAACTCCTCTACAAGGACTTCGGGTCGATAAAGAATCAACTTCCGGTGCGCCATTGACACTGGTTCTTCATTTTGGGCAACTCCTCTGATGATTTTTTCGCGCGTTAACCAGAGCTGGACTTCTACCTGTTTGGTGCCCGACCTTCCGGTATGTCATTGATTCCGGGTGATGTTGTTCCTGATGCGCTGGTCAAGCCTTGCGCGCCCTGGCCGGATCCCGACCCGTCTATGAATTTTGCGTTACCTGACCGAAGAACCAACGCCGTCGACCTGGCCCGTCGCTTGCGCCTATGATCTCCCACCGTGATCCACCATCTTCACGCCTTGCGATCGGCGCGACTTGTTCAGCTAACCTTGAGTGAAGAAGGCAAGCGGTATGCAATCCGGTGCTGATGCGGTTGATCAGACGTTTGCCTTGCTGAATGACTTTTAGGTGAAGGGATAGCGAAGTGGCTACCTGAGGAAGAAGCGATTAGCCAGTAGAGGGGGAGACACGCTGCCCGGATTCGGATACACCGTGTCTCCTGAATTGCTCCTTCCTCCTTCACACCCACGGGTGAACAAGAATTTCCTATTCACCTCGCTAGGAAGGCTATAGTAACGGATCGTAAACGGCCGATTTTCCATCAAACAGCCGTGAATTAACCCTTTGTTAAGACAACAGACCACGAACTTCGTGCGCAATAAGTCGTAAACCTTCTCCTCACGGTCTGTTCGTCCATGGCAACATTAACCCGAATACACTCCATGCCGGATGGTCCCACGGTTCATCAAGACCGGGGAAGAAATGGTGGCCGGGGACGATCAAGACCCCACGCGCCTTCAATCGTTCATATAGAGTTCCCTGGCTGCTATTGATTGGCAGGTTCTCGTTAAACCACAGCCACAGGAAGAAACCCGGCTTGTGGATGTAGTATTCGCATATCGCCCATTTCGCCTGTAACCAGTCCAAGGCCAGGCAATCTTGGCTTCATATGGGTGAGGTCGGATGATAGCCCGGCTCCACCCATTCCCCGCCAGGCTACTACCAGATCATTTGCCAGGTACGCGCCGGTATTGCCCGGAGCCAGACCCGTAATAGCGTTCAGCCCACTGACGGCTGTGATGATATCTTCCGGACGCTGATGATGCCGGTGCGCACGCCGGGCATGCCGAACTTCGAGAGGCTCATACAGTAGATGACATGCTCATCCCAGAAAGGTTTCTGGTGAAGATAATGCCGGGGAACGACGGCCGTAGGCATTATCAATAATCAACGGGATGTCATGGCGAATGGCTAGCTGGTGCAGGTGGGCGATCTCGCAGGCACGTTCCCGCTGGGTTGGTCGGGCGTGATACGCAGATAGTTTTCGACATCCTCAGCCATTTCCAGGGCATCGAAGTCGATGATACTTGAAGAAAGGCTTTTTCGAGATATTCAATCTGCGGTTTGAAGGTCGTAATAACCCGGCCGGATCAATCTCTACATCGAGGTAGCCGATGTACTCCGGTACCAGCGGGAGCAATATCCGGCGATATGTGCCGTCTTCGTAGCGACCGGGCCAACAGATTGAAGAGATAGAAAGGCGCCGTTCGACTCCCGTTGTCAGGGCGATATTGCGCTCGGTGATGGGCCAGTTGAACCTCTACGCCGCAAGAAATCGGCCATGGTGGACAGGAATGCTTTGTCACCCCAGGCGGCGCATAGTTTCCGACCAATCCGCTAAATGTCGCCGGGTCCCCGAGACGATAGCCGCCATCCGGTCGCGTAGACACGCCTCACTTCCGGAATGTGACTGGGATTGCCGCCTCCCAGTATCAAGACGTCTCCCCGGCAATTCCGTTACCGAGGTCTTCCATTAAGGGAGGATCCCACTATCGTTGGTAAATTTCGGCCAAACGACGAGAGCTTCATTTTGTTCATCTATCAGGATGGGCTCAATTCGTTCCATTGCCCAGGTCAATCTGGTCTCTTTTGGTGATTACCAGAGGCGGGGCAAAGCGCACAAACCGTTTTGTGGGTTTCTTGCACAGGATACCTTCTTCGGCGTAACGCGTCGCAATAAGGCCGCGCCTCACCATGTGCTCAACACCACCAAAAGCCCTTTCCCCTGCACTTCTTAATGTTGTCACTCTCAATGTGCGTTCCAGCTGACCTTTGAAATAGGCCCCCATCTCGTTGGCTTGCTGAATCAGCCTTCATCCACAAGAACCGATGCGCCGCGCGGCCGATTGCTGAGCCCAGGGGTTGCCCCCAAAGGTACTGCCGTGGTCACCGGGGCGCATGAGGCCCATGATGTGGTTATCAGCGACTGCGGCCGACACAGGGTAGAAGCCACCGCTGAGCGCCTTGCCCAGGGTCACGATGTCGGGCCGCACGCCTTCATGGTCGCAGGCCAGTAATGCGCCGGTCCGGCCCAGACCGGTTTGAATCTCATCGGCGATAAAGAGGATGTTGTGCCGCTTCGTATCGCGGCCACGTCCTGAAGGTAGCCGGGAGGTGGGACATTGACCCCGCCTTTCACCCTGGATGGGTTCAACCAGGAAGGCTACGGTATTGGGGGTAATTGCTGCTTCCAGTGCGGCAGCGTCGCCGTAAGGAATGGTTACAAAGCCCGGCGTGTAGGGGCCAAAATCTTCCCGGTACTGCTGTTCGGTTGAAAAGCTGATCAGCGTGGTCGTGCGACCGGCAAAATTGCCCTCGCAAACAATGATCTTGGCCTGGTTGTCCGCTACGCCCTTGGATTTGTAACCCCACTTGCGGGCCAGCTTGATTGCCGTCTCAACTGCTTCCGCGCCGGAGTTCATGGGTAGGGCCATGTCATACCCGGTCAACTCGCACAGTTGCTTCATGAACGGACCCATCTGGCTGTTGAAGAAGGCGCGCGAGGTTAGGGTCACACGGTCTATTTGTTCTTTGGCCGCCTCAGCAATTTTGGGGTGGCAATGGCCCTGGTTGATGGCCGAGTACGCGGAGAGGCAGTCGAGGTACCGGTTACCCTCTACGTCATATACCCACACCCCTTCTGCCCGATCAACCACGACCTCAATCGGGTGGTAGGTGTGAGCAGCGTAGGTTTCATCTAGCTTGATGTAGTCTTGACTATTCATAGGCCCTGTCTCCTGGATTCGTAGAAAGCGGAAATACCGGCTGATTGATTTCCTTACAAAAAAGCCTGACTCAAAGAATCAGGCTTTGCTCAGACCGCGCACCAAAAATGTCATACGGTCATCTTTTACAGGATTCAGCGTATTTTCTTAAAGTCATTATACATCAGCGACAGGCTGTTTGTCATCTGCCGCTGATTCGAAAAAAGCGCCGTTCTGTTGGATGTTTTATGGGTAAAGAATGTTGTCCTAGAAGAGATTAAACGCCAGGAACAACCCGCCAACGATGAAGCAATAAGCTGCAAAGATATAGAGGCTATGGGACTTGACCCAGGACAGCAGGAAGGCGATACACAAGTACCCGGAGATGGCTGCCGCCAGGAACCCACCTAGATAAATCCCCAAAGAGAGGGTTCGATCCGCCCCGAAGATATCAATCAGGGAGAGCAGGCCGGCCCCGGCGATGGCTGGGATGCCCAACAGGAAGCTGTAACGGGCGGCCGTTGGGCGGTCAAGACCCCGCAGCAACCCGCCGGTGATGGTGCTGCCACTGCGTGACAAGCCGGGAAACAGCGCCAGCATCTGGAACAAACCAATGATGATGGAATCAGTCCAGGTCATTGTCTCGAAGGTCTTGTCGCCGGACAACATGCGTTCACCGATGACAAGCATGATGCCGGTAACCAGCAGGAAGGAAGCGGCAATGATTGCGTGCCGAACACTTCTTCAAAAAGCTTTCCAGCAGGAAACCGGCTGCCGCAGCGGGGATGGTGCCTCACCAGGATATACCAGCCAAGCCAGACTCGGTGGTCGCCATTGGCTGTCGGGAAACCAGGCCGTTGAATACGCCCTTCAGGATATCAATAATGTCCTGACGGAAATAGATCAGCACGGCCAGCAATGTCCCCAAATGGACGAGTCCGATGAAAATCAGGTCGGGCGGCGTCAGCTCAAGAACGGCGGGGACGATCACCAGATGGCCGGAGCTGGAAATGGGCAAAAACTCGGTGGCTCCCTGGAGAATGCCCAGGAAGATGGCTTCCAGTAAACTCATTGAAATCCTCTTTGACTTGTTGTGAACGGTCGGGCCGGTTATTTAATCCTTAACAGGCTCGACCTCTGGATAGCTTGCGAGGAAGCTCCGGGCAAATTCTGTCAGATTACCCTTTCGAATCGCCTTTCGTATGTCTTCCATCAGGGTGAGAAGAAAATGAAGATTGTGGGTAGTTAGAAGAATGGAGGCCAGCATCTCGTTGGCCTGAACCAGATGGCGCACATAAGCCCGGCTGAAATGGGTGCAACAGTAGCAGGTGCAGTTCTCATCAACCGGTCGGGGATCTTCCCGGTATTGGGCGTTTCGCAGATTGAGCCTTCCGCCCTTAACCATGGCCGCACCGTTGCGGGCGAGGCGAGTGGGCAGCACACAATCGAAAATATCCACCCCCGCAAAACTGCGTTCACCAGATCCTCCGGCGCACCGACCCCCATCAGGTAGCGGGGTTTATCACGCGGCAGGATAGGCTCCACCCAGTCAAGAGCGGCGTGCATCTCGGCCTTCGTTTCGCCGACAGGCCAGCCCGCCGATGGCATAGCCGGGCAGGTCCATGTCCACCAGAAACTGGGCGCTCTCCTCGCGCAAGTCGCGAAAGACGCCCCCCTGAACAATCCCGAACAGTGCCTGATCAGGGCGGGTCCAGGCCACAGCACAGCGCTCAGCCCAACTATGAGTTCTCCCCAACGACTCCTTCACATAGTCATAATCCTGGGGCGGTGGACATTCATCGAACATCATGATGATGTCAGCTCCCAGATTTTGCTGGATGGCAATGCTTTTCTCCGGGGTGAACCGGTGGGATGAGCCATCAAGATGAGACCGAAACGTTACCCCGTCCTCGTCAATCTTTCGGGCATCGCTCAGGCTAAAGACCTGGAATCCACCGCTGTCCGTTAGAATCGGTCCGTCCCAGCCCATAAATTGGTGCAGACCGCCGAGATCACGGATGAGTTCGTCTCCCGGCCGCAGGTAAAGATGGTAGGTATTGCTTAGGATGAGCGACGCCCCCAGAGTTTGCAGGTCGCTGGGCCGCATAGCCTTGACGGTTGCCTGGGTGCCGACCGGGGCAAATACGGGTGTGGTAATTGGCCCGTGAGGTGTATGAAACTGGCCGGTACGTCCGCGACTTCCGGGATCATTTGTCTCAACGGTAAAGGTGAAATCCATGACGGCGGATTATAGGTCCGGTCCGGCAGGCTGGCGAATCCTGGAAGAGTGGTGACAGTGTGACGTGAGAGTGGCTAGACCAACTAACCCACGCGGGTTATAACTGTCGGGCAGAACACATCTCATGTGGGAAGGTGGACAATGAGTAAGGAATCGAGCACCATTTCGTACCACGGCTCACGTCGCATACGTTTCATTGGCTTGGGGGCCATGGCACTGGCAGTCGTTGCGGTAGTCGCCTTCGTGGCCGCGACCCAGGCAACCTCACCGGCGGCCGAACGCACAGTCAGCGACGATAGTTCGCATCCCGCTTACGGCGTGAACTTCATCAGTTCGGCCGAGGATCACGCCCCCGGCAGCGGCCGCACAGCGGATTCGCTGGAACAGCAGTACCAGAACGGACTGGCGACCGGCGCGACATGGAATCGCTGGCCGTTGTACTGGTTTAATATCGAACAAAGTCCGGATAATTTCAATTGGGCCACGCAGGACGCCACCATTCAGGCGGACATGGCCCACGGTTTGCAACTGAACGCGATTCTGCTGGGGACTCCCCCTTTCTATACGACCGGCCTGACGGCGGGTCTTTCCACGATACAGCCGTTGCCGCGACAGGGTGGGCTTAGCCTGAACGCCCCGGAGCAGGCGACCCCGGTGGGCCTGTATGAACCTGTCTTTGATGACGGCACCGATGTGCCGGGGGCGGGCAAGACGATTAACCCCGACAATCATTGGGCGCGGTTTGTTGCTCTGGCCGTGGATCGCTATCGTCCCGGTGGTGTGTTGGCCCAGGCCAACATCTGGGGGGCTGGAGTCGGTGTGACCCACTGGGAGATGTGGAACGAACCCGATCTCGACAGCTTTGGGGACGCCAGCGTGGAGGATTACGCGCTGGCCTGTCAAGGTAGGTTATTTGGCAGCCAAAAAATACGGACCCGCAGGCAACTGTTATCTTCGGCGCAATGGCGAACAACTTCGCCAAGCTCAACTACTATCATGATGTATTGGCCAGTTTCGATGCGGATCCCAGGACAGGCTAACGGCTTTACCACGATATCCTGGCGACGCACAGCTACTTCTACGCCTGGCAATCGTTCTACCACGTTTATCGCGCACGCACACATATTATGCTTGGCATTGACAAGCCGATCTGGTTGAATGAAACCGGCGTCCCAGACCTGGAATGACTATCCCGGCCTGACCTCAAGCAACAGCGCCTTGCGCGCCACAACGTCAGAGCAGGCGGACTACGCCATTCAGACCACTTTTATGCCTTGTATGCCGAGCAGAAGCTATCTTTCACATTTTCAGCTTTATGATGGCTGTGGGAATCAGCCCCAAGGCACGGACTTCCTCCGCACAACGGCGAGCTTTGTGAAGCAAACGGTGATCTAGCGGCAAACCCGGTTTCCCCAGGCGGGCGATGCCAATGGTTCCCAGCAATCCGACGGATGCCGCCTGTTTCACCCAACACCTGAACCCGGTTTCACCACGCGCCAACCAGTCGGCTTACCGCGTGTTGACCCAGAATATGTTCATGGTGTTGAGCCATACTGGCGGAACGACCCGGCGAGACAAAGTGCCTCGGTCCCGGTGGTGTAGAAGTGCCGCCGATGGAATGATCGCCTTTTTACCGGGAGTCCACCCAGGAGAATTGTCGGCATGTGGACGCTGTGCGGTGATGATGAAACGGCCGAACTCCCGGCAACCAGCCCGGACGGTACAGCCCAGATCATTACACCTGACGGACAGTGCAGATTATTCATGCCGTAAAATGGGGAATACACGATCCCTGGCCGGGGCCACAAACCGCAACCCATTCCCGGGTCAGGAGGTTAATCCGATCTACCCGATTGGCGGGCGCTCCAGGATCCTGATTGAGAGTGATGACGGCTCCGGCACAGACCCTACGCCGGTTCCCACGATAATGCCGACTCCGACAATACCCCCGAACCTCGATTTTGCATTCCTGTTTGCGGACTACCTTTGTGCCCTAGGGGACGTAGATTGCGAGATACGATATGACCGGAACATGCGAAACCCATTAAACCTATCCTGATTGATTTCCCCATAGCTTTGAGACCGAGCGCTTATCCATTCGCGGTCCATTGCCCGGAGACGGCCCGCGAATGAGAACGGCCGTCCTGATTCCCAGGAGCGACTTAAGGAATGGATGCCTGCAAAGTTGATGTTGATTCCGGAGGAAGATTACGCGAAGCTCGTGTTCGAGAGGGGCGCTTGCGCTATCTGTCCCGTGAAGACTGCGGATGATCCTTCTTCTGAAAGGAACAAATACCATCGTCGGTCCCAGCGGGTTGCATCGTATCAATTGGGCAGTCCCCGGTTTGAGATCGGCCACGGGTGCGAACAGCATACGAAGGGCAGGGGTATGTGCGATCGAAGCGGTTCAGGGGATTACGCGCTTCGGCTTCGAGACACCATGCGCCAATCGGATGGAGATTCGCTGTGATTCCCGCAATGAGCGTAGCGCCGCCGTGGCCTGCCGCGCGGGGTATACGCTGGAAGCTACGTTGCATGCCGATGACCGTCACCACCTTACCGTGAGCTTCGGCGACACGTTTGTCTTTGCCATGCTCCGTCAGAATATGAGGCGAAGGGGAGAGTAGGCAGCGGGTTTGCGCCTATTCCTTACCTTGTCAGATTGGCTGTTAGAGGGTCCAGCCCGGCGGGCCGGTGAACGGTTTACATCCGGGTCGCTCAGGACTTCACGGACGCTTTCTTCCAGGCAGGCCCAGAACTAGGCCGATTCATAGCGGCTGGCCCAGCGGAAGTATTGCGCTATGCGCTTTACGCAACTCCACCAGCATCAACTGTGCCAGTGGCCCGCCATCGGTCAAAAAGCCTGAGCCTCACATGTAATCCGCCTCGTTTGGGTGAAGTCGTAATCAACCCGTTCGACTTCGGGCCGACCAGCCATCTTCACCCAGCACCAGACGGCGGACCGGCGATCCGTGTCGAAAGGGGATCCCATCGACCTGACATTTATCACCATCAGCCGTCGGTGATAACGAATAAGCGGCCGGTGGGTATGGCCGGTAGCAAACGGCCGGGGCCGGGTCAATTTGTTCCCGTAGATGCTCCTCACTGGTATCGGGGTAGATACCGTCGCGGTTGCTGATCAATGAGGCATGGACGACGCGTAGAGCCTGGCCGTCGGGAGGACCCACTCGTACAGGTCCGGTAAATGTATAAAGCACCGGCTACCATCCAGTTGTTCGTAAGCAAAGTGATGAACTGAGCCATCTGGTAGGTCGGATCGTTTGGATCCGTTGACTCATCACGGACAGGGACAAATTCCTCGTGATTCCCACGGAATCCAAATGCCAGTCAGGCTAAGTTCGCGTTCCAACACAAAGTCCAGACACTCCCTGAGCATGGGCTCATGATTGACAATGTCACCTCCAACGATGACCAAATCAGGATGCCATGCTTCAATGTCGGCCGTTACAGCAATGGCAGCATAAGTTGCCATGAATATCAGATAGAACGGCTACTTTCATTCTGTTGATTATAACCCTATTGGCAACTTCCGGCAGATTTCCTTGCCGCACATTGGGTTAGGACATGAATCTTGTTTGGAGGACTGCCTCATTCATGCTACGCTTCTGCTGTGTTTGTCTTTTTATCTAAATCCGTTACTGTTACCGATTTACTCCCTTGGCTGGCAATGGTTGCTGCTTGTGGCGCTTGTCTGGAAGCGCGGCGCGCGAGCCCTGATGGCTTTGGCTCTCATTTTGCTTTATCTGGGAAGCACCGTGGGTCGCTTACAGTCTGGTTCATTCTCTGGAGTACCAATACATCCCTGACAGCCTGCCGCCCGATGCCGAAGCGATTGTTGTACTGGGAGGTGGAAGCCGGTCCGGTGATCCGCCACGGCCGATTATTGAGATCAATGAGGCCGGTGACCGGCTCCTGTACGGCGCTTACCTTATCGCGAGGGGAAGGCCGATCATGTATTGCTGACCGGTGGGTCGATCGAATGGCTGACGCCGGATGAGATTGAGGCGGAGGCTATGGATACGGCGGCCCATGGAGTTTCTGGGTGTGCCGGAGGATGCGCTCTGGTTGGAGATGCGTTCCCGTAACACATACGAGAATGCTCTCTATAGCCGGGAAATGCTGGATGAGGCGGGGGGTTGACCGGATACTTCTGTGACGTCGCCATGCATTGTCAGCGTCGCCCTGTTCGAGCAGCAGAAGGGGCGATGTCGCATCACAGGCCGACTGATTTCCTGGTGTCGCAGGCGGAGTGGGACTACCTGTGGACAACAGGACATCCGCCCAACTGGTTAATCTGATGCCCAACGCGGAATACATGGCTTATACGTCGTGGCATTGAAAGAATATATGGGCATTCTTGTTTATGGGCTGCGTGGCTGGCTTTAGATAGGCAGATAAGCGGTATGATGGCACCATCCCCTTGATTTCCTCGTTGTTGGCGGCGGTATTTACGGCGCTCGCGGCGGCACTCACCCTTGCGAGAACGTGGGTACACCGTTACCTTGCTTGGATGCTGGCCAATCCCGCACCCACTGGCTGCCTCCACGGATATCAGCAAAGTGATTCGCATGGAGTACGGCACGGACGAGGCGTACATGATTATCATGGAAACAGCGTTGCAGCGTTGGCGTCAATGGAACGTGAAGCGTTTGGCGAGCCATTTCTTCACGAAACCGGTGTCTCCATGCTAATCCGGCAGCCGATGTCCGACGGTGGTTACGAATACGAGAAGTTACCGGATGCTGCAATCGGTGCGAAACCAATATACGCAAAAAACCAGTATGGTTGCCACGGGTCATCCGGGTCTTCCATCTTCAACCCGCGAACCGGAGGTGTTCAGTACACCGGAGTTCGTTGTCTTTACGGCCGACATTGCCCGGACCGGCTGGTACGGACTCCCGTCCACCCGCTTGAGGGTGTGGTCAAAGTCGCCAATCACGGGGTTGGGGTGCGTGGTTGACCAGCCGAAGATGAACGAGTGGTCTATGATCGGGATGAAGCCGCGCTGCGTACATTCCTGGAAAATACATTTCCCGCACTGGTTGACGCACCGATTGTCTACACCCGGCGCTGCCTCTATTGCGATACGCGCGACGAGCATTTCTGGATTGACCGTCACCCGGAAGTGGAAGGATTAACGGTCGCCACGGGCGGGAGCGGACACGGATTCAAGTTCGCACCGGTATTGGGTGACTTGATTGCCGATGCGGCCGAAAGTCTACCCAATCCCTGGCTGGAGAAGTTTCGCTGGCGTGATTTGTCAGATCGCGCCGGCGGTGAGGAAGCTGCGCGATTCCACGGCTAGGGTGGAGGGTTATTCCCCACCAGTCGGCTGATATATCTCCACGAACGGCGCTCGCCAGGCTGGGGCCGGAAACGGGTCGGGCCAATATTCAGTCTGCCGGATGATCTTGCCATCGCGAATTTCCGAGAAGGTAATCGCTATGGCGACTGTCTCGCCGTCCGTCACAGAGACGTCAGTTACCACACTTTGCTCATCAGCGACGAGGCGGTTGATGGTGAATCGCCACAGCCCTGCGGCGGGGTATTGTTCGTTGATAGTCGCGAAGTTCTCGCGTCCGTAGATGCGCTCCCCGGATTGCGGCCAGTCCAAAATGAAATCCTCATGAAGCCATTCGGACGCAGCCTGAAAATCATTGGTGTTCATGGCTGCCCAATACTGTTCGACGATGCGGCGATTGGATTCACTACTCATAAGTCAAATTCGTTTTAGTTAATCCGACTGAATAACGGCCGACTCCATGAAGTCTGCCAGGTTTGCTTTCAAGCGGGCCAGGGATGCCTCCTGAACATACATCATGTGCCCGGCCTCGTAATGACTCATGGACACATTCGGCCGAAGCGACTCCTCCAGTCCCAGATGGTTGAACGTGTAGTGGGTCGCCAGGTAGGGTGTTGCCAGATCGTAGTAGCCATTGGCAACATGGACGCGCAGGTAAGGGTTCATGGTCATCGCCATCCGCAACGTCTCGGCGACGTTGACGAACTGGTTTTGATGGCTGGTGTAATCCCAGGGATGCACGCGATCGGAGAGAATCTCATAGGGCAGATCGTTCTCATAGTGCAATTCCCGTCGTATGTAGTCGTTGAATGTGGCTGTATAGGTCCCCTGAATGACGGCATAGCTGGGATCAAACTCGAAATGTTCCCCGGCGGCGTCCCGGTCAAAGCTGGTGAAACGACTGTCCAGACGGCCGACTGTTTGGCGCTCCTCCCGCAGCAACTCCTTCACGAACCGGAGAATCTCAATGCGAAGGTTAACCTGCTCAATGTATGGCTGACTCAGCCCGGTCAGCCGGGTCAGTTGAGCTGCGATACGGGCCTGTTCTTCAGCCCCCAGGCTGTCACCGCGCATAAGGGCCAGCGTGTAATCCCCCAGAGCAAAGGCTTCGGCTTCGGCCAGGACTTCACTCAGGGGAGCGTTCTGGAGTGACTGATCAAGTTGCTTGTGGTACCAGGCTGTGGCTGCATAGGTGGGCAGAAAGAGGGCGTAGGGCAGGTCGTTGCCTTCCGTGAAGTAGGCGGTCTGGAAATTGAGAATACTGGAGATGAGCATGATGCCGTTCAGGTACAGGCCCTGCCGTTCCTGCAAATACCCTGATAAACCGGCGGCGCGTGTGGTGCCGTAGCTCTCGCCGATGAGGAACTTGGGGGACATCCAGCGCCGGTGCCGCGAGGTATACAGCCGGATGAAATCGCCTACAGATTCGATGTCGGCCGAAAACCCGTGGAACGTTTTGTCTGATTCACCGGGAGTGGCGCGGCTGAAGCCCGTGGTCACCGGATCAATAAATACCAGGTCGGTACGATCCAGCAGCGAATAGGCGTTGTCAACCAGTTTATAGGGTGGCGGCAGGGGATGGCCTTCGGGATCCATGAGTACCCGCTGCGGCCCCAGCAAGCCTAGATGGAGCCAGACCGACGACGAACCCGGCCCACCGTTGAATGAAAAAGTAACCGGCCGCTGGGCGATGTGCTCAGCTTCAGTGAGGCCGCGGGGGCGTTCCATGGTATAGGCAACGAAGAAGATCGAAGCGGTGGGTTTTTCGCCAACCTGCGGATCTTCCTTGCGTAGGATCATCGTCCCGGTGTTGGCGAGGTAGTGGATAGGTCGGCCGTTAATCTCAACGGAGTGTCGAGTCTGGACAATATTGTCGCTCAGGAGGGTTATCGAATCGCCGGCTGCTGGCTGTGTTTGTACTTGTTGGGGATCCTCATTCATATTTGGCATCCTTCTTGATGGGAACATCGAACTCTTTATGCAATTCAAGCACAACCACCACATCCCGGCAACGCAGATCTTGCATCGGGTTGAGCGAATTTCCGGGGCAGGCAAAGTTACTGTAATCAGTGAGGTCGCGTTATAATCCACTCTTGCCTCCGGCCGGACCGGGAGGCAAGGAAAATAACTACTTCATGGACTCTGGGATCACAAAAGTCACACTTGACAACGGCCTAACCGTTCTTTTGAAGGAAATGCATCATGCACCGGTTGTCACCTTCATGGTGTGGTACCGTGTCGGTAGCCGCAACGAAACACCCGGCATCACCGGGGTTTCGCATTGGGTCGAGCACATGATGTTCAAGGGTACCCCGCAACATCCGTCAGAAGAAATGGAGCGGGTGATCTCCCGTGAAGGCGGTTACTGGAATGCCTTTACATGGCTTGATTACACAGCCTATTACGAGACGATGCCCGCAGCCCGTATTGACTTGGCTCTGGCTCTCGAAGCGGATCGCATGACCAATACCGTGATGACGGAGGAAGACGTCGAATCGGAACGGTCAGTGATTATTTCCGAGCGTGGGATGTACGAGAATGAACCCCGGTTCCTGATGGACGAAGAACTCTCCGCCGCTGCCTTCCGTGTTCATCCTTACCACCATGAGGTAATCGGCGATACGATTGATTTGCAAACGATGACCCGCGAGGATTTGTACGGTTATTATCGCCGTCACTATGTGCCCAATAACGCGACCATCGTTGTCGTCGGGGACTTTGAAACGGCCGATATGCTGAGCCGAATCGAGAATCTGTTTGGTGGGATCCTGCCGGGTGAGTCTATTGCGCCTATCCTCCGCCAGGAACCGCCACAACAGGGAGAACGACGCATCACCGTGCATGGTCCGGGCGATACGGCCTATCTAACATGGGCTTTTCGCGCTCGGGCGCAAACCACCCAGACTATCCGGCATTGTCATTGTTGAATGCGGCCTTTGCCGGTGGAAGCAGTCTGGGGATGTTTGCCGGGGGCGGTTCCAACCGAAGTTCACGTCTCTATAAAGCCCTGGTCAGTACGGAGCTGGCAGCCGCAGCTTATGGGAGCCTGGCACCCACGATCGACCCATACCTCTACACAATTGTCGCTATTGTCCGCGCCGATCGTACGTTGGACGAGGTGGAGTCTGCCCTGAATGTAGAAATCGAGAGATTGGCGACTGAGCCGATTACTGAACCGGAACTGCAAAAAGCACTCAAGCGGGCGCGGGCCCAGTTCATTATGGCTGGCGAGAGTATCTCCGGCCAGGCTCAGTTAATCGGCGCGGCCGAGGCCACAGCCGGTGATTATCGCTGGTATGAGACGGTTCTGGATCGTCTCAATGGGGTTACCCTGGCGGATATTGCCCGGGTACGACAGACTTATCTGAACCCACGGCAGCGTATCGTCGGCCGTTATGTTCCTGAGGGAAGCAACGGCGTTAATCCCCCCGGATAGTAGAAGCACTATTCACTCATGTTTGATCATTTTTCGGAAAAGTGGCTAAGAGCCATAGAGCGCAGACGCGCGAATATCCATCTTCCCAGCAAGTTTGATCGGGGTGAGCAACGGCTTGTTGTCCAATCCATCATTATTGGCGTGGTTGTCTGGTTACCGGTCTACCTGCTGAAGATCAGCGTTCTTTCTCGTTTGATCATGTGCTGGAAGCTGTTTTGAGTTCGCCCTCTGTGGTGTTTGTGATTGTGCCGTTGCTGATTGGTGCGGCCATTACATCCGCCATCGTGCTCTACCGGACCACCTTCATCTACTATCGAGATTCCACAGGACATATCCACGAACTTTTGGATGTGGAGGGTGACGGTCTGGAGCGTGCTATCTCGTTGTACCATGCGTCGGAACCGTCCTTTGAGCAGGCGCTTCTGGGAAAAGAAGGGGTCGAAGTTCGGTGGGACATGCCGACATTCTCGCTGGCAATGCGTGAATTTGGGGCGACGCTGGCGACCCTGGGCAGTGGCGGAAGCGGTGGTCTGGAAGCAAGCGTTGCCCTCATTGGAGAGAGTCTGGCGGCAGCCAAGTACAAGCCCAGAGCCGGTATCAAGAAGGTCGGGCATTCCCATACGTTGGTAGGCAAAACATCCGCCTGGTGGGCGGCCAAGAACAGTGATTATCTACAAACTGCGCAGCTTAGCGGTATTGCTGTTGCGATCACTGTACTCACGGGCGCGCCGTTTATGTCGGCTTTCTTTGCGGCCGAAGTTATGTACCGCCGCCGTCCCCTGATTGAAAAACTTATCTACTCCCTCCTCTCGGCGCTGGTAGCCTATTTTCTGACAACGGTAGTCAGCCGGGGGCACACCGCCTATTTTGAGGTGGAGCGAGTCTATTTACCGCCCAACGAATGGCAGTACTACGGCCTAATCATTTTAATGGCGGTCGTGATCTCATTTGTCAGTATTTACTTTGTTCGTGCCCGACGATCACTGGATCATTTATTCCACACCTATATGCCCAACATCTGGGTACGCCATCTTACCGGCGCGGCGCTTACCGGGCTTGTGGCAATTATTGTTGTTCTCGTGAACACTCATTTCGGCCTCGCGAATGAGGAGGAAAGCCTCCGGCTTATACTTAGTACCAGTGACGGTGTGGTGGATCTGGCGCTGGCGGGGCAGATGACATTGGCTGTGGCGGCCATTGCGCTTATCGGCAAGATTGCGGCCACACTGACCACAATCTCATCCGGCGGTTCGGCCGGTTTGCTCATCCCCTCCCTTTATTTTGGGTCGATGGTCGCAGTTATATTTGCCTCAAGGTCCAGTTATGAGCCGATGATGCTTATCGTCCCGGCCATGACTGCCGGACTTATCTCCATCGTCAATGTGCCGTTGACAGCGATCATGTTACCGATTGAGATGTTCAGTTCACACTATATCCTGCCCGCGATGCTGGTTCTCGTTGTATGTACCTTGCTGACGCAGGACAACAAGATTTACCGTACCCAGCGAGAAACATTCCGGCAGCGCCAGATTGCACCGGGTGTCGAGGTGCGCCGGGCGACAGTTCCTCCACAATGGGCTGGATCGACGTTGATTGACCTGGACTTTCGCCGCAAATATGAACTGACGGTTATCGGAATATTGGAAGTCAGTGGTGAAGACGGCTTGCCTCACGTCCGGCTCAATAGCGCCCCAACTATCAAACTGGAGGAGGGTGATACGATTATCGTCCTCGGCGCAGCAGAGCAGCTTGATCATTTACAGGAACAGATTGATGAATTGGTCGATGAGGCCAAGAACGAACCTGTTGCCGAAGAAAAATAACCTGTCCCGAATTGCGGTCCGCAAAGTGCGACGGGCCGGTTTCTTATGCTAGAATGATCCCGTCAATGGAAACCGAAGCCGAACTTATCCACGATCTGGAGACACTCAACGAAATTGTCCAGACGCTTAATCAGTCTGTGGACATGCAAGGCGCGCTGGATCGCTCCCTTGGCCGTCTGCTTGAGCTGATGGGCTTGGAGACAGGCTGGGTGTTTATGGTTGATCCTCTCTCAACGGATCGGTGGGGCGGTCGTGGTTTTCGTCTGGCGGCTCATCAGAACCTGCCTCCGGGTATGGCGGTCACCCGCCCTGAAGCCTGGGACAAGGACTGTGACTGCCAGGAGCTGTGCCTGAAGGGTGAATTGGCCGAAGCCTGCAACGAAGTGCATTGTAGCCGTTTGGGATCCATCTCCGGTGACCGACGGAATTTGACTGTACATGCTTCCGTACCGTTGCGGTCGGGAAACCAGATAATGGGCATCCTCAACGTCGCGGCGACAGACTGGTCCGCTTTTACTCCACGCGCACTGGCCCTGTTATCCAACGTCGGCGCACAGATGGGAATTGCCATTGAACGCTCCCGTCTGTTCGACCTGACACAACAGCGCCGTGTTCATGAGCAGATGGCCTTACTCGATCTTTCCCAACAACTACTTGGCCGGCGTGAACTGAACGACTTGATGGAATACATTGTTGATGAAGCGCGTACGCTGGTCGAGGCCGATGCTTGCGCCCTGCTGCTGGCCGGGGAAGGGGGAGAAGATTTGACGTTTGGGGCTGCTTCCGGGTGGCGTTCGAACCCTGTGGAACAGGGCGTTCGGGTGCCGGCCGACGAGAAAACCGGCTCCGGTCAGGCCATGCGTACCCAGCAGGTCCTCGTAGTCGAGGACCTGGAGGCGCAAACACCGCGTCTCTGGACGGCCGACTGGCTGGATGTGGAAGATTTCAAAGCTGCGGCAATTGTTCCCCTTGTTGCCACCCGGCCGATCTATCGGCACGCTGGTAATTGATTCGCGGCGCAAGCGTTCGTTTACTCAAGCTGAAATGCGTCTGCTGCGCCTCATGGCGAACCAAGCGGCGCTGGCAATCGAAAAGCCCGCCTGCACCAGGCCGAATTACAGCAGCAGCGATTTGAAGAAGAGCTGGCGGTGGTCGCCGTATCCAGCTTAGTATGCTGCCGGAAAAGTGTCCTGAGCTTGATGGTTGGGAGTTTGCTACGCGCTTCGAAGCTGCCCAGCAGGTTGGTGGCGATTTCTATGATTTCTTCCCGTTGCCTGGTGATCCCGGCCGGTGGGGGATTGTCATTGCCGATGTGTCCGACAAGGGAGTCCCTGCGGCACTGTTCATGGCCCTGAGTCGGACGACAATTCGTAATGTGGCGCTACGTGGTCGCTCCCCATCCGAGGTGTTGACCTGGGCCAATCGTTATATTCAGGAAGATAGCCAGTCGGATATGTTCCTGACCGCGTTTTATGGGGCACTGGACACTCGCAATGGGCAATTTACGTACGCCAGTGCGGGTCACAATCCCCCTTTATGGTGGCAATCGGCCACAGGTGAATTTGTCCAGCTCATGCCTACAGGTCCGTTGTTGGGTGTTTTTGGAACATGCGGATGTACCGAAACGACCATTGAACTAGCTCCCGGCGACGCGCTTGTCCTGTATACGGACGGCCTGACTGAGGCATTTGATGCTGAGTACCATGAGTTTGGGTCGCAACGCCTGCAGGAGGTTATCGCCGGAGAATTGACGGCCGATCCTGCCGCGTCGGCCGATACACTTCTGGAAGCGATTGAACGCGCCCAGCGCAAGTTCGTTCAAGATACTACCCAGTTTGATGATATGACCCTGTTTGTTATCAAACGCAACGAGATACTTAATGAGTAACAACAGTTATCCTGGCTCGGACACTATCGTCCGTAAGGTTTTGCCGAACGGCATAACGATCCTGGCGTACGAGAATTTCAGCAGCGCCACGGTTGTCATAGATGGATTGGTGCGTGTGGTGCGCTGTCTGATCCGGCAGAGAAAGCCGGATTGGCGGACTTCACCTCTGATTTGCTGATGCGTGGCACGACGCAGCGAAGTTTTGAGGAAATATACGAGGCGTTGGAATCTGTGGGGCCGGGCTGTCGTTTGGCAGTGGGCGACACAGTACGCAGTTTACGGCGCATGGGTTGGTGGAAGACCTGGACCTGCTGTTTGATCTCATTAACCCAATCGCTATGTTACCCAACGTTTCCCGCCGAGCAGGTGGAGCAGGTGCGCGGTCAGATAATGACTGGTCTGCAAATGCGCGCCAATGATACAGGGTGAATGGCCCGGCTGGCTTTTAACGAGCTGGTTTACGCCGGACATCCGTATGAGGTATCGGTTAGCGGGTTCGAGCGAACGATTCTCACCATTACGCGGGATGATCTGGCCGATTTTCACCGCCGAATGTACGGTCCGGAGGGGATGATCCTGACCGTTGTCGGGGCGATTCACGCTGACGAAGCGATCGCCCGTGTTACCGAAGCGTTAGGGGGATGGACTACGGGCAACGGTTACCACCCCTACGAAGTGTCTGATCAACCGCGACCGATCGGATTGGTTCGCCGCAATGTGATGATGCCTGACAAGGTTCAGGCAGATGTTGTTATGGGCCTGCCGGGACCGCGTCGCTCGGCCGAAGATTACCTTGATGCCAGCATGATGAATACAATCCTGGGCGTTTTTGGTATGATGGGCCGAATCGGGCAGAATGTTCGTGAAGAACAGGGTCTGGCGTATTATGCCTACAGCCGGTTAGCCGGTGGGTTAGGACCGGGCGCTTGGACGGCCTTTGCCGGGGTTTCGCCGGATGTCGTTGATCAGGCGATTGAATCCATCCGTGCCGAGATACGACGCATTCAGGATGAGCCTGTTTCTGCTGAAGAATTGGCGGATAGCAAGGCCTACCGCATCGGGTCCCTTCCGGTCAGTCTGGAAACCAATGGGGCCCTGGCGGATGTGATTGGTGACATGGAATTCTACGACCTGGGTCTGGATTACCTGCAGACATACACAGATCGGGTGAACGAGATTACGGTGGAAGCCGTGCAGGCAGCGGCTCGCAAGTATCTTAGTGCCGACAATCTGGCGGTTGTTGTGGCAGGTTCTGTCGGACCGGATGAAGAAGCGTAATGCCACTGGAAGCCGGTATTGACATGATTGAGATCGATCGAATCGCCCGGGCGTTGGATCGCTTTGGTCAGCGATTTTGTGATCGGTTTTTTACGCCGCAGGAACAGGCATACTGTGACAACCAGCCGGCTCGTCTGGCAGGCCGCTTTGCCATCAAGGAAGCTGTCGGTAAGGCGCTCGGTACGGGTATTGGCGATATTCGTTGGGTGGAAGTTGAGGTTATCAGTGACGATCGCGGCAAACCCCACCTGGTTTTGCATGGCGATGCCAGAGAACTGGCTCAGCAGGCCGGGCTAACCGAATGGTCTATCAGTATGTCGCACACGAACAGTCACGCAATTGGTTTTGCTGTCGCCACTTCCGCCGGCCAACATAACACTAAAACTGAGGAAACCTCGTGACCTCTTCTATCAACAACGGCACTCCGCGCCGGCTTCTGGTTGTACTGGCGCATCCTGATGATGAGTCCTTTGGTATGGGCGGTACATTGGCCCGGTATGCGGCCGAAGGCGTGGAAGTCCATATTGTCATCGCTACTGATGGCGTAGCCGGCTCGGTGGCTGAGGGTTATGAGCATACGCTGGCGCAGTTGGCGAGTGTGCGAAAGCAGGAGCTTGAAGAAGCTGTTGCTGTACTGGGTGGTCAGTTGCATATGTTGGGGTATCGCGACTCTGGGTATATTAACGATCCGGCCAATGAACACCCCGATGCGTTTATTCAACAGGATGAGGTCGAAGTGGTTGGCCGCATTGTGGCGCTTATCCGCGAGATTCGGCCGCAGGTCGTGGTTACTCATGATGAGACCGGTGGGTACTACCATCCTGATCATATTATGTGTTGGAAGGTGACAACGGCCGCTTTCTTCGCGGCCGGGGATCCGGTACAGTATCCGGAACTACCCTGGCCGGCGTACCTGCCGGACCGTCTTTATTACACGGCCTTTTCCAACCGGATGGTCAAAGTGTATAGCACACTCATGCGATTGCGCGGACAGGACCCGACACGCGCCGGCCGGAACAAAGACATCGACTGGACTCGCATTGGTATTTCGCCGGAGCATCTTCACGCGCAAGTGAATTATCGTGACTACTGGGACGTTAAGCGGGCAGCCAGCGCCAAACACTCAAGCCAGGGTGGTGGAACCGGTCGTAGCCGGATATTGCCGGAGTGGGTACAACGCCAGTTCATGGCGAATGAGACGTTTATTCGCGCTTACCCGCCTGTGCCTGATGGCTTTCGCGAGAAGGATTTGTTCGCGAGTAGAGCAAATGGGGACTACAGTTAGTATAGGGAGAAAGAGACCATGACCTTTAATCGGATGATGCGACTGCTCTTGGGTCTGTTGGGTATTCTGGCTGGGGCACTGGTTGCTGTAGTAGCTTTTCTGACGCGCCGCATGGTTTCGCCCACCCGCCAGCCGGTTAATATCAAGCCGTCAGACCTGGGTCTTCCATATGAGACTGTTCAGTTCCCCGCTCAGGACGGTGTACGTCTGTCAGGGTGGTTTATTCCGGCCGCCCTGAACACCTCCCGCAGCGGTGCGACGCTCATATTTCTACATGGATGGGGATGGAATCGATTGGGAGATGCGGCCGATGACTTGCTGGCCGATATGACCGGAACCAGTCCTATCGAGTTGTTGCGGCTGGCCCACGCGCTTCACTATGAAGGGTATAACCTCCTGATGTTCGATATGCGTAATCATGGTGAGAGCGCCAGCCAGCCGCCGGTTACGTTCGGCCAGAAAGAGGCGGGCGATTTGCTGGGGGCGTTGACTTTTCTGCAAGGTCGGGAAGATGTTGCGGCTGATCAGATCGGTGTTATCGGCTTTTCGCTGGGTGGAAACGCCTTGTTATATGCTCTACCGCGCACTGATGCGATTCGTGCCGCAGTGGCTGTTCAGCCAACGACCGCCACCGTGTTTGCTGAGCGATATGCCCATGATTTACTGGGCGGAGTGGGGCAATACGTTGTGTTGCCATTGACTGAACTGGCCTATTCTTTTGCCAGCGGAATGAACCTGGGGGCATTACAGCCGACATTTGCTGCCGGTGGAGCCGGTGAGACACCGGTGCTGTTTGTCCAATCCAGCATGATGAGTGGGGTAGTGTTGAAGACGTCAACCGAATGGTCGCGGCAACGCCATGCGGTGAAGGACCTTTATATGTGGACGGCACTCACCACTATCATGGATTCCAATACGTGATTGATAACCCCAAGGTGCTTGTCGCCTTTTTTGAACAATACATGTAATGTGAAGCGACGCCCTTAACCGGGTGTTGGCGTTATACAAAAAACGCCCCGCCATAGATATTGTCTATGGCGGGGCGTTTATTTTTAGCAAGTCGGCTTAGTCGCCAACGACGAGATAGCCTTCGGCCGTGTTATCCTCAGTCTCTTCGCCTATATCGGTTTTTCTTCTGAACTGACTCATATAAAGGTCGTAGTAGAAACCTTGCGCTTCGAGGAGGTCACTGTGAGTGCCTCGCTCAATAATTTGCCCGTCATTGACAACCAGTACCTGGTCAGCATGGCGAATCGTGCTCAGACGGTGGGCAATGACAAAGCTTGTGCGACCATGCAGCAGTTCTTCCAAAGCCTTCTGAATCTGTTGTTCTGTACGCGTATCTACGCTACTTGTGGCCTCATCCAGAATCAGGATGCGAGGGTCTACCAGGGCAACCCGCGCAATGGAAAGCAACTGGCGCTGGCCCAGGCTCAGACCCGCTCCGCGTTCGCCGAGGATTGTGTCATAGCCATTGGGAAGGCGCTCAATGAACTCGTGGGCGTGGGCGAGCTTGGCTGCCTCAATGACCTCTTCATCTGTTGCGTCCGGTCGGCCGTAGCGAATGTTGTTTGTCACAGAATCGCTGAACAGGAAGCTGTCTTGCAGTACAATGCCGATTTGTTGTCGCAGGCTGTGAAGCGTGACGTCACGAATATCATGACCGTCAATCTTGATTGATCCATCCGATACATCCCAGAAACGTGGCAGCAGGTTGACAATCGTTGTCTTCCCAGCTCCAGTTGGGCCAACAATGGCGATAGTATCTCCGGGAGTTGCCTCAATATTTACACCACGAAGCACCGGTTCTCCCGGATTGTATTCCGCCCAGACATTTTCGTACTGAACGTGGCCCTGGATGGGGGGCAGGATAATCGCATCAGGGCTTTCGGTAATGTCTATCGGCTCGTCCAAAAGCCCGAAGATACGTTCTGCACCGGCAATGGCGCTCTGAAGATTGGTCCAGAGGACCGCGATTTGTTGGACAGGCCGGTTGAACTGTTGTGTGTAAGCGATGAAGGTGATGATAAGGCCAATCGACACTGTTGTACCGAACAGGTTCTGTTGGCTTAACAGCATAATACCACCCACTCCAGCCACAATTGCCAAGCTGACGTAGCTTAGTGCTTCCAGGGTAGGGGCTAAGGCACTGGTATAGACCTGTGCTTTAATATTGGCATCCCGATTTGATGCGTTGCTGGCGCGGAACTGCTCTATGTTCTCGTCCTCGCGGCTGAAAGCCTGAACTTCACGGACCGAGGAGATGCTTTCCTGCAGATCAGCATTGACATTACCAATCTGCATACGTGCCCGGCGGAAAGCTTTCCGAGCCTGACCTGAAAGCCAGCGTGTTGCCAGGAACATGAGCGGCAAGGTGACCAGGCTGATGATTGCAAACGGAGCGTTCAGCCGAACCATGGTAATGACAATCCAGATAATTAACAGGGATCCGGACAGAACCGACATGAGGCCAAAGCCGACCACCTGTTGCAGTGTGTCAATATCGTTGGTGAAGCGGCTCATGACGTCTCCCGCTTCGTGCTTGCTGAAGTAACCCAGTGAGAGTTGCTGGATATGGGCAAAGACCTCAGCCTGAAGATCGCGCAAGACGCGATAACCGGCCGAACTCATTAAGTAAAATGACAGACCACTGATCACCGCGGATCCAACATACAGGGCAACAATCAGCAGGATTAGACGTGTCAACCCAGCCAGAGTTTCCGATGCTGTCGTCAGCAGGCTGGGATCAGTGAATGTACAGTTGCTAAAGGCGCTGTCAGCAGTCTGCGATCCATTGATAGCGACACCAAGGTCACTGAGGGAGCCACCGAGTAAATCAGCCGTGCTGCTGGCGGCGAATGGGCCAAGATAACAGTCAACAGCCTGACCAGTCAGGTCCGGGATAAGTACCTGCATATAGGTGCTGGAGAGGACCAGTATACCTATGATAGCCAGTAGCCAGGCGTAAGATTTAAAGTATTGCCACAACCGGCCAAGAGTAGAACCAACGCTACTGGCTTTCCGTGCCTCTGTACCTAGCAGGTTGGCATCGCGATTCATCATCATAATAAACTCTCCAAATCAACCGTAGACATGCACGACTGCGGCCTAGGCCTCAGCAACTGCATCCTCCGCGAGTTGTGAGTGATAAATGTCAGCATAGATAGCACTGTCTTCCATCAAATCTTCGTGGGTACCGCGTGCGACAATCTGACCTTTTTCAAGGACAAGAATCTGGTCTGCGTTGAGAACTGTGCTGATGCGCTGGGCGATAACGAAACTGGTTCGACCCTGCATCAGGATGTCCAGCGCCTGCTGGATTTCGTATTCGGTATTTAGGTCCACGCTGCTTGTGCTGTCGTCCAAAATCAGGATATGGGGGTCGAGTAACAGCGCGCGGGCAATGGCGATACGTTGCTTCTGACCACCACTCAAGGTTGTGCCCCGCTCGCCAACCGGCGTTTCATACCCGTCTGGGAAGGACATGATGAACTCATTGGCGCGGGCTGCTTTCGCTGCCGCAATCACTTCTTCGTCAGTTGCATCGGGTCGGCCGAACGCAATATTCTCGCGAATGGTGCCGCTGAAGAGCGTGGTTTCCTGAAGGACAATGCCTATCTGCTGACGCAAGCTTTCGATGGTAACGTCGCGGATATCGTGACCGTCTGCACCAAATCGCACCCTCACTCACATCATAGAAGCGCGGGATTAGGTTAATGACGGTACTTTTGCCGCTGCCGGTAGCGCCAAGCAGGGCAACTGTTTGCCCCGGTTCAGCAACGAAGTTGATGTGACTTAATACCGGTTCGCTTCCGGCAAAGTAACGGAAGGTGACATCCCTGAACTCCACTTCACCGTTAATTTCACCCAGTTCGATGGCACCGGGCTTGTTTTCAACATCGTTCTTGGTATCCAGAATTTCAAAGATACGGTCGGCACTGGCACCGGCCTGGGCCATCAGAGAGATGATGAATCCAAGCTGTCCCATTGGAATGAAGACGTAGATGAGATACAGGCTGAACTTTTGCCATTCACCAATCGTGAGTGTGCCGTCTATGATTTGCCGGCCACCGAAGTAAAGGACGGCCGCCTGTCCCAGATTGGCTACCAGGAGAATGAACGGAAACAGGAACGAGAAAACCCGGGCGACCTTGATCCGCTGCTCCAAGAGAGAGTCAATGCTCGTTTGGAATCGCGCTTTCTCACGGTCTTCGCTGGTAAACGATTTCACCACCTTTAGGCCGGCAAGAGTTTTCCTGAAGAATGGTATTTGCGCGCCCTAACCGTTGTTGAACTTCCCTGAATAAGGGTTGAGCCTTGGCCCCAAAGATCATGAAGACGATGAGAGCGACAGGCAACACCGGCAGGACAACCAGTGTTGGCTTCCAGTTTGTCAGGAGCAAAATGATCAGTGTGCCCACCAGCAGAATGAGAGCCTGCAGGGCCATCAATAAGCCCTGGCCGATGAAGACTCGCAGACGTTCCACATCATCCGTCGCCCGTACCATGAGCTGACCGGTCCGGTTACGATCGTGGTAGCTAAAGCTCAGGCGCTGGATCTTCGAAAAGATATCATTGCGGAGATCGAAAGCGATGCTTTCGGAAAGAACCTGGGACATGTAGGTCTGGGCGAAGGCAAAAACGCCGCGCGCTACCGCAAACGCAACAATGAGTAGGCCGGAGAAGATAATTGCCTGTCTGGCTCCGTCAAGATCAGTCTGTGCGACTGTTAGATCAAGCCCCAGCTTTTCTGCCGCCAGTGTTTGGATGTTGGCCGGTAGATTGAGGATAGCCTGGTTGGTTGCCGCGCTGACAATCGAGTCAATAATCCGTTGGACAAGTTGAGGCACGGCTAGTTGGGCGGCCGTCGCCACAATCAGGGCCAGGGTTGCACCCAGGGCAAGGCGTGGGTAGCTGCGCAGGTACTTCATTGCTCGGGCCAGCGCGCGGGGATTTTGGCTCTGCTGCCTCCCCCGTTGCTGAGGAGCTCTACTTGCTAGTTGCATGACTTCCTCCGATGTCGGCCGAGGCGGAATTTCGTTCTTTCAGTTCCAATGCCCGGTCATTCAATTTGTGTAACTTTTCGCTAAGCTGGTCCATTTCTTCAGGGCTTAACGTTCGGAATATCTCATTGATAATTTTCATATGCCTCCCGACGTTTTCGTTAACGAGTTGGCGTCCGCCCTCTGTTAACGTGATATTGAACTTGCGCCGGTCGTGACTATCCAGTTGGCGTTCGATATAGCCATCTGTTTCCAGGGTTCGAATAAGCGAACTGATCGTATTGCGCGATGTTCCTGCAAAGCGGCTAATCTCAGATGGATTCAGACCATTGTCTTCTCCGGTGCGCTCGGCAAACATCAACATCATTAAGATGCGATATTGGGCATAGGATAGATCGGTTCCCGCGATGCTGGATTCGCCCATCTGGTAGATCAAATGGGAAACCATTCGCAATTCATCCATCAGGCGCATGGTGCGGGGATCAACCTCTGGGTGTTGCGAGCGAATATGAGCAATCCATTCCTCGCGTTTTTGATGTCTAAGCATGGTTCAGTCTCTCTTGTGGGTAAGTAACTTATACCAGATGGAATTATACGACACCGAACTATTCTGTCAAGAATTAGTTTAGTATACGATTAGGGATTCACATGACGTCTTGCTTCAGAGCCGGAACTTAGGCGCCGTCCTGGTGGAGATTTCGTACTATCTGACGATTGATATACGCCTGAGCGATAATAGGATGCCCCCATACCGATTTTGATAGAATTGATCCTGGAGCAAGGTTCGCTGTCAGCAACCTGCATCCACTGGAGTGATGTATGCAAACTGAAAGTATCCCCCCCTCCAGACCCCTCGAACCGACTCCCGCTGCCATTGTTATCGGTGCGTCATCAGGAACCGGTGCGGCGCTGGTACGCCGGCTGGCTGCACAAGGATATGCCGTAGCCGCGGTCGCGAGGCGCGAGGAGGAACTGGAACGTCTGCGGGATGAGATATGCCGTTCGTTGCCGCAGGCTCATGTGTTGGTTGTACCCCATGATGTTCGGGATTATGAAGCCGTCCCGGCCCTTTTCGAAGAAATCACGCGTAAGCTGGGCGGTCTGGATCTGGTTATTTATTCGGCCGCTG
Source organism: Chloroflexota bacterium (assembly GCA_041390945.1). Taxonomy (GTDB): domain Bacteria; phylum Chloroflexota; class Anaerolineae; order Promineifilales; family Promineifilaceae; genus Promineifilum. Next base: position 66,487 of record JAWKOY010000027.1, read on the forward strand.
TCCAACCGCCTGTAAATGTGCATGAGTATAACTTTGAGAAAGATCAGTCAATGATCGAAACGAATATACTTGGCGCGATTGCCTGGTTGAATCAGGCTGCCATGCGATTTGAACGCGCTCGTCGCGGGCAGATTGTGGGCATCAGCTCGATTGCCGGAGACAGGGGGCGTGTTGGTAGCCCGGTCTACAATACCAGCAAGGCGGCTTTGGACACTTATCTGGAAGCGTTGCGTAACCGGCTATCACGCTATGGTGTTACGGTTACGACTATCAAACTGGGCTTTGTAGACACGGAACTGCTAAAGAATGCGGCCAAGACGTTCTGGGTGATTTCTCCGGAAGAAGCGGCCGCTCGTATTCTGGCTGCGGCCAGACAACGCAAGCAGGTTGTCTATACACCACGCCGCTGGCAACTGGTCAGCCTGGTTGTTCGCACCATTCCCTCACCAATCTTCAGATATCTGAACTTCTGATTGTACGATCCCGCCACTGACGGGATACGGAGTTGTGTTTACCATGAGTGAATTGAAATATGCAGTCGGAACTAAAAATACGGCTGGAGATTCACCAAGGGCGAATGAGTTATCATCCGAACATCTTGAGTGGGTTCCTGCCTGGGGTAATGCTACCGGGAGCGTAGCCTATGTCTATAGGCCCACAACCCTTGAAGGGATTCAAGACGTCCTGACGTTGGCCCGCGAGAACGGCCGATCCATTGGCCTGCGGGGTGGGGGAAATAGTTACGGAGACGCAGCGACAAACGCGGAGAACATTGTCCTCGATTTGCGGCGTATGAACCGCATCCTGGATTGGCAGCCGGAGACCGGACGCATTCAGGTTGAACCGGGCGTGACGCTGGCAGAATTATGGCAGTACATCCTGGAGGACGGTTGGTGGCCTCCGGTAGCCACCGGGACCAGCATGACGACAATGGGCGGCTGTGCGGCCATGAATGTGCACGGCAAGAACGCTGCGCAGGTTGGGCCGATTGGCGAACACATCATTGAATTTGATTTGTTGCTGGCCTCCGGTGAGATCATTACCTGCAGTCGTGAGGAAAACAGCGATATCTTTCATGCCGCGATTGGCGGCTTTGGCATGCTGGGGATATTTACCAGCCTGACCATGCAAATGAAGCGGGTCTATTCCGGCCTGTTAAATGTAGAGACTGAAACGCGGCGTAATCTCGCTGACATGTTCAGCTATTTCTATGAGAACGTCGCCCAATCCAACTATATTGTTGGCTGGATTGATTCACTGTCTGCTGGGTCCAGCCTTGGTCGTGGTGATGTCCACAAGGCTAACTATCTTGCGCCCGGTGAGGACCCCAACCCGACGCAGACCCTCCGTCTGGACAACCAGCACCTGGGCCCAAACCTGTTCGGTGTCATGCCGCGTTCAATCATGTGGATGTTTATGCGGCCGATGAATACCAATCCCGGCATGAAGCTGATCAATCAGGGCAAGTACATCGCCGGGCGATTCTCAGGAGCCAAGCGGTATCAGCAGCCGCACGTGCAGTTCCACTTCTTGCTAGACTATATCCCGGATTTCAAGCGCGCCTACGGACCCGGTGGACTTATCCAGTACCAGCCATTTATCCCGAAAGAGACCGCCCAGGATGCCTTCAGCGAGATACTGGCCCTTTGCCAGAAACGGGGCTTGCCCAATTATCTGACAGTGTTAAAACGCCACCGCCCTGACGATTTCCTGATGAGCTATGCAGTGGATGGATTTTCGATGGCTATGGATTTCCGGGTCAGTGATTCCAATCGTCACCGGATTGCCTGGTTGATGAAGGAACTGGATGAGATTGTTCTGGAGGCCGGGGGGCGTTTTTACTTTGCCAAGGACAGCACGTTGCGACCGGAGGTCGCTAACGCCTACCTGGGTGAGGATCGAATCAACCGCTTCAAGGCACTCAAACAGCGTTGTGACCCGGAGGAACTCTTCCAGACTGACCTATGGCGTCGGGTTTTTGCCTGATCCGGCGCGGCGTAATTGAGTCTCCAATCCGCGAGCGATTACCTCTGCATCCTCGTATCGGGTGAAGAAGTTGTGTTCGCCGGTTAGCGTTTCCAGACGCAGGTAGAGTGGACGCCCATCGTCGGCCTCATAGGCGACAGTAATACGCCTGCCTATCAGTTTGCCTACCAGCGCCCAATAGTCACGGCTGGTATCTTCTATGGCTAGTGGTTGACTGTCGGGATCCTCTTCCCGGCCGGCAACCAGACTGCTCAGTCGCACGACATACTTGTCGGCCGACGGCACAAGATCCAGAACGTCAGCCTGGAAGATGGCCCGAACATAACCGCCATCCGGCAATCGCCAGGCAAACTGGACCGGGAACGATTCACCGGGGCTAAAATGAGCTTCAGGCATGATTGTGTAACTGTAACACTGGGGAAGGAGAGGTCAACTCTAGATAAGAAAAGGCCGTAGCTTTTTGGGGCTACGGCCTTATTAATTAGCTTTGTCGTTCTGACTTAGCGGATAGCCAGTTCCGTGGCCTTATCAAACAGGTGCATGTTGTTCATGTCAAACAGAACATCGATCTTGTTCCCGGCGGCCACAGCAAAGCGGGGGTCCACCGTACCGACAAATGTGTTGGTGCCGGAGTTCATGAATAGATGCAGCTCGTGTCCTAACAACTCGACGATCTCCACAGTGGCCGAGACCGGCGCGCCAATGATGTTCGGCGGCGCAAATTCCGGGGCGTGAACGTGCTCCGGGCGAATACCCAGAACAACTTCCTTACCGGCGTACGAAGAATAGACTTCCTTGCGATCATCCGGTACGGGGACGCGGAAATCGCCGGTATCCACAAATAGCTTTCCTTCTTCGCTAACCAGGGTGCCGTTGAAGAAGTTCATACTTGGGCTGCCGATAAAACCGGCAACGAAGACGTTAATCGGCTCATTGTAGAGATTGCGCGGTGTATCTACCTGCTGCAAGATACCATCGGCGAGGACAGCAATGCGATCACCCATGGTCATGGCTTCGACCTGATCGTGGGTCACATAAATGAATGTTGTCCCCAACCGTTGATGCAGCTTGCTGATCTCGGCACGGGCCGTGACGCGCAGCTTCGCATCAAGATTCGAAAGCGGTTCGTCCATCAGGAAGACGGCCGGTTCACGGACGATTGCACGGCCTACCGCAACACGCTGCCGCTGACCGCCGGAAAGCGCCTTGGGCTTGCGATCCAGCAGATTGGTCAGGCCCAGAATTTCGGCCGCTTCTTTTACACGCGCATCAATCTGCGCCTTGGGCATCTTGCGCAGTTTCAGGCCGAAGGCCATATTGTCGTATACGGTCATGTGCGGGTAAAGCGCGTACGACTGAAAGACCATGGCAATATCACGATCCTTCGGAGGAACATCGTTAACGACCCGGTCGCCGATCAGGATTTGACCCTCGGAAACATCCTCCAGACCGGCAAGCATACGCAAGTTCGTAGACTTGCCACAGCCGGACGGTCCGACGAAGACCATGAATTCCCGATCCGCTACATCAAGCGTGAAGTCCTTGATGACGGAAACATCGCCGAAGCGCTTATATACATGCTGGTAGGATACACTAGCCATTGATTTACTCCTTGAATTGTGATCCTGCGAATGATTAAACGAGTGAACCGAATTGCTCAGGCAATCGGATAGTTTCTACAAATCAATATAGCGATGGTTGTGCAGAGTGTCAACGAAAAACAATTGACTGTCTAAGAGTGTGGTGATGACCAGCTACAGGACGTAGAGACCTTCAAGGCGGGCCATTTCGGCGATGCTGGGAGGGAGGTCAGGCGGCAAATAACGGGTATAGTCCTTCATCCAGTTGGCGACGCTTTGGTGATTGACGTCGAGCAGCCGTGCTACCTGACGGATGCTCAACCCTTCCAGGTATAGCTGCAATGCCTGGAAGCGAACCTCTTCGTCATAGCCGTTCGTCTGGGGAAAAGGCGTATAGCGACAGCCGCAATGTCGGCAGCGGTACCGCTGGCTGCCTGACGAAGTGTGACCATCCTTAATTTGCCGGGCTGTCTCGTAACATTTGGGGCAGGAGATCTGCAACTCGTCCATATTGTCGGCCGTTACCTAAGTGTCAAAATGATAGCCAGAATAAGCAGGAGTGTGGCAATAATCACGGCGACCCGGTTCGATGCAAGAGCGTCCCAGAGCGACGCGTCGGTTGATTTGTTGGGAATAATTCGCTGTCGGCCGAACAGGGCTTGCTCAAACTGGTCTACCGTTTGCGGGCGATCATCAGGGTGCATTTCCATGGCCCACATGACAGCCTCGGATACGGTTTCAGACACAGCTTCGTTAACCTTGTGAGGCGGCTGCAAGGCGCTGGGATTCAGAAAGCGTGATTTGGCATCCGGCGGAGGGTTTCCAGTCAACAGGTGATGGAGTGTTGCCCCCAACGCATAAATATCGGTGCGAACGTCAGTGTGGCCGCTGTCACCGCCATACTGCTCCAGTGGGGTATAGAGGGCAGTCCCCCGTCCCTGAACCACGGTAATTGTCCGCGCCTCGTCCTGGGCCAGTAGCTTAACCAGTCCAAAGTCTACCAGCTTGATGCGATTGTCCGGGGTGAGTTTGATGTTGCCGGGTTTGATGTCGCGATGGACAACCGGAGGATCCTGCCGGTGCAGATATCGGAGGGCATCAATAATCTGGGTGGCCCAGCGAAGCACAACTGTCTGATCCAGAAGCTCGCCGGTTGCCCGGCTCTCATCCAGCAACTCTTTCAGATCGTGGCCCGGCACAAAATCCATGACCAAGTAATCACGGGTTTCTTCGCTGAAATAGTCTGATACCTTGGGGAGATTGGGGTGGTCCAGTTGGGCCAGGATGCTGGCCTCCTGCAGGAACTGGCTTTGGGCCTGGGCGCGTAATTCCGCTGTCAGTTGGGCATCCAGCGGGACTTCCTTGACGGCGCAAAGGCGACCCGGCAGGCGTAGATCCTCTGCCCGATAGACGCTGCCCATGCCACCCTGACCGACAATGCTGGTCAGCCGGTAGCGCTCGCGCAGGACGGTTCCGGGTGGGTGAGGCTCGCCGGATGCGGGGGCTACGGCCATGGTTACGGCTTCATTCTGCTCAGTTACTGGACGATTCTCCATTTCATTCATTATAATGCAAAGGTCAGTTGGGCGTCACACACGCCTTACCGGCGAATATTATACTTGCCGGAGTAAGTGAGGACATGACCATGGATGACAAACCGGTACTCGTCATGCGCGAAGGAGAACTTTCCGGGCAGCGTTGGACCATTGCCAACCCCGAGTTTGTGATCGGTCGCGGCAATGACTGTGACATTGTGTTGCCGGAACGACAGGTTTCGCGCTATCACGTCAAAATATTGCGCCAGGATTCAGGCTATTGGCTGGAGGATCTCGGCAGTAAGAACGGTACTCATCTGAACGGGAATCAGGTGGAGGGAACGGTCCCGATTGCCGATGGGGACGAGATCCAGATTGCCCTGGCCGTCAAGCTGTTGTTTGTTGGCAGTGATGCCACACTCCCCTGACATTTGATATACCGCAAATGGAAGATGGTGGTCTCATGCTGGATGAGGATCGGCGGACGGTCATCATCAACGGCAAGGAACTGGACCCGCCATTATCGCTGGCCCAGTTCCGTTTGTTGCGCATGCTGTCTGATGCCAATGGCGCTGTCTGCTCGCGAGACGACATTGTGGAAGTCGTCTGGCCGGGCACCGGTGGGGTCGGTGTCTCAGAGCAAGCCAGTGATGCGTTGGTGCGCCGCCTGCGCGACCGGCTGGCCGAACTTGATGATCACAATTACATCGTCACCGTTCGCGGCCACGGCTTCCGCCTGGATAAGACAAGTCACTGACGAGAGTTAACTCGCCGAGAGTCTCGCTTCCAATTCGTTGCCAATCAGATTCAGTCGCTCGACCAGATCCATCTGGTTTGACGATTCTGCCTGCCCTTTTATCGCTTCGATCAGTTCAAGCAGATCATCGGATAACATATCCTTGTTTGTTTCCATGATTCGTGCTCTATCGTCGGCCGTTGGTGCGCTTGCGAGCTCGTTGAGCAGATCCAGTTCCGGCGGCATGTCCGTCTGGGCCATGGAGACAATAAACTGTTCAACTCGCTGGAGCTTGGCAATTTGATCTTGATTGCCGGTTTGCTGGGCATGGGCCATGCGTGCGGAGAGCACGTGCATAAACGCCTCATCAATCTGACCGGCGTTCTGCATAATAGCGGCTTCCGTGTCATTGGCCGCCAGGATATTATCCAGTACCTGCTGGGCACTCTTCAGCATCTCTTCCGAGGCGGCGCGAAGGTCTTGCTGCAGCTTCAGGAGTTGATCACGCATGTCGCTGAGCTGCCGAGCCTCATCTGTCTTCTTGGCCTTTTCCAGTTTGTCGATTTCGGCCGTCAGCTTGGTGAAGAAGTCATAAGTCATGGCCGCCTGCCCAGCCAGTGCAATGGTGTTGACCACGGTGGCGTCGTCCTTATTGGCGATCAGATGCTTGAGCAGCAGATCCGGGGTCAGGCCCTGCTCTTTTTTCACATCGCGGTTGAGAGCATGGATAGCCATCTGACGTTTCTCAAGTTCGCGGCCTACTTCGGTAGCGGTCATCAGCTTGGCCTGAAGATTCAGCAGCGGGACAACCTGATTGCTGTCGCCCGATTGGCTCAGTGCCTCAATCTGGGCCCGCAGAATCGCGAAGACTGTCTCATCAATCTCGCCGGCGCGTTCCTTCAGAAGATAGTCAACCACATCCGGGGATGCTGTACTGAGGGTGTTGATCATCTCGACCTGCTTCTGCTGCCGTGCGATCATTTCCGGCGTAATGCCTTCCGTCTCCAATACCTTCTCCAGGAAGCTTTGCATGGTCAGGATGGTCTGGGGCTGCAGCATGTAACCCCGTCGCTCTTCGGCCGGTGTCATATCGACGACCTGGTTTACCAGACGGCCGATTAACTCCTCGCGCTGAACCTGATCCATGTTCATTTCCTGCGGGACATGGACCATAAACAGATCGTGGTCTGGATCGTGATAGAGCAGAGGGGTGGCAATTCGTCCACCCGCGCCGCAATTGGGGCAGACCGCATAATTCAGTTGCCCGGACAATAGCATTTCTTTGAGCTGGGGTTGCCGGCGGGCATCAATAACCTGATAAATATCGGCCGTGTAGGGCGTCCCACAATTGGGACATGTGATTTGAGTTTGCATTATTTCTCCTTATCAAGGCGTCGCGCACCAAATACCTCCGGCAGCACATTCGTCGTATATGGCAGCCGGAGGAGAGCGCAGTACCTCACTATTTCCTAAAAGTTCTAGTCTCGCGGTAACGAGAAGGTGAAAGTGGCTCCGGCAGCATCCGGTTTCGTATCACTATTGTTCTGAAACCAGATCCGCCCACCGTGTGCTTCTATGATAGCTTTTGATAAATACAGGCCCAGTCCGGTTCCTTCTGTCTTTCGGCTAAGGGCATTATCCAGCCGCGCGAACTGTTGGAAGATTCGATGTTGATCGCGGACGGGGATGCCAATTCCCTCATCTTTGACAGAAGTCGTAACATATTCCGGATAGGCTGCACCACTGATGGCAATCGATCCCCCGTCAGGTGAATACTTGATGGCGTTACTTACCAGATTGTTGAGGACCTGGGTCAATCGCCGCTCATCACCGATGATTGTCGGAAAGTCTTCGGGATAGTCAACAGTAATGGTGTGCCGGTCTGTCTGGCTGTTAAAGCGCCGGGCTACGGATTCAGCCAGTCGGGGTAGGCTTACCTCGTCGCTGACTTCCAATGTAAATGTACCAGCCTGTAACCGGGAAGCTTCGAGCAGGTTGTCGATCAACGCATTGAGATTATCCGCTTCTTCCTCAATGACATTCAGTGAGTCGTCCAGGACCTCGTGTGACCAATGGGCATCCGGGTGGCGCATTGTCCCTGCATAGCCCTTGATGATGGACACAGGTGTCTTTAGCTCATGACTGACGACCGAGATGAATGTCTTTTGTAACGCCTCTTCTTCCCGATACCGGGTCAGATCACGCACGTTGGCAATGATGTCGGTCATACGGCCGTATGAATCCTGTAGGGGCGTAGGTAATGCCGAGACTAACGGACGGCCGGTCAACCTGTACACATTTCTCCCGATAGCAGCGCGCATCACCTTCGACATACAAATGAGCCGCATTCGGTAGCGGCCAGCCGTTTCCTATTGCTCCCGCGAGATCTGTTTCTGTTTTGAGCGACAACCACTGAATGACCTCATCATGGTTTTTACCAATCGCCTCGCCGGAAGGCCAGCCCGTCATCTGACTCAGGGCGTTATTAAAGACCTTGATTCGCAATTGAGGATCGAGAATCATGACCCCATCCGCACTTTGCTCCAAGATGGCATCCAGTCGTTGCTTTTCCTGATTAACCTGTTGATAGAGACGCGCATTCTTAACCGCAATGGCGGCCTGCTCTGCAAAGCTACGTAATAGATTGGGGGCATCCTCGACAAAGTAGTAGTTACCGGTCTGGAAGACGTAAATGAGACCGATAATTTCATCACCGGTACGCAGCGGCAATCGAATAACCTGGGTCAGTCCCAGGTCAGCTTTCTTGGCAATTGCCTTCAGTTGTTCGGTTAGCTCCGGGAATGTGGCGCTCTCATCACCTTCCTGGTAGGGAACGCCGCGTACCAGCGGCGCAAAGTGATCGACAAGGTGGGGTGGAATACCGTAAACGGCCGCCACTCGCAATGTCTCTCCCTCCGGTCCACCAGGGCAATCAGCCCTGCTTGACCGGAGACAAGTTCGACGGCAGACTTGAGGATGAGTCGGAGGAGGTCCGGCAAGTCCAACTCGGCCGTCATGGCGCGGCTGATGGCAAGCAAGAACTCTCGCTGCAAAATTCGTACATCCACTAGTGCGTTTGACATGGTTTTGCTTCAGGCTGCCCAAAGGCAGACAGGATTGTAGCACAGCGACTTGGCCGTGGCAGACATAATGATAGGACGGGAATCTTGGAATCACGTAAAATCTCAATGGCAAAATATGGAAATTGCTTCCGAAAAGGGAGGAAAGCACACCTATGCCCGCAGTCGAACTAAATGGGCTTGAGATTTACTACGAAACATTTGGTGATCCGGAGCATCCTCCGTTGTTGATTATTCCGGGACTGGGGGATCCCATCGCCAAGTGCCATTGGCAGTCGGAGTCGTTGGCCGACAAGTTCTACATCATCGTACTGGACAATCGCGGGGCAGGAAGAAGTGCGCAACCGCCTCCGGGCTATACCACGGCCGATATGGCTGGGGACGCGGCGGCCTTACTCGATTACCTCGATATCCATAAGGCGAATGTATTTGGCTTTAGTCTGGGGGCATGATCGCTTTGAATCTGGCGCTTGATCGTCCCGACCTGGCGTCACGGTTGGCATTGGGCTGCACAACGGCCGGTGGGAGCCTGTCAACCCTGCCGGACGATCGCGTTACTGAGGCGATGATAAATCCACAATCCAGTGGCGATCGGTATCAGGATTATCTTGCCGGAGCATGGATATCATGTTCACCGGAGTTTATTGAGGACAACCCTGAGACCCTCGATCGACTTGCGGACATCAGTATTGAGAATAATCAAACGACGGAAGGGTACGTGGGTCAGGTGCAGGCTGTGTTGAGTCACGATGTGTCCGACCGGGTTGCCGACTTGAAGATGCCCACACTGATAATGCATGGGGACACGGATCTGCTGATTCCCGTGGAGAACGGCCGAGTGCTGGCGCAGACGATTCCCGGAGCGCAGTTTGTTGAATATCCGGGAGCAGGGCATCTCTTTTTCATTGAACAGGCTGAGGCCGTTAATAACGAATTGCGTCACTTCTTCTCAAAGGCAGTCCCGGAATCACAGGCTTAGACGTTCGACTTTTTAGTTTGGAGGAAATTCATGCCAGAAGAATTTGCCGGTGTACGCATCGGCCATGCCACCGATGAACAAAATCATACCGGCTGTACAGTCCTGCTATGCCCGCCGAACACGATGGGCAGTGTGGATCCCCGTGGCCCGGCTCCCGGCAGCCGCGAGTTCGCCCTTCTGGGTGCGGATAAGCCGGAGGATAAGCCCATCAACGCGATTGTGCTGACCGGCGGTAGCGCCTACGGCCTGGCAACGGCCGATGGGGTGATGCGTTATTTGTCAGAAAAGGGTATTGGTTATCCAACACCTATTCGTCCGGTACCCATTGTGCCGGCGGCCGTTGTGTTTGATCTGGGTCTGGGCGATCCGCAATCCACCCCCGGCGCGGACATGGGTTATGCCGCCTGTGCAGCGGCCGATGAAGGGGCTGCGGTGGAGCAGGGCAACATTGGTGCCGGAGCCGGAGTGACAGTCGGCAAGTGGTCGGGGTTTCTGAACCTCATGAAAAGCGGCTTTGGCGCCGTAAGTTTGACTGAGGGAGAGCTTGTCGTTGGGGCTGTGGCGGTAGTCAACGCGGTTGGGGATGTGGTCAATGCTGACGGTTCTGTCCTGGCCGGCGCGCGCAACCCGGAGGTGGCTGGATGGTCGAGCAGTTCCCGTACCGGTATATTGATCCCAGCCTGTTGCCGGGGTGGGGAACCAACACGACTTTGGTGGCGGTTATGACCAATGCCAAACTGTCGCGTAGTCAGCTTGCCCGGCTACCACAGCAGGCGAACAATGGGATGGCGATCGCTATCCGACCCGTCCACACCCGGCACGACGGAGATGTGGCCTTTGGCCTGGCTACCGGCGAGGTAGAGGCCGATGATTCGCTGGTCTACGCAATGACCGTAGAGGCCGTGGCTGAGGCGATTCGTAACGCGGTCCGGCATAGTGCGACTGTTTTTGGTATTCCGGGCCTGGCCGGTTAGGTCACATACGCGTTATGAGTCCATCAGGTTCATTGCCCTTACCTGCGAAAACTATATCCGTATTCGGTAGCGCCTCTCCCCAACCGGGCAGCCCCGCCTATGCCGAGGCGCAGGAACTGGGCCGGTTGCTGGCGGAGGCCGGGTACGGGGTAGCAACCGGCGGGTATAGCGGTACGATGGCTGCTGCCAGCCAGGGGACAGCCGAAGCAGGCGGGCACGTCATTGGCGTCACCTCAGACCAGATCGAACAGTACCGGCCGATCGCACCTAATCAATGGGTGACTGAAGAAATCCGGTATCCCACACTGCGGGAACGACTGGTCCATCTGGTTGACCACAATGACGGCATGGTGGCTTTACCCGGTGGGGTAGGGACGTTATCGGAAGTTGCCCTGGCCTGGAGTTGGTTACAGGTGGGGGAAATCAGTCCACGGCCGTTAGTTCTACTGGGTTCAATTTGGCGCAAGGTAATACAGACGTATGCAGCCGAGGGATACATTCCCATGCGCGATATGGATCTGATCCACTTTGCCGCATCGGCCGAAACGGCCGTTGCCTACCTCCAGATGACTTTTGAAATGCCTTAATCCAAATCTCGCAGGGTATGATGATGAGTGACTTACTTTTCCTGAAGTTGGGTGGTTCGTTAATTACAGACAAGACAGGCGTTGAAAAACTGCGAGCCGATGTGCTGGCGCGTGTGGCGGCCGAGATCGCCGCGGCGCGTCAGGAAAACCCTTCACTGCAATTGGTGCTGGGGCACGGCAGCGGTTCGTTTGGTCACGTGGCCGCTGCCCAATACCAGACCCGTCAGGGCGTTCACACAGTTGAGCAGTGGCAGGGCTATGCCGTTGTGAGTGACGCTGCAGCCCGGCTCAATCGCCTTGTTGTGGCGTCACTGCGGGCCGCTGACGTGCCGGCAGGGACGATCCCGCCCTCCGCTGCGGCCGTTGTCGCGATGGTCAAATTGATGAACTACCGATAGCCTGGGGCATTTGGGCAGCTTTGGCGAATAATCTGGTTCCGGTGATATATGGTGACGTTGCGTTCGACGAGACATTGGGGGAACCATCATTTCAACGGAAGAGATTATGGCTTTTCTCGCCCCCAGGCTCAAGCCACGCTGGCTCTTGCTGGCCGGTGAGACGCCGGGAGTGTTTGATGAGCAGGGGAGTGTCATTGAGCGAATCTCGGCCGAAACGCTGGATGAGGTTCTACCGGCGCTGAAGGGTTCGCGAGGCACCGATGTTACCGGAGGGATGGCATCGAAGGTGAATCAGATGTTGACCCTGGCCGGTGCGGTGGATGATCTCTCTGTGCGGATATTTAGCGGACTGGAACCCGGCTTGATTAGCACGATTTTGGTTGACCCCTCATTGCCGATAGGGACCCTTTTGCGGCAAACATGACAACTGTCATGTCTATTTGTGACAAATTTCACTAATAAAACCTGTCCCCCTCTGCCATAATGTGGCAGGTTCAGACGGCATGTGGCCCTGACCGGCTCTTGTTGTTTGTGCCTGAATTATTCATCTGTCCCTGGCGTTCGGTTGATTGACGCGTCAGGGCATGGCAAGGAGTGATATGTTACCGCGTATCGAAAAGGTGGAACCACCCTCAGATGACAAGCGGTGGCGCATTGTCCAGGCAACCATGCAGCGGAACGGTTATGAGCGGCATGGCCTTATTGAGACTCTGCATACGGTGCAGGAGTCTTTTGGCTATCTGGATGAAGAGTCGCTGCGATATGTATCCTCGGCGCTGCGTGTGCCTCTTAGCCTGGTTTATGGCGTTTCCACGTTCTATCACCTATTTAGTCTTAAACCGGCAGGCAAGCATACGTGTGTTGTTTGCCTGGGCACTGCCTGCTACATCAAGGGCATGCCGGCATTGTTGGCGGAGATCCGTGACCGGTATAACGTCGAGCCGGGCGAGACGACCGAGGACGGCAACCTTTCTCTACTAACCGCACGTTGTTTAGGTTCGTGCGGGTTGGCACCGGTGGCCGTTTTTGACGGCGAAGTTGTCGGCAAGCTCGAAATTCATGAAGCAATGGCCCGACTGGAAAAGATGACGACGGAGGTTGAGCATGTACGAGAAGCTTGAGGAAATTGCCGCGATTGAGCAGGATTCCCAGGAGCAGTACCAACACTCCGTTCATGTTTGCATGGCGGCGGGTTGCATGTCCTCTCAAAGCGATCAGGTTAAGGAAGCTTTCGAGAAGGAGATTGGCCGCAATGAATCAGAGCGGTGGTGCCAGGTTCGTGGCACGGGGTGTATGGGGTTGTGCGCCCAGGGACCGCTTGTGGCCGTAGACCCGACCGACCCGGAGAAGTCTGTACTGTACCAGAATGTGAAAGTTGACGATGTGCCTGAATTGGTGGATGCGCTGGATAACAAGCCGGTCAAGCGCCTGCTTTGCCCGACGAACATCCCCTTCTTCTCCCGCCAACACAGGATCGTACTGGAAAACAGCGGCCTCATTGATCCCGAACGTATCGAGGAGTACATCGCCCGTGAAGGCTACAGCGCATTATTGACAGCGCTGACTGAGATGCAACCGTCAGATGTCATTGACGAGATCGTTACCAGCGGTTTGCGCGGACGGGGCGGCGGCGGCTATCCCACGGGCTTGAAATGGATGACTGTCGCCAAGGCGGACGGTGACCAGAAATATGTCATCTGTAATGCCGATGAGGGCGACCCCGGCGCATTTATGGACCGGAGCGTGCTCGAAGGCGACCCGCACCGGGTGCTTGAAGGTATGGCAATTGCCGCCTACGCCATTGGTGCCAGTGAAGGCTATATCTACGTACGCGGTGAGTACCCGCTCGCGGTTGAGCGGCTGAAGATAGCGATCCGCCAGGCTCGCCGCCTCAATATGCTCGGCGGCAATATCGGCGGCACACCGTTCAGCTTCCGGGTGGAGATTCGTCTTGGCGCGGGGGCTTTTGTTTGCGGTGAGGAAACGGCGCTCATTGCATCAGTAGAAGGTCGTCGTGGGCAACCGCGACCGCGCCCCCATATCCGGCCGAGTACGGGTTATGGGGAAAGCCGACGCTCATCAACAATGTGGAAACTTTCGCCAACATCGCGCCTATTATTCGCAACGGCGGTGATTGGTACTCCCGGCTGGGTACGGCCACAAGCAAGGGCACGAAGGTCTTTGCACTGGCTGGTAGCATCAATAACACTGGGCTGATCGAAGTACCGATGGGAACACCACTGCGCGACATCATCTTCGAGATCGGCGGCGGTGTTTCCGATGGCGGCCGTTGCAAGGCGGTGCAGACCGGCGGCCCGTCCGGCGGCTGTATACCGGAACAGTACCTGGATACCCCGGTGGACTATGAATCACTGGCGTCTCTGGGTTCGATCATGGGCTCCGGCGGCATGATCGTCATGGACGAATCCTCCAGCATGGTGGATGTAGCCCGATACTTCATGGAGTTCTGCATGTCCGAATCGTGTGGCCGCTGCGTCCCCTGTCGGGTCGGTACGGTCCACATGCATCATTTACTGGACAAGTTCAGCAAGGGTGAGGGAACGCCTCGTGACCTGATTCTCCTGGAAGAATTGTGTGACATGGTGCGGAACACCAGTCTGTGCGGGTTGGGGCAGACAGCACCCAATCCGGTTATGAGCACATTGCGTTACTTCCGCAATGAATACGAAGAAAGCTTTGCTCCGGCTAACGGAGTAGAAATCGAGGAGGTGCCGGCATGAAACGGCCGTACAAGACACGCGTCAAAACCTTGAAAATTGACGGGATGGATGTCGGCGCTCGCGAAGACGAAACCATTCTGCAACTGGCACAGGAAAACGGGATATTCATCCCTACGTTATGTCACCTTGAAGGCGTGAGCGACATCGGCGCTTGCCGCCTGTGCCTCGTTGAGGTCAAGGGGTCCTCAAAGCTGCTCCCGGCTTGCATGACCTATGCGGAAGAGGGGATGGAGGTCATCACCAACTCCGAACGGCTACAGGCGTACCGTAAACAGGTGCTGGATATGCTCTTTTCAGAGCGCAACCATGTCTGCTCGGTATGCGTGTCCAACGGTCATTGCGAACTGCAATGGCTGAGCGAGAAACTGGGCGTGAGTCATGTCGGTGTGCCCTATCTCTATCCCCAGTTGTCGGTTGACGCTTCCCATCCATACTATGGCATTGACCACAACCGTTGCGTGTTGTGCACCCGCTGTGTGCGCGTCTGTGATCAGATTGAAGGGGCGCATACATGGGATGTCATGGGGCGCGGTGTGAATGCGCGGGTGATTACTGATTTGAATCAACCCTGGGGGACTTCGGAGAGTTGCACAAGCTGCGGCAAATGCGTGCAGGTATGCCCGACCGGGGCATTGTTCGAGAAAGGTAAGGCCGTAGGCGAGATGACCAAACGCCGCGAGTTCCTGCCATACTTGCGCCTGATGCGGGAGGAACAGCAATGAGCGAAAAAGCGACATTAGCCACGGTATGGCTGGACGGTTGTTCCGGCTGTCACATGTCTTTTCTGGATATTGACGAACGAATCCTGGACTGGCGAAGCTGGCGGATCTGGTCTACAGCCCGTTGGTAGACAATAAAGCGTTCCCGGAGATGGCCGATATTACCCTGGTCGAGGGGGCGGTTAGCTCACGGGAAGACCTGGAAAAAATCCAGAAGGTGCGTGCTCATACCAAAACCCTTGTCTCTCTGGGGGACTGTGCCGTGACGGCTAACGTCCCCGGTATGCGTAACCGGTTTAAGGTAGATGCCGTCTATGACCGTGCCTACTTCGAGAATGCGGCCCGGAATCAGCAGATCCCGTTAGAGGTTGTTCCGCCGCTGCTGCCGAAATCAGTGCCGGTGCACCAGGTCGTGACGGTGGATGTTTTTGTGCCGGGATGCCCGCCATCGGCCGACACTATCTTTTACACACTGACCGAGCTTCTGGCCGGGCGCACACCTGATCTACAGTCCAGGACCCGCTTCGGTTCCTGACAGATCAAGAGGAATAGGAATTAACGTCATGAAACAGACGATAACGATTGACCCGGTTACCCGCATTGAGGGTCATAGCAAGATAACGATTCAACTGGATGAACAGGGCCGCGTTGATTCGGCCCGCTTCCATGTCACCCAGTTTCGCGGGTTCGAGAAGCTGGTTGAGGGACGGCCGTTCACCGAGATGCCGTCCATTACAGCGCGTATTTGTGGTATCTGTCCGGTTAGCCACCTGATCGCCTCGGCCAAGACCTGTGATGCACTGTTGGCTGTGCAAATCCCGGACACGGCCGTTCATCTGCGTGAGGTATTGAATCTGGCCCAGATTCTGCAATCTCATGCGCTGAGCTTTTTCCACCTGTCGTCCCCTGATCTGGTATTGGGCATGGACTCCGATCCGGTGCAGCGCAATGTCTTTGGAGTGGCCCAGGCCAACGAAGACCTGGCCCGCGACGGCATCCGCCTGCGCCAATTCGGCCAGGAGGTGATCGCTCTGCTGGCCGGTAAGCGTATTCATCCGGCCTGGGTGGTGCCCGGTGGCGTGAGCAGTCCGCTTTTGGCCGAGAATCGGGACAAGATTCTGGAAGCGATCCCCGACGCGATCATGCGCATCGAACGAACCCTAGAATGGTACAAGACGACCTTCGAGCAGTTCGAAGCCGAGTTGCGAACCTTCGCCAACTTCCCGTCTCTTTTCATGGGGCTGGTGAATGATAAGGGCGAGCTGGAGATGTATGACGGCAAGCTGCGTCTGGTAGATCCCATGAGCCGCATTGTGGCTGATCATTTGGACCCGGCGCGTTATGCCGACTTTATCGAAGAAGCGGTTGAACCGGATTCCTACCTCAAGTCGCCTTACTACAAGCCGATGGGCTACCCCGACGGGATGTACCGGGTAGGACCGTTGGCCCGACTAAATATCATTGACCGGTGTGGGACGCGATTGGCCGATCAGGAATGGGCGGAATTCAGGATGTTGGAGCGCGGCGCTCAACTGAGCTCGTTCCAGTACCATTATGCCCGTCTGATCGAAATGCTTTACTGCGCCGAGAAAATTGAGCAGTTGCTCAACACACCGGATATCTTGAGCGAACACGTCCGCGCCTACGCCGAACCGAACCGGTTGGAAGGGGTCGGGGCCAGCGAAGCCCCACGGGGCACGTTGATGCACCACTACCGGATCAACCGGGAGGGTCTTATTCAGTGGGCCAACCTGATTATTGCCACGGGACACAACAATCTGGCGATGAACAAGGGTGTATACCAGGTGGCCCGGCACTTTGTGCGCGGGGAGAAGATTCAGGAAGGAATGCTCAACCGGGTAGAGGCGGTCATTCGCACGTTTGACCCCTGCCTGAGTTGTTCCACCCATGCATTCGGCCAGATGCCCCTGCAGATTCAACTTCTGGACCCTGAGGGTCAGGTATGTGACGAGGTCAGACGCGGTTAGTGCGACTGGCTGTTTGGTTGAAGGATAACTCATGTCAGGCACGCTGATCATTGCCATTGGAAATCCGCTGCGAGGAGATGACGGCGTTGCCTGGCATGTGGTTGATGAACTATTTCACCGTGACTTGCCGGAGGGCACCTGCCTTCTGACGGTCCATCAGCTTCTCCCCGAGTTGGCGCAGGATGCCAGCGAAGCGACCCGGATTATATTTATTGACGCCAGCATGGAGCATCAGCCCGGCGAAACGGCCGTGATTGAATTAACTCAGTCACCCCTGGACCTGAGCCGGGGAACGCATGAACTGGATCCGCAAGGTCTACTGGCACTGACAACGCGGCTCTTCGACCGTTCCCCCACAGCCTATCTGGTTGCGATTGGCGGGAAGTCGTTCGGCTTCTCGGAAAGTCTCTCTCCGGTTGTTGAGGCTGCGGTTCCTGTCGCGGCTGATCTGGTAGTTGGGCTAACCCAGGCTATTCCGGGGATCGTATCTCCAACTCCAGCAGGGTAGCGGCCGTTTCCCCTGAGCCATCCAGCGGAAGCCGGGTAAGGTCCGGCCAACTGTAGAATCCCGTAACCACCTGATAGTCGCCCGGCGGTAAGTCAGGTGAGATCGTCAGCGTGATCGTGTCACGGATGATGTCACCGTGTACCCAGTTACTGGTGGGCATGGCACCCTGACAGGGTGGGCTGTCGGACTGCGCCCAGAGGGGGCTGCCGTCTGCGGAACTGGCCGGGCCAAGAAGGTGGACAAATGCCGTATAGTCCGGGAGGGAAGACGACAGGGGGCGGTAGAACAAATCCACTACGAGTGTATCTCCCGGCGCCAGCGCGGTGTTGCTCAGGCTGAAACCAACCAGTTGTATATCCCCATCCCAAGTATCGCTTCTAACTGTATCCGGCTCCACGACGGGTTGCGCACCGGTCGGGACGGTAAACATCCGGTAGTAGGGCCTGTCGCTGCTCGGCCGGAGTGGCCCATCCTCAGTCGTGCCGGTTGGATACATCCGGTTCAACAGGTCCAGGCTCTTGTCCTGTAATCCGGGCACGATGATATAGGTAGCATCGGGAGCATCAGCCTGCGGGTCAGGATACGGCAGGCAAAAGCGGCCGTTGTACCCACGCACATCAGCACGCAAATTGGAGTGGAGCTGGATGGCGGGCTGGTCCGGCGTGTAGGGTGACAGATAGACACGATCATCGTCCGGGAGATCGCTGATGGCCCGGCCAATTTCACCATACTCTACCTGATAGTGATTAGGCAAATCGGGATCGGCCGCCCAGACGACGAAGTAGTCATGGTAGGTAGACCACACCGTATAGCCCAACCCCACTGCCAACCCAATCCCATACAGACGGGCCAGCGTGCGCCGGTTGTCCGCAGCGCGCAGCCAGACCCAGGGCACCAGAAGGCCCAATGCGATCAGGATCACCGCCGGTGGAAAGGCTCCCAGTGCCCGCTTGGCCGTCGCCGCCATATCGGCGATCATGGCCGGGGCAGTCATAACCCCCAGCCAGGCCAGAAGAAACAGGTAGGTAGGCCGTCGAAACCGCCACAGCGCAATCCCAATGCCCACCAGCAAAAAGGCAAACAGGAACGGGTTGAGCGACGGCCGTCCGGGTACATTGAACATCGGGTCGGTATCACCGCGAATACCATACATTGCCAGCGCGTCAAGTGCCTGCCCGGAGAGCGTTCCCAGCTGTGGGGCTAGCGGTTGATCCGGATCAATCAATACCGCCTGATTAATCCGTTCAGTCAACGCGCCCGGATGCTCCCGCGCATATAATCCCATGGGCATATAGACCAGTAGGGCAATCCCGGCCACCAGTAAGGTTGAGGCAGTGTCCCGGCGTGTCCATTGTCGTTTTGACAGAGCCTGAAGCAAAAAGGCGATAACCGCCAGGACCGGTAGGAGCCGGGCCGCCTGATATGTGTAGAAGCCGACGCCCAGGACAAATCCGGCCAGCGCGAAGTCGGTCCAGCCGCCGCGTCGAAGGCCGCGCCACAGGAAGAAGAACAATAACGACGCAACCAGGGGGACGAGGATCACCCGCAGCCCCATGCGGCTCCAGTTTAAGTGCCAGTAGGAAACGGCCGTCAGGAAAGCCACCAGCAGCGGCAGATAGCGGATCACATCATACCGGTCGGGAACCATTTCGCGCGCGACCAGGAAATTGGCCGGGATGGTCAGCGTGCCGACCAATGCCCCGGCAAACCGGATACCCCAGGCACCCGGCCCGGTAATCAGGTAGATGCCCGCGACCAAGTAGCTGAACAACGCCTCTCGGCCGAAATTGGCTTCCAGAAATACAGGCCGGGCACCGCTGAGGATTTGCAGCGCATCCACGCCGTATTGAGCGACGTCGTAACCGTCCCCCGGCGGGAGGACGCTCAGCCGAAAGAAGCGCAGGAACGCGCCCAGGGTAGTGATGGCGAGGAGGAGCCAGAGTTCGCGGGACGGCTTCCAGGAGTTCATAGGCAGGTTGGAGTAGGATTGTCCCCGGTTGCCGGGACGCAAGCAAACTCGCTCAGACGGTTCACAGGGCATGACCCTGGACATTTACGGAATAGGTGAACTCGTTATAATGGACAGACCACTGAAGGGAAAATCGGAGGTGAGATATGCAGGCTCGTAACAAGATCGGCTTCTATCTGTCAGGATCGCATTATCCGTCAGGCCTCCAGAGCTGGATGAACAGTCTGGCTGAGGCGAGTATCCCGTTTTTCCTCACCGTGGATGCGCCCGGCCCGGCGATGGAGGAAGCACAGGCACTTTGCCGTGATACAGGTGAAACACCCCATACTCTTGTTTACCGGAACCTGGCCGGTCCGGCCGAACCGGATTATCACCGTGCGCCCAAAGAAGCGGCCGGGTTGTTTTGGGAAGCCCACCGCACCTCACTCCCGGATTCGCTGGACAAAGAAGTAGCTTGGATTGAGCCGATGGCGATCTCGCGCACCACTGAGATGTGGGGCGATTGGCTGGGTTCGTTTGCCTATGAGCTTGCCCAGCAGATGCTGTCGGACGGCTACAAGCTAGCCGCCTTCTCCTTTCCCGTCGCAACCCCGCAAATCAAGTTATGGGAGCGCGACGAGATGCAGCGGTTCTTGCTCCTTTGCGGCCGTCATCCGGATCGCCTCGGCATTGCCCTCCAGGAATTTAGCCGCCAGGTAGATGACATCTGGTTTCGCCGGGATGACCATATCGGCCGTTTCTACAACCTCTTCGCCACATGCGATCGGGCTGAAATAAGCCGGCCGACCGTCCTTATCAGCCAATGGGGTTGGACGCCGGAGCGAATCCCCACCAAGACGGCTGTTGCGCTGGAGGATGTTCAGAGTGTTGCCGCCTATTACGCTCGATTCCCACAGATTCGCGGGGCAGCCATCTGGCAGATCACCCCGGAAGACGCAGGGATTGGCTGGCAGACCCGCAGGCTGATCACCCCCCTCACGGAATGGACCCTGAATTCGGATTTGGAAGTAACCGAATCCTTCCCGGCTTTCTACTCCAGCCCGGAAGCGTTGGGGTCGGCGAACGCCCGCTTTATCAGTGATGTGACCATACCCGATGACATGCGCATCCCTGCCGGTGAGTCGTTCACCAAGACATGGCGTGTCCAGAATACCGGCGGGCTGGCCTGGGGTGCCGGATTCACCTTACGCCATGTCGCCGGTGAATCATTGGGTGCCGACCCGCGCCAGACACTGCCACTGGTACAGCCCGGCGAAATAGTAGATATCTCGATTGAGATGACTGCACCGTCCGATATGGGTGTGGTATTCAGTGACTGGCGGTTTCATGACAAGTCCGGGCAGGCTTTCGGGGATGTTGTCTACACGCGTATTGAGGTGATTCACGGGCCGGATGCGTCCGGTGGTGTGTTCGACAGCAAGTTCCTGGCCGATGTAACGGTACCTGATGATGTTGAGGTGACACCGGGGCAGCCGCTGGAGAAGATATGGCGACTTCGCAACAGCGGCACACGGGCCTGGGAATCTGGCGTTTCGCTGGCTTGCGTGGGGGGTAATATGCTGGCTCCGACCGGGGGGAACCCGGTGCCGGTAACTGCTCCCGGTGAGGAGACAGAGGTTTCCGTGACCATCACGACCCCTTCAACGCCGGGGTCTATTATGCCGACTTCCGCCTGCGTGATCCAGATGGGCAAACCTTCGGCGATATGCTGTACGTCCGGTTCATCGTGCCGCAACCGGCAGGCTCATCCCTGGCGATGCCCCTATCCCAGCGCGATCCGCTATGGGCTGACCGCCGTCTGGGGCAAGCCGGTTCGACGAAGACGATTGGCGAGTGGGGCTGCCTGCTGGTGTGCATGGCGATGGTGGCGCGTGCGCTGGAAAAGGACACGGACCCCATCCGACTCCAGGAAGATATGCTCGTCAAAGACGGGTTTCTTGATCTGTATCTGACGCGATGGGATGCACTCAGCCAGGTTTACCGCGACGTTGTGTTTGAAGGGTATGTTCCTTCATCAAGTGACTTGTTGGACCGGATCAATGCCAGCCTGGGGCGAGGCGTGCCGGTGCCGGTCCAGGTTGATTTCACCAGCGATACGCCATACACAGAAAATGACCAGCATTGGGTGCTGATTGTCGGCCGTGATGGCGACGATTACCGGATAAACGATCCCTGGTTATATCCCGCACAGGAGGCCTCATTGATGGAACGGTATGGCAAGGCCGGATTGAGCCTGCGCGACTCAATCATTGCCGCGATCTTTTACCGGTTGGTTGGCCGGACGGAACCTGATGATCTGGGCGAAACCGGCCCGGATGAACGGCCGACCACAACCCTGCTCCAGCGAGGCATGAATGTCAACCCGGATGCGCCGTTCAGTAACCCGTTTGATTCGGATGATCTGAAAGGGCTGGAGTGGGTCCGCTTCGTGTTCAAGATTTCGGCGCGAGTGAAGGCGGCCGAGCGTGAGGATATCGCGGCCGCTTATGCCCAGTACGATCCCATTGTTCGCGCTACAACCAGATGGGGATTCAGTGTCTCATTGTGCTGAACCAGAAACGATCTGGGGCGTTGGACCGTGGACCGGTAACAACGACTGGCGTACCTATGCAGACCAGTTTGCAACCACAGCCGGAGAGATTGCGGCCCACTACCGGCGCTACGGGGATCGCGTCGCTTATCAGATTTGGAACGAGGGGGACAAGCAGAACAATCCCGCCTCGGTCTATGTGGCTCCGGAAGACTACGCGGAGGTCCTGGCTCGTGGCGCAGCCGCCATTCGTAATGCCGCGCCGCAATCGCCAATTATTTTTAACGGCATGGCGACCGGTCCGCAGGAGACGGTTGTATATGTCAAACGCTGCCGGGAGGCGTTGGGTGGCAACTTGCCGGTAGATGCCATCGGCGTGCATCCTTATACGCGCTGGGCGCGACGCGCACCGTTTGACTGGGGGCAGCGTTACGGCACGCTGGGTGATGCGATTGCTACCTACGAGCGCGAGCTGCCGGAGATGAAACTCTGGATCACCGAGATCGGGGTGGCGGATGACAACGAGATCGGCCCGGAACATTACCCGGCCATTTCCGATTACTTCGTAGACGTGATGACTTACATGGAGGAGCGTCACACAGCCCGCGTTCCCGTTGTCTTCTGGTTTGCCTGGTCAGACTGGATGCGCAATGCCGGTATCGTGCGACGGGATGGTGCCCATAAGGAACACCTCTACTCCGCCTTTCGCAATATCCGTAACCGGGAGTTGAGCTAGCCGCCATATAAAAAAGCCGGCTGCATGGTGTCAGGCAACCGGCTTTCTGGATATCTGCGACAAGCAGTTGGACTAGCCCTGCAGGAACTCGTCCAGACTGGCCTTGCTGATCCGGTAAGACGAGCCAATCTTCTTGGCTTTCAGCTCACCGGCCTCGATAGCTTCCATCACATCAGGAACTGAAACCTGCAAGACGGCCGCTGCCTGTTCCGGTGTCATGACATCCGGGGTGCCGCTGCTTGCCGGGGCAGCCTGTCCGGCCGCCTGCTGTTGTTGCAGGAGCTGCTGCTGGAGCATCTGTTGCTGAAGTTGCTGTTGTTGCATGGCGGCCATACCCATGGCCCCAAAACCGATCTCGCCCAAATTACTGCCTCCCGGGTTCTGGGCGGCTTCCACCATGGCATCAGCCTGCTGCTTCTGCACATAGGAAGTGCCGTAACCCATATTGGTAACGACCTGCAACGAATTGGGGTGCAGCCCCAGGTTGACTGCAAAGTCGACCAGAGACATGCCCAACGCGTCAAAATCTTCCTGGAGCAATCCGACCAACAGGTCGTTGGTTTCCTTGGTGAAAGATTGCAGTTGGGCCGGGCCCAGGTCCTTGGCAATCGCCAGTTCGCTGAGCTTGTCAGATAACATGACGGCGACCAGCGGATCGAGACGGGCCTTGACATCCTGAATCATGACGCTTTCGCGGAAGGCGTCCATCGCGTTCAGGAAGCGCCACGGTTCCTTGACCTTGGTCACGTAGACGCCGTTACCGACGATGGCGCTGGCTCCCGGTGCCCGCTGGGGGTGTTCAACAATGACCGGATTGACCGTACCCCATTTGAAGGTCATGTCGGTCGTCTTGACGAAGTACACATCAGCCGTGAACACATTCGCTCCGCCGAATAACCCCCATTCCATCAGGTCAGTCAGGAAGGGGATGTTCTCGGTGGTAAGTGTGTAGCGTCCGGGTTCAAAGGTTCCCAACTGCTCGCCGCCACGTACGAAGACGGCCATTTCGCCGGGATTAACGATTAGCTGTGAGCCGAGCTTGATATCTCCCAACCCACCACGAGGAAACTTCTGTACAATCTCATCACGCAGCCAGGTTTCAACTGCTACTCGGTCAAAAATCTTGGGCATAACGTTCTCTCCTTAACCTACTTGACCTTATTCAGGACTTCCTGACGCGAGTTGAAAGTCTGGTTTGCTTCGCGCAGGTCATTGTTGAGATCACGAATCGTTCCGCGAATATCGCCCTCATCAGCTACCGCTTTCTTGAGCGCCGACACATCGGCCGAAATCTGATCCGTGTAGTTCAACATCAATTCATCAAATTGATACAGACGCGCCAGGTCCTCTTCCTTTACCTTGATGGCGTCGAAGAACCCGGCATATCCCTGGGGGGCGTCCTTAATCTTGCTGAGCAAGCCCATCAACTGGGTATCGGCCCGCCCCAAATCTTCAGCATACTCAACGGCCTGGGCCATATCGCGGGCCAGATCGTGGCTGACGGTGCCGAGTTCCAGCCGCACGTCGTTTAGCCGTGCGGTGATGGTATCACGGAGCAACTGGTCAGCATCACGCCGACGGCCGCGTTCCATGTAGCCGCTGAGCCCCGGTACCTTTTCCAGCAATTTACCCAACCCTGTGGAATCACCGGTGATGGTCGTGTAGAAATCCAGAACATCCCCGTTTACTTTGTCTACCATGTTTATTTATGCCTCCTCACTGTCAATGACCAGCCGAATGGCTAAATCATCCTCAGGACAGAAAATACTCTGTACCACAATATGGACAACGGATGACGCCCTTGCCGGCTAGCTCCAGTTGGCCGTTACAATTCAGGCAACGACTCAACTCGCGTAACTGGCTGGCCTGCTGCGAGTAGAGCACACCTTCGTCCCAATTAATATAACCGGAAAATATACCCAGGCTGACCAGATTATAAACCATGCTCTTGATCTCATCCTGGCTGACCTGCATTTCGATCGCCATATCACTGATGCGGACCTGGCCGCGAGCTTCAACAGCGCCCAGCAATTCGCGCTGTTTGGCGGCCTCGTCGGCCGTCTTGGCATCTTCCTTGCCACGCATGAGAATGAAGGTGCCGACTGCCAACTGGGGGAGCACCAGGACCAGGAATCCGAGTACCATGCCCAGTGTTGCCGCGCCGCTGGTAAGACTGCCTTCACCGACATAAACGCGCATCAACACGAAGATGACAATGCCGACGATGATCCCACCGGCAATTAATATCCAGCCTAATGTACGTCCCATAAGCCTCCTGTACTCAAGATGATGTCGCCTTGCGAATTATCCGAAACCGGCGCTCCCGCCGCCACCGCCGCTGAAGCCGCCGCCACCGCTAAATCCACCGCTAAACCCGCCACTGGAGCCGCCAAAGCTGCCGGTAGATGAGGATGACGGTGGGGTACTGCGCAATACGGTATTGGCCGAGTTCAGCATTTGTGTCAGGCCTACTGACATAGCTGCCAGTCCGCCGGACAGATTGCCCGACATGGTTTCCAACGATGGACGAGGCATGGATGATCCGCCGGAGGAGCCTCCGCCATAAGTCGCCGGACCACCGGCAATAATCACCGGTGGGTAGGGGTTATACCAGGTAGGCATGGGTGTTGTGGGTACATTGGCGAATGTTGAAATAAACGACCGTTCCAACCCGAAGCAAACCGCATAGCCCAGATATTCATCGAATTTGGCGCTGGCCTCTTCGATATCACCAAACTCCTTGATATTCTTGAGATACTCTTTGAAAGCCAGCCATTGGGCAGCGGCGATTGTTCCCTTTTCGGTCTTGACCGGCATATGGCGTGCTGCCAGGAACAGCGCGATGCTGGTCACCCAAACTGCCATTATGGGCAGGCAGGAGAGCGCACTCACATCAAAGACACTACCGGTGAATATGATAGCACCCACACCCAGAACCAATACGATCCCGGCCAGTACCATATAACCCGTACGTACATCATGGGGCGAACGCGGCACATAGCCTTCTGTAACCAGCGCTTTGTAAAGTTGGTCACGGAGTGTCGGCAAATTTTTGGAGAATTTGTACCGCATGCTCTCCAGCGTCACCACACTCTTGTTGCCAAAGAACTTGCTCAGGAAGGTCTTCTCATAGTCACGCAAACTCGCGGACGGCTTGTCTGTCCGGTGATAAAGATAGCCGCTCTTGGTTTGCTCCATCGTCAGATAGCCCCGGTGAGCCAGGTCTATCAGTGTGGAGGTAATGTCATCCATATCGGCCTTTTCGTCTACCAGCGTACCAACCATGGCCGGCGGCATATCATTGGGTGGTTCAGTGATGTATTCCGGCACAACGATGCCCAACTGCGGATCCCGGCCGCGTGTGTACCAAAGCAGCAAAACGCCAAGCGGGCCGCCGATGAGCAGGAGAAGCGACAGCGCCAAAACGATGAGACCGACTACATCCGCCCGCTGCTGGGACGCCTGCCAGTTTGGTGTCTCAATCGGTAATAACCCGTGTGGGAATTGGGTGCGCACCTCCAGCTTTTCACCGGCAGGTAGTGGTTGTAACAGGTCGTAGGTGATCGTTCGGCCGTCTTCGCTGACGGAGATAGCTACGTTCTGTGTTTCAGACCCGTTGATATAGGCAGCGACAAGGTAGTCTTCCGTGCCGAAGTATTGCTGCGGGGCAACGCCTTCCGGCAGGCGAATGATTGTCCGACTGTTGTTGACATAGGCCGGGTGATCATCGGGGATCACGGTCCAGAAAATCTGGTCGCCGTCGCCTTCTTCCAGAGTGCCCACACGTATCGGGCCTTCAACCGTATAGCTGAACGTGTAGGTCTGTTCACCCATTGACGGCTCAAAGTACCAGTTGATGCGGGTTTCGTCGCCCTGGTCTACTACCTCGAAAGTGCCCGGCGCATTGGATGACGATTCACGATAAATCTGGTCGCCTGACGCACCGACACATTGGAGATGCCGTCATTCTGCCCGGCCGCTCCGGTGGGGATGCTACGATAGCCGAATGTGTAGGGAGCGCCGGAGAAATATAATGTTTGTGTTTCAGTGATCTGGAAGTCGCCGTTCTCCAGAACCGATATGTCAATGTTCCAATCTTCCCAGTTGAAACTCTTGAATTGCGCCTGGGTAATCGGCGCTAATGCAAGAAACAGGAGGGCAAGGAAAGGGAGAAAAACAACTTTGGCCTTGCGCAAGGTTCGCGTATACACCGTACCAATCCTTTGGCCTGTGACTTTGGGCCATTCTGAAAATGTTGGCTTCATTATAAGTCAAATCTGCCCTGCGTACAGATCAAGTCGGGCCGCGCTTGCAAGCATCCCTCAAGGACCCAGCCATTGGCTGATGAGTTCCGCCAAACGCCCTTCCGTTTCAAGTCGAACCAATTCGGTATCAATCTGCTGCAACAAGGCTTCATCTTCAATACGTACGACAATAGCAAAAGGTTCCGAGTCAACCGGCTCAGGAAGAAGGTGCAACGTGCGGGCATCGGGTTCGGCATTCTTGAGATGCAAACGGCCGCTGATGCTGTCCACAATGGCCGCATCGGCTTCGTTCTGAACAACGGCATCCAGCGCTTCATCGGCGCTGCCTAGAGGAATGACGACGACATCCGGCAGGGAACGAGCCAGTGCCAGCGCTTCTACATGACCCAGCGCGCCTAGCTCCACTGCCACACGACGACCGGCCAGATCATCCGGTCCGGCAATATCGGCCGTATCGTCCGGCACAATGAGCACCTGCCCGGCGTCATAGTATGAACGCGAGTAGACGAAGTCCTTTGTCCGTTCCGGGCTGACCACCATGGCTGAGATCAAAACGTCTACCTGCCTGGTCAACAGCGCGTCGTACAGACCGTCATAGCCAAAGTAGCTGAACACCGGTGAGACGCCGAGGCCGTCGGCAATGTCATGGGCGAGGTCCACATCAAACCCGGTCACGCCTGTATCGTCAGCCAGCTCGAAGGGCGGGTAGGTCGGGTCAAGCCCTACGCGCAGCACCCCGGATTCCTGAATACGCGCCCATGAATCGTCCGTATGGTTACACCCGGTTACAACAATCAACAAGACAACGGCCGCCAGAATGAAAATCAGCCTGTGATTGGTAGTGTTCGTAACGCGGGATGACATCGTACGCTCAGTTTCCGGTGTATTCGCGCAGGGCATCATAAATGGGTTTGGTGACAAACTCCGGCGTCACCAGCGTGTAATAGTCCATGTAACTCCGCGTGGGGGCCGGATAACGAAACGACCAGAGACCGACCAGATCCACATACGGCCACGCTTCGGCTGCATAATCCAGCGCATCCAGGGTGTACTGAATACGCTGCGACGGCCGAACCGCCTGTGTCCAGCGGGGATGATCGTTCCACCCCGTCTCGGTAATAAACATCGGTGTATCTTCGTCGCCATGCTCCACCATGACGTCACGCATCAACTCCACCCGGCGAAAGTTGAGCACGTTGGGATCCGGTTCGGCATCGGGCGGAAAGGTCAGTCCGTAGACATGGACAGCCAGCCCGTCGAAGTAGGGTGCAGCTCCGGCGTCATACAACGCGTCCAGATAATCCAGATCGTTTGTACCCCAGGGCGATCCCTCCGGTTCCAGCGTCGGAGCCAGCGCTCCGGCCAGAATCTGCATATCGGGATCGGCCGCCTTGACCACCGGATAGACTGCCTTTAGCAAAGCAACGTAGTCCTCCGGCTGAGATGGGCGATACCCCCATTCGTAGCTCAGATTGGGTTCGTTACCGACAATAATGTATTGCACCTTACCCTGATACCGTTCGGCAAAGGCGGCCGCAAAGGCGGCGAAGTCGTCATAGGCGGTTTCGTCCAGATAGGTGAGTGGCGTATCCGGCGGCCGCGCCCAGCCCGGCGTCAGGCCGATGCGGGCGATCACCTGCAACCCCTGAGTATGGGCGTGGTTGACGACCATATCGGGATGGTCCCAGGCAATGCCGCCGTCCTCGCTTTGGTAGTAGGCCCAGGGGAAGAACTCGATAATCGTGGAGGCGCCCATCTCGCGTACCATCTCCAGTGTGCGCTTGATCTTCCACTCCTCGACTTCGTCGGTCAGGCGCGTATGCACACCCAGCCTGGGGTAGGTGGTCTGCACGGTTTGCTCCGGTCCCAACGTGACCAATGGTGGGGCAGGCTGCAAGGCAGTCAGGATCAGGGCCAGGACCAGCAGGCGCAGGCCGGTGCGCCAGTCGAGTGGGGGTTGCAAGGCGGATAAGGCGTTCATGGCGAGCAAGTCCCGATTATAGGGGGAACCGTTCCAGTCGGGAAAGGGGGTTAGGCTGGGGTTAATCCAGAGAGGGTAGAAGTGGGCTGGGTATTCCCTGTAGTGTTCGGCAATCCCATGTATAATCGCTGCCGATGCGTGCCTTTATTACCGGCGCAACCGGCTTTGCCGGAGCCCACCTCGTTGACCAACTGCTGGCTGCCGGCCATGACGTGGCCGCACTGGTGCATGGGGCAACCAGCCACCAGGCCTTGCCTGATACTGATGGGGTGACTCCCTTTCTCGGCGACCTGATGGACCTGCCGTCGCTCAAGGCGGCCGTTCTCGAAGCGCAACCGGATGTCATCTTCCATTTGGCCGGTCAGGCGTATCCGGCCCGTTCATGGGGCGATCCGGCCCGGACTCTGGCAATCAATAGCGGCGGGACGGCCAACATTCTGGAAGCGGCTGGCTGCCGGCCGGCCGCGTGTCGTTGTTGTCACCAGCGCCGAGATTTACGGCATCCTGACCGAAGGGGATCTGCCCCCTGACCGGCTTCCGTTCCCAAACCGCGTCACCCTTACGGCGTCAGCAAGCTGGCCGCCGGGCAACTGGCCTCTGTCTACTGGCAGCGGTACGGGCTGCCGGTGGTCGAAGCCCGACCGTTCAACCATATCGGCCACGACCAAGCGCCGGTTTTGTGGTGCCCGACTTTGCCGGGCAACTGGCCGCCATTCGCCTGCAACTTCGCCGCCGGAGATGCTGGTCGGCAATCTGGATTCCCAGCGCGACTTTACCGATGTGCGGGATGTTGTCCCGGGCCTACCGGCTCTTGGCCGAGATGGGCGAACCGGGTGAGGCCGTACCTGATCTGTTCCGGGCATCCGGTATCCATCCGGCAGTTGCTGGACGAGATGCTGGCTCTGGTGGATTGTGAGGTGGTCGTCCAGACCGATCCGGAACGTATGAACCCCTCGGATACACCTGTATCTATGGTAGCTACGCCAAGCTGCACGCACGCACCGGCTGGGAGCCGGAAATTCCCCTCCGGCAATCGTTGTCCGACGCGCTGGCCGACTGGGAAACACGCCTGACCCAGAGCGTTGCCTGAGATGGCAAACCCCAAGGAACGACTCGATAAACTGCTGGTTGAGCGTGGTCTGGTGGAGACGCGGACCAAGGCGCAGGCCCTGATTATGGCCGGGGAGGTCACCGTGGACGGCTAATCGCGTGGACAAGGCCGGGACACCGATCCCTCTGGATGCCACAATTGAACTGGCCGAAACCATGCCCTATGTTGGCCGGGGGCGGCTACAAGCTGGCCGGGGCGCTGGATGCGTTTGGCATTGAGGCGACCGGTCGCATCTGTGCCGATGTCGGTGCCTGTACCGGTGGGTTTACGGATGTGCTGCTGCAACGCGGTGCAACGCGTGTTTACGCGATTGACGTGGGGCAGGGACAACCTGGACTGGAAGCTGCGCCAGGATGAACGGGTGGCGGTGATGGAAAAAACCAATGCCCGCTATCTGGAGAGTCTGGACGAACCGGTCAGTCTGGTCGTGATAGACGTGTCGTTTATTTCACTGCGCTTGATCTTGCCGCTGTCCGGAAATGGCTCGTGCCCGGTGGGGATGTTGTCGCGTTAATCAAACCGCAATTCGAGGCCGGGCCGGAACAGGTGGGTAAGGGGGCATTGTGCGTGATCCGGCCGTTCACCGGCAGGTGCTGGAAGATGTACTCGGTTGGGCAGCGGCCGAATCCTGGGAGGTCGCGGGTCTGATTCAGCCTCTCCGATTCAGGGAGCAGAGGGGAACATCGAGTTTTTGACTGGCTCCGAAATGGGGAAAGTTTGATACCGACTGCTTTACGGCCAATCTGATTGATCAGGCGCTCGACTAAACTACGGTTATCCGGCCAATCCATTTTATCTGACGCAGCGCATCGCCCGCCTCGCTGGGGACAATAAGCCGAACCAGACCGTCATCGCGGGTCAGAGATCGGCCGTCAATCTCCAGCGCCAGCAAACTGCACCGCATAGGCTTTTCCTCAGCTAGTTCGGCTCGGCTAAGTCGGGTGCCGAAACCGTCCCCACTGACCACTTCCACCTGCTCCCAGGTTTGCCCATGAGCATAGGCATCTACCAACGCCAGTAACGGTATGCCGCCAAACGTGAACGGGCCGGATGCTCCGTGCCCGGTACTGACGATGTAGCAGTCGGGGATGGTCAACCGCGGCAGGCGGCGCAGGATGTCGGGTGTCAGTCGCCACTCCTGTTCGCCCACGCGCAAACTGAAGGCCGGATCGGCCGAGGGCGGGTTCGGGTTGGGATCGTGGCTGTGCGGTCGCAAGGGGTCATCGTCACCGTGCATAAATGAATTATCCCGGTGTGGTTGGGCAATGCAAACATGTGCCGGTAGGAGCCGGTTTGCCATTCTGATATACTTGCGCTCATGGATCAACGCTTTATTCGCAACTTCTCGATCATTGCCCACATTGACCACGGCAAGTCAACGATGGCCGATCGTTTACTGCAAACCACCGGCACCATTTCCGACCGCGAGATGCAGGATCAGGTGCTGGATAGTATGGACATCGAACGCGAGAAAGGTGTCACCATCAAGGCGTCGGCCGTGCGGATGAGCTATGATGCGGCCGACGGCAACACCTACGAGATGAACCTGATTGATACGCCGGGACACGTTGACTTCGGCTATGAAGTCAGCCGGGCGCTCCTGTCCTGTGAAGGGGCGGTCCTGGTGGTGGATGCCACCCAGGGTGTGGAAGCCCAGACGCTGGCGAATCTCTATCTGGCAATCGCCTCCGACCTGGAACTTATCCCGGTCGTCAACAAGATTGACCTG
This sequence comes from Chloroflexota bacterium, assembly GCA_041390945.1. Lineage (GTDB taxonomy): Bacteria > Chloroflexota > Anaerolineae > Promineifilales > Promineifilaceae > Promineifilum. Next base: position 98,619 of record JAWKOY010000027.1, read on the forward strand.
CCTGCGGCCATGCCCGACGATGTGGCCGAGGAGATTGAGAACATCACCGGCATTGCCGCCGAAGACGTCATCCCCATTAGCGCCAAGATGGGGACCAATATTGGCGCGGTTCTGGAGGCGGTTGTTGAACGGGTGCCGCCGCCCAGTGGTGATCCTCATGCACCGTTGCGCGCGCTGGTCTTCGATTCGCACTATGACATCTATAAAGGCGTTGTGGCCTACGTGCGCGTCTTTGAGGGGACGATTCACCATGGGGACGACATTCAGATGATGTCCAATGAAGTCGTGGTTGAACCGATTGAGATCGGCATCTTCAATCCCCACATGGTTAAGGTCAATGAATTATCTGCCGGGGAAGTGGGCTATATCGCCACCGGACTGAAAACAGTCCGCGAGTGCCGCGTGGGGGACACGATAACCCTGAGTAGTAATCCAGCCGAAGCGCCGCTGCCCGGTTACCAACCGGCCAAGCCGATGGTCTTTGCCGGGATGTACCCCAGCGACGGCGAAGACTACCCGCTACTCAAGGAAGCACTGGAGCGGCTGCAACTCAATGATGCCGCCCTGGTCTACGAACCGGAAACATCGAACGCCCTGAACTTCGGCTTTCGCTGCGGCTTCCTGGGCCTTTTCCATATGGAGATCATTCAGGAGCGCCTGGAACGGGAGTACGACCTGGACATCGTTGTCACCGCGCCCAGTGTAGAGTACCAGGTTGTCATGGCTAACACCGACGAGGTCCGGCTCATTGAAAGCCCGGCCGATTTGCCCGACGTCAATGAAATCGAAGAAATTCGCGAGCCGTGGATGCACGTCCAGATTTTTTCGCCGGAAGAGTACTACGGCACCGTCATGGAGCTGGCGATTAAGCGGCGGGCGGAGTTCATCAAGATTGAACATCCGGCTCCCGGCCGGGTCATGATGCACTTCCAGATCCCGTTGGCCGAGATCATCGTTGACTTCTACGATAAGCTCAAAAGCGGTACGCGTGGATTACGCTTCCATGGATTACGAGAGTTCGAGGTACCGCGCCTCTGATCTGGTGAAGCTGGAGGTCTGGTGGCGGGCACACCGGTAGACGCGCTGGCGATGATCGTTCATGAGGATGACGCTTATCATCGTGGTCAACGGCTGGTGACGAGCTGAAGAATGTCATCCCGCGACCAGATGTTTGAAGTACCCATCCAGGCGGCCGTCGGCAAACGCGTCATTAGCCGTGCCAATGTTAAGGCGCTGCGCAAGGATGTTCTGGCAAAATGCTATGGCGGTGACATTACCCGGAAGAAAAAACTGCTGGAAAAGCAGAAGAAGGGTAAGAAGCGCATGAAGATGATCGGTAACGTGGAAGTGCCTCAGGAGGCGTTCATGGCCGTTCTCCGTATCGGTGAAGACTAAACCCCGTTTCCACCCCGCGCCCCGCAATTGAAAATTGGAGAGTGATGCATGAAGTATGAGGATGTCGCATGCCCCAGTTGTGGGCATGTGGGAATGTCGGTGTTTTATGAAGTGCCGGATGTACCGGTGAACAGCGTCCTGCTGGTTTCCTCCCGCGAAGAAGCGCTGAACTTCCAGACCGGCGAGATTCGTCTGGCGGTTTGCGGGGAATGTGGCTTTATCTCGAATATTGCCTTTGACGAGAAGCTGACTCAATACACCGACCAGTATGAAGCCACCCAGGGCTATTCGCCGACGTTTAACAAGTTTCACCGTGCGCTGGCCGAGGAACTGGTCGAACGCTATGACCTGCATGATAAAGACCTGATTGAAATTGGGTGCGACAAGGGCGATTTCCTGACCATGTTGTGCGAGATTGGCGACAATCGCGGCATCGGCTTCGACCCTGCTTATGTGGCCGGGCGTCACCCGACGGCCGTAGCGGATCAGCTTACCTTTGTGACGGACTTTTACGGCGAGAAGTACAGCGATACCAGAGGCGACTTCGTTTGTTGCAAGATGACGCTGGAACACATCCCCAATGTCGGTGAATTCGTGGGAACGGTGCGGCGCTCGGTGGGCGATAACCCGGAGACGGTCGTCTTCTTCCAGATTCCCAATGCCCACTATGTCCTTGGCGATGTAGCCTTTTGGGACATCTACTACGAACACTGCTCGTATTTCACCAAGGGGTCTCTGGCACGCCTGTTCCGGCGTAATGGCTTTGACATCCTTGATCTGTGGACGGCCTACGATGACCAGTATCTGATGATTGAAGCGCGTCCGGCCGTGGGCGATTCAGATCGGACGCCGCTGGCCGAAGAAGATTCTCCGACCCAAATCCTGGAGGATGTCGCTTACTTCGTTGAGCATTATGAGAACAAGCGCAATGAATGGCGTGAGATACTGGCTGGGATGAAAGAGCGGGGACAGAAAGCCGTATTGTGGGGTGGCGGGTCCAAGGGTGTGGCCTTTCTGACAACGTTGGGCCTGACGCTGGATGATATTGCCTACGCGGTTGACATCAACCCCATCAAGACCGGCACGTTTATGGCCGGTACCGGGCAGGAGATCGTGGCCCCGGAGTTCTTGAAGACCTATCAACCCGACGCCGTGATCATTATGAACCCGGTCTATCGGGAAGAGATCACCAACGATTTGCACACGATGGGCCTGACGCCCGACGTCTACACCATGTGAGGGGATTGTGACGCAAACAACAGTTAAAGCGCCCGTATGCGGCGATTCTGAAGTAATTGAACTCATTGAGATGCGTGACCTGCCTGTGCACTGCAACGTATTGTGGCCCACACGCGAGGAGGCGCTCAATGCGCCACGCGGAACCATCCGGTTGGGTTACTTCCCCACCTGCGGTCATACCTACAATCTGGATTTTGATCCGGCGCTGATGGAGTACACGCAGGAGTATGAAAACTCATTGCACTTTTCGGCCGTGTTCCAGCAATACGCCGAGAATCTGGCGGCCGGCTTGGTGGAGCGTTATGACCTGCATGATAAAGACATCGTTGAGATTGGGGCCGGGAAGGGTGATTTTCTCATCATGCTCAGCCGTCTCGGCGACAATCGCGGGTGGGGGTATGACCCCAGCTATGTCCCGGAAGAGGGCTATGTGGCTGAGGGTGTCACGTTCGTGCAGGACTTTTATACCGAGAAGTACATAGACCAACAGGCGGACCTCATCGTTTGCCGCCATGTTCTGGAGCATATTGAAGACCCGGATGCCTTCATTGCCCAGGTGCGGCGCGCGGTTGGAGATCGACCGGATACAGTTGTGTTCTTCGAGGTACCCAATTCGCTCTGGACGCTGCGCCAGATGGGTATCTGGGATGTCATCTATGAGCATTGCTCCTACTTCAGCCCCGTATCGCTGGCCCATCTGTTTGAGCAAAACGGTTTTCGCGTGCTGGCGTTGAATGAAGTATTCGGCGGGCAGTTCCTTGCCATAGAAGCCGTACCGGCTGATGATGAATTTACGGCCGATTCCCAATGGCAGGCCGGACTGGACCAGATTACGGCCGATGCGACGGCCTTCGCCGAGAACTACCGTGTGAAGTTTGGCGAATGGCAGGATCGTCTGGCTGAACTTTCGGCCGCCGGTAAGCGTGGTGTTGTCTGGGGAGCCGGTTCCAAGGGGGTGACCTTTCTGAATGTCGTCGCTCCGGGATCGGTGATCGAGTACATTGTGGACATTAACTCCTGTAAACAGGGGAGTCTGTCGCCGGAACAGGGCAGATTAACCCTGGAATTTCTGTCCGACTATCAGCCCGACTGGTTTATTATGAACAATAACCACCGTGACGAGATCGGCACGATGTTGGCTGAACAGGGAGTCGAGGCTGAAATCCTGACGGCCTAAACGCTTGCCGCCTACAATATGAGCGATGGGCAACCGGAGTTGGCGCTTGCACCAGCTTCGGCTATACTTCACTGTTGGCTGGAAGGTGCGACGTTAATGGCACGACGGTATTCCGGGCTGAAAATCACAATTAGCCTCGTAGAGTTGAGGCAACGGAGGACAATTATGCCCCTTTCTGTGGCAGAGAAAGCCGAAGTAGTTAAAGAGTTTGGTACCCATGAGGGCGATACGGGTTCAACCGAAGTACAGATCGCCTTGATGGACAAGCGCATTCATGAATTGCAGGATCACCTGGCAATTCACAAGCACGACGAAAGCTCGCGGCGTGGCCTGCTGAAACTGGTGGGTAAGCGTCGCCGCCTTCTGGGGTATCTGCGTAAGACAGACCCGGAGCGGTACAGAGCAATATTAGCCCGTTTGGGTTTGCGTCGATAAACAACATAGGTAGTTAAAAGGGCGAAGGGGTTCTTCGCCCTTTTTGCAAAAAGCAGGCTGGCGTGGTTTAGGAATTGGGTATTGTCCCTTACCACGGGCGGTAAGAGTCAGTCCCCAGTCCCTAACCCCAGACCTGCAATTCGAAATAGGAGTGTGGTCACACCTGCCCGGAAGGTGTGCGGTCGTGTTATCAGACACGATTGAAAGTGCATGCTTGCCGTCAGTGCCGTTGATCACGCAAAGAGAATTGAGGTAATTGAATGTCTGAGCAAAAAACGTATACAACGACGGTTGGTGATCACGATGTGGTCATCTCAACCGGCAAGCTGGCTGAACAGGCCGGCGGTGCGGTGACCTACCGCGTGGGTGATTCCATGCTGTTGTCAACCGCCACCATGTCCAAGTCGGTCCGTGAAGGACTGGACTTCTTCCCCCTGAGTGTTGATTTTGAAGAGAAGATGTACGCTGCCGGGCGTATCCCCGGTGGGTTCTTCCGCCGCGAGGGCAAGCCGACTACGGAAGCGGTCCTGACGTCGCGTCTGACCGACCGCCCGCTGCGGCCGTTGTTCCCGGACGGCATGCGTAACGAGGTACAGATCATCGTGACCACGCTGTCTTCGGACAGCGTCTATCATCTGGATATCATGTCGGTCAATGCCGCCAGCGCTGCATTGTCTATTTCCGATATCCCCTGGAACGGGCCTGTTGGCGCGGTGCGCGTTGGTTATATTGACGGGGAACTGGTTGCTGACCCGACCATCCAGCAAATGGAAACCAGCACGCTGGACCTGCGCATGGCCGGCACCCGTGACGCCATCATTATGGTGGAATCGGCCGCTGATGAGGTTCCTGAGGCGCTCATGATTGAAGCGCTGGCGTTCGGCCACCAGGCCATGCAGCCCATCATTGACCTGATCGAGCAGATGCAATCTGAGATCGGCAAGGAAAAGCGCGAAGCTGTCTACCAGGAAACCAATGAGGAACTGGCCGCAGTGGTCAAGGAACGTCTGGGTGGCCGTGTTGGCGGTGTGGTTGCGGAACAAACAGAACGCGATAGTCGCAACGAAGCTCTTGAAGTCTTGCGCGAAGAGCTGCTCAGCAGCTTTGAGGAAGATGAAGACGACGAGATGTTTGACGCCAAGGCCATTCGCCTGGTGTTTGGTGACGAGATTAAGAAAGCGGTTCGCAATCGTATTTTGTATGACGGCGTACGACCGGACGGCCGTTCCTATAGCGATATTCGCGAACTGTCGTCCGAGGTCGGTATCAGCCCCCGCGCTCATGGCTCCGGCCTCTTCAAACGCGGTCAGACGCAGGTTCTCTCCATCCTGGCTTTAGGTACGCCACGCGAGGCGCAGAAGCTGGACGGACTGTCCCCTGAAGAAACGCGCCGCTATATGCACCATTACAACTTCCCGCCTTTCTCCACCGGCGAAACCTGGCCGATGCGTGGTCCGAAGCGCCGTGAGATTGGTCATGGTGCCCTGGCCGAGAACGCCCTCCTGCCGATGATCCCGCCGGAGGAAGAATTCCCCTACACTATTCGCGTGGTCTCTGAGGTGCTGTCCTCCAACGGTAGTACCAGCCAGGCCAGCGTTTGCGCCTCCAGTCTGGCGCTCATGGATGCTGGTGTACCCATCAAACGACCGGTTGCCGGTGTTGCCATGGGCTTGATCACGGACGGCGAGAAATACGCCATCCTGACCGACATCCAGGGCATGGAAGATCATCTGGGTGACATGGACTTCAAGGTTGCCGGAACCAGCGAAGGTATCACTGCTTTGCAGATGGATATCAAGATCTCTGGTTTGACCATGGACATCATGACCGAGGCGCTGGAGCAGGCCCATACCGGCCGTCTGACTATCCTGGATTCCATGCTGCAAACGATTTCCGCACCGCGTGAAGACCTGAGCCTGTTTGCGCCACGTATGCTGACCATCAAGGTCAACCCCGACAAGATCGGTGCCATCATCGGCAAGGGTGGGGCGACCATTCGCAGCCTGGAAGAGGAGTTTGAAGTCTCCGTTGATATTCAGGAAGATGGTACGGTATTTGTTGCCGGCGTAGACGGTCAGTTGGCTGAGGAAGCTTTGGAGCGCATTGAGATGCTCACCCATGACCCGGAACCCGGCGATCAGTTCACCGGCAAGGTCGTGCGCATTACCGACTTTGGTGCGTTTGTGGAACTTATGCCCGGTCAGGACGGCATGGTTCACATCTCGCAGCTCTCGTCGGACCACTTGCAGCGCGTTGAGGATGCCGTACAGATGGGTGATGAGGTGATGGTCATGGTGACCGACGTCAGCCCGGAAGGCAAGATCCGCCTGTCCCGCCGCGCCGTTCTGGAAGGCTGGACCCTGGAAGAGGCCCGCGAGCAGGACGCTCCGCGCAAACCCAGTGGTGGCGGTGGTTCCCGAAACGGCCGTGGCCGTGGTCGCGGCGGCAACCGTCGCTAGAATTTTGAAAATCGCGCAGCAGCCGTGTTCGTCTCGTTGAATACGGCTGCTGCGCCTGATTGCTGTCTATGACCGGCCTGAGTTTAAATCGGGCCGGTTCTTACTTACACCTAAGTGAAAGTTAGATAATCTGACGGCCGTTCTGTGCGTCATTATCACGGCCCGTGATAGAATGCGTTTTAAGGTGTATGATGAAACGAATTACTTTTACCCTTCTTTTAATTGGATTAATGGCGCTGGCAGCTTGTGGTGGCGCTGGTACAGCCCCAACACTCAGTGAGCCGGAAATTTCGGGGACAGTTACCTCTGGAGATGTAGCTGATACGGCGGACACATCCGGGGCGACAAGCGCACCGGCGGCAACGGAAGTTACAGATGCTACCGGGTCAACAGATGACGCAGTTGAACCCGTTAGTGATAGTGATCCCACAGTTGTCCGCGATACCGACTGGTCAGTTGGCCCGGAAGATGCGGTGGTTACCGTCATTGAGTATGCTGACTTCCAGTGCCCCGGCTGTGCGGCTTTCACGCCGGTATTGAGACAATTATCGAATGAATTCCCGGATGATGTGCGTCTTGTTTACCGGTATTTTCCGTTAAACAGCATTCACCCCCTGGCCCAGATGTCGGCCGAAGCAGCCGAAGCGGCCGGGGCGCAGGGCAAGTTCTGGGAGTACAACGAGGCATTGTTTGCCCAACAAAGTGACTGGTCAAGCCTCAATGAAGAGCAGGCTTTGGATTTCTTCGTTAATTTGGCGAGCACTTTTGGTTTGGATACTGATAAGTTCACTGAGGAATTAACCAGTGGTGTCTACACCGAGAAAATAAGTCAATCTGAGCAGGAGGCAATAGCCCTTGGACTACCGGGCACGCCTTCGGTTCTAGTCAATGGCGAGATCGTTCCCGGTGATGGATTACCGCGTGATTTGGCTATTTGGGAGGAATACGTGAATAGCGAAAAAGCATTGAAGGAGTTGGCAGAGCGGCAGTATAGTTCCGCGCCGCCAATGACGATTGATACGGATGCGCAATATCTGGCGCATGTGCAGATGGAAAATGGCGGCACATTTACGATTGAACTGTTGCCCAAGTCGGCCCCACAAACAGTCAACAGCTTTGTTTTCCTGGCACGCGACGGCTGGTTTGACGGTGTTACGTTCCACCGTGTACTGCCCGGTTTCGTCGCCCAGACCGGCGACCCCAGCGGTACCGGCCGTGGCGGCCCCGGATACATGCTGCCAAACGAGATCGATCCCGAACTGTCACACGACTCGGCCGGCGTGGTTGCCATGGCTAACGCCGGTCCCAATACCAACGGCAGTCAGTGGTACATCACCTATGGTGACGTCAGCCAGTTGGATGGTTCCTATACCATTTTTGGCCGGGTAACCGAGGGAATGGACGTCGTGGAGGCTATTACGCCACGTGATCCGTCTACAACGCCAAATGCACCGGCCGGTGACAAGATTAGTACCATTACCATCGAAGAAATCAATTAATTTGTAGTTGCAGAACGGGAGACACCGCATTTGGATTCGGAGTCTCAATTGAACGGGGAAAAGGAACAACCACATCTGACCGAACCTCTGGTGCAGCAGAATGCATTCAGGGGACGGTCAGATGTGCGGATATCCTTACCCCCGTTTTCTGTTGTTCGTAATATTCTGCCCGTGCCGGTTCTACCTTCTCAACCGGAATGGGTTGATTCGTATTGGGCGGCCTGGGAAACGGTATGGTCGAAGCTGGCCCAGGCACCGTCTGTATCCCCACTGGACGGTCCTGTCCTGTCTGATGGGTCGGAAGAGACGATTATCCTGAGCGAAGCGGCAGTTACTGCTCGACTGGCCGGTTTTGCACATCCCGGCTTTGACCTCATCCACTTGCTTGACAATTTCTATGCCGCTCAACATGATGACGGCTTTATCCCTCGCGAGATTGATATCCGCACGGGCAACCCGTGTCAGACTCCTTACGACCCCAACAGCACCGGCCCCAATTTGTTTGCCTGGACGGGAGTGGCGGCATTTTCGATTGACCGGCGATGAAGCGCGGCTGCGTGAGGTGTTTCATCCGATTGTGGCTTATCATCGCTGGTTGCATCTGAATCGCGACCCGGCAATCGGGATTGTACTGGTCTACAGGTTACGCATCGGCAAGTGCCGGTCAACTGTGCCGCAGCGCCTCTATCATCACCGCCATTGGCATGGCTGGATGCCACCCTGCAAGCCAATACCAGCGCACTTCTGCTGGGCCGGATGGCGGAACTTCTGGGCGAAGGGGAAATTGCTGAAGAACTCGGCTGAACGCTCCATCCTGGGGCGACGAATCAACGCCACAATGTGGGATGAGGAAACATCGTTTTATTATCCAACTGACCCGAACGGCGATTTCAGCAATGTACGGACGATGGCTGCCTATTGGGCTTTGCTTGACAAGCAGCTCGTGCCTGAAGACCGACGAACGATTCGTCCAGGCATTGCGTGATGAACACAATGCGCGGAGAAAGTCTGAATCCGAGCCCGAAGCCAATGCCGAGACTGAGCAAACCGGTGATGCGTCCATAGTTGGGACACCATTGACTACCTACGTGGCGATGCGTGGTCTGCAAGGGGTCAGAGCACAATCTCTTGCCCATGCCATGGCGGTGGATTATTGGGACGGTGAACTTAGCCTGGGTGTCGGCGCTTCAGACATGGAAGCGGCAATTTCCATTCTGACTCTGCTGGAACAGGTAGTTGGGGTAACAATTGACTGGCCCCTGCGCCAGGTGTCCTGGTTTAACTATCTCGGAGACGAGGTTGAGACTGGCGTACGGCAGTTGACGCTGGGTAACGAAGGACGGCCGACCTGCTGGCAGCCAACGGAACACTGACGATTCGAACGGCCGCTCCGTTCACATTGAGCTACCGGGATCGGGAGCAGGAATTTCAGAGCGCGATTCCGGCCGGTATTTCCACATTTGACCTACACTAATTTCAAGTAAGCTCCGGTACTGATGGCCTCTATCACTGTTGCCACTATTAATCTGCGTAATCGCGCTGACCGTTGATGGCCCGGCGGCGCTTGCTGGTATCTGAGATCATTGACAAGGCGCCGGACCTGATCAGCCTGCAGGAGATTAGCCTGTCTATTAATCAGGGAATTGGCTGGTTAAGCAGATCAATATGCGCATATCCGGGTCTGCTAACGAACCTTACCGGCTTATTCAGGTTCGCAAGACGCATCCATCCTACTGGACGGAAGCGGTAGGTGTGATGACCAAACTGCCGTTGCTTTATCACGACAGCGTCTCGTTGGGCCATGGTGGACGGGTCGCCTTACGAGCGAATGTCGAGATCCCTGCGGAACGTTCCCGCGGTCGTTATCAGTCACTGGATTTTGTCACCACCCACCTGCACCATGAACGTCACGATCAGGATATTCGGCTGGATCAGGCGATGCAGATGGTGGTGTTGAACGAGCGTCGTCGTATTCCCTGCAGGTGATCGCGGAGACCTCAATGAGACTCCGACCGGTCCGGCCATCCAGTTTATGAAACAGTCGTATCGATCCGTTTATGCCGAGGCGATTGACACGAGCCTCTGGCGACATTCCCGACGTGTCTTTCACAACCTTTGCGGGATTGGTCTGGCTGCCTGGACTACGTGTTTGTATCGCCAGGCTGTGTATAAAATTGAAGCGGCGTCCTTGTTCTGCACCAAACCGGCTGCAGACGACGATACGCTTTATCCATCTGACCATGTTGGTATGTTGGTCAATATTGAGGTTTGAAAGTTGGCAAGCGAGCACCGTAAACTGATTTCCATCGTTGCCCCGGTGTACAACGAGGAAAGCGTCCTGCCGGAACTGTATCACCGAATAGAAGCGGTGATGCGGGACCAATCGTTTGATTGGGAACTGGTCCTTGTAGATGATGGTAGCCGGGACGCATCTGCTCAGGTGATCGCTGATCTCCACGCGCAGGACCCACGCGTTCGCGGGGTTAGTTTCTCGCGCAACTTCGGCTTTCAGATTGCGGCGACTGCCGGGTTGGATTATGCGCTGGGTGATGCAGTCATTCTCACTGACGCGGACCTTCAGGACCCGCCGGAAGTATACCCGGCCATGATCGAGCAGTGGTTAAATGGGTACGATGTGGTTTACGGGGTTCGGGCCAGCCGCGAGGGTGAGACCTGGTTCAAGCTATTCACCGCCAAGGCGTTCTACCGGCTCATTTACCGGATTACCGACATCAACATTCCGCTGGATACCGGCGACTTTCGGCTGATGGATCGGCGTGTGGTGGACGCCATTCGCCACATGCCGGAGCGTAACCGCTTCTTGCGGGGTATGGTCCCGTGGGTGGGTTATCGCCAGATCGGTGTAGAGTATGATCGGGCTGCGCGCTTTGCCGGGGAAGCGAAGTTTACCAGCGTCAAGAAGATGCTGCCCTTTGCCCTGGATGCCATTACCAGCTTCTCCTACTTCCCTCTGCAACTGGCAACGATTTTCGGGTTTGTCATTGCCGCTATCAGCGCAATTGCCATTCTGGTTGTGGTTATTCTCCGGCTATTCGGCCCGGAACATCCGCTGGTTGGTCAGGCGACTACGCTGGTGGCTGTCCTGTTTCTGGGTGGTGTTCAGCTCATCTCGCTGGGCATCATAGGCGAGTATCTGGGGCGTATCTATGATGAGGTTAAGGGACGGCCGCTTTACCTTGTGCAGCAGTCCTGGGGTGTGGAACGGGGAACGGGCGGCCGTTTCGACGCGCGCTCCTATACGTTACCCTATGACGACACACGTCCACCAGACGACGACGTGCGGCGCTAGCCGCCAATCTCGGACATGACCCGATTCAATGGGATGATGTCCTGTTCCAGGCCGTGACCCCACGGCTTCCACCAGATACCTTCAGTAATGAGATCAATCAGGTCCTGGTCTGTGGCCCCGGCGCGAAGCGGCGTCATGAGATCAACTTCCTTTTCACGCAACAGGCAGAGGCGTAAACGACCGTCGGCCGTCAGGCGGGCACGGTTGCAATCGGCGCAGAAGGGATGGGTGACGGAACTGATGAAGCCGATAGTGCCCCGTGCTTCGGGTAGCCGGTAAATGCGTGCCTCACCATCCAGGACCCCTTCATTGACCACTTCCAGAGGGCCAACTCCGGCGGCAATGGTGGCTTGAAGCTCCTCCTCGCTAACAACACCGGCCCGCTGAAAATCGGAGATTTCCCCAAAGGGCATCATCTCGATAAAGCGAACCTGCCAGGGTTGGTGGAGTGTCAACCGGGCCAGATCAACCACATCCTCCTGATCGTTATAGCCACGAACGATGACGGCGTTCAGCTTGATCTCCAGCCCTGCCTCTTCGGCCGTATGAATTCCAGCCCACACATCCTGCACATCTCCCCAGCGGGTCAGGCGCTTAAACTTGTCTGGGTTGAGCGTATCAATGCTGATATTGACTCGCTGCAAGCCCGCCCGGCCAATGGTCGGGCCAACTTTTCCAGCAGCAGCCCGTTGGTCGTCATGGCTACGGTGTCAACTCCCGGTGTGGCCGCCATGCCGGCGACAATGTCCAGGATGTTTGCCCGGACAGTCGGCTCGCCCCCGGTCAGGCGAAACTTGTGGAAGCCAAGCCCGGCGAAAATGTTGACGAGGCGCAGGACCTCATCGTCTTGCAGCAATTCCGCGCGTGGACGAAAGACCATATCCTCCGGCATGCAATAGACGCAGCGCAAATTGCACCGGTCGGTGAGGGAGATACGGAGGTAGTTGATATTATAAGCCGAAGCGATCATTGACATGTGTTCCCGTTGACGAAGAAGCAAGCATGGGTGTGCTTGCTTCTGTGTAACTTTAGTGGGTCAGGGGTGCTCTGTCAATTAAATTATTATTACACTTTTCTTTTAATGGGTGTTGTTAGCCAGGGATGATACTTTCCATGACGAATTTGGTGCCGCTTGTATCGGATCATATGAGTAGTAGGCTAAACGCCCAGCTATCAAATGGAACATACCCTGCACCAACGACGTCTAACGTTATAATGACAGACATTGGCAATAATACGCCGTAGACTTGATTAATGAGCGGCTTCAGCCCTTATTTGGAGTAAATCTTGCGCAACAAACAAGGAATCCTGCCCGGATGGCTGGGCATATTATTATCAGCAGCGTTTATTTTCTCGGCCGTTGCTGTACTGTTCTTCGCCTATCTGACGTTTCAGCACCTGATGAACAAATCACCTGAGACTGTCGAGGCTTCAGGGATTGTCATCAATGACGATGCTCTGGCCCCGGTTACCGGGCAGCCGCCGCAAATTACCGTGACGCAAACGGCAATTGCATTGGCCCCGACACCGGCCCCGGCAGTGGAGCAGTGGGAAGGGAGCGATCGGGTCAATATCCTGTTGATGGGAATTGACCGTCGACCGGGCGAGGCGTTTGTCTCGCGTACTGATACGATGATGGTTATTTCGATCGACCCGGAGACAGACTCTGCGGCGATCCTTTCTGTTCCACGTGATCTCTATGTTGACATCCCCGGCTATGGGCAAGATCGTGTCAATACGGCTTTTGTCTACGGGGCGATGAACAGCAACGATATTGAACATAATTACCTGGACGGTGCTGCATTAGCGATGCAAACCATTTCCTACAACCTTGATATCCCGATTGACCACTTCGTCCTCGTAGACTTTGGAGCATTTACCCGGTCCATTGACCTGCTGGGAGGAATTGACATAACGGTTCCCTATACCATTGACGATCCCTATTACCCGGACATGAACTACGGCTATGACCCGTTGTATATCACGGCAGGTTTGCAGCACTTTGACGGCGAGAACGCCCTCAAATACGCGCGTACCCGGCATGCGGATACGGACTTTAATCGCGCCCAACGGCAGCAGCAGGTTGTTCTGGTGTGCGCGATAAGGCGCTAAGCATGGGTATCACAGAACTGCTACGGCAGGCACCGGCACTGTACCGCGAGATTGACAGCGGTGTACGCACGGATATGGGACTGGAACAACTGGTTCGTCTGGCAGCAACCGGCAGCGGAATCCCCTCCGAGAATATCCAGAACGCAGTCCTGGACCAGACTTACCTGACCGCCTATCTAACTCCCGGTGGTGCCTCGGTTTATCTGATGAACTCTGACCTGGTGATGCCCCTGATTCGAAGTCTGTTCGGTTGATGGGTATAATCTCTCATCATGAACCGGACTGAATTTCGCCAACGAATCGAAAACGGCCCCATCTTGCTGGATGGGGCTTTTGGGACTGTCCTCCATAGTCGTGGCGCTCCATCGACCAATCCTTTGATGCTGTCAACCTAACCCATCCCGCCCTGGTCGCTGAGGTATATCGCGGGTACGTGGATGCAGGCTCCGACATCATTGAGACCAATACCTTCGGGGCCAATCGCTTCAAACTGGCTGAATATGGCCTCCAGGATAAGGTTGCGGAAATTAATCAGGCGGCGGTAGCCATTGCCCGCCGGGTTATTGATGCTTCATTTAAGTCGGTTCTTCTGGCGGGATCGATCGGACCATTAGGCGCTCGTCTGTCGCCGCTGGGCCGGGTTAGTGTGGCCGAGGCGCAGGAAGCGTTTGCCGAGCAGGTTCAGGCGCTGGCTCAGGCTGAACCGGCCGGTGTAGATCTATTCATCATCGAAACGATGTCGGACCTGAAAGAGGTGGAAGCCGTCGTTAACGCTGCCCGTGAAGTGGCTCCGGACCTGCCCATCATCGCCCAAATGACCTTCACTCGTGATGATAAGACCTTGCTGGGATACCCTCCGGATGTTGTCGCCCAAAAGCTGGCGGCTATGGACGTTGATGCTGTGGGCATCAACTGTAGCGGCGGCCCGGCACAGGTCTTGCGCCTGATCTCGGTTATGAAGCAGGTTGCTCCGGAAATGCCTCTGTCGGCTGCTCCCAATGCCGGTTGGCCGGAGCAAATGCCCGGCGGCCGGGTCATGTATCCTGCAACCCCGGATTACTTTGGTGACTACGCTCGCGCTTTTCTAGAGGCGGGGATATCGTTGATTGGCGGGTGCTGCGGCACAACGTCCGATCATATCAAGGCTATGCGTACGGCGATTGATGTGCCCAGCGAGAGCCATATCAACCTGCCGGTGATTCGTGTGGTCGGCCGTCCGGAACGCGCAGCGCCATGGTCGACAAGCCCACCCAGCTGGCGCAGTATCTGGAGAAGAAGCAGCTTATCGTGACGGTCGAGATGAACCCACCTAAGGGAACCGGTGCCGAGCGGTTGCTGGAAGGCGCGCGGATGCTGAAGGAATCCGGCGCGAACTTCCTCAATATTGCTGATAGCCCTCTGGCCCGGATGCGTATGAGCGCCTGGGCTGCGGCCTATTTGGTACAGCAGGATATCGGTCTGGAAACGGTGCTGCACTTCCCACGCGCGGCCGGAACTTGCTGCGCATTCAGGGGGATTTGTTGGCAGCTCATGCGATGGGGATCCGTAATCTGTTTGTGACCATGGGGGACCCGACGCGTATCGGCGACTACCCGGAAGCGATGGACTCCTATGATATTGTGCCCACCGGTCTCATTGAGCTGATCAAGTTTCAGTTTAACCAGGGTTTGGACAAGGCCGGTCAATCTATCGGCCAGCCCACAAGCTTTGTGGTGGGCGGCGCGTTAAGCCTGACTCCCAAGAACCGCGAGCAGGAGATGAAACTCCTGCACAAGAAAGTTTCGCACGGAGCTGACTTTGCCCTGACACAGCCGGTATTTGATCCGGAAGCGGCCATTGAATTTCTGAGTGCGTACGAAGAAACCTACGGCCAGTCTCCGCCGCCAATCGTCGCGGGTATCAAGCCGCTTTACAACAGCCGTAACGCCGAGTTCCTCCATAACGAGTGCCGGGAATCATCATCCCTGAAGCGCAGCGGGCGCGTATGCACGAGGCAGCCAATCCGCAGCAGGAGGGTGATAATCGCCCAGGAGATCATGGCTGTCCTTCGGCCGTATGTGCACGGGTATTACATTATGCCCGCCTTCGGCCGTTACGATCTGGCTGCCGATGTCCTGGATATTCTCAACGAGCGCGCGCCTGCTGCCTAGCGCGTCCTCCTACCTGATCGCCAACGAGCGAAACGATTGAACCACGGTGACCGACAACCGGCTGTCTGGTGTCGATTGAAATAGGCGTCGTTGGCAGCTTGTGCGATGGCCGTTGCGGAAGCACTAAAATCCACATCGGATACTTTCGCCAAGACAATCTCATCTCCACCAATGTTGTGAATTACATTAGCTTCCATCGGCCGCATTGTTCTGGCAAAGCCCATCAGTGACTTATCGGCGGGGCGTGTAGTCAGGACCAGGTCCGACATAAGCTGCTCAGGTTGCTTGGTCGCGTAGAGATCAACTGCGAAGTCAATGCCTGCCAGCACAGGACATAACTGTGCCAATACGGTGGGTTGGGGCTCATAGAATGTGTCGTAAACGGCCGCGCTTTCATCCAGTGATCCCAGCCGATACCCTCGCTGAAAGTCCTGAACCGGCACCTGAAAGAAGTCGGTGTTCTGGCTGATATGGGTCCCGGCATCGCCGAAACTCACTGTAAGCGATTCCCTGGGAAAGACGTAGTACCGGTCTGTGGCCGCCAGATAACGGATAGTGTTCGGCAGCCAATCCGTCTTCGGCATCTGTGCAACCAGCGGATGAACCCGTTCGTCCGCCGGTTTGCGATCTGCTGCCGATACCCAGTTGCTGTAGGCCTGCCATTGATCGGCCGTATAGAGTTGCCCCTGCGGCGTTCCCAGTTGCAGAAAAAAGACATCAGCGGAATCAGGCAGCGGGATAAACGGTTGATGGGTGAAGCCGTTGTACCAAAGCGTATTGAGCGAAATGCCGGCAATACGCGGGTCATTGCCGTAAGCGGCCAGCGCCTGCATGGCGTAGGTATAAAACGGCCGCCCGACTACAAGGTCGTCCTCCAGGACAATCACCGCCCCATATTCCGCCGCCAGTGAGTGGCAGAAATAAGTGTTGCCCATCAGTCCCAACGGTTGCTCGTGCCAAATGATATCCAGCGGGCCGTGGGGCCAGTGAACAGCACGGGCCAGTTCAACGACAGCCTGATTGTCCGCCGTGTACCGGCTATTGGCCGCCCGGTCTATGGCAATGATGAGCCGCACATTGTCGGGGATATCGGCTCGCAATAGGGACGTGACCAGGCGGGTCAGTGACCCGGTGCGACGAAAAGCGGGAATGACAATGGGAACTGTCTGGCTCATGTGCTGGCGGCGATGCGAATGGCGATCAATAGACAGAGCATCTGGATAAATTCAGCACCAATACTCCCGGCTGCCGCCCCTGTCAGGCCGAAGCGATCCACCGCCCAGCCCATCAGGCCGGCCGATATGAGCAGCGCCGGTATCATGACAATCAGGACAATGCGTTCCTGACCGGCCGCGACCAGCCAGAAGGACAATGAGAGCGATACAACCGAGAAGGGCAGAACCCAAACCAGGATTCGCAGAACAGTAACAGAAGGTTCGTATCCGGGACCGTACAATACCATCACAATCGGACCGGACAACAGGTCAATGGCGATAGCGACGACGATTGTAAGGACAAGCCCAATCAGGAGTAGTCGGGTTGGTGCAAATGTGGGAACAGATCGGCCGTCTGTCTGCGCGTTGTGCCGGGCCATCACCGGAAACAGTGCCCCAAGAACGGCCGCCGGAATGAGCTTTAGTCCCTCAACCAGACGCGCCGCAGCCGAAAACCAGCCGGTTGCAGCGTCGCTATCCAGTAGCGAAAGGGAGAGCGTCCCCAGTCGTCCCAGTAACAAGGTAACCACCATGCCCAGAGCCAGAACAAAGCCGGTGCGAACGACAGTCTGCACAAGATCGCCGGACGGCCGTCGGATATGCCATGACAGGCAGGGAGTCAGCCGCCGGAAAAGCCCTGCCGCAACCAGTGCCCCGACGGTCTGCGCTGTCAGGGTAGCCAGGGCCAGACCCATCAGGCCGCCGTCCCGACTTGTGACGACGAGCGCCCCGACGACGAGGGTCACAGTCGTCGCCAGATTGAATATCAGAAAAGCACCCATGTGCTCGCGGCCACGCAGTACGGCACTAAAGATGCTGGAGAAGGCAACCGGAATGAGCGAGAGGGCAATGAGATGAAAAGCGGGCAGTGTTTCGGCCGTTTGGTTAGGTAGCAAACCGCCAAGAAGCCAGATACCGGCAATGAGCAAGCCTGACAGGATTAACTGTATGAGCAGCGAAGCGGTGAGGAGATCACTGGTTTCTTGTGATGTCTCATGCGCTGCCACATGGCGAATAATGATTGTGTCCGTGCCGAGGTTTGTCGCCAGATTGCCGATGAGCAAGACGGTGCTGATGAAGGCGTATTGCCCCAGAACAACTTCCCCCAAACGCCGGGCGACCAGCAATGAGAAAGCCAGTGCCAGCATCTGGCTGAGAACACGGGCCAACAATAACCAGATGCTGT